>CAWDUD010000009.1:0-821487 GCA_963805415.1 uncultured Acidimicrobiia bacterium
TACCGGGGCTTAGGTTCAGAGCTTCGCCTTGCGGCTAACCCTTCCCCGTAACCTTCCGGCACCGGGCAGGCGTCAGTGCGTATACGTCGCCTTACGGCTTTGCACGCACCTGTGTTTTTAGTAAACAGTCGCTTGGCCCTGGTCTCTGCGGCCTCCTCGAGCTCGGGGAGCAAGTCCCTTCACCCTACTGAGGCCCCCCTTCTTCCGAAGTTACGGGGGCAATTTGCCGAGTTCCTTAACCAGAGTTCTCCCGATCGCCTTCGTATTCTCTACGTGACCACCTGAGTCGGTTTGGGGTACGGGCACCGTGTCAGCTCGCTAGAGGCTTTTCTCGGCAGCATGGGATCACTCACTTCACCTGAATCGGTTCGGCATCGCGTCTCGAGGTACATGCCCGACGGATTTACCTATCGGACCCTCTACACGCTTACCCCAGGACAACCAGCGCCTGGGTTGAGCTACCCTCCTGCGTCCCCCCTTCGCTTCCCGCCAGCGCACGTGCTGGATTCGTCCGAAGACAGCCTCCAGTCGCTTCGCTCTTGGGATGGGCGCGGACACGGTGGTACAGGAATATCAACCTGTTGTGCATCGACTACGCCTTTCGGCCTCGCCTTAGCTCCCGACTAACCCTGGGCGGATGAGCCTTCCCCAGGAACCCTTGGTCATTCGGCGGAGGGGTTCCTCCCCCCTCGTTCGCTACTCATACCTGCATTCGCACTCGACCACGCTCCACCACTCGCTCACGCGGCGGCTTCACAGCTGAGATCGACGCTCCCCTACCCATCCCCCAAAAAAGGGGAATGACGTAGCTTCGGCTCCATGCTTGAGCCCCGTTACATTGTCCGCGGAGGATCACTCGACCAGTGAGCTGTTACGCACTCTTTCAAGGATGGCTGCTTCTAAGCCAACCTCCTGGCTGTCTGGGCAATCCCACATCGTTTGCCACTGAGCATGGAATTTGGGGCCTTAGCTGACGTTCTGGGCTGTTTCCCTCTCGACCATGAAGCTTAGCCCCCATGGTCTCACTGCCGGCTCTGGAGTATCGGTATTCGGAGTTTGGTTGATTTCGGTAAGCTTGTAGGCCCCCTAGACCATCCAGTGCTCTACCCCCGATACTGAACACGCGACGCTGCACCTAAATGCATTTCGGGGAGAACCAGCTATCACCGAGTTTGCTTGGCCTTTCACCCCTAACCACAGGTCATCCCCCGCATTTTCAACTGCGGTGGGTTCGGTCCTCCACGAAGTCTTACCTTCGCTTCAACCTGCCCATGGCTAGATCACTCGGCTTCGGGTCTACGGCCCGCGACTGAACGCCCTGTTCAGACTCGCTTTCGCTCCGGCTCCCCCTCTCGGGTTAACCTTGCCACGAACCGTAACTCGCAGGTTCATTCTTCAAAAGGCACGCCATCACGGCTGCCGACCGAAGTCGACAACGACGCTCTGACTGCTTGTAAGCCAACGGTTTCAGGTTCTATTTCACTCCCCTCCCGGGGTACTTTTCACCCTTCCCTCACGGTACTCGTGCACTATCGGTCGCCAGCTTGTACTTAGCCTTACGAGGTGGTCCTCGCGGATTCACACGGGCTTTCCCGGATCCCGTGTTACTCGGGAAATCCATCAGGAGGCCGTTTGTTTTCGTGTACGGGGTTGTTACCCTCTGCGACGCGCCTTTCCAGAGCGCTTCCACTAACAATCGACTTGATAACTCCTTGGAAGGTCTGCCGTCCTTCCTGATGGCTCCCACAACCCCGTCGCAGCATCGCCGGCAGGCTGTACCACTACGACGGTTTAGGCTCGTCCCGTTTCGCTCGCCGCTACTCAGGGAATCGCTGTTGCTTTCCTCTCCTCGGGGTACTGAGATGTTTCAATTCCCCCGGTTCCCTCCCGCTGCCCTATGTGTTCAGGCAGGGGTGACTGGGCATGACCCCAGCCGGGTTTCCCCATTCGGACATCCATGGATCAAAGCTTGGTAGACAGCTCCCCATGGCTTTTCGCAGCCACCCACGTCCTTCATCGGCATCTGGCGCCAAGGCATCCACCGTTGGCTCTTTGTAGCTTGGGATATTCGTTGGTGTTTCAGATATTACAAACACGACTTGTTTCTCTGATGCTCGTGCTCGCTATGCAGTTCTCAAGGGACGAGTGAGGCGACGGATCGCCTCGCGGCCTTCATCACACGGATGAGCGGGCCGGGAGCGCACGCGCCGAAGCGACCCGATGGGTCGATGGCGTTGCGACTCCCTCAAAACGGAACAGTGATACCCGCGCCTGCCACTCGGTGTCCGGTGGTGCCGGCTCACCTCGATCGAGATCGGGGCTGCCGGGGTCGGATCGTGACCGAATGGTCGACTGGTCAGTGATCGACGTAGGAGTTCCCCGGCGGACTCCGGAGAACATTCGTCTCCGGCACCGGGCAGTTGACTCCTTAGAAAGGAGGTGATCCAGCCGCACCTTCCGGTACGGCTACCTTGTTACGACTTCACCCCAATCGCCAACCCCACCTTCGACGGCTCCCTCCCAAAAGGGTTGGGCCACCGGCTTCGGGTGTTGCCGACTTTCGTGGTGTGACGGGCGGTGTGTACAAGGCCCGGGAACGTATTCACCGCAGCAATGCTGATCTGCGATTACTAGCGACTCCGACTTCACGCAGTCGAGTTGCAGACTGCGATCCGAACTGAGACCGGTTTTCTCGGATTACCCCACCCTCGCGGGTTCGGAACCGTTTGTACCGGCCATTGTAGCACGTGTGCAGCCCAAGACGTAAGGGGCATGCTGACTTGACGTCATCCCCACCTTCCTCCGGTTTGGCACCGGCAGTCTCCGAAGAGTGCTTGGCATTACCCAGTGGCAACATCGGATAGGGGTTGCGCTCGTTGCGGGACTTAACCCAACATCTCACGACACGAGCTGACGACAGCCATGCACCACCTGTTCTGGATCCCGAAGGATCACCGTGTTTCCACGGATTACCCAGAATGTCAAGCCTTGGTAAGGTTCTTCGCGTTGCATCGAATTAAGCCACATGCTCCGCCGCTTGTGCGGGCCCCCGTCAATTCCTTTGAGTTTTAGCCTTGCGGCCGTACTCCCCAGGCGGGGCACTTAATGCGTTAGCTTCGGCACGGAAACCGTCGATAGATCCCCACACCTAGTGCCCAACGTTTACGGCGTGGACTACCAGGGTATCTAATCCTGTTTGCTCCCCACGCTTTCGCTCCTCAGCGTCAGTTCCGGCCCAGAGTGCCGCCTTCGCTACGGGTGTTCCTCCCGATATCTGCGCATTTCACCGCTACACCGGGAATTCCACACTCCTCTACCGGACTCGAGTCATGGCAGTATCGAGTGGCCCCTCCACGTTGAGCGTGGAGATTTCACACCCGACTTACCAAACCGCCTACGAGCTCTTTACGCCCAATAAATCCGGACAACGCTTGCCCCCTACGTATTACCGCGGCTGCTGGCACGTAGTTGGCCGGGGCTTCTTCTGCAGGTACCGTCATCATCGTCCCTGCTGAAAGCGGTTTACGACCCGAGGGCCTTCATCCCGCACGCGGCATCGCTGCGTCAGGCTTTCGCCCATTGCGCAAGATTCCTAACTGCTGCCTCCCGTAGGAGTCTGGGCCGTGTCTCAGTCCCAGTGTGGCTGGACATCCTCTCAGACCAGCTACCCGTCGCTGCCTTGGTAGGCCGTTACCCCACCAACAAGCTGATAGGCCGCGAGCCCATCCCGAAGCGGAATCCATTTCTTCACCTTGCCATGCGACATGGTGAAGACATCCGGTATTAGCACCGGTTTCCCGGTGTTATCCCGGTCTTCGGGGCAGGTTGCTCACGTGTTACGCACCCGTTCGCCACTTTCCACCCGGGCAAGCCCGGGCTTCTCGTTCGACTTGCATGTTTTAAGCGTGCCGCCAGCGTTCGTCCTGAGCCAGGATCAAACTCTCCATCAAGATCGTTGGCCGGCGCGTCCGAGGACGATCCGACCGGTGATCGGGTAAAGAGCCGCCTTCCGGGAAACTGACTCCCGGTCGGCAACTGGCTCGACAAGCTCCCGAGGGAACCTGTTGAGCATTGAATTGACTGGATGCATCCCACCGATTCGACGACCGCAATGCGCGGACCGTCAAGCCGGCGAGGGCATCCTCACTGACTTGTGTGCATCACTGTTCCGTTTTCAAGGAGCCGCTGCTCGGCGCCACCGCGTCCGACCTTCGCGGTCGGGAGGGCACCGGGCTGACACCCGTCCCCGGAACCCCGCTCTCGGCGAGGTTGCCGGCTCTCTGCGGAGCCTGAGGGGCGTCCGTGTCAATCCGCTCAGAGGCGCGCGACCGAAGCCGAGGCACCCGTGGGCGGAGAGGGGATCCTATGCATCGCGCACCGGTAGGTCAAGTCCGGGGCACTACATTTCTGCGCCATGGGACGAGCCAACCAGCGACCGCGCAAGCGCAAGGGACACCAGGCGGTCCATCACGACCATCAGGCCAAGGTCGACTCCGCCGAGGAGACGCGGCTCGAGCGCTCGGCGGTGATGGACGTCATGGGGCTGGGCAACGCGTCGGCGACGACACGCACCGTGGTCTCGGTCGTCGGCGCCCTGCTCCTGATCGGCGCCGATCGTCGCGCTGGTCATCCTCACCCTGCTCTGACTCACCCGGGCCGGACCACGATGCGGGCCCAGGCCCGCTTGCCGACCTGGACGAGCTGGCCCGCCACCGCGTCGGCGTCGACCTCGAGATCGGGATCGGCGACCCGCTCCCCGGCGATGCGCACGCCGCCCTGCTCGATCTTGCGCCGGCCCTCCTTGTTGGACGGCACGAGACCCGACCAACGCGAGCAGCCGGGCCAGCCGGAGCGGGAACTCCGAGGCGGCGACCTCCCGGTCGGGGACGTCCGACGGGCGTCTGCGTGGGCCTTGAAGACCCGATCGAACTCGGCCTCGGCCGCCGCGCCGGCCCCCTCCCCGTGGTACAGGTCGGCGATCGTCCGCCCGAGCAGGCGCTTGGCCTCCACCGGCGCCAGCGACCCGTCGGCGAGCGCGCCGAGCGGTCTCGGCGACCCGATCGGGGTGCCACCCGGTCGTGAGCTCGAAGTAGCGGGGCATCAGGCCGTCCGGGATGCTCATGAGCTTGCCGAACTGCTCCGCCGGGGGCTCGGCGATCCCGACGTAGTTGCCGAGCGACTTCGACATCTTCTTCTCACCGTCGAGACCCTCGAGCAGCGGCGTCGTGAGGACGACCTGGGGTGGCATCCCGGCCGCGCGCCTGGAGCGTCCGGCCCATCAGGTTGTTGAAGAGCTGGTCGGTGCCGCCGAGCTCGACGTCGGCACGGACCTCGACCGAGTCGGTGCCCTGGAGCAGCGGGTACAGCAGCTCGGACAGGGCGATCGGGACGCCGTCACGGAACCGCTCCGAGAAGTCGTCACGCTCCATGATCCGCGGCGACCGTGGTCCGGCCGGTGAGGCGCAGCACCTCGGCCATGTCCATCGGGGCGAGCCAGTCGGCGTTGTTGACCAGCTCGAGCCGCTCGGGCGAGAAGTCCAGCACCGCCCGCACCTGCTCGACGTAGGTGCGGGCGTGCTCGGCGACCTCCTCGGCCGTGAGCGGCGGGCGGGTGGCCGAGCGACCCGTCGGATCCCCCACCCGGGCGGTGAAGTCGCCGATGATGAGCACCGCCCGGTGTCCCAGATCCTGGAATTGCCGCAGCTTGTGCAGAACGACCGTGTGGCCGAGGTGGATGTCCGACGCCGTGGGGTCGATCCCGAGCTTGACCCGCAGGGGCCGGCCGGCACCGAGCTTGCTCGGCGAGCTCGTCGCGGTCGATGCAGTGGACCGTGCCGGCGGTCAGGATCCGGAGCTGCTCGTCGACCGGCCGGGACGTGGGGGGCTGCACGGGCGTGCACGGTACCAGCGCGCCCCCTGGACGCTGCGCCCCTTTGGAACAATGGCCCGGATGACTCGACGCTCACGGCTGCTCGCGCTCGTCGTGCTCGTCGCGCTCGTCGGGGCCGAGCTGCCGGTACACCTCCGAGCTGCACCTCCCCGACGACCAGGCCGTGTCCTCGCGGATCCTGTGGGGCGACGGGTCGCTCCTGACGCGTGTGCACGGCGTCGAGGACCGCGACCCGGTCACGCTGGCCGAGATGGCCCCGACCCTGCCGCGCGCGGTGATCGCGATCGAGGACGCGCACTTCTACGAGCACGGCGGCTTCGAGCTGCGCGGCATCGTCCGCGCGCTGCGCAACGACATCGAGCAGGGCCGGGCCGCGGAGGGCGGCTCGACCATCACCCAGCAGTACGTGCGGGCCGTGATGCTCGGCTCGGAGAAGAGCCTGAAGCGCAAGCTGCACGAGGCGGTCATGGCGGTGCAGCTCGAGGACCGCTACTCGAAGAAGACGATCCTGGAGCGCTACCTCAACACCGTCTACTTCGGCAACGGCGCCTACGGCGTCCAGGCCGCGGCCCGGACCTACTTCGGCAAGGACGCCAAGGACCTCGACCTCGCCCAGAGCGCGCTGCTCGCCGGCGTCATCCGCTCACCCGAGGACTACGACCCCTACCGCCACCCGGAGGCGGCGCTCGCTCGGCGCAACGAGGTCCTGGCCCGGATGCGGGAGCTGCACCGGATCACCGGACCCGAGGCGACGCTGTACACCGCCGCGCCCCTCGGGGTGTCCCCGCTCGTCGACGAGCAGCGCTACCCGGCGCCCTTCTTCGTCGAGAAGGTCAAGCAGTTCATCCTCGGCGACGACGCACTTCGGCGCCACCCGCTCCGATCGCCAACGCAAGCTGTTCCAGGGCGGGCTCACGATCGAGACGACGCTCGACCCGACCTGGCAGAACGAGGCCGAGACCGCGCTGCACGGGGTCCTGACCGACCCGAGCGACCCGCCGGGTGCGCTGGTCGCGGTCGACCCCCTGACCGGCCACGTCAAGGCGTACGCCAGCAGCCAGGACTTCTGGGGACCGCTCCCCTACGCCAAGTTCGACCTCGCCGACGCCCGCGACGAGCACGGCGACCCGACCCGCCAGCCCGGGAGCAGCTTCAAGCCGTTCGTGCTCGCGACCGCGCTCGAGCACGGCATCCCGCTCACGAAGACCTACCAGGGCAACAGCCCGCGTACCAGGTCGGCGACGGTCCACCGCTGCACAACTTCCAGGACGAGCAATTCGGCCGGCTCGACCTCACCGAGGCCACGGTGCACTCGGTGAACACCGTCTACGGCCAACTCGCGCTCGACGCCGGGCTGGGCAGCATCGCCGACCAGGCCATGCGGATGGGCATCACCTCGCACCTCGATCCCGATCCGCAACATCGCGATCGGTGACGAGGCGGTCACGGTCGAGGACATGGCCGCCGCGTACAGCGCGTTCCCCGCCGACGGCATCCACCACCCGCAGGTCTTCGTGACCAAGGTGACCGACCCGAAGGGGCACGTGCTCTACCAGGACCGATCGGTCCCGACGCCGCGTCCTCTCGGAGCGCACCGCGCGCCAGGTCAACGGCGTCCTCCAGCAGGTCGTCGGACGCGGGACCGGCGTCAACGCCCGCATCGGCCGCCCGGCCGCCGGCAAGACCGGGACGACCGACGACCAGAAGAACGCCTGGTTCGTGGGCTACACGCCCCGAGCTCGTCGCCGCGGTGTGGGTCGGCTTCCCCGACAACACGCCGATGATCCCGCCCCGCACCCGTCGCGACGGCCAGGGCGGCGAATGGCCCGCGCAGATCTGGCAGGTGTTCGCGTCGAGCGCGCTCGCGAACGTCCCGTCGTCGGAGTTCCCCGAACCGGGCCCGCTCGAGCCGGACGTCGCGGCCGGTCGGCCACGACCACGACCCGTCCCCCGGTGCCCGGGATCATCTCCGTCGTCGGGATCGACGCGATCACCGCGACGCGCTCGCTGACGGAGAAGGGCTTCCGCGTCGTGAGCGATCGCCCAGCCGAGCCGCAAGTACCCGCCGGGCTACGTGACCGCGCAGGATCCGGTCGCCGGGCACGCCGGTGCGCCCCGGCTCGACGGTCACCCTCACCGTCGCCAACGGCCGGCCGCGCGTGCTGACGGTCCCGAACGTGCTCGGCCAGATCGCCGACCAGGCCGCCGCGACCATCCGCGCCGCCGGGCTTCGAGGCCAACGTCGTCGTGGAGGTCCAGCCCGCGCCGGTGCCGCTCGGCAGCGACGGCAAGGCGTGGCAGCAGAGCCCGGTCTCGGGCACCCAGGCCGACGAGGGCACCACCGTGACGGTCTGGGTCAACCCGTGATCCCCGCCTCGCGACCCGGTCGGGCGGCTACTCGACCGCGCGGCGGTCGCCGTCGCGGACGCGACGGGCGAGGCCCGCGAGCAGCCGGGCGGTCATCGCCGGGAGCTCGGCGACGAGCCGGCGGAAGCTCCTGGCGTCGAGGACGCCCACCGTGCCCGGGCCGATCGTGACCACGTCGGCGTTGCGCGGCGCCGGGTCGAGCAGCGCGAGCTCGCCGAACCAGTCGCCGGTCTCGAGGGTCGCGATCTTGCGGCCGTTGCGCACGACCTTCGCCGTTGCCGTCGAGGATCACGTAGAAGGTGTCGCCCGCCTCGCCCTGGCGCACGAGCATCACGCCGTCGGCGACCTCGTGCACGCCGAGCGCCTTGGCGACGTGCCGCCGTTCCTTCGCCGAGAGCTGGGAGAACATCGGGACCGCCGCGAGGTGGGCGGCGATGTCGTCGAGCTTGGCCATCATGGGCCTCCAGAGACAGGTGACGGGCAGGGCGACCAGCCCGCGCAGCACGAGGCGGCCGTTGTACTCCAGGTCGTCGGTCGCGAGGGCGAGGTCGGGGAACCGTCGGAACAGCGCCGGGATCGCGGTGCGCGGCCTCGAGGCGCGCCAGCGCGGCACCGAGGCAATGGTGGATCCCACCGCCGAACGACGACGTGTGCGCCCGCGGCGCTCGCGGGCCGAGGTCGAGCGTCGTCCGCCGTCGGACCCCACTTCGCCGGGTCGCGGTTGGCCGCAGCGAGCGACGTCAGCAGGAACGAGCCCTCGGGGATCGTCGTGTCGCCGAGCACGAGCTCGCGCATCGCGACCCGGCCCGAGAACTGCACCGGCGGGTCGAACCGCAGCAGCTCTTCGATCGCGTTCTGGTCGAGCGTCGGATCGTCCCGCAGCCGGTCGGCCTGGTCCGGATTGCGGAGCAGCGCCAGCGTGCCGTTGCGCGATGAGGTTGACCGTCGTCTCGTGACCGGCGACGTAGAGCAGGATCACCTGGTCGATGAGCTCCTGCGCGTCGAGCATGTCGCCCTCGTCCTCGGCGGCGATCAAGCGCGCTCAGCAGATCGGCGGCCGGCTCGGCGCGCTTGGCGTCGATGACACCGCTGGACGTAGGCGGTCATGGCGTCGCCGGCGGCGAGGGCGGCAGTCGAACTCGTCCGCCGTGAGGATGGGATCGAGGGTCTTCACCAGCGCGCCCGACCACTCGCGCAGCTCGTCACGCCGGTCGGTCGGCATGCCGAGCATCTCCGAGATCACGGTGAACGGCAGCGGGAACGCGAGGTCGGCGATCACGTCGAGCCCGCCGCGCGCCGCGGCGGCGTCGAGCGCGTCGTCGACGAGCCGCCGGCAGAGCGGGCGCCAGCTGCTCGACGGTCCGTGGCGTGAACGCCTTGGCGACGAGACGGCGGAGGCGGTCGTGGTCCGGCGGATCGAGCGAGAGCATCGCGCGACTCCCCCGGCTGCGGTCGCCGGCCAGCTCGTCCAACTGCGCCTGCATCTGCCTCCTGCATCGGCGTCAGCGTCGCGTTGGTCGCCTCGACGCTCGCCGTCGGGTCCCGCAGGACCGCGACGACGTCCGCGTAGCGGGTGAGGAGCCAGGGCCCGATGGCGGTCTGGTGCACCGGTTCGGCGAGTGCGCAGGGCGGCGTAGTGCGAATAGGGATCGGCGGAGAACCCGGGGTCGAACGGGTTGAAGACGGACCTCGGGGCCGACCACGGTCGGAGGCTACGGCGCCGGGCGGCGTCGCGTCAGCGTGGCCGGGGGTCACACGCCGCGCGACCGCTCACGTGGGGGTCGTCCCGGACGAACCACCGCCACCGGTGCTCGGCGCCACGCGACTCGGGCGAGCCCGATCCGCGATCGACCGGCCGGGACGGGCCGGCGGGGCGCCCGCCGTCGTCGAAGATCCCGATCGGGCCCCGGACCAGGTCGATCACCGTCGTGATGGTCGCGGTCGAGGCCGAACGCCGCATGCCAGGCGGGCCGGACCCCGACAGAGGTCCCGGTCGCGGCGGGCCGCGGGCCGGCGGACTGCATCGTCGGCAGTCCCGCGATCGGGACCGCGGCCCGCAGGAGCACCGCGCCGGCATCGCCGTCGGCGGCGCGCCGGCGACGACGTTGGCGCAGTAGTGCATGCCGTAGGTGAAGTACACGTAGAGCCGGCCCGGCGGACCGAACATCGAGGCGTTGCGCGGCGTCCGACCGCGGAACGCGTGGCTCCCCGCATCGGCGCGATCCGCGGTACGCCTCGACCTCGACGATCCGGGCCGCCAGCCGCTCCTCGCCCTCGGTGCTGACCAGCAGCTTGTGCAGCAGGTCCGGCGCCAGGCGCAGCGGGTCGCGGTCGAAGAACGCCCGCGTCAGTCGGCGAGCCACTGCGCGTTGACCCGCCAGCATCTCACGCGCGGCCCGAGCTGCGCCGCGAGCGGCACCGGACCCCCGCCGCCCGGCGTGACCCGGTGCGCGACGGCCGCGCCGGGCGCGAGCAGCGCGGCCGGCCTCGGGCCCGAGCCGCTCGTCGGCGGCCACGAGGTCGGCCAGCGATCCCTCCCCGTCGAGTGCCCGGCGGACGAGATCACCGACGACGGCGTGCGCGTCGCGGAACGGGGTCGCCTCGCCGCACGAGGTAGCTCGGCGAGGTCCGTCGCGGCGAGGTACGGGCTGTCGGCACCCCGGCGCCATGGCGTCGGTCGACGAAGTCATGGTCGGCGAAGAGCCCGGCGAGCGCGACGGAGCGAGGCGAGCAACGTGTCGACCGCGTCGAACAGCGGCTCCTTGTCCTCCTGCAGGTCACGGTTGTACGCGAGCGGGAGACCCTTGAGGGTGACGAGCAACCCGGTGAGGTCGCCGATCACCCGCCCGGCCTTGCCGCGGACCAGCTCGGCGACGTCGGGGTTCTTCTTCTGCGGGCAGCATCGACGAACCCGGTCGCGAACGCGTCGGGCAAGCCGGACGAAGCCGAACTCGGCGCTCGACCAGAGCACGATCTCCTCGCCGATGACGCGACAGGTGGACCTGGGTGAGCGCGGCGGCGAGGAGGGCCTCGGCGACGAAGTCCCGGTCGGACACCGCGTCGAGCGAGTTCTGGAACCGGGCGCCGAACCCGAGGAGCGCGGCGGTGCGGTCGGGGTCGAGCGGAAGGCTCGAACCGGCGAGGGCACCCGCGCCGAGCGGCGAGACGTCGGCCGCGTCGACCACGTCCCGACCAGCGGCGGACGTCGCGACCCAGTGCCCAGACGTGGGCGAGGAGGTGGTGCGCGAGCAGCACCGGCTGCGCGTGCTGGAGGTGGGTGTAGCCGGGAAGCGACGACATCGGTCCCGGCACTCCTCGGCCCGCGCCAGCGAGCACCGCCTGGAGCTCGTGGACGCGGCGCTCGACCACGGCCGCGCCGCCCGCTTGGTCCAGAGCCGCAGATCGGTCGCGACCTGGTCGTTGCGGCTCCGCCCGGTGTGGAGCTTCGCGCCGGCCGGCCCGGCGATCTCGGTGACCCGGCGCTCGACCGCGGTGTGGATGTCCTCGTCGGACGGGACGAACGCGAACGTGCCCGTGGCGAGCTCGCCCGCCACGACGTCGAGCGCGGCGAGGACGGCGTCGCGCTCGCCGGCGGTGAGGATCCCGACCTCGCGAGCATCGTGACGTGCGCGCGCGAGCCCTCGATGTCCTCGGCGGCCAGCCGCCGGTCGAAGGGCAGGCTGACCGACAGCGCCATCAGTGCCTCGGCCGGGCCCTCGGCGAACCGCCCGTGCCAGAGGGTGCGCGGTTCATCGGTCACGATGTCGGCACCCCCGGGTCCTCGGTGCGCTGACGCTTGGCCCAGATCTCGGTCGAGAGGCCCCAGAGGCGCACGAACCCGGCGGCGTCCTCGTGGCGGAACGCGTCGTCGGCCTCGTAGGTGGCCATGGCGTAGTCGTACAGGCCGCGCTCGGCCCGCCGGCCGACGACGGTGCACTGCCCGGGCTGGAGCCGCAGGCGCACCTCGCCGGTCACGTGGCGCTGGGTGGACTCGATGAACGCGTCGAACGCCTCGCGCAGGGGCGAGTACCAGAGCCCGTCGTAGACGGTCTCGGCCCACCGGGTCTCGACGCGGCTCTTCTCGCGCATCACGTCACGCTCGAGCGTGATCGACTCGAGATCGGCGTGGGCGAGGATGCAACGCGAGCATCCCCGGACACTCGTAGACCTCGCGGCTCTTGATCCCGACCCGGCGGTTCTCGACCATGTCGATGCGGCCGAACCCGTAGGCGCCGACCATCTCGTCGAGCTCGGGGAGCATCTGCTGGAGCGGGGTCGGGACACCGTCGAGGGTGACCGGGGACCCCCGCTCGAAGCCGACGACGAGCTCCGTCGGCTCGGCGGGCGCGTCGGCAACCGCGCGCGTGCGCTCGTAGATGTCGTCGGGCGGAGCGTTCCACGGGTCCTCGATCGCGCCGCACTCGATCGGCACGTCCGACGATGTTCTCGTCGACCGAGTACGGCCGCTCCTCCGACACCGTGATCGGGATGCCGAACCGGGCCGCGTACTCGATCGAGTCCCGCCGGGTGAAGCCCCACGTCCGCACCGGGGCGAGCACCTCGAGGTCGGGCGCCAGGGCGCGGAGGCTCACCTCGAAGCGCACCTGGTCGTTGCCCTTGCCGGTGCAGCCGTGGGCGACGGCGTCGGCGCCGAACTCCCGGGCCGCGGCCACCAGGTGGCGGGTGATCACCGGGCGCGACAGCGACGACACCAGCGGGTACTTGCCCTCGTACAGGGCGTTCGCCTTGATCGCGTTGGCGACCAGACGCTGCGCGTACTCCTCGCGCGCGTCGACGACCCGCGCCTCGATCGCCCCGGCGACGAGCGCCCGCTGACGGATCGCCTCCCAGTAGGCCGCGTCGGCGTGCGGCTCCTGGCCGACGTCGACCGCGAGCGCGACGACCTCCGCGCCCCACTCCTCCTGGATCCACTTCGACCGCGACGGAGGTGTCGAGCCCTCCGGAGTATGCGAGCACCACACGCTGGGCAGCCATCGTCCTCCTCCTACAGGCCTGCGAGCCCGGCCAGGCGGGCGGCGACGTCGGCGCCCCCGACCGACTCCGCGCACACGAGGATCAGCGTGTCGTCGCCGGCGACCGTGCCGAGGACGTCGGGATAGCCGGCGCGGTCGAGCGCCGACGCGACGACGTGCGCCGATCCCGGCGGGGTCCGCAGCACCGCGAGATTCGCGGAATGGGCGACGTCGACCACGAACTCGCCCATCACCCGGCGCAGGTGGTCGTCGGGGCTGGCGGCGTCCTTCGAGTGCTCGGGCACGGCGTAGGCCATCGTCCCACCGGGGATCCGGACCTTGACCGCGCCGAGGTCCTCGAGGTCCCGGCTCACCGTGGCCTGGGTCGCGACGACGCCTTCGGACGCGAGCAGGTCGACGATCTGGCCCTGGCTCGAGATCGCCTGCTCCTCGAGCAGCCGCGCGATCCGGTGCTGGCGTTGGGGCTTGCCCATCGTGGCCATCAGTCCTCCATCAGGAACGCGAACAGCGCCCGCTTGGCGTGCATCCGGTTGGCGGCCTGGAGCCAGACCGCGCTCGCGGGGCCGTCGAGCACGTCGTCGGTGACCTCGTCGCCCCGGTGGGCGGGCAGGCAGTGCAGGAAACGCGCCTGGGGACCGGCCGCCTCCATCAGGACCGCGTCGACGCGCCACGCCTGGAACACCGTCCGGCGCAGCTCGCTCTCGTGCTCCTCGCCCATCGAGGTCCACGTGTCGGTGTAGACCGCGTCGACACCCTTGACGGCCTCGTGCGGGTCGCCGACGAGATCGATCGCCCCCCCGAGGTTGCGGGCCCGGTCGAGGACGTTCTCGTCGAGCTCGTACCCGCTCGGAGAGCTGACGACGAGGTCGACCCCGGTCAGCGCGGCGCCGAACGCGAGCGACGCGGTGACGTTGTTGCCGTCCCCGACGTACGCGACCCGGCGTCCCTCCAGCTCGCCGAACAGCTCGCGCAGGGTGAGCAGGTCGGCCAGCGCCTGGCACGGATGGGCCCGGTCCGACAGCAGGTTCACGATCGGGACGTCGACGGTGGCGGCCATGCGCTCGAGCACCGCGTGGTCGAACACCCGGGCCGCGACGATCGCGTGGTACGCAGCGAGGGTGCGGGCGACGTCCTCGGCCGACTCACGCTCGTCGATCGAGATCTCGTCGGGCCGGATCGTGACCGGGTGCCCCCCGAGGCCCACCACCGCCATCTCGGCGCTGTTGCGCGTCCGCGCCGACGGCTTCTGGAACACGAGCGCGACGCCCTTGCCGGCGAGGGCGGCGGGCACGAGCGCCGGGTCGCTCTTCCACGCGAGCATCGCGTCGAGCAGGCCGGCGAGCTCGGCGTGGGTGAGGTCGTCGACCTCGAGGAAGCTCCGGGTCATGATCGGCCTCCGGGGAGGAAGGGGTCGAGCACCGCGGTCAGCAGCTCGACCGCACGGTCGATCTCGGCCTCGGTCACGAGCAGCGGCGGCGCGAGGCGCAGCGACGTCGGGGTGACGGCGTTGAGGACCAGACCGGCCTCGAGCGCCGCCGCCGCGACCGCGACCGCGTCGAGGCCCGGGTCCAGCTCGGCGGCGAGGAGCAACCCGAGCCCGCGGACGTCCGCGACCCCGGGGACGGACCGCAGGGCCGCCCCGAGCCGCCGGCCCTGGGCGAGGGCGCGCGCGGGCGCGTTCTCCTGCTCCATGACGTCGAGGACCGCGAGCGCGGCCCGCGCCGCGAGTGGCTGGCCGCCGAAGGTCGAGGCGTGGTCGCCGGGCCGGAACGCGGCGGCGACGTCGGCCCGCGCCCAGCACGCCCCGATGGGCATGCCGTTGCCGAGCGCCTTCGCCATCGTCACGACGTCGGGCCGCACGTCGCCCCCGTGCTCGAAGCCGAACCAGCGCCCGGTGCGCCCCAGCCCGGTCTGCACCTCGTCGATCACGAGCAGCGCCTCCCGCTCGTCGCACAGCGTGCGTACCGACTCCAGGTAGCCGTCCGGGGCGGGCTGGACGCCGCCCTCGCCCTGGACGGGCTCGAGCAGGACCGCGCAGACCCGCTCGTCCATCGCCGCGCGCAGGGCGTCGAGGTCCGCGAACGCGAAATGGCGGAAGCCGCTCGGCAGCGGCTGGAACGTCTCCTGCTTCTGGGGCTGGCCCGTCGCCGCGAGCGTGGTGAGCGTGCGGCCGTGGAACGAGTTGTAGGCGGAGAGGACGTGGTAGCGCTCGGGCCCGCCGTGCGACTGTCCGTACCGGCGGGCGAGCTTGATCGCGCACTCGTTGGCCTCCGCCCCCGAGTTCCCGAAGAACACCCGGCCGGGGGTCCCCGTCGCGGACGTGAGCAGGAGGTCCAACCGCTGGGCGAGGCGGGGCTGCACGTCGTTGAGGTAGAGGTTCGAGACGTGCACGAGCGTCCGGGCCTGCTCGGCGATCGCGTCGGCCACGACCGGGTGGGCATGGCCGAGCGACACGGTGGCCAGCCCGGTCAGGAAGTCGAGGTACTCCCTGCCGTCCGAGTCCCACAACCGGGCGCCCTCGCCGCGCACGAACGCGACCGCCTGGCGACCGTAGGTCTGCATCACGTGCTCGCGGTCGAGCGCGAACAGCTCCGCGTACGACGCTCCGCTCGCCGTCGCCACGCGGTGCTCGCTCCGCCGCGCTCCGCTCGCGGTCATGACTCCCCCGCGATCATGGTCCCGATGCCTTCCCTGGTGAAGAACTCGAGGAGGAGGGCGTGGGGCACGCGGCCGTCGAGGATGTGCGCACGCGTGACCCCGTTGCGCAGTGCCTGCACGCAGGAGCGCAGCTTCGGGATCATGCCCTCCGACGCACGCCCCTCGGCCATGAGCGCATCCAGCCCGTCCGCGTCGATCTGGGCGATCAGCGTGCTCTCGTCGGGGAAGTCGCCGAAGAGGCCGGCGACGTCGGTGAGGTACACGAGCTTCTCGGCACCGAGCGCCTCGGCGATCGCGCCCGCGACCGTGTCGGCGTTCACGTTGTAGGCCTGCCCCTCGGTGTCCATCCCGATCGTGGCGACCACCGGGATCAGGTCCTCGCGCGCGAGGCGGACGAGGAGCGACGGGTCGATCGCGGCGACGTCGCCCACGTACCCGAGCTTCTCGTCACGGGGGCGGGCGACGATCAGCCCGGCGTCCTCCCCGGAGAGGCCGACCGCGTAGGAGCCGTGCCGGTTGAGGGACGCGACGACCTCACGGTTCACCTTGCCGACCAGCGCCATGCGGGCGATGTCGACGGTCTCGGCGTCGGTCACCCGGAGGCCGTCGACGAAGGTCGGCTCCTTGCCCAGCCGCCGCATGAGATCGCTGATCTGCGGGCCCCCGCCGTGCACCACGACGGGGTTCATCCCGACCAGGTGCATCAGCACGACGTCCTGCGCGAAGAGGTCGGCCAGCTCCGGCCGGTCCATCGCGTGGCCCCCGTACTTGATGACCACGGTCCTGCCGCTGAACTCGCGGATGTAGGGCATCGCCTCCGCGAGGATGTGCGCCTTCGCCTCCGCGTTCGTGCGCCGGACGTCAACCATGCGGACACCTTCCGAGATGCGCGCACCGTGCTCCGCAGCACCGCGGAGGAGCACACCGTTGCGGCGAACGACCCGAAGGGCGGACCCGGGCATCCCGGGGGCGAATGGGCGCAACCATCAGGACGTCCCCCGGTTCTCGTCGATGTAGGCGTGGGACAGGTCGGTGAAGATCGTCGTCGCCTCACCCGAACCCGCGTGGAGGTCGCAGACGACCCGGATCTCGGCGCGACCCATGATCGAGCGCAGCATCGCCGGGTCGGCGCCGGCGTCGATGCCGTCGCGGCACACGATCACGCCGTCGTAGGCGATGGTCACCCGCTCCGGGTCGAAGAGCGCGCCGCTCGCGCCGGCCTCGGACAGGATGCGACCCCAGTAGGGGTCCTCGCCGTTGAACGAGCACTGCACCAGCTGGGAGCCGGCGATCGCCCGGGACGCGCGCCGAGCGTCCTCGTCCGAGCGCGCGCCGGTCACCGTGCAGCGCACGAGCTTGGTCGCGCCCTCGGCGTCGAGCGCCATCTGCTCCGCCAGGGATCCACAGACGTCGGTCAGCGCGTCGGTGAGGGCATGGACCTCCGACCGGCCGGCGATCGTCACCGTCGACGCCCCGTTGGCGAGCACGAGCACCGTGTCGTTCGTGCTCGTGGACCCGTCGACGATCAGGTCGTTGAACGTCGTGCGGACGGCCTGGGCGAGCGCCCGTTGCAGGACCGTCGGGTCGGCGACGACGTCGGTGGTCAGGACGGCGAGCATCGTCGCCATCGCGGGGGCGAGCATCGCCGCGCCCTTCGCCATCCCGCCGACGACGCCCGCGGTCGTGCCGACGGCCGCGATCGCCTCCTTGCGCACGGTGTCGGTCGTGAGGATCGCGTCGGCGGCCGCGCCGGCGCCGTTGAGGTCCGCGCAGAGGGCCGGGACCGCGGTCTCGATCACCGGCATCGGCATGAAGTAGCCGATGAGCCCCGTCGAGCAGACCAGCACGTCGGCGCCGTCGACCCCGAGGCCCTGGCCCGCGAGCTCGGTCATCCGCCGCGCATCGGCGCGACCCTGCTCCCCCGTCGCCGCGTTCGCGTTCCCCGACGAGAGGATCACGGCCGCGGCGCGACCGTCGGTGAGGTGCGCCCGGCTCACCTGCACCGGCGCGGCGCACGCGACGTTGGTGGTGAACACGCCGGCGGCCGGGACGGCACGCCGGTCGGCGGTCGCCACCACCGCGAGGTCGGGCGCACCACTCGCCTTGATGCCGCCGGCGATCCCGCCGGCCACGAACCCCTGCGCGGCCGTGACGCTCATGGGAGCCTGCTCACGGCCAGACCCCCACGGTCGGCAGGCCCGTCGTCTCCGGGAGCCCGAGCAGCACGTTGGCGTTCTGCACCGCGCCACCGGATGCGCCCTTGGTGAGGTTGTCGAGGACGCCGAGCGCCAGCACCCGGCCGGTGCGCTCGTCGAAGCGGACCGTCACGTGGCAGGTGTTGGCACCGGTCGCGGCCTTGGTCGGACTCGGCTCGTCGACCACCACGACGAAGGGCTCGCCGGCGTAGAAGTCGCGGTAGACGTCGAGGAGCTTCGCCGTCGTCAGCCCGTCGACCGCGGGCCGCGCGTGGCATGTCGCCTGCATCCCGCGCACCATCGGCACGAGGTGCGGGGTGAAGAGCGCATCCACCGCGACCCCACCGACGTGGGTGAGCACCTGCTCGATCTCCGCGGTGTGACGATGGGTGAGCAGGCCGTACGCGCTCACGCTCTCGTCCGCCTCGGAGAAGTGACCGGACTGCTTGAGACCCCGCCCGGCGCCCGACAGGCCCGACATCGCGTCGACGACCACGTGCGGCTCGACGAGGCCGGCCGCGAACAGCGGGGCGAGCGCGAGCGACGCCGCCGTCGGGTAGCAGCCCGGCACCGCCGCGTGCTGCGCGCCACGGACGTCGTCCCGGTAGAGCTCGACCAGCCCGTAGGCGAACCGGTCCACGAGACCCGCCGCGGTGTGCTCCTCGCCGTACCAGCGCGGCGTACTCCGCGGGCGGGAGGCGGAAGTCGGCGCCGAGGTCCACCACGTGCCCGACCTGGTCGACGATGCCGGGCGCGAAGGACTGCGAGGCGCCGTGGGGCATCGCCAGGAAGACGACGTCGAGCCCCGCGACCGCCGCCGGATCCATCGGCCCGTACGCGAGCGCGGGGTACGCCGCGGCGAGCGACGGGTAGAGCGACGCGACCGTCGCGCCGGCGTTGGAGTCAGCCGTCACGTGCACGACCTCGAGGTCCGGGTGCGCGACGAGGAGCCGCAGCAGCTCGGCGCCTGTGTAGCCTGATCCGCCGACGACGGCAGCTCGATACGCCATGTCGCATAGTATACACACACCTGTATAGACAAGGTGGGAATTGCGACCCGGAGGCCCCATGACCGCCGCCCCACTCCCCCGCCACCCGTGGAACCGCGAGTTCGCCTGGGCCGACCATCCCGGCCCGTTCCGCCGGATCACGCCCGAGCAGGCCCGTGCCTACGACGAGGACGGGTTCTTCGTGCTCGCGCAGGCCGTCGACGCCACGACCGTCGCCGCGCTCACCGAGGCGATCGAGCCCTTCGACCGCGAGGTCATGGACTTCCTCGCCGGCCGGCCCGACGGCCGGTTCTCGATCGCGGGGGTCGACACCGTCTCCATCGCGCTGCATCCCGCGGCCCGCAGCGCGGTGTGCCGGGACTTCTGCACGTCGGCGCCGATGGCCGACCTGACCCACGACCTGATCGGTCCCGACGTCCGGCTCTACTGGGACCAGGCGGTGTACAAGCGGCCGCACGGCGCCGAGCCCGTCCTGTGGCACCAGGACAACGGCTACACCTACATCGAGCCCCAGGCGTACCTGACGGTGTGGGTCGCGCTCACCGATGCGACACCCGAGAACGGCTGCATCTCCGTGCTCCCGGGCGTCCACCGCACGGGGACCGTCGCGCATCGCGACACGCCGATCGGGTACGAGTGCTGCACGGACCCACCCGGGGCCGTCACGGTGCCGGTCCGCGCCGGTGACGCGGTGGTGTTCTCCTCGCTCACCCCGCACGCGACCGGCCGCAACACGACCGAGGAGGTCCGGCGCGCGTACATCGTGCAGTACGCACCGGCGGGCGCCGAGTGCCTGCGCGGCGACCCCGACGCCGGGCCACCGACGGCACGCGACCCCCAGGACGCCCCCGAGCGTCAGTTCCCGATCAGGTGACGGTCAGGACCGAGTGCATGCCCTCGTCGAAATGGCTCTCGACCGTCCCGTCGTCCTGGTCCTCGGTGATGTTGCAGAAGAGCACGTAGGTCCCCGATTCGAGCTCGAGCGTGACCTTCTTGGACTCCTGGGCCGGGATGTCCTCGATCTCTCCGATGAGGGCGCCCTCCTCGAGCTCGTCCTCGACCACGGCCCCGGCCTCGTCGACCGGCAGAGAAGCGACGTCCTCGGCCGCGACGACCACCATCTCGTGCGTCTCGCCACCGATGTTGTCGCCGACGAACTCGACCTTGCCGGCCTTCACGGTGATCGGGTCCGGGTTGACCTCGAACTCCTGCAGGCTCACGTCGACCGTCGGTGGACCGTCGTCGCCGCCACACCCTGACAACCCGACGCCGACGATTCCTGCCACGCAGGCCGCGCACAGCGCCGAGCGAACCAACGTTCTCGACATGATGCCCCCCTTGGTCCGGTTCCCCACCTCAGACGGTAGGCCCGCCCGGGTGTGCCGGCCACGGGCCGTCCGAACCATTGCCGACGGCGCCAACGGGATGAACCCGGAGGATCCCGGCGGGCGCGGCCTCGCGGTCAGGTCCCGGTGCTCGTCTCGGGCTCCAGCGTGCCGCGCTGGTCCAGCACGTAGAGCAGTCCGAGCGACGGGAACACCACGAGCGCCGCGACCACGGTGACGACGATCACCGCGCCGAGGGTCCCGCTCGGCGCGGCCGCATCCTGCACGGTCACGCTCGTGGGCAGCAGGTAGGGCCATTGGGCGACCCCCCAACCCCACACCACCGCGGCAACCGCGGCCACGGCCGCAATGCCGCGGCCGGGCGGATCGCGCCCCGCAGCAGCAGGACGAGCGCCGCGAGCCCGGACAGCGTCGACGCGACCACGAGCGGCAGACCCCGGTCCCCGAGGTGACGGTGGAGATGGTGCGCGTCGGGACCGAGCGCGACGAAGCCCGCCACCGCGAGCCCGCCGCACACCACGGCGGCGCCGATGGCGCGCCGGCGGAAGTACCCGACGAGATCGTCCTCCCCCATGCGTCCCGCGTCCGACGCGAGGAAGACCGCGGCGAGGTAGGCGCACACGCCGACCGCGAGGAGCCCCCCCACGATCGAGGACGGACCGGTCCAGGACGTCCACCGATCACCCGCGGTGCCACCGGCCGGCACCCGACCGGACACGATGCCGCCCACCACCGCGCCCAGGAAGAACGGGACGATCACCGACGAGGTGGCGAACGCCGCGCCGAACACGCGCTGCTCGGCGACGTCGGGGACGACCTTGCGGAACGCGAAGCTCGCGCCCCGCAGCACGATCCCCAGTGCCGCGATCGAGAGCGGCACGAACATCGTCAGCATGATGGAGGCGAACACCTCGCTGAACGCGGTCCAGAGGACCACGAGGCAGAAGATCAACCAGACGTGGTTCGCCTCCCACACCGGCCCGATCGCGTGCTCGATCAACGCACGGGGCCGCCGACCCCTCTCGGCGCCGCCCGCGAGCAGGTCCCAGAACCCGGCGCCGAAGTCCGCGCCGCCGAACACTGCGTACGCGGTGATCGCGATGAAGAGCACGACCGCCGTGAGATCGGCGGCGGTCATCGGGAGTCCCTCGGCGCGTAGGGCACCGCGAGGACGGCGCCCTCGCGCCAGCGTCGCGCCATCGTGCGGAGCACGAGGATCGTCACGGTGGCGACCGCCAGGTAGACCGCGAGGATCACGACGAAGGTGATCCAGACCCCGTGGTCGGTCGTCGCACCGTCCTCGACCCGCATGAGGTTGCGCACGATCCAGGGCTGGCGGCCGACCTCGGTGACCACCCAGCCGGCCTCGAGTGCCACGACGCTCGCGATCCCGGCGGATGCCGCCAACCGGAGGAACCACCGGGTCGCGGGCAGCTCCTTCCGGCGCCACCACGTGACGCCGAACCACACCGCGAGCGCCGCGAGCGCGGTCCCGATCCCGACCATGGTGTCCCAGGCGAGATGGACGACCGTCGCCTGCCGGTAGGTCGGGCGCGCGTTCGCCGGGAAGGTGTCGAGGCCCTGGATCTCGGTGGAGACCGAGTACCCCGACAGCAACGACGCGAGGTCGGGGATCGTGATGCCCGCGTGCTCCCGCCCGCGGGAGTCGAGGTACCCGCCGATGATCTCCGGCACGTGGTCCCCGGTGCGCATCACGTACTCCATGGCCGCGAACTTCTCCGGCTGGTCGTGGTACACGGCGCGCGCCACGGTGTCGCCGACGACGATCTGCACCGGCGCCGCGATCGCCCCCACACTGAACGCGATGAGGAACCCGAGGCGGTGATAGCGGTCCCGCCGGCCGCGCAGCATGGCGGCCGCGTACACCGAGGCGATGAGGAAGCCGCCGACGAGGTAGGCGGCGATGAGCATGTGCACGGCCTCGTACGGGAACGCCCGGTTGAAGATGACGGCGAACGGGTCGACGTCGACGACCTTGCCGTGGCGAAGCGTGAACCCGGCCGGCTGGTTCATCCAGGCGTTGGCGGCGATGACCGACGGCGGTGCCCCCGATCCCCGAGAGCACGATCGGCACGCCGCGACCACCAGTGCACACGCGGCGAGAGGCGGTCCCAGCCGTAGATGTAGATCGCGAGGAAGATCGCCTCGAGGAAGAAGAACAGCCCCTCGATCGCGAACGGCACTCCGAAGGCCGGCCCGAATCGGCCCATGAAGCGCGGCCACAGCAGCCCGAACTCGAAGGTCAGCACCGTCCCCGTGACCGCGCCGACCGCGAAGGTGACGGCCAGCACCTTCGACCAGCGGCGGGCCAGCGTGCGGGCGTCGCCGTCGCCGTAGCGGATCGCCCGCCGCTCGGCGACGAGGATCATGAACGCCCACGCGACCCCGAGTGGCACGAGGATGATGTGCGCCCCGAGCGTGAGTGCCATCTGCGCCCGCGCCCACGGAACCGGATCGACCGCGAACATGCGGTCGAGGCTAGGGCTCGACCGCGCGACTCGCGGTGGAGCCATGCGAAGCAGGTCGGGCGGGACGAGCGCGCCGAACCGCTGCTCGTACCGGGCGATCTCGCCGGAGTCCAACGCGTCGAAGCGAGCGCCCGAGACGCCGCGGCGGAAGAACCGGCGCGGTCGCGGATCACGCCCTGACGATCCGGCACCGCGTGCTCGGCTCGCGCCGCGCATCGACGCGAAGCCCGCCGCCTCCACGAGCGGCGGCCAGGCGGAGGGATCGACCGTGCACCCGAGGCGGTCCGGCGAGCGCTCGCATCGACCCCTCGAGGTCGGCCTGCAGGTCGTCGTAGTGCACCAACACCACGTTCGGGGCGTCCCGTCCGGGACCACGCGTCGGTGAGGTGCCACGCGACGCCGGGCAGCAGGTCGAGGTGCTCCACGCGGGTCGAGGTCCATCTCGATCCACGCGAGCAGCGAGTCGTGCAGCAACGGGCGCGGCCGCGTCCGGTTCGGGCGGCACGTTCCCCGTGAGGTCGGCCCACCGGACCCGGTCGATGTTCAGCTGCTGGTGGTAGAGCGACACCGCCGCGTCCAGCGGGTGGCGAGCGACGACGACGTAGGTGGCGCGCGGGTCCATCGGGATGCCGTCGAGCGGCGTGTGGGTCTTGACGAACCGGCGATGGGTCTGGGCGTCGAGCAGGGCCCGCACCTCGTCGATCGGGCGCGTGGTCCAGTCGAGCCACGGGGACAGGTCGGCGATCGGCGCCGGGAGGTCCGGCGTGCCGAAGATCAGCAGCGCGCAGATCATCTGCGTCCACGTGGTCCCGTGCTTCGTCCGCGTGCTGATCACGATGTCGCCCTCGCGGAAGGTGAACCCGTTCCACCGGCCGCTGTCCTCGTCGGAGGAGCGATACCGGAACGGAGCGGCCACGACGACCGAGCGTACCGACGCTCAGACGGCGGTGATCCAACGGTGGGCGTGCAGCTCGGTGCCGTCGGGGCGGTGGGCGCGGAAGCGCTGGTCGGCGAAGGTGTAGGTCCAGCCGGTCGTGGTGCGGCGGGTGGGTGTGGAGGAAGGTGTGATGTCGTCGGCAGAGGAGCAGGCCGTTGTCGACGGAGGTCTCGCCGCCGTGTTCCCAGTGCTGGAAGTGGTGCACGTCGGTCCAGGCGGCCGGGATCTCACATCCCGGCCATCGGCAGTGCCGGTCCCGCACGACGATCGCCCGGCGGATCGCGGACGGGCCAGGTCGGTGACGCCGCGGCCGGCGTTGAGGGGGACGTCGTCGGGGCCGGTGACGATCCGGCTGATGGAGGCGTCGCAGAGGATCCGGTCCCGCGTCGGCGGGTCGAGGACCCCGGTGAGCAGGCCTTCGGAGATGTCGTCGCGGCGGATCACGTACGCGACGGCGGGCTTGCGGCCCTCGGCGTCGGTGCCGTGCTCGAGGGCGACCTCACAGATCCGCACGAGCGCCTCGGCCCGTCGTTCCGACGGCAGGGAGCGTCGGTCTCGGAGGGCGGGCGGGTGAACACGCCGATGGCATGCGCCACGGTCTCGGCGGCGTCGCCGTGCAGCTCCCCGGAGACGACGGTGCGGTCACCGACCAACGCGAGGCCGATCCCGTCGGGCTGGTCGGGTGCGGTCCCCTCGGCGCGGGCACACACCGCGACGTGGCGGGTCAAGGGTCCAGGCCCTGGTGGTCGCCGCGCCGGGCGACGGCGAGGAACTCGGTCTCGACCGCGGCCAGCTGCTCGTCATGACCAGGAACCCGGGCCTGGGTGATCAACGCGACCGCCCGGGAGCTGATGTCACCGGCGGCGCCAGGCTGGCGCCGGTGGCGGGCAGCAGCTCCGCGACCTGTCCGGCCTGCTCGACCGTGCGGATCTCGCCCAGGGTCTGGCCGGTCTGCCACCGGATCCACGCCGGGACCGAGTGATGCCCGTCCTCCCGGCCGATGCCCCGCCGGTTCGCGGCGACGGTCATCGCCGCGAGCTTCGACTCGATGCGATCGGCCTGGCGCCGGAGCTCCACGAGATCCCCGCCGACCTCGGAATCCGACCGCTCCGCCACCTCGATCAGCGATCACCCCGTCGACCGACAACGCGCAGCACCCTGATGGGAGCAACCTCCCCGATTCCCGTCCGCCGGCGTCACGACCTGCCCCGAATGCATGTTCGACCGTCGAAGCATCGCAAACCCGAGCAAACCTGGGCAAATCCCGACGATCAACCGGCGACCAGCTCCGCCGCCAGCCGGCCCCGCAGCCCGTCCGGGATCGGCGTGGAGTCGTGCGTACCGGGAGTCACCGAGACGTAGGTGATCGTGCCGACGCACACCGCACGGTCACCGACCGACGCCGAGTAGCGCAGGTCGAACGACGCGGTCCCGAGCCGGCTCGGCGCCACGGCGATCGAGACGATCTCGTCGAACCCGGCGGGCCCGGTCCACTCGATCCCCGCCTTCACCACCATCACGTCGAAGTCGCGGAAGAACGCCTCCGCCGCCTCGTAGCCGAGGTGACCGAAGTACCGGGTGCAGGCCTCGTCGAAGTACGTGAGCCAGTGGGCGTTGAAGACGACGCCCTGCAGGTCCACCTCGGCGTAGCGGGGCCGCACCGTGTGGACGAACACGATCCGGCTCAGCCGCGGAGCTCGGCGTGGTGGCGCGCGACCACCGCGTCGATGCAGGACTGCCGGAGCGCGGTCAGCTCCTTGTCGCCCAGCGTGCGGTCGGGGGCACGGAACCGCAGCGCGATCGCCAGGCTGTGCCGGCCCTGCCCCGAGCGCCTCGGAGCGGAACTCGTCGAACACCGCGAGCGTCCTCGAGGAGGTCGCCACCGGCCCGGCGGATCGTCGCCAGCACGGTCGCCGCGGGGATCGACTCGTCGAGCACGAACGCGAGATCCATCGTCGCGGCCGGGTAGTGCGACAGGGGCGTGAACGCGAGGTCGCGACGCGGGCCCGGCGAGCAGCGGGTCGAGCTCGAACTCGAACGCGACCGCCGGAGCCGACGCGCCGAATGCGGCCAGCACCTCGGGCGCGAGCTCGCCCACGGCGCCGGCCGCCAGCGCCGTCGACCAGGATCGTGGCGGCCCGCCCGGCGCGGTAGCCGGGGTGGTCCTCGGCGCGGGTCTCGACGGCTGCGAGCTTGAGCGCCTCGGCGATCGCGCCGAGCGCGTCGGTCGCGTCGTACACGTCGACCGGCGCGGTCGGGCTCGACCGGCCCACGCCGGACGACACCGCCCGCCACGAACGCCAGGTGGTCGCGCTCGTCCGGCAGGAGCTGACCCTTCGGCGGTGCGGCGAACACGTGGCCGAGCTCGAACAGCGCGACGTCCCCGATGCCCCGGGCGGCGTTGGACGCGACCGACTTGAGCAGGCCCGGGAGGATCGCGGGGCGCAGCACGGGCTCCTCGGCGCGCAGCGCGTTCGTCGCCCGCACCACCCGCTCGATGCCGAGGCCGAGGCGCGTGAGATCGGTCTCCGCGATCAGCGGCAGCGTCATGGCCTCCGAGTGCCCGAGCCCGACCATGACGTCGGCGACGAGCCGCCGGGCGCGCTGGCGCGGCGTGAGTCCCCCACCCTGCTCCGTGGTGTGCGGCAGGGTGCGCGGGATCGAGTCCAGTCCGATGCGGCGCCCGACCTCCTCGACGATGTCGATCTCGCGCACGAGATCGGGGCGGAACGTCGGCGCGACCGCGACGAGGAACACGTCGGGATCGTCGGGCGTCTCCTCGACCTCGATGCCGAGCGGTGCCAGCGACCCGCGTACCTGCGTGCCGTCGAGGTCGAGCCCGAG
The DNA here is from genome assembly GCA_963805415.1 of uncultured Acidimicrobiia bacterium. Classification (GTDB taxonomy): domain Bacteria; phylum Actinomycetota; class Acidimicrobiia; order IMCC26256; family JAENVU01; genus JAENVU01. Next base: position 26,731 of record CAWDUD010000009.1, read on the forward strand.
CACCGCCGCGACCCGGGCCGGGCGCACGCGGATCCGCTCCCGCTCGACGACGGTCGGGTACTCGTCGATCGCCGGCGGGCCGATCGGCGCCCCCGCCACCTCGGTGAGCAGCTCGACGACGCGGTCGGACGACCGCAACACACCGTTCGGGTCCACCCCACGCTCGAAGCGGGCACTCGCCTCCGAGCGCAGGCCCAGTCGCTTCGACGTCATCGAGATGCCCATCGACGCGAAGCACGCGACCTCGAGCACGATCCCCGTCGTGCCGTCGTGGACCTCGGCCTCGGCGCCGCCCATGATCCCGGCGATCGCCTGGGGTCGCCGTTCGGCGTCGCAGATGAGCAGATCGGACGGCAGGAGCTTCCGCTCGACCCCGTCGAGCGTCGTGAGCGACTCCCCCGCCTCCGCGACACGGACCACGAGCCCCGGTCCGCGCAGGCGGTCCAGGTCGAATGCATGGGACGGCTGGCCCCGCTCGAGCATCACGTAGTTGGTGACGTCGACGACGTTGGAGATCGGACGCATGCCCGCGAGCGTGAGCCGCCGTTGCATCCACTCGGGCGATGGACCCATCGTGACGCCCACGCGCCGGGCTGTGAAGCGGGGAGCGCGGTCGGACGCCTCGACCACGACGGTGATCTCGTCGGCATCACCCGACACGTCGACCGAGGGCTCGGGCACGGTGAGCGGGAGCCCGAAGTGCGCCGCGAGGTCGCGCGCCACGCCGACGACCGACATCGCATCGGACCGGTTCGGCGTGACCGAGAGGTCGAACACCACCTCGTGCAGGCCGAGCACGTCGCGCACGTCCGCGCCCAGCTCGCTGTCCCCGTCGAGCGGCAGGATGCCGTCGTGGTCCTCGCCGAGCCCGAGCTCGCGGGCCGAGCAGAGCATGCCGTCGGAGACCTCGCCGCGGATCTTGCGACGCTCGAGCGTGAAGCCACCCGGCAGCGTGGCACCGGACGGCGCGTACGCGACCACCATGCCGTCCACGACGTTCGGCGCGCCGCACACGACGGTGGTGGTGCCGGCGCCGAACTCGATGTCGCAGAGCCGGAGCTTGTCCGCGTTCGGGTGCGGTCGGACCTCGAGGATCCGCGCCACCCGGACGCCGCTGATCTCCTCGCCCGGCGCGTCGAGCGCCTCGACCTCGAGGCCGAGCCGGTCCAGCGCCTCCGCGATCGCGCGCGGCTCGGCCGTCGAGCGGCACGAAGTCGGTGAGCCAGGAGAGGGGGACGCGCATGGTCAGTACCGGGCGAGGAAGCGGTCGTCGTTGTCGAAGAAGGTCTTGATCGGCTCGACGCCGTACCGGAGCATCGGCATCCGCTCGAGCCCGAAGCCGAACGCGAACCCCGTGTACTCCTCCGGATCGATGCCGACGGCGAGGAAGACGTTCGGGTCGACCATCCCGCAGCCACCGAGCTCGATCCATCCCGTCTTCGAGCACACCCGGCAGCCGGCGCCGTCGCAGAAGACGCAGCTGATCGCGAACTCGGCCGACGGCTCGGTGAACGGGAAGAAGCTCGGCAGGAGTCGGGAGGTGACCTTCTTGCCGAAGTACGCGCTGGTGAAGGTCTCCAGCGTGCCCGCCAGGTCCCCGAACGTGAGCCCACGGTCGACCGCGAGGCCCTCGATCTGGTGGAACACGGCCGAGTGGCGGGCGTCGACGGTCTCGTTGCGGTAGGTGCGCCCGGGCATCACCGCGTAGATCGGCGGCGGGCGGCTCTCCATCAACCGCACCTGGACCGGCGACGTGTGCGTGCGGAGCAGCACCTCCTCGGGCTCGCCGAGATCCACGTAGAGGGTGTCCTGCATCGCCCGGGCCGGGTGGCCGGGCGGGAAGTTGAGCGCCTCGAAGTTGTGCCAGTCGTCCTCGACCTCGGGCCCCTCGGCGACCTGGTAGCCGAGGCTCACGAAGACGTCCTCGAGCTCCCGCTGGCACTGGGTGACGAGATGCAGGTGGCCGCGCCCGCGACCGTGGGTCCCGAGGGTGAGGTCGAGCGGCGGCTCGCTCGGACCGTCGGGCGCCAGCGCCGCCTCCCGCTCGCCCAGCGCGGCGTCGACGGCCTTCGTGTAGTCGGTGACCGCCTTCCCGACGGAAGGGCGGTCGGCGGGGTCGAGGGTCTTGATCGACTCCCGGGTCCGGAAGGCCACGCTCCCCTTGCCGATGAACCGCTTGCGCAGCTCGGTCAGCTCGTCACGGTCGACTGCGGCGCCGATGGCGGCCCGCGCCGCGTCGAGATCGAGCTCCGAGAGGTCCATGAGTGGTCGGGAGTCTAGAGAACCGCCTGCCGCAGCCCGGGAGCGATTCAGCGACCCCGCTGGCGGGCGGATTCGAACATCAGGATGCTCGCGGCGACGGCGGCGTTGAGGCTGTCGGTCGGGCCGGCCATGGGGATCGACACGTGCTCGTCGACGACCGTCGCGAGCTCCCCGGGACACCGTGGGCCTCGCTGCCGACGATCGAGCGCGACGAAGCCGGTGAGGTCGGCGTCGGTGTAGACGGTGGGCCCGGCCACGCCGGCGGCGACGATCCGGGCACCGCGGGCCCGCGAGCGCGGCGAGGGTGGCCGCGAGGTCGTCGGGCACGAGGATCGGCAACCCGAGCACCGCGCCCGCCGATCCCCGCACCACCTTGGGGTTCCACGGGTCCACGCCCCCGGCCGCGATCACGCCGGCGGCGCCCGCCGCCTCGGCGCTGCGCACGACCGTGCCCAGGTTGCCGGGGTCCTGGAGCCCGGCGGTCACCACGAGGAGTCCCGGCCCCAGGTCGGCCACCACCGGCGGCGGCGGGAGGGGTGCGAGGGCGAGCACCGGCTGCGGGGTCCGGGTGGAGCCGATCTTCTCGAGCACGCCCTCCTTGAGGTCGCGCACCGGGATGCCGGCGCCGAGGGCGCGCTCGACCAGGCCCGCGAACGCCCGGCGCGCGCCGGGCCCGACGAAGACGGCCTCGACCGGGTACGACCGGTCGAAGCGCGTCGGTCACGAGGCGTGGGCCCTCGAGCACGAAGGCCCGCTCGGACCGGCGAGCGGCCGGATCGCGCAGCAGCTCGCGGAGCCGGCACGGCGTGCGGATGGCGGTGACCGAGTGCTTCCGACCCGGTCATGACGGGCTCAGGCGGCGTCGAGCGCCCCGCGGGCCGTGGACACCGAGCGCGCCGAACGCGTCGCGGTCCCGGACCGCGAGGTCGGCGAGCACCTTGCGGTCCACCTCGACCTCGGCCGCCTTCAGCCCCGCGATGAACCGCGAGTAGCTGATGCCCTCTTCCCGGCAGGCGGCGTTGATGCGCACGATCCAGAGCTTGCGGAACTCCCCCTTGCGCGCGCGCCGGTCGCGGAAGGCGTAGTTGCCCGAGTGCATGACCTGCTCGTTCGCCGCGCGCACATGGCGGCTGCGCGCGCCCGAGTAGCCCTCGGCGCGCTCGAGGATCGCGCGGCGGTGCTTCTTGCCCTGGACTGCCCGCTTGACGCGTGCCATGGATGGTGCTCCTTGCTCTTCGGCGGCGACGGCGCCCCGTCGCTCCGGCGGATGGGATCGTCGACGCTCAGGCGCGTCCGAGGAGGCGCTCGACGTGCTTCTTGTCGCCGCCGGTGACCTCGGCGCCACGACCGAGTCGCCGCGTCCGCTTCGTGGGCTTGTGCTCCAGCAGGTGGGCCCGGAACGCCTTCCGCCGCCGGATCTTGCCGGTGCCGGTGACCTTGAACCGCTTCGCGGCCCCCCGGTGGGTCTTGACCTTGGGCATCTCAGGCTCCTTCTGGTGGTGCGTCCGTCGCGGCACTCGGCGCGGCGGCCGTCGGTGCGGCAGCGGCGGGCGCGGGGGCGCTCGCGGCAGCCGGACGCGGTGCCGACGCGGGCTTGGCGGGCCGGGGCTTCTTGTGCGGGTTGAGGACCATCGTCATGTTGCGGCCGTCCTGGCGGGGTGCCGACTCGACCATCGCGATCTCGCCGACGTCCTCGGCGAGCTTGTCGAGGATCTTGCGTCCCAGCTCGGGGTGGGCCATCTCCCGACCGCGGAACATGATCGTGACCTTGACCTTGTGGCCCTCGCCGAGGAACTGCTGGACCTTCTTGGTCTTGGTCGTGTAGTCGTGCACGTCGATCTTGGGCCGGTACTTCATCTCCTTGATGACGACGTTGGTCGCCTTCTTGCGAGACTCCTTCCGGCGTTGCTGCTGCTCGTACTGCCACCGGCGGTAGTCCATGATCCGGCACACCGGGGGATCGGCGTTGGCGCCGACCTCGACGAGGTCGAGCTCCGCTTCGCGAGCGATCGCGAGCGCCTGCGGGAGGGGCCGGACCCCGAGCTTCTCGCCGTCCTCGGCGATCAGCAGCACCTCGCGGGCGCGGATGCGGTCGTTGATCCGGGCTTCGTCTGCAGCAGCGATGTTGGCATCACCTCTTGACTCGGGATCCGCCGGGATCGCCGGCGGCTGGCTGTGCGGAAAGCTCCACGCCGCGCGGTTCTGGACCGAGCCGAAGAGGACGACCCGGACGCGGTGATCGGCGGCTCCCAGACCTCGGAAGTGCCGTCCCGGCCGGGTGGGGACGGCGGGCCGAGCCCGTATCCCACTTCCCAACTGGATTGTCGTGGCACGATACCAGGCCGATGAGCAGCCTCTGGACTCCATACGGCGAACAACCGGTCGAACCGGACCGACCGGGCACGGGCGGTCCGCCCGCGGGCGGGCCCGGCGATCCCGGCGGCGGGCCGGCCGGGGGTGATCCGGGCCACGACCCGGGCATGGATCCCGACGACCTCGACCCCGAGCAGATGCGCGAGATGCTCGCTCGCCTCGCCGCGACCCCGGTCGAGATGATCGTGGCCCAGTTCGCGGTGCAGCTCCAGGAGCTCGTGGTGCTCCACCTGAGCCTCGCGGGCGAGCGGCCCGAGTCGCTCGGCCAGGCCGCGCTCGCGATCGACGCGATGGCAGCGATCGTCGAGGGGCTCGGCGACCGGCTCGAGCCGAACGCGGAGGCGCTGCGCCAGGTGCTCGCCCAGGTCCGCCTCGCGTTCGTCGAGGTCTCCGGGGGCGGCGCGGGCGAGCCGTGATCCGCGGGTTCCGCATCGCGGCGATCGTCGTCTTCGTGGTGCTCGTCGGCGGCGGCATCGCGGTCGCGGCGATCGTCTTCCCGACCAAGGAGTTCTCGCTCCCCCGCGTGGCCGTCGACGCGACCCTGGCGACCGACGGCTCGATGCACGTCGTCGAGCACATCACCTACGACTTCACCGGCCAGTTCCACTTCGGGACCCGTCCGATCCCGGTCGGCAACTACGCCATCACCGACATGCACGTCACCGAGCACGGCGTGGAGCTGAACAGCGTCGGCGCGCCCTACAACCTCACCTGGTACTTCGAGGCCCAGGACGAGGAGCGCACCTTCGACATCTCCTACACCGTGACCGGCGCCGCGAGCGCCGGGCCCGACGTCGCGGAGCTGTACTGGAAGTGGGTCGGCGAGGACCACCCGACCGTCGGGCTCGTCACCGCCACCCTGCAGGTGCCGCCGGGTCCGGGCCGGCTCCGCGCGTGGGGCCACGGTCCCCTCTCGGGCACGGTGCGCCTCGCGGGCGACACGATCCGCTTCCCGCGCCCCCGACGTCCCGCAGGGCACGTTCGTGGAGGGGCGTGTCGCGATCCCGTCCGCGCGGCTGCCCCGGCTCCCGGCGGCCGGGCCGGCGCGACTCCCGCGGATCCTCGCCGAGGAGCGATCCTGGGCCCGCGCCGCCAACGACGATCGCGCCCGCGCCGCGCAGCAGGCCGCTCGCGAGCGCGACGCGCGGAGCGCCCTCACCGTCGCGATCCCGCTCCTGATCGTCGCCGGCGCATTCACGTTCCTCCTCGTCTGGCGCCGATGGGGCCGGGAACCCATGCCGCTCCAGGACCCGGGCGAGTACTTCCGCGACCTCCCGGACGACCCGCCGGCCGTGGTCGTCGGATTGATGCACTGGGGCAAGCTGGGCCCGACCGCGTTCTCGGCGACCGTCCTCGACCTCGCGCAACGCAGGTTCCTGACGGTCCGTGAGGTCCACGTGGACCGCGTGCTGCTCCCGGACCGCACCGACTACGAGCTCACCGTGAGCGACGCGGACCGGTCGCCGCTCACGGCCTTCGAACGCACCACGCTCGAACAGGTCTTCGCCGGTGGATCCCCCGTGATGCAATCGGAGATCGCCAAGTACTCGCGGGCGCACCAGTCGGAGGCGCAATCGCGCTGGAAGTCCTTCCAGGCGGATGCCGGCACGAGCCTGCGCAACCGCCACTACATCAACGGCGGCCGGTCGAAGCCGTTCCTGATCAACATCGGCATCGCGATCGTGATCGGGCTCGCGGGCGTGGCCGGCGTCGGGCTGCGCCTCTGGCTCCTCGGTGTGCTCGCCATCGCGTGGGCCGCGATCCAGCTCGCCCTCACGCCGCTGCTGCGCCAGCGGTCCCCCGAGGGTCACCAGCGGTTCCTCGAATGGCAGGGGGTGCGCAACTACCTCCGCGACTTCTCCCAGCTCGAGGACGCGCCCGTCGGCCACCTCGTGCTCTGGGAGCGCTACCTCGTCTACGCGGCGGCGCTCGGCGTCAGCGACGAGCTGGCCAAGGGACTCGCCGCCCGCATCCCTCCCGAGGAGCAGGCGACGTTCGCACCCTGGTACGTGGGCGCGCACCCGGGGAGCGCCTCCTTCGCCACCATCGGCTCGTTCTCCTCGGGCCTCGCCGGGACGACCTCCTCGTTCACCCCGCAGTCCAGCGGCTCGGGCGGGGGCGGCGGCTTCTCCGGGGGCGGCGGGGGCGGCGGGGGTGGCGGCGGGATCGGCGCCGGCTGATCAGCTCCGAGCCGCGTGCGTCGTTCCCACCTTCTCGATGCGGGCCGCCTCCCAGTCGCCGCGGCGGCCCGGAACCACCTCGAACTCGACCGGCGCCCCGACCCGCACCGAACGGGTGCCGTCGGCGATCTGGGTCGTGTGGAACGGGAACATCCGGCCGTCGCTCTCGATGCGGCCGAGGCCGCGGCGCTCGTCGAACTCGACGACGGTGCCCGCGGTCATGTCAGTGGACGATCTTCAGGATCGGCAGCTCGATGATGTCGGCCGCACCGGCGTCGCGCAGGGCCGGGATCAGGGTGTTGATCTCGGACTTCGCGACGACGGTCTCGACCGCGAACCCGTCCTCACCGAACAGCTGGGAGACCGTCGGCGACTTCAAGGCCGGGAGCAGACCGATGACCGTCGGGAGGTTCGTGCCGTCCACGTTGAGCTTCACGAGCACCCGGCCGCGCGCCTCGAGGGCGCCCGTGAGCAGCGTCATCAGCTGGTCCATCGCCTTGCGCTTGTCGGGATCCTGGTGGCTGAGGGGGTTGGCGATCAGCTCGGTGTAGGAGGTCACGATCTGGCCGATCACCTTGAGCCCCGCGGCGCGCAGCGCGCGGCCGGTCTCGGTGATCTCGACGACGGCGTCGGCGATCTCGGGGATCTTCGCCTCGGTCGCGCCGTAGGACAGCGTGATGTCGGCCTGCACCCCGGCCTCGGCGAAGTACCGCCGGGTCAGCTCGGGGTACTCGGTCTGCACCCGCACGCCGTCGGGCAGGTCCTGGACCCGCTCGGCCGGGGAGTCCCCCGCGACCGCGAGCACCATGCGGATCGGGCGCGCGGTCGCCTTCGAGTAGTGCAGCTCGGTGAGGGTGACGACGTTCGCGCCCGTCTCCTCGACCCAGTCACGCCCGGTGATCCCCAGGTCGAACATCCCGGACGCGACGTACCGGGGGATCTCCTGGGGCCGCAGCACCATCACCTCGGTCACCCGGGGATCGTCGACGGTGCCGCGGTAGTCGACGTCCGAGCCGCGGTTCACCGCGAGGTCGGCGTCCTCGAGCAGCTGGAACGTGGCCCGCTCGAGGGAGCCCTTGGGGAGCACGATGCGCAACATGGAGACCCGTTTCTAGTCGCGGGCGCCGGGCAGGGACGCGAGCAGAGCGATCATCTCGAGCGCGGTGGCCGCAGCTTCCTCGCCTTTGTGGCCTTCCGAGCCGCCGATGCGGTCGAGCGCCTGCCCGTGGGTGTTCGTGGTCAGGATGCCGAAGACGACCGGGACACCGGTGGCGAGCGCGGCGTCCTGGAGACCCCGGGCCGCCTCGCCCGCGACGTACTCGAAGTGCGGCGTGTCGCCCCGGATGACGGCACCGAGACAGATCACCGCGTCGACCGCGCCGCTCCCGCCGAGCTGGCGGGCGACGACCGGGAGCTCGAACGCCCCGGGCACGCGCACCACCATGACGTCCTCGTCGCGCACCCCGGCTCCGGCCAGCGTGCGGCGCGCGCCGGTGAGCAGCCCCTCGGTGATGTCCTCGTTGAACCGGCTCACCGCGATGGCCACGCGCATGCCGGTCCCGTCGACCGCGTCGGCGGTCACCGCGTACTCACCCACGCGTCTTCTCCCACGTCTCGCGGTCGAGCCGGTACAGCGCGTGCGGCAGACCGGCGTGCTCGACGTCGGTGTCGTAGCGGAACCCGAGCTTCGTCATCACGCCACGCGACGCCACGTTCGTCGTCATCGTGCCACTGAGCAGCTCGTCGAGTCCGCAGTCGAGGAAGCCGATCTCCACGACCCTCGCCGCCGCCTCCGAGGCCAGGCCCTCGCGATGGCGGTCGGCCCGGATCGCCCAGCCGACCTCGGTGCCGACGTGCCCGGCGAAGTCCATCGGATGGAGCATCACCCAGCCGACCGGCTCCCCGCCGGCGCGATCGACGAGCATCCACACCCCGGTCGCCGGTGTGCGCCACAGGTCGTCCCAGTGGCCGAGCAGGTTCCGCACCGCCGCCCGGTCACGAGGACCGCCGAGCCACTCGGTCACCCGCGCGTCGGACCACACGTCGACGAGGAACGGCTCGTCGGCGGGCCCGGGTCGACGGGCGAGCAGCCGCTCGGTGATGAACCGCTCGGGTGCCGCGTTCACGCACCGGCCTCGCTGCCGGGTGCGTCGTCGAGGCCGAGGAGGTGCCCGAGCTTCTCCTGCTTGGTGCGCAGGTACGCGATGTTCTCCGGGTTGGGCACGATCGAGATCGGCACCCGCTCGACGATCTCGAGCCCGAAGCCCTCGAGGCCGCCGTACTTGGCCGGGTTGTTCGTCATGAGCCGCATCGTCGTGATCCCGAGGTCGACCAGGATCTGCGAGCCGATGCCGTACTCCCGCGAGTCGGCCGGGAACCCGAGGTCCTCGTTGGCCTGGACGGTGTCGCGGCCCTCGTCCTGGAGGGAGTAGGCCCGGAGCTTGTGCCCGAGCCCGATGCCGCGGCCCTCGTGCCCGCGCAGGTACACGACGACGCCGCGTCCGGCCACCGCGATCTGCGCGAGCGCGGCGTCGAGCTGGAGGCCGCAGTCGCAGCGCATCGAGCCGAACACGTCGCCGGTGAGGCACTCGCTGTGCACCCGGACCAGCACGTTCTCCTCCCCCGACACCTCGCCCCGCACGAAGGCCATGTGCTCGACGCCGTCGAGCAGGCTCTCGAAGACGAAGGCGGTGAAGTCACCGTGGCGGGTCGGGATCCGGGCCTCGCTCACGCGCCGTACGAGCTTCTCGCGGTGGCGGCGGTAACGGATGAGGTCGGCGATGGTGATCAGGTGCAGACCGTGCTCCTCGGCGAACGCCTGCAGCTGGGGCAGACGCGCCATGGTGCCGTCGTCGTTGACGACCTCGGCGAGCACGCCGGCCTCCTCGAGCCCGGCGAGGCGGGCCAGGTCCACCGCCGCCTCGGTGTGCCCGGCCCGCTTGAGCACCCCGCCCTCGCGGTAGCGCAGCGGGAAGATGTGGCCGGGTCGGGCGAAGTCGTCGGAGCGGGCAGCGGCGTCGATGAGCCGCAGGACCGTCGTGGCCCGGTCGGTCGCCGAGATGCCGGTCGTCGTGCCCTCCACCGCGTCGACCGACACCGTGAACGCGGTGCGCTGGGACTCGGTGTTGTTGCTCACCATCAGCGGCAGCTGGAGCTCGTCGAGCCGTGCGCCGGTCATCGGCATGCAGATCACGCCGCTCGTGTGGCGCACGAAGAACCCCATGGCCTCGGGCGTGATCTTCTCGGCCGCCATGATGAGGTCGCCCTCGTTCTCGCGGTCCTCGTCGTCGACGACGATCACGATCTCCCCGCGACCGACCGCGGCAATGGCATTCTCGATGTCTCGAAACACTTTCAGGACTCCTTCGTGGCGAGCAGGCGTTCGACGTGCTTGGCGAGGATGTCGACCTCGACGTTGACGGGTTCGCCCGGGGCGCGGGCCCCGAGCGTGGTGACGGACAGCGTGTGCGGGATGACGGCGACCTCGACGGCCGCGGTCGCGTCGTCGAGGGCGGCGACGGTGAGGCTGATGCCGTCGAGCGTGATCGAGCCCTTCTCGACGACGTAGCGCAGCAGCCCGGCGGGGAGCGTGAAGCCCATGCGCGTCGAGCCGTCGGGCAACGGGTCCCGGCGCGTGAGGCGCGCGACCCCGTCGACGTGGCCCTGCACGATGTGTCCGCCGAGGCGGTCCTCGACCCGCACCGGGCGCTCGAGGTTCACGGGATCACCGGCGCGCAGCGAGCCGAGGCCGGTCCGCTCGAGCGTCTCGGTCACCGCGTCGGCGGCCCACCACCCCGTCCCGAGCTCCACCACGGTGAGGCAACACCCGTTCACCGCGATCGAGTCCCCGGGATGCGCCTCCCCGAGGACGGTCGCGGCGTCGATCTCGATCCGCGCGCCACCCTGGTTCGGAGTGACGGCGCGGACCGTCCCGAGCTCCTCGACGATGCCCGTGAACATCAGGCCGCCACCTCCCCGGTCGCGTCGACCGCCCGGACGTAGGTGAGCCGCAGGTCGCCGCCCAAGCGGGCCACGTCGGCCACGCGCCAGGCACGATCGGCGGCGGCGAGGGTCTCGGGGCCGGGCGTCGCGATCACGGACCGGCCCCGCTCGCCGAGGACCAGCGGCGCGACGTACACGACGAGCTCCTGCGCGTGGCGCTCCGCGAGGAAGGCGCCGTGGAGCCGACCGCCGCCCTCCACCATCGCCTGCTGCACGTGGTGGTCCGTGGCGAGCAGCTCCAGGGTCGCGGTCAGATCGACCCCGTGACCGGAGGTCCCCGCCGCCACCACCACGGTCGTCGCCCCCGCGTCGTCCCAGCGCCGGCGTACCACCGCCGGCGCCGCAGCCGTGGTGATCACGAGCGTCGGTGCGAGCGACGGGTCGGCGAGCGGGCCCTCCACCGGGACGACGCCCCTGGCGTCGAGCAGGACCCGCAGCGGCTGGCCCCACGGACCCGGTGCGGCGTCGCGCACCGTCAGGCTCGGCCGGTCCGCCGCCGCGGTCGCGGGACCGACGAGGACCGCGTGGGACTCCGCCCGCAGCCGGTGGGCGTCGGCACGGGCCTCGGGGCCGGTGATCCACTGGCTGGACCCGTCTGCCGCGGTGGTCCGGCCGTCGAGGCTCATCGCGGTCTTGAGCACGGTGAAGGGCCGACCGAACCGACGCTGGAACAGGTAGCCACGGAGTTGGGAGGCGGCGGCATCGGCGCCGGGTCCCACCGCGACGGCGATGCCGGCCTCGCGCAGTCGGGTGATCCCGCGTCCGGACACCTTCTCGTCCGGATCCTCGACCGCGACGACGACCCTCCTCACCCCCGCCTCGATCAGCGCCCGCGAGCAGGGCGGGGTGTTGCCGTCGTGATCGCACGGCTCGAGCGTCGTGTAGGCGGTCGCACCCCGGGCCCGGTCGCCGGCCGCCGCCAGGGCCGCCACCTCGGCGTGCGGGCCGACCGGGTGGGACCCGGTGGCGCCCACCCCCACGATCTCCCCGTCGCGGACGATCACGCAGCCGACCTGGGGCCACGGCGGCGCAGCCGCGCGTGCCGCGTCCGCGGCTGCGATCGCCTCTGCCATCAGGTCGTCGTCGGTGGTCATCGGGGCCTCACGGGCCCACGGGGTATGCCGACGAGCCGCGCTCGCTGCGCGCCCCGACCGTGGCCCTCTCCCATCCGGACTCTCACCGTCGGCCGAGGAATCTCACCTCATCGGCTCGTGACTGGCGGCCACGAGTTCGCGGGCTCCCACACGTGGTGGTCACCGCCGGTCGGGACTTGCACCCATACCCCGAGGGCAGCTCTTGAACTGTTACCGGCACGGTACCACGAATTGCGATGGAATTGAAACGTGTTCTATTTCACCGGGATGCGGTCGCGACCACCCGTCCCGCAACCCCGCGCTCAATGCGGATGTCCACCCGCGAGCAGGTCCAACGCGTGGCCGAGCGCCGGTGCGATCACGTCGAACGCCTCCAGCGCTCCGCCCGTGCTGCCGGGCGTGTTCACGATCAGGCACGCGCCGATCGTGCCCGCGACCGCACGCGAGAGCATCCCGAACCCCCGACCACCCTCGTCGCTGCGCCGGCGGATCGCCTCGGCCAGACCGGGCGCCTCCGCCTCCATGACCTTCCGCGTCGCCTCCGGGGTGTTGTCGCGCGGACCGAAGCCGGTCCCTCCGGTGGTGATCACGAGGCCCGCGAAGTCGCGCGAGAGCGTGCGCAGGGCGTGCGCCACCGCGTCGACGCCGTCCGCGACCACGGCGTGCTCGACCACGTTCACGCCCTCGGCCTCCAGGCGCGCCACGCAGCGCGTCGCCGGACTTGTCCTCGCGGGTGCCCGCGACCACGCCGTCGGAGACGGTGAGCACCTTGGCCGAGTACGTCATGGCGCGCTCCTCTCCCGGGTGGTCAGCGCACACCCCAGGCGACGTCACGGATCGCGCGCGCCGCGGCCCCGGGGTCGGGGGCGTGGAACACCGCGCTGCCGGCGACGAGGATGTCGGCACCGGCTGCGGCCGCGAGCGGGGCGGTGTCGAGGTTGATCCCGCCGTCGATCTCGAGCTCGACCGGGAGCGCCTGCTCGTCGACGACGCAGCGCGCCTCGCGCAGCTTGTCGAGCACCTCGGGCAGGAACGCCTGGCCGCCGAAGCCCGGGTGGACGCTCATGAAGAGAAGGATGTCGATCTCGGCGAGGTACGGGAGCACCGCGTCGAGCGGCGTCTCCGGGTTCAGCACCAGGCCGACGCGCATGCCGAGCTCCCGCATCCGGTCGAACAGCGGGCGCGGGTCGCCGAGCTCGACGTGCACCGTGCAGCTGTCCGCGCCGGCCGCGGCGAAGTCGTCGAGCAGGTCGCCGGGGTTGTCGATCATCAGGTGGCAGTCGAGGTACAGGTCCGTCCGCGGTCGCAGGCACTTGACCACCGGCGCGCCGATCGAGAGGTTCGGCACGAAGTGGCCGTCCATCACGTCGACGTGGAGCAGGTCGGCTTCGGCGGCGACCTTGTCGACCTCGACGGCGAGCTGCGAGAAGTCGCAGGCCAGGATCGAAGGCGCGATCTTTCCCATCCGGCGCACCCTACCCAAGGCTCAGGCGGGCGCCCGGAGCACGAGCACGTACATGCCGTCGGTCCCGGCCGCGGCCGGGAGGAGGCGCGCGCCCCGACCGACCGGCGTCCACGGCGGGCCCGGCGGCGCGACGGGCGTGAAGGCGGCCAGCGCCTGCTGCGCCCACTCGTCGACTCCTTCGGTCTCCGCCGCGCTGAGCGTGCACACCGAGTACACCAGGCGTCCGCCGGGCCGCACGTGACGCGCGGCGGTGGCGAGCAGCGCGCGCTGGAGTGTCGCGAGCTCGCCGATCGCGGACGGCGCGAGCTGCCAGCGGGCCTCGGGCCGTCGGCGGAGCACGCCGAGCCCGCTGCACGGCGCGTCGAGCAGCACCCGGTCGAAGGAGCGGTCGCGCAGCGGCAGGGCGTGACCGTCGGCCACGAGCGGGTGCACGGCGGCGAGACCGAGTCGTCGCGCGGCTGCCGCGACCATCCGGGTGCGGGCCGGGTGGAGGTCCACCGCGACGAGCAGGCCGGTGTCGTCCATCGCCTCGGCGAGGGCCGTGGCCTTGCCCCCGGGCGCGGCGCCGACCTCCAGCACGCGCTCACCGGGACCTGCGGCCACGACCGCGGCCACCACCTGGCTCGCCTGGTCCTGCGGGGTCGCCCGACCCGTCCGGACGGCGGGCAGCCGGCCGATGTCTCCGGTGCGGGTCACCACCAGCGCGTCCGGTACGAGCCCGCCCCGCTCGACGGTGATACCGGCCGCGACCAGCTCCTCGGCGACCTCGTCGGGCGTGGCGCGGCGGCGGTTCACCCGCAACGTGACCGCGGCGGGGGCGTTCACCGCGTCGAGCGTCGCGAGCGCGTCGGCGCGGCCGAGATCGGCCACGAGCAGCTCGACGATCCAGTCGGGCATCGACGCGCGCAGCCCGATGGACGCGGTGTCGTCGCCGGCCGGCTCCGGCCACGACGGCCCGGTCCCGGCGAGCTTGCGCAGCACCGCGTTGACGAAGCCCTTGGCGCGGGGTGCGACCGCCCCGACGGCCGCGACCGTCTCGCCGACCGCGGCGTGGGGCGCGACCCCTGTGACCAGCTGGTACGCGCCGAGGCGCAGCGCCGCCCGCACCGGCGGGTCGAGCCGGGCGACCGGACGGTCCAGGCAGGGGGCGAGGAGGTGGTCGAGCGCCCGGCGGCGGCGGACGGTGCCGTAGACCCATTCGGTCACCTGGGCGCGGTCCCGGACCGCGAGCGAGCTGCGTCGGAGCAGCGTCGGCAGCACGACGTTCGCGTACGCCCCGTCGTCGATCCGCACGAGGGCACGGATCGCCAGCTCACGGCTCACGCGAACGGGTCGGGGCCGCGGTGGCCGGCCCGCCAGGCGGCGAGCGTCATCGGTTGCCTCCCCGCCGGCTGGACCTCGTCGGGGAGGAACCGGCCCGCCTCGGCGTGGGCCCGCCAGACCTTCAGGCGCGTGCCGTCGAGATCGATCCACGCACCGGGACGCGGGTTGCCGGCCCGCACGACCCGCACGAGCTCGTCGGCCGGACGGTCGAGGTGCAGCTCGAACTCCTCGGGCCGCAGCTTCTCGGCGTAGGTCGGCTCGCCCGTCTGGTCGCGGGGCACCACGGTGTCGATGGTGGGCAGGGTCTCGACGAGCAGGGCGGCGCCGATCGCGACGAGGCGCTCGTGCAGCTCCCCCGCGGTCTCGGCCGGACCGATCGGCACGAGCCGCTCGGCGTAGACGGGACCGGTGTCGAGCCCCTCCTCGACGCCCATCACCGAGACGGCGGTCTCGGTGTCGCCGGCGAGGATGGCGCGTTCGACGGGCGCAGCCCCGCGCCAGCGCGGCAGGCGCGAGAAGTGCAGGTTGACCATGCCGCGGGGGAACACGTCGAGCAGCGCCGGGGGCAGGAGCTGGCCGAACGCCACGACCACCCCACGCGTCGGCTCGGCGGCGGCGACGGCGTCGATCGCGTCACGGGCACGTTCGGGGGTCACCACGGCGAGATCGTGGTCGAGCGCCCACTGCTTGACCGGGCTCGGCTCCGTGGCGCTCCCGCGCCCGCGCCGACGGTCGGGTCGGGAGACCACCAGCCGGACGTCCGCGCCGGCCGCGACCAGTGCTGCGAGCGGGACGACCGCGGCCGCGGGCGTCCCGAAGTACACCAGGTGCTCGTCGGTCACAGGCGCCGGACGTCGTCGAGCCGCTCGCGTCCGGCCGCGACGAGATCGGCGTCGCGCAGCTCGCGCAGCGCCTGCTTGCGCACGTCGGGATCGAGCCGGTCGAGCATGAGCACGCCGTCCAGATGGTCGAGCTCGTGCAGGAAGACGCGTCCGAGCAGCTCGTCACCCTCGATGACGACCTCGTCGCCGTCGAGGTCCACCCCCGTGATCGTGACCACCTTGGGACGCACGATCTCGAAGTGGAAGCCCGGGATGGAGAGACACCCCTCCTCGTAGGCCCACTCGTCGGTCGCCGCCGCGATCTCGGGGTTGATGAGCACCTGCGGACCCTCGCCGATGTCGAAGGTGAACATCCGCTTCTGGACACCGACCTGGGGTGCGGCGAGGCCGACGCCGGACGCGTCGTACATCGTGTCGACCATGGTGTCGACGAGGCGCGCGAGGGCGCCGTCGAGCTCGGTGACCTCCTTGGCGCGCTGCTTGAGCACGGGGTCGCCGAACACGCGGATCGGATACGGGATCGCGCTGGTCATCCGGTTCAGGCTACCGGCACCCCCGGTCGACGATGAGGGTCGAGGGCTACTCGTAGCGGGCGCCGAGCTCACGGAGCATGCCGACGATGTGGACGGGGGCATCGGGGGCCGGCTCCCCCGGCGTGTACGTGGCGGCGGCGAGCGAGCCCGAGTACGGGAACGGACCGAAGCGCTCGTACAGGGCCCAGCTCACGGGCGAGCGAGGGTCGATCCCGACGCTGATCCCCTCGAACGGCGCGATGCCGAAGAGCATCGGCAGCCCCGCGTGCGCGGCCCGCTCCTCGCCGTCCACGACCACGCTCACGTCCCAGATGCGGTTCCCGGGGGCGGCGAAGCGCACCTCGACTGCACGGGCGCCGTCGGGCAGCGGTCCCGCGTCGACCTCGGTCATGTGGCCGCGTCCGTCGTTGTGCGCGAACCGCAGGTTCCCGTCGAGCACGTACAGGACGTACCCGCTGCCCTGGTCGCCGTGCGCCACGAGGACCCCTTCGTCACCGGCGTGGTGGTCCAGCTCGACGGCCACGGTGAAGCCGCGGAACCAGATGAGCTGGACCGAGCGCCACCGCTCCAGCGTCGGCGTGCCACGCGGGATGCGCACGCGCTGGGCGTACGCGAGGTCACGCTCGGGACGGGTCACGTACTTGACGCTCGCGCCCTCGTCGAGCGGGTAGATGCGGTTCTCCCAGGCGGCCGCCTCCCACGCCTCGGCGAGCTCCGCGAGCTTCTCGGGCTGTTCGCCGGCGAGGTCGTGCAGCTCGGTCGGATCCGCCTCGAGGTCGTACAGCTCCCACTCCTCGTCGGTGAACGACGTGAGGCCGTGGTGCAACGTCACCGCGTGCCAACCCTCGCGGTAGTAGCCGCGATGGCCGTTCATCTCCACCACGTGCTCGCGGTGCGTGCTCGGCGCGTCCGCGTCGCCGAGCACCGACGTGAAGCTCCACCCCTGGAGCGGCGCGAGGTCGACCCCGCGGTAGGACGGTGGACGCTCGACGCCGACGATCTCGAGGAACGTCGGCAGCAGGTCGGTGACGTGCTGGTACTGGCGGCGGAGCTCGCCGTGCGCATCGAGCCCGTTCGGCCAGGACACGATGAACGGCACCGAGTGGCCGCCCTGATGCGTGTTGATCTTGTACAGCCGGAACGGGGTGTTGCCCGCCATCGCCCAGCCGCGGGGGTAGTGCGGCGTCGTGGTCGGGCCGCCGATCTCGTCGAGGCGCGCGAGGTCGGCCTCGATGTCGTCGCCCTGGAGCAGGTGCACGTAGTACGCCGTCGTGCCGCACACCTCGCCCTCGCGGGACGCGCCGTTGTCCGAGGTGAACACGAAGATCGTGTTGTCGAGCTCGCCGAGGTCGTCGAGCGCCGCGATCATCCGCCCGACGTTCTGGTCGATCCGGTCCACCATGGCGGCGTAGACCTCCATGTGCCGGGCGAACAGGCGCTGCTCGTCCGCGCTCAGCTCGTCCCAGGGCGCCACGTCGTGGTCGCGCTCGGTGTTGCGGGGCGCCAGCTCCACCCCCGGCGGGACGATCCCCAGGTCCTGCTGGCGGGCGTAGCGCTCGGCACGCAGCGCGTCCCAGCCGGCGTCGTAGCGACCGCGGTACTTCTCGATGTCCTCGGCGCGCGCGCGTGCAACGGTGCGTGGACCGCGCCGTGCGCGACGTAGCAGAAGAACGGCCGGCTCGGGTTGGCCGTCTTCTGGGCGCGGATCATCGAGACCGCGTGGTCGGTGATGTCGTCGGTGAAGTAGTAGCCGTCGGGATACCGGTCGACGTCGACCTGGTGGTTGTCCTGCACCAGCCGGTGCGGGTGGTGGAGGTTGGTGAAGGCGTCGATGACGCCGTAGTACTGGTCGAAGCCCCGCTGGCACGGCCACGAGCCCCGCGGCCCCTCGGCGCCGTCGGAGTCCTTGGCGAGGTGCCACTTCCCCACCGCCATCGTGGCGTACCCGGCCTCGTCCCGGAGGATCTCGGCCATCGTCATGACGTCCGGGGCGAGCTCGGACGCGTAGCCGGGAAAACCGGGGTCCACGTGCGCGACGGTCCCGAGCCCGGCCCGGTGCGGCTCGACCCCGGTGAGGAGGGCCGCGCGTGTCGGTGAGCACATCGGCGTCACGTGGAAGTTCGTGGCCCGGATGCCCCGCGTGGCGAGGCGGTCCAGGTTCGGCGTGTCGATCTCGCTGCCGTAGCACCCGAGGTCCGCGTACCCCAGGTCGTCGGCGAGCACGACGACGATGTTCGGCGCACCCTCACGTGCGTGCGGTCGCTCGGGCCAGGAGCCCTCGGACCCCGCGAACGTCCGCGTGACCCTGCCGGTCGAACCCGGGATAGCTGCGCTCGGTCATGGCGTCGATCCTGGCAGGCACCCCCGCGGCCCGTCGACCGGGGCGGCGCGCACCTCGCCGATGGTCACCTTCCCGGACCGTTCCGACGCGCGACAACCCACGCCCCACCCCCCGTTTTGCGCGCGCAAAACGGGGGGTGGAGGGCTCGATTCGGGCGCGCGAAAGCGGCGGGGGTCAGACGCGTGGGGGGTCGACGGCGATGCGGAGGCGGCCGGCGGCGCGGCCGGCGGGAGCCGCGGCGGCGAGCACGTCCGCGAGCGCATCCGGGTCCGACGCGAACATCAGCGCCGCGAGCCCGGCGCCGCGGGTCGACGGGCCGAGGACCCGCTGGTCGGCCGGCACGACCTCCAACGCGGCGCGCACCGCCTCGGTGGCGCCGCTCAGCTCGGCCACCGCGCCGAACGGCGGGAACCCGAGGACGCGCCGCCGGGCGCGCTCGGCCTCCATGATCGGCTCGGGATCCCCGGACCGGACCCAGGTGAGCAGCGCGTGGTCGGGGTTGCGGGTCTGGAGCACGAGCCGGCCGCCGCGGGCCCGCGACCCGACGAGCCGCGCCGCGCGTGCCACCAGCATCGCCGCCTGCTGACCGGCGCGCGCCCGGTGTGCGAACAGCTCCTGGTCCAGCTCGAGGAACGCGACCAGGCGCGCCGGGACGCGGTGCAGCACCGCCTCGGTCCCCACCACCACGGGCGCGTCGGGGACGTCCTCGACGCTGGCGTCGAGCCACGCGATCTCCGTGCGCGGCAGCAGCCCGGCCGAGCGCGTCGCGCAGACGCTGGACCCCGAGCCGGGACGCCCGCAACTTGGTGCCGTGGCACGCGGTGCAGATCGTCGGTCGGCTCGTCCCGCACTGCGGGCAGGTGAGCATCCCCGGCTCGACCTCGATGACGGCCGCGGCGCAGTGCTCACAGGTCGCGACGGTCGCGCACGTGAGACACGTCAGCAGCCGCGCCCGACCCTTGCGGTTGAGCACGCAGACCGCGCGGTCCCCCGCGTCGACGGTCGCCCGCAGCGCCCGGGCCAGCTCCTCACTCAGCAGCCCGTTGCCCGGCGGCTCGGCCCGCAGGTCCACCACCGTCGCCGCCGGCCACCCGGCGCGCTCGTCGACGGGTGCCGGGCGCACGACCGCACCGCCGGCGAGCGCACCGGCCTCCGGCGTCGGGACCGGGGCGACGAGCGTCACCGGCGCGCCGGCACGCGGCGCGCCCGCTCGACCGCCACGTCGCGCGCGTTCCAGGTCGGCGCCCGCTCCTCCTGGAGCGCCTCGTCCCCCTCGTCGAGCACGACGACGGACGCGAGGTCCGGCACCGGCGCCCACACCGCGGTGCGGCCGCCGACGACGACCACGTCGCCCGCGCGCGCCGCGGCCCAGGCGCGGGTGCGCTGGGCGTCGTCGCGATCCGAGCGCATCACCAGCACCCGCCGGCCGCGTCGCTCCAGGTCCCGCACCAGCGTCCCGAGCCGGGCGCCGTCGGGGACCAGCACCAGCGTGGAGCCCTCGGCGGCGAGCCGTTCGGCCACCAGTCCCCGGCGGTCCGCGGCCGGCGGCCACGCGAGGACCTCGACCGCGAACCCGGGTCCCGGCCGGGCGGCGACCGCGGGCCACGGGTCGCGCACGGCGTTCGGCGCCGACGCGGCGCGGAACAGCGCGACCTCACTCCCGGCCCAGCGGTGCGCGGCCCACCGGCCGAGGTCGAGCAGGTCCGCGGGCGGGCCCGCACCGACGACCTTGGTCACGGGCAGGATCCGCTCGGCCGCGGTCCCGGGTGTCACGCCGGTCGCGACGACCCAGCCGCGGACGCGCCGGCCGTGGAGCGGCACGCGCACGATCGTGCCGACGCGCAGGGTCACTCCCCCCGCGCCGGTGAGCGCCTCCGGGACCGAGTAGTCGAACTCGCGCGGGACCGCGGTCAGGTCGGGATGGACCCGGACGACGCTCCCGTCGGGTGCACTCGACCGGATCGGGTGCCCTACAGGCTCGCCGCCGCGGCGCGCAGGGCGTCCGCCGCGCCGGTGTGCTCCCACGTGAACGTGGGCTCGGCGCGACCGAAGTGGCCGTAGGCCGCGGTCCGCCGGTAGATCGGACGGCGCAGGTCGAGCCGCTCGATGATCGCCGCGGGGCGCAGGTCGAAGTGCTCCTGCACGAGTGCCGGCAGCTTCTCGGGGTCGACCTCGGAGGTGCCGAACGTCTCCACCATGAGCGACACCGGGCGGGCGATGCCGATCGCGTACGCGACCTGCACCTCACAGCGCTTCGCGATACCGGCGGCGACGATGTTCTTCGCCGCGTGCCGCGCCGCGTAGGCCGCGGAGCGGTCCACCTTCGTGGGGTCCTTGCCGCTGAAGGCGCCGCCACCGTGACGGGCCATGCCGCCGTAGGTGTCGACGATGATCTTGCGGCCGGTGAGGCCACAGTCGGCGTGAGGACCCCCGAGCTCGAACGTCCCGGTCGGGTTGACGTGGACCTCGTAGTCGTCGTCCGCGAACTGCTCGGGGACGAGCGGCCGGATCACGTCTCGACGAGATCGGGCTTGATCATGGAGTCCCGGTCGATCCCCGGCGCGTGCTGGGTCGAGATGAGCACCGTGGTCAGCCGGGTCGGCCTGCCGTCCTCGTACTCGAACGTGACCTGGGTCTTGCCGTCCGGACGCAGGTACGGGAGCGTGCCCGACTTGCGGACCTCCGACAGGCGGAACGCCAGGCGGTGCGCGAGCCAGATCGGCATCGGCATCAGGTCCTCGGTGTCGTCACAGGCGTAGCCGAACATCATCCCCTGGTCGCCGGCACCGGTCTCGAGCATCCGGTCGGTGTCGCCGGCCTTCTGCTCGGCGGCCTTGTCGACGCCCTGGGCGATGTCGGGGCTCTGCTCGTCGATCGAGGTGAGCACCCCGCACGTGTTGCCGTCGAAGCCGTAGGACTCCCGGTCGTAGCCGATGCTGCGCACGGTGTCGCGCACGACCCGCGGGATGTCGACGTAGGCCTGGGTGCTGATCTCACCGGCGACGATCACCAGACCGGTGGTGGCCATGGTCTCGCAGGCGACGCGGCTGTTCGGGTCCTCCTCGAAGATCGCGTCGAGCACTCCGTCGGAGATCTGGTCGCACATCTTGTCGGGGTGACCCTCGGTCACGGACTCCGACGTGAAGGTGAAGCTGCTCAACGCATCTCCTGGGTTGCGGGTCCGCGCCCCAACAGCACGGCCACTCGGTCGAGAATCAGATCGGCCAACGCGTGCTTGGTCAGCAAGGGCGTCGGCTCGCAGGCGCCGGAGGAGTCAAGCAGGATCGCTCGGTTCGTGTCGACTTCGAAACCGGCATCCGGCGCGGACACGTCGTTGGCGACGAGCAGGTCGGCCCGCTTCTCCCGGAGCTTCGCCGCGGCGTGCTCCTGCACGTGCTCGGTCTCGGCCGCGAAGCCCGACCAGCACCTGGCCGGCCTTGCGTGCGCCCAGCTCGGCGAGGATGTCCGGGGTCGGCTCGAGCACGATCTCGGGCGGACCGGCGGACTTCTTGAGCTTGCCCGGCGCCGGGGCCTTGGGCCGGAAGTCGGCCACCGCGGCGGCCATCACCACCGCGTCCGTCGCGTCGAAGCGGGCGTGGACGGCGTCGGCCATCTCCGCCGCCGTCGTCACCGGGACGACGTCGATGCCGGCCTCGACCGCCAGCGGCACCGTCGTCACGAGGGTCACGACCGCTCCCCGCAGTGCGGCCTGGCGGGCCACCGCGTGGCCCATCTTCCCCGAGGACCGGTTGCCGATGAACCGCACCGCGTCGATCGCCTCGCGGGTGCCGCCGGCGGTCACGAGCACGCGCAGCGCCCGCGAGGTCACCGTGGTGTGCGACGACGCCGGCCGCCGCCTCCAGGATCCGCTCGGGGGCGGCCAACCGGCCCTCCCCCACGTCGCCGCCGGCGAGCCGGCCCGACTCGGGCGCGACCACGTGCACGCCGCGCCGGCGGAGGGTGTCGAGGTTCTCCTGCACCGCGGCGTGCTCCCACATCTCGGTGTGCATCGCCGGTGCGAGCACGACCGGTGCCCGGGTCGCGAGCAGCGTGGCGCTCAGCAGGTCGTCGGAGATGCCCGCCGCGTACTTGCCGATCAGGCGGGCCGTGGCCGGCGCGACGAGGACGAGGTCGGCGGACTGGCCGATCCGGGTGTGCGGGATCGGGTCGCTCGTCACGTCGAAGAGCCCGACACGGGCGGGCTCCGATGCCAGGGCGGAGAACGTCAGGGCGCCGACGAAGCGGGTGGCGTCCTCGGTCAGGACCGGGACGACGTGCGCACCCTCGTCCACCAGGCGGCGGCAGAGCTCGATCGCCTTGTAGGCCGCGATCCCGCCCGAGACCCCGAGCACGACCCGGCGGCCGGACCACGTCGCCTCGGCGGACACGGATCAGCCGGCGGGCTCGGCGGGCGCGTCGGGCGTCGGGGACCCGAGCAGCGCCGCGGCGTCCTCGGCGCTGATCTCGGCGTCCTCGTCCACCTCGGGGAGCTCGGCCTTGACGATCTTGCCGGCCTCGATCTCCTCGAGGGCGATGGACAGGGGCTTGCGCGACACCGACGTGACCTGGGGCGGGACGATCTTGCCGAGCCCGTCGCCGAGGTGGTTGTAGTAGTCGTTGATCTCCCGGGCGCGGCGCGACGGCCAGCGTCACGAGCGTGAACTTCGAGTTCTCACGCTCGAGGAGGTTCTCGAGGCGGGGCTCGGTGAGCGAGGCGCGGCGTTCGGCCATGGTGTGGAGACTCCCGGGGTCAGGGACCGTGGCGCGGGGGTTCGGCACGGCGGGCGGCCAGGATAGCAGCGACCTCCTCCACCGCCTGCTCCACGGTGTCGTTCACGACCACGGCGTCGAACCGGTCGGCGAGCCTCCGCTCGGCGCGGGCCTGGTCGAGTCGGCGGGCGACCTGGCCCGGATCGTCGGAATCGCGCGCCCGGAGCCGGCGCTGCTGCTCGGCCGTGCTCGGGGCGGCCAGGAAGACCAGGAACGCCTCCGGGAAGGTCTGCTTGACCGCGAGCGCGCCCTGCACGTCGATCTCGAGCAGGACGTCCCTCCCGGCCGCCAACGCGGCCTCCACGGGCTCCCTCGGCGTGCCCTTCAGCTGCCCGTAGACGTCGAACCACTCGAGGAACCCGCCCGAATCACGGATGCGGGTGAAGTCCTCGACGGTCACGAAGCGGTAGTCGACGCCGTCGACCTCACCGGGCCGGGGGGCCCGGGTCGTCGCGGAGACCGACCACTCCAGGTCCGGCTCCCGGGCCAGCAGCGCGCGGCCGACGGTGCCCTTGCCCACGCCCGAGGGGCCGGACAGGACCAGCAGGACGGCCAGGACCCGACCTACTGCCCGGCGAAGGCCTCGAGCAGCGCCGCGCGCTGCTTGGTGCCCAGGCCCCGGAGGCGGCGACTCTCGCTGATCTCGAGCTCGGCCATGATCCGGCGGGCCCGGACCTTGCCGACCCCGGGCAACGACTCGAGCACGCTCACCACCTTCAGCTTCGCCACGATGTCGTCCGTGTCGCTCTGGGCGAAGAGGTCCGCGAGCGAGAGCCGGTTGAGCTTGAGCCGGTTCTTGATCTCGGCCCGGACCCGGCGTGCCACCGCCGCCTTCTCGAGTGCAGCGGTGCGCTGCTCCGGAGTGAGCGCGGGCGGGAGCGGCATGGGCGGTTCCTCCGAGAGCGTTTCGGCAGCGCCGGCGCGGGCGGCGTTCGGGCGGCGGTGAGTATACGCAGGCGGTTCGGTGCGTCCCCGGCTCGGCTCAGCGCCGGAGGGCCCCCGCGACCTCGGTGGCGATGGAAGCGGCCGCGGACTCGGGATCGTCGGCCGCCGTCACCGGGCGGCCGACGACGATCCAGTCCGCCCCGCGTGCGATCGCGTCACCGGGTGTGACCACGCGGGCCTGGTCGTCGACGGACGCGCCCGCGGGCCGGACGCCCGGCACCATCGACCGCAGACCCAGCGGCGCGGGTCGCCTCGATCTCGAGGCCGCTGCAGACCACGCCGTCGCACCCGCCGGCGCGAGCGAGCTCGAGACGCGACCCGAACGTGGACGCGTCGGGATCCGAGGTCAGCACCGTGACCGCGAGCGTGACCGGCGGCGCGTGCCCGCCCTCGGTCGCGCCGCGCTTCGAGCCCGCGACGAAGGCGCGGAGCATCTCCTCCCCGCCCGCCGCGTGCGCGTTCACGATGTCGATCCCGTGGCGCGCGAGCGCGGCGGCGCCGCGTTCGACCGTGTTCGGGATGTCGTGGAGCTTGAGGTCGCAGAAGATCCGGACGCCGAGCTCGTGCAAGCGCGCGAACGCGACCGGGCCGGCCTCCGCGTAGAGCTCGTAGCCGACCTTCGCGACGCCGAACCACGGCGCGATGCGGCGCGCCATCCCGAGGGCGGCGTCGAGGTCGCCGACGTCGAGCGGGAGGACCAGGCGATCCCGGACCTCGGGGGGAGCAGCGACGGAGGTGGTCATGCATCGTCCTCTCGTAGGGGTGGATCGGTGCCGCGGTCCAGCGCGCCGGTGAGATCGGCGACACGGGCGACGTCGTGGTCGGCGCACCACGCGAGCAACTCGTCGTGGATGCGGTTCACGGCGCGGGGGTCGAGGAACGACGCCGTGCCGACGCCGACGGCACGCGCGCCCGCGAGCAGCATCTCGGCGGCGTCGGTTCCGCTGCTCACGCCGCCGGTCCCGACGACCGGCACGTCCGGCAGCGCGCGCGTCACCTCGTGCACCACGCGGAGCGCGACCGGCTTCAACGGCGGTCCGGAGTAGCCCCCGGTGACACCACCGAGCAGCGGCCGCCGGTTCGCGGCATCGATCCCGAGCCCGAGGAGGGTGTTCACGAGCGTCAGTCCGGTCGCCCCCGCGGCGACCGCGGCCCGCGCGACGTCCACGACCTCGAAGGTGTTCGGCGAGAGCTTGGCCAGGATCGGCAGGCCGAGCCCGCACTCGGCGACCGCGGCGACGACGCCCGCGGTCGCGTCGGCCGAGTGCGCGAACATCCGCGCCGCGTCCTCGACGTTCGGGCAGCTGACGTTGAGCTCGACCGCCGCGAGCGCGTCCGTGTGGCCGTCGAGGAGCTTCGCGGCGTCGCGGAAGTCGCCGACCGTCCGGCCCCAGAGCGAGACGATCACGGGGACCCCCGCGGCACGCAGGGCCGGGAGCTCGGTCGCGGTCCAGTGCGCGACGCCCGGCCCCTGCAGCCCGACCGAGTTCAGCATCCCGCCGCCCGGGCTCGCGTGCAGCCGCGGCGCGGGGTTGCCCTCCCAGGCGAAGGCGGCGAGCGACTTCACCGTCAGCGCGCCGAGGCGTGCCGGGTCGACGAGCCGGAGCACCTCGTCGCCGTGCCCGAACGTGCCCGACGCCGCGACGATCGGGCTCGCGAGCCGGAGCGGACCGACGGTCACCACCGCGTCGATCGCGGCCGCCGCATCCCGGCGCCGTCGCATCAGACCTCGAGCTTCATCTGTCCGTCCCGGTGGTACTCCTGGAGCGCCCGCACCGTGACCTCGGTCGTCTGGCTCTCCGCGATGCCCGCCGCCGCGGCCAGCGCGGCCGCCACCGTCGTGAGGCACGGGATCTTGTGGACCACGGCCGCCCGGCGGATGTGGGCCCCGTCGGCCCGCGGTCCCCGACCGCGCGGCGTGTTGACGACGAGGTCCACCCGCCCCGAGGAGATCAACTCGACCGCGTCGACGCCGACCGACTCCCCGACCTTGGCGACGACCTCCTGGACCGGGATCCCGTTGCGCTCGCACCATTCGGCGGTGCCGGCCGTCGCCACGATCGCGAACCCGAGCTCGGCGAACCGTCGCGCCGCGAGGAGCCCGTGCTCCTTGTCGCGCCGGGCGAGGGACAGGAAGACGGTGCCCGAGTCCGGGAGCGCGCTCCCCGCCGCCGCCTGGCTCTTCGCGAACGCGAGCCCGAACGAGCGGTCGATGCCCATCACCTCGCCGGTCGAGCGCATCTCGGGTCCGAGCAGGGTGTCGACGGACGGGAAGCGGTTGAACGGCAGGACCGCCTCCTTCACCGAGACGTGCCCGCCCTCCGCCGGCGGGCGCAGGAGCCCTTCGTCCCGCAACTCCGCGAGGGTGGACCCGAGCATCACCCGCGCCGCGACCTTGGCCAGCGGCACGCCCGTCGCCTTGCTCACGAACGGCACGGTCCGGCTGGCCCGCGGGTTGGCCTCGATCACGAGCACCTGGCCGTCCTTGACCGCGTACTGGACGTTGAGCAGGCCGCGGACGTCGAGCGCGGCCGCGAGCCGCTCGGTGAACTCCGAGATCACGCCGACCACGTCGGCCGGCAGCGTGGACGGCGGGAGCACGCACGCGCTGTCGCCCGAGTGCACGCCGGCCTCCTCGATGTGCTCCATCACCCCGCCGATCAGGACCTCGCCGGTGTGGTCCCGCAGCGCGTCGACGTCGACCTCGATCGCGTCCTCGAGGAAACGATCGATGAGCGCCGGCCGCTCCGCGGAGAGCCCACCCTCGCGCCCGAGCGAGCCGGCGACCGCGAGCTCGGCCATCGCCGCCGCGAGGCCCTCGCGGTCGAACACGATCTGCATCGCGCGGCCGCCGAGGACGTACGAGGGGCGGACGAGCACCGGGTAGCCGATGCCGGCCGCGATCGCCTCCGCCTCCTCCGGGCTCGACGCGGTACCCCCGGGCGGCTGCGGGATGCCCAGCGAGTCGCAGAGCGCGTTGAAGCGGTCGCGGTCCTCGGCCAGGTCGATGGAGTCGGGGCTGGTGCCCACCACGGGCACGCCGGCCGCCTCGAGGGTGTGGGCGAGCTTCAGCGGCGTCTGCCCGCCGAGGGCCACGATCACGCCCCGCAGCTCGCCGTTGGCGCGGAGCGCGTCGCACACGTTGAGGACGCCCTCGGTCGACAGGGGCTCGAAGAAGAGGCGGTCGCTGGTGTCGTAATCGGTGGAGACCGTCTCGGGGTTGCAGTTGACCATCACGGTCTCGTACCCGGCATCGGAGAGCGCGAAGGCGGCGTGCACGCAGCAGTAGTCGAACTCGACGCCCTGCCCGATCCGGTTCGGGCCGCTGCCGAGGATCATCACTGCCGGCTTGGTGAGCGGCGCGACCTCGGTCGTGTCCTCGTAGGTCCCGTAGTGGTACGGCGTCGACGCGGCGAACTCCGCGGCGCAGGTGTCGACGGTCTTGTAGGTGATCTCGACCCCGGCCGCGAGCCGCCCGGCGCGCACTGCGTCGGCACCGACACCCCACATCGCGCCCAGCTGCGCGTCGCCGAAGCCGAGGCGCTTCGCCGCCCGCCAGGCCCGCCGGTCCATCGCCTCCGGTCCCGCGTGCGACCCGAGCTCGACCTCGGCCTCGACGATCCGGGCCATCTGGTCGCAGAACCACGGGTCGATGCCGGTGATCTCGTGGAGCCGCTCGACGGCGATCCCGCGCGCGAGCGCGTGCGCCACCGCGAAGATGCGGTCGGGCGTCGGGCGCCGGCACGCACGCTCGAGCTCGTCGTCGGAGAGCTCGCTGAACTGGGGGTCGTGCGTCTCGAGCCCGAGCCGCCCGGTCTCGAGCGAGCGCAATCCCTTCTGCAGCGACTCGGGAAAGGTCCGGCCGATCGCCATGACCTCGCCGACCGATTGCATCATCGTCCCGAGGACCGGATCGGCGCCGGGAAGCTTCTCGAAGGCCCAGCGCGGGATCTTGGTCACGACGTAGTCGATGGTCGGCTCGAAGCTCGCCGGCGTCACCTCGGTGATGTCGTTGCGGACCTCGTCCAGGCGGTAGCCGACGGCCAGCTTCGCGGCGATCTTCGCGATCGGGAACCCGGTCGCCTTGCTCGCCAGCGCGCTGGAGCGCGACACCCGCGGGTTCATCTCGATGATGACCATCTGCCCGTTCGCCGGATCGAGGCCGAACTGCACGTTCGACCCGCCGGTCTCGACCCCGATGCGGCGGATGCACGCGAACGCGGCGTCGCGCATGCGCTGGTACTCGACGTCGGTGAGCGTCTGGGCGGGCGCGACCGTGATCGAGTCGCCGGTGTGCACACCCATCGCGTCGACGTTCTCGATCGCGCAGATCACGACCACGTTGTCCGCGTGGTCCCGCATGACCTCGAGCTCGTACTCCTTCCAGCCGAGCACCGACTGCTCGAGCAGGATCTCCTCCACCGGGCTGGCCGAGAACCCGCGCCAGGCGACGTCGCGCAGCTCGTCCTCGTCGTAGGCGAAGCCCGTGCCGCCGCCGCCGAGGATGAAGCTCGGCCGGCAGATCAGCGGGAAGCCGACCTCCTTGCCCGCGATCACCGCCCGTTCCACCGCGTCGGCGATGCGGGCGCCGTCGTCGGTGATCTCGGCGTCGGCCAGCACGATGGCCGACTGCGGGACGGCGAGGCCGATCTCGGTCATCGCGGCCTTGAACCGGCTGCGGTCCTCGGCGGTGTGGATCGCGTCGATGCTGGCCCCGATGAGCTCGACCCCGAACTCGGCGAGCACTCCCGCCTCGTGCAGGCCGATCGCGAGGTTGAGCGCGGTCTGACCACCCAGGGTCGGGAGCAGCGCGTCCGGCCGCTCCCGCTCGATGATGCGGCGGAGGCTCGGCACGTCGAGCGGCTCGACGTAGGTCGCGTCCGCGAAGTCGGGATCGGTCATGATGGTGGCCGGGTTCGAGTTGACGAGGACGACGCGGTACCCCTCCTCGCGCAGCACGCGGCACGCCTGGGTGCCCGAGTAGTCGAACTCGCACGCCTGGCCGATCACGATCGGACCGCTGCCGACGATGAGGATCGACTCGAGGTCGGTGCGCCTGGGCACGTCAGCTCCCTGCCATGAGCGCGGTGAACTCCGAGAAGAGGTACGCGGCGTCGTGCGGGCCGGGGCCGGCCTCGGGGTGGTGCTGGACCGAGAAGACCGGCTCACCGGTGACCGCGAGGCCCTCGCACACGCCGTCGTTCAGGTTCACGTGCGTGATCTCGACCGCCCGGTCGAGCGAATCCGGATCCACCGCGTAGTTGTGGTTCTGGCTGGTGATCTCCACCGAGCCGGTGGAGAGGCGGCGGACGGGATGGTTGGCGCCGTGGTGGCCGAACGGCAGCTTGAACGTGCTCCCGCCGAGCGCATGGCCGAGGATCTGGTGGCCGAGGCAGATGCCGAAGAGCGGGATGCCGGACCCGACGAGCTCGCGTACCGTCGCGGCCGCGCCGACGACCGCGGCGGGGTCACCGGGCCCGTTGGAGAGGAAGATGCCGTCGGGGGCACGGGCGATCACCTCCGCCGCGGGGGTCGACGCCGGGACCACGTCGACGAAGCATCCGGCGCTCGCGAGCCGGGCCAGGATCGTGCGCTTGATGCCGTAGTCGTAGGCGACCACGTGGAACGGCGCATCGGCGTCACCCCACGCGTACGGCTCCGGGGTGCTGACCACGGCCACGAGGTCCTGACCGTCGGTGGGGCTGCTCGCGGCTGCCGCGGCGCGGACCGCGGTCTCGTCGGTGCCGAAGGCGCCCGGCACCGCACCGTGCCGGCGCAGGTGGCGGGTCAGCCGGCGGGTGTCGATGCCCGCGATCGCCGGGAGGTGGTGCCGGTCGAGGAACGCGTCGAGCGACTCGCCCGCCCGCCAGTTGCTGGGCCGGCGGGCGAGGTCGCGCACGATGACCCCCGCGCAGAACGGCGCCGCCGCCTCGTCGTCCTCGCGGTTGGTGCCGTAGTTGCCGATGTGAGGGTAGGTGAAGGTGATCATCTGGCCCGCGTAGCTCGGGTCGGTCACGATCTCCTGGTACCCCGACAGCGCGGTGTTGAACACCACCTCGCCGGTCGCGACCGCGTCGACCGCCGCGCCGAGCATCTCGCCCTCGAAGGTCTCGCCATCGCGCAGGATCAGGACCGCTTCGGAGGTGTCGCTCATCGGGTGGGGGCTCCGTTCAGGACGACGGCCTCGCCGGCGCGGACGGTGTGGCGGACGCGCCCGGTGAGCTTCTGACCGTCCCAGGGCGTGTTGCGCGACCGGCTCGCCGAGCGCTGCGCGTCGACCACCCACGTCTCGGCCGGGTCGATCGCGCAGAGGTTCGCCGGTCGCCCGACCTCGATCGGGCCGCCGTGGCCGAGCTGGTCGAGGCCGGCGATGCGTGCGGGCTGCCAGGACAACCGGGCGAGCACGTCGGCCAGCGAGAGCCGTCCGGGCTCGACGAGACGGGTGACCGCCACCGCGAGCGCGGTCTCGACCCCGAGCATCCCCGGCGGCGCCTCCTCGAACGGCCGCTCCTTGGTGACGGGTGCGTGCGGCGCATGGTCGGTCGCGATCGCGTCGATGGTTCCGTCCACCAGACCGGCGACGATGGCCTCGACGTCGGCGTCCGAGCGCAGCGGCGGGTTCATCTTGAACACCGGGTCGAAGGTCGCGCACGCGGCGTCGGTGAGCGTGAAGTGCTGCGGGGAGGCCTCGGCGGTGACCCGCACGCCCGCGGCCTTGGCCGCGCGCACCAGGTCGGTCGCCCCTGCGGTCGACATGTGCAGCACGTGGTAGCGGCCACCGGTGAGGCGCGCGAGCTCGAGGTCGCGGGCGACGATGGTGATCTCGGCGGCCGCGGGGCGACCCGGGATCCCGAGCCTGGCCGACCACTCTCCCTCGTGCATGTGGCCGCCGGCCACGAGCGCGGGATCCTCGGCGTGCTGGGCGATCACCGCGCCCGGGAGCGCGTTGGCGTACTCGAAGGCGCGGCGCATGACGTTCGCGTCGGCCACGCAGTCGCCGTCGTCGGTGAAGATCCGAACGCCGAGGTCGTAGAGCTCGCCGAGTGGTGCGAGCTCCTCGCCGGCTCGCCCGCGGGTGATGCAGCCCGCGACCGTGACCTGACACATCGCGCGCCGGCCCTGCTCGAGCACCGCGCCGACGACCTTGGCGTCGTCGAGCGGTGGCGTCGTGTTCGGCATCGCGACGACCGCGGTGAACCCGCCGAGCGCCGCGGCGCGCGCGCCGCTCTCGATCGTCTCGGCCTCCTCGCGGCCCGGCTCCCGGAAGTGCACCTGGATGTCCACCAGCCCGGGTGCGACGACCGCGGCCTCGGCGTCGAGCACGGTCAGGCCGGTGGCGTCGAGATCGGGCCCGACCTCGGCGATCACACCGTCCCGCACGATCACGTCGGCACGCCGCTCCCCCGTCTCGTCGATGACCGTGCCGCCCTGCAGCACGAGGTCCTGCGCCACGTCAGACCACCCCACCCGCGCCGAGCAGGTCCCACAGGACGGCCATCCGGACCGCGACACCGTTGGCGACCTGGTCCCGGACCAGCGACCGCGGGCCGTCGACCACCGCCGTCGCGATCTCCGAGCCGCGGATCATCGGTCCCGGGTGCATGACGAGCGCATCGGGCTTCATGCGCTCGGCGCGGTCCTCGTCGAGCCCCCACCGGTCGTAGTACTCGCGCAGGCTGGGCAGCAGCGCCCGGCCGATGCGCTCCTGCTGCACCCGCAGCACGTAGACGACGTCGAGCTCGGTGAGGACGTCGTCGAGGTCGTGGGCCACCGTCACCGGCCAGCCGTCGAGGTGCTCGGGCATGAGCGTGGGCGGGCCCACGAGCGTGACCTCGGCGCCGAGGCGCGACCAGCACGCGATGCCGCTGCGGGCGACCCGGGAGTTGCGGACGTCGCCGACGATGCCGATCCGCGCCCCGGCGATGTCGCCCCGGTGGCGGCGCAGGGTGAAGGCGTCGAGCAGGGCCTGGGTCGGGTGCCCGTGGCGGCCGTCACCGGCATTGACCACGGCCGCGTCGATCCACCCGGCGATGCGGTGCGGGACGCCGGCGGCCGAGTGCCGCACGACCATGGCGTCGATGCCCATCGCCTCGATGGTCTTGACCGTGTCGAGCAGGGACTCGCCCTTCTTCACCGACGACCCGCCCGCGGTGAAGGTCATCGTGTCGGCGCTCAAGCGCTTGGCCGCGGTCTCGAACGAGAGGCGCGTGCGGGTCGAGTCCTCGTAGAAGAGGCTCACCACCGTCTTGCCCCGCAACGCGGGCACCTTGGGGATCTCGCGGCCGAGCACGTCGTGCATGTGCTCGGCGCCGTCGAGGAGCTCCACGATCCCCGCCCGGTCGAGGTCCTCGATCGCCAGCAGGTGCCTCATGATCGCTCCCTCACCGTGTCGACCCGTCTCCGCCGTCCGGTGCCCACAGCTCGACCGTGTCCTCGGCCACGCCGTCGCTCTCGCGCAGGCGCACCCGGACGTCCTCGCGCTCGGCCGTGGGCAGGTTCTTGCCCACGAAGTCGGCGCGGATCGGCAGCTCGCGGTGCCCGCGGTCCACCAGGACCGCGAGCTGGATGGCCCGGGCCCGGCCCAGCTCGGTGAGCGCGTCCATCGCGGCACGAATGGTGCGGCCGGTGAAGAGCACGTCGTCGACGATGACCACGACCCGGCCGGTGATGTCGACGGGGATCTCGGTGGCGCCGAGGGGATGCACGTGCCGGAGGCCGATGTCGTCCCGGTAGAAGGCCACGTCGAGGGACCCCACGGGGAGCCGCACGGCCTCGAAGGATTCGATCGCCTCGGCCAGGCGCTTCGCGATCTCGGGACCGCGGAGATGGAGACCGACGAGCACGATGTCCGCGGCGCCGTGGTTGCGCTCGACGATCTCGTGGGCGATGCGGGTGTAGGCCCGCCGGAGGTCCTCACCATCGAAGACCCGGGTGCGCAGAGAAAAGCCGCCCCCAGGGGCGGCCGGCGTGTCGATCTGGGTGGCACCGGAGGTGCCGTGCGGGCTCTCGGCCATCTCGTCCTCGTTCCGTGGGGACCTCACGGGATCCCGGTGACGGAGTGCGCCGACCGTACCACGCGCGCGTCGCAGGTCCGCGCACCTGGCGCGGGAGGTCCGCTACAGGTCGTACGCGGTCGGATGGCTCGGCTCGTAGATCTGGATCGGGTCGGTGCCGGGCACGTCGAGCATCGAGAGCCGCCCGTAGCCGTGGTCCAGGATCGGCGAGGAGAAGGTGGCGCCCTTGGCCTCGAGCTCCGCCCGCGTCGCCTCGATGTCGTCGCACACGAGCGAGACCATGTGGTGCCGGGGCTGGACGTACTCCTCACCCTCCCAGATCCCGCGAGTGGGATGGACGCCCATCTCGCTCGGGCCGGTCCCGAAGATCAGCCATCCCTCGCCCGACTCTGCGTGCTCGACGAACGGCCAGCCGAGGACGTCGCGGAGGAACCCTCGGGTCGCGTCCGGGTCATCGGAATAGACGAGCGTGTGCACCGCGGTGATCATGCGCCCGACGCTACCGGCGCCCGATCGTCATCGCACCGGGACGGGCGGGACGGCTCAGCGCGTTCGAGCAGCTCCCGCCATGGATCGCGTGACAGCTCGCGTCCGTCCGGACGGAACACGCGCACGAGCTGATCGTCGAAGGTGACGCGCCAATCCGGATGTCGGTGCAGGAACGTGTGGTGCGCGCGGCACAGCAGGAAGCCGTTCGTGACCGCGGTCGCGCCACCCGATTCCCAGTGCACGAAGTGATGGGCATCGCACCACCCGGCCGGAAGCGTGCACCCGGGCCACTGACAGCCCCGGTCGCGGGCCACGATCGCCCGCCGCACCGCGGGAGGCCAGGTCTGGGACGCACGGCCGACATCGAGCGGTCGGCTGTCCGCGCCCATCACGACCCGACTCACCTGGCAGTCGCACAGGATGCGGTCCCGGAGGCGCGGATCGAGGACGCCGGTGAAGTCGCCAACTGTGAGACCAGGGGTGCCGTCGCACTCGCGCCGGTGGGTGAGATAGGACACCGAGGCCCTGGCGCCTTCGGCATCGGTGCCGTGCCGGAGGGCGATCTCACAGATCCGCGTCGAGCGCGAGGGCCCGACGCTGCGCGGGGAGCAGGTCCGGCAGGTCCGTCGGCCGCGGCGTGAACACCGAGATGGCGTGCGTCACGGTCTCGGCCGCGTCGCCCGACAGCTCCCCGGTGACGACCGTGCGGTCGCCGACCGGCGCGAGCGTCAAGCCGTCGGGATCGCGCGGCTGCGAACCGTCGGCCCGCGCGACACGCGGCGAAGTCCGCGGTCGCCACCCGCAGCGAGCGATGGTCCCGTGCACGCGCCAGGCGCAGCAGCTCGGGCTCGCACGCCGCCAGCTCCGCGTCGTGACCCTGCGCCCGGGCCGACGCCAGCATCTCCACGGCGGCCGTGGAGATCTCACCGGCCCGCCACGCGGCCGCCGTCTCCGGGAGCAGCTCGGCGAGCTCGCCGAGCCGGATGACCCGATTGACACCGCCGCGGGACTGGCCCGTCCGCCACGCCACCCAGGCCGGGGTCGACGGGTGACCGTCGGCGATGCCGATCCCTCGCTGGTGGGCCGTCGCGGTCATCGCCGCGAGGATCGACTGGATGCGATCCGCCTGGCGCGCGAGGCGTACGAGATCGGTCGCCAGCTCGCCTTCGGTCATCCGATCCACATCGAGACCCACCAGGTGATCCACCGCGGCGCCGAGGACGCCGACGTGGTCCGCGAACCCGTCGCTCTCCCCCGATTCCGGACCACCCGACCCCAACCGCATGTCTCGCATCCTATACGAACATACGTTCGCTGTCCAGTGGAACGGGTGGAAATCGGGGCACCTCGTCCGCGTCCACGGTCACGGAGAGGAGCCGACCCGAAGCGCCGCCGCGAGGTCCCCGACGACCCGGCCGGGCGTGAACACGGTCCCGGGCTCCGTTGGACCGCGAGGCACCCGGTCGGGTCGATCGTCACGACGAGCCGCGGGCCATGGCGATACTGGAAGAGCAGCGGGATGCGCTCGCCGACATCGAGCGGGCAGTGGATCGTCGACCCGCGTGGCCAGACCCGGGCGTCGTCGAGGGCGGCGGCGACCGCGGTTGGTGACAGCCACGCGGACGCGATCAGGGGCATCGCGGTAGTGGCAGAGGCCCTCCTCGATGTCACCAATGGTCGTCGACCCCGAGGCTGGATCGCAGACGTTGCATCGCACGACTCACGTGGTTGCCGGCCATCGACGTCGTCGTCTCCATGGCGATCGCGACGTCCGCGTAGCTCCAGGCGCACCCGTGCACCAGCACACCGCGGCGCACAGGATGTCGGGGAGGGCGAGAAGGTCAGCCGGGGAAGGTCCACCTCGTGGCGGTGTGGAGGAAGTCGGCCTCGGTCCAGGTGAGCGCGACGCTCGGCGCGAGCGCGTAGAAGCCGAACTCCGGGTTCGTCACGTCCAGATCGGTGTCGTACTTGCCGGCGTAGTCGGCGACGAACGAGCCCGGCAGCTCCTCCGGTCCCACCCGGCGCGCGGCGCCCTCCAGGATGCAGACCTCGTCGCCGCTCTCGAGGTGGACGACGACCTCCGGCGTCGCGGGCGAGGTTGCGCCCCTTCACCGACGCCGGGTCGGTGGAGAACCAGAGCGCCCGCTCGATCCACAGCCCCCAGACCGGCGTCGCGTGCGGGCGGCCGTCGGCCCGGACCGTGGTGACCCAGTAGCTGCGTGAGGCCACCAGCCAGCCGGCGACGGTCGGCCAGGCCAGCACGCTGCCGTCGGCGGGCGCCTCGCCCAGGCCGTAGCCCTCGACGACGTGCACCGGCCCGGGAACGGGGTTCGTGCTCATCAGCCCTCCAGGAGCACCTCGACCAGGTTGCCCTGCAACCAGGTCAGCCAGTCGTAGGTGTCCAAGCCTGCCGCACGCGGGTCGTCGGCGGCGACGTCGTGGTCCTCCTCGGTGATGCCGAGCGACACGCCGACGGCGAGGCGGATGTCGTTCAGCGCGCTCACCCAGCGCTCCACACCCGGTCCGTCCAGCTCGATGCTGGTGGCCCGCGGGTCCGCGGCGTCGCCCAGGTCGGCGACGAGCGCGGCGACGGCATCGGCCTTGGTCCGGACGAGGTCGTCGTGCACCACCGACTGGAAGTCGGCCTCGGCCCGGTCCTCGGTCGGATCCACGTACGCCCGTGGGAACAGCCGGTCCCGGATCGGGTCCGTGCCGTGATCGGGTACGCCGCCGTCGAGCACCGCGCCGAGCTGCGCCGCGAGATCCGCGAGCGCGGCCACCTCCAGCGGCTCGAGGTCGATCCGGATCCCGGTGGCCGTCGGCGCGAGCTTGGTCATGCGCGATCGCGCTCCATCGTCGCCCACAGCCCGTACGCGTGCAGCCGGCTCACGTCGCCCTCGCACTTCTCACGGGTCCCGTGCGACACCACCGACTTGCCGTCGTGGTGCACCTCGAGCATCAGGCGGGTGGCCGTCTCCTTCGAGTACCCGAAGACCTTCTGGAACACCATGACCACGTAGTTCATGAGGTTCACCGGGTCGTTCCAGACGATCACGATCCACGGCAGGTCGGGCGCGACCCTCGTCTCGTCCGTGGGCGCCTCGATCGTGTCGGGGAGCGTCACGGCACCGTGCGGACCTGCTCGGCGATCTTCGCGAGCAGGCCGTTGACGAAGCGACCGCTGTTCTCGGTCGAGTACTGCTTGGCGAGCTCCACGGCCTCGCTGATCACGACGGCGGTGGGCACCTCCGGCTCGTGCGTGAGCTCGAAGCAGCCGAGGCGCAACACGGCGCGGTCGACCGCGGGCATCCGCTCGACGGCCCAGTGCTCGGAGAACTCGCGGAGCAGGTCGTCGAGCTCCCCCTCGTGGTGCTCGACGCCGCGCACGAGCTCCACCGCGTACTCGTCGGGGCTCGCGGGCAGCCCGTCGAGCAGCTCGTCGGTGCTGATCGCCCGCGCCTCGCGCTCGTAGCAGAGGCCGAGGGCCCGTTCGCGTGACTCGCGTCGTGGTGCCACGCGATCAGGCGCGCGTCAGGTAATCGCCGGTGCGCGTGTCGATCTTCAGCTTCTCGCCGGTCTCGATGAAGAGCGGCACCTGGACCACCAGCCCGGTCTCCATGGTCGCGGCCTTGCGGGCGCCGGAGACCCGGTCGCCCTGGATGCCCGGCTCGGTCTCGGTCACGACCAGCTCGACCGCGGCCGGGAGGTCGACCCCGAGCACCTCGCCGTTCCAGCTCGGCAGCACGGCGGAGTCACCCTCCTTCAGGTACTTCGTCGCTTCGCCGAGCGAGCTGACGGGAACGTGGAGCTGCTCGTAGGACTCGTTGTCCATGAAGACGTAGTCCGAGCCCTCCCGGTAGAGGTACTGCATCTCGCGCTTGTCGATCGTGGCGTGCCCGACCTTCTCGTCGGCCCGGAACGTCTTCTCGATCACCGCGCCGGTCCGGTAGTTCTTCAGCTTCGTCCGCACGAAGGCGCCGCCCTTGCCCGGCTTCACGTGCTGGAACTCCACCACCGTCATGAGACCCTCCGGCAGGTTCAACGCCATGCCGTTCTTCAGGTCGTTCGTCGAGATGCTCACTGTTCTCCCGCTCTCGGTCCTCCGGACCGGGCCGCTCCGGCCACGCTCCGCTCTGCTTCGGCTGCATCTCGGGTTGTCACCACCGCTTCGCTCAAGGAAGGTGCGCTCCACGTTCGGGGGTCAGGCGACGAGTTGCTTGGGGAACTCGGTCAGGACGACCGGTCCGTCCGCGGTCACGACGAGCGTGTCCTCGATCCGGACGCCGCCGACGCCGGGGAGGTAGACCCCGGGCTCGACCGTCACCACGTGGCCGGCGGCCAGGGTACCAGTCGAGGTCGACGCGACCCGAGGCGACTCGTGGATCTCGAGCCCGACGCCGTGCCCGGTGCCGTGGACGAACGCGTCGCCCCACCCGGCGGCGACGATGACGTCACGCGAGGCGGCGTCCACCGCCCGGCACTCGACCCCGACGGCCACCGCGGCCGAGCCCCGCTGCTGGGCGTCGAGCACCGTGTCCCACACGCGACGGGCCTCGGGACCCGGATCGCCGACGCTGACCGTGCGGGTCATGTCCGAGCAGTACCCGTCGACCATGCAGCCGAAGTCGATCACGACGAGCTCACCCGCACCGATGGGTCGGCCGCTCGGCCGGGCGTGAGGCTTGGCGCCGTTCGGGCCCGCCGCCACGATCGGGTCGAAGCTCACCCCGGTGGCGCCGCGCTCGCGCATCGCGAGCTCGAGGCGGAGCGCGAAGTCCCGCTCGGTCGGCGCGTCGGCCAGCGTCGGCAGCAGCTCGGCGAGGGCGTCGTCGGCGATCGCACATGCGGCGCGGATCCGCTCGACCTCGGACGGCTCCTTGACGATGCGCAGCCCGTCGACGAGCCCCTCCGTGGGCACCAGCTCCGCCGCCGGGAACCAGTCGGCGAAGCTGCGCTGCTGGGCCCAGGACACCGACTCCGCCTCCAACCCGAGCCGGGTGACGCCGGTGGCCGCGGCGGCCGAGCGCGTCGCGCTGGTCGGCCTGGGTGAGGCCGACGACGATCTCCGCCTCGACGCCCGCGGCGCCGATCTGGTCGGCGGACTGGTCCCGGTACCGGCCGTCGGTCACGAACGTGGCTCCGTCCGGACGCACGAGCAGCATCGCGGCCGAACCGGTGAACCCGGTCAGGTAGCGGACGTTCACGAGCTTGGTCACGAGGAGCGCGTCGATGCCGTCGAGGTCGCGCGCGGAGCCGGTCGAGCCGCGCGGCGCCGACGGCCATCGGCGTGAGCGAGTCCGTGAATGCCGTCATGCCAACCGTCCGACCGCGGCCTCGAGCGCCAATCGGTACCCGCCGCGGCCGAAGCCGGCGACGGTGCCGGTCACGTACGGCGCCACCACCGACACGCGTCGCCATTCCTCGCGTGCGCTCGGATTCGACAGGTGGAGCTCGACCTTCACGCCGTCGTACGCCGCGAGCGCATCGGCGATCGCGAACGACGAGTGCGTGAACGCGGCCGGAGTTGATCACGATCGCGGCGACGCGACCGCGGGCACCCTGGATCGCCTCGATGATCTCGCCCTCGTGGTTCGACTGGAGGTGCTCGAGCTCGTAGCCGGCGGCCTCGGCGCGGGCGCGGGCGTCACCGACGCAGTCCGCGAGCGTGTCCGTGCCGTAGATCTCGGGCTCGCGGGTGCCGAGCAGGTTCAGGTTCGGTCCGGACAGCAACAGGATGGTCGTCATGGGGAGCTCCTCGCCGGAATACCCGATGGACTCGAACGCGTATCGCAGGGCCGCGGGTGGCGGGTCCTCGACCAGCTCCAGCCCGGAGGGTCCCGGCAGCACGAACGTGAGCCCGCCCCTCGCCTTCTTGTCGCGGGTCATCAGCTCGAGCAGCCGCACCGGGGGCACGCGCGACGGGTCGGGCACCGTCGTCGGGAGGCCGAGGGAGAACGGCAGCGCCTGGAAGCGGTCCACGACGTCGCCGCGGACCCGTTCACAGCCCCCGGCGAGCGCGCCCGCGAAGACCAGACCGATCGCGACCGCCTCGCCGTGCGTCAGCTCGTGCTCGTCCGCGATCTCGAGCGCGTGCGCGAGCGTGTGTCCGAGGTTCAGCGTGGCGCGCAGCCCGGACCGCTCGTGCGGATCACGCGCCACCACGTCGGCCTTGATCGCCACGCACCGCGCCACCACGTCCGCCAGCACGGCCGCGTCGCGCTGCTCGCAGCGCGGTGCCACCGACGCGCAACGCGTCGACGAGCCCGGTCGGGTCCTCGACGACGTCGTACATCAGCGCGTACTTGGCCACCTCGCCCAGGCCGCTGTGATACTCGCGCTCGGAGAGCGTGGCCAGGGTGTCGGGATCGGCGACGACGCCGGCGGGCTGGTGGAACGCCCCCACGAGGTTCTTGCCCTCGGGGAGGTTGACCGCCGTCTTGCCGCCGATCGCGGCATCGACCATCGCCAGCAACGTGGTCGGCACCTGTACCACCGCGACCCCGCGGTGGTACACCGCGGCCGCGAACCCCGCGGTGTCGCCGACCAGGCCGCCGCCGAGCGCGATCACGGCGTCGCCGCGGAGCAACCCCCAGCGAGCGAAGCGCCGACACAGGTCGTCGATCGTCGCCAGCGACTTGTGCGCCTCGCCGTCCCCCATCAGGAAGACCTCGGTCGGCGCGTCGATGCCGGCGCGCACCGGTGCGGCGTAGCGATCCGCGACCGCCGGTCTGGCTCACCACCGCCACCCGGCGCCGGTCGGCCACGAGCGCACCGACGCGTGCGAGCGCGCCCGGCTCCACGACGACGTCGTAGCCGGGAGCCAGCGCGACGCGGATCGTGGTCATGCCGGCGTCCGCCGGAACCGGTCGAGGACCACCGCGCGACCTGGTCGACGGTGCGGCCCTCGGTGGTGACGACGTCGTCGGCCGCCTCCTCGTAGGCGGCGGCACGGTCACCGCGATGCGGTCGAGCGCCACCAGCGGGATCGCGGCCGCGGAGCAACGGGCGGGTCTCGAGGCCGTCGGCGGTCGCCCGGGCCGCGAGGACGGCGGGTTCGGCGACGAGCCACACGACGAAGTGGTCACGCACTGCCCGGCGGTTCTCGGGCCGGGTCATCGCACCTCCACCGCACGCGACCACCAGGGGCTCGGGCGACGCGAGCACGTCGGCGACGGCGGCGACCTCCCGGGCCCGGAACCCGTCCTCGCCCTCGGTCGCGAAGATCTCGGGCACGCTCGTGCCCACGTTGGCGGCGACGACGTCGTCGATGTCCACGAACGCGCAACCGAGCTCGGTCGCGCACCGCTGCCCGACCGACGTCTTGCCCACGCCCATGATCCCGATCAGCACGAGGTGACGCGTCATGTCGGCGTCTCCGCGTGCCTCCGGTCCGCTCGACGGCCGACCGTGGCGGCGAGCCCGGTCCGGGTCACAGCGAGGCGACGAAGGCGCGATGGTTGCGGACGAGCTCGGCGACCGAGTCGCCGCCGAACTTGCGCAACGCCTCGTCGGCCAGGACGAGCGCGACCATCGTCTCGGCGACCACGCCGGCAGCCGGCACCGCGGTGACGTCCGTGCGCTCCTTGAACGACACCGTCTCCTGCTTCGTCTCGACGTCGACCGTGCGCAGCACCGGGCGGTTGAGCGTGGCCAGCGGCTTCATCGCCGCCCGGGCGACGAGGAGCGACCCCGTGGTCATCCCGCCCTCGATCCCGCCGGCTCGGTCCGAGCCACGCGTGTACCCCTCGTCGTCGCTCCAGAGGATCTCGTCGTGCGCGGCGCTCCCGCGCTCGGCGGCGACGGCCATCCCCTCGCCGATCTCGACCGCCTTCATGGCCTGGATGCTCATGAGCGCCTGCGCGATCCGCCCGTCGATCCGGCGGTCCCAGTGGACGTGGGAGCCGAGGCCCGTCGGGACGCCGAAGCCGAGCACCTCCACCACCCCGCCGAGCGAGTCGCCCTCCTTCGCCGCGGCCTCGACCGCGCGCGACCATGGCAGCCTCCGCGCCCGGGTCGAAGCAGCGCACCGGCGAGTCGTCGATCTTCGCGAGGTCGGCGGGGCCGGGCCGGGCCACCTCGGCACCCGCGGCCGCCGCGCCCATCCGCACGACGTGGGAGATGCACGGTCGTGCCCGAGCTCGGCCAGCAGCGCCTTGGCCAGCGCGCCGGCGGCCACGCGGGCGGCCGTCTCCGCGCGCGCTCGCCCGCTCGAGCACGTTGCGGGCGTCGTCGAAGCCGTACTTCTGCATGCCCACCAGATCGGCGTGACCCGGACGGGGCTGGGTCAGCGGCTGCTCGGTCACGCCGGGGCCTGGGGACATCTCCTCCTGCCACTTCGGCCACTCGGTGTTGTGGATGACGAGCGACACGGGCGAGCCGAGGGTGGTGCCGTGGCGAACCCCGCCGAGCAGCTCGACGTCGTCACGTTCGAAGCGCATGCGGGGCCCGCGGCCGAAGCCGAGTCGGCGCCGGGCGAGCTCGTCGCCGATCGCGTCGATCGTGATCGGGAGGCCCGCGGGCAGGCCCTCGACGATCACGACCAGGGCCGGTCCGTGCGACTCCCCGGCGGTGAGATAGCGCAGCATGATCCGCTCAGGTTAGAGGCCGCCGGGCTCCCGCCCGGGACCCGTTCGGACCTCGCGGCCGCCGGGCACGGACGCGCCGTGGCTACTTGACGGTCTGCTGACCGGTGCAGAGCGTGAAGCCCGAGCTCGCGTACGTGAGATCGGCGCAGGTGTCGCTCGTGAAGCGCACCAGCAGGTAGTTCGCCGCGAACTGCTGGCCCTCGGTGACCGTGTACTCGGCGGTGCCGACCCGGATGCGGGCGGTGCGTGCGCCGGTGGTCGGGTCCACGTAGATGTCGATCATCGCGACGTCGGTCGTGCCGGCCGGGTTCAACGAGGTCGTCGGGGTGGTCTCCGGGGGGACGACGCCGGGCGTCGTGGTCGTGGTCGTCGTCGGCTCGACCGGGGTGATCTGGCCGACGGGCTCGAACGGGTCACGCAGGCTCAGCTCGTCGAAGCTGCCGTTGGGCAGGGAGGGCTCGAGCGGGGCAGTCGTGGTCGTGGTGTCGTTCCCGGTGCTGGTCGTCGCCGACGCGGCCGGCGCGGCCTGAGGCGTCGGTGCGCCGTCGT
Source organism: uncultured Acidimicrobiia bacterium (assembly GCA_963805415.1). Taxonomy (GTDB): domain Bacteria; phylum Actinomycetota; class Acidimicrobiia; order IMCC26256; family JAENVU01; genus JAENVU01. The sequence goes on from CAWDUD010000009.1 coordinate 69,498, forward strand.
CGCTGCTGCGGAAGAACACCTGGTACACGAGGAGCGCGGCGATCGAGCGCGCCCGCGATCCCGAGCATCACGCCGCTGCGGTGCTGGTTGTGCTGCCGTCGGTCGCGCCGCGTGGTGGCCATCACGTTCCTCCGGTGGTGGACGAGCCGGCCGGCACCGTCGTGGTGGTCGCTCCTCCGGCGGGGGCGGTCGTCGACGAGGTGCCGGCGTCCGGAGTCGGGGTGGCTCCGGCCGCGGCCGGCGGAGCGGCGGTGGTGAACATGCGCGCCTGGAGCGTGACGCTCAGGGTCACGCCGTCACCGCCCGTTCCGTCCGAGCTGCCCGCCGACATGTTGATGCCGTCGACGATGACGAGGCGCTCGAGGGCCTCGAGCTTGGTGAGGTACTCCTTCACCTGGAAGAAGCTTCCCTCGATCGAGAGCGTGAGGCCGATGGTCGTGGTCGTGCCGCTCGCGGCCGGGGGGGTCGGCGCGATCGAGAGGAAGTCGATCCCGGACTCGGCCGCGATGCTGTTGGCCTGGAGGATGAACTCCGCCTCGTCGGGCTGCGCGGGAATCGCCTGGTCGAGCCGGCCGAGCAACGCCTGCTGCTGGGACGCGTTCTTGGCCTGGGACTGGAGCCGGCTCAGCTCGAACCGGAGATCACCCGTCTTCTTCTGCTCGGCCGCCGTGGCGGTCTTGGCCTGGTCGAGGTCGTCGCTCTTGGGCGAGTAGACGACCAGGTACCACGCCACGATGACCGCGAGGAGCACCGCAGCCATGCCGATCACTGCGTTGCGCTTCACGGTGCCACCTTGTACTGCTCGTCGCGCTTGGACTTCGCGTCGGGTGTGAGCGTCGCGGTGGACGAGAACGTCACGTTGCCCGTCGGCGCGGTGGTCACCGAGCCCGTGCCCGTGGTCGTTCCGGTGTCGGTCCCCGACGACGAGGAGCGCGAGGCGTTCGGCACCCAGAGGTCGGCGAAGTACGGGACGTCGGTGCCGATGCGTTGGATCCAGGAGGCGACGGCGTCGAAGTCGAGCCCGACCGCGGCGAAGTTGGCCGTGCCGCCGAGCGTCGCCGGGGTCGCCGGCGCCGCCGGGTCCGTGGGCGCCGCGGTCGTACCGCCGCTCGCGGTCCCCTGGAACGAGGTGAGCCACACGTCCGACGGGATCGTGCGCGAGATCGCCTGGAGCACCGTGGACCAGGCGACGTCGGTGGAGAGCAGCGCCTGGGTCTCCGCGCTGCGCTGCTCGATCTCCGTCTGGTTCTTGGAGACGTCGGCGAGGTCGTCGATCTTGCTCTGCAGCGTGGCGTTCGTGCGTTGCGCGTCGGCGAGCTTCGCCCGCTCGTCGTCGACCTGCTTCGACTTCAGGTAGGTCAGCCCGGCGAGGCCGGCGAGCACGACCACTCCGGCGACCGCGCCGACCTTGACGAGCTGGCTGCGATCGACCGCGACCCTGGTCTCACCGCCGAGGAGGTCGATGCGCTTGCCGGTGAGGGCGCCGCCGAGCGCGAGCCCGACGGGGACCGGGAGGAAGGGGTCGAGCGACGGCAGCGCCTCGTCGGGGAAGCCGATGTCGCCGATCGCGATGTGCTCGCGCGGCCGGGCCAGGTCGACCGGCACGCCGACGGTGTCGACGAGCTGGTCCGCGAGGCCGGGGGTGAGCGCGCCGCCGCCGGTGAGCGTGACCTTGAGCAGGCGGATCGAGTCGGGCTGGGTGCGGTAGTAGTCGAGCGAGCCGCGGATCTGCTCGACGAGGTCCGAGATCGGCCGCGCCATCGCGCCGCGTGCACGCTGGGAGAGATCGGCGGGCGCGACGTCGAGCTGGCGCTTGATCGCCTCGGCCTGGTCCCCGGTCAGCTCGAGGTCACGCGAGATCGCCTCGGTGACGTTGCGACCACCGGATCCGAGGATGCGGACGAAGCGCGGGATGCCGAGCTCGTGGATGACGACGACGGTGACCGAGCCACCCACGCTGACGATGGCCTCGACGCCGCCGCCGTTGTCCGAGACGCGCCGGCCCACCGAGCGCACCAGTGCGAGCGGGACGAGGTCCACGCCGGCGACCGGCAGCCCCGCGGCGCGCACCGCGCCGGTGAGGTTGCGGATGAGGTCCTTGTGCGCGGCGGCGAGCAGCACGCGCGACATCGGCTGGGGCGGGGGGCCGTCGCCGACGGGCTCGGGCGTCGGCAGCGACTCGAGCACCTGGAAGTCGAGGACCGCGTCCTCGAGCGGGATGGGGATGAGCTCCTGGGCCTGGAATTGCAGCGCTCCGGCGAGCTCGGAGTCCGACATCGTCGGCAGGTCGACCGTCCGGACGAGCACCCGCGGGGTCGCGACGCCGACGCGCACCGGACCCTTCTTGAGGCTCAGCTCCTTCCAGAGCCGCTGGATCGCCTCGGTGACGACGGCGGGGTCGACGATCTCCCCGTCGCGCATGGCGCCGGGCGGAAGCGCGACCTGTCCGAAGCTCGTGAGGCGCGGCGGATCGCCGGGCTCGAGCTCCGCGACGCGGACCGCGTTGGTCCCGATGTCGAGACCGATCAGACGGCGGGCCACTGGTCCGTTCCTCCCTCGGTGACGGTCCCGACGATGCGCTCGTCGAGGAACTTCGCGACGTCGCGCTCGCGGATCCTGAGGTGCTTGCCGACCCGGATCGCGGGCAGCTCACCGGACTTGATGAGCCGGTACACGGTCATGGTGGAGACTCGCATGACGTCCGCGACCTCACGCGCGGTCAGCAGATCATGAGGTATCGGCGACGCCACGGTTATTGCCCCTCGTTGACTTCGGGCACAGTAAATCCCATGCCGAACAATCGTCAACACGAGCAACGTGAGTTGAGCCCGCGGACCCGAATTGAAGCAGACGACCTACGCGCGACCCGAACGGGGGTGAGTCGCGCGGCCCAGGGTCGCGGTCGCGCGGGACCACGCGCGGGTCGTTCGGCCTACCGGCGGTAGAGGTCGAGGAGCGGTTGGCCCGCGGCGATCGCGAGCAGCGCCCCCGCGACGAGGAAGGGTCCGAACGGCACGTGGTCCTTCCGGCTCGCCCGCTTGAGCACGATGAGCAGGGTCCCGATCACGGCGCCGAGCAGGAAGCCGAGGAAGAGCCCCAGGTACACGTGGCCCCAGGAGAGCCAGCCGAGCGCCATGCCCAGCACGAAGCTGAGCCGGACGTCGCCGAAGCCCATCCCGCGGGGCGAGATCACGTGGATGACGAAGAACACCGCGAAGGCGGCGCCGCCGGCGAGGGCCGCCCGCCCGAACGTGGCCCACTCGTGGTCCAGCGCCGCGGCGAGGACGAGCAGGCCGCCCACCAGGAACCCCGTCGGGTACAGCACCCGGTTGGGCAGGAGCAGGGTGTCGAGGTCGATGAGGGCGAGGGCCAGGAGGCCCGAGGCCAGGGCCAGGTAGGCCGGCAGCTCCCAGCTGGCACCGAACCGGGCGGCCATGCCCACCCAGAGCCCCGCGTTCGCGAGCTCGACGAGCGGGTAGCGGACCGCGATCGGCTGGCCGCAGTGGCGGCACTTGCCGCGCAGCGCGACCCACGAGAGCACCGGGACGTTCTCGAGCGGCGAGAGCGGCGTCTCGCAGCGGGGACAGTGCGACGCGGGGGTGGCGATCGACTCCTGGCGGGGCACCCGCCAGACGACCACGTTCAGGAACGAGCCGATCAGCAGGCCGAAGAGGCCGCAGACGAAGAGGAGCATGAGCGTTGGAGGCTACGGGCGCGACGGTCACCGGACGCGGATCACGGCCAGGCGTCGCTCCACCCCGTGACGGCGTCGAACTGGTCGGCCTGGCACGTGGCGGCGTTGTCGATCCGCTGGAACCGCGGCGCGGCGTCGGCCTGCTCGAGCACGGCGAAGCACCGGCCGGAGGAGGAGAAGGACGCGAGCACGGTGTAGGTCACGGCGCCGGACACGAGCGTCGCGACGGACACGTGCTTCTGGTTGGCGGGTGCCGGGCTGGAACCCGGCACGAAGACGAGGGTCGGCTCCTCGGCGGCGAGGAGCGCCGGCGTGGCGGTGGCGTCGGGAGTGGTCTCGATCGCCTTCGCCGCGGTGAGCGTGGTGCGCAGGAGCGTCTGCGCCTGCCGGTCGCGGGCGGGGGTCCGGGCCTGGAGGAAGGTGGGGATCATGACGGCGATCAGGATCCCGATGATCCCGACGACGATCATGAGCTCGACGAGGGTGAACCCTCGCTCGTGGTGCCGGTCCTCGCTGCTCATGGTCGTCACCCCCTGGCTCGGACTCGTGTGGAAACGAGTTGGGGGGCCCGAAGGCCCCCCAACCACGTTGCATCGCTGTGTGGTGCTCGGACTACCAGGCCTGCGACCAGGTGTCGGCCGTCGACGAGTTCGTCGGGGCGGACGTCGGGACCGTCACACCGGCGTCGGTGCCGGCCTGCGTGGCGCTGCAGGTCGCGCTGGACAGCTTGGCGAAGAACGTTCCGCCGGTCGCCCAGTCCCCGATCGCCCAGCAGGTGCCGGACGAGGAGAGCGCCGTCATGACGATGTAGGTCGCCTGCGGGTTCACCGAGACGTTCTTCTGCCCGGTCGACGCCGTGCCGGCCGCGTTGAAGGTGAGACTCGGCTCGGCCGCGAGCAGCGCTGCCGCCGTCGCCCCCGTGTACGAGTCCGTGTCGGTGTAGATGCCCTTGGCGTTGGTCAGTGCGTTGCGGAGGCTCGACTCAGCCGCCTTGTCCTGTGCACGGGTCTTGGCACCGAGGAAGGTCGGGATGGCGATGGCGATCAAGATGGCAATGATCAGCACCACGACCATGAGCTCGATGAGAGTGAAACCACTCTCGTCCTCGCGCCGCGCCCGAAGGTTGTTCAGCGTCTGCTGCATTTGGGTGTTTCCCCTTTGGGTGGTATTGGCTGGATAGATGCCCCGGGTCCCCGGACAGATCCCGGTTCTCGGTGCAGAGGGAGTCTCGGCACCCCTCCGGGTGGGCTTGAGGGTGATCCGGAGGGATGATCCGAGCGCCCTAGAAGGGTTTCCGGCCTAATCTCGGGGCCATGTGGCGGCGGGTGGTCGACCTCACGATCCTCGTGGGCGAATGGCTCCTCGACCGGCTCGACCGCCTGGTCGCCCGCAGCTCCCGCCTGGGCGATCCGGCCGTGTTCGACCAGCGCGACTTCCTCTGGAGCCGGGGCCTCGAGGCCGACTGGCCGGCCATCCGGGCGGAGCTGGACGCGGTGCTCGCCCATCGGGCCGCGCTGCCGAACTTCCAGGACATCTCCACCGACCAGGCGACCATCACCGACGACGACCGGTGGAAGACGTTCTTCCTCTACGGCTTCGGCTTCCGCTCCGACGCGAACTGCGCGCGGTGCCCGGAGACCGCGCGGCTCGTGGCCTCGGTCCCCGGGATGCAGACCGCGATGTTCTCGATCCTGGCGCCGCGCAAGCACATCCCCGAGCACTGCGGACCGTACAAGGGTGTCGTCCGCTACCACCTCGGCCTGAAGATCCCGACGGATGCCGACCGCTGCCGGATCCGCATCGGCGACGAGCACGCCACCTGGGCCGAGGGTGCGAGCCTGATCTTCGACGACACCTACGAGCACGAGGTGTGGAACGACACCGACGAGGAGCGGGTCGTGCTCTTCCTCGACGTCGTCCGGCCCCTCCGCTTCCCGATGAACGTCGTCAACGCGATCGTGCTGAAGGCGATCGCGTACTCCCCCTTCGTCGCCGACGCGAAGCGCCGACACCTCGAATGGGAGCAGCGGTTCGCCTCGTCGGCGGCTCCGCTCGCCTCCGGGGGCATCCCTCCGGCGGCCCTCCGGGCCCGGTCCGACGCGGCTCGCTGCGCTCCGGCTCGGGAGTGACCCAGGCCGTCTCCGGGCGACCGGGGACTATTCGGCGCGGGCGGCGGTCCACTTCTCGCGGGCCGCGGCGCGGCGGAGCTTGCCGCTCGTGGTCCGGGGGATGAACCCGGGCGCGACGAGCTCGACGACGTCGGCGGGGAGGCCGGCCTCCGCGAGGCGGGCCCGTGCCGCGAGCACCAGCTCCCCGGCGCGCCCGCGCCGGCGCGACTCCGCGAGGACCACCACCCGCTCGTCGCCGCCGGCCGTGTCCGCGAACGCGACGACCCGGTCGGCCAGCACGCCCTCGACCGCCGCGACCGCCAGCTCGAAGTCGGCCGCCGGGAGGCGGAGCCCGCCCCGGTTGATCATCTCCTTGGTCCGTCCGACGACCACGACCTCGCCGTCGACGATCGCGGCGGTGTCGCCGGTGCGGAGCACACCGTCGGCGAGGACCGCCTCGGTCGCGGCGGTGTCGCCGAGGTAGCCGTCCATCAGCGCGGGGCTGCGCACGAGCAGCTCCCCCACCTCGGCGCCGTCGATCGCGACGTCGATCCCCGGCAGCGGCGGGCCGCAGGAGACGAGCGCCCGCCCCCCGACGTCGACGGTCCGGAAGCGCTCCCCGGCCGGGGTCGCGCTCACGGCCAGGGTCGCCTCGGCGAGCCCGTAGGTCGGGGTCACGGTCCCCGGCACGAGACCGGCAGCCGCGTACGCCGCCACGAAATCGTCGAGCACCCGGGGTCGGATCTGCTCGGCCCCCACGAGGAGCGCCCGGAGCCCGCCGAGGTCGACCGGCGTGGCGCGGCGCCGCTGCCGGCGGGTCACGAGCGACAGCGCGAACGGCGGCGCCACCGCCACCGTCACGCCGAGCTCGCCCACCAGCTGGAGCCAGCGGCCGGGGCTGCGCAGGAACGACGCCGTCGGCCAGTGGTACAGCGTGCCCGCCTGGTACACGGCGTTGATCATCGTGCCGATCAGGCCCATGTCGTGGAACAGCGGGAGCCACGAGAGGCCGACCGAGTCCGGCCCGAGGGCCCATCGCTCCCCGATCGCGGCCAGGTTCGCGAGCACCGCCCGGTGCGACACCACGACGCCCTTCGGATCGCCGGTCGTGCCCGACGACGGTTGCACGAAGGCGTGGGGCGCGTCCACCGCGGCCGGCCCGGACCGCGCCGCGCGTCCCGTCGATGCCGACGACGGCGGTGTCCGGCACCGCCGCGGTCACCGCGTCCACGGCACCGGGGTCCGTCAGCAGCGCGTCGAGCTCGAAGCGCGTGACCCGGTCCGCGAGCAGCGCGCGCCACGCCGGCGCGTCCGGGGTGCCGGCGACGCCCAGCGGGACCGGGACCAGCCCCGCCGCGTGAGCGCCGAAGAACGCCTCGCAGAACGCGGCCCGGTCCTCGGCCAGGATGCCGACGTGGCGGCCCGGCGCCACCCGGCCGAGGGCGGCACCGACCCGTGCGGCCCGGGTCGCGAGCTCGCCGAAGGTCCACGCGGCGCCGGTGTCGAGGAACCGGAACACCTCGTGGTCCCCGGCGGCGTGCGCCCGGTCGTCGAGCAGGGCCGCGATCGTGGTCGCGGTCACCGACCGGCACCCACCTCGGCCGCGAGGGCGGCGAGCAGCGCGCCGACGGTCGACACGTCGGCGAGCGACTCCTCCGCGACGACGATCCCGAGCGTCGTCCTCGGCGTCGTACACGAGCTCCATCACCTCGAGCGACGAGAGACCCAGCGTGACGAGATCGAGGTCGTCGGTCACGAGCGCGGCCTCGACCCCGAGCGCCTCGGCCAGCCTCGGGACCACGACCGCGCGCACCGCGTCCGCGGCGCCGGGGCCCGTGCCGCCGGCCGGCGCCGTCACGGTCGCACGACGCTCGTGAAGGCGTCGACGCACGCCGCGACGTCGGCGTCGGTGTGCTGGGCGGTCGTGCTGAGCCGGAGCAGCGCTTCGCCGCGAGGCACCGCCGGGGAGAGCCCGACGTTGACGTAGATCCCCGCGTCGAGCAGCGCGCGCCACGCCAGGGTCGCGGCCCATTCGTCGGCCATCCCGACCGACACGATCGCGGCAGCACCGCCGTGGACGGTGAAGCCCGCCTCGGCCAGCCCGTGAGCGAGCGCGGACGCGGTGCTCCGGGCCCGCTCGGCCCGCCACGGCTCGTCGATCGCGACCCGCACGGCGGCGGCGGCCGCGGCGACGGCCGCCGGGACGGCGGAGGCCGTGAACACGAACGGGCGGGCGTGGATCCGCAGGTACTCGATCACGTCCGCGTCGCCGGCGACGACCCCGCCGCTCGACGCGAGCGACTTGCTGAACGTCCCCATCACGAGATCGGGCGGCCGATCGAGCCCCGCGGCGATGCCCGCACCGTCCGGTCCGAGCACGCCGAGCGAGTGCGCCTCGTCGAGCAGGGTCCGTGCGCCGGCGTCGCGAGCGAGGTCCACGAGGGCGTCCACGTCCACCGCGTCGCCCTCCATGGAGAACACCGAGTCCCAGACCACGAGCGTCGGCGCGTCCAGGCGGGCGAGCTTGGCCGCGAGCTGGCCGAGGTCGTTGTGGCGCACCGACACGACCCGGGCCCCGGAGAGCCTCGCCCCGTCCTCGATCGACGCGTGGTTCCGTGCGTCGCCCACGATCACCGACGACGCGTCGCAGAGCGTCGCGAGCGTGGCGAGGTTGGCGAGATAGCCGGCCGAGAACACGATCGCCGCGTCGCGTCGCATCCACCGGGCGAGGAGCGCCTCGAGCTCGAGGTGCAGCTCGAGGGTGCCGTTCATCAGCCGGGACCCGGTGCACCCCGTTCCGTACCGCCGGAGCGCGTCCTCGGCGGCGCCGACCACAGCGCGTCGTCCGCGAGCCCCAGGTAGTTGTTCGAGCCGAACATCAGGCAGGTCCGGCCGCCGACCACCGCCTCGCGTCCGAGCGCCGAGCCGACCGGCACGAAGTAGGGGAAGACGTCCGCCCGGCGACTCAGCTCCACGTCGGCGCGGCGCGGGTCGCGCCGGATCCGCCAGAAGAGGTCGCGGGCGGCGAGGTCGGCGACGGTCACGACGCATCCCGGAACACGAGACGAGCACGCCGGATCGCGGCACGCAGCGCGGCCTGGGACGCGTCCAGCGCCTCGGGGTGACCGGGCGGCACGACGTTCTGGAGCACCAGGCGCGTGACGCCCGCCTCCACGTACGCCCCGACGGCGTCGACGAGGGCGGCCGGGTCGCCGACGACGACACCCTCGGTCAGGTCGCCGAGCCCGGCCGGGGCGAGCCCCGCGCCGTCGAGCCACCCACGCGCGACCGCCGGGTCGGGGTGGATCGCCACCGCGAGCGCGACCCCGAGCCGGCCGACGACCCCGGCGTCGAGCGCCGCCTTGGCGATCGTCTCCGCTCCGGCCGCCACCGCGATCCACCCGCATCCGCCCCGGGCCGCCACGCCCGGATCACCGCCGACGGTGACGAGCTCGATCCGGTTCTCGTCGGCGCAGGACGCCGCGAGCTCCCCCACGCCCGGCACGTCGCCGGCGAGCGCGACGACACACCGTCCCGGCGCGAGGTCGGCGAGCGTGAGCACGGTGCGCCGGGCCCGGGCCGGGTCCGGACCGGGATCCCAGCCGAGCACCCCGACGCGTACGCCGCGCGCGACGAGGACCGCCGCGGCCGCGGTGATCATCGGATCGGCCAGGTCCGTCGGATCGGGCTCCACCGGTGCGGTCGCACCCCCGAGCTCCCGCCGGGCCGCGGCGCGCACGGCCACCGGGATCTCGGCCGGGAACCAGATCGCGTGCACGCCGTCGGTCTCGGCGGCCAGCGCGGCACCCACCGCGACCGCGGTCGCACGAAACGGGGGGCCTGCCGTGCCGATCTCCACCATGGGTCGCCTCAATGTACCGGCCCCCGCTCGGTGGGCGGTCCCCCGACGGGTGCGGGAACCGGTTGGGTGATGCAGTGGACGTTGCCGCCGCCGAGGAGGATCTCGCGCGCCTCGACGCCGACCACCTCGCGCTCGGGATAGAGGGACGCGAGCGTCTCGAACGCGGCATCGTCGTGACGGGGGTCGAGCCGGGGTGCCACGACCCGTCCGTTCACGGGCGCGAAGTTGACGTACGACGCCGCGAGCCGGTCGCCGCCGCGTCGCGGCCGGCTCCGGGGCGTCGCGCGCACGCCGGCGGCCTCGCTCTCGGTCGCGAACAACGGCCCGGGCTGGTGCACGACGTGCACCGCGAGCGCGCGGCCACGCGCGTCGGTCGCGGTCTCGAGCCGACGCCGCGCGTCGACCGACCGCGCGCGTGCTGGGGATCGTCACGGTCGTCGGTCCAGGTGAGCAGGATCTCACCGGGCCGGACGAAGCAGCACAGGTTGTCGACGTGCCCGTCGGTCTCGTCGTCGACGACACCGAGCCCGAGCCACAGGACCGTGGTCGCGCCGGTGTAGGCCCCGAGCAGCTCCTCCAGCTCGGCGCGGCTTCGGTCGGGGTTGCGGTTCGGGTGCAGCAGGCACTCCTCGGTGACGAGGAGGGTGCCCTCGCCGTCGGCGTGGATCGATCCGCCCTCGAGCACGAAGGGGGCGCGGTACCGGTCGACGCCGTCGGTGGCACAGACCGCGGCGGCCATCGCGTCGTCCTGGGCCCAGGACTCGTAGAGCCCACCGAGGCGTCCGCCCCAGGCGTTGAACTGCCAGTCGACGCCACGCACCTCGGCGTGGTCGTCGACGACGAACGTGGGCCCGATGTCACGCATCCAGGCGTCGTCGCTCGGGATCGGCACCACCGCGATCCCCGCTCCCAGGCGGGCCTGGGCGTCGGCGACGTCGTCGGGATGGGTCGCCATCCGCACCGGCTCGACCGCGGCGATCGCGGTGGCGACGGCGGCGAAGGCCTCGCGGGCGGGGCCGGCGTCGGCCCGCCAGTTGTCGGGCCGGCGCGGCCAGGCCATCCAGGTCCCGGAATGGCGCTCGAACTCCCCCGGCATCCCGAACCCGTCCGCGGCCGGCGTCGACGGGAGCGGGCCGGACGCCATCCCCCGACGGTAGGCGGCGTGCTGGACACCGCCCGGCCGACGTGCAAAAATGAAACAGGTTTCATTTTCCCTGAGGCATCGTGTGCGCCCGCGGCGCAGGACCACCGGAGGACGGTATGGAGTTCGGTCTGTTCATGGGCGGGTTCGTCCACCAGGACCTCATGGCGGCGGACCCGGACGCCGAGCACCACCGGTTGATGAGCGAGGTCGACCTGGCGGTCGTCGGCGACCGGACCAACTGGAAGTACTCGTGGTGGACCGAGCACCACTTCCTCTGGGAGTACTCCCACATCTCGGCCAACGAGACGATCATGCCCTTCGTCGCGGCGCGCACCGACCGCATGCACATCGGCTCGGGCATCATCAACATCACGCCGCCGGTGAACCACCCGGCACGGGTCGCGGAGCGCGTCGCGATGCTCGACCACCTCTCGAACGGCCGCTTCGAGTTCGGCACCGGTCGCGGCTCGTCGAGCACCGAGCAGCGGGGCTTCGGGATCACCGATCCCGAGATCACCAAGGACATGTTCGACGAGGCGATCGTCGAGTTCAAGAACATGTGGCGCGACGGCACCTACCACTTCGACGGCGAGTTCTTCTCCCTGCCCGAGCGCAACGTGCTGCCCAAGCCCTACGTGAAGCCCCACCCGCCGATGTGGGTGGCCGCGGGCAACCCGGGCACGTTCGAGAAGGCCGGGAAGATGGGCCTCGGCGTCCTCTGCTTCACCGGCGGCTCCCCCGAGAAGATGGCGCCGCTCGTGGACATCTACAAGGAGGCCATCAAGGACGCGGACCCCGTCGGCGAGTTCGTCAACGACAACGTCGCGATCACGACGAGCTTCATGTGCCTCGAGGACGACGACGCCGCGATCGACTGGACCACGAAGTCGGGCAACGGCCGCCAGCAGTCGCTCGTGTTCCGCTACCTCGACACCTTCCCGAAGCCGGCGTGGGTGCCGGAGTGGCCGGAGCTGATCCCCGACCCCACACGCGAGCAGGTGATCGCCGGCCGGGAGATGGGCGCGAGCATCGTCGGCAACCCCGAGGTGTGCGCCGAGGTGCTCACCAAGTGGGACGCCATCGGGGTCGACCAGCTGATCCTGGGACCCTCCGGCTCGGTCTACCCCCACGATCTGCTCGTGGAGACGGTGGAGCTCTTCGGCACGTCCGTGATCCCCGGCTTCGACACCGACCCGGAGTTCTCGACGAACAAGTACCGGGCCGCGGGCCGCGGCCGCGCTCGCGCGCGCTGAGCGCAGCCGACCCGCCGCGCTGGGTGGGCGTGACGACGGGCACCAGAAATCGGGAACACCACCGCCCCCGGCGTCGTTCCAGTACTACGGCCGACCTCCCCCAAGCCGGCCCATCTGACGCCGGTCGAGGCGCAGGACCAGCCCCCTGCCCCGGGTTCCCTGCGCCTCCCGGCGTCAGCACTTCTCTCCGCCCCCGGCGCCCGCTACCGGGCGATCCATTCCTCGGTGCGGGTCCAGAGGGCGGCGGCGCGATCCGGATCGATCGCGTAGCTGCGGACCCCGCCCCGTGAGCCCTCCGTGTCGTTGCGCTCGGCGACGGCACAGTCCTCGAGGTACGCGCCCCCGTGGGCGTCGAGCTCGGGCGCGGTCGCGGCGTACACGGTGGTCGCCGCGCCCTGGGGCACCGTCTTCCACTCCATCGGCTGGTCCGACGGGATCGAGTCGCTGAGCGTGGCGATCGTCTCCTCCGTGAGGTGACGGCCCAGCTCGGTCATGATCCCGCCCGGGTGCACCGAGTGCGCGTGCGCACCGCGCTCGGCCAGGCGCCGGTCGAGCTCGACCGCGAAGAGCGCGTTGGCCGTCTTCGACCGGCCGTACGCGACCCACGGCTCGTACTCGGTGGTCTCGAAGTTCGGGTCGTCCAGGTCCACGTCGGAGAACCGGTGGCCCGCAGAGCTGCAGCGCGATCACCCGCGACCCCTCGCCGAGGGCCGGCATCAGGAGCCGCGTGAGCTCGAAGTGGCCGATGTGGTTCGTGCCGATCTGCAGCTCGAAGCCGTCGGTGGTGGTCGCGTGCGGGCAGGCCATGACGCCGGCGTTGTTGATCAGACCGTCGAGCCGGTCATGGTTCGAGCGGAAGACCTCGGCCGCACGGCGCACGTCGGCCAGCGACGCGAGGTCGAGGGAGAGCACCTCGACCTCCGCATCGGGCACCGCGGCGCGCACGCGCGCCTCGGCGGCCGCGAGCCGCTCGGGGTCGCGAGCAGCCATCGTCACCGCCGCGCCGTGCGCGGCGAGCGCCCGGGTCGTCTCCTCCCCCAGTCCCGCGCTCGCGCCGGTGACGAGGTAGCGCCTCCCGCTGAGGTCGGTCCCCGCGAGGACGTCGTCGGTCGTGGACTCTGCTCCGAGGCTCATGCCCGGGAGCCTGGCACACTCGGTCGGACCGTCCGCCGGCGTCCGCATTTCCGCGGATTTCGGTGGATCCCGAACACTTGTTCGTATATGCTACGGGCATGGCATTCGGGGTGGGTCGCGAGGGTCTGGGCGGGTTCGGTGACCCCGTCGGCGACCTCCGCCACGCGGTCGACGGCGTCCTCGACCAGGACCCGGCAACCCTGGGCGTGGCGCAGAAGGGCCCGGAGCTGATCCGGCTCCGCCGACAGATCGACCGGCTCGAGGCCGCGTTCGCACGTCGCGTCCAGGACGCCGACCGCAATGGGGTCGGCCTCGAGGACGGACACGTCTCGACGGTCGCGTGGATCTCATGGAAGACCGGACTCCCACGGCCCCGGGTCCGCACGATCCAGCGCCACGCCGAGCTCGCGGAGCTCCTGCCCGACACCGGCGCGGCCTGGCGCGAGGGTCGGATCAGCACCGACCGCGGTCGGGATGATCGCGGACGCGCGGGTCGAGGGGTACGACGAGGAGCTCGCGGCGACGGAACCGGAGCTGCTCGACCGCGCCGAGCGCGGGGACCACAGGAGTCTCGAGATCCTGACACGACACTTTCGAGCGTGCGCGCGTGCCGAAGGCAGCCGGCCGGAGCCGCCGGACCGGTTGACGGTCGCGGCGGTCGGGGACCGCTGCGTCGGCCGTTTCGACGTCGACGCGTCCGCCGGGCAGACGATCCGCGAGGCGATCGAGAAGTTCACCCGCCCACCCGCCGCCAACGACGGCACGTCACTGGCGGTCCGGCAGGCCGAAGGCCTCGTGCGCATGTGTGAGGTCGCGCTCAGCCGAGGGACCCACGCCGAAGGGTCACGCCGCGTGGTCTCGTACGTGACCCAGGAACGCACGGCGGAGGACGTGATCGAACCGATCACGCTGGGGACCTGGACCGGGGTGATCGGCCCGCAGGCGCGGGACCGGATCCTGTGTGACGCGACGATCAGCCGGATCGTCGCCCATGCGGACGGCACGACCGCCGACGTCGGCCGGGCCACGAATGTGTGGCCCGTGGCGATCCGCCGGTTGATCGTCACCCGGGACCGATGTTGCCAATGGCCGGGATGTGAGATGCCCGCCGAGTGGTGCGACGTGCACCACGTTCTGCATTGGGAACACGGCGGGCCGACCGACGCGTCGAACGGTGTGCTGGAGTGCCGGCGACATCACGTGTTCCTCCACGCCCATCCCGACTGGACCTCCACGTTCGAGCACCAGGTCTTCCGCGTGTTCCGACCCGACGGCACCGAGGTGCACCCCGACGCCTGGGCCGGCACGGACCGGGCGGTCCGACGTCCCCTTCATGTCGGGGATCCGCCGTGCGGTCGTTCGCCTACTTGATGAGCTTGATGATGTTGAACATCGGCAGGTAGAGGCTGATGATCATGCCGCCGACGATCGTTCCCATCACGACGATCATGAGGGGCTCGATCAGGGAGGTCAGCGCATCGACGGTGGCCGTGACCTCGCTGTCGTAGAAGTCGGCGATCTTGTCGAGCATCTCGTCGAGCGCGCCGGTCTCCTCACCGACCGAGATCATCTGGGTGACCATCGGCGGGAACACCTCGTGCGACTCGAGTGGCCGGGCGAGCGTGTCACCACGCTTGACCGCGCCCTGGGTCTCCCGCAACGCGGTCGAGACCACCTCGTTGCCGGCGGTCTCCGCGACGATGTCGAGGGCCTCCAGGATGCCGACGCCGGAACGGGTCAGCGCGGCGAGGGTCCGGGAGAACCGGGCGAGCGCCGTCTTGCGGGTCAGCACGCCGAAGACGGGTACCCGCAGCTTGAAGGAGTCCCAGATCATCCGGCCGTTCTCGGTCTTGGTCCAGCGCCGGAAGAAGTAGACGCCGACGCCCGCGAGCACGATGACGACCGGGAACCAGGTCTTCAACATGTCCGACAGCGAGATGAGCACGCGGGTCGGCAGCGGGAGCTGACCACCGAGGTCGGTGTAGATCGCCTTGAACTGCGGAACGATGAACAGCAGCATCGCCGCGGCGATCAGGATGCAGATGGAGAGGGCGACGACGGGATACGTCATCGCGGAGCGCACCTTGCGGCGCAGCTCGACCTGCTTCTCGATCGTGTCCGCGAGTCGCATCAGGACCGCGTCGAGCACACCACCGATCTCACCCGATCGCACCATCGCGATGTAGAGGCGGCTGAAGACCTTCGGGTGCTTCGCGATCGCCTGGGAGAGCGAGACACCCTTCTCGACGTCGAGCCGCACCTCGCCCACGACGCGAGCGAGCTCGGGGTTCTCGGTCTGTTCGGCGAGGATCGCGAGGGCGCGGATCAGCGACAGTCCGGAGTTGATCATCGTCGCGAACTGGCGCGAGAAGATCGCGACGTCCCTCAGCTTCACCTTGCCCGAGAGACCGGGGATCTTGATGTCGCCGGAGAGCTTGCTGGTGGTCTTGGCCTCCACCGCGATGGGCGTGAAGCCCATCTGGCGGAGCTTGCCGACCACCAGGGACGCGTCGTCCGCCTCGAGCTGGCCCTCGACGAGCTTCCCGCTCTGGTCCCGGACCTTGTAGGCGAAGGTGGTGGCCATCAGGCGGCCCATCCGTTCCCGGCCCCGCCGGCCTGGACGAGACGGCGGAGGTCGTCCTCGTTCGAGCACCGTTCGACCGCGGCCTCGAGCGAGATCTTCTGGGCGCGCACCAGCTCCGCGAGGCTCTGGTCCATCGTCACCATCCCGAACTTCGCGCCGGTCTGCATCAGCGAGTAGATCTGGTAGATCTTCCCCTCCCGGATCAGGTTCCGGACCGCCGGCGTGGCGATCAGCACCTCGGCCGCGAGCACCCGGCCCGCGCCATCCGGCGTCTGCAGGAGCTGCTGGGTGCAGATGCCCTGGAGCGAGGCCGCGAGCTGGACCCGCACCTGCTGCTGCTGGTGGCTCGGGAACACGTCGATGATGCGGTCGATCGACTGCGGGGCGTCCTGGGTGTGCAGGGTCGCGAACACGAGGTGACCGGTCTCGGCGGCGGTCAACGCGGTCTGGATCGTCTCCAGGTCACGCATCTCACCGACGAGGATGACGTCCGGGTCCTGACGCAGGACGTGGCGCAGGGCCTCGGCGAAGGACTTCGTGTCCTCCCCGACCTCGCGCTGGTTCACGACGGCCCGCTTGTGCTGATGGAGGAACTCGATCGGGTCCTCGACCGTCATGATGTGCACGGCCTTCTCGCGGTTCACGATGTCGATGAGCGACGCGAGGGTGGTGCTCTTGCCGGATCCGGTCGGCCCGGTGACGAGCACGAGGCCACGGGGCAGGTCGGCGAAGCCCCGCACCGTCGACGGCACCCCGAGGCTGTCGAAGGGCACGACGTCGTACGGGATGGTCCGCATGACCGCACCGACGTTGTCGCGCTGGAGGAACACGTTCACCCGGAAGCGGCTGCGGCCCGGGAGCGAGTACGAGCAGTCGAGCTCGAGCTCGTTCTCGAACTTCTCCCGCTGCTTCTGGGTGAGGATCGCGTAGATCATCTCCCGGATCTCCGAGCCCGAGAGCGCGTCGATGCCCTCGACGGGCCGGAGCTCACCGTGGACCCGGATGACCGGCGGACTGCCCGCGGTCAGGTGGAGATCGGAGCCGTGCTGCTCGAGCACCTTCTTCAGGAGGTCGTTGACGTGGATGCCCTCGACCTCGGCCTCGGCCGGGTCGACCTCGGCGTTGGCCTGCAGAGACGGCACCGCGGGACCGAACACCGAGTCGATCGCGTGCTGGATCTCGTAGCTGCCCGCCGCGGCGGGGACGACCTCGTAGCCGGTGGCCTGGCCGACCGCCTGGACGGCGGCGTCGTCACCGGGATCCGGGAAGGCGACGACGAGCCGGGCCCCGTCGAAGTCCACGCCGATCGCGCCGAACTCGCGGGCGACCGCCTCCGGCACCGTGAGCGCCGCGTCCGGGTGGAGCGGCGTCTCGGTGAAGTCGATGAACCGGACCCCGACCGTCTCGGCGAGCGCCGCGGTCAGGTCCTTCTCCGACACCAGGCCCTCACGCCGCAGCACGGCGGGCAGGGCCTCACCGGTCCGGCGGGAATCGGCCATTGCGATCGCGAGGTCGTCGCGTGAGAGCACGTGGCGATCCACGAGGAACTCACCCAACACCCGCGCCTGACTTGACAGCATCTGCGTGCCTCCTTGCCGAGCGGTATCGGCCGGCGGGGCACCCGACTTGACGGCCTTCGTCGAGCCGGCGCCCGCGGCCATGGCATCGGCACCCGCGGGAGCGGAATCAAACCTCAATCCGGCGTGTTCCGCCGTCGATGCAGGCCAGGTGATCCACGAAGTCGTCGACCCCTCTGCGTCCGCCTCACCGACCCGTCGCCGCATCGGCGATCTGTTCGTGGAGCAGGGCATCATCACCGACCAGCAGCTCTCGGAGGCCCTGGACGTCCAGCGGCGGACGGGCGGACGGCTCGGCGAGATCCTCATCGAGCTCGGGTTCATCAGCTCCAGCGACGCGGCCAGGGTCCTCGCCGACCGTCTCGGCCTCGACTTCGTCGATCTCGCCGCGGCGAAGGTCGACGAGATCATCGCCCAGCGGATCCCGGAGGAGATCGCCCGCCGCTACCGCGCGATCCCGATCGAGGAGGTCGACGGCGTCCTCAAGATCGCGGTGGCCGATCCCACCGACGTCTTCGCCCTCGACGACCTCCAGGTGATCACCGGATCGCCCGTGATGCCCGCCGTCGCGGACCCGACGCAGGTACGCGACGCGGTCAACCGGATCTGGACGCGCCCGAGCATGGAGAGCCGCATCGACGACGCCTCCGAGGTCGAGGAGGACGAGGTCGGTCACGTCCTCGTCGGTGAGACCGAGGACGCACCGATCATCCGGCTCGTCGACACGATGATCTCCCAGGCCACGGTCGAGCACGCGCGTCCGACATCCACATCGAGCCCTCCGGGGCCCGGGTGCGCATCCGCTTCCGCGTCGACGGTGTGCTCCACGACGCGTCCTCCGCGCCGCGCAACGTGCTGCGACCCGTCATCAGCCGGCTGAAGGTCATGGCCGGGTGCGACATCTCCAACAGCCGGACCCCCCAGGACGGCCGCTTCTCGGTCGCGGGTGGCGGTCGCGCCCTCGACGTCCGCATGACGACCCTGCCGACCGCGTCCGGCGAGGCAGTGGTGCTACGTCTCCTCGACACCTCGAACGGCGTCTTCGAGCTCGGCAAGCTCGGCTTCGACGAGGACGAGCTCGAGCGGTTCCAGCAGTCGTACCGCTCCTCGCAGGGCTCCATCCTCGCCGCCGGCCCCACCGGGTCGGGGAAGACCTCGACGCTCTACGCGACGCTCGCCGAGCTCAACGACCCCGGACGCAGCATCGTGAGCGTCGAGGACCCGGTCGAGTACCAGATGGACGGCATCAAGCAGGTGCAGGTCGGTCGGCGCGGGACCGTCGGCTTCGCCGGCGCCCTGCGCGCCATCCTGCGGGCCGACCCCGACGTGATCCTGATCGGCGAGATCCGTGACGCCGAGACCGCGCTCATCGCGGCCGAGGCCGCGCTGACCGGCCACCTCGTGCTCAGCACCATCCACACCCTGAGCGCCGCGACCGTGCCCGTGCGCCTGATCGAGATGGGCATCGAGCCCTACCTCGTGACGTCCTCGTTGCGCTGCGTCGTCGCCCAGCGGCTCGCCCGGCTGCTGTGCGAGCAGTGCGCCACGTTCGGCGCACCGACCGCCCAAGAGGTCGAGTTCCTCGCGCTCGAGGGCACCGACCCGATCGAGCAGGTCGGACGGCCCGTCGGCTGCACCCACTGCGCGAACACCGGCTACCGCGGCCGGAGCGCGATCTACGAGGTCATGGTCCTCGACGACCAGATCCGGTCCCTGATCGCCCGCCGCGCCGCCGGGCCCGAGATCGAGCGGGCTGCGGTCGAGGCGGGGACGCGCACGCTGCGCACCGCCGCGATCCACAAGGTCCGCGCCGGGCTCATCGGTCCCGACGAGCTCGTCCGGGTGCTTTCCTGATTGCCGCTCCCCCCGAGTAGCGCAGCCGCAGAAACTATGCGGCGGTGTCCATCTCCAGCGAGAGGTCGTGCGGGCGGGTCGCAGCGGAGAGGGCGACCTGCCGCGTGATCACACCCTCGCGGTAGAGCTTGAGCGCGGCCTGGTCGAAGAGCTGCATGCCGTAGTACGCGCCCTCGCGGATCACGTCCTCGAGCTCGTGCGTGCGCTCCGGGTCGATGATCCGGTCGAAGACCCGGCCGGTGGCGACGAGCGTCTCGATGATCGGGACGCGACCCTGGAGGTCCGCCCGGGGGACGAGCCGCTGGCCGACCACCCCCGGAGCGAGCCGGCGAGCGAGCTGCGGACCTGCCCGTGTTGGTTCGCGGGGAAGAAGTCGAGGATGCGGTTGATGCTCTCGCTCGCGGTCGTCGTGTGCAGCGTGGCGAACACCAGGTGGCCGGTCTCGGCCGCGGTGATCGCGGCCCACACCGTCTCCGCGTCACGCATCTCGCCGATGAGGATCACGTCCGGGTCCTGGCGGAGGACCATCTTCAGCGCGGTCCGGAAGTTCTCGGTGTCCTGGCCGACCTCGCGCTGGCTGATCAGGCAGCGGTCGTCGTGGTGGCGGTACTCGACCGGGTCCTCGATCGTCACGACGTGGGCGTCGCGCGTGTGGTTGATCTGCGAGATCATCGAGGCGAGGGTCGTGCTCTTGCCCGAGCCCGTCGACCCGGTCACGAGGACCAGCCCGTCGTGCTCGGCGGCGAGCCGGCTGACGATCGGCGGCAGACCGAGCTCCGCGACCGTCGGCACCACGGGCACGACGTAGCGGATCGCGACCGACACCGTGCCCTGCTGGCGGAAGACGTTCACGCGGAAGCGGCCGATGCCCTCGACCTCGTGGGCGAAGTCCATCTCGCCCCGCTCACCGAACGCCTCGCGCCGCCACTCGGGCAGCAGGTCGTGCGCGATCAGCGCGCACTCGTCGGCCGACAGCGGCGCGGCCGAGAGTGATTCGAGCATGCCGTCGACCCGCACCGTGGGGGCACGTCCGGCCTTCAGGTGCAGGTCCGACGCCCCCATCTCGATCATCTGGCGCAGCAAGTTGTTGATGTCCACCGATACTCCCTGTCAGGTGACGACCCGGAAGACCTCTTCCAGGCTCGTGATGCCGGCTGCCACTTTGCGGAAGCCGTCGCCGCGCAGCGGGACCATGCCCTGCATCACGGCGACCTTCTTCACATCTTCGGTCGATCGGCGCTCGATGATGAGCCGTTCCACCTCTTCGGTGATCGACATCACCTCGTGGAGCGCAAATCGACCCTTGTAGCCGGTTCGTCCGCATTGCGCGCACCCGACGGCGCGCCAGAGGGTGGGCCACTCGCTCATCGAGTCCATCGGCCAGCCGGCCTCGACCAGCTCGGCCTCGGAGGGCTGGTACTGCTCGGCACACTTCGAGCACAGACGGCGGGCGAGGCGCTGGGCGAGCACGCAGTCGAGCGCGCTGGTGACGAGGAACGGCTCGACGCCCATCTCGACGAGCCGCTGGGGCGTCGACGCGGCGTCGTTGGTGTGGAGGGTCGTGAGGACCAGGTGGCCGGTCAGGGCCGCTTCGATCGCGATCGTCGCGGTCTCCTGGTCCCGGATCTCACCGACGAGGATGATGTCGGGGTCGGCCCGCAGGATCGATCGCAGCGCCGCCGCGAACGTCAGGCCCGCCTTGGCGTGGATCTGCACCTGGTTGATGCCGGGGAGGCGGTACTCGACGGGGTCCTCGACCGTGATGATGTTGCGGTCGACGTTGTTGAGGATGTTGAGCGTGGCGTAGAGCGTCGTCGACTTCCCGGACCCGGTCGGCCCGGTGACCATGATCGTGCCGTAGGGCTTGCGGAACGACGTCTCGTACCGCGTGAGCACGTCGGGGAGGAAGCCCTGGTCGTCGAGGGTCAGCAGCGCCTGGCCCTTGTCCAGGATCCGCATGACGACCTTCTCGCCGTAGACCGTGGGCAGGGTGGCCACGCGGAGGTCCACCGGCTTGCCACCCGCCTTCACCGAGATGCGTCCGTCCTGGGGGATGCGGCGCTCGGCGATGTTGATGTCGGCCATCACCTTGAGCCGGCTGATGACGCCGGCCTGGATCGCCTTCGGCGAGTGCATCACCTCGTGCAGCACGCCGTCGACGCGGTAGCGGATCCGCAGGTCGGTCTCGGTCGGCTCCACGTGGATGTCCGACGCGCGGTCGGCGACGGCCTGGGTGATGATCAGCTGCACGAACTTGACGATCGGCGCGTCCTCGATCAGCTCGTCGATCCGGGAGAGGTCCTCGACCCCGCCCAGCTCGGTCGCGGCCTCCTGGGCCATCTCGTCGACCTCGCCGTCGAGCCGGTGGATCCGGTCGATGAGCGCGGCCACCTGCGAGGGTGGCGAGACGACGACCACGACCTCGGAGCCGGTCATGGCGCGGATGTCGTCGGCCGCGAAGACGTTCGACGGGTCCGACATGGTGACCACGAGGCGGCCCTGGTCGTCCCACTTGATCGGGATCGCCTGGTAGCGCCGCACGAGCGACTCGGGGACGAGCATCGCGACGGCCGGGTCGACCGAGACGTCGTCGAGATCGACGAAACCCAACCCGACCTGGGTCGCGAGCGTCCTCACGAGGTCGCGCTCGGTGATGCGTCCCTGCTCGATCAGGATCCGGCTGACCGGCTTGCCGACGTTCTCCGCCGCGGCGAGTGCCGCGTCGAGATCCGCCTGGGTGATCAGTCCCTCGTGGAGCAGCAGCGTCCCGAGCTGGGCACCATTGGACACGTGGCCTCCTCCGCCGTCAGGCCCGATGTACCTGCTGGATTCGGCGGTGTCCGCTCCGCCCTGGATAGGTCATTCGTCCTGGAGTCCGGAGAACATCCGCAGGAGCTCGGAACGATCCACCACAATCTGCGCGCGCGTGCTGGCGGGCTCGGACTCGGCCGCGGCGGGCTCGGGCGCCGGACCCGGGTCGGTGAGCCCGGCGCGCGACGCCAGGTCCGCCCGCTCCCGGGCGAGCTGGTCCCCCTCGGGGACCGCTGCGGCCGGCGCGGGCGCCACGACGACCGGATCCGGCGCGGGTGCCGGGGGCGCCGGCGCCGGCGCGGGCTCGGTCGTCACGTCGACGGGGCGCTCGGGCCCGACCCGGTCCGACTCCGCGTCGGCCCGGGCGGTCGCGAGGGCGCGATCCGCGTCCACGATGACCCGCACCGCGCCCGCCACCACCAGTGCGCGCACCTCGGGGCCGACGATGATCAGGCTGGCGTCGGCCCGGCGCGCGAGCTCACGGATCGTCGCCGACCCGTCGACGAGCTCCAGCACGCGGAACCCCAGACGGGACAGCGTGAGGGATTCGGTCGTGATCGACCCGGTCCGCTCGAGGATCGACTCGAAGCTCTCGATCGCGGTCATGATCGCCGACCAGTCCCGGGCGATCTCGTGGGCGCGGGGGAACACCGCGTCGATCGGCACGATGAGCGGCGCCGGCCAGGCCGGGCTGACGTCGGGCCGGAAGTCGAACTCGGCGCCACGGCTGCGCAGCATCGACACGCAGACCTCGACCAGTCGGGTCTCGAGCGCATCCTGGCCCTCGACGGGGCCCGCGAGATCCGAGACCTCACCCCCGCACATCTGGCCCGACGCGAAGTAGAGGGTGCCGTCGACCTCACGCGCCCGCACGACCAGCGCGCCGCTGGCGTTCGCGCGCTGGATCAGGCCGAGGACCTCGGACAGCGGGAAGAGATCGAAGGTGCCGGACAGCACGGGTGCGGCCTCCAGGGACGGTCCCCGAGTTGTCGACCGATCGGCCTAGGTGGTTGAGGGGGTCATCGCCGCGGTCCGCATCGCCTCGAGCGGCGCGGCGACGCCGGTCCAGGCCTCGAACGACATCGCCGCCTGATGCACCAACATGCCCAAACCGCCCACGGCGTGCGCACCCGCGGACCGGGCCCGCAGCAGCCAGGGCGTGTCGAGCGGGTGGTACACGAGATCCACGATCCACTGGTCGGCCGTCGGCACGACCGGTGGCGCGTCGTCGCCGCCCATGCCCATCGGCGTGGCGTTCACCACGATCTCGGCCCCCACGGGTCCCGATCCGGGCCAGGGCACGGCCACGACCTCCTCCACCACCCGGGCCAGCTCGGCGGCCGCGTCGGGCCGGCGTGCCGCGACCCGGACGTTCGCGCCGCGGTCGACCAGCGCGGCGGCGACCGCACGCGCCGCGCCACCGGCGCCGAGGAGGAGCACCGAACGCCCCCCGGGGTCCAGCCCCGCGTCGGCGAGCGAGCGGAGGAACCCCTCGCCGTCGGTCGAGTCGCCGAGCAACGACCCGTCGTCGCGCACCACGACCGTGTTGACCGACCCCAGCCGCGCCGCCGCAGGCGTGCGCGCGTCGCACGCGGCGGCGGCCGCGGCCTTGTGCGGCATCGTGACGTTGACGCCCGCGATCCCGAGGGTCGGGAGCGCGCGCACGGCCTCGGTCCCGCGCCCTGTGGCCACCTCCAGCGCCACGTAGACCCAGTCGAGCCCGGCCGCGGCGAACGCGGCGTTCTGGATCGCGGGCGAGCGCGAATGCCGGACCGGCGAGCCGATGACGGCGGCGAGTCGTGTCGCGCCGCTGATCACGGGATCACCCCCCGGCGCTGCGCGTCGGCGATGTTCGCCTCGTGCTGCGCGTAGGTCTCGGAGAACGCGTGCTTGCCGCTCGCGTCGGTGAGCACGTAGTACAGGTACGGCACGGGCGCCGGATGCAGCGCGGCCGCCAGCGACGCGGCGGTCACCGTGGAGATCGGCGTCGGCGGGAGCCCGGCCACGACGTAGGTGTTGTAGGGCGACGGGAGCGCGAAGTCGGCGTCGGTGAGGGGTTGTGACCCTCCACCGCGGGCGTAGACGACCGACGCGTCGATCTGCAGCGGCATGCCGTCGCGCAGCCGGTTCTCGATGACGGCGGCGATCAGCGGACGGTCCTCGTCGACGCCCGCCTCGCGCTGGATCAAGGACGCGACGATCACGGTCCGGTACGGATCCGTCCCGCCGGCGAGCCCGAGCGCGCGTGCGTGGTCGTCGAAGGCCCCCACGATCGTCTCGAGGACCTTGCGCTCGTCCTCGTGGCGCTCGACGTAGTACGTGTCGGGCCAGGTCAGACCCTCGAGCGAGTTCACGTCACCCGGCTCGAACGCGGACCGCACCGCTCCGCCGGACGCCAGCGCGAGCACACGCGCCGCGCTCAGGCCCGGGAGCGCGCCGATACGGCGCGCGACCTCGTCGAAGCGCAACCCGGGTGGCAACGCGAGCTTGCGGTAGGTCCGACGCGGACCGCGCTCGAGCGCGTCGACCGCCGCGCTCGCGCCGAGGTCGCGGTGCAGCCGGTAGCTCCCGGCCTGGAACGTGTCCGACCCGGACAGCCGTGCGTACAGGCGGAACGCCAGCGCGGATCCGACGACGCCGCGCGCTTCGAGACGGTCCGCGATGGTCCCCACCCCCACGCCGTTCGGGATCCGCACGTCGACCACGCGGCCCGGACCACCGGGCGGATCGACCTGGTACCAGAACCATCCGATCGCGACGAGGAACGGGAGGCTCAGCCCGCCGAGCACCAGGAGGATCCGGCCCCACCGGCGGGGCGGGCGGCGGCGCCGGCGGCCCCCGGAGCCGTCCTCGAAGACCGAGAGGTGCTCCGTCATGGTCCGGGCGCGGCGCCGCGGCGCGCGTCGAGGAAGGACTGGAGCATGACCGCGGCTGCCACCCCGTCGATCCGGCCGCGCCGGTCCTTCCGGCGGACGCCCCCCTCGATCAGGGCCCGCTCGGCGATCACCGTCGTCATCCGCTCGTCGGCGAGCACCACCGTGAGATCCGGGGCCAGCTCCGCCAGGGCGTCGGCCTCCGCGGCCGCGGCCCGGGCGGCGGTGCCGGCCCGACCGGACATCTCCTTCGGGTGTCCGACCACGATCGTCTCCGCGTCCCACTCGCGGGCGACGGCCACGATGGCGCGCCGGTCGGCGGCCGCGTCGCCGGAGCGGTCGATGCGGGGCAGGGGCGTCGCGATGAGCCCGGTCGGATCGGAGCAGGCGAGGCCGATCCGGCGCGTGCCCAGGTCGACGCCCACGATGCGGCTCACCGGGTCACCCTATGACGTCGGCCGCCTGGGTCCGGGCCTTTGCGAGGGCCTCGTCGATCGCGTCGACCCTGGGTCCGCCCCCCACGACCAGGTCGGGGTTCTTGGCCGTCCCGCCGCCGAGGAGCTTCGCGACGGGGGCGGCCAACCCGGCGGCCGACACGCCCGCGGCAACGCGGTCCTTGCCCACCGTCGCGACGATCCCGGCCTTCCCGTCGTTCACACCGAGCAGCACGACGACGCTGGCCGCGCCCAGGGCATCGCGCGTTCGCGACCGCGAGCTGGCGCAGGTCGTCGGGGCCGAGACCGTCCCGGCGCGCCACGACCACACCGTCGGTCGCGCTCGCGGCGAGCTCCACCGCCGCGGCGACGGCCTCGCGCCGGCACGCGTGCGAGAGCTCGTCCGAGAGTGCCTTCACCTGACCCAGGAGCTTCTCGATCCGGTCGGGCATCTCGGCCGGTGTCGTGTTCAGGAGCGCGGCGGCGTCGCGCAGCTGGCGCTCCTCCTCCGCGACGCGGACGAGCGCCCCCTCGCCGGTGACGGCCTCGATCCGGCGGAGGTTCGAGCCGATCGATCCCTCGCTCACGATCTTGATCGGGCCGATGAACCCGAGCGCGTGGACGTGGGTCCCGCCGCACAGCTCGGTGGACGCCGGCCCGGCCTCGAGCACCCGGACGATGTCGCCGTACTTGTCGCCGAAGAACGCGATCGCGCCGATGCTCTCGGCGTGCTCCTTCGTGGTCTCGTAATGGCGGACGGGCACGTCGGAGATGACCTCGAGGTTCGCGATCTCCTCGATGCGCGTGAGGTCCTCGGCGCTGACCGGCTCGAAGTGCGAGAAGTCGAAGCGCAGCCGGTCGGGTGCCACCAGCGAGCCGGCCTGCTTGACGTGGGTCCCGAGCACGCTCCGCATCGCCGCGTGGAGCAGGTGGGTGGCGGTGTGGTTGCGCCGGATGGCATCGCGGCGGGGTCCGTCGATCGCGAGCTCCACGGTGTCGCCCTCGGCGAGCGCACCGTCGGTGACCTCCGCGTGATGGGCGACCAGCCGACCCGGGATCAGGTACTGCGTGTCGGTGACCCGGGCGACGGTCCCGTCCGCGCCGGTGATCGTGCCGATGTCTCCCACCTGCCCACCGGACTCCGCGTAGAACGGCGTGCGGTCGCAGATCACCTGCACCGGGCCGCGGTCGGCGTCGGCGCGGGTCACGCGCTCGCCCCCCGCGATGATCCCGAGCACGGTCGCGCCGGCGGTCAGGTACTCCTGGCGGCCGGTGAACTCCGTGTCGCCGTGGTCGTCGAGCACCTCCACCGCGATCTCCACCGGCGCGATGGCGGCACCGCCCTCGGCCTTGTGCGCCTCCCGGGCGCGCGTGCGCTGCTCGTCCATGCGGTCGCGAAACTCGTCGAGGTCCACGGCGCGGCCGCGCTCGGCGGCGATCTCGCGCGTGAGGTCCACCGGGAACCCGAGCGTGTCGTGCAGGAAGAAGGCGCGCTCCCCCGACACGTCGCCGGCGTCGAGCACGTCGGCGAGCATGTCCTCGCCGCGCTGGAGCGTCCGGAGGAACCGCTCCTCCTCGCGCCGGACGATCGCGGTCACGAGGTCGTGCTGGGTCTCGAGCTCGGGGTAGGCGACGCCCATGGTCGCGGTCGTCGCGTCGACGAGCGCCGGGGTGACCAGCGTGCGCGCACCGAGGCGGTACGCGTGGCGCACCGCCCGCCGGATGATGCGCCGCAGCACGTAGCCGCGCTCCTCGTTGCTGGGGACCACGCCGTCGGCGACGAGGAACGTCATGGTGCGGGCGTGCTCGGCGAGGATGCGGAGGGAGACGTCGGCCTCCGTGCCCGGGAACGAGCCGTACCTGGTACCGGTGACCGCCTCCGCCGCGGCGAGGAGCGGGCGGAAGACGTCGATGTCCCAGACCGAGTCGACGCCCTGGAGTACGGCGAGGTTGCGCTCGAGCCCCGCGCCGGTGTCCACGCTCGGCGCCGGGAGCGGGATCTTCGTGCCGTCGGGCTGGCCGTCGAACTGCATGAACACGAGGTTCCAGATCTCGACGAACCGGTCCTCGCTCACGGCCGGGCCGCCGTCGGGACCGTGCTCGGGCCCGAGGTCCCAGAAGATCTCGGAGTTGTACCCGCAGGGCCCGGTGTCGGCCATCTTCCAGAGGTTGGTCTCGTCGCCGAGCCGCTGGATGCGTTCGAGCGGCAGCCCGACCGTCTCGTGCCAGATCTTCTCGGCCTCGTCGTCGGTGTCGTGCACCGTGACCCAGATCCGGTCCGCGTCGAGCCCGAGGACCTCGGTGTAGAGCTCCCACGCGTACGGGATCGCCTCGGCCTTGAAGTAGTCGCCGAAGCTGAAGTTGCCGAGCATCTCGAAGAACGAGAAGTGCCGGTTGGTGCGGCCGATGTCGTCGAGGTCGTTGTGCTTGCCGCCCGCCCGGACGCACTTCTGCACCGAGGCCGCCCGCGGGTAGGGGGCGGGCTCCTCGCCCGTGAAGTACGGCTTGAAGGGCACCATCCCGGCCACGGTGAACAGTACCGTCCGGTCGTGCGGGATCAGGCTGGCGCTGGGCACGACGGTGTGGCCGCGGGCGGCGAAGAAGTCGAGAAAGGCGCGCCGCAGCTCGTCCGAATCCATGGAAGGGGCAGGCTATCCGGCGCCGTACCGGCCCCTCGGCCCGGTTCGGCCCGCTCGTGTCAGCCCGGCGGAGGCGCGAGAGCGACGGCGGCGAGGGCGTCGCAGCACGGCGGTGCGCGCCGGCGAGCGGGGCCGGAGCGGCCGCGCCGTCGAGCGTCGAGGCGGCCGAGCGCTGCGCAGCGCGGACGCGAGGATCAGCGGCGCACGTACCGTGCGTCGCCCGAGCCGGGGCCGGAGCGGCCTGCGCCGGAGGCGCGAGAGCGGGAAGCAGGCGCGTCGAGGCCGGCGCGGAGCTGCATCTCGCGGCGGCGCATGGCCGCGCGGCCCTCCACCGCGGCAGCCTTGACCGTCTCGACCGTGCCGCCGACGCGCTCACCGAGACCTTCGGGGGTGTAGCGGCGAGCGGCGGCGCGCACCTTCCTGGCCGTGTACCACGACGAGCCGAGGCCCGCGCCGTAGCCGACGGTCAGCCAGAACACCCGCTTGGGGATCATCGGGCGATCCCCCGTTCGCCGCGCATGCGGCGCACCGCCTGCTTCGTGCCGGTGCCGATCGCGAGCACCTTCACGACCGGGCTGGTGACGGTGCGCGTGACGAGCCGGGAGGCACCGTCGATCCGGCCGCCCACTCCTTCCGCGGCGGTGAGGAGGGCGTCGACGCGGTCCACCTCGTGCTCGGCGTCGCTCAGGGCGTCCTGCATCGCCCGGCTGATCGCGAGGGTCTCGTCCTGGAGTCGCTCGACGGTGACCCGCAGGCGGCGGACCGTGGTGACGAGCGACGCGAGGGCCACGAGCAACCCACCGAGGACCACGGCCAGCAGCACCGCGCCGGTCGCGGCCAGCCACTCACCCGCGCTCATGCGATCCCCGCGCTCGTCGCCTCGGAGCGCCTGTGCCTCGTCGTCATCCCACATCCCCATTCGACGGCCGCGCGCCCTCGGGGCGGCGGTCACGGTCCTCGCCGATGCCGCTGGGCTCCCAGTAGCGCCGATCGGCCACCTCGGGTGGCCGGTACTGCTGGGGAGCCCAACCGCCGGGCGAGTCGTGAGGATAGACGTAGCCCTCGCCGTGACCCAACGACCGGGCCCCCTGGTAGCTGGCATCCCGGAGATGCGTCGGCACCCCACCGCCGGGCCGGTCGGCGACATCGGCGAGCGCGGCGCCGATGGCGGTCGCGGCGCGGTTCGACTTCGGTGCGTTGGCGAGGTGGATCACGGCGTGGGCGAGGTTGTACCTGGCCTCGGGGAGGCCCACGTACTCGACCGCGTGCGCGGCCGCCGTCGCGATCGGCAGGGCGGTCGAGTCGGCGAGCCCGATGTCCTCCGACGCGAGGATCACGAGACGCCGGGCGATGAACCGGGCGTCCTCACCGGCCTCGAGCATCCGGGCGAGCCAGTAGAGCCCGGCGTCGACGTCCGAGCCCCGGATGCTCTTGATGAACGCGGACACGATGTCGTAGTGCTCGTCGTCGCCGTAGCGCAGCGCACGCGTCGCGAGCGCGGTCTCGGTGTGCTCCAGCGTGATCACGTCCGAGCCCGATTCCGCGGCGAGCGCCGCGGCGACATCGAGGCTCGTGAGCGCGTGCCGGGCGTCGCCCTCCGAGCGGTCGACGAGGTGGTCGAGCGCGTCCGGGTCGATCGTCGACCGGGAGTCGCCGAGCCCGCGTTCGGCGTCGGCGAGGGCGCGCTCGGCGAGCACGCGCAGGGCGTCGGGGCCGACGGCCTCGAGCCGGAAGAGCGTGGAACGGCTCAGCAAGGGTGCGGTCAGGGAGAAGTACGGGTTCTCGGTGGTGGCGCCGACGAGGACGATGAGGCCCTCCTCGACGTGGGGGAGGAGCGCATCCTGTTGCGTGCGGGAGAAGCGGTGGACCTCGTCGAGGAACAGGATCGTCCCCTGGCCGTGCTCGCCGAGCCGCTGGCGCGCCCGCTCGGCGACCTCGCGCACGTCCTTGACGCCGGCGCTCACCGCGCTGAGCGGCTCGAACGCCTTCTGGGTGGCCCCCGCGATCAGGCGGGCGATCGAGGTCTTGCCCGTGCCCGGCGGACCCCAGAGGACCACGGAGGTGAGCCGGTCGGACTCGATGAGCGTGCGCAGCGGCCGTCCGGGCCCGAGCAGCTGCTCCTGGCCGGCGATCTCGTCCAGGCTCCACGGTCGCAGTCGCGCCGCGAGCGGCGCCCGGGACTGCAGGCGGTCGTGCGCCGCGGCGGCGAAGAGGTCCACGCCCGCACTCTGGCACGGATGGGCCACCGTGATCCCGGCGACGCGCCGGCGTCGATCAGGCGGGCACGAGCACGAGGGGGAGATGGCGGATGCTCGTGTGCTTGTTGCTGCGGCCCCATTCGACCGGGCCGGCGGGCTCGAAGCCCGCGCAGCGCTCCAGCAGCGTCTCGAGCATGACCGTGATCTCGAGCCGGGCGAGCGGCCCGCCGAGGCAGTGGTGGATCCCGAACCCGAACGCGAGGTGCGGATTCGGGGCGCGGCCGGTGTCGAAGCGCTCGGGCTCCCTGAACACCGCCTCGTCCCGGTTCGCCGAGGGATACCAGTGCGTGGTCTTGTCCCCGGCCCGGATCGTGTGGCCACCGAGCTCGACGTCACACGTGGCGGTGCGCCGGTTGTACGCCGTCGCGCTCGTCCAGCGCAGGATCTCCTCCACCGCGCCGGGCACCCGCGCGCGGTCCGCCCGCAGGTGCTCCCACTCCCCCGGGTGCTCCAGCAGGGCCAGCACCCCGCCGGCGATCGAGTTGCGGGTGGTCTCGCTCCCGGCGGTGAAGAGCAGGCTGAAGAACGCACCGAGCTCGGCGTCGGAGAGGCCACCCGCGACGACGGTCGAGAGCAGGTCGTCGGCCGGCCGCGCCCGCTTGGCGGCCACGATCTCCTCGCCGTACACCGCGCATGCCGATCCCGGCGTCGGCCACCTCCGGGCTCGGCTCCGCGAGGTCGCGGCCGCGGAA
Organism: uncultured Acidimicrobiia bacterium; assembly: GCA_963805415.1. Taxonomy (GTDB): domain Bacteria; phylum Actinomycetota; class Acidimicrobiia; order IMCC26256; family JAENVU01; genus JAENVU01. Next base: position 100,415 of record CAWDUD010000009.1, read on the forward strand.
GTCGAGGATCGCCGACGTCCACGCGAACAGCTGGTGCCGGTCGGCCTGGGGCACGCCCATGATCTGCGCGATGGTCTGGAGCGGCAGCTCGGCGGCGACGTCCACGAGGAAGTCGCACGCGCCGCCCCGCGCCAGCACGGCGTCGACGATGGCCGCCGCCCGGGTGGCGAGGAAGGGTCGCAGCGGTGCCAGGCCCTTGGGCGTGAACCCCCGGCTGACCAGGCCGCGGATCCGGGTGTGCGTGGGTGGATCGCACATGTTCAGCATCACGCCCGGACCGACGCCGGCCGCGAGGTCCTCGATGATGGTGCCGCCCCCACCGTTGCGACCGGGACCGGTCTCGGAGGAGAACGTCTCGTGGTCGCGAGCGACCCGCTCGACGTCGGCGTGACGCGTGATCACCCAGAACCCCTCGCCGGCGGGGGTGTGCGCGGTCGGCGCCTGCCACCAGACGGGCGCCTCCCGGCGCAGCGCGGCGAAGATGCCGTGGGGGAAGCCGTGGGCGAAGTGGTCCAAGTCGGTCAGGTCCAGCTCGTCGAGGCCCGCTCCCGTCGTCCCCATCGGCTCAGCTGGGCTTCGGACGCGGCGCGATCGTGAGGCCCAGCTCGCGGAGCTGGAGCGGGTCGACCGGACCGGGTGCACCCGTGAGCGGGTCGGCCCCCGACTGGGTCTTCGGGAACGCGATCACCTCGCGGATGCTCTCCTCCCCCGCCAACACCGCGACCAGACGGTCGACGCCGAAGGCGAAGCCCGCGTGCGGCGGCGCGCCGTAGCGGAAGGCGTCGAGCAGGAAGCCGAATCGCGACTGCGCCTCGGTCTCGTCCATCCCGATGAGCGAGAAGATCCGTCGCTGCAGCTCCGGCTGGTGGATCCGGACGCTGCCCGAACCGAGCTCCCAGCCGTTGAGCACCATGTCGTAGGCCTGGGACCGCACGGCGAGCAGCGCGTCGCCCGTGGCGTCGAGCCGGTCGAGGTCGTCGGGGTGCGGCTGGGTGAACGGGTGGTGCGCCGGGATCGGCCGGCCGTCCTCGGCGATCGCCTCGAAGAGCGGGAAGTCGACGACCCACAACGGGACCAGGCCCCCCTCGCTCACCGGCGGGCGTCCGAGGTCCAGACGCAGCGCACCGAGCACCGTGTTCGTGCGGCGCCGCTCCCCCGCGACGATCAACACCAGATCGCCCGGTCGCGCCGAGCGTGTCGACGATGCCGGTCTGCTCGGCCTCGCTCAGGAACTTGACGATCGGCGACTCGAGCACCCCGCCGGCGCGCACCCGCATCCAGACCAACCCGGCGGCACCGAGCTGCTTGGCGCGCTCGACGAGCCCGTCGAGCGTCGAGCGGGACGAGTCGCCGAGGCCCGGGACACGGACGCCCTTCACCGCGGGGGCCTGGAAGGCCTTGAACTCGGTTGCCGCCACGACCTCGGCGAGGTCGGTCAGCTCCATGCCGAAGCGGGTGTCCGGCTTGTCCGAGCCGTAGCGCTCCATCGCGTCGGCCCAGGTGATGGTGGGCACCTCGGCGAGGGGTGCGCCGGTCACGGCCTCCACCGCCGCGCTCACCGCGGTCGTGACGACGGCCTGGACGTCCGCCTGCCCGGCGAAGCTCATCTCCATGTCGTACTGCATGAACTCGAACTGCCGGTTGCCCCGCAGGTCCTCGTCGCGCAGGCAGCGCGCGATCTGGAAGTAGCGGTCGAGTCCGCCCACCATCAGCAGCTGCTTGAACAGCTGCGGGCTCTGCGGCAGGGCGTAGAAGTCGCCGGGGCTGAGACGCGACGGCACGACGAAGTCCACGCGCGCCCTCCGGCGTGCTCGCGATCAGCATCGGGGTCTCGACCTCGACGAAGCCCTGATCGGTCATCGACGTGCGCAGCGCCGCGTTCACCGCCGACCGCAGCCGGAGGTTGTGCTGCATCGACGGGCGGCGCAGGTCCAGGTACCGGTGACGCAGCCGGAGCACCTCGTCGACGTCGTCGCCGTGCTCGGAGATCGGGAACGGCGGGGCCTCGGCGCGGTTGAGCACCGTGACCGTCCGCGCGGCGAGCTCGACCGCCCCGGTCGGCAGATCCGGGTTCACCGTGCCCTCCGGGCGTGGACGCACGTCGCCCTCGACCTGGAGCACCCACTCCCGGCCGATGTGGTGGACGTCCTCCGAGTCGACCTGCTCGGGGTCGACCACGACCTGGGTGACGCCCGACGAGTCCCGCAGGTCGAAGAACACGACCCCGCCGTGGTCGCGCCGCGCCGCGACCCAGCCGGCCAGCGTGGCCGGTGCGCCCGCGTCCTCGGCCCGCAGCGTCCCGGCTCCGTGTGTCCTCATCATCGATCCCGCTCCCGGCCGGCGCGCCGGACCGCTCGGGCCCCGCTCCGCGTGTTGGTCGGCGGCGCATCGCCACCCTGACTCCGCTCACGTGCGTTCCGCGTCCCTTCGGGTCCCGAGCCACGCCACCAGGTCGGCCCGGGACACCTCGACCTGCTCGCCGGTCGCGAGGTCCTTCACCGCGACGGCGTCGCGGGTGAGCTCGTCGCGCCCGACCATCACCGCCCGGGCCGCGCCCGAGCGGTCCGCCGCCTTCCACTGTGCCTTCACCGAGCGGCCGCCGTAGGCACGGTCGACCGCGAGACCCGCCGCGCCGCAAGGCCTCGACGAGCGTGCCGACCGTGAGCGCGCCCGCGTCGCCGAGCCCGTCGACGACGAACACGTCGGGACCGCCACCGGCCGGCGCCACCCCGGCGGCGTCGAGCGCGAGCACGATCCGCTCGATGCCGGTGCCGAACCCGATGCCGGGGGTCGGCGGGCCCTCCATCGCCTCGGCGAGACCGTCGTAGCGGCCACCGCCGCCCAGCGCGTTCTGGGCCGCGTCGAGCGCGTCGGTCTGGAACTCGAACGTGGTGCCCGTGTAGTAGTCGAACCCCCGGACGAGACGCGGGTCGAGCTCGAAGTCCACGTCGAGCACGCGCAGTCCCTCCTGCACCGCCTCGAAGTGCGCGCCCGCCTCGGGTGACAGGTACTCGGTGAGCTGGGGCGCCGACGCGATCACGTCCTGCCAGTCCTCGACCTTGGCGTCGAGCACGCGCAGCGGGTTGGCCTCCACCCGGGCGAGGAACTCGTCACCGAACCCGCTCCCCTTCCGCACGAGGTGCTCCCGCAGGGCGGCCACGTACGCGGGCCGGCCGGCGGCGTCACCCATCGAGTTGAGCAGGAGCCGGAGCCCGGTCAGCCCGAGGTCGCGGTAGAACCCGGCGAGCAGGACGACGACCTCCACGTCGATCGCGGGGTCGGTGACCCCCAGCGCCTCGACCCCGAGCTGCCAGTGCTGGCGGTACCGACCCTTCTGCGCGCGCTCGTACCGGAAGTTGGGGGCGAGGTACCAGACCTTCCACGGCGGGGTCGGCCGGTGCTGCACGTAGGCCCGGACCACCGACGCGGTGCCCTCGGGCCGCAGCGCGAGCCGGCGGCCACCCTTGTCGGTGAGCTCGTACATCTCCTTCGCGACGACGTCGGTGTGCTCGCCGACCCGCTGGAACACCTCGAGGTGCTCGAACATCGGGGTGATGGCGAGGCCGTATCCGTACCGGTGCGCGCGCTCGGCGAAGCGCGCCACGATCTCGGTCCATCGACCGGATTCGGGCGGCAGGACGTCATGGACCCCCTTGGGGGCACGGAAGTAGTCGGACACCGTCGCCGAGCCTACGTGAGCCCTTCGCCGCCTCTCGGCTCTTTCGGCGCCCGGTCGGGCCGGGGCGAGGCGGGCGGAGCAGTCGGAGGTCAGACCCGCGACGCTCCGTAGACCGACTCCACGCGCTTGAGCGCGGCGATCAGCGAGTCGAGGTGGCCGGGATCGGCCAGCTCGAACTCGAAGCGGAACCGCGCGATGCGGTCCGGGGTGGTCTGGCTGTGACACGAGACGACGTTCACGTGGTGCTCGGCGAGCGTCCCGGCGACGTCCCGCAGCAGCCGGGAGCGGTCGAGCGCCTCGACGTCGACCATCACCACGTACGCGCCCGACGCGTCGTGGTCCCACTCGACCTCGACCAGTCGCTCCGTCTGGCCGGCCAGACCGCTCGCGTTCGCACAGTCGGACCGGTGCACCGACACCCCGCGCCCTCGGGTCACGAACCCGATGATCTCGTCGCCGGGCACGGGTGTGCAGCACCGCGAGAGCCGGATCATGACGTCGTCGAGGCCCTCGGCGTGCACTCCGGCGGACTTGCGCCGGGCGCTGCTGCGCGACGGTCGGCGGGCGGTGACGGGCAGCTGCTCGGGCCCACCCGCGAGCTGCGCGCGCACCCGCTGGGCCACGGCCTTCGGGGCGACGTGCTGCTCGCCGATCGCGCCGTAGAACGCGTCGAGGTCGCCGTAGTGCATCTCCTCGGCGACCGCGGCGAGGAGACGCGAGCCCATGATCTTCTCGACGGGGAGCCCCTCGTGGCGCAGGGCGTGCACGAGGTCGTCGCGCCCGGCGTCGATGGCGTCCTCCCGGCGCTCGCGGGAGAACCACTGGCGGATCTTGGACCGGGCGCGCGGCGTGACGACGAACTCCAGCCAATCGGCGATCGGACTCGCGTTCTCGACCTTGCTCGTGACGATCTCGACGGTGTCGCCGCTGGCGAGCATCGCGTCGAGCGGGACCAGCCGGCCGTTGGCCCGCGCGCCGATGCAGCGGTGCCCGACCTCGGTGTGGATCGCGTAGGCGAAGTCGACCGGCGTGGCACCGGTCGGCAGCGTGATCGGCTTGCCCTTCGGGGTGAAGACGAACACCTCGTCCTGCTCGAGATCCCCCTTCAGGATCTTCATGAACTGCTCGGGGTCCTCGGTCTCGTGCTGCCAGTCCACGAGTCGCTGCAACCACACCATGTCGGCCGTGTTCGTGGGCGCGCGGTCCTCCTTGTAGCCCCAGTGCGCGGCGACACCGAACTCGGCCCGACGGTGCATGTCGGCCGTGCGGATCTGCACCTCGACCGGACGACCGCCCGGTCCCACCACGGTCGTGTGCAACGACTGGTAGAGGTTGAACTTGGGCATCGCGATGTAGTCCTTGAACCGCCCCTGGACAGGACGCCACCACGCGTGGATGGAACCGAGCGCGGCGTAGCAGTCCTTCACCGAGTCGACGACCACGCGCACGCCGACGAGGTCGAGGACCTCGTCGAAGTCCTTGTCACGGACGACCATCTTCTCGTAGATCGACCAGAAGTGCTTCGGTCGACCACTCACCTCGGCGTCGATCTGCAACTCGGCGAGACGGGTCCGCAGCTCGTCGAGCACGCTGTCGAGGTGGCCGCCGCGCTCGGGGGCCTGGCTGAAGACGAGCTGCTCGATCTCCGCGTAGCGCCGCGGGTAGAGCACGGCGAAGGAGAGGTCCTCGAGCTGCCACTTGACGTCGCCGATGCCGAGCCGGTGCGCGAGCGGCGCATAGATGTCGAGCGTCTCCTGGGCGATCCGCAGCTGCTTGTGCTCGGGGAGCGACGCGATCGTCCGCATGTTGTGGAGCCGGTCGGCGAGCTTGATCAGCAGTACCCGGATGTCCTTCGCGACCGCGACGAGCATCTTGCGGATCGTGGCGGCCTGCTGGGCGGCCCGGGATCCGTAGTGCATCCGCTCGAGCTTGGTGACGCCGTCGACGATCGCCGAGACCTCCGGCCCGAAGCTCTCCTCGAGCCCCTGCATCGTCAGGTCGGTGTCCTCGACCGCGTCGTGGAGCAGCGCGGCGGCGATGGTGACGTCGTCGAGGCCGAGCTCGGCCAGGATCAGGGCCACCCCGAGCGGGTGCGAGATGTAAGGCTCGCCCGAGCGGCGGACCTGGTCGGCGTGGGCGCGGTGCGCGGCGGCGTAGGCCTGCTCGATCAGCGTGGTGTCGGCCTTGCGGTGTTGCTGGCGGAACGCGTGCAGGACCGGCGCGACCGCGACGTCGACCTGGTGGCGCCGCCAGGGCAGGACGGACCGGCGGTCGCCACGAACGTCGGTGCGGGGGGCCTCGGTCAAGCTCATGACCCCTCCATTGTCGCGCGGGCCGGCGCTACTTCCGCTTCTTCGACCTCTGCTGGCGCGGACGTGGGGTGATCACCGGCTGGGCCTCACGATCCGGCGGCCGGTGCACCGGCCGGGTGGCGGGGGCGTCGGCCGTGGTGACCGCGGCCGTCGCCGGAACGGGCTCGCGGGGCCCTTCCTCGCGCTCGGCGCGTGATCGCGCTCCGCTCGGCGAGGGCCCGGTACCGCGGCTCGCGCTCCTTCCAGGACACGAGGAGCGGCGTCGCGACGAAGATCGACGAGTACGTCCCGATCATCAGGCCGATGAAGAGCGCGAGCCCGAAGTCACGCAGCGCGAGGGCACCTTCGAGACCGACCCCGACGACGAGCAGCGAGGTCACCGGCAGCAGCGCCACGAACGAGGTGTTGAGCGAGCGCATCAGCACCTGGTTGAGGGACCGGTTGGCCATCGAGGTGTAGGTGAGACCCTTGACCGTCGTCAGCTGCGGTGTGTTCTCCTTGATCTTGTCGAACACCACCACGGTGTCGTAGAGGGAGAACCCGAGGATGGTGAGGAAGGCGATGACCGTCGCCGGCGTCACCTCGTAGCCCGTCACGGCGTACACGCCGACGGTGATCAGGATGTCGTGCACCACCGCGGCGATCGCGGCCATGGCCATCTTGAACTCGAAGCGCAGCGTGAGGTAGAGCGACACCGCGAGGAAGAAGAAGACGAGCGCCAGCAACGCCTCGCGGCTCACCTGCTGCCCCCAGCTCGGCCCGACCTCGGAGACGCTGATCGCGCTGATCTTCACCCCGGCGTACTTCGCGAGCGCCGCGGTCACCTCCTCCTCCCGCGCGGGAGGCCTGCGAGGCCTCGATCCGGATGCCGCGCGTCCCCAGGAGCACGACCTTCGGATCCTTGATGCCCCGCGCCGTCACGACGTCACGGACGCCACCGCTCGACGGCGCCTTCCCCGCGCTCGCGGTGAGCTGCCACGCGGTGCCGCCGGTGAAGTCGAGGCCCAGGTTGAGCCCGTCGCGCAGGACGAACCCGAGCACCGAGATCAGGATCAGGACCCCGGACACGAGCGCCCAGCGCCACCGGCGGGTCAGGAAGTCGAAGTAGGTGTCCTCGTGGTAGAGGTCCTTGATCGTGTGGCGCCGGCCGTCGGGCCTCATACCGTGGCCTCCGGCGTGTCGAGGCCCGCGGCGATCCCCACGCGCCTGGCCCGCACCGCGCCCGGGCTGCGGACGATCAGCTGCACCAGCGGGTGCATGAAGAAGTACGAGATGAACAGGTCAAGGATGGTGGAGAGACCGAGCAGGAAGGCGAACTGCCGCACCGAGCCGATCGCCCGCCAGTACAGGATCGCGGCGGCGATCAGCGAGACGAGGTCGGCCGCGACGATCGTGCGGAACGACCGGGCGAAGCCGCGGTCGACCGAGCTGCGGACCGTCCGGCCGGTCCGGACCTCGTCCTTCAGCCGCTCGAAGTACACGATGTACGAGTCCACCGTGATCCCGACCGACACGATCAGACCGACGACACCGGCCAGGGTCAGCGTCAAACCGATGCTGCTCCCCAGGTAGGTGATGAGCGTGTACATCGCCATGCCGGCCAGCAACAGGCCGGCGATGATGACGAGGCCCAGCAGACGGTAGAAGAGCAGCATCGAGACCGCCACCAGAATGAGACCGATCGCCCCGGCGAGCAGACCCGCGTCGAGCTGGTCGCGGCCGAGCGTGGGCGACACGCTGGTGGTGCTGACCTCTTTCAACTGCACCGGCAGCGAACCGAACCGCAACACCGTCGCGAGGTCCTCGGCGTCGCCCTGGCTGAAGCTGCCCGAGATCTGGACGTTGCCCTGGAACGAGCTGGTCTGGAACGCCGGGGCGGACTGCACCACGCCGTCGAGCACGATCGCGACCTCGTCGGTCGGCGGTGGCTTGCCGAACGACGCCGCCGCGAGTGCGTTGAACTTCTGGCTGCCGACGGAGTTGAGCGTCAGGTCGACCGCCCACCCCTGGCCCTGCGAGTAGCGGGCCGTGGCGCCGGTGACCACGCCGCCCGGTCATCGTCGTCGGGCCGAGCTGGTACCGCGGGCCGTTCGGGTCACGTCCCGGGAGCACGACGGTGGCGTTGCGCTTGTCCTCCGCCGCCGGCGTGGTCGGGATCACCTGCGGCGCGGCGGTCGTGCTGCTCGTGTCCGGCGCGGTCGTGCTGGTGGTGTCCGGCGCACGGGCCTTCACCGCCTTGCCCGGACCGCCCGCGGAGCCCGCCGGCGCGGACGTGGCGGTCGTCGCCGTCGTCGAGGAGGTCGTCGAGGAGGTGGACGAGGAGGTGGACGACGTGCTGGTCGGGAGCGGGGCGACGAGCGCGAGCACGGGCCGGAAGCGGAGCTCAGCCGTCTTGCCCACCACGCGGCGGGCCTTGTCGCGGTCCTTCACGCCCGGGAGGTCGACGACGATCTGGTTGCCGTCGCGCTTCACCTCGGTCTCGGCGACCCCGAGGCCGTTGACGCGGTTGCGGATGATGTCGACGGCCTTGTCGAGCACCGCGCTCCCGTGGGACTTGACCGGCTCGAGTCGAACCTCGATGCCACCCTGCAGGTCCAGCCCGAGCACCGGACGGGATCCGCCCGCGACCGTCACGACGAAGGTGCCGACGATGAGCACGACGACGACGACGAGGTACCACATGTTGCGACGCACCTAGTCCCCCGTCCCGGGGGTCTCGTCGCCGGCCGCGGCCGCGCCGCCCGGCCCGTCGTCGACCCGCCGCCGGGCGATCGCCTCGCGCGCCAACCGCAGCACCACACCGTCGGCCACCTCGATCTCGAGGGTGTCCTCGTCCAGGCTGCGGACCGTCCCGTAGATGCCCCCCGCGGTGATGACCTCGTCACCCACCTCGAGCGCCGCGATCGAGCGCGAGCCGGGTGGCGGTCTGACGACGCTGGGGGCGCACGATCAGGAAGAAGAACGCGATCGCGAGCAGGAGGAAGTAGATGATGAAGACAGGCATGCCGGGTCGGGGACACTAGCGCGCACCCCCCGGAATCCCGGGTCATCCCTCCGGGTCGGCGAAGAGCGTCGGGGCGCCCGTGGGGACCTCCCGGCCGAGATGGGCGTAGGCCGCCGGGGTCGCCACGCGGCCCGCGGGGCGTGCGCACGAGCAGGCCCTGCTTCATCAGGAAGGGCTCGTACACCTCCTCGACGGTGTCGGGCTCCTCGCTGACGGCCACCGCCAGCGTGCTCAGGCCCACCGCCTGGCCGGCGAAGGTGACGCACAGCGCCTCGAGGACCGCCCGGTCCGTCCGGTCCAGGCCCCGCTCGTCGACCTCGAAGACCTCGAGCGCGGCGCGGGCGATCGGGCCGGTGACGATCCCGTCGGCGCGGACCTCGGCGTAGTCCCGCACGCGCTTCAGGAGCCGGTTGGCGATCCGGGGCGTGCCCCGGGCCCGGCCCGCGAGCTCCGCGGCGCCGGGGTCGTCGATGTCGACCCCGAGGATCCGGGCGGCACGGGTGACGATGGTCCGGAGATCCGGTGCGTCGTAGTACTCGAGCCGCGCGACGAAGCCGAACCGGTCCCGCAGCGGGCCGGTGATGAGCCCGGCGCGGGTGGTCGCGCCCACCAGCGTGAAGCGCGGGAGGTCGAGCCGGATCGAGCGGGCCGACGGGCCCTTCCCGATGACGATGTCGAGCTGGAAGTCCTCCATCGCCGGGTAGAGGACCTCCTCCACGGCGCGTGGCAGCCGGTGGATCTCGTCGACGAAGAGGATGTCGCCGTCCTCGAGGTTGGTGAGGATCGCCGCGAGGTCACCGGCGCGCTCGAGCGCGGGGCCGCTGGTGACGCGCAGGTTGGCCTCCATCTCGGCCGCGACGATGCCGGCGAGCGAGGTCTTGCCGGTGCCCGGGGGTCCGGCGAAGAGCAGGTGGTCCACCGCCTGGGCGCGCCCGTGCGCCGCGAGCAGCAGGATCTCGAGGTGCTCGGTCAGGCGCGGTTGGCCGACGAACTCCTCGAGCCGGCGTGGCCGCAGGGTCGTCTCCTCCGCGGCCTCGACCGGGTCGGCGCCGGGGCGGAGCAGCTCCTCCCTCATCGGGCCGTCCGCCGCGCGCTCACGACTTCACCGCCAGGCGCCGCAGCGCGTCGCGCAGGAGGTCCTCGACCGCACCGTCGGTCGGCAGACCGGCGAGCACGGTCCGGACCTCGTCGGCGCCGTAGCCGAGCTCGGTGAGCGCGGCGCGGACGTCGGCACGCGCCGGCGGGGCGCCGACGTCGTCGCGCAGGTCGAGGTCGGGGACGTCCAGACGCGCCGCGAGCTCGACCATGAGCTTCTGCGCGGTGCGCTTGCCGATCCCGGGGACGAGGCACAGCGCGTCGAGGTCGTCCTCGGCGACGGCGCGCCGCAGGGCGGCCGGCGGGTGCACCGAAAGGATCGCCAGCGCGAGCTTCGGGCCGACGCCGCTCGCGCCGATGAGCACCTCGAACGTGTCGCGCTCGTCGCGCGTCGGGAAGCCGAAGAGGGTCATCGCGTCCTCGCGCACGTGCAGGTGCGTCATGAGGAACCCGATCGAGCCGGGCGCGAGCCCCGCGAGCGCACCGAGCGGCACCAGGCAGCGGTACCCGACGCCGTTGACCTCGACGAGCACCTCCCCCGTCGGCGACCGCTCCAGGACCGTGCCGCGCACCGAGCCGATCATCGGCCCTCCCTCGCCAGGGCCGCGGCCACGGCGCGGTCGAACCCGGATCCGGCGGTCGGGGTGGCACCGCCCTGCTCGGCGATGCGCCCGGTGAGCGGACCGGCCCACAGGTGGCACAACGCCAGCGCGAGCGCGTCGGCGGCGTCGGGCGGGCGCGGCACCTCGTCCAGGTGGAGCATCCGGGCGACCATGCGCTGGACCTGGTCCTTGTCGGCGGCGCCGTGACCGGCGACGGCGAGCTTGACCTCGTTCGGGCTGTACTGGGTGACCGGGATCCCGGCCCGGGCCGCCGCGACGAGGGCGAGCCCGCTGGCCTGGCCGACCGAGATCGCGGTCCGGGCGTTCGACTGGAAGAGCACCCGCTCGACCGCGAGCGCCGACGGCGCGAGCTCGGCCACCAACAGTTCCAGCTCCCCCGCGAGCTGCGCGAGGCGCTCGGGCAGCGGGGTGGCCGGGTCGGTGCGGATCACGCCGTAGCCGACCACCACCGGGTCCGCGCCCCGTCCGGACACGGCGCCGTACCCACAGCGGGACAGCCCGGGATCGATGCCCAGCACCGGGCCGCGCGGATCGAACACGGGTTCGACTCTAGGTGCGGAGCCCGCTCAGCGCGCGGACCGGCCCCGGCGGCGGCGCACCAGGACGAGGAGGAGCAGGACCACGACGCCGACGCCCACCAGCGGGGCGACGCGCCGGAGGACCGAGGATCCACCCATCTCGAGCAGGTCGACCGGCGCGACGTCGGGCGTCCGGATCGTGCGGACCACGATGCTCTCCTCCGACCCCGACGAGCCGTTGCCCCCCGGGACCGGCCCGATCGAGACCTCGCCGGCGGACCCGGGGTCGGGTGCGGACCGGGGCTCGCCCTCCTGCTCCGCCGCGACGAGGTCGAGCGGCGGCGTCGAGAGCACGTCGCGCTCGAGGTTGTCGACGAACTGCGCGAGCAGCTTGGCCGAGACGTCGGCCATCACCCCGCGACCGAACTGGGCGACCTTGCCCGTGATCGAGAGGTCGGTGAGGACCGAGACCCTCGTGCCGTCGCCGTCGGGATCGAGGCGCATCTCGATGCTCGCCGAGGCGTTGCCCTGGCCGCGGGTGTCGCGCCCGGTACCGACGATGACCGCGACGTGCGCGGTGTCGTCGCGGGACTCGAACCGTGCGGTGCCCTTGTACTGCGCGGTGATCGGCCCGACCTTCACCTTCACCACGCCACGGAACTCCTCGCCCGCGATCTCCTGCAGCGCCGCGCCCGGCAGGCACGGCGCGATCCGCTCGATGTCCATGAGCACGTTCCAGGCCTGCTCGACCGGCAGGTCCACCCGGAAGGAATCCTCGATCTCCACCTAGCTCTCCATCTCTCGCGCCACGCGTTCCAGGTCCTCGACCGTGTCGACGTCGTCGGGTCGGCCGGTGCCGGTGCAGTCGACCTCGGTCACCGGGACCTCGTCCATCAGCGCCCGGGCGCCGACGTCACCCGAGAGCTCCCGGACCCGTGGCCACAGCTCCCGCGCGAGCAGCACCGGGTTCTGCCGCCGTCCACCGTAGGTGGCGACGGCCAGGGTCGCGCCGGCATCGTAGGCCGCCACCAGCCGGCGGTACGCGGCCGGGTCCACGAGCGGTTGGTCGGCCAGGCCCACGCACACCGCATCGACCTGCCTCCAACCGTCGAGCGCGCGGACCAGCGCGCGCAGGCTGTGCGCGATCCCCCGCCGGGCCGCGGGCGCCCGGATGACGTCCACCCCCTCGGGCAGCACCCGCTCGATGCGCAGCGCGGTCGGTCCCAGGACGACGACGACGGGTCGCAGTCCCGATGCCACCGCGGCGTCGACGGCCCAGCGCACGAGCGGACGCCCACCGAGGTCGGCGAGCTGCTTCGCCGCGCCGAACCGCTGCGCGCGTCCCGCCGCGAGGATGCCGACCGCGACGGTCAGGCGATCGCCTCCAGGGCGCGACGCGTGCAGCACACGCGCGAGATGCTCGCGGTACTCGATCGTCGCGTTGACGTCCGCCGACGGCTCGGTGCCCTCGTGGGCCGCGGCCGCGGCGGCGGCAGCCGACGCGCCGCCCGCGAGCGCGGATTCGACGGCGCGGGCTCGCAGCGGGGTCGCGCCCATGTTCACCAGCGCGACCCTCGTCGTACCGCGCGCCTGCACCGCCAGCGCGCCGACGATGGCCCAGTCCTGGGCGCGGCGGTTGAACTTCTCGTACGCGAATCCGTCCGGGCCGGTCTTGGGCACGCGGATCTCGGTGAGCAGCTCGTCGGGAGCGAGCACGGTCTCGAGGAACCCGGCGAAGAAGTCGGCCGCCGGGATCACGCGCTCGCCCGCCGGACCGCGGGCGACGAGCCCGGCATCGAGCGCGAGGAGCACGGCCGGCAGGTCGCTGGCCGGGTCGCCGTGCGCGGCGGACCCGCCGATCGTGCCGCGATGGCGCACCTGGTTGTCACCCACCTCGGCCGCCACGGCCCGCAGCACCCCACAGTGTGCGGCGAGCAACGCATCGGTCTCGAGGTCGCGGTGCCGGCTGAGCGCGCCGATCGCGAGATGGTCCCCCGCGTCGCGCACGTAGCGGAGATCGTCGAGGCGGCCGACGTCCACCAGGACGCTCGGGACCGCCAGTCGCAGCTTCATGAGCGGCAGCAGCGACATCCCGCCGGCGAGCAGCTTGGCCTCGTCGCCGTGCTCGGCGAGCGCCGCGGCCGCCCCCTCGACGGAGTCGGCCCGGACGTAGTCGAACGCGGCGGGGATCACCGGGCGGCCTGCATGCTCTCGGCCGCGGCGAGGACCGACCGGACGATGTTGTGGTAGCCGGTACAGCGGCAGAGGTTGCCCTCGAGCCCCAGTCGGACGTCGCGCTCGGTCGGGGTGGGGTTCTCCTCGAGGAACCCGACCGCGGCCATGACCATGCCGGCGGTGCAGTACCCGCACTGGAGCCCGTGGTGCTCGTGGAAGGCCTGCTGGACGGGATGCCATCCGTCGCCCTCGGCGAGTCCCTCGATGGTGGTCACCGTCGTTCCGTCGCCCTGGGCGGCGAGCATCGTGCAGGACTTCACCGACTCACCGTCGACGAGCACGGTGCAGGCGCCGCAGCTCGACGTGTCGCACCCGATCTTGGTGCCGGTGAGGCCGCAGTCCTCCCGGAGGTACTGCACGAGCAGCGTGCGCGGCTCCACGTCGTGGGCCTGCACCGCCCCGTTGACCGTGATCTCGATCTGCATCGGCCGGGAGTCTGACAGATCGGCCGCGGGTCGGGTCAGACCTCGGCAACGATCGTGGCGAGGGCCCCGGGCTTGTCCCAGCTCATGCCCATGGCGTTGACCCGCTTGTGCCGGATGACGCCGTCCGCGTCGATGACGAACGTCGAGCGCTTCACCGGGATCGGCCCGAAGCCCTTGACCCCGTACGCCGCGATCACCTGCTTCTCGGTGTCCGCGAGCAGCGGGAACGGGAACTGCTTCGCGGCGATCCACTTCTCGTGGGAGTCGAGCCCCTGGGGCGAGATCCCGAGCAGCACCGCGTCGACCCCTTCGAACTCGGCGAACTGGTCACGGTACTGGCAGAGCTGCTTCGTGCAGCCGGGCGTGAAGTCGCCGGGGTAGAACGCGAGCACGACCTTGCGGCCGCGGAACTCCGAGAGCGTGTAGTCGCGCCGCTCGTCACCCGCCACGCCGGGCAGGGTGAAGTCGGGGGCGACGTCGCCGACGTCAGCGGGCACGGGGAGCTCCTCTACAGGACCGTCTGGAGGACGGCGTCGGGGATGTCGAAGTTGGCGTAGACGTTCTGGACGTCGTCGTGCTCCTCGAGCGCGTCGATCACGCGGAGGACCTGCTTGGCGCTGCTCGCGTCCTCGAGCGGCACCGATTGCTGGGGCAGCATCGTGAGGTCGGCACTGGCGAAGGCCATCCCCGCGTCCTCGAGCGCGACGCGGACCGCGGCGAGCCCGGCCGCCGGCGTCGTGACCTGCCAGGTGTCGCCCTGGTCCTCGACGTCCTCGGCTCCGGCCTCGAGCACGACCATCATCAGGTCGTCCTCACCGGCGCTCTCCTTGGGCAGGATGACCACGCCCTTGCGCTCGAACTGCCACGAGACCGCTCCGGGCTCGGCGAGCGACCCGCCGTTGCGGGTGAACACGTTCTTGACCTCGGAGCCGGTGCGGTTGCGGTTGTCGGTGAGGGTCTCCACGAAGACGGCGACGCCGTTCGGCGCGTAGCCCTCGTAGTTGACCTCCTCGTAGGTGACGCCCTCGAGCTCGCCCGTGCCGCGCTTGATCGCGCGCTCGATGTTGTCCTTGGGCATGGAGGCATCGCGCGCCTTCTGCACCATCGTGCGCAACGTGGGGTTCCCGTCGATGTCGCCGCCGCCCGAACGTGCGGCGACCTCGATCTGGCGGGCCAGACGCGCGAAGAGCTTGCCGCGGGCCGCGTCGGCCGCACCCTTCGCGTGCTTGATCGAATGCCACTTGGAATGGCCCGACATCTGTTGTCCTCTCGCTCCGGCGGAGCGGGCCGGACCGGCCCCACTCCGCTTGTCACACCGACCGAACGTTCGTGCTCGTTCCACCCCGCCCTAGGCGACGTCCTGGAGGAACAGCTCGTGGACCCGGAGATCTCCCGCGATCTCGGGGTGGAACGTGGTGACCCAGACCCGACCCTGTCGGGCGAGCACCGGTCGTCCATTGTGCTCGGCGCGGACCTCCACCGCGTCACCGACCGATTCGATCACCGGCGCGCGGATGAACACGCCCGGGAACGGCCCACCGGCGAGGCCGTCGACCTCCAGCGCGGCTTCGAACGAGTCGCGCTGGCGTCCGTAGGCGTTGCGACGGGCGACGAGATCGATCGCGCCCAGGGGCTGCTGGTCGGCCCGCCCGTCGAGCACCGACCGGGCCAGCACGATCAGCCCCGCACAGGTTCCGAGGACCCCGAGGCCGTCGGCGATCGCCTCCTGGAGCGGCGCCCGGAGACCCGACGTGTCGAGCAGGCGCTGCATCGTCGTCGACTCCCCGCCCGGGATCACGAGCGCGTCGAGGCCGCCGAGCCCTTCGGGCCGGCGGAGCTCCACCGCGTCGACGCCGAGCGCGTCGAGCACCTCCCGGTGCTCCCGGAACGCGCCCTGGAGCGCCAGCACCCCGACCTTCACGATGGCTGCGATCGCTGCTCGGGGGGATCCCCCACCCGTTCGTGCGTCACCAGCCTCGATCGGCGAGCTTGGTCTCGAGCCCGGCGATCTCGGCCCCCGGCATCGCCGCGCCGAGGCCCCGCGAGACCTTGGCGACGATGGCGGCGTCGGCGAAGTGGGTGGTGGCCTCGACGATCGCCTTGGCCATGACCTCGGGCTGCTCGCTCTTGAAGATCCCCGAACCCACGAACACGGCCTGGGCGCCGAGCTGCATGACGAGCGACGCGTCGGCCGGCGTCGCGATGCCGCCGGCGCAGAACATCGGGACCGGCAGCTCCCCGAGCGCCGCGACCTCCTGCACCAGCTCGACCGGGGCCCGGTGCTCCTTGGCGGCGGCGTAGAGCTCCTCGGGCCCGGCGACGGTGAGCGCACGGATCGCGCCGAGGATCGACCGGAGGTGACGGACGGCCTCGACGATGTTGCCGGTCCCGGCCTCCCCCTTGGAGCGGATCATGCACGCGCCCTCGGAGATGCGCCGGAGCGCCTCCCCCAGGTTCGTCGCACCACAGACGAAGGGCACGGTGAAGCCCCACTTGTCCACATGGTGGGCCTCGTCGGCGGGGGTGAGCACCTCCGACTCGTCGATGTAGTCGACCCCGAGGGACTGGAGCACCTGCGCCTCGGCGAAGTGCCCGATCCGGCACTTGGCCATCACCGGGATGGTGACCGCGGCCTGGATCCCCTCGATCATCGACGGGTCCGACATGCGCGCGACACCACCGTCGCGGCGGATGTCGGCCGGGACCCGCTCGAGCGCCATCACCGCCGACGCGCCCGCGTCCTCGGCGATCCTGGCCTGCTCGGCGGTGACGACGTCCATGATCACGCCGCCGCGGAGCATCTCGGCCAGGCCGCGCTTGACGCGTGCCGTGCCGACCTGCGATCCCTGGGGTTCGGTCATCAGCTGTCCTCGTGCTCCTCCGGAGCGGGCCGGACCGGCCACGCTCGCTCGATTCGCGGTCGAAGCGACGTGACGCCCCGCTTCGCTCGTGCCACCGATGCTACCGGCCGACCCCGCGGCGGAACGGTCCGAAACGCGCGACGTCAGGACGGGGGCGGTGTGGCGACGGGCGTGACGTCGATCGAATAGCTCGCGTCGGGCAGCTCGACCCACGTCGAGCCCGGGGTCAGGCGGATCGGCGCACCGGTCCCGTCGACGAGCTCCATGCGGTTCGCCCGGTCGGCGCGCTTCCAGGTCCCCTCGATGACCCGACCGTTGGTGAGGACCTTCATCGGCCCCTCCCCCACGAGCTGGGCCTGGGCGCCGATCCGGCCGAGCCCGCCGGCATAGGTGACCGGGATCACGATCACGTTCTGCGGGTGGATCCTGGCTCCGGACTTCATGGTGAAGGGCTGCCCGTCGACGGCACGGGCCCAGCTGCCCGCCGTCGCGTCCCACGTGTAGGTGGGGTCGAAGCCGCGGGCGAACCCGATGTGCACCGCGGTCACCGCGGCGCCCCCGGTGACCGGCTCCGCCGCGTAGTCGAACAGCGGGGGCGGCGGCACGGGCTCGCCGCCGAGGGCGAAGAGCGCGGCCGGGTGGGCGTAGAGGTTGTGCGGTGCCGCGCGGCTGGAGTCGCGGAACATGGCGTCGCCGGCGCTGCTCTCGTCGACGAGCTTCACCGGGGCCTCGCTGATGCCGTCGATCGCGTACCTCGCGCCGCCCGAGTAGGCGAACACACCACCGACCGGCCAGACGATCAGCGGATCGGTCAGGCGGACCGACCGCACCGGTCCGACCACGTCGGGCACCTGGGACTGGAACATCGCGAGCAGGCGGGTCGCCTGGCCCTCCACGACCTCGTCCCACACGATGTCGGCGCCGTCGACGCCGGTCTGAGGTCGCGCGTCGGACAGGTTGTCGATCTTGATCGAGACCACGGGACGGGTCTGGGCCGCGCCGGTCGGATCCGCCAGCCCGGTGAGCGGGGCGACCGGCGGTGCGGGCGCGGTGGTCGATGCCGGTCGCTTCCCACCCGAGGCCGCCTTGGAGCCGCTGCTCCCGCACGCGGCGAGGGCCGTCGCACCGGCCACGATCGCCGCCATCGTGACGAGCTTCCTCACATCGCCTCCAGTGCCGCGATCCGCTCCGAGAGCGGAGGGTGGGTGTCGAACATCCGGTTGAGCTTGTTCGACTTGGTCTTCCCGCCCTCGGTCTTCTCGTCCCGCTCGAGCGGGCTCTCGATCCAGAGCTGCGCGGTGGCGCGGGTCGCGTGGTGGACGACGGCCTGGTCGTCCTGCAACTTCTTCAAGGCCGAGATCAGACCCGGCGGGTACCGGGTGAGCTGCACGCCCGACGCGTCCGCGAGCAGCTCCCGGCGCCGGCTCATCGAGAACTGCATCAGCTGGGCCGCGAAGGGCGCCAGCACCAGCAGCGCGGCGGCCAGCACCACGAGGACCAGGCCGATGGCGCCACTGTCGTTGTTGTCGCGGCGCCCGCTGCGGCCCCCGAACCACATGAAGCGCAGCCCCAGGTCGGCCATCAGCGCGACCGCACCGACCGCGGTGACCGCGACCGTGGAGACGAGCATGTCGTAGTTGCGCACGTGGCTGAGCTCGTGCGCGAGCACTCCTTCGAGCTCCACGCGGTTCATCGTCTCGAGCAACCCGGTCGTGACCGCGATCGCCGCGTGCTTCGGGTTGCGGCCCGTGGCGAACGCGTTGGGCGCGGGATCGTCGACGACGTACAGGCGGGGTTTGGGCAGCCCCGCTGCGATGCAGAGGCCCTCGACGAGATTGTGGTAGCGGGCGTACTCCGGCCCGTCCGCGGGCTTGGCCCGACTGGCGGCCAGCGCGATCTTGTCCGAGGCGTAGTAGGAGGTCCACGCCATGACGATCGCGATGACGATCGCGATGGGCACGATGGCGACACCGGCGCGCAGCAGGATGCCGAGCGCGACCGCCACGCCCGCGACGAGCAGCACGAAGGCCGCGAGCATGAGGAAGGTCCGCCGCTTGTTGCGCGCGATCTGCTCGTACATTCCCATGCGGGCGGACGGGGCGGAGATCAGAACTGGACGGCGACCGGGCCCTGCTCACCCGGGTCGCCCTCGAAGTACTCGCGAGGGGTGAAGTTGAACATCCCGGCCAAGGCGTTCGCGGGGAACGACTGGATCCGGGTGTTGTAGCCCAGCACGGAGTCGTTGTAGAACTGCCGCGAGTACGCGATCTTGTCCTCGGTCGAGGTCAGCTCCTCCTGCAGGTTCAGGAAGTTCTGGTTGGCCTTGAGGTCCGGGTAGGCCTCGGCGACCGCGAAGAGGCTCTTGAGCGCCCCGCTCAGCGCGTTCTCGGCCTGGGCCTGGGCCTGGGGCGGGCCGGTCTGGGCGCTGATGGCATTCGCCCGCGCTGCGGTGACGGACTCGAACACGCCCTTCTCGTGCGCGGCGTAGCCCTTCACCGTCTCGACGAGGTTCGGGATGAGATCGTGGCGGCGCTTGAGCTGCACCGCGATCTGGGAGAACGCGTTGTCGATGCGGTTGCGGGTCCGCACGAGGCCGTTGTAGGTGACGACCACGAACAGGATCAGCAGCACGACGACGACCGCGACGATGATGACGACGACCATGGACACTCCTCGAGGGGATCGGTCTCCCCCGCATCGTAGGCCGGGGGTCCTCCGAACCTCCGGACGCCCCCGATCCCCGGACGGTCGTGGGAGCCGGGGCGCTCAGCGGCCGGTGTGCAGCGCCTGCTCGTAGACGTCGAGATACCGGCCCGCGAGGCGTGACAGCGAGAACTCGGCGACCCGCGCGGCACCGGCCTCCTCGAGCCGGGCCCGGAGGTCGTCCGCGTCGAGCAGGCGGCGCAGACCGGCCCGGAGCGCATCGGCGTCGTCGGGTGGGACCAGCCACGCGGTCTCGTCGTGCCGTGCGACGTTGCGGTAGCCCGCGATGTCCGATGCGAGCACGCAGGTGCCCGCGGCCATGCCCTCGAGCAGCACGATCCCGAACGACTCCTGGCCCGTCGCAGGCGTGCAGAAGACCGTCGCACCCTTGAGCCGGGCCAGCTTCTCGGTCTCGGTCAGGCGGCCGAGCCACTCGACGTGCGGGGTGCGCCGCGCCCGGAGGCTCTCGGTCTCCGGGCCGTCCGACGCCACCCAGAGCACGGCATCGCGGTCGAGCCCGGTCCAGGCGTCGAGCAGCACCGCCAGCCCCTTGCGCGGCTCGTGCCGGCCGAGGAACAGCACGCTGGGCCGCTCCGCCACGACGGGCTCGACCTTGGCGTACGTGTCGAGGTCCACCCCGTTGGGCAACAGGAGGTAGGAGCCACCGAGCGCGGCCTCGGCCATCGCGGCGCGCGTCGGGGCTGACCGCGACGCGCACCGCCAGCCGCTTGGCGGCGCTGACGGCGATCTTGCGCAGCGCCTTGTACGCGGTGTGCCCGGACTCGGACGCGGCGTGGAACGTGCCCACCTTCGGGGTCTCGCTGCCGAGGAGCGCCGCGCTCGTCGGTCCCGGCACGAGCGGCTCGTGCAGATGGAGCACGTCGGGTTCGAACACGCGGAGGGCCTCGAGCGTGCGGTCCGACGCGATCCGCTGCGCCTCGGCCATGGGTGACACCGACCCGTTGGTCGCGAACCCGACGCTCGCACCGACCGTCGTGATCCCCGGCTCGGGCGGCGGGCCGTCGGTGGGCCCGATCACGCGCGCGTCGACCCCCAACCCCCGGAGCGCGCGGGCCAGACCGAGCACCTGGCCCTGGACGCCACCGGGCACCGAGAGGGAGTACGGGGAGAGGATCGAGACGCGCATCAGCGCTCGTGGTCGCTCGGCCAGTTGGGCTGCATCACGTGCCACTGCTCGGGCGCCATGCGGACGTACTCCTCGAACCGGTGGGCGAGCTCCTGGGTCACGCGCGCGACATCCTCGCGCAGCCGGCCCCTCCGTTCCGTGGGGATCGGGGCACCCACCCGCACGAAGTGCCTGCCGTGGGGACGGAAGTAGACCGCGGTGGGGAGGAGCACGGCCCCGGAGCGCAGCGCGAGCGTGGCCGGGCCCCCCGGCAAGGTGGTCTCCTCGCCGAAGAACTGCACCGCCATGCCGTCGCCGGCGATGTCCCGGTCGCTCAGCAGGCACACGACGCGATTGCCCTTCAGCGCCCGCAGGACACCGGACGCCGCCTGCGCGCCGAGGGGGATCACCTCCATGCCGATGGCGCGCCGGACCCCGGCGAACCACTCGAAGAGCTCCGGCGGCTCGACCGACTCGACCACGACGGTGGGTGCGAGCCCCCGACCCGCGAGCCACGCGGCGGCGAAGTCGAATCCACCGAGGTGCGGCAGGGCGAGGATGACGCCCCGGCCGTGTTCGAGTGCGGCGCTGATGTGCTCGAAGCCGACCGACGTCACGCGCGACTCGACCGAGCCCCGCGCGTCGGTCGGGAGCCGGAACAGCTCGAGCCAGTACCGACCGTAGGACGCGAACGTGTCGGACACCGCTCGCTCCAGCGCGAATCCGTCGAGGGCGTCGTCGGTCGCGCGCCGCAGGTTCCGCTTCACGATGCGTCGACGCTCGCCGAGCAGCGGGGCGAGCATCCGGCCGGTCACCTCCGCCAGCGGCTGCCCGACCTGGTGCGGGACCGCGTTGGCCACGGCGGCAGCCACGCGATACGCCACGTACGACGGGGAGGGCACGGGTTCCTCAGGGGCGACTGCGGCGGCTCGCGCGCACGGCGCGGCGGGCCTGCGGACGGGACCCGCGCCCGCGTCCCGGCGTGGGCACGGCGTCGGCGTCCGCGCCGTTTGCGCGGCGGTGGCGCACGGTGAGGAACCGGGGCCGGGCCGGGAGGTCCGACGCCTGGCGCCACACCTTCACGAACCGGTGGACGACCGTCACCGCGAGCAGCACGACCATGATCCAGAGCACCGGCACGATCGCGTCGAACGCGAGGCCGATGCCGAGGAGGACCATCCGCTCCGCAGCGCTCCATGAGCCCCCCGCGGGCGTCGTACCCGAGGCTCTCGGCCTTGGCCCGCTCGTAGGAGATGAGCATCGCGAGCGCCACGGCAACGAGGGCCAGCATCGGCGCTCGACCACCGTCGCGACCGAGGTACCAGGCGACGCCGCCGAAGACGAGCGCGTCGGAGGCGCGGTCGATCACCGAATCGAAGAACGCGCCGCGCGGGGTCGCGCGACCCGAGCTGCGGGCCACCAGACCGTCGAGCAGGTCCACGAGCCCGCTCGCGCTGAGCCCGATGACGCCCCAGACCAGATGACCGGACGCGACCAGGAACGCAGTCGCGACGGAGAGCGCGAGCCCGGCCCACGTGAGCACGTCGGGGCCGACGCCGACCCGTTCGAGTCCGCGGCCGATCGGGGTGAGTCCACGCGACACCGTGGCGCGGAGTCGACCGTCGAGCATGTGGGGCGCGCTCCCTGTGGGCGGCGAGAGACGGCCACGGTACCACCGGTCCCCCGACGCTCCGGGCATGGCCGCACCGCGCGCCACCCTGGTGGACACCGCCGGGGCGCACCTAGCATCGCCCGCACCCGGCACCCCAGGGAGGTCGAACGTGCAGACGTTTCCGACGGCCAAGATCCGCAACGTGGTCCTCGTCGGCCACGGCGGGACGGGCAAGACCACGCTCGCGGAGGCGCTGCTCTTCGCCAGCGGCGGGATCCCCCGGGTCGGCCGCGTGGAGGACGGCACCACGGTGTGCGACTTCGACCCGGAGGAGGCGCGGCGCCGGCTCTCGGTCTCCCTGGCGGTCGCCCCGGTCGAGTTCGAGGGCCACAAGATCAACGTGCTCGACACGCCCGGGTACGCCGACTTCGTCACCGACGTCGCGGCCGCGTTCCGGGTGGCCGATCTCGCCGTGTTCGTGGTGTCGGCGGTCGACGGCGTGGAGGTCCAGACCGAGGTGGCATGGCGCATGGCCGACGAGATCGCCCTGCCCCGCATCGTGTTCGTCAACAAGCTCGACCGAGAACGCGCCTCGTTCGAGCAGACCCTCGACCAGCTGAAGGAGCGGTTCGGCGCCGGCATCGCGCCGCTCGAGCTCCCGATCGGCGACGAAGCCGACTTCCGGGGCGTGATCGACCTGCTGCGCGACACGGCCGAGACCTACGCCGACGGCTCCCCGCGTGGCGTGGAAGGTCCGGTCCCCGACGACATGGCCGCCGAGGAGCACTCCGTCCACGACGCGCTGATCGAGGGGATCGTCGTCGCGGACGACGATCTCACGGAGCGCTACCTCGCCGACGAGAAGATCGAGGTCGGCGAGCTCGGTCACGCGCTCGCCCGGGGCATCGACGCCGCCACCGTCTTCCCCGTGCTGTGCGGGAGCGCGGCCAAGCTCATCGGCGTCGACCGACTGGCGCGCTTCATCGTCGAGGAGGGGCCCGAGCCCCACGTGGCCGGCGACGACGGGCGCACGGCCCTGTTCGTGTTCAAGACCATCGTCGACCCCTACGTCGGACGCGTGAACCTGTTCAAGGTCCTCCAGGGCGTGCTGCGCACCGACGCCACGCTCGTGAACGGGCGGACGGTCCACGACGAGCGGCTCCACCAGGTGACCACGATGCGCGGCAAGGAGCAGGAGCCGGCGACGGAGCTGCACGCGGGCGACATCGGTGCGGTCGCGAAGCTCGGCGACACGAGCACCGGCGACGTCCTCGCCGAGCGCGGCACCGACATCTCGGTCGACCCGTTCGTCCCGCCCGACCCCGTGCTGTCGGTGGCCATCGAGGCGAAGTCCAAGAACGACGAGGACAAGCTCGCCACTGCGCTCCACCGACTCGTGGACGAAGACCCGGCACTGCGGGTGGACCGCGATCCCGAGACGCACCAGACGCTGCTGCGCGGGATGGGCGAGGCGCACCTCTCGATCGCGCTCGAGCGGCTCGCGCGCAAGTTCGGTGTCGAGGTCGACACCGTCGACGTGAAGGTCCCCTACCGCGAGACGATCACCAGCACGGCCGAGGCCGAGGGCAAGGTGAAGAAGCAGAGTGGCGGCCACGGCCAGTACGCGGTCGCGTCGCTCCGGGTCGAGCCGCTCGAGCGCGGTAGCGGCGTGGAGTTCGTGGACAAGATCGTGGGTGGCGTGATCCCGCGCCAGTACCTGCCCGCGGTCGAGAAGGGCGTGCACGAGACGACCGAGCACGGCGGCGTGTTCGGGTTCCCCGTCGTCGACGTGCGCGTCACGTGCTTCGACGGCAAGAGTCACGCGGTCGACTCGTCGGAGATGGCGTTCAAGACCGCGGCATCACTCGGGTTCAAGGAGGCGATGGCCGCCGCCGGACCGATCGTGCTCGAGCCCGTGAGCGAGCTGGTGGTCACGGTTCCCGAGGCGCACCAGGGCGACATCATGGGCGACCTCAACGCGAAGCGCGGCCGGATCCAGGGCACCGCGGTCGTCGGCAACGGCGAGGTCGAGATCGTGGCGCAGGTCCCGACGTCGGAGATCCTGCGGTACACGATCGACCTCCGCTCCCTCACCGGCGGCCGGGGTCGGTTCTCGGCCACGCACTCCCACTACGACCCCGTGCCCGCGCACCTCGCGGAGAAGCTCGCCTGAGCCCGGCACCGCGCTCGTCGCCGGGCACGTGACGCGCCGGCCGACCCGGTCCTCCGGGCAACGGGTACGACCGACCCGTCAACTCAGTCCGTACTCGGACCAGTCCTCGGGATTCGCCTCGGTGTACTCGCCGATGAGGTGGCCGTCGACGGCGTCGCACTCGACCAGGCCGCGCAAGCTGGGCGGCTCGTCGGCGCTGTAGAGCAGGATCCGCCACGCCGGCCGGCTGCGGAGGCCGTACCAGGCGAGCTGCGCGGAGGCGTGCCCGACCGGGAAGCCCACGGTGCGACTCGCCGTCGCGAGGGCCTCGGTCTCGTTGACGCCGAGGTTCCACCCCGCGGCGAAGTGGTACGCGCCGATCGCCAGGAGGATCAGCCCGACCGCCAGCAACCCGGCGTTCCCGCTCTGGGCGTACTGCGCGAGGCAACCCGCAGCGATGACCAGGTCGATGGTCCCCGTGATCCGCCGCTTGCCGTTGTCGGGGAAGACCGTCGGGCCGACGAAGTGCGTGACGTCGAGATCCTCGGGCAGCGCGTCCCCCGCACCGATCGGCTGCCCGCTCCCGTCGCTCACGGCCGGCACGCTACCGACCGCTCGTTCCCACACGCGAAACGCGCCGTTTTCGGCGCGTATCCGGTGCGCGAAGCGGTTCGGGGGCGCGCCGCGGTTCGGGGGCGCGCTGCGGTTCAGGGGGTGGGCCAGGAGGCGCGGAGCTTCTCGTAGGAGTGGCGCAGGCTCTCGGGGAGCACGCGGGCCTCGGCGACCGCGGTCATGAAGTTCGTGTCGCCGTTCCAGCGGGGCAGGACGTGGACGTGGACGTGACCGGGGACGCCGGCCCCGGCGGCGCGACCGATGTTCGCCCCGACGTTGATCCCCTCGGGCCGGTAGACCGAGTCCACGGCGGCGGTGGCGCGCTGGGTGGCATGCATCAACGCGGCCGCCTCGTCGGCCGTCAGATCGGTGAGCGAGGCCACGTGACGCCGGGGAGCGACCATCACGTGCCCCGACGTGTAGGGGTAGGCGTTCATCACCGCGAACGAGTCGGCGGCGCGCTCGAGGATCATCGCCTCGGCGTCGTCGAGGGCGAGGAGCCCACAGAAGAGACAGCCGTCGGAGGCGGGCACGCTCCCGTCGTCGGCACCGATGCCCTCGATGTAGCTCGACCGCCATCCCGCCCACAGGCGTCCGAGACTCATGTCCGGTCGTGGACCTCGGTGGTGACCCGGCGCAGGAACTCCTCGAGGTCGACCCCCCGCTCCGGGGCGTCGGTGCCGCGCACGTTGACCCCGACGGTGATCTGCTGCTCGTCGTCGTCGCCGACCACGAGCACGTACGGGATCTTGTCGGTCTTCGCCCGACGCACGCGGTTGCCGAGCGTGTCGTTGTGCGCGTCGAGCACCTCGTGCCGGATCCCCGCGGTGTGCAGCCGGGCGGCGACGGAGTCCGCGTACCGGTGGTGGCGGTCCACGACCGGGAGCACCGCGACCTGTACGGGGGCGAGCCAGGTGGGGAACGCGCCCGCGTAGTGCTCGAGCAGCACGCCGAAGAAGCGCTCGATCGACCCGAACAGCGCCCGGTGGATCATGATCGGACGGTGCCGCTCGTTGTCGGCGCCGACGTAGTGCAGATCGAACCGCTGGGGAAGCTGGAAGTCCACCTGGATCGTGGACATCTGCCAGGTGCGACCGATCGCGTCCTGGACCTGGACCGAGATCTTCGGCCCGTAGAACGCACCACCCCCCGGGTCCATGACGAGGTCGAGGTCCATGGTCATCGCGACGCGCCGGAGGACCTCGGTGGCCTGCTCCCACTCCTCGTCGGTCCCGACCGCCTTGCCCTCGGGCTTGGTGGACAGCTCGAGGTAGAAGTCGTCGAGCCCGTAGTCGCGCAGGAGTCCGAGGACGAAGTGCAGCGTCGAGGTGAGCTCCTCGCCGACCTGCTCCTTCGTGCAGAAGATGTCCGCGTCGTCCTGGGTCATCCCGCGGACCCGCGTGAGCCCGTGCACGACACCGGACTTCTCGTACCGGTACACGGTCCCGAACTCGAAGAGCCGCATGGGCAGCTCGCGGTAGCTCGCGCGTCCGGCTCCTGTAGATCAGGATGTGGAACGGGCAGTTCATCGGCTTGAGGTAGTAGTCCGTGCCGCCGTCGAGCTCCATCGGCGGGTACATGCCGTCCGCGAACCAGTCGAGGTGACCGCTGATCTCGAAGAGGTTCGACTTCGTGATGTGCGGTGAGTTCACGAACTCGTACCCGGCGTCCACGTGCCGCTGGCGCGAGTAGTCCTCCATGACCTTGCGCACGATGCCGCCCTTCGGGTGGAACACCGCGAGCCCGGAGCCGATCTCCTCCGGGAAGGAGAACAGGTCGAGCTCCACCCCGAGCTTGCGGTGGTCCCGGCGCTCGGCCTCCTCGAGTCGGTGCAGGTGCGCGGCGAGCGCGTCCTTGCTCTCCCACGCGGTGCCGTAGATCCGTTGGAGCTGCTCGCGCTTCTCGTCGCCGCGCCAGTAGGCACCGGCGACGCGGGTGAGCTTGAACGCACCGAGCTTGCCCGTGGTCGGGACGTGCGGGCCGCGGCAGAGGTCGACATAGGCGGTCGAGCCGTCGCCGTGCAGGTTGCGGTACACGCCCACCACACCCTGGCCGATCACCTCGCCGGCGTCCTCCTCGTCGGCGGCACCGCTCGTGACGTTGGCGATGATCTCGAGCTTGAACGGCTGGTCGCCGAAGAGCTCCTCGCCCACGGCGGCCGGATGCTCCTCCCGGACGAAGGGCTGGTCCTCCTTGACGATCTCGCGCATGCGCCTCTCGATGCGCTCGAGGTCCGTGTCGTGGAAGTGGCCGCCGTCGGGCAGCTCGAAGTCGTAGTAGAAGCCGTCGGCGATCGCGGGCCCGATCGCGTACTTGGCCCCCGGAAAGAGGTCGAAGACCGCCTGGGCCATCACGTGCGCGGTCGAATGGCGCAGGACCTCCCGCCCCTCGGGGGAGCTCCCGGTCACGACCGCGACCTTCGCGTCGTGGTCGATGGGGCGGGTGAGATCGACCGTCTCGCCGTCGACCTGCACCGCCAGCGCCGCCTTCGCGAGCCCGCGCCCGATGCTCGACGCGATCTGCGCACCGGTCACGCCCGCGTCGTACTCCCGCTCCGATCCGTCCGGCAGCGTGATCGTGATCGTGTCCATCGGGCCGAGGCTATCGGCGGGCCTTCCTCGCCACGGGGACGATTCGGCCGCTCTAGAGTCCCCGCCGCACCGATCCGCGACAAGGAGTCCCCCATGGCCACCGCCACCGCCGAGCTCACCATGAGCGCATCGCCCGAGACCGTCTGGGCGATCGTCCGCGATTTCCACGGGCTGGCCACGTGGATGCCCGGCATCGACGCGAGCGTCGCCGAGGGCGACGACCGCGTGCTCTCCATGATGGGGATGAGCATCCGCGAACGGCTGACCGACCTCGACGAGCCCGGCCGGTCGATCACCTATTCGATCGTCGACGGCGCCCCGGTGGAGTCGCATTCGGCCACCATCACGGTCCACGAGGCCGACGGCGGGTCCCGCGTGACGTGGGACGTCGACGCCACCCCCGACGACATGGCCCCCATGATGCAGGGCATCTACCAGTCGAGCCTCGATGCGCTGAAGAGCAAGGCCGAGGGCTGATCGAGTCCGGACGGCGTCACGGTCCCATCCGTGCAAACCGCGAGCCGTAGCGAACGCGGAGGCGAGCACAGTCGCGGAGCGTCCCGCAGGGCGGACGCAGGTACCCCGCGGCCGAGCGGAGCGACCGTCAAACCGGGCGGGTGACGTCCACGCCGATCAGGGCGCCGAGCTCGGCGAGCACGGCCGGCGCGCTCGTGTCGGTACCGCCCGAGAGGATCGCGTCCGCGAACTCGCCGAGGGCCTCGATCGCACGGGGCGCGTCGAGGTCGTCGTCGATCATGGCGCGCACCCGCGCCGCGAAGGGCGCCGGATCCGGACCGTCGGCGCACGCGGCCGCGGCCACGAGGCGGTGCAGCAGCGCGGTGCCGTCCTGGATGTCGGTGTCGTGCCACTCGAAGCCGCTCCGGTAGTGGTGGTGCATCAGCGCCAGCCGGATCGCCCGCGGGTCGGTGGTCCGCCGGAGGTCGCTGATGAAGACGAGGTTGCCGAGCGACTTGCTCATCTTCTCGCCCTCGTAGGCGACCATCGCCGAGTGGAGCCAGTGCCGCACGAACGGCTGGCCGGTGAGCGCTTCGCTCTGCGGCGATCTCACACTCGTGGTGCGGGAAGATCAGGTCGGTCCCGCCGCCGTGCAGGTCGAGCGTCGGCCCGAGCTCCTGCATGGCCATGGCCGAGCACTCCACGTGCCACCCGGGCCGGCCGACACCGAACGGCGCGCGCCACGCGGGCTCGTCGGGGGCGCTCGGCTGCCAGAGCACGAAGTCGAGCGGGCTGCGTCGGTGCGGATCGTCCGGGTTGCCACCGCGCGCACGGGCGAGGCGCACCATCTGCTCCTCGGAGTACTGCGACAGCGA
The DNA here is from genome assembly GCA_963805415.1 of uncultured Acidimicrobiia bacterium. GTDB lineage: Bacteria > Actinomycetota > Acidimicrobiia > IMCC26256 > JAENVU01 > JAENVU01. The sequence continues at coordinate 129,294 of CAWDUD010000009.1, forward strand.
GCCGAAGGTCGGGAAGGTCGAGACGTCGAAGTACGCGGTGCCGTGCGTCAGGTACGCGTGACCCGAGTCGAGCAGACGCTCGACGATCGAGATGATCTCCTCGATCGTCTCGGTGGCCCGGGGCTCGGCGATCGGCGGCCGCATCTCGAGCGCCTCCATGTCGGCCCGGAACCGCGTCAGCTCCGCCTCGGCCAGCTCGAGGTAGGGCACCCCCAGCTCGCGCGCCTTGGGGAGGATCGAGTCGTCGACGTCGGTCACGTTGCGGACCATCCGGACCTCGTGCCCGAGCTCCTCGAGCCGCCGGGTCAGGAGGTCGTAGGTCAGGTAGGTCGCTGCGTGACCGAGGTGCGTGGAGTCGTAGGGCGTGATGCCGCACACGTACATCCGCACGACCGGACCGGGCTCGAAGTCGACCACCGCGCGGCGGCGCGTGTCGTAGAGCCGTACCGCCACGTCAGAAACCCGAGAGCCGCAGCCCGGCACGGACCTTGTGCCGGATGTTGATGGTGAGCATCACTGCGGCGAAGGTCTCCATGCCGACCGCGTTCTCGAGCGAGCCGCCGTCGAACGCGCGCAGGTCCGGGATCGCGGAGATGATCTCCATCAGCGTGTGGCGGGCAGTGTCGTCGTTCCCGCACGCGACGACGTCGCTCTCCATCTTCTCGTCGAGATTCGCGAACTCGGCCGCCGGGACGAGGTGGAATGCGGTGACGACCTCGGAGCGCCACAAGAGCGCCTGCATCTCCTTGGCGATCGATCCGTGCGGTGGCAGCACCGCGTTGAACTCGGTGCCGTTGCGCACGAGATGGTTCGCCATCGACACGACGATCTTGCCCGCGAGCTGGTCGGCGAAGTACTTCGCCGTCGCGAGCGCCGCGTCGGCGTGCACCGCGAGCACCACGACGTCGGCGTCGCAGGCGGCCTGGTTGTTGGCGGGGGTGATCCGTCCGACCCGGTCACCCCACTCGGCGGCGAGCGCGTCGACGACGGCTTCGGCCTTCACCCGCTCCCGCGAGCCGGCGAGCACGTCGTAGCCGACGTCGCTCAACCGGGCCGCCAATCCTCGGCCCGCGGGCCCCGTCGCTCCCAACACCCCGATCTTCACCGGGGCAGCTTGGCACGTGGGCACCGCGGTGTTGAAAACTGCGACGGCGACGGGGATTCGCGACGCGGCCACCAGGGGGATGCGGATGAGGTACGGCATGTTGTTCGCGAACGTCGGACCGTTCGGGCACCCGGACGTGGCGGCCGAGCTCGGCGCGATCTGCGAGGAGACCGGCATCGAGTCCGTCTGGACGGTCGAGCACGTGGTGGTGCCGGGCGGCTACGCGTCGGAGTACCCCTACTCGCGGGACGGCCGCATGGCCGGCGGCGACGACGCGCCCATCCCCGACCCGCTCGTCTGGCTGACCTGGGTCGGCGCGCACACCACGGCGCTCCGGCTCGCGACCGGCATCCTCATCCTGCCCCAGCGCAACCCGGTCGTCCTCGCGAAGGAGGTTGCGACGCTCGACCAGCTCTCCCAGGGACGGGTCATCCTCGGGATCGGTGTCGGCTGGCTCGAGGAGGAGTTCGCCGCGCTCGGCGTTCCGTTCGCCGAACGCGGCGCGCGCACCGACGAGCACGTCGAGGTGCTGCGCGCCCTGTGGAGCGGCGCCGGGGTCGACTTCGACGGCCGGTTCACGCACCTCCGGGCGGCGAACTCCTTCCCGCACCCCGCGCAGCCGGCCGTCCCCATCGTGGTGGGCGGGCACAGCACGGCCGCCGCCCGGCGCGCCGGCCGGCTCGGCGACGGCTTCTTCCCCGGCAAGGGGGACTTCGCGGCGCTCGAGGCGGAGATGCGCACGGCCGCCGTGGAGGCCGGTCGTGATCCCGACGCGATCGAGATCACCCGCGGCGGCGCGATGGATCGTGACTCCGTCGCCCGGATTGCCGACGAGGGCTGCGACCGGTTCGTGATCCCGCCACTCGCGTTCGACCCGGCCAAGCTGCGCGACGCGCTCGCGCGCTTCGCCGACGAGGTCATCGCCACGGTGCCGTGACCGCGCCGCTCTACGACCGCATCGGTGATCGGTACGCCTCCACCCGTCACCCCGACCCACACATCGCGGCGCGGATCCTCGCCGCGCTCGGCGACGCCCGGCGGGTCCTGAACGTCGGCGCCGGTGCCGGGTCCTACGAACCGACGGATCGAACGGTCGTCGCGGTCGAGCCGTCACCGGTCATGCTCGCCCAGCGCTCCGCGGGGGCACCGCCCGCCGTGCGTGCCGTCGCCGAGTCCCTGCCCTTTCCCGACCGCGCCTTCGACGCCGCGATGGCCGTGCTCACGCTCCACCACTGGACCGACCAGCGCGCGGGCATCGCCGAGGTGCTCCGGGTCGCGCCACACCTCGTGGTGCTCACCTTCGACCTGGCCATGGTGCCGTGGATCGCGACGGACTACCTGCCCGAGATGATCGGGCAGGACGCGTTCGTGTTCCCGCCGATCACCGAGGTCGCGGCGTGGTTCGACGCCGCGGTCGAGGTGGTGCCCGTCCCCCACGACTGCACCGACGGCTTCGTCGGCGCGTACTGGGCGCGTCCGGAGCTCTATCTCGACCCCACGCGGCGCGCCGGGATGTCGGTGGTCCGCAAGCTCGACCCGGCCGTGGTGGACTCCGGGATGGCGCGACTCCGCGACGACCTCGTGTCGGGCGCCTGGGACGAGAAGTGGGGCCACCTGCGCGCCCTGCCCGAGCTGGACCTCGGCTACCGGCTCCTGGTGTCCCGATCGGAGCCGTCGGACCGGTGGAGCCGGTAGACGATCCTCGTCTTCTCCGGATGGTCCGGGTCGATGGTGACCTCGATGGGGTCGTCGTCGTCGGGTTCGGGCGGCCCGATCTCGCGGATCTCGGCCGCGATCTCCACCTTCTTGTGGAGCCCCATCCCCTTCGCCAGGCCGATCATCGCGTTGCCCGCGATCGTCCCGCCGCTGCCCTGGACCATGCGGTCGATGAAGCGGTCGACGTTCGTGTCGACCACGTCCTCGTCGTCCACCGCGTCGTCGCCCGCGCCGGTGGTGGGCTCGTCCGGTACATCGGTCACCCACCCAGGGTAGGACCGCACGCGCAACGTCTCGCGCCCGGGCACCTACGGCTTGCGCCGGTCGCGCCGGTAGGCCTTGTTGATCTGCTTCCAGCGTTCGCGTTCCGCACGGGCCGCGGCGGGATCCACCCGCCGCTCCTCGTACGCGAGCTCGCCGGCCAGCTTCGAGTAGCTCGCGAACCGGTCGGCGTCGAGCCCACCCGACCGCACCGCCTCCAGCACTGCACAGTCCGGCTCGGACTCGTGTCGGCAGTCCCGGAACCGGCAGGCCTCGGCGAGCTCCAGGATGTCGGCGAACGCCGAGGCCATGCCGACGTCGCGGTCGGCGCCCAGGCCCAGGCTGCGCAGACCGGGCGTGTCGATGACCACGCCACCGGACGGGATCGCCACCAGGTCGCGGGTGGTCGTCGTGTGCCTGCCGCGGGCATCCTCGTCCCGGACCGCGGCGGTGGCGAGGCGCTCCTCACCGAGCAGCGAGTTGATGAGGGTCGACTTCCCCGCCCCCGACGGACCGAGCAGCACCGCGGTGCGGTCCGGCGCGAGGAGGCGCGCCACGGCATCGACCCCGGCCCGGTCGCGGGCCGACGTCCCGAGCACCTCGACGCCCACCAGCCGCTCCGCCAGCGTCGCCACCGAGCGCGTCGGCGTCGAGATCGGCCTTGGTGACCAGCACCACCGGCACCGCTCCGGCGTCCCATGCGAGCACCGTCTCGCGCTCCACCCGTTCGATGCTCGGACGATCGGCCGGGCAGGTGACCAGCACGAGGTCGACGTTCGCGGCGAGCACCTGCAACCGGTCGCCGTGGGGATCCATGCGCGTGAGGGCCGACCAGCGCTCGGCCACCGTCGCCACCGCGGGCGGGTCGGACGCATCGATCCCCACCCAGTCACCCACGGCCGGCATGTCCTCGGCAATCGCCACCCTCTCCCCGGTCGGGGTCGCGACGCGACACGTCGTCCGGGTCACGCCCACGACGCGCGCGGGCGTCGAGCGCGTCGAGCCGGTCCGCGAGCAGCGCCTCGACGTGTGCGTTCCAGCCGTAGGGCACCAGCGCGCCGCCGTCGGTCATAGGCGGGCCGGCCAGCGGACGATCGAGAACGGCAGGCCCGACGCGACGACCCACTGCCCCTCGGCGTCGTGGGCCCGGACCGTGACGCGCGCGCGATCGCGCGGGAACCAGGAGAGCGGCGCGAGTGCCGGTTCGATGCACCACCCGTGCGGCGCGGCGTCAGGGTCGGTCACGGGCACGTGCGGGACGAACTCGGCGATCCCCGGGTCCTCGCGGGAGTGGAGCACCACGGACGGACGCACGGGCGCAACGGTCCACCCCATCCGGCCCGACCTACAGCACGCAGTCGGGGCCGAGCAGCACCCGCAGCTCGGCGAAGAGCCCGTTGCGCTCGGACACGCAGAACTCGTCGCCGAGCCTCACGACGGTCGTCTTCTCGTGGGTCTCGAGGTGCACGAACACCTCGGACTCACCCGGGTGCTCGGCGAGGATCTCCTTGAGCCGGGTGGTCTTGGCGTCGGTGAGCGCACCCGGCCGGACCCGGATGCGCACCGGAGGCGCCCCGTCGAGCACGAGCGGCGGGACCGTGACCTCCATCGCGATGATCTTCGGCACGTCCTCGCGCAGGTCGAGACGACCCTTCACGCACACGATCGCATCCTCGCCGAGGAGCTCGCCGTACTGCGCCATCGTCTTCGGGAAGACCATCACCTCGACGGCACCCCCGAGGTCCTCGAGGACGAACGTGGCCATGAGGTCGCCGCGCTTGGTGTACTTGCGGGCGAGGGCGGTCACGACGCCGCCGACGGTGCGCATCTCCCCCTCCCGCATCTCCTTCAGGTCGGTCAGCGTGGCGTCGGTGTGACGACGCAACGCGCGCTCCGCACCCATCAGCGGGTGGTCGGACACGTAGAGCCCGAGCATCTCCTTCTCGAACGCGAGCCGCTGCGTCTTGCCGAACTCCTGGTCGGGGATCTCGGTGCGCTCGAACTCGAGACCGCCGTCACCGACCTCGCCGAAGAGGCTCATGATCCCCGCGTCCGCGATCACGCCGGCGCGAGAGGATCAGGTCGACGATCCCTTCGAACACGAGCAGCAGGCCCTGGCGCGGGTGACCGAGCGAGTCGAAGGCGCCCGACTTGATCAGCGACTCGACGGTGCGCCGGTTCAGCGCGGTGGACTCGACCCGCTCGCAGAAGTCGTAGAAGTCGACGAACGGTCCGACCTCGTCACGCGCCTCGATGATCTTGGCGACGACGCCCTCGCCCACGTTGCGGACCGCGGACAGGCCGAACCGGATCGCGCCCGGGCCGGGCGTGCCGTCCTCCCGGGGCGGGTGCACCACCGCGAAGTCCATGAGCGACTCGTTGACGTCGGGGACCAGCACCGGGATCTCGAGCTGTCGACACTCGTTGAGGTAGATCGCCGACTTGTCCTTGTCGCCCTTGACGCTGGTGAGCAGCGCGGCGAGGTACTCCCGCGGGTGGTTCGCCTTGAGGAAGGCCGTCTGGTACGCGACGTAGCCGTACCCGACCGAGTGCGACTTGTTGAACGAGTAGTCGGCGAAGGGCTCGATGATGTCGAACATCTCCTCGCCGAACTCGCGCGGGTGGCCCTGGGCGACACACCCGTCGACGAACTTGGTCCGTTCCTTCGCGATGAGCTCGCGGATCTTCTTGCCCGTCGCCTTGCGGAGGTTGTCGGCCTCCTCGAGCGTGTACCCGGCGAGCCGCTGCGACACGCGCATCAGCTGCTCCTGGTAGATCATCAGCCCGAAGGTCGGACCGAGGATCTCCTCGAGATCCGGGTGGTCGTACTCGACCGGCTTCCGCCCGTTCTTGCGATCGGCGTAGTCGGTGTGCATGTTGGCGGCCATCGGGCCCGGCCGGTACAGCGCGACGAGCGCGGCGACGTCCTCGAACGTCGAGGGCGCCAGCGAACGGATCGAGGGCGCGCATCGGGCCGCCCTCGAGCTGGAACACGCCGATGGTCTCGCCGCTGCGAAGGAGGTCGAAGGTCTTCTCGTCGTCGAGCGGCACGTTGTCGATGTCGGGCCGCTCGCCGGTGCCGCGCTCGACGAGATCGAGCGTGATCTCCATGACGTCGAGGTTCCGCAGGCCGAGGAAGTCCATCTTGAGGAGCCCGAGGTCCTCGACGCCGTGCATCTCGTACTGGGTCACGATCGGGGCGTCCTCGATCGCGGATCCGGGCTCGGGCTTGCGCTGGATCGGTAGGTACTCGGTGAGCGGCTCACGGGTGATGACCACCGCCGCGGCGTGGATGCCGTCCTGGCGCCGCAGACCCTCGAGACCCTTGGCGACGTCGATGACGCGCTTCGCCTCGGCATCGGCGGTGTAGAGCTCCCGGAGCTCGCCCGCCATCTTGTAGCCGTCCTCGAACTTCGGGTGGGGATCCAGGCACACGTACAGCGGCGTGTCGCGGCCCATGATGAGCGGCGGCATCAGCTTGGCGATCTTGTCGCCGACGACGTAGGGCAGGTCGAGCACGCGGGCGGCATCGCGCACCGCGGCCCGGGCCTTGATCGTCGAGAAGGTGATGATCTGCGCGACGTGGTCCGACCCGTACTTCGCCGCGGCGTACTTGATCATCTCACCGCGCGAGCGGGAGTCGAAGTCCATGTCGATGTCGGGCATCTGCTTGCGACCCGGGTTGAGGAAGCGCTCGAAGAGCAGGTCGTACCGGATCGGGTCGATGTCGACGATGCGGAGGCAGTACGCGACGCACGACCCCGCCGCGCTCCCGCGACCGGGCCCGACGCGGATGTCCTGCGAGCGCGGCGTACCGCACGAGGTCCCAGACGACGAGGAAGTACGCGGAGAACCCCATCGACTCGATGACCTCGAGCTCGTACTCGATCCGCTCGCGCACGTTCGGCGCGAGATCGGCGCCGTAGCGCGTCGCTGCACCCTCGTAGGTGAGCCGCCGGAGGTAGCCCTCCTCGGTCTGACCCTCCGGCACCGGGAAGCTCGGGAGCTGGGGCTGGCCGAAGTCGATCTCGACGTTCGCGCGCTCGGCGACCCAGAGCGTGTTGTCGCAGGCCTCGGGGATCTCGGAGAAGAGCGACCGCATCTCGACCGCGGTCTTGAGGTAGTGCTCGGTGCCGGTGAACTTGAACCGGTTCGTCTCGTGGATCTTGGCGTTGGTCTGCACGCACAGCAGGGCATCGTGCGCCTCGGCGTGGTCGCGCAGCGTGTAGTGACTGTCGTTCGTGGCCAGGAGCGGCGCGTTGATCGCGGCGCGCGATCTCGACGAGCTGCGGGTTCGTGCGCTGCTGCTCGACGAGGCCGTGGTCCTGCACCTCGACGAAGAGGTGGTCGCGCCCGAAGATGTCCTGGAGGCGCGCCGCCGCCTCGAGCGCGCCCTGCTCGTCGCCGTTCAGCAGCCGCTGGAGCACGTGGCCACCGAGACATCCGGTGGTCGCGATGACGCCCTCGTGGTGATCCTCGAGGATCTCCCAGTCGACCTTGGGCTTCTGGTAGTACCCCTCGAGGTACGCGCGGCTGGAGAGCTGGATGAGGTTGCGGTACCCGGTGTCGTTCTCGGCCAGCGCGGTCAGGTGGTAGTAGGCCTTGCGACCGCCCTCCACCTCGCCGCCGGAGTCGTCGACCTGGCTCCCGCGCCGAACCGGTCGCTCGGTGCGGTGCTCGTACGCCTGGTAGAGCTCCGTGCCGATGATCGGCACCAGCCCCGCGTCCCGCGCGGCCTGGTACATCGGCAGCACGCCGTACATGTTGCCGTGGTCGGTGATGCCGATCGCCGGCTGCCCGTCGGCCGCGGCGGCGGCCACCACCTCGCCGATCCGCGACGCACCGTCGAGCATCGAGTACTCGGTGTGGACGTGCAGGTGGGTGAACGACTTCGCCACTGATCTCCAGGGTGTTCGGAAGAGCCGGCTCAGGGCCCCGGAATCACATGCGTGGAACTTCCGACCCTACCCGCGCCGATCAGGCGCGTCGACCTTGTCCCGCGAGCAGCGGCACCAGCATCTCGGCCGCCGTGAGCGAACCGTGCGCCCCCAGCAGCTGGCGCTCCCTGGGCATCGCCGGGTCCACGAAACCGACCGGCGCGTGGGGCATGAGGGCCACGTCGCCGAGCCGGCGGCGGTGAGGGCCGCCCGCACCCCTGGGACCCAGCCATCCCCCGTCGACGACCTCGTCGCGCGTCATCACCCAGGCGAGCCCGCCGAAGGCCTCCCGCGCCGCGGCCGCCAGCTCCGCGGCGGCGCCCGGCCGGGCGAGCATCCACCGGAACCGACCCTCCCCGCTGCAACCGGCCACCAGCTCTCCGAGCGGGGTGAGGTCGTACCACCGGTCCCCGACGTCGACCTGGCCGTGGTCGGCCGTCACGAGCAGGGCGGCCTCGGGTGGGAGGGCGTCCCGGAGCCGGCCGACCAGCTCGTCGACGAACGTGAGCTCGGCCGGGAGGTACGGACCGCTCAGCCCGTACTCGTGCGCGACCGTGTCGACCCCCGGGTAGTAGGCGTAGACGAGCGGGTGCGCCTCGTCGGCGAGCGCGCGGCAGCGCTCCACGAGCATCGCCGGCGTGCTCCAACCGAAGTACGGCGCGTCCCGCAGGTGGGCGGCCGTGAACCCCGTCGCGCGGAACTCCGAGCGCGTGACGACGGGGACGGAGCGGCCGAGGAAGGGCTGGTGACGCTGCACGCGGAACGCGTCGGGCGGCCGGCCGCGGTCGACCGTCCAGCGCAGCACGTTCAGGATCTGGTCGTCGACCCGCATCCGGAAGCCGAGCACGCCGTGCTCGATCGGCGTCAGGCCGGTCGTGATCGACGTCGAGCGCGGTCGCGGTGGTGGAGGGCGCCACCGTGGTGATCGCCCCGCCGGCGAGTGCATCGAGCTCGCGCGCACGCGGGACCGGTGGTCCTCCAGGAGCGCCCAGCCGAGGCCGTCGAGGACCAGGACGACGACGGTCCGGGCCTCGACCGCGACGGCCGGGATCCACGCCGCGTCGGTCCGGCCCATCAGCGCCGGGAGGACCCGCTCGAGGCTGGCGCCGCCGTAGTCCGGTCGCGTCGGTTCCTCGGCCGCCATCACCGCACCGTAGCCAACCGCACGGTCGCCGGAGCCGGTGTGCGAGCATGGGCGACGTGAAGGTCTCGACCCGCGGCGACTACGCGGCCCGCGCGCTGCTCTCCCTGGCGCTGCACGGCTCGGACACGCCGACGTCGGTCAAGGAGATCGCCGAGCGCACCAACCTCCCCCAGCCGTACCTCGAGCAGATCCTGCTCGCCATCAAGGGCGCGGGACTCGTCCGCTCCAAGCGAGGCGTCGGCGGTGGGTACGTCCTGGCCCGGCCACCGGAGGAGATCACCCTCGCGCAGATCCTGGCCGCGGTCGACGGCCCGCTCACGACGCTGCCCGACGAGCACGACCACTGCGAGGGCCACTGCGTGCTCCAGGAGGTGTGGGTCGGCGTCTCGGACGAGATGGGTCGCTACCTGGCGGCCCACACGCTCGCCGACCTCGCCGGCGCGAGCGCGCGTCGGTCACCGGACCGCCTCGGGCGCCGAGCCGCGGCGCCGCGGCCTCTAGCTCAGACCGGCGCCTCCGGCAGCGACACCACCACGCGCACGCCGGAGCCGGACCCGGCCGCGAGCCGCACCGAGCCGCCGTCGGCCTCCACGAGGCCGTGGACGATGGCGAGCCCGAGCCCGGCGCCCCCGCCGTCGCCCGAGGCCCGCCAGAAGCGGTCGAACGCCCGATCGCGCTGCTCCGGGGTCATCCCCGGCCCGTCGTCCTCGACCGCGATCTCCACGAGCGCGGCCCGCCGCTGCGCCCCGATGCGGATCTCGCCGTGCTCGGGGCTCACCTCGATGGCATTGGCGACGAGGTTGTCGAGCACCTGCTCGAGGTGCCCCGGCGTCGACCGCGCGACGAGCCCGTCGGCCACCGCGACGCGCAGCCGCACGTCGGCCTCCTCCGCGAACGCCGACCATGCGTCGACCCGACCCTGCACGACGGCAGCGACGTCGACCGCCACCGGGGCGGCGACGACCCGCTCGGCCCGGGCCAGGACGAGGAGCCCGTCGACGAGCCGCGACAGCCGTCCCACCTCGGTGAGACAGCCGGCGACGTCCGAGCCGGCATCCGATTCGTCCGGGACCTCCGACTCGAGGTTCTCGAGGCGCAGGCGGAGCGCGGCCAGCGGCGTGCGGAGCTGGTGGGACGCGTCGGCCACGAAGTCGCGTTGCGAGTGCATGAGTCGCTCGAGGCGCGCCGCCGTCGCGTTGAAGCGCACCGCCAGATCGCGCAGCTCCGGCGCGCCGCGCTCGACCTCGGCCCGGGCGTCGAACTGGCCGGCACCGACGCGCGCGGCCGCCGTCGCGAGCTGCTCGATCGGGCCGGTCACCTGACGCGCGAGCCGGAGGCTCACGAGGAACACGACGAGGAGCACGATGGCGCCGATGCCGACGAGCGCCCACCATCCGTGCTCGATGCGCGCGTCGACGTAGGAGGTCGGATACGTGACGCGCAGCGCGCCGAGCAGCGTGTCGCCGTGCACGATGGGCACCGCGAAGTAGAGGATGCTGTGCCCGAGCGAGCGCGAGTAGCGCGAGCCGACGGCCTCCTCGCGGTCGAGCGCGGCCCGCACCTCGGGTCGGTTCAGGAAGTTGTTGTCGCCGCCGGGTGCCGGATCCGAGTCCGCCAGCACCGACCCGTCGGGGCGCAGCACGACCACCCGTCCACCCGTGCCGCGATTGGTACTCCTGCACCAGGTCGACCACGGAGGCGGCCTCGTTCGCCTCGAGCCCCTCCTCGGCGCGGATCGCCAGGGCGAGCGCGTCGCGCTCGACCAGCGCGGTCAGGCGGCGCCGCTGCTCACGGGCGTAGACGACCCCGAGCGGGATCCCGAGCACGAGGACGACGACGAGCGTCAACGTCAGGTAGCTGAGCAGCAGCCGGCGCCGCATGCGGTGTCAGGCCGCGGGATCGACGAGCCGGAACCCGACGCCCCGCACGGTCTCGATCCACCGTGGATCGCCGAGCTTCTTGCGGACGGACGCCACGTGGACGTCGAGCGTCTTGCTCGGGCCGTACCAGTGCGGGTCCCAGACGCGCTCGAGGATGGACGTGCGCGTGAACAGCGCACCGGGCTCCTCCGCGAGCAGCGCCACGAGGGCGAACTCCTTCGGGGTGAGCGCGATCTCGTCGCCGTCCACCGTGATGCGGTGCGTCCGCACGTCGACCGTCATCCCGCCGATCGAGGTGACCTCGTCGCCCTCCTCCGCCGGACGGGTGGCCGCGCGCCGTGCCACCCGCGGATCCGCGCCACCAGCTCGCGGAACCCGAACGGCTTCACGAGGTAGTCGTCGGCACCGAGCTCGAGACCGACGACGCGGTCCGCCTCGTCGCCACGCGCGGTCACGACGATGATCGGCACCTCCGACCGCGAGCGCAGCTCGTGGCAGATGGTGAAGCCGTCGAGATCGGGGAGGCCGAGGTCGAGCAGGACCAGGTCGTAGCCCGACGCCTCGAGCGCCGCTTCGCCGGTCGTCGCCCGCAGCACCCCGAACCCTTCGCGCTCGAGGCCGCGGGCCAACGGGACGGCGATGGCGTCGTCGTCCTCCACGATCAGCACCTGCATCGGCTCACCCTCGCGCACTTGACGGAGTCTCGTCGCACCCTTTGCCGTTTCCTTGCCGAGTGCGGGGCGGCCGCTTGCCCGCACCCGCGTACCGTCGACCTCCCCGACCAGGAGGTACGGATGAACCGCCGCCATGCACTCTCCATCGCCGTCGCCACGACACTCAGCATCACCGGCATCGGGGCGGCGATCGGTGCCACCACGAACATCTTCAGTGCCGCCGACGCCAGCGACCTGGGCAAGATCAGCCCGGTGAGCTCGACCACGCTGGCCCCGGTGGTCGAGCACGTCCGCGTCGACGTCGACGACCCGGCACCGGTGTCCGCCCCGAGCGTGCCGGGTCCCACGGCGGCGCCGGTCCGCACGTCCGAAGAGTCCGAGCATGCGGTCGTCGCCGGACCGGCTCCTGCGCCCGCGCCGCAAGCCGCTCCCGCACCCACGCCCCACGAGCGCGAGCACGAGGCCGACCACGAGACGGAACGGGACGATTGACGTGCGCCGCCGTCGCCATCCCGCGCGGTCCAGCCGGATCGTCGCCGCCGGCCTCGCGGCCGGCGGCATGGGCGCCGCCGTCGCCGCGATGGCGGCGACGCCCACCGCCGCGGTGCGTACCGTGCGCGTCGCCACACCCGCACCGGCCCAACGGGTCGTCGTGTTCGAGGTGCACCACCACCCGGCTGCGGGCGCCGCTCCGGTCGCCCCGGCCGGCGCGTCGTCGGGGACCCGATCCGTCACGACCGGCCGCGCGACCTCGACCGCGGCTCCGGCCGCCTCGCCGTCCGCACCGGTAGCCGCGGCGCCGGCGCCCGCCCCGGCCCCCGCACCGGCGCCCGTGACGACGACCGCGCCTTCGTGATGCAGTCGACACGGTTCGCCGCGATGGGGACCGAGTGTCACGTGGTCATCGTCGGCGGCGGCTCCGAGACGGTCGCGGCCGCCCGGGCTCGCGCCGCCGAGCTCGAGGACCGCTGGTCCCGGTTCCGCCCGGATTCCGAGCTGTGCCGGCTCAACGCGCGCCCGGGTCGGCCGGTGCTGGTCAGCCCGGACACCTTTCTCGCCGTGCGCTGTGCGTGCGAGGCGTGGCGCACCACGGCCGGTGCCTTCGATCCCACCGTGCTCGACGCGCTCGAGCACGCGGGCTACGACCGCACCTTCGCCGACCTGGCCGGCGGCGCGCCCGCGCCGACGGGCGCGGCCCCGGCCGTGCCCGGATGTCGGGACATCGTCCTCGACGACGTCGTCGGAGCCGTCACCCTCCCGCCCGGCGTGCGGATCGACCTGGGCGGCATCGGCAAGGGTCTCGCCGCCGACCTCATCGCGAGCGAGCTCGTCGCCGCCGGCGCCGGCGGCGCGATGGTGAACCTCGGCGGAGATCTCCGCGCGCTCGGTGACGCGCCCCATCCACGCGGATGGACGATCGCGCTCCACGATCGGCCGGCCAGCATCACGATCGGGGACGGGGGCGTTGCGACGAGCGCCGTGACCCGCCGGCGCTGGACCCGCGACGACGGCCGCGAGCAGCACCACCTGATCGACGCCACGACCGCGGCCAGCGCCGCAACCGACCTGGCGTCGGTCTCGGTCGTCGCGCCGACCGCCGCGTCGGCCGAGGTGCTCGCCACCGCGGCGCTGCTGGCGGGCCCCGAGGCGATCGCCCTGCTCCACTCGCACGACGCGTCGGGGATCGCCGTCTCGCGCGACGGCTCCGTGGCCACGACCGACGACCTCGAGGCCCTCGCGGCATGACCTCGAAGATCTGGTGGTTCGTCGCCCGGAGCTCCGGGCTCATGGCCTGGTGGCTCAGCGGGCTCTCGATCGTGGTCGGCCTCGTCCTCGCGGGCCGGCTCCGCCGTCAGCCGACCGCGGCCTGGCAGCAGGACCTGCACCGCTTCCTGGGCGGGCTCGGCGTGCTGTGCCTCGCGGTCCACCTCACCGGCCTCGTCCTCGACCCGACGGTCGCGTTCGGGCCGGCCGCGCTCACCCTTCCGATGGCGTCGACCTGGCGACCGGGCCCGGTCACGTGGGGCATCGTCGCCGCCGACGCCCTGATCCTGGTGGAGGTGACCTCGCTCCTGTCGACGCGGATGCCGCGCCGGGTGTGGCGCACGATCCACGGTGCCGGCTTCGCGGTCTGGATCGCCGGGACCGTGCACGCCTGGACCGCCGGGACCGACGGGTCCGTCGTGCGCATCACCGCCTTCGTGGGCAGCGCGCTGATCGTCAACCTCACGGTGTGGCGGATGGTCGGCCGCCGAATGCCGCGAGAGCGATCTGCAGGTCGCGCGGCAACGGTGACGAGAACTCGAGCTCCTCGCCCGATACCGGGTGAGTGAATCCGAGCCTGCCCGCGTGCAGGAACGGGCGACCGATGCGCGGATCGGACCGCCCGTAGACGACGTCGCCCACCACCGCGTGACCGATCGCGGCGAGGTGGACCCGGATCTGGTGGGTGCGCCCGGTCTCGAGCGACACCGCGAGCCGGGTGACGTCGGCGAGCTCCTCGACGACCTCGTAGTGCGTCCGCGCCTCCCGGCCGCCGGTCCGCACCGCCATCTTCGTCGGGGTCCGGGGCGAGCGCCCGATGGGTGCGTCCACCGTCCCCCGCGCCGACCCGGGACGACCGACCACCACCGCGACGTACTCACGCCGCACCTCGTGCCCGGCGAGGGCCGCGACGAGCCCGTCGTAGGCCGGCGCCGAGCGGGCGACCACGAGCAGCCCGCTGGTCTCGCGGTCGAGCCGGTGCACGATGCCGGGCCGGTCGGGCTGGCCGACCCCGGTGAGATCGAAGCGCGCGAGCAGACCGTTGACGAGCGTCCCGTCGCGGTGCCCGGAGCCGGGATGGACGACGAGTCCGGCCGGCTTGTCGATCACGACGACGTCGTCGTCGACGTGGACGACACCGAAGTCGACGTCCGGATCCGCGCCCGGCGGGGGCGGCGGCTCGGGTGACGCCGTCCACTCGAGGCTGCTGCCGGTGGCGAGCCGCGCGGCTGGCGTTGACCGGGCGCCCGTCGACGAGCACCGCGCCCGACTCGACGAGGGTGCGGACCTCGCTCCGCGACCACCCGGTGAGCAGTGCGACCGCGCGGTCGACCCGCTCCCCGGCGAGGGTCTCGGGCACGACCACGGGATCGCTCACGCCGGATCCGGATCGTCGGCGGCGTCGTCTCCCGGGCTGCGGAAGCTGAGCAGGATCAGCAGGATCGCCCCCACCGTGATCGCCGAGTCGGCGACGTTGAAGGACGGAAAGCTGCCGACCTTCACGAAGTCCACGACGTGGCCGGACAGCACGCCGGGCGAGCGGAAGATGCGGTCGGCCAGGTTGCCGAGCGCGCCGCCGAGGACCAGCGACAGCGCGATCACGGTCCCGCGGTCGGTCGTCCGGCGCACCGTGTGCACGAGCCAGATCGTCAGGCCGATCGCGAGCACCGCCAGGACGACCGTCGCGTTCGTGAACGTCGAGAACGCGCCGCCCGAGTTCCGGGCGACCCGAAGCTCGACGTCCTGGCCGATGATCGAGATCGGGTCGGTCGCGTGGCGCGCGACCATCCACGACTTCGTGAGCTGATCGAGGAGCACGATCGCGCCCACGATCGCGGGGACGATCAGGCGGGGGCGGGACGAGCTAACGACGGCGCTCGACCCGTTGCTTGCAGTCGACACAGGTCTCCGCCCACGGGATGGCCTCGAGCCGGGCGACGGCGATACGACGTCCGGCGGGCGTGCACAGCCCGTAGGTCCCGTTCTCCATGCGCGCGAGGGCTTCGTCGATCTCCTCGACGGCCTGGCTGGCCGTCGCCGAGAGCATCAGGTCCCGCTCCCGCTCGACGCTGATCGTGTCGCCCTCGCCCGACTCCTCGTCGAACTGGGTGTCGCCCTGCTCCCGCTCGTTGACCAGGGCCTCGGCGTCGGCCTGGAGGTCGGCGGCCTGGCGGACGTGGCGCTCCCGCTCCTCGAGGAGCAGCTCGCGCAGCTTCTCCAGCGTCTTGGGCGTGATGTTGGGCGACTGCTTGGGCACGAAGATGCCCGACAGGGGGCAGGTCGTGCCGGCCGGCTGCTTCTTGACCGGCGCCGCCGCCTTCTTCGCCGCCTTCTTCGCCACCTTCTTCGCCGCCTGCTTCGCGGCCTGCTTCGCGGGGCCTGCCTGCTTGGCCGGCGCGGCCTTCCTGGCCGGGGTCCTCTTCGCGGGCGCCGTCCTCTTCGCGGCGGGCCGCTTGGCCGCCTGCTTCGCCACCTTCTTCGCGGCTGCCTGCTTCGCCTTCGCGGCGCCTGCTTCGCCGGCACCTTCTTCGCGGGCGTCTTCTTCGCGGGCGTCTTCCTCGCGGGCGCCTGCTTCGCCGACGTCTTCTTCGCGGGAACCTTCTTCGCGGGAACCTTCTTCGCGGGAACCTTCTTCGCGGGCGCCTTCTTCGCGGCGGCCTTCTTCGCGGTGGCGCGGGCGGCCGGGGCGCGTGTGGTCGCGGCCTTGCCGCTGGCGGCCTTCTTGATCGTTCCGGCCCTGGGGGCGGGCTTTCTTGGGGGCGCGGCCTTCTTCGGCGTGGCCTTGGCCATCGAGAACCCTCCGGGGTGGCGACGGGAAGCGGGGCATGTTAGTGCAGCTCCGGAAACGCGGGAGGAGCCGAATAGGCTCGGGGCGTGCCCTTCGACGCCGTCGACCCACGCCTGGACCTCGTCGCGCTCGAGACACGCGTCCTCGAGCAGTGGCGGGCGGGCGACGTCTTCGCGGAGTCGCTCCGCCGGCGGGAAGGCGCTCCGGAGTGGGTGTTCTACGAGGGCCCACCGACCGCCAACGGGCGCCCCGGCATCCACCACGTCTGGGCCCGGCTGTTCAAGGACATCTACCCGCGCTTCCACACGATGCGGGGGCGCTACGTGGCCCGCAAGGCCGGGTGGGACTGCCACGGCCTGCCGGTCGAGGTCGAGGTCGAGAAGGAGCTCGGGTTCTCGGGCAAGCCCGAGATCGAGGACTTCGGGATCGAGGAGTTCAACCGGCGCTGTCGCGAATCGGTTCAGCGCTACGTCGAGGACTGGTCGGCCATGACCAGCCGCATCGGTGTGTGGCTCGACCTCTCCGACGCGTACGAGACGATGAGCAACGGCTTCATCGAGAGCGTGTGGTGGTTGTTCCGCCGCATGTGGGACGACGCGCTCGATCTACGAGGGCTCGAAGGTCGTCCCCTACTGCGGGCGCTGCGGGACCGCCCTGTCCAGCCACGAGCTCGGCCAGCCGGGCGCCTACCGCGAGGTGACCGAGGACTCGGTCTACGTGCGGTTCCCGGTCGTCGACGCCGACTTCGACCTCCTCGTGTGGACGACCACGCCCTGGACCCTCGTCAGCAACACGGGCGCGGCGATCGGACCCGACATCCCGTACGTGCGAGTCCGCGTCGACGGCGGGCGTGACCTCGTGCTCGCGGCGGACCGGGTCGAGGCCGTGCTCGGAGACGTCGAGGTCGTCGGCCCCGTCGACGCCGCGGCGCTCGTGGGCCTGCACTACGAGCGTCCCTTCGACTGGTTGCCCGCCGAGGGCGACGGCTGGCGGGTCGTCGCCGCCGAGTTCGTCACGGTCGACGACGGCTCGGGCATCGTGCACCTCGCCCCCGCGTTCGGCGAGGTCGACCGCGAGGTGGGCGAGGCCGAGGGCCTGCCCCTGCTGAACCCCGTCGACGCCGAGGCCCGGTTCGGCCCCGCGGTGCCCACCCTGACCGGCCGGTTCGTCAAGGACGCCGATCCCGATCTCATCGAGGAGCTGCGCCGGCGCGACCGCCTCGTGCTCGTGGCGGCCTACGAGCACTCCTACCCGCACTGCTGGCGGTGCGGCACCCCGCTCATCTACTGGGCGAAGCCGACATGGTTCGCGCGCACGTCCGAGCGCAAGGCCGACCTCCTCCGCGAGAACGAGGCGATCGGCTGGCACCCCGAGCACATCCGCCACGGCCGCTTCGGGGACTGGCTCGCCAACAACGTGGACTGGGCGCTCTCGCGCGACCGGTTCTGGGGCACGCCGATCCCCGTGTGGCGCTGCGAGGACTGCGACCACGACACGTGCGTCGGATCCGTCTCCGAGCTCGGCGAGCGCGCGGGCCGGGACCTCGGCGCGCTCGACCTGCACCGCCCGTTCGTCGACGACGTGACCATCGCCTGCGACGCCTGCGGGGGGCGGGCCCGACGCGTCGAGCCCGTGCTCGACGCGTGGTTCGACTCGGGATCGATGCCCGCCGCGCAGTGGCACTACCCGTTCGAGCACCAGGAGATCTTCGAGCGACGCTTCCCCGCCGACTTCATCTGCGAGGCGATCGACCAGACGCGCGGGTGGTTCTACTCGCTCCTCGCGGTGAACACGCTCGTGTTCGGGAAGTCCCCGTACCGCGACGTCGTCTGCCTGTCGCTCCTGCTGGATCAGGACGGTCAGAAGATGTCCAAGAGCCGCGGCAACGTGATCGATCCGTGGACGGTGGTGAGCACCCGCGGCGCCGATGCGCTGCGCTGGAACTTCGTGTTCGCGAGCTCCCCCTGGACCCCCAAGCGCGTCCACCTCGACAACATCGACGAGACCACCAGCCGCTTCCTCGTGACGCTGTGGAACACCTACGCGTTCTTCGTCACCTACGCGAACCTCGACGGTTGGGAACCCGCCGCGCCGGCCGCCGCGGGCCCGGGTGCCCCCCAGCGGCGCGGGCCAGCGGCCGCACGTGATGGACCGGTGGATCCGGTCGCGGCTGCACGCCACGGTGCGGGAGATGACCGAAGGTCTCGAGGCGTTCGACGCGCTCCGGGCCACGCAGGCGCTCGACCGGCTCGTGGACGATCTCTCCAACTGGTACGTGCGTCGGAGCCGCAGTCGCTTCTGGAAGGCGTCCGACGGGCAGGCCCACGCCGTCCTGCACGAGTGCCTGGCGACGATCGCGCGCCTCCTCGCTCCTTTCTGCCCCTTCACCTCCGACGCGCTGCACCAGAACCTCGCCCGGACCACGGAGTCGGTGCATCTGGCCGATTGGCCCGTGGCCGACGGGACGGCGGTCGACACCGACCTCGAGGCCGGCATGGAGCTCGCACGCGAGCTCGTGTCACTCGGGCTGAGCGCACGGACCGAGTCCAAGCTCAAGGTGCGTCAGCCCCTGGCCCGCGCCGTCGCGCTCGTCCCCGTCGGCACCACGCTCGACGCCGACATCGCCGCGGAGATCGCCGACGCGTTGAACGTCAAGTCACTCGAGACCGTCACGTCGCTCGAGGGGCTGCTCGACTACGCGGTGCTCCCGAACTTCCGGACCCTCGGACCGAAGGTCGGCAAGCTCCTGCCGCGCGTGAAGGATCTGCTGGCCGGCGTCGACGGCGGAGCGGTGCGCGCCGCGCTCGAGCGCGACGGGACGTTCACCCTGGACGTCGACGGCACCCCGGTGATCCTCGCCGAGGACGACCTGCAGATCCGGGCGTCCTCCCACGAGGAGCTGGCGCTCGCACAGGCCGGACCGCTGGCGGTCGCGCTCGACACGACGCTCGACGAGGCGCTCCGGCGCGAGGGCCTCGCGCGGGAGGTCGTGCGCGCGCTCAACGACCAGCGCAAGGCGCAGGGCTTCGAGATCGCCGATCGGGTCGTCGTGGTGCTGTCCGCCGCGGGCGAGCTGGGGGAGGCGATCTCCCAGCACCGCGACTGGATCGCGGGTGAGGTCCTCGCCACCGAGCTGCGGCTCGGTTCGAACGGCGATGCCGGTGGGGTCGAGGTCGCGATCGACGGCTCGCCGCTCGGGGTGGGGCTGACCCGCGCCGGATAGTCCCCGGGTCAGCGGCCGCGGCGGCGGAAGAGTCCGCCGCGCTGGTCGTCCTGGTCGAAGAGGCCCGAGCCCCCGGTGTCCTCCCGGGGCCCGAGCGGGGTCTCGTCGGTGACCGCCTCGCGCAGGCTCGCGAAGAACGCGTCGTCGTCGAGGTGCTCGGGCTCGGGTTCGGCGTCGAAGAGGGGCGGACGCGCGGTCGGCGTGGCCGGCGTCTCCTCCCACGGCACCTCGGCCGCGGCCGGCGCGGCCGGCTCGGACGACGACGGTTCCGGTGACGACGGCTCGGGCGTGCCCGCGGGTGCGGCGTCGACCGGCGGCGCCGGCGACTCCGCGGCCGCGACCCCGAAGGCGGGGGGCGGGACCGGCGGTGCCGGTGTCGGTGCCACGGCCGGCGGCGACGGGCTCGGCGCGGGCGGTGCAGCGGCCGGTGCCGGTGCGGGTGCGGGTGCCGGTGCCGGTGCCGTCGAGATGACTTCGGTGGCCGCGGCGGCGACCGGCATCTCCACGTTGTGGATCGTCGGGCGCGGCGACGGCGAGACCGAGCCCTTGCTCGAGAGCATCTCGAGATCGGACTCGAGCGAGCGCCGCAGCCGGGCCCGGTAGTCGGACTCGAACTGCTCGAGCGCGTCGACGTCGGCGACGAGGGCGTCGCGCCGGGCGCCGAGCTCGAGCACCTCGCCCTCGAGGCGGCGGCGCTCCGTCTCGGCCTGACGGCGGGCGTTGGTCTCCGCCTCGCTGACCATCGTCGAGGCCTTGGACTCGGCGTCGCCGAGGATCTGGCGCGCCTTGGCCTGCGCCTCGGCGACCGCCTCGTCGGCAGCGCGCTGGGCGAGGATCAGCGTGCGCTGGATCGTCTCCTCGTTCTCGCGGGACTTCGCGGTGTCCACCGCGCCACTGTCCGCGCGCTGCTGGAGGTCGCGGACCTGGGACTCGAGCTTCTCGATCGAGCGCGCGGCCCGCTCGAGCAGATCGTCCACGTCGTTCGGGTCGTAGCCGCGGAATTTCTCGCGGATGTCGAGGTCGCGCAGTTCCCGGGGCGTCACGTCCATGGTGAGAATCGTAGCGACGTCACGACCGGAGAATCGACCTTACCCATACCGGACATCAGCGGCACACCGATTGCTGCACGATCAGCAGCACGAAGACGACGACGGTGAACGAGAGGTCGAACATCCCCACGGGAGGGATCACGCGACGCACCGGCGCCAGCACCGGCTCGGTGATGTCGAACACCACGCGGCTGACGGTGCGCATCGCGCCGGAGCCCGGCGGGAGCCACGAGAGGAACATCCGGACAAACAGCACCAGGATGTACGTGATGAGGAACGCGCAGACGACCTCGTGCACGGATCAGCCGAAGAGACCGCGTGCCTGGAGGCGCTCCTTCTCCTCCTGGGAGACCTCGACGTTGCTCGGCGTGAGCAGGAAGACCTGGTCGGCCACCCGGGCCATGGTGCCGCCGATCGCGTAGGTGAGACCGCTCGAGAAGTCGATCAACCGGCGCTGGAGGTCCCGGCCGACGCCCTGGATGTTGATGATCACGGGTTGATCGGCCTTGAGGCGATCCCCCACCTCCTGGGCGTCGTTGAACCCGTGGGGCTCGACGACGTGCACGCGGGCCGAGCTCGCGGGCATCGTGCGGATCGTCGGCGTGGGTCCCGGAGCCTCGTCGGGCTCCTCCACCGGCACCGCCCGCACCCGGGGCTGCACCCGGACCGCCGGCGTCGCCGGCTCCCGGCGCACCGGACGCGCCGGCCGCTCGATCGGGGTCGCGACCGCCTCGGCGTACTCGGCGTCGGCGAGGTCCAGCTCGTCGTCGTAGTCGAACTCGTAGCCCTCGTCGTCGTCTTTCAGACCGAGGTACACCATCGTCTTCTGCCATACACCCGGCATCGCATCTCCCTCCGGAAGGATCTGCAGGTTACCGCCCCCCGGGCCGAAATCAGTGGAATGTCGGCCGCGGCCCGAACAGGGCCGTCCCGATGCGCACGATCGTGGCGCCCTCCTCGATCGCGGCCTCGAAATCGCCCGTCATCCCCATCGACAGCTCGGCGAGCCCCAGCCGGCCCGCGAGCGTCGCCAGACCGGCGAACACCGGCCGCGGGTCACCCGAGGCCGGCGCCACGGTCATGAGCCCCGCGACGTCGAGGCCCTGCTCCCGGGCGTGGTCCACCAGCGCGGGCGTCTCGCGCCCCGGGCAGCCGCCCTTCTGCGCCTCCCCGCCGACGTTCACCTCCACCAGGACCCGCGCGGGGACCCGGCGGGCGAGGGCGTCGACGACCACCGGTCGGTCGACGCTCTGCCACAGCCGCACCCACGGGGCGAGCTGGTTGATCTTGTTGCGCTGGAGCCGGCCGATGAAGTGCCACGTCGGCTCGGCCGAGACGAGCACCGGGGCCTTGGCGACGAGCTCCTGGGCCCGGTTCTCCCCGAGGTCGCGAACGCCCGCCGCGAGCACCTCGGCCACCACCTCGACCGGCTGCGTCTTCGTCGCCGCGACGAGCCGGACCGCGCCGGCGTCGCGACCACTGCGGACGGCGGCGGCGGCGATGCGCTCGGTCACCTCGGCCACACGTGCCGCGATGCTCACCGGCCGGTCACCACCACGCCGTGACGGCCGGTCGTGCCGTCCCGCCGGTGCGAGAAGTGGTCGGCCGAGGCGAACGTGCACACGTCGAGCACCTCGACCTGCTCGACGCCGACTCTGCTCGCACGCCCGGCGGATCGCCGACGCGCAGGTCGAACGCCGGCGCCCCGTCGTCGGTCCGGGCGCGGACGGTGGGCCCGAGGCGCCGGGCGAGCCGGTCCAGGTCCTCGGCACCGAACTCGTAGTGCGCCGCGCCGATGCAGGGACCGACCACGACGCGCACGGGACCCCGCCCGAGCGCGCGCACCGCGGCCACCCCGGCCTGCACGACGCCGTCGGCGGCACCCCTCCACCCTGCGTGCACCGCGGCCCAGGCGGTGTCGTTCGCGATCGCCACGGGCGCGCAGTCGGCACCGATCGCGACGAGCAGCGCATCGGATCGGGCGGTCGCGGTGCCGTCGGCCTCGCGACCGGCACCGACGGCACGGATCGAGCCGGCGTCGGTGAGGGCGACGACCGTGGTGCCGTGCACGTGGTGGGGTTGGACCCACGGCCGGTCGCGCCGGCCGATCGCGCGTGCGACCGCGGCGCGGTTGGCGACGACCGCGTGCGGCTCGTCACCGACGTGGGAGGCCAGGTTCGCCGACGTGTACGGGCCGACCGACGTGCCGCCGTGGCGGTCGGTGAAGAACGCGTCGGCACCTCCGAGCTCGCGGTGGATCACCGCGCCCGCTCAGCGGAGGAAGTCGGGAACGTCGAACTCGTCGTCACCGAGTCCGAGCTCGTCGGCGTCGTCGCCCTGAGGCTCCTCGTCGCGCAGCCCGAGCCCGGCCTCGCGCCGCTCGCCCTCGAAGCGGTCGAAGCCCGCGGCGATCACGGTGATGCGCACCTCGTCGCCCAGCGCGTCGTCGATGACGGCGCCGAAGATGATGTTGGCGTCGGGGTGGGCCGCCTCGCTGATGATCTCGGCGGCCTCGTTGACCTCGAACAGGCCGAGGTCCGACGGGCCGGAGATGTTGAGCAGGATCCCGCGCGCACCCTCGATGCTCGCCTCGAGCAACGGGCTGGAGATCGCGGATCGCGCGGCGGCGACCGCGCGACCCTCGCCGGACGCGTAGCCGATGCCCATCAGCGCGGAGCCCGCGTTGGTCATGATCATCTTCACGTCGGCGAAGTCGGTGTTGATGAGCCCGGGTGTGGTGATGAGGTCGGTGATGCCCTGGACGCCCTGGAGCAGGACCTCGTCGGCCATCTTGAACGCGTTGAGCATCGAGGTCTTGTCGTCCGAGACCTGGAGCAGCCGGTCGTTCGGGATGATGATGAGGGTGTCGACCTTCTCCTTCAGCGTCTGGATGCCCTGCTCGGCCTGCACCGACCGGCGCCGCCCCTCGAAGGTGAACGGACGGGTGACGACGCCGATGGTGAGCGCACCGATCGACTTGGCGACCTCGGCGATGATCGGCGCGCCACCGGTGCCGGTGCCTCCGCCCTTGCCGGCGGTGATGAAGACCATGTCGGCGCCGCGGAGCACCTCTTCGATCTCGGCCTTGTGGTCCTCGGCGGCCTGGCGCCCGACCTCGGGGTCCGAGCCCGCCCCGAGGCCACGCGTGAGCTCGCGTCCGAGATCCAGCTTCACGTCGGCATCGCTCATGAGGAGCGCCTGCGCGTCCGTGTTGACCGCGATGAACTCGACGCCCTTCAGACCCGCGTCGATCATCCGGTTGACGGCGTTGCCGCCGCCGCCCCCCACACCGACGACCTTGATCACGGCGAGATAGTTCTGCGGTGCACCCAACATCGTGGTGAATCTCCCTACGGTTGGCCCGGTCCCGGCGCCGGAACCCTTGACCTCCAGTGGAGGTGAAGAGTTATGTCAACCTCCGGTTTGGGTCGAGACCCTACTCGACCGGTCCCCGGAGCAACAATCATCGGCCCGTTCGCCACCGGCACGCCGGGACCAGCGCGGCTCATCCGATCGCGGGCGCGTCGGGCACCCGCACGTCGACGTAGCGCACGTGCTGGCCACGCGCATCGAGGTCGGCGAGGACCGCGAGCACCGCGGCGGCCTTGGCGCGCACGTCGACGAGCGCTCCGAGGCGGATCGTTCGGGCCAGCGGCGCATCGCCGCGGACGACGACGACGGCCTCGCCCCCGCGCACCCGTACCCGTTCGGCGAGCAGGCGCAGCGCCGGCGGGAGGTCGCCGAGGCCCCGGAACACCGCCGCGTCCGACGCGCACGTCCCCGCGACCCCCGGGCGCGTCGTGCCGGTGACCTCGGTGAGGCCGTCCGGCGCCCTCGGCACACGGTCCAGCACCCGCCCGGTGCGGTCGAGCAGCGACGCACCGTCGGGTCCCGTGACGAACACGACCGGGGTGCGCTCGGTGACGCGCACCGTCACGGTGTGCGGCAGGTCGGTCGAGACCGAGGCCGTCGCGACGTAGGGCAGCCGCTCGACGCGCCGGACGATCGCGCCGGTGTCGAGGAACAGCAGCGGCTCGCCGTCGGAGATGCCGGCCGCGGCCCGCACCGCCGTCGCGGGGGTCTCCGTGGCCCCCTCGACGCGCACGCCGTCCGCACCGAGCAGCGGCGAGCGCGCGATCACGTAGGCGAGGACGAGCACGGACGCCGTGGCGACCACGACCACCAGGACCCGCAGCCGGCGGCGGCCCTGCTCGCGCCGCTGGGCGACCCACCGTTCGCGCATCCGGGGATCCATCGCGCCGAGCGGCCCGCGGCCGCCGGGCGGCCCGGCGTCGCCGGCGTCGTCGAGGACCACGAGGACGTCGTCGTCGAAGACCTCGGTCGCTTCGTCGTCCACGCCGCTCGGCGGCAGCTCGGTCGTGCTCATCACTCGCTCACGGGGTCGTCGAAGCCGATCTGGTGCACCTCGGGCACCAGCCGGACGCCGGTTGCCTGCTCCACACGGTCGCGCACCAGCGTGATCAGGTGGTGGACGTCCGCGGCAGTCGACCCAAGCTCGGCCTGGATGAAGTTGGCGTGCTTCGCCGAGACCACCGCCCCGCCGACCCGCGTGCCCCGGAGCCCGGCTCCCTCGTCGATCAGGCGGCCCGCGGTGTCGCCGGGCGGGTTCCTGAACACCGAGCCGGCGTTGGCCCCGCCCGGTTGGTGCTCGGTCCGCCAGCGGACGACGTCCGAGAGCTCGGCGCGGAGCACCTCCGGGTCCCCGGGCACCACGCGGAAGCGGGCGCCGACCACCACGTGGTCGGCGGTGAGCGCCGAGCGGCGGTCCCCGAAGGCGAGCTCGGTCGCCGACCACACGCCGCGATTCCCCGCTCACGAGATCCACGACCGTCGCATCGAGCAACACCTCCGCCGTGCTGCGTCCGTGGCCACCCGCGTTCATGCGGACCGCACCGCCCACCGAGCCCGGGATTCCCACGTAGAAGCCGAGCCCGGCCCGGCCGGCGGCCGCGCACTGCCTCGCGAGCACCGGCAACGGCGCGGCGCCGCCCGCGGCGACCTCACCGTCCGCGATGGTCACGGCTTCGAACGGGGGACCGAGCGTGACCACCACTCCGGGGAAGCCGGCGTCGGCGACGAGCAGGTTGGAGCCGCGCCCGAGCACGACCCGCGGGATGCCGCCCGGCAGCAGCGACGCGAGCGTGGTGACGTCCTCGGGCGTCTCGGCCCGCACGAGGACGGCCGCGGTGCCGCCGACGCGCCAGGTGGTGAGCGCACCGAGCGGCGCGTCGGTGGCGACACGACCGGGGAGCGTGCGCTCGAGCGCGAGGGCGAGCGTCGTGAGGTCGGCGGTCATCGTCACCCGCCGCCCCGTCGGGCGACCAGCTCGTCGGCCAAGCGCGGTGATGTCTCCCCCGCCGAGCGTGAGGATGACGTCGCCGGGCCTCGCGTACCGCGGCACGAGCTCGGCGAGCTGGGCGCGGTGCGGGAAGTAGGCGACCTTCGTGTCCGGGTGCGCGTCGAGCACCGCGCGCACCAGCAGGTCGCCCGTGATGCCGGGGATCGGCGGCTCGTGGAACCCGCAGACGTCCGTGAGGATCACCTGGTCGGCCCCGACGAAGGCGTCCCGGAACTCGGGCCACATCCCCGCGGTGCGCACGTACCGGAAGGGCTGGAACACCGCGACGATCCGGCGGTAGCCGGCCTCGCGCGCGGCCACGATCGTGGCGTGGACCTCGGTCGGGAGCAGGGCGTAGTCGTCGACGATCGCGACCCCGTCGATCTCGCCCCTGTGCTGGAACCGGCGCGCGACGCCGCCGAAGCGCCCGAGCGCGCGTCGCACGTCGTCGAAGTCGGCCCCGAGCGCCATCGTCATGGCCGCGGCGCCGGCCGCGTTCTGGGCGTGGTGACGGCCGATCACCGGGAGGCGCACCTCACCGAGCGCCTCGCCGTCGACCTCGAGCACGAAGCGGGAGCCGTCGGCACCACCGGCGTACTCGACGGCCCGGTAGCGGGCACCCGGCCCCAGTCCGTAGGTGACGGCCCCTGGTCGGTCGCGGGCGAGCGCCGCCAGCAGCGGGTCGTCGGCACACAGCACCGGGAGGCGACCGATCTGGTCGACGAAGCGCGTGAACGCGTCCCGGAGCGCCGCGGCGTCGCCCCAGAACCACAGGTGGTCGTTGTCGACGTTGGTCACCAGCGCCGCCTCGAGCGGCAGGTCGAGGAAGGTGCCGTCGCTCTCGTCGGCCTCGACGACGAGCCACTCCCCCGTGTCGAGCGCGCCGTTGGTGCCGACCTCGTGCATCTCGCTGCCGATGAGGAAGCTCGGTGCGAGCCCCGCGGCCCGCAGGATCAGGGTGATCATCGACGACGTCGTCGTCTTGCCGTGGGTGCCGGCGACGCCGAGCCCGCGCCGGGTGCCGACGATCGCCGCGAGCATCTCCGCGCGCGTGAGCACGCGGATCCCACGGTCGCGCGCGGCACGCACCTCGAGGTTCGTGGCCGACACCGCCGAGCTGATCACCACCGCGTCCAGCTCGGCCGGCAGGTTCTCCGCCCGCTGGCCGACGAAGCACTCGACGCCCAGCAGCCGCAGCCGCTCCAGGCGCGGGTGGTCGCGGATGTCGGAGCCGGTCACCGTGTGACCGAGCTCGGCGAGGATCGCCGTGTACACGCTCATGCCCGCGCCGCCGGCGCCGATGACGTGGATCCGGCGGGGCGCGGAGAGGTCGAACGCGGCTTCAGCGGCCACGCGCCACCTCCTCGACGAAGGCGACCACCCGGGCCGCCGCGTCGGGACGGCCGACCGTGCGGGCGGCCTCCGCCATCGCGCGCGCAGCGTTCCGGAT
Organism: uncultured Acidimicrobiia bacterium; assembly: GCA_963805415.1. Classification (GTDB taxonomy): domain Bacteria; phylum Actinomycetota; class Acidimicrobiia; order IMCC26256; family JAENVU01; genus JAENVU01. Next base: position 156,644 of record CAWDUD010000009.1, read on the forward strand.
CTCCGAGCAGCTCCTCGAGCCGGGTGCCGACGTGCGCCGGCGTGCACTCCGCGTCGAGCACCATCTCGCCCGCGCCGGCGGCGACCATCGCGGTTGCGTTCGCCTCCTGCTGGCCCTCGGCGGCGCCGGACCACGGCACGTAGAGCGCGCCCACCCCGATCGCGGCCGCCTCGGCGACCGTCGTCGCGCCGGCTCGGCAGAGCAACAGCGTGCTCGTCGCGTAGAGGGCGGCCATGTCGTGCTCGTAGCCCACGAGCTCGTAGCGGAGCCGGTCGCCCTCGCGCCGCAGCACCTCGAGCCGGACCCGGCAGGAGTCCAGGTGCCGCGGCCCGCAGACGTGGCGGACGGCCACGTCGTCCCGGTCCCGCCAACGGTCGTAGAGGCTGAGCGCGACCTCGTTGAGCCGCCCGGCGCCGAGCGAGCCGCCCACCACCGCCAGCTGCGGGGGCGCCGTCGGCGAGTGGCGAGCCGCGACGATCTCGGCCCGCACCGGGTTGCCGGTGACCACCGCCTCCGGCCAGGCCGACCCCGCGAACGAGACCGCCGGGCGGGCGCCGCAGCGCACCGCGAGGCGGTTCACGAGTCCCGGGACCGCATTCTGCTCGTGCACCACCGTCGGGATGCGGGCGAGCCGGGCCGCGATGACGCACGGTGCCGATGCGTACCCGCCGACGCCGACGACGACCCCAGGCCGGAGCCGCCGCAGTCGGCGGATGCACACGACCACCGCCGCCAGGAAGAGCAGCACCGCACGCGCGGACCGCAGCAGCGCACGCGGCGCCAGCGAGCGCTGGATGCCGTCGAGGGTGAGCAGCTCGATCCGGTAGCCCGCATCGGGGACCGCACCGGCCTCCAGGCCGCGGCGCGCGCCGACGAACCGGATCGCATCGCGCGGGTGACCCTCGGCGACGAGCGCGTCGGCGATCGCGAGCGCGGGATGGACGTGACCACCGGTTCCGCCTCCGGTCACCACCGCGTGGACCGCAGCTGCCGTCACGCCCGTCCCTGGCGGGCGACGTTCACGAGCACGCCCGCGCCCACCATCGTCCAGACCAGCGCCGTGCCCCCGAAGGACACGAAGGGCAGCGGGACGCCCGTCACCGGGAGCACGCCGACGACCCCTCCGAGGTTCAGCACCGCCTGACCGATGATCCAGGCCGTCGCGCCCGCGGCGAGCAGCGCCCCGAAGCGATCGGGCGCCCGCGCCGCGGTGCGCACGCCGACGACCGCGATGACCACGAACAGGCCGATCACCAGGAGCGCGCCCAGGAGCCCGAGCTCCTCCCCGATCACCGCGAAGATGAAGTCGGTGTGCGCGGCGGGGAGGAAGCGCCACTTCGCGCGGCCCTCACCCAGCCCCACGCCCGTCCACCCACCGGTGTGCAGGGCGATCAGCGACTGCGTGACCTGGTAGCCCGCGCTGCCGGCCTGCTGGAGCGGGTCCACGAACGAGAACATGCGGGCCCGTCGCCACGGGACGGCGAGCGACACGAGGGTCACGAGCCCGATGCCCACGCCGGTGAGCGTCGCGAGATGCCGGGCCCGGACGCCGCCGGCCACGAGCATCGCGAACACCATGACCACGATCACCATGAGGGACGCGAGGTCGGGCTCGCCCATCATCAGCACCCCGGTGATGCCGAGCACGAGGACGATCGGCCGCACGGTCCGGCGCCAGTCGCCCATCTCGAGCTCGCGGCGGGCGAGGAGATCGGCGGCGAAGACGAGCAGTCCGAGCTTCGCGAGCTCGGACGGTTGGATGCGGAACGCGCCGAAGCCGAGCCAGCGGCGGGCGCCGTCGACCTTGATGCCCACCCCGGGGACGAGCACCGCGAGCAGCAGCACCGCGGCGGAGCCGAGCAGGATCGGGACGTGACGGCGCCAGGCGCGGTAGTCGACGCGGGACGCGACGACGAACCCCACCACGCCGACCGCGGTGCCGATCGCCTGTCGGCGGAAGAACCACCACGGCGACCCGGTGTCGTCGATGGAGCGCACGGTCGAGGCCGAGAGCACCATGACCAGGCCGACGATGCTGAGCACGACGACCGCGAGGACGAGCACCACCGAGTTCGGCGTTCGGACGGACTGCGTCCCCGCCCACCAGGCACGGGCGCGCCCGAACGGGCGGCGGACGACCGGTGGGACGGCGACGCTCACGGGCCGACCTCCGTCCGCGCGCCTCGGCGAGGAGGGCGGCGACCTCCCGCTGGAAGTCCTCGCCACGTTGTGCGTAGCCGTCGTACCAGTCGAACGACGCGCACGCCGGCGAGAGCAGGACCGTGTCGCCGGGGCGCGCCATGGTCGCGGCCGCGCGCACCGCGGCACGCATCGTGCCGGCGCGTCGGACGGGGACGAGGGCACCGAGCGCGTCGTCGACCTCCTCGGGCGTGTCGCCGATGGCCACCACACCCCGGAGACGGTCGGCGACCTCGCGCAGCGCGCCGAGGTCCACGCCCTTGCTGTCGCCTCCTGCGAGCAGCACGACGCTGGCGTAGCCACGCACCGCGGCGGCGGTCGCGTGCGGGTTCGTCGCCTTCGAGTCGTCGACGTAGAGCACGTCTCCAGCCTTGCCGACCGGCTCCGTCCGGTGGTGGAGCCTCACGAAGTCCCGCTGCGCCGCGGCGATCGCGTGCGACGGGGCGCCGAGCACCGTCGCCGCCGCGGCCGCCGCCGCGAGGTTCATCCGGTCGTGGGGCGCCACGACGGCGGCCGCCTCGAGCACCACCGCACCGTCGGGATCGAGCAGTTGCGCACCGTCCCAACCGAACCGACCCGGTGCCGCCTGCAGCGCCGAACACCCGAGCCGGCACGCCGGCGCGTCCGCGGCAAGTGCGACGGCGGCGGGGTCGTCGAGGTTGACCACGAGCGTGGCGTCCGGCCGCTGGTGGCGGAACATGTTCGCCTTGTCGGACGCATAGGCCTCGAACGACCCGTGCCAGTCGAGATGGTCGTCGGCGAGGTTGAGCAGCACCGCGACGTCGGGCGCGAACGTGTCGCCGACGGTGTGCAGCTGGAACGACGACGCCTCGACCACGAGGACGTCGTCGCCCTCGCCGAGCGCGTCGAGCGCCACGCGCCCGATGTTCCCGACCGAGGGCGCACGCCGGCCGGCGTGCTCGAGCATCGCGCTGACAGCGTCGTCACCGTCGACTTGCCGTTCGTCCCGCTGACGACCACGACGGGCACGGTCGCGGCCTCGACCGCGAGGTCGAGGTCCCCGCGGACGGCCACCCCCGCCGCGCGCGCCGCGACCATCGCGGGGTGGTCGGGACGGACCCCGGGCTCGGCACCAGCAGATCCGCACCGGTGAGCACGCGGTTCCAGTCGACCGTGCCTTCCAGCACCTGCTGGCCGGCCTGCTCCGCGGCCGGCGCGCCGCTCCGCGTACTCGGGCTGGCCCGGGCGCTCCTCCACGATGACGACGTCGTCACCACGGGCACCCAGCCAACGCGCCACGGCGGCACCGGTCGCACGCAGCCCGACCACCACGACCCGCACTACTCGATGATCCCCGGGATGCGCAGGAAGTCCGCGTAGAAGAGGCCGAGGCCGAGCGCCATCGCGAGCCCGGCCAGGATCCAGAAGCGGACGATGATCGTCGACTCCGGCCACCCGAGCAGCTCGAAGTGGTGGTGGATCGGCGACATGCGCAGGATCCGCCGGCCGAAGCCCCGGAACGAGATCACCTGGGCGATCACGCTGACGGTCTCGAGCACGTAGAGCCCGCCGATGATCGGGAGCAGCAGGTGCGTGTTGGTCAGCAGGCCCATCCCGGCCATCGCGCCGCCGAGCGCGAGCGCACCGGTGTCGCCCATGAAGAGCTTGGCCGGCGGCGCGTTCCACCAGAGGAAGCCGATGCAGGCACCCATCATGGCGGCCGCGACGACGGTCGACGTCGATGGACCCGGCCCGCAACGCGCTCGGTCGTGTCGCGCAGGTCGTACCGAGCGGGTGCCGGAACTGGGTGAAGGAGATCACGACGAAGGCTGCGAACACGAGCGCCGCCGATCCGGCCGCGAGACCGTCGAGCCCGTCGGTGATGTTCACCGCGTTGGTCGTGGCGTAGACGACCGCGATGCACCAGAGGATCCAACCGACCACGCCGAGGTCGAGGCCGAGCGGACGGGTGAAGGACAGGTGCGTGTCGACGTGCACGAACTGCGTGCTCATCGCCGCGAACCCGCCCGCCACCACCACGATGCCGAGCGTCTTGCCCCGCTTGCGCAGCCCGAGGTTCCGGGCCTTGCGCACACCGAGGTAGTCGTCGACGAAGCCGACGACGAACAGCCCGAGGATCAGGACCCAGAGCGCGATGGCGGTGTCCGCGAACTTGATGGCCTCCGAGTTGATGTGCGCCACGAGGTAACCGAGGAACGCGGCGCCGACGATCGCGAATCCACCCATCGTCGGCGTGCCGGCCTTGGCGCCGTGGGGGTGCGCGACCGGCCCGTCGTCGCGGATCTGCGCGCCGATGTTGTGACGTCGCAGGTAGCGCACGACGAACGGCGTCCCGATGACGGCGAAGGCGAACGCGCCCGCGACCGCGATGAGCACGGCGATCATGCGAGCGCCTCCGCGCCGACGAGCGCGTCGACCACGACCTCGAGCCCGACCGCGCGACTGCCCTTCACGAGCACCGACGTCGCCCGGGCCCACCAGCTCCAGCGCGCAGCTGGCGCCCGCTTCGGCGTCGGTCACCGCGGCGCACCGCGCAGCCGCCCGGCCGCGGCCGCGTCCGCGAGCGGACCGGTCGCCTCGCCCACCGCGATCACGAGGCGACGCCGCGCGCCGCGGCCGCGTCCCCACGCGGGCGTGCTCCTCCCGGCTCAGCGGCCCGAGCTCCCGCATGTCGCCCAGCACCGCGACGTGCCGGCCGGGGACGTCCAGCGCGGCCAGGGCGTCGAGCGCGGCCACGCATCGCGACGGGCGAGGCGTTGTACGCGTCGTTGAGCACGCGGACGCCCCCGGCGGTGTCGATCAGCTCCATCCGCCAGGACGAGCCGACCGCGGACGCCAGCGCGGCGACCACCGACGCGAAGGGAACCCCGAGGTGCAGCGCGACCGTCGCGGCCTGCGCGGCGTTCACGACCTGGTGGGCTCGCCGCGGACCCCGAGCCCGACCTCACCGGTGCCCCAGGGCGTCTCGAGCAGGAACCGCGGGTGCAGCGCACCGTCGAGCGTGGACGTCGGAGACCGCGGACGTCGGGCCGCGGGCTCGGTGCCGACGGTGAGCACGGGCGCCGCACTGCGGTGGCGCTGCCCGGCGGTGCGCTCGCAGCTCGCGCGAGACGACCGCGAGACCGTGGGTCGGGAGCGCGTCGAGCAGCTCGCCCTTCACCCGCGCGACGCCTTCGGGCCCGCCGAGGTGCTCGGCGTGGGTGATCCCGATGTTGGTGATGACCCCGATCTCGGGGAGGGCGATCGCGCAGAGGTCGGCGATGTTCCCGGCGAAGCGGGCACCCATCTCCACGACGAGCACCTCGGTGTCCTCCGGCGCCCCGAGCACGGTGACCGGGCACGCCGATCTCGTTGTTGAACGACTCGGGGGCGGCGTGGGTCCGCAGCCCGGCGCCGAGCACGGCGGCCGTCAGGTCCTTGGTCGAGGTCTTGCCGACCGACCCGGTGATCGCGACCACGCGCCCGTCGATCCGGCGGCGGCCGGCGTGGGCCATCGCCCTGAGCGCGACCGCGCGCGTCGGGAACGACGACCGCCGGCCCTTCCGGGGCCGCGCGCTCGACGACCACGAACGCGGCGCCGCGCGCGAGGGCGTCGGCGACGAAGTCGTGACCGTCGCGCTCGCCGCGGATCGCGACGAACACCTCACCGGGCTGCAGGCGCCGCGAGTCGAACGCGACCCGTGCGGCCCACCGGCTCGACCGCCGGATCGGGTCCGGTGCGTCGACCGCCGGTGACCCCGGCCACCCAGTCGCGGGTCAGGTCCACACCGCCTCCAGCTCCTCCGCGGCGACGGCGCGGTCGTCGAACGCGAGGTGGTCCGCGCCCAGGATCTGATCGGGCTCGGCGCCCTTGCCGAGCACGAGCACGGTGTCGCCCGGCGCCGCGGCCGCGAGCGCCGTGCGGATCGCCGTCCGGCGGTCCAGCTCGACCGTGTAGCGCGCACCCACCTCGCGCAGGCCGACCTCGGCCGCCGCCGCGATCGCGGCCGGGTCCTCGGAGCGGGCGTTGTCGGTCGTCAGGACCACGAAGTCCGCGCCGTCCCCGGCCGCCGCGCCCATGGCCGGGCGCTTCTCGGAGTCGCGGTCGCCGCCGCAGCCGAACACCGCGACCACGCGCCCGCGTCCGAGCTCGCGGGCGGCCCGCAGGACGGTCGCGATGCCCTCCGGCGTGTGCGCGTAGTCGACCACCACCGTGACCGGGGACGAGCGGACGACCTCGAACCGGCCCGGGACCCCGCCCGGCTCGGCCAGACCAGAGGCGATCGCGGCGGCGTCGATCCCCGCGACCGTCGCGATCGCCGCCGCGGCGAGGGCGTTCTCGACGTTGAAGCGTCCGGGCAGCGCGACGCGCACGTCGACCCACTCGCCCGGGACGTGGAGGCGGAACCGCGATCCGTCGGCGCCGACGTCGATCGTCTCGGCGCGCACCGCGGCCGCGGGGTCGGTGCCGAAGGGTGTCACGGCGAGCCCGGCGTCCTTCGCGAGGTCCACCAGCAGCGCACCGTGGGGATCGTCGACGTTGATCGCGGCACGGTCGGCGAACTCGTGGGTGAACAGGCGCGCCTTGGCCGCGAAGTACTCGTCCATGGTGTGGTGGTGGTCGAGATGCTCGCGGGTCAGGTTCGTGAACCCGACGACGGCGAAGTGGGTGCCGTCGACCCGGTGCTCGGCCAGCGCGTGCGAGCTGACCTCCATGACGACGACGTCGGCCCCGTCCCGTCGGAGCGTGGCGAGGGTGCGCTGCAGATCCGTGGCCTCGGGGGTCGTGAAGGTGGCGGGCACCGTGACGCCGCCGAAGCTGGTCCCGAGCGTCCCGAGGCGCGCGGGGCGCGGCGGGCGGCGAGGGCGATCCGCTCGAGCAGGAAGGTCGTGGTCGTCTTGCCGTTCGTGCCGGTGACCCCCAGCGTCGTGAGGGCGCGCGACGGATCGCCGTGGAAGCGGGCCGCGACCGGTCCGAGCGCCGCCCGGACCGACCGCACCCGGGCCTGGGGCACCCGCGGCGCCACGCCGTGCTCGACGAGGAGCGCGACCGCGCCGCGATCGACCGCCGCGGCCGCGAACTCGTGCCCGTCGGCCCGGGCGCCGACCACACAGCAGAAGAGCGCTCCCGGGGACGCGGCGCGATGGTCGTGGACGACGTCGGTGACGGCGACGGGCGCGTCGTGGACGACCTCGAGCACCTCGGCCGCATCCAGGAGGTCGTGCAGCAGCACGGGTTCCTCAATCTCTACGGAGCCGGGGCGGACACCTTACCGGCGGTCAACCGGAGCCCGTCCTGCATGATCTGGGAGAACACGGGTGCCGCGACGGCACCACCGTGGATCTCGGTGGCGGGATCGTCGAGCACCACGATGCCCACGAGGCGGGGCGACTCCGCGGGCACGAAGCCGGCGAAGCTCGCCATGTAGTGCAGCGGCGGCTCGTACGGGGGCTTGCGGGCGGTCCCCGTCTTGCCGGCAGTGGTGGCGCCGGGGACGGCGGCCTGCTTCCCGGTGCCGTTGGCGACGACGCCCTGCAGGATCGTGTTGAGCGTCCGGGCCGTCTGCGCCGAGATGATGCGCCGCCCCGGCAGCGACGACCGGCGGTGGCGGTGGCCCTCGGCGTCGATGGTCGCGTCGACCAGCCGCAGCGGCCGGCTGACGCCGCCGTTGGCGACCGTCGCGAACACCTGGAGCGTCTGCATCGCGGTCACGGCGATGCCGTAGCCGATCGGCATGCTGCCCATGATCGACGGGTCGATGGAGCTCGGCGACTGGAGGATGCCACGCGACTCGCCGGGGAAGTTCACCGCGGTCCGGGCCCCGAAGCCGAAGTCGCGCATGTACCGGTCGAGCGTGGCGCGCCCGACGGTCGCGGCGATCTTGATCGCCCCCACGTTCGACGAGCGCTGCAGGATGTCGCTGACCGTCCACGACTCCGTGCCGTGCGACTCGTCGTCGGCGAACACGCCGTCGCCGATCTTGATCGATGCGGGAACGTCGAACCGCGTGGTCGGATCGATCGCGCCCGTCTCCAACGCGCTCGCCGCGGTGATGACCTTCGTCGTCGAGCCCGGCTCGAACGGATCGGTGAAGGCTCGGTTGCGCGCCGTCGGTGGCGCCGGGCGCGCCGGGTGCCCGCCGGCCGGACCGTCGACCTGGGCCATCGCCAGGATGTCGCCGGTGCGCACGTCCGCCACCACGGCCATCCCGTGCTGCGCCCGAACCTTGGCGACCTCGGCGACGAGGTGCTGCTCGACCTGGTACTGCAGCGACTGGTCGAGCGTGAGCACGAGGTCGCTGCCGGCCTCGGCCGGCGTCTCGTGCTGGTCGGCCGCGGGAATCACCCGCCCGCTCGGGTCCCGCTCCTCCTCGAGCCGTCCCGCCCGACCGGAGAGCACCGCGTTGTACGCGGCCTCGAGCCCACTGCCACCGCGGCCGTCGGTCACCGAGCCGATCACCGGGCCGGCGAGCGAGTCGTCGGTGGAGAACCGCTTGTCCTCGGCGACGAACCCGATGCCCGGGTCGCCGAGCTTGCGGACTGCGGCGGCGACATCGGGATCGACCTGCGCGGCGAGGCGGACGTAGCGAGTGCCCGGTGTGCGCAGCTCGGTCTCGAGCCGGGCGGCGGGGAGCCCCAGCAGCGGCGCGAGCCGGTTCGCGAGGTCGGTCGGGCGCTGCGACGAGCGTCGGGTCGGCGAACACCGTCGTGCGCGGCAGCGAGAGCGCGAACGGCTCCCCGTTGCGGTCGAGGATCGCACCACGGTGCGCGTCGAGCGTCTTGGCGAAGACGAGCTGCCGCCGCGCGAGCTCGTCCACGTGCCGGTTCTCCACCGTCTGGAGCGTCGCCAGGCGAACCCCGATGACGCCGAGCGCGAGCGCCATGACGACGAGCATCACGACGAGGCGCCGACGGGTCCGCGGGAGCACGGTCGTGCGCACGACGCGTGGTCGGGGCGGCCGGGGTCGCGCCGGGTCCGGACGCGGGCGACCGCCGGCGGGTCGCGCCGGCGGTCGGGCCTGGACCGCGCGTGACGGCGGCCTCGTGCGAGACGGTGGCGTCACCGCGACCGCCGGGCCGGGACGAGGTCGGGCTCGGGCGGCGGCGGGTGCGGGAGCCGGCCGTGCGGTCGGGTCCCGGCACCGATGCGCCGGCGGCGGGGCTGGAGCGGGCGGGCGTTCGAGCTCACGGCGTCGACTCCAGGCTCGGCTTCACGGTCTGCCAGATCCGGGTCTCGGAGGCGTCGGCCGCCGGGGGCGCGCTCTCCGGGACGGTGACGATGCGCGTCGAGCGGCGCGGCGGTCAGCCCCAGGTCCTCGCGCGTGCCGCACGATGACGGCCGGGCTCTGCGCCTCGGCGACTGCGAGGCGCGCCTCCTGCACCGCGGCCTGCGCCCGCGCGATCTTGGTGTCGACGGTGTCGACGTGCATCTGCCCCTCCGCGATGAACGCATGGACGCCGACCCCGACGAACGCGGCGCCGACGATCCCGACGGCCCAGATGCGCACGAGCCACCGGCGCCGGCGCTCACGGCGGCGGGCGTCGGTGTCGACGAGCTGAAGGTGACGTGGGCGGTCGCCCCCTCCGGGGACGACCGGTGCGACACGCCGGGGGATGCGCTGCGGGACCGCCGCGCCCGAGACGCTCACGCGAGTCGTTCCACCGCACGGAGACGCACGCTCGCGGCGCGCGGGTTGGTCGCGACCTCGACCTCGCTCGGGCGGACCGGCCGGCGGGTGAGGAGCCGCACGAGCGGCTCGGGACGCGGCGGCGGAGGCAGGCGGCGCGGCGTGGCCGGTGCCGGGGCCGTCCCCGACCAGTCGGCGAAGCGCTGCTTCACGATGCGGTCCTCGAGCGAGTGGTACGCGAGCACGAGCACCCGTCCTCCCGGCGTGAGGAGGTGGACGCTGTCGTCGAGCCCCTCGCGCAGGTTGGGCAACTCGCGGTTGACCTCCATGCGGATCGCCTGGAACGTGCGGCGGGCCGGGTGAGGACCCTTGCGCCGCGGCCGGCGCCGGGATCGCGTCCTTGATCGCGTCGACGAGCTCGCCCGTGGTCCCGAGCGGGCGCCGGCGCACGATCTCCGCAGCGACGCGACGCGCGAAGCGCTCCTCGCCGAACTCGGCGATGCAGCCCGGCGAGCTCGGCCTCGGAGTAGGTGTTGACCACCTCGGCCGCGGTGAGCTCCTGCGCGCGGCGTCCATGCGCATGTCGAGCGGCGCGTCCGACCAGTAGGAGAAGCCCCGTTCGGCCCGGTCCAGCTGCGGACTGCTCACTCCCAGATCGAACAGCACTCCCACGATGTCCTCCCCCGCTTCCACGATGTCGCCGATGGCGGCAAATGCCGCCCGAACCAGCCGGACGCGATCCCCGAACCGCTCGAGCGCGACGGCCGAAGCGGCGATGGCGGCGTCGTCCCGGTCGATCCCGAGCAACCGGAGGTCCGGTCGTGCTTCGAGGAGGAGTGCGGCGTGACCGCCGCCCCCGACGGTCGCGTCGACGACGGTCCCCGTCGGTACCGGAGTGAGGAGCTCGACCACCTCCCGACCCAGCACCGGGCGATGGACGAACGCCTCACTCACCGTTCCCCCTCGCGGGACCCGGATCCGAGTCCGCCACCAGCCCCCCGGTCGTCAGTGCCGTCCGGATTTCTCCCCGGGTACGGCTCGGTCAAAAGCGGGCGGAGTAGGGGCCTTCGACCGCGCCGGCCGGGGGGCTGGTGGCGGGCCCGGAAGACCGGTCCCGCCTGTCAACTAGATGAACCCGATGTCGTCGAGACCGGCGCCGCCGCTCTGGATGTCGGCCTGGGCATCGGCCTCCACCTCGCGCCACCGGACCGGGTTCCAGAGCTCGACCCGGTTGTCCACGCCGAGGACCATCACGTCGCGCTCGAGCCGCGCGAACTCGCGCAGCGGCTGCGGGATGGCGAACCGGCCCTGCTTGTCGGGGACGAAGTGGCGGGCGGAGGAGAACCAGGCCCGGGCGGCCTGCCGCTGTCGCGGCCCCTGCCTCGCGCTCTCCCGCACCCTCTCGGCCAACACCTCGAACTCCCCCTCGTTGTAGACGGCAAGACAACCGTCCAGCACCCGGGTGAGGACCGCCCCGTCGGCAAGTGACTCGCGGAACTCGACCGGGAGGATCACGCGCCCCTTGGCATCCAGCGAGTGCTGGTACTCGCCGAGAAACCCGAGGGACATCCCCTTGCTCCAGTCCTGGTCCGCGCGCCCCGATCCCGCCGGATTGCTCTCCCCAACCGTGTGTTGGGCACCCTACGCCTCCACCATCCACCTTGTCAACCCACTTCGCACCACTTTCCTCCACCAACGCCGCCCGAGGCGCCAGAAGGAGGCGAGGACGGTGCTGGCGGAGGGCCGGATCAGGGAATCGGCGCGCCCGGAGGGCTCACCTCGCGCGGCGCGCCAGGTAGGGCGCCCACGCCGGGTCGATCGGTCCCCCGTTGGTGACCACCCACGAAGCGTGCGGCGCGACCGGACGCCGGCGCAGCTGCAGATCGGTCTCGGCGAGGAGCCGGTTCTCCTTGCGGGCGTTGCAGGGCCGGCACGACGCCACGACGTTCTCCCAGCTGTGCTGACCGCCGCGCGAGCGGGACGACGTGGTCGAGGTTCTCGGCCGGGCGGTCGCAGTACTGGCAGCGGTGGCTGTCCCGGGCGAAGACGCCCCGACGGGACAGCGGCACCTGGCTGCGGTAGGGCACCCGCACGAAGCTCACCAGCCGGATCACCGTCGGGCAGGGGACGCTCATCGTCGCGGCCCGGAACGTCACGCCGTTGCGCGCCACGATCTCGGCCTTGTCCTTCAGGACCAGCACGACCGCGCGGCGACTCGGGACGACCGCGAGCGGTTCGAAGGTCGCATTGAGCAACAGCGTCCGCTGCACGAGGCGACATGCTACCGATCGGCGTCGCGGCACCACTCCAGGTACACGACCAGGTCGTCGGGCTCGATCCGACCCGCCGCGCCGTACTGGGTCTCGAGCCGGAACGCCAGGTACTCCGGGTCGGGGAGGGGAGGAAGGGCGGCCGGCGCCACCAGCGGGGTCGGGCGAGCCGACCGGCCTGGCGCAGCGCCGTGGGCCAGAGCCCGGGACGGCGGACCAGCCCGCCCAGGGCGGCGGCCCCGAGCCCGCGTCGGGTTCGGGTTCGGGTTCGGGGCCGGGATCGGGATCGGTGCTCGGCCACGACGCGGAACCGTAGCGGGGCCGGATCCGTACAATGCTGCCGTCCCGGAGGAGGTCCCGGTGGATCAGATGTTCCGCAAGCTCGTCGATCACGTCGAGCAGGTGATCCAGGGCAAGCGCGAGGCCGTCCAGCTCGCCCTCGTCTGCCTGTTCGCCCAGGGCCACCTCCTGATCGAGGACGTCCCCGGCGTCGGCAAGACCTCGCTCGCGAAGGCGATCGCGCGGTCGATCGGCGGCACGTGGCAGCGCATCCAGTTCACCCCCGACCTGCTGCCCACCGACGTGACCGGCGTGTCGATCTGGAACCGGGCGACGAACGAGTTCGAGTTCCGGCCCGGCGGCGTGTTCGCCACGGTGCTGCTGGCCGACGAGATCAACCGGGCCTCGCCCAAGACGCAGTCGGCCCTGCTCGAGGCCATGGAGGAGGGCCAGGTCACCGTCGACGGCCGCACCTATCCCCTGGGTCCGCCGTTCATGGTCATCGCCACCCAGAACCCGATCGAGCTCGAGGGGACCTATCCCCTGCCCGAGGCGCAGCTCGACCGCTTCCTCATGCGGCTCGAGATCGGCTACCCCGACCACGACGCCGAGGTCGACATCCTCGAGGCGGACCGCGACCACGCCGACGGTCGCGGACCTCGAGCCGGTGATCACCGCGGACGAGCTCGTGGAGGCGACGAAGTCGCTCGCGCACGTGCACGTCGCCCCGGCGCTGCGCGACTACATCGTCCGGCTCGCCGACGCCACGCGCCGCCACCCGGCGCTCGTCCTCGGCGCCAGCCCCCGCGGCGCGCTCGGCCTCCAGCGGGCGGCCCGCGCCTGGGCGGCGGCGTCGGGCCGGGACTACGTGCTCCCGGACGACGTCAAGTCCCTGGCCGTGCCGGTCCTGGCGCACCGGCTCGTGCCGAACGCCGACGCCGACCTCCGCGGGGTCGACGGCGCCGAGGTCATCGCCGAGCTGCTCGCGTCGCTGCCCGTCCCCGGTGCGACGGGCTGAGCGCGATGGACCTGCGATCGGCCACGTTGACCCGACGGGGCTGGTCGTTGCTCGGAGCGACCCTCGGGCTGCTCGTCGCGGGCCGCCTCCTCGGCACCGTCGAGCTGACGACCCTCGGGCTCTGCGCCGGCGGGCTCATCGCCGGTGCACTCCTCTGGACCCGCAGCCGCCGGGTCCCGATCTCGATCCGGCGCGTCATCCGGCCGACCCCGGTGCACGTCGGCGCCGAGGCCCGGGTGGACCTCGAGCTGCTCGCCCGGGCCGCGTCGCCCCAGGCCACCCTCACCGACGTGTTCGACGACGGCCGGCGGGCCGCGCGGTTCCTCGCTCCGGCGCTCGAGCGCGGCCAGCGGGCCCGCGCGGCCTACCGCATCCCGACGGACCAGCGGGGCCGGTTCCACGTCGGTCCGGTCGTGGTCGGGGTCGGCGACCCGTTCGGGCTGACCGTGCGCAGCTTCACGGTCGGCGACGGCGACGACCTCGTGGTCCGGCCCCGCGTCCACGACCTCCGGGCGACTCCGGGCGCGCCGGCGCGTCGGCCGCGCCCGCGTGCAGCAACGGGCGCTCCTCCCGGTCCCGTCCCCTGCGCACGACGAGTTCCTCTCGCTCCGCGACTACCAGATGGGCGACGACCTCCGGCGGGTGCACTGGCGGACCTCGGCGCGCACCGGCGAGCTGACCGTCCGCGAGGACGAGTCCGCATGGCAACCCCACGCGACGGTGCTGCTCGACAACCGGGCGGCGTCCTATCGCGACGGCGGGTACGAGCACGCGATCGAGGCGCTCGCGTCGATCGCGCTCCGGCTGCGGAGGACGAACCGCGTCTGTGACGTCGCGACGACGAGCGGCCGGCCACTCGGGGGCGCCGGGGTCTCACCGCCCCGACCGGCTGCTGGACGAGCTCGCGGTGATCGGGCCCGAGGCCCGGGGCGCGCCCGGGGCACGTGCCACGCGGCCAGCAGGGTCTCGTCGTCCTGGTCACCGGCGCGCCGGCCGACCGCGCCGGCTTCGCCCGTCTCGCCGCACCGGGGACGACGCTCGTGCTCGTCGTCTGCGACTCCGACCAGCCCGTGCCGACCGGTGGCATCCGCGTCGTCGACGGTCGGCCCGGCCGCCTCGCGCCGTCGTGGAACACCGTGATGGCGACGCGCCGAGACACCCGCCGCCGCGGGATCTCGCATGAACGCCCGGTTCGGGGTCGGCCACCCGCTCGTGCGCTCGGCGTCGCTCGCGCTGGTGAGCGTCGCAACCGCGTTCGCGTTCGCCCGCGTCTTCTCCGACGGCGGGTTCGTGCTCACCCTGCTCGTGGCCGCGCTCCTCCCCCACGCGGTCGGCGCGGTCGGGCGGATCGCGCGCGTGGTCGACGCTGCGCACCGCGACGCTCGCGACCGCGGCGACCGGGCTCGCGCTCGTCTGGATCAGCGCCGGCGAGACCACCGCGTACGGCATCCCGACCCCGGCGACCGCGCGCCGCATGGGTCATCTCGTCGACGTCGGATGGCACGTGTTCCGGATCGGGGTGGCACCGGTCCGCGCCACCACGGGCGTCGTGCTCCTCTGCGCGGTGGCGGTCGCCGTCGCCGCCCTGATCGCCGACGCCGTCGGCCCGCCGTCCGGACGTCACGCTCGGCGAGCTCGCGCCGACGCTCGTGGTCTTCGTGCTCGTGGGGACCCTCGGTTCGGGTCACCTGCGCTACCTGACGACCATCGTCTACGTCGCCGCGGCCCTCACCGCGCTCGCGATCGCGAATGCGGCGCGCGTGGAGTCGCACCGGACCTGGTTCACCGGCCGGCGGCTGGCGTCCGACGCGGCCACGATCCGCAGCGCGGCGGCGGTCGGGCGGGATCGCGCTGCTCGCCGCTCTCGTGGTCACGCCGCTGGTGCCCGGGGTCGACAACCCGCCGCTGCTGCGGTACCGCCAACTCGAGCGGCGGCTCCGGCGGCGCCGGGTTCGACGACTACACGAGCGTGAGCCCACTCGTGGATCTCCGGGCCCGCCTGCGGGAGGGCACCAACATCGAGCTGTTCCGCGTGCAGTCGTCCCAGCGCCTGTCATGGCGCCTCGTGGCGCTCGACCGCTTCAACGGCACGACCTGGAGCCTGACCAGCGAGGCCCGGGACGCCGCGACGCTGTTCCCGAACCGGGTCCGGCGCGACATCGTCCGCCAGCACTTCACGATCTCGTCCCTGTCGGACCGCTGGCTGCCGGCCGCCTACCGGCCGGTCAGCACCACCGTGACCGACGCCAAGGCGATCCCCGAGTCGCTGACCCTGGTGGCCCCGAACCAGGTGACCGGGCTCGACTACCAGGTGCAGTCACTCGTCGAGCAGCCCCCCACACCGGACCGAGATCGCCGCGACCGCGACCGGGCGGTTGCCCGCCAGCGTCGGCGACTCGCTCGCGCTGCCGTCGGGATTCCTCGAGGCGCACCAGGGAGTCGATGCACCGCGATCATCCGCAACGCGGCGACGCCGTGGGACCGCGCGGTCGCGCTCCGCGACTTCTTCACCGACGGCGCCTTCACCTACGACCTCGACCCGACGCCTGGGCGACGGGACCGACGCCATCGACACGTTCCTGCGCACCCGCCGCGGCTTCTGCCAGCAGTTCGCCGCGACGTTCGCGGCCTTCGGACGCGCGGCCGGCCTCCCGACCCGCGTCGTCGTCGGCTTCACGCCCGGGACCTACGACGAGCCCAACCACGAGTACGTCGTGCACGGCCGCGACGCCCACGCGTGGGTCGAGGTCTACTTCGCCGGCCTCGGCTGGCGGACCTTCGACCCGACCCCGGCCGGTCCGCTCCCCGGTCAGGCGGACCTCTCCGCGCAGCCGGGCGCGACGGGCACCGCCCCCGCCACGACGGCGACCACGGCCCCGGACACGTCCGCGACGAGCACCGGACGGACCTCGACCGGTGCCCCACGCGTCCGGGAGTCCGATCCGCTGATCTCGACGGGGTCGCCAGCGGGTGGATCCGGATGGAGCGTGCGCACGATCCTGCTCGTCGTGCTCCTCGCCGCGCGTCGCGGTCGCGGCCGCGGTCTGGGCGCTGCTGCGCCTGCTCGGTCCGCGGCGTCGCCGATCGCGTCGTCGCGCGGCGGCGGATCCGGCGCACCGCATCGGCGGTGCGTGGAGCGACACCCTCGACGTGTGTGCCCGGGCCGGCTACGCCCCGTCACCGGCGCTCACGCCCGCGGAGCAGGTCCGGTGGCTCGACCATCGGGGCGTCGCGCGGGAGGCGCTCCCGGCGCTGCGGGATCTCGCCGAGCTGCACGCCGAGCAGGAGTTCTCCGGTCGGGTCCCCGACGCCGAGGCACCGACGCGTGCCTGGAACGCGGCGGAGACGGTACGCGCGGCGCTCCGGGCGGAGACCCCGGCGCCGACGCGGGCGCGTCAGCTGGTGCACGCGTCGTTCGGCGGTGCGCCGAGGGAGAGGGACGACGGCTGATCAGTGCTCGTCGCGGCGGAACCGCTCCCGCCACCAGCGGCCGGAGTTGCCGACGAACCCGCCGATCGACCCCTCACGGAACGAGTTCGTCAGCGTGTCCATCCCGGCCCGGCCGAGCTTGCGGGCGTTGCGCTCGATGACGAGCAGCGATCCCAGCATGATGAGGAAGCCGACGAAGCCGAGGACGAGCACCTTGGTGAAGGTCGCCACGAGCAGCGCCAGGCCCACGACGAATCCGAAGATCGCCCACTTGATCGAACGTGCGGCGTGCCGGTACAGGGTCGTCTCCGAGACCTGCTGCACCAGACCTGGATCGGTCGCGGTGAGATTGGCCTCGATCTCCTGAAGGATCCGCAGCTCTTCTTCGGAAAGCGGCATCACCCAATCTTCGCGCACCTGGAGCACCCTCTCAACGCGCGGCGGCCACGGGCGTCACGGCGCCCCCGGTCGCGGCCGACCGGTAGGCCGCCTCCACCACCTCGTGGGCGGCCAGTGCCTCGTCGACGCTCGGCGGTCCGAACCCGTCGCCCCTGGCCACGGCGTCGAGAAAGGCCTTCGCGGGCTCGGCGTACTGGGCCACCGACTTCGCGTAGACCTCGGGCACCGGAGTCGGTCGATCCAGGGCGGCGGGTCGGCCGTGACCGCGTCGGCTCCGGCGGAGGTCTCGACGTGGACCGGGCCGAGGTAGTCGTCCTCGGTCCAGAGCATCGCGTCCTCGCAGAACAGCTCCAGCCGCCGGGTCGACGGCCGGCTCATCACCTGGTGCCAGACGCTGGTGAGGGTGGCCACGGCCCCGCACGCGAAGTCGAGGCGGAGCGCGGCGACGTCCTCGATCCCGGGGTGGCCGAACGTCTCGAAGCGGTCGCTGCGCTCACCGCGGTGGCCGGGCCGAGGATCCACTGCATCAGATCGACGTCGTGGATCGAGTGCTCGATGAGCGTCCCGCCACCGGCCCGGGTCACGTCCTTGCGCCACGTGGAGCCGTACATCCCCTGGATCGGGAAGTACTGGTCGTCCCGGAAGACCATCGCCATCGGGCGGCCGTAGGTGCCGGTCGCGACGGCGTCGGCGAAACGTGCGAACACCGGCGCGGTCCGCAGGACGAGGCCGACCCGGTGCGGATGCCCCCGCAACCGGTCCGCGATCGCCCGGCAACCCTCGATGGTGGGGGCGAGCGGCTTCTCGCAGAACACTGCCAACCCGCGGTCCACCGCGGCGTCGACCGCGGCCCGATGCCCGTCGGTCCAGGTGCAGATCCAGGCCACGTCGACGACGTCGAGGGCGGCGCTCGAGGTCGGTGTGCGCGGTGGCGCCGTGATGGCCGGCGATGCGCTCGGCCCGGTCGGGGTCGGCGTCGAAGGTCGCGGTGATCGCCGCGTCGACCAGGCCGGCCCGCGCCAGCTGGGCGATCGCGTAGGAGTGGACCGTGCCGATGTGGCCACATCCGATCAGGGCGATCCGCATGCACGTCAGGCTCCTTCGGGGTCGGGACCCCAGAGGCTGCCACGACGGCCGGTCTGCACCCGGCCATGCTCCACCGAACGCGGCCCGACCGACCGCGTCCTCGCCCGAACCGGGCCCGGACCGCGTCCACCGTGCGCTCGAGCGCGGCCCGCTCCGGCGACGTCGCCGGGACCGGGTCGTCGAGGTCGAGCCGGCCCTGGACCGCGCCGGGCTTCGCCGAGCTGGGACACGCTCACACCGAGCAGGCGGACGCCCTCCCCGAGGTCCACGGCGTCGAGCAGGGCCCGGGCGGCCGTCGGCGATCATCGCAGCGACATCGGTCGGGTCCGGCAGCGTGCTGGGCGCGGGTGATCGTCGCGAAGTCGTGGAAGCGCACCTTGAGCTGCACCGTCCGCGCCGCGGTGCCCGAGGCCGCCGCAGGCGCGCGGCGACCAGGTCGGCCATCCGCACGACGTCGTGCTCGAGCCGCGCCCGGTCCGCGCAGTCGACCGGCGAAGGTCTCCTCGTGCCCGACCGACTTGGTGGGTCGCTCGGGCTCGACCGGGCGCGGGTCGCGGTTCCAGGCGCGGGCGTGCAGCTCGGCGCCGAGCGCGGGCCCGAGCGTCGTGACGAGGGTGGCCTCGCGGGATGCCGGCGAGGTCGCCGATGGTGACCACGCCGTAGCGGTCGAGACGCCGGCGGGTCGCCGGGCCGACTCCCCAGAGCCGCCCGACGGGCAACGGGATGCAGGAAGTCGAGCTCGGTCCCGGGCTCGACCACGAGCATCCCGTCGGGCTTGGCGAGGTCGCTGGCGATCTTGGCCAGCATCTTGGTGACCGCCACGCCGACCGACGCCGCGAGACCCAGCTCGTCGCGGATCCGGGTCCCGCAGCCGGCGACCGATGTCGGGTCCGGAGCCGAGGAACCGTTCGGCTCCCGCGACGTCGAGGAACGCCTCGTCGAGCGACAGGGGCTCGACGAGTGGCGTCGCCGATCGCAGGATCGCCATCACCTCACGGCTGACCTCGGCGTAGAGGTCCGAGCCGGGGCGACACGAAGACGCCATCCGGGCACGCCCGCCGGGCCCGCACCATCGGCATGGCGCTGTGCACGCCGAACGCACGGGCCTCGTAGCTCGCGGCGGCCACCACACCCCGGCCGCCCAGCCCGCCGACGATGACGGGCCGCCCCCGCAGCTCCGGGCGCTCGCGCTGCTCGACCGACGCGTAGAACGCGTCGAGGTCGAGATGCAGGATCGTCGGCGCGCTCACCCGTCGGTGGCGGAGACGACCTCGAAGCTCGCCAGGCTCGTCCCTCGCACCTCGTAGCGGAAGGCCCGGCCGCCGGCCGCGTCCCACCGACCCGTCGAGCCAGGCGGCCAGCGGGTCCCGGACCCAGCGGAAGCACTCGTCGAGATGGGCGGCCACGGCGTCGGGAGGCACGAACGCGGCGTCGATCACGATGCCATCCGGATCGTCGACCCGAAGGTCGCCCGTCGAACGCGACCGCCCGGTGCACCTCGCAGTGCAGCTGCCACCCCATGTCGAGCGCGACGGCGGTGACCGAGTACAGCGGTCCCTCCCAGGCGCGGACGGTGAGCCCGGTCTCCTCCTCGACCTCGCGGGTGAGACCGGCGAGGACGGAGTCGTCGGTGGCGTCGACCACGCCACCCGGGGTGCTCCAGTCGCAGGCGCCGTTGCGACGCCGGTTCTTCACGAGCAGCAGCCGGCCGTCCTGCTCGATGATCGCCCCGGCGACGGTCATGCGATTCGGGAGGCCCTCCGCCATACGGCCAGTGTGGCATGCCCTCGTTACCATCCGCGGGTGCCCGAAGCCTTCGACACCGGACCCGGCCCGAAGCGCGGCGCCTTCCTGCTGGCCTACGCCGGGGTGGTGCTCGCCGGGGTGCTCGGTGCGGTGATCGGCTACGGCTGGGGCGAGGTCGGCTGCACCGGCGACTGCGGGTCCGACGCCACGGTCGGCGCCGATCGTCGGGGCCGTCATCGCCTCGGTCGGGACCGGCGTGGTCGCCGTGCTCGTGCTCCGCGCGATGGCCGAGTGGCGCCGACCGCGGTAGGCGCCAACGGGACCGGGACACCGCAACGTCGGGACGGACCCGTCGGGCCCGCCGGCAGAGGGCACGGACGCGCGCCGGACGGTCCTGCGCCTCGGCGATGCTCGCCGCGTTGCTCAGCGCCTCGAGCGACTGCGGGTTCCATGCCAGCGCGTGACGGA
Organism: uncultured Acidimicrobiia bacterium; assembly: GCA_963805415.1. Classification (GTDB taxonomy): domain Bacteria; phylum Actinomycetota; class Acidimicrobiia; order IMCC26256; family JAENVU01; genus JAENVU01. Next base: position 177,127 of record CAWDUD010000009.1, read on the forward strand.
ACGCGCGGTCCGCGGCCGTGAGGTGCCCGAGCTCGAGCTGGATGCGCCCGCGGACGTTCGCGACGGTCGGATCGGACGGATCCCGCCGTTGGGCCGTCGCGGCCGCGTCGGCGGCGATCCGCCAGTGCGTGCGGGTCCTGGCCCTGCCGGGCCCGGTACTCCGCGGCGCGGGCCTGGGCGAGCGGCGCCTCCGGCCACACGGGCAGCTGCTCGCGTGGCCCGCCGCGCCGGCCGCGACGTCGTGGTCGAGCACCGCCGAGCTGAGCGTGGCGTCGCCCCGGACGAGGAGACCGCCGGCGACGGCACCGACCGCGACCAGGGCCACGGCGGTCGCGCCGACGCCAGGGCGCGGCACCGGCGGCGGGGCACGACGCGCCGCGGCACCCAGCGCGAGCGCGAGCACCGGGGTCAAGCCGACCCAGAGCGGCTGGAGCAGCAGGCTGAAGCCACCGATCGCGGCCAGCCAGACGAGCTCACCCCGCGCCCGACGCGCCGCGAGCACCAGCCAGAGGGTGAACGCCGCCAACCCGACCAGCCCGGTGGTGGCCCCGTACTCCACGAAGACGTTGTGGGCGTCGGCGTTCAGCGAGTCCGGCCCGTACACGCGTGCCGCCGCGGGCGTGTCGAACGGTGAGGTCGCTCGGCGGTAGAGGCCCGGTCCGAGGCCGAGCACCGGCCGCTCGCGGATCGCGTCGAGCCCGAGCTGCCAGCGATCGATGCGACCCGAGAGCGCGCCCCCGGAAGGTCGGCCACGACCGTGAGGCCGCGCCCTCGTGACCCCGACTGCAGCGCGATCGCCGCCACCACACCGAGGGCGAGGCACGCGAGCAGCGGCAACGCCCGCCGGGGGCCGGCGGCGAACACCACCCGCACGAGGACGACGACGAGCAGCACGAGGCCGGCGCGGCCCCCGGAGAACTGCACGCCGCTCGCCAGGAGCAGCGCCGCGAGCGCCAGGAGCAGGCGCGCGCTCCGGGCGCGTTCCGGGTCCTCGACCGCCCGCAGCCGGATCCAGCGCTCGCCGACGAGCGCGAACGCCCCGGCCATCAGGGCGGCGACCTGGACCGGGTTCCCGAGCAGCGCCGGGGCGCGACCCTCGGTGAGCGAGAGCACGGACGCGTTGGAGATCCGCGACATCTGGAGCCAGGCCATCATCGCGTTGAGCCCGGCGGCGACGATCACGACCGTTCCCAACCACCAGGCCCCCCGCTCCGAGAGGCGCCGGCCGATCGCCCAGGCGCCCACGAGCAACCCGATCAGCAGCAACCCCGCGCCGTTGTTGTAGGGACCGAGCACGCTCAGCCCGCGCGCCGGCGACCACCAGGTCGCGACGGCGGCGATCGCGACGAACGCCGCGCCGGCCGCCGCCGCGCGATCGCCGTCCGCCACCGCGAGGCCGAGCGCGACGAGTCCCGGGCCGAGGAGGAGCAGCGCGACGACGACCTTCGGCGTCCAGTACATGGCCGAGACCGGCGGCGCGACGACCACCAGCAGGAGCCCGGCCGCCGTGATCACCGCGACCTCGCCGGGCCGCAACCGCGTCTGGTCATCCGCGGCCGGTCGGGCGCATGAGTCCTTCCTGCATCACCGTCACGACGAGCTCGCCGTCGCTCGTGAAGATCGAGCCCTCCGCGATTCCGCGCGCGCCCGACGCCGACTGGCTGCGCTGGTGGTACAGCAGCCACCCGTCGGCACGGAACGGCCGGTGGAACCACATCGCGTGGTCGAGGCTCGCGACCTGGAACTCCCCGTCGGAGAACGAGCTGCCGTGGGGCAGCATCGCGGTGTCGAGGATCGTGAGGTCCGACGCGTAGGCGACGACGCAGACGTGCAGCAACGGGTCGTCGGCCAGCACGCCGTTGGCGCGGATCCAGACGTCCTGGGCCGGCGGCCGGGGCCGGTGGTCGAGCCACGCCGGCACCTCGATCGGACGCGAGTCGATCGGGCGATCCCGCTGGGACCACTCCGCGAACTCGGGCCCGAACTTGTCCCGGTAGGGCGCGAACCGCTCCTGCATGGTCGGCAGGGACTCGGGATCCTCGACCGCGGGCATCGGATCCTGGTGCTCGGGACCCACCTCGTGGATCTGGTACGAGGCCTGCAGGTTGAAGATGACCCGTCCGTGCTGGATCGCGACGACGCGGCGGGTGGTGAACGAGCGGCCGTCACGGATGCGGTCGACCTCGTAGATGATCGGGACCGACGGATCACCCGGGCGCAGGAAGTACGCATGGCACGAGTGGAGCGCGCGGTCCGGGTCCACGCTCCGGCCCGACGCGACGAGCGCCTGACCCGCGACCTGGCCACCGAACACCCGCTGGCGCCACTCCTCGGGGCTCCGACCTCGGAACAGGTTGACCTCCAGGCTCTCGAGGTCCAGGAGCTCGATCAGGTCGTCGAGAGCCTGCTGATCGCTCATCCGAAGAAGACCTCGGCCAGCGCGTAGAGGTCGGGGTCGACGGTCTTGAGCGTGCCGACCGCCTCGGCGAGGGGCACCCGCACGATCTCGCCGCACTGGAGCGCGACCATTTGGCCGGTCGCACCCTCGTGGACCGCGTCCACGGCCGCGACGCCGAAGCGGGTGGCGAGGTTGCGGTCGAACGCGGTCGGGGTGCCGCCGCGCAGCAGGTGGCCGAGGATCGTCACCCGGGTGTCGAACCCGGTGCGTTCCTTGATCTCGGCGGTCACCAGGTTCGCGACGCCCCCGAGCCGCACGTGCCCGAACTCGTCGACCGCGCCGGACGCGATCGTCATCGTCCCCTCGGCCGGTACCGCGCCTTCGGCGACGACGACGATCGAGAAGTTCTCGCCCCGCCGGGAGCGGTGGAGCAGGTGCTCGCACACCCGGTCGATGTCGAAGGGGCGCTCGGGGATCAGGATCACGTCGGCGCCGCCGGCCAGCCCACTGTGCAGCGCGATCCACCCGGCGTGGCGTCCCATCACCTCGATGACCATGACGCGGTCGTGCGACTCCGCGGTGGTGTGCAGGCGGTCGATGGCGTCGGTCGCGGTCTGCACCGCGGTGTTGAAGCCGAACGTGACCTCGGTGGCGGACAGGTCGTTGTCGATGGTCTTGGGCACTCCGATCACCTGCACACCCTCACCGGCCAGCCGGTGCGCCACGCCGAGCGTGTCCTCGCCGCCGATCACGATCAGCGCGTCGATCCGCTCGGCCGCGAGCGTCGCGTGCACGGCGTCGACGCCGCCGTCGGTGCTGTAGGGATTCGTCCGGGACGAGCCGAGGACCGTGCCGCCCCGCGGGAGCAGCCCGCGCGCCGCCTCGAGGTCGAGGTCCAGGACGTCGCCCTCGATCACGCCGCGCCATCCGTGCCGGAACCCGACGATGGTGTGTCCGTGCACCGTGACGCCCTTGCGCACGATGGCGCGGATCACCGCGTTGAGTCCGGGACAGTCGCCGCCGCCCGTGAGGATTCCGATGCGCATGCGACCCAGCATTGCAGCCGACCGGTAGGGTGCGCGGGCATGACGCCCGGTCGCACCGTCATCCTCGGCATCGACGCGGGCACGACGGGGGTCCGGACCTTCGCCATCGACGCAGCGAGCGCGGTGGTGCGCAGCGCCTACCGCGAGTTCCCGCAGTACTTCCCGGCGCCGGGATGGGTGGAGCACGATCCCGAGGAGATCTGGGACGCGACCCTCGCCACGCTCACGACCGTCGCGTCCGAATGCGCCGGCCGCGGGCGAGACCGTCGCCGCGATCGGCATCACGAACCAGCGCGAGACGACGGTCGTGTGGGACCGCGGCCAGCGGTGCGCCGCTCCATCGGGCGATCGTCTGGCAGGACCGCCGCACCGCCGCGGCCTGCGACGCGCTCCGTGACGCCGGCCACGAGCCGTTGGTGCGGGAGCGCACCGGACTGGTGCTCGACCCGTACTTCTCGGCCACCAAGCTCGCGTGGCTGCTCACCGAGGGCGGCGTGTCGGCCGGTGCCGACCTCGCGTTCGGGACCGTCGACTCGTGGCTGCTCTGGAAGCTGACCGGCGGCGCCGTGCACGCGACGGAGCCCTCCAACGCGGCGCGGACCCTGCTGTACGACATCCGCGCCGGCGCGTGGTCCGACGAGCTGTGCGACCTCTTCGGCGTCCCGCGTGCGTGCCTGCCCGAGGTCCGGCCCACCTCGGGTCGCTTCGCGCGCACCGACCCACACCACGCGGTCCGGCCTGACCGTCCCCGTGTCGGGCATGGCGGGTGACCAGCAGTCGGCCCTCTTCGGCCAGGCGTGCTTCTCACCCGGGATGGCGAAGAACACCTACGGCACCGGCTCGTTCGTGCTCGTGAACCTCGGGACGGACGCGCCGCCACCGGCCGAGGGACTCCTCACCACCGATCGCGTGGCAGATCGGCGACGTCACGACCTACGCGATGGAGGGCGCCATCTTCGTGACCGGCGCCGCGATCCAATGGCTGCGCGACGAGCTCGGGATCATCGAGACGCTCCGACGAGATGGGTCCGCTCGCGGCGAGCGTCCCCGACAGCGGCGGCGTGATGTTCGTGCCCGCCTTCACCGGGCTCGGCTCGCCGTACTGGGACCCCTACGCCCGCGGCACGCTGCTCGGGCTCGACCCGCGGCAGCGGGCGGGCGCAACTCGCACGCGCCGCGGTGGAGGCGATGGCCTACCAGACCGCGGACGTCGTCGACCGCGGTCCGCGCCGCATCCGGCACCGAGCTCGCCGAGCTGCGGGTCGACGGCGGCGCCAGCGTGATGGACGTGCTCTGCCAGTTCCAGGCCGACGTCCTCGGCGTCACCGTGCGCCGGCCCGCGGTCCAGGAGACCACCGCCCTCGGTGCGGCCTACCTCGCCGGCATCGCCGAAGGCGTGTGGGCGACCCCGGCCGAGGCCGCCTCGGCCTGGCGGGAGGACGCGAGCTTCTCCCCCGCCATGGACCGCGCCGAGGTCGACGCCCGCCTCGCCACCTGGCACCGCGCCGTCGAGCGTTCCCGCGCCTGGGCGACCGACTGACCCGTCCGTCCCATCACCCTCCGGTGTCGCGCGGAACCGGCCACTGGGAGCGCTCAGGGTGAGGGGTGCGACATGGCGGAGATCGTCCCGTGGTGTGTTCCGCGGAACACTCTCGTCGTCGAGTGACCGGCGGGGTTCGGGCGGGTGGGTGCTGAAGATCGCGGTCATCGTCCAGTCGAGGTCGAGGCGTTCTCCCTCGGAGAGCGATGCGATCGACTGCGGGGTGATCGAGAGGCCGGCCCCGTGGTGGGTCTCGACGATCGCGTGGGCCGTGGAGGGCGGCGGTGGGACCACGACCTCGGGCACGAGCGCACCGCGGGGGTCGACGAACCCGAACCCGCCCCGGCCGTCGGGCTCCACCCGCCAGCCACCCTCGTGGACCGACCGGTGATGCGTCGGGCACAGCATGATGAGGTTCGCCCGCTCCGTCCGGCCCCCGTGCGCCCAGTGCACGACATGATGGGCGCGCAACCGGGTGCGCTGGGTGCAACCGGGGAAGCGGCACCGGCCCTCGTCGCGGGCGAGGACCGCCCGCCGCAACGCCGGGTTCGGCACCCGCACCCGCCGGCCCAGGTCCACCGGTGCGCCGGCCCCACCGACGGCACCCCGCACCCCGGCGTCACACGCGAGGCGCCGCGCCGCCCCGGTAGCGATCGCGAGACCGTCGAGGTCGCAGCGGCCCGGCGCGTCGCCACGCAGCGTCTCGGCATCGACATGGACGACCACCTCCGCGACCGGACGGCCCGGGTCGGGCTCCAGGAACGCATCGACGACCGCCTCGAAGCCCCGCACCCGCCGCACGTTCGGCTCCTCCCGGTCCCGGTCGAACGGCACGTCCGCCGCCGCGGCGTCGATCGCGGCCATCGCCTTCGCGGCCACGTCGGCCGGGAGCCGGGCCGTGATCGTCACCGTGCCGTCCTCGTTCGTGTGCATCGACACGCCTGACGCGTCCAGCGCGGCACGAGCCCGGTCCGGATCGGCGGCCCGACACGCCGCCCCATGCGCCCGCGCGATCCGCTCCAACTGGTTCGCGGTCGTGTGCCGGGCCAGCTCGACCAGCTCCTCCTCCCGGTCGGCCGTGACGAAGCGCGTGAGCGCCCGCACCTTGGAGAACGAGAGCTGCCCGCACGCGAACTCCCGGTGCGTGACCGGCAGCTCCGCGAGCGCTCGCGCCACCCGGACGTGCTCGTGCGCCGCACGGGACCCGACCCCGCACTTCCACGACACCCAGTGCGCCATCGAGCGCGCCTCCCAGCCCGCCCACGCCTCCCGCCGGTCCAGCTCCGCCACCACATCCAGGAACCGACACGTCGCCGCCGCCAGATGCCCCGCGAGCGTCGCAGCCTCGGCCTCGAGGCGCTCGGTCGCCATCGTCCGCAGATCGAGCACATCGAGATCGGTGGGCGCGGAAATCGTGACGGTCATACGAACCTCCCGGTCCAACGCCCGCCGCCGGTGGACGTTCGCGGATCGTACGACGCAGGTGTGACCAACCCTCCGAGACGCGAAGGGGCGAGAGTGTTCCGCGGAACACTCCGAGCCGCGCGTCAGGTTCCGGTCGGATCGCCGGCGCCCAGGCAGAACTCGTTGCCCTCCGGGTCGCGCAGCACGACGTTGCGATACCGGTCCGAGATCGACGGCGGGAACTCCTCCTCCCACGCGACCGACGCCCCGATGCCCACGAGGCGTGCGACCTCGGCGTCGAGGTCGACGAGCGCACCGGCGCTGCACCCGAGGTGCAGGCGGTTCTTGCCCACCTTGACCTCCGGCACGCGGACGAACTCGAGGTACGGGCCCCCGCCGGCCGGCCGGCAGATCGAGCTCGCGCCGTCGCCGCCCGTCTCGACGCCGCGCCCGCCGAGCGCGCCGTCCCAGAACGACGCGAGCGACTCGGGATCCTGGCAGTCGACGGTGATGCAGACCACCTCCACGGCCGTCCTCCGGATGCCTCGGGGCGGGCGATCGGCGTCAGGACGCGAGCTTCGCGACCTCGGCCTTCGCCTCGGGGAAGTCGTGGCCACCGGGGGCGTCGGACTTGCTGGCGTAGGTGTCCCGGTACTCGTAGCCCGAGAGCTCGCAGAGCTCGAACATCAGCTCGTCGGTGATCTGGCGCAGCACCAGGCGGTCGTGCTCGCGCCCGGCATAGTGGTCCATCGAGATCGGCGGACCGAACCGGATCGTCACCCGCTTGAACAGGCGCGGCAGCCTGGCGTCGGTCGGCTGGCACTCGTCGCTGCCGATCAGCCCGACGGGCACGATCGGCGCGCCGGTCGCGAGCGCGAGCCGGGCGACACCGGTCTTGCCCTTGTGCAGGTAGCCGTCGCGGGTGCGGGTGCCCTCCGGGTAGATCCCGAAGACGCCGCCGCTGCTCGAGCACCTCGGTCGCGGCCGCGAGCGCGCCGTCCGAAGCGCTCCCGCCCTCACGCCGGATCGGGATCTGGCCGACGGCCCGGAAGAACCACGCGGTCCTCGGGTCGTCGAAGTACTCCGCCTTCGCGACGAAGGTCACCCGTCGCCGCACGAGCAGCGGGATGAAGATCGAGTCGAGGAACGAGCGGTGGTTCGCCGCCAGGATCACGGCACCGTGCCGGGGCAGGTGCTCCTTGCCCTCCACGCGGATCCGGTACACCACGTACAGGATCGGCGTCAGCACGATCTTCAGGATCCAGTAGGCCACGGCGCTCCCCGGCGACAGTGCGGCCGACTCTAGAGGCTCGACACCCCGAGATGCCCGGGGTCCGCACCTCGGCCGATGCGCGCCTCGGCTAGCCCAGCTTGGTCAGGGCCCGGCGGATGCCGCGGACGGCCTGGCCGATCCGCTGCTCGTTCTCCACCAGGGCGAAGCGGACGAACCCCTCACCGCCGGGTCCGAAGCCGACACCGGGCGAGACGGCGACCTTCGCCTCCTGCACCAGCATCTTGGCGAACTCGAGGCTGCCCATCTCCTCGTACGGCTGGGGCAGCGGCGCCCAGACGAACATGGTGCCCATCGGCTTCGGGATGTCCCACCCGATGCGGGCGAGCCCGTCGACGAGCGCGTCGCGCCGGCCGAGGTAGATCTTGTTCACCTCGCGCGGGTAGTCGGGCGCCTCGTTCATCGCGACGATCGACGGCGATCTGGATCGGCTGGAACGTGCCGTAGTCGAGGTAGCTCTTCAGCCGCGCCAGCGCCCCGACGACCTCCGCGTTGCCGAGCAGGAAGCCCACCCGCCATCCCGCCATCGAGAAGCTCTTGGTCAGGCTGTAGATCTCGACCGCGACGTCCTCCGCGCCCGGGACCTGGAGCAGCGACGGCGGGTCGTACCCGTCGAAGCCGAGATCCGCGTACGCGAAGTCGTGCACGAGCAGCACACCGTGGTCACGCGCGAACTGGACCATGCGCGTCATGAAGTCGAGGTCCACGCACGTCCCCGTCGGGTTGTGCGGGAACGACATCACGACCACCCGCGGACGCGGCCACGCCTGCTCCCAGGCTGCGTGCAGGTTGGCGAAGAAGTCCTCCCCCGGGCCCATGCGGACGTAGTGCACACCCGCGCCGGCGAGGATCGGACCCCAGATGTGGATCGGGTACGACGGGCTCGGGACCAGCGCGGTGTCACCGGGGCCGAGCAGGACCCACATGAGGTGGGAGAAGCCCTCCTTGGCGCCGATGGTCACGCAGGCCTGGGTCTCGGGGTCGAGGTCGACGCCGAACTTCCTCTGGTAGAGGTCGGTGATCGCGAGACGCAGGCGCGGGACGCCGCGCGTCGCCGAGTACCGGTGGTTGCGGGGGTTCTGTGCGGCCTCGGCGAGCTTCTCCACCGCGATCGCGGGCGACGGGATGTCCGGGTTCCCGAAGCCCAGGTCGATCACGTCCTCACCGGCTCGCCGGAACGCCATCTTCAACGCGTCGATCTCGGCGAACGCGTACGGCGGGAGGGCGTGGATGCGACGGAACTCCATCGCGTCGAGGGTAGTGCCCGCCTCCGCCGGTCCCGGGGCTCGTTACCATCCGGCCGATGGAGCTTCCCGAACCGCTCGACGCCGTGCTGCTCGACGTGGGGGGCGTCTTCCACCTCCCCGACCACGATCGCATCGCCGCGGCCCTCGCGGCGGGCCGGGCTGGAGGTGGATCCCGACGATCTCGACCGGGCGCACTACGCCGGCGTGCGCGGGCTCACCGACTTCCGCGAGGGCGACCGTCGGATCTGGCTCGCCTACAACCGCGGCTATGCGCACGCGCTCGGCGCCGACGGCCGGGTCGAGGAGATCGCGGAGGTGCTGCTGAACGAGTTCACGACCGGTGGTGTCTGGACCCGGATCGTCCCGGGCGCGCCCGAGGCCCTCCGCGCGATCGCCGCCACCGGCGTCAAGCTCGCTGTCGTCTCGAACGCGGACGGGTCGGTGGAGGCCCAGCTCGCGGCCGACGGCATCTGCCAGGTGGGCCCCGGTTCGGGGGTGCCGATGGACGCGATCCTCGACTCGTCCGTCGTCGGCGTGTCCAAGCCCGATCCCCGCATCTTCGAGATCGCGCTGGAGCGGCTCGGCGGGGTGGCTCCCGCGTGCGCGATCCACGTGGGCGACACGCCGGCAGCTGACGTCGACGGAGCGATCGCGGCCGGTGTCACGCCGGTGCTCGTCGATCCCTACGACGACCACACCGACTTCGACGGCCTCCGGGTGCGCCACCTCGCCGACGTGGCGCGGGTGCTCACCGCGCTGCGCCGCCTGACCGCCCGCTACGCGCCGATGTCGCTGGTCGCGGCCTCCCACAGCAGCTGAGGTGGGTCCTCCTGGTTGAGGAACCCACGGTTCGCGTCCACGACCGCGTACCAGTAGACGGTCGAGCGCGTAGTTGATGCGACTCGGATAGCGGGCGTCGAGCGTCGCCCGGTCGAACGGGATCGTGCGACCGAAGAGCCGCAGAACGCGACGAAGAGGTCGGGTGCGCCCGGCGCCGCCGGGTTGACCAGCCCGTCGACGCGCGCGGTCGGCACGTCGATCTGGGGCAACCGGATGCCGCCGCGTGCCAGGCCGTCGCGGTCGCGCACGATCGGGTCCGGCGCCGTCTCGGCGTCGGGCGTGAGCCGGAGGCGTCGAGCCCGGCCCGGCGCGCCCAGCCCGCGGGTCCAGCGATCGAGCGCGTGCACCGCGGCCCCCACGACGAAGTGGGTGCGAGCCGAGTTCATCCGGAACTCGCAGGGGGAGCCGGCGACGCTCGCGACCGGCGGGTTCTTCGGGTTCAGCGTGTGCTCGTCGGCGTGGGATCCGCCCGCGACCTCCCAGAGCCGGAACCGGCCGCTGTCGTCCTGGCGGGCGAGGTGGGACCGCAGCACCACGAGGTCGCCCTCGGTCTGCACGTCGATGATCCGCGCCGAGTCCGCCCGGATCCTCGGGTTCGCCGGCATCGCGACCCCGTCGGCGATCGACGCTGCACCCGCGACCGCGAGTAGACGAGGTAGCCGTTGTACGCGTGGGCGAGCGGCTGCACCGCGTTGATGTAGGTCACCATCCGCGCCGCGCTCTGGGACTCCCCGACCGCGACGAGCTTCTGCACCGGGAGCCCCGGGAGCAGCAGCGCGCCGGGCTGGCCACGGAGCGCACGCGCCGCCTGGGTGAAGATGTCGTACGAGTAGGCGTCCCCCGGGTGGTCAGCGTGCCGTACCGCGCGACGTTCGAGGCCTTCATCTGCTCGACGCCGACCTTCTGCGCGCTGACGCCGACGTAGGCGTACCCGCGTCGCAGCAACTCGTCGATCGCCGCGGTCCAGGTCGGGCCGGTGTCGAACCCGGCCGACACGTTGTCCCACTCGACGACGACCGTGCCGTTGAAGGCCGCGGGATCCACCGGTCGCCGGACGAGCAGTCGGGTCCGGAAGTCGGCGTGGGTCGTGGGTTGCGCGGGCCAGACGCCGTCCGCGGTCCACGTGCCCACCGGCGCGTAGGCGGTCGCGACGCCGTCGAGGAACCACTCGTCCTCGGTGAACCCGACGACTCGAGCCCCACCCAGTGGCTCTGGGCCGCGACGGCAGGAAGGACGGGTCCGCTGACCCCCGAGGACGCGGCGCCGGCCGGGGACCCTCCGATCCCGGCGACCGCGATCGCGACCGTCAGCATCACCCCCAGGGGTCGTCGCATGTCACTCCCCCCTCGTGACCGAGCGCGCCCCGCCGGGTTACGATCAGGCGGGCTTCTGGTTCCCCACGACCCACATGCTGAAGAACTGCGAGCCACCACCGTAGGCGTGGCCGAGCGCCTTCCCGGTCGAGAGCGGCACCTGGTAGTCGCCGGCCCGCTCCCGGACCTGCTGCGCGGCCTCGCCGAAGCGGATCATCCCGCTCGCGCCGATCGGGTTCGAGCTCAGCACGCCGCCCGACGGGTTCCACGGGATGTCGCCGTCGGGCGCGGTGGCGCCGGCCTCGGTGAGCTTCCAGCCGTCGCCCTCGGCGCAGAACCCGAGGTTCTCGAGCCACATCGGCTCGTACCACGAGAACGGCACGTAGACCTCGGCGCAGTCGAAGTCCTCGCGCGGGTTGGTGATCCCGGCCTGCGCGTAGACGTCGGCGGCGCAGTCCTTGCCCGCCTGCGGGTTCACCTGGTCGCGGCCGGCGAACATCGTGGGCTCCGAGCGCATCGCGGTGCCGTGGATCCACGCAGCCGGACCGGGCGCGGCGTCGGCGACGTCCTCGGCGCCGATGACGAGCGCCATGGCGCCGTCCGAGCTCGGGCACGTGTCGAGGTACCGCAGCGGGTCCCAGAGCAGGAACGACTCCTCCACGGTCTGCGAGGTCGATGTCGGGCAGGTGGAGGTGCGCCTTCGGGTTCCGCAGCGCGGCGAGCCGGTCCTTGACCGCGACGAGGTGGCCGATGTGGCGCGGGGCGCCCGAGCGGGCGATGTACGCGCGGATCAGCGGCGCGAAGTAGCCACCGGCACCGGCGACGAGCGGCGCGCTGAACGGCATCTGCACCGACAGTCCCCAGGTCGCGTTGCTCTCGGACTGCTTCTCGAACGAGACCGTGAGCACCCGCTTGTGGACGCCGGCCATCACGAGCTTGGCGGCGACGATCGCGGTCGAGCCACCCACCGATCCGGCGGTGTGCACGCGCAGCAGCGGCTTGCCCACCGCACCGAGCGCGTCGGCGAGGTAGAGCTCGGGCATGATCACGCCCTCGAACGTGTCCGGGCGCCTTGCCGACCACGACGGCGTCGATGTCGCCGAAGTCCATGCCGGCGTCCTCGAGCGCCTCGAGCGCGGCCTCGCGGACGAGTCCGGCCATCGAGACGTCGTGCCGGGCCGATACATGACGGGTCTGACCGACCCCGATGACGGCGGTGCGGACGGCACCCATCACTCCCCCTCCAGGATGCACACGAGGTTCTGTTGCAGGCACGGGCCCTGGGTCGCGTGCGCGAGCCCCCGGCCGATCTCGCCGGCGGAGATCCGGGTGGCGACCTCGCCGATCCGGATCAGCCCCGCGGCCATGAGCGGGTTCGCGCCGAGCGCGCCGCCCGACGGGTTGATGCGGGTGTCCCCGTTCGAGCCCGAGCACGTCGCGGAGGATCAGCTCGTCGTGGCTGAACTGCGCGTGCAGTTCGGCGACGTCGAAGCCGCCCTGGAGCGCACCCGCCTCCTCACCCGCCCGGCGGGCCGACTCGCTCGTGGTCAGGTCGCGCACGCCGATGTGCGGCGCGTCGATGCGGTGGTCGATCCCCCGGATCCAGGCCGGCCGCTCGCACTGCTCGCGTGCGACCTCCTCGGCCGCGATCACCACCGCGCAGGATCCGTCGGTCACGGGAGCGATGTCGGCATCGCGCAGCGGCGCGTGGGTCACCGGCCGGGCGAGCAGCGCGTCGGCGTCGACGTCCTCGGAGGCGATCGCGTACGGGTTGTCGCGGCGCGTCCCGCAGGCTCCGCGCCGCCACCTCGGCGAGATCGCGCTCGGAGACGTCGCGGCCGGCGAGCAACATGCTCGCCTGCAACGCGGCGAGGCTCACCGTCGAGGGCCACAGCGGCGCCACCGTGTAGGGGTCGGCCTGCAGCGTGAAGACCTCGTGCACGTCCGAGAGCGACGACTTCCCGAAGCCGTAGATCAGCGCGCTGTCGACCTCGCCGGTCTGGATCGCGACCCACGCCTCGTACAGCGCCCAGGCCGCGTCCATCTCGACGTGGCTCTCCTTGACCGGCGGCCACGCGCCCGCGGCGTCGAGGCCCTGCACGAACGTGAACGGTCCCCCGCTCAGGTAGTCGCAGGACCCCGAGATGGTGAACCCGATGTCGTGGCGCGCGAGACCCGAGCGGGTAACGGCCTCCTGGACGACCGGGATGATGAACTCGACCTCGTTGCGCTCACGGTCCCGTTCGGCGGTCTCCTGCGCGAACGAGATCACTCCTACGTCTCACTTCATCTCCGCTCTCGGCCCTGCGGGCCGGACCGCTCGGGTCCCGCTCGGCCAGGCCGACGGGGCTGCTTGGGATCGAGACCTCGCTCACGTCTACGCGTAGTCGCGGTAGGTCTCGTAGGCGGCGTCGGGTTCGCCGTTCGGCTCGAACCACTTCAGGCAGCGCGCGTCGGGTCGCAGGTTCTCGTCCCAGACCGCCCGCACCCGCAGCCCCATGCGGACGTCGTCCACGTCGATTCCCTGCACCAGGCCGAGGTAGGGCGTGTTGGCGCCGTCGAGCAGGATCTGCCCGGCGATGTAGGGAACCTCGGGCGCGCTCTCCGAGAGTCCGGGGATGTTGGTGATGCAGTACGTCGTCACCGTGCCGTTCTGGCCGACCTCGACCTCGATCTCGGTCGGCGCGCCGGTGGTGGGGTCCGATCCGCGCGGCGGCAGGTACACCTTGTCCGAGCCGACCGCCTTCTGGCCGATGAGCTTGCCCTCGGCCATCCCCCGCAGGTACTTGCTCGGCGCGCGCCCGGCGTTGATCTCGTACTCGAGCCGGATCGGCACCGTGATCCCCGTCACGGGTTCGCTCTCCTCGGCGCCGGCGGTCACTTCGGCCTCTTCGCTCACGCCTCCGGCCCGTTGCTCGCCGGTCGGCTCGCTCCGAGGCTTCGGCACCCAGGCGTCGAGGTCGGTCACGTAGCCGACACGCTCGGTGCGCCCACCGCGGCATCACGCGCATGCCCACGCTCATGTCGTTCGGACCGGCCACGTCGACGACGTGCACCATCGGCACGTCGGCGCCGTCGGGTCGCACGAGCGCGAAGGCGAAGGGGTGGCCGAGGTGGTGCTTGCCGACAACCGGATCCGCCACCCACGTCCACGCCTCCACGACGCCGGCGGGACCGACCTCCACGTACTCGTCGAGCGCGGCGCCGGTCTCGGGGTCGTACTCGGTCGGCGGGACCATCACCCGACCGTCGGCGGTGCGGATGCCGACGATGCGTCGCGACCGCAGACCGGTGAGGTACCGCGACGAGCGCGGGGCCGAGCGAGCGGGTGTAGCCGCCCGGGTACTCGAGCACGTGGTGTTCGATGAGTGGTTCCGCGGTTGCCATGGGCAATCGTCCTCCGTCCTAGATCGCGGTCTCGCGGTCGGCCCAGTACGGGTCGCGCAGCTTCCGCTTCAACAGCTTGCCGGTGGGCTCGCGCGGCAGCTCGTCCATGAAGTCGAGCGAGCGCGGCCACTTGAACTTGGCGAGCCGACCCCGGAGGTGCTCCATGATCGACTGGCGCAGCGCGTCGTCGGGCTCGACGCCCGCGCGCGCCTCGACCACCGCCTTGATCTGCTCGCCCATGTCGTCGTCGGGGATCCCGAAGACCGCGGCGTCGGCGACGTCCGGGTGGGCGAGGATCTCGCCCTCGATCTCGGCCGGGTAGATGTTCACGCCGCCCGCGATGATCATGTCGGACTTGCGGTCACAGAGGAAGAGATAGCCCTCCTCGTTGAGGTAGCCGACGTCACCGACGGTGAAGAAGCCCTCGGCATCGTGCGAGTCGTCGGTCTTGCCCTTGTCGCCCTTGTACTCGAAGTCGCCGGTGGACATCTTCATCCACACCGTCCCCGGTGTCCCCGTCGGGCACTCCTTGCCGTCGTCGTCGACGATCTTGAGCGTGGAGTTGGGCCAGACGGTGCCGACCGTGCCGGGGAACTGGAGCCACTGCTCCGCGGTGGCGAGCGTCCCGCCGCCCTCGGTCGCGCCGTAGTACTCGATGATGGATTCGCCCCACCAGTCGATCATCTTGCGCTTCACGTCGATCGGACACGGCGCCGCCGCGTGGATCGCGAACCTCATCGACGACACGTCGTACTTCGCCGCGCACCTCGTCGGGCAGCTGGAGCATGCGGTGGAACTGGGTCGGCACCATGTGTGTGTGCGTGCACCGGTACCGCTCGATCAGGTCGAGCGTCTTCTCCGGGTCCCACTTGTCCATGTACACGACGGTGTGACCGGCCTGCAGCGCGTTGCCGGCGAACGTCGTGACCGCCGTGTGGTAGTTCGGCGACGTCGACAGGTGCACGTGCCCGTCACGCGGGCCGATCCCGAACAGCAGCAGGAACATCGAGAACAGCTCCGCCGACGTGTCCGGGTCCAGGCCGGTGAGCGGGCGCTTCACGCCCTTGGGTCGGCCGGTGGTGCCGCTCGTGTAGTGCATCGCCGCGCCCGCCAGCCGATCGTCGGGAAACGTGTCCGGTTGACCGGCGACGAGATCCTCGAAGGATCGGAAGCCCGAGACCGTGCCGACCGCGAAGCGGGCCTCGGCGGGGAGTCCGGCCTCGTCGCCGCGGCCGGGACCACGACATCGGCGAAGCGCTCGTGGGTGATGAACGCCTTGGCCTCGGAGTCGGTGAGGATGTAGGCGATCTCGGGAGGTGAGAGCCGGTAGTTGATCGGCACGTAGTAGAGGCCGATCTGCAGCGCGGCCAGGTAGACCGTGGCCGGAAGGACGCCGTTCGGCAGGATCGCGGCGACGGTGTCGCCGGGGCGGAGACCGAGGGCGCGCAGGCCGTGGGCGACCCGATTGCACTGCGACAGCAGGTCCCCGGCGCTCCACTCGGTGCCGTCGGTGTCGACCACCGCCAGCGCGCGCCGGATCCTCCTGCGCGTAGTACCAGAACCCTCCGGGCATCCGCCGCACCCCCTTCGCTCGCGTGGTGGGCGGCGCAGTAGAACACGTTCTCGCGCACGGGCAACCGAGCTCCGAGCGAGCCGGGATGGTGGCGGCGGAGCTTCCCGCCTGAAAGACTCACCAGCAACATGAGCCGCATACACAACACCCGTATCCGCCAGCTCGTCCGCTTCCAGAGCCCCGAGGAGCGCGTCCTGAACGGTCTGCTCGTCGTGGTGCTGGCGATCCTCGCGAGCGTGGCGGTCGTCAAGGCCCGCGACCACGACGGGCGGCGGCGACCGAGGTCGAAGGGCGTCCAGGTCACGCGCCCGAGTCGACCCGCGCCAGCGTCGCCACCACCACTACCTCGGCGCCGGCGACCACGACACCACGCTCTCGAAGGAGGCGATCTGGCTGCTGGCACGTATGCGGGTGACCAGGCGGCCCGGAGTCGCGCACTCCGCGGGCCGGCGACCACGACCACGACCCGCGCCCGGGCCCACGACTCCGCGGCGACGCTCACCACCCCCGACGAGCCCGACGACGCGCCCGCGCACGACCACCACGACCCGACCGCGCACCACGACCACCACCACCACGACGAGACCACCACCACGACTACCACCACGCCGACGCGGTCCGACAGCTGGCACCGCCGGTCGAGGGATCGACGGTCGACGGCTCCCGACGCCCTGCGTCGGGCCGGCAGCCTCAGTGCAGGGTGACGGGGAGGTGCTTGATGCCGTTGATCAGGTTCGACGCCAGGCGCTGGGGCTCGCCGGCGAGCGCCATGTCGGGCAGCCGGGTGAGCATCTCGGAGAACATGACCTTGATCTCCATCTTCGCGAGCGCCGTTCCCAGGCAGTAGTGCGGCCCACGACCGCCGAACGCGATGTGCTCGTTCGGGTGAGCGGGTCACGTCGAAGTGGTGGGGTCCGGCGAAGACGTCCTCGTCGCGGTTCGCGGCGCCGTACCAGACCGTGATCTTGTCGTTCTCGGCGAGCGGCACCCCGCGGAGCTCGGTGTCGGTCATCACGGTCCGCCGGAAGTACATGACGGGGCTCACGTAGCGGAGCATCTCGTCGACGAGCGGGTCGAGGGTGTCCGGGCACGTCGGCGAGCACCCGCTCACGCTGCTCCGGGTGCTGCAGCAGGGCGAGCATCCCCCCGCTGATCAGGTTCCGGGTGGTCTCGTTGCCGGCGACCGCGAGCAGCAGCACGAACACGTTGAACTCGATGTCGGAGAGCTGCTCGCCATCGAGCTCCGCGCTGATGAGCGTGGTGACGATGTCGTCCATCGGGCGCTCACGGCGCGCGTCGGCGAGCGACTGCGCGTACATGTAGAGCTCCATCGAGGCCTCCATCGCCTCGTCCGGTGCGCCCGAGTTGTACTCCGGGTCGGAGTTGCCGACGAGACGGTTCGACCACTCGAAGATCTTGTGGCGGTCCTCGTACGGGACCCCGAGCAGCTCGGCGATCACGACGAGCGGGAGCTCGGCCGCGAAGTTCGGCACGAAGTCGACGACGTCCGTCGGTGCCCATCTGGCGGTCGACGATGACCTTCGCCGCCTCGCGGATGTGCGGCTCCATCTGCTTGATCACCTTCGGCGTGAAGCCGCGGGCGACCAGGTTGCGCAGCCGCGTGTGCTGGGGCGGGTCCTGGTTGAGCATCATCGAGCTCGGTGCCCTCGCCCTGGTCCTCGAGCAGCGCCCCACCGCGGGCCGACGAGAAGGTCTTCACGTCGCGCTCGATCGCCGATGACGTCCGCGTAGCGTGTGCAGACCCAGAACCCCGGCGGGTAACGATCGCGATGCGTGCCAGTAGACCGGCTCGTCGCGCCGGAGGTGATCGAAGAAGTCGTGCGGGGGCCCGGAGAGGTACGTCTCCGGTACGTCGAGCTGGACCGCCGTGGTCTCCATGACCTACCTCCGGGCTGACAGAAACCGCGCCTGATAGAACACGTTCTAGTTTCCGAGCGTAGCCGATGCACCCCGAGGAGCGAGCGTGACCGACCTCCTGCCGATGACCACCCAGCACTGCACCGTCGAGCGTGACGGTCACGTCGTGATCCTGACGATGAACCGGCCCGAGGCCCGCAACGCGCTGAGCCCCGACATGCTGGTCGGGCTCGCCGACGGGTTCACCTACGTGGACGAGACGCCCGAGGTCCGCTGCGCGATCCTCACGGGCGCCGGCGGCCACTTCTCCTCCGGCGCCGACCTCAAGGCGATGAGCCGGCCGTCGGACAGCGAGCACGTCCGCGACCCGGATGGCCGAGACCCCGAACCTGCACTGGAAGGCGCTGCTGCGCGACTACCGACTGTCCAAGCCGCTGATCGCGGCGGTCGAGGGCTACGCGGTCGCCGGCGGCACCGAGATGCTCCAGGGCACCGACATCCGCATCGCGGGCGAGAGCGCCGTCTTCGGCGTGTGGGAGGGCAAGCGCGGGCTGTTCCCGCTCGGCGGCTCGGCGGTCCGGCTCCCCCGCCAGATCCCGTACACGATCGCGATGGACATCCTCCTGTCGTCCAAGCCCGTGCCCGCACCGGAGGCGCTCCGGGTCGGCCTGATCGGCCGGGTCGTCCCCGACGGCACCGCGCTCGATGCCGCCCGCGCCGTCGCGGAGCAGGTCGCCGCCTGCGGTCCGCTGTCGACCCAGGCGATCCTGCGCGCCTGGCGCGAGACCGAGTACCTCACCGAGGCCGAGGCGATGCCGATCCAGGACACCATCGGCTGGGAGGTCTTCGCGTCCGAGGACGCGCAGGAGGGGCCGCGGGCCTTCGCCGAGAAGCGCCCGCCGCAGTTCAAGGGCGCCTGACCGTGTCGGAGCGCGCGCGCGCTCGCCGAGGCCGTCCGCCATCTCGTCGACGCCACGGTCACGATGGAGGACGCGACCGAGGAGCAGCTCGGGACGGCGGCCGACATGACCGAGGCGGTCGCGCGCCACCTCGGGCGGGAGCCCCACGACGGCGATCGCGGCATGCGCGTCCGGCCGCGGCACGGGGCCACGACGACTACCTGCCCCGCTCCCCGCTCGTCGGCACGATGAACCCGCTGGCCGCGCCCGATGGAGTGGACGGGCGACGCCGAGGGCATCACCGTTCGGGGCGTGTACCACGCCGCGTACGAGGGGCCGCCCGGCTACGTGCACGGCGGATGGATCGCGCTCAGCTTCGACGAGGTGCTCGGGATGGCCAACATCGCCTCGCGGCCATCCGGGCATGACCGGCCGGCTCACCGTCCGCTACCTGAAGCCGACACCGCTCCACCGCCCGGTCGAGCTCCGGGGCCGGACCGAGCGGGCCGAGGGACGCCGGATCGTCGCGCGCGCCGAGCTGCTACGTGGACGGCGTGCGGACCGCGGAGGCCGAGGGGCTCTTCGTCGACCATCGACCCCCGCCTGGCGAGCGAGTACTTCGGCGAGGCGGCCGGCTGATCCGCGACAATGAGCCGGTGCCTCGCATCGGACTCGTGCTCGGTGCCGGCGGGCTCACCGGGCAGGCGTTCCATGCCGGCGTGCTCGCCGGCATCGAGGCCGGCGACGGGCTGGGATCCGCGTCATGCCGACATCGTCGTCGGGACCTCCGCCGGGTCGGGCGTCGGCGCCTCGCTGCGGTTCGGGATGAGTGCCACCGATCTCGTCGCCCGCCACCGCGGCGACGAGCTCTCGTCCGAGGGCGCGGCGATCGTCGCGCGCCTCGGACCCACCGGCGACTGGACCGAGCCCACCCGACCGCGGGAGTGGCGACCGCCCCACCCGAAGCTCCTCGGCCGTCTCGTCCGCACCCCGTGGCGGGTGCGCCCCGAGGCACTCCTCGGGGTCTCGATCCCGACCGGCCGCATCGACACCGAGACCTGGACGGCTGCGCTGCGACCGGTCACCGGCACCGCGTGGCCCGGCGCGCCCGCTGTGGATCTGCGCCGTCCGGATGGACGACGCGCACCGCGTCGTGTTCGGCCGGTCGGGCGCACCCGAGACCGACGTCGCCACCGCGGTCGGCGCGAGCTCGGCGATCCCGGGGTTCTTCGCGCCGGTCACGATCCATGGTCGCCGCTACGTGGACGGCGGGGTGCACTCCCCCTCCAACGCGGACGTCCTGCGCACCGAGCAGCTCGACCTCGTCCTCGTGTCGTCGCCGATGAGCATCTCCGCCAACGCGCAGATCCGCCGTGCGACTCGACGCGCCGCGCGGCCACTTCCGGGCCCGCCTCGGGCTGGAGGTCCGCCGGCTGCGCCGGTCCGGCACCGAGGTCGCTCGCGTTCCAGCCGAGCCGCGAGGACCTCGAGGTCATGGGCAACCGGACGATGGACCCCGAGCGCGTCGGCGACGTCGCGGCCCGGGCGCTCGCGACGACGATCCGGCGCCTCGAGGACGCGGCCGCCCCCCAGGCTCGGCCCGCCCGGCTGAGGGCGGAAATCACCAGATTTCGGGAGCGCTCCGACTCTCAAGTGACGGCGCGGACGGGACGAAGGCCTCTCCGTGACGGCCCGCCGTGTCCCCTGGTGCTCCCGCCGTGCCTCGGGCGAGGCCGGCGTGAGCATCGTGGAGCTGCTCGTCTCCTTGACGCTCTTCAGCCTCGTGGTCGGCTCGCTCGTCACCCTCATCGCGACCGGGTTGCAGGTCGCGCGCAGCAACAAGGACCGGTCCGTCGCCGCCCACCTCGCGAGCCAGGAGATGGACGCACTCCGCCAGCAGCCGTTCGGCTCGATGACGATCGGCCAGACCTCGCACACGACGAGCGTCAACTCGGTTCGGTACACGATCAAGACCGACACCCAGTGGGTCGCGAACACCGCGACGAGCAACGCGTGCGACTCGGCGTCGGGCTCGCCGCAGCGTCGTGCGCGCGACGGTCACGGTCACCTGGCCCGACATGCACAACGTCCGGCCGGTGACCACCGACACCGAGATCACGCCACCGGTGGGCTCCTACGACCCGACGAACGGCCACATCGCGGTGCGCGGTGCGCGACCGGACCGCGGCACCGCTCGGCAGTGTCCCGGTGCGGGTGACGGGCCCCGGTGTCGACCTCACCCAGAACACCCTCGACGACTCGGGCTGCGCCTTCTTCGGCTTCCTCCCGCCCGGGCAGCTACCGCGTGACGCTCGGGACGCCCGGCTGGGTGGACCGCCAGAGCGACGCGGACCCGTCCCAGACCGTGGGCGTGACGGCCGAGAACATCTCGTCGGTCGCGTTCGACTACGACCGGGCCGCGACGATCGCCGCGACGCTCGCGGGCGTGCACGCGGGGAACGCCGGCCAACGGGGTCCCGGTGACGGTCGCGAACACGGCGCTGCTCCCGGCCGGTACCAAGGTCGTGAGCGGGCGCGGGCACCGTCCGCAGCCTCACGAGCCTGTTCCCCTTCGCGAGCGGCCTCCAGGCGTGGACCGGCATGTGCGCGCGACGCGGACCCGGAGGGCGCCGACGCCTCGGGCACGCCGTTCTGGCCGGGCGCGAGCCGCGACCCCGCCATCAGCGTCGATCCCGGGGCTACCACGACGGCCTCGGTCACGATGGCGACCGTGAACCTGCGGTTCACGCGCGCCTCGGCCGGCAGCCCGGTCACGATCCAGGCCGTCCACGCCGCCGACAACGGGTGCGGCTCGGGCGAGACCCTGACGCTGGCGGTGTTCCCCGGCGACGGTGCGCAGCTCGTCGCGTTGCCCTGGGGAACGTGGACCTTCCAGGCCGTCGGCGCCACGGCGGTCACGTCGTGGTCGCGGGTGGCGCTCGACCCCAACCTGGACCAGGTCTTCGACGCGTCGGTGCAGATCCGATGAGGTGGGCCCGCCGCCGGGGCGAGTCGGGGCAGAGCACGCTCGTGGAGATCGCGGCGACGCTGCTGCTCCTCGCGATCGTGATGACGTTCGTCTACTCGAGCATCGACTCCGCCGAGCGCACCGTGACCGGGACGCGGCTGCGGATCGGCAACCTCGACGAGGCGCGCACGCTGATGGCGGTCCTCACCAAGGACCTGCGGACCGCGACCCGGCTGCAGGCGGGTGAGGCGCCCTTCACCGCGGCCGACGGCCGCGACGTGACCTTCTACGCGAACCTCGACAACGCGAACGGCGGACCCCGCAAGATCCGCATCTACGTCGACTCGTCGAACGAGATCATCGTCTCGGTGAAGACTCCCGACGCGAGCTCGGTCGCCCCGGACTACACGTATACGGGCCCGGCGTCGTTGCGCTACGTCGGCCGCTACCTCGCGAACACCTCCGCGCAGCCGGTCTTCCAGTACTTCGACGACGCGGGGACCGAGCTCCCGGTGCCGGTGTCGGCGGCGGATCGGCTCGCCGTCAACTCCGTGAAGATCACGCTCGTCGTACGCAGCACCACCCACCTCCCGGTCGGGAACGTCACGCTCGTGGACCAGGTTCGGCTGCCCAACGTCGACTACCAGGAGACGGGCGGATGACCGTGCCCCGCCGGAACGAGGACGGGTTCGCCCTCATCACCGTCTTCATCGCGCTGACGATCCTCATCGCGCTCGTCGTCACCGTCGTCACCTTCGCGAGCGAGTCCCGCGACGTCTCCAAGCGCGACCAGAACTGGAACGCCGCGCTCAACTCCGCGGAGGCGGGCGTGGACGACTACCTCTTCCACCTCAACGAGAACTCCAACTACACGCTCTACAGCGCGACCAACCCGCCGCCCGACGCCAACCCGGCCTTCGGCGGGTTCAAGGCGGTTCCCGGGGGCTCGACCAACGGTTCCTTCCACTACACGGTCGACACCAGCGCGCTCACCACCGAGGGCACCGTCACCGTGACCGCGACCGGGAAGGTCGGGACGACCGAGCGCACGATCCAGTCCGTGCTCCGGCGCCGGAACTTCCTCGACTACCTCTACTTCACCGACTACGAGACGCGCGGATCCCGCGGCGTACAGCGGCTCGCCGTTCACGCCGACCGAGGCGCAGGCCGCGTGCGCCAAGCACTACTACGAGGGACGCGACATCGCGCTGCGACGAGATCGTGTTCATCTCGGCCGACACGATCAACGGCCCGCTCCACACCAACGACGCCTTCAAGGTCTGCGGCTCACCGACGTTCGCGGGCAAGACGACCACGAGCTGGAACCCCTCGAGCGGCACGCGCTGGCGGGACGACTGCCCGACGAGCCGTCCCACGTTCTCCAACGCCGGCGACCCCCGCTACGTGGACCCGCTCACGCTGCCGCCGAGCAACTCGGCCATGAAGGCCGAGACGAGCGCCGGCGCTCGGTGGGTGCCTCTACACGGGTCCGACGTACATCAAGCTGCTCTCGAGCGGGAACATGACGGTGAGGAGCCCCTTCTCGCGTGACACGCACAACGGCTGTCCGACCAACGGCAGCGGCGCCCTTCCCCGCAACGGCGTCATCTACGTCCAGAGCGTCCCGAGCTCGTCGTCGGACCCCAACTTCACCAGCGGCTGCCCGTACAACGTGAGCGGCGTGAAGCACCCGCTCGGCCTGCCGATCAACAAGGACGTGACGACCTACGGCTGTCGCAACGGCGACGCGTTCGTCGAGGGCACCCTGAACGGGCAGCTCTCGGTCGCGGCCGACAACAACATCGACGTCGTGGGCGACCTCCGGTACAAGAGCGGTACGGGCGGCTCCGATCTGCTGGGGCTCGTCGCGAACAACTACGTCGAGATCTGGCACCCGGTGAGGTGCAGCTCGGGGACGAGCTCCTCGTGCAACCTCGACGCCGACTTCCCCGGCGCGACCGCGCACAACTCGCCCCTCGACGACATCACCGTCCAGTCCGCGCTCCTGTCGGTCAACCACAGCTTCCGCGTGCAGAACTACGCCATCGGATCGCCGCTCGGCTCGCTCACCGTGGACGGGGCGATCGCGCAGCGCTACCGCGGTCCGGTCGGGACCTTCTCCTCGTCGGGGATCGTCTCCGGCTACAGCAAGAACTACCGCTACGACCGCCGGCTGAAGTACCTGTCACCGCCGAAGTTCCTGGACCCGATCGCCTCCGCCTGGGCGATCGCGGTCTGGAAGGAGATCCCCAACCCGTGACCGTGTGATCGGCCGAGCCAGAACGCGTTCTACCCCACTAGGGTCCCCCGCCATGTCCAGGGCCGGGGGATCCGACACGCGTGATCTCGAGACCGCCGCCCGGCGCGAGCGGATGATGGAGGCGGCGACCGAGCTCGCGGTGGTGGGCGGGTACGACGCGGTGCAGATGCGTGACGTCGCGGCTCGGGCGGAGGTCGCCCTCGGCACGCTCTACCGGCACTACCCCTCCAAGGACCACCTGCTCCTCGCGACCCTGGCCGACCAGGCCGAGGCCCTCCGCGAGCGGATCGCGCAGCGTCCGCCGGTGGGGACCGACGCCGCCGACCGCACCGCCGACGTCCTCGGCCGGGCCAGCCGGGCACTGGCCCGCCGGCCCGAGCTGACTGCGGCGATGGTCACCGCGCTCACCTCGCCCGAGCCCGACACCGCGGCGATCAAGCACCGGGTCGAGGACATCCTCCGCGCGATCATCACCGGGGCGATCGACGGGGGGAACGTCCCCGACCCGGACGGCATCGTGCGCGTCCTCGGCTACGTCTGGCTCGCCGTCCTCTCCGCCTGGGTGGGCGGGACGCTCGACACCGAGCAGATGATCGCCGATCTCGAGGCCGCGGCGCTGCCTGCTGCTCGGCCCGTCAGCGCAGGCGGGGCCGTAGCTCCGCGCCGATGATCGACGTGGTTCGCGACCTCGGTCGAGTCGACCGGCCCGAGGATCACCCAGTCCGCACCGGCGTCGCGGTAGCGGGCGAGAGCCCCCGCGACGCTGCGGTGGCCACCCACGATCGTGCCCGGCCCGGCTCCGAGCCGCGCCGCCTTGGCACGCGCCGCGTCGTCGTCGCGGTCGAGCACCACGAGCCCGCCCCAGCTCATCGTGAAGGACGACGGGTCCGGGCTGAGCCGCTCGGCCAGGACGCGGACCTCGTTCGCCTCGGCGGCGAACACGTCGGCCCCGACCCCCCAGCGGTTCCAGCCCTGCGAGCTCTCCGCCGCGATGAGCCCGACGTGGCGCGCCCGCCCGCCGACCCAGCTGGGATACGGACGCCCGCGCATCTCGCGGAGCGACGCCCGGAGCCGCTTCACGCGGTCGGTCTCGCTCCCGGCGTCGAGCCCGAACGTCTCCATCTCCGGCCGGCTCTCCTCGTCGCCCGAACCGATGCCCACGACGAGTCGCCGGCCGGCGATGCGCACCACGGTGTCGAGCGCGACGGCGAGCGTGGCCGGCGGCCGGAGCGTCGCCCGCACGACGAGCGTGCCCAGCGTGATCCGGCTCGTCTCGACCGCCAGCGCACCGAGCAGCGACATGCACTCGAGCGCCGGCCGGAGCGCGCCGTTGCGACCGATGCGGAAGAGGTGGTCGTAGACGAACACCCCGTCGACCCCGGCCTCCTCGGCGACCCGGGCGACACGGATCGGGACCTCCGGGTCCTCGGTGAACGACGGCAACGTGAGGCCGACCTTCACGGCGCGCCCACGGTGTCGATCCCGAGGATCGCGGCGCCGATCACCCCGGCGCGCTCCCCCAGCGCCGCCGGGACGATGTCCGGCGCGGGCCGGTGGTCCGCGCCCTCGATGTGACCGAGGAAGTGCGCCCGGATCGGCGCGAGGTACAGGTCGCCGTCGTTCACGAGCCCGCCGGCGATCGCGATGACGTCCGGGTCGAAGATGTTGGCGAGGCCCACGAGCCCGATGGCGACGTTGAACGCGTACTCGTCGACCAGCTCGAGCGCCGCCGCGTCACCCGCGGTCGCGGCGGCGGAGACGTGCTGCCCGCGGATGTCGGCCACCTCGCCGTCGACCGCGTGCAGCACGCTCGCGAGCCCGCCGGCGGTCGCCCGGGCCCGCGCCATCGCGCCGAGGGCGTTGCCGGACGCCATCGCCTCCCAGTGGCCGCGCTCCCCGCACGCGCAGGGCGGGCCGTCGGGATCGATCTGGAAGTGGCCGACCTCGGCCGCGAACCCGTGCGCGCCGCGCAGCACCACGCCCGCCGACGATCACGCCGCCGCCGATCCCGGTCCCGAGGGTGATGACGAGCGCGTCGGTCATCCCGCGTGCCGCGCCGAACCGGACCTCCGCGTAGGCGGCGACGTTCGCGTCGTTGTCGACCACGGTCGGCAGCCCGACGACTCCCTCGACGTCGGCGCGCACCGGCGTGGCGCGGAACCCCGCGACGTTGGGTGCGTAGTGGATGACGCCGTCGAGATCCACCATGCCCGCGGCACCGATGCCCACGCTGGCGACGCCGGGGTGCTGCGTGCGCAGCTCGGACGCGACGGCACCGATCGCCTCGAGCATCCCCGCCCAGGAGCCGGTCGGCGACGGGACCCGGTGCTCGGCCAGCACGCGGCCCTCGGAGTCCACCACTGCCCCGAGCACCTTGGTGCCGCCGATGTCGAGTCCGACACCGAGGCGTGCGGTCACGGGTCCTCGACCGGCCGCACCACGGAGAGGTCCGTGACCTCGGCCTCCGGCCCCGGCGCCTCGGCGCGCTCGTCGCTCCACGCGGCGAGCGGCCATCGTCGCGCGCTGGTCGGCGAGCACCGCCTCGGTCGCGTCGACGAGCACCTTCACGGTCAGCACCACCTCGTGGGCCGCGGCGACGAGGTGCTCGGCGGCGTCGGGCTGGGCCTCGGCGAGGCCCTCGGCGAGCGCCATCAGCGTGGCGAACCCGCTCGCGGCGGCGCCGTCGACGGAGTCGCGCCACCCCATGCCCGGATCGTCGGGATCGACGTCGGACTCACGGTCGAAGAACGGATTGCGACGAGGCTGCCCGGGATCGCGCACGGTCAGGTCTTCCGGCTCTCGACGGCCCGCTTCAGCTCCTTCAGGGCCGTGCCCATGATCATCCCGGCGGCCCGACGCTTGATGATGCCCGGGAGCGGGATCGACAGGTCGACCGCGAGCTCGTAGTGCACCCGGGTGCCGTCGCCGTCGGGCTCGAAGCGGTAGCTGCCGTCGAGCTGGCGCAGCTTCTCGCCGGAGTCGAGCACCCAGGAGAAGGACTCGGGCAGGCTCGTGTAGTCGTAGTGGAGGACGTACGTGAAGCTCTGGCCCATCGCCGCGGCGCGGAACTCGACGAGGTGGCCGCGGCCGTCGCCGTCGGTCTCGAGGATCGTGACCTGCTTGACGTCGCGCGCCCAGGACGGGTATTCCTCGAAGTCGAGCACCACGGCCAGACACTCGTCGCGCGTCGCGTCGATGCGGATCCGCTCATTGGCGTGCTCGGCCATCGGTCCTCCCTTCCTGCCGTCCACGTTGTCGGGTGGACCGTACCGGCCGCAACGGCCGGGCCGGCACCTCGACGTCCTCGCGCGCGGGGAACGCCCCGTGGCGCGCCCCCCAGAGTCCCACGAATCCCAGGCTCAGCATGGGGACCAACACCGCGAAGGGGTTGGAACCCGCAGCGAAGCCGGTGATGACGAGGCTCACCGTGAAGGACCAGTAGAGGGCCCTGCGGGCCGTGCGGTCCACGTTCCCCTCGACGAGGAACAGGCTCCCGACGGCGATGTCGTCGCCCTGGCTGTTACGCGAGAGCGCGATCGCGAACGCCCACACCCAGATCGCGAGCGACACCGCGAAGAGGGCGAGGCACACGACCGCGGCGATGCCGCTGCCGTTGGCGACGTCGAGGATCGCAGGCAGGGAGCCGGCGAGGAACAGGAGGTTGCTGATCCACGACGCCCGGATGATCTGGCGGCCCGTGCTCGGTTCCACCGTGCGAGGCTAACGCCCGACCGCACGGGGAGAAGCAGCGATGGAGCCGGGGGACGAACGGGCCGCGACCGTCGATTGCGGCGCGCGCTACGAGGCGGCGCGGGGTCGGTTCGTGACGCTCGTGGAGGGACTCGGCGAGGACGAGCTCGCCGCGATGGTCCCGGCGACGCCGGACTGGTCCGTCCGCGACGTGCTCGCCCACGTGGTCGGCATCGCCGCGGACCTCAACACCGGCGACCTCTCGTCGGTCGATCCGGACACCTGGACGGCCACGCAGGTCGCGTCCCGGCGTTCCCGGTCGATTGGCGAGATCGTCGCCGAATGGGACCGCGAGGCGCCGACCTTCGAGGACGGGCTCCGGCTCTTCGGGTACGAGATCGGCTCGCACTTCGTCGCGGACCTGCACGCCCACCTCCAGGACGTGCGCGCCGCGCTCGGGCTCCCACCGGACCGGGACGAGCCGACCGTGCGCGTGGCGCTCGACTTCTATCTCGACTCGTGGGACCACGAGCTGGTCGCGTCGTCGCTCGGGGCGGTTCGGGTCGAGGCCGACGGCGAGGTGCGCGTGGTCGGGGCCGGTGAGGTCGTCGCGTCGGTGTCCGGGCCGGCGTTCGAGCTGCTCCGCGCCCTCTCCGGCCGCCGCAGCGCCGCGCAGATCGGCGCGCTGGGCTGGACCGGCGACGCCGCGACCTTCGTCCCGACCGTGAGCCGCTACGAGACCCCGGCGGAGGACGTGAGGGACTGACACCCCGATTTCGTCCCGGTTTGCTGGGGTTCCTGCTTGACTGTCGAACATGTGTTCGTATAGGATACGAACATGCATTCGGGGCAGATCGCGGGCGAGAGCGACGAGATCGGCGGGGGTGGTCCCGTCCGGGCGTTGCGCGCCGCGGTCGATCGGATCGCCCGGATCGACGTTCCGGCCGAGCCCGACACCGCGGTCGCGGCCGAGCTGGTGGGGTTGCGGCGGGAGATGGACCGGCTCGACGCGAAGTTCGCGGAGCTGGTGATGACCGCGAACCGGCGTGGTGTCGGGCGGGAGGACGGGCATCACTCGACGGGGGCGTGGATCCGGTGGCAGACCGGCCAGACCCTCGGCCAGATCCGCAGCGTCCAGGCCGCAGGAGAGGTCGCGGAGCTGTTGCCCGACACCGGTCGCGCCTGGCGCGACGGTGAGATCAGCTCACGGGCGGTGACCCTGATCGCCCAGGCCCGCGTCGGCGGCCACGACGAGCAACTGGCAGCGGTCGAAGCGGAGCTGCTGAGGTCGCCCGCCGGGGAGATCATCGCGGCCTCGGCATCCTGACCCGCCACTTCGCGGCGTGTGCCCGGGCCGACGGATCAGCGCCGGAGCAACCCGACGGGATCAGCCTCGCGCTCGTCGGCGACCGCACGGTCGTCACCGGCGAGCTCCACGGCGACGCCGCCGAGACCGTCGCGCACACGATCAGCGTGTTCACCCGCCCGCCCTCCGAGACCGACGGTGCGCTGCCGTCCCAACGCCGCGCCGAGGCGCTGGTCCGGATCTGTGAGATCGCGCTGGAGCACGGCACCGACGCGATCGGCCGCAAGCCCGCCGTCGCCTACGTGATCCGCCGCGGTGCACCGTCCGAGGGCCAGTTCGCCGGCGTGCTGGACCCCGCGACCCGGGAACGGGTCCTCTGCGACGCCTCCATCTCCCGGGTCGTCGTCGACGCCGACGATGTCCCCCTGAGCGTGGGCCGGGCGTCACCCACCTGGCCCGTCGCGATCCGCAAGGCGATCGTCGTGCGGGACCGGCGGTGCCGGTGGCCCGGATGCGAGATCCCCGCCCCGTGGACCGACGTCCATCACTTCCAGCACTGGGAACACGGCGGCGAGACGTCCGCGGAGAACGGGGTCCTGTTGTGTCGACGGCATCACACGTTCCTCCACGCCCACAGTCCGGAACGAACGGGATGGCGCTACACCTTCGCCGACCAGCACCTCCGCGCCCACCGGCCCGACGGCACCGAGCTCCACGCCGACCGCTGGATCGCGGTCGCCTGACCCGTTACACCTGCAGCACCGACAGGTCGCCCGCGGCGAGCGCGGCGAGGGGCTCGACGCGCCGGTCGTAGGACCAGTCGGCCTCGGCGTGGGCGCGGGCGGCGGCACCGAGGCGGGCTCGGAGCGCGGGATCGTCGAGCAGCCGGCGGAGCGCGCCCAGGACCGCGGTGTGGTCCCTCGGCTCGACGACGTACCCGGTCTGACCGTCGAGGACGGCCTCGTGCGATCCGCCGCTGCGGCCGGCGACGCAGGCGAGTCCGGAGGCGCCGGCCTCGAGGAACACGATGCCGAAGCCCTCGGCCTCGAGCCCGCCCCAGCGGTCGCGACACAGCATCGCGAACACGTCGGCGGCGCGATGCGCGAGCGGGAGCTCCTCGTCGGAGACGCGCCCGAGGAAGTGGACCCGCTCCCCCACCCCGCGGGTAGCGACGCCGCCGCTCGAGCCGCTTGCGGTCCCGGCCACTGCCGACGAGGACGAGCATCACGTCGGCGGGCAGGTCCGCGAGCACGTCGATGAGCACGTCGAAGCCCTTGCGCGGCACGAGCCGGCTCGCGCCGAGCACGACGCGGGCATCGCGGGGGACGCCGAGCGCGTCACGCGCCGCGAGCCGCTCGGCCGCGTCCGCCGGCGGGCGGAACCGCTCCACGTCGATCCCGGGGGGCACCACGAGCGCCGGCAGCGGACCGCCCGCGGCGTGGACGGCCTCGGCCAGCGGGTAGCCGCCCGCGGCCACCACGCCTGCCGCGGCACGCAGCACCGAGCGGAGGAGGGGGCGGGTCGGGAGCCGGCCCGGGACCGTGATCTCCGCACCGTGCAGGACGACGACGACGGGCGCCGCGTGCAGGTGGCGCACGATGCGCCCGAGCGGGAGGGCGGGATCCACGAAGATCACGTCGGCGCCCACCTCGCGTGCGAGCGCGTCGACCTCACGGGCGACGCGGGGCGTGGGCCAGAGCACCTTCTCGCGTCGGCGGACCACCCGGAACGCCTGCTCCGCGTCCCACTCGGCTGCCCCCGGGTACGCGGTGGTGAGCACCGTCGTCTCCCCGGGCGGGAGCCGGCGCCACAGCTCCCAGAGGTAGGACTGGATCCCGCCGATCTTGGGCGGGAAGTCGTTGGTGACCAGGAGCGAGGTCATGTCCCCGGCTCCGGCTCGGGGATCTGCTCGCGCCCGAGGGCGACCACGTGCTGCTCCCGCACGCGTGGGTCGGCGCCGCTCCAGAGCACCGCGAGCCCGACGACGGCCGTCAGCGCGCCGAAGAGGAAGCCCCCCTCGTAGGACGTGAGGTCGACCACGCCACCGACGAGAAACGCGCCGAGGCCCTGCGAAAGGTCGAAGAACGTGCTGAACGTCCCGACGACCGCGGCACGCTCGGACTCGTCCACACCCACGAGCGCGAGCGTCATGAGGTTCGTGTACATCATCGACATCCCGCCGGCGAAGGCCGTGGTACCCACGACCAGTCCCCAGGTGCTCGGCCACGTCGCGATGATCACCATCGCCCCGCCCGCACCGACGAGCGCGACGGTGCCGCCGCGCAGCGGACCGAGACGGTCGGGCAGGCGGGCCCCGAACATGCGGATGGCGAGGACGAGGCACGCCGTAGAGCAGGAAGTAGTTCCCGACCTCGTTCAGGCCGAACGTCCGACCGTAGAGCTTCAGGAACGCGGTGTAGCCCGCCAGCGGGATCAGCCCGAGGAACATGATCGTGCCCGGCACGATCGCAGCCCGATGGAGCAGCGGACCACCGTCGGGCCGGGCGACGTCGGGCCGGGTCTCTCGGGTCAGCAGACCGAGCAGGGCCGCGCCGGCGGCCAGCGCCGCGCCGAGGATCCAGACCACGTCGAAGCTCGCCACGTCGTGAACCGACTCGCCGATCTTCGGCCCGAACGCCAGACCGGAGTACACCGCGACCGACCAGTAGGAGATCGCCTCGCCCCGGCGCTCGATCGGAGCCAGGTCGGTGATCATCGTCGCGGCACCGACGAAGAAGGCCGCCTCGCCGATCCCACCGATCAGCCGGATGGCGATGAGCAGCGGAAGGGTCGTCGCAGTGATGTAGCCGAGGGTCGTGACCGCCACGATCGCGGCCCCGCCGATCACGAGCGGCCGGCGACCGATCCGATCACCGATCCGGCCGGCGAACGGGCGCAGCAGCACGGCTCCTACCGCGAACGCGCCGACCGCGACCCCCACGCCGAGATCGTCGGCACCGAGGTCGTGCTTGGCGAACACCGGGAGGATCGCGATCAGCGTCCCGAGCGCGAGGAAGTAGAGCGCTCCCGGCGGTGGTGACCAGCACGAACTGCGCGGTGACGAAACCGCTCGCGGGACGCCGGCACGGGTCAGCGGTTCTCGGCGGCGAACGCGAGGGCCTCGGCGAACGGTGCCTGCTCGGCGATCATGCGGCGGTACTGGATCGACGCGGCGGGGCTGGGAGAACCCGAGCACACCGCCGAGGCGGTCGCCGCGGGCGAAGATCGCCACGAACCGGTCCTCGTCGGTGGTGCCGTGCACGATCTCCATGCGGTCGTCGCCGCCGAAGCGACCGGCGCTCTGGATCTTGACGTCGTACTGGTCCGACCAGACGAAGGGGACGGTCACGAACGGCTCGGCGGTGTCGCCGGCGAGGAGCGAGCGGGCCGCGTGGGTGCCCTGCTCGGCGGCATTGGTCCAGTGCTCGATCCGCATGAGCTCGTCGTCGAACGCCGCGTTGGGCCAGCGGCACACGTCGCCGGCCGCGACGATGCCGGCGCGCGGCGCAGCGCGCTGTCGCAGACGACGCCGTTGTCGACCGTGAGCCCGGAGCCCTCGAGCCAGTCCGTGGCCGGTGCGGCGCCGACCGCGACGAGCACGACGTCGCACTGCGACCGTGGAGCCGTCGGCCAGAGCGCGACCCGCCTCGACGCGGTCGGCGCCGAGGATGGCTTCGACGCCGACGCCGAGGCGGAGGTCGACGCCGTGGGCGCGATGCAGGCGGGCGAGCACCGCGCCGATCACGGGTCCGACGCCGCGGACCATCGGTTGGGGCAGCGCCTCGAGCACGGTGACCTCGCGGCCGTGACCGCGTGCGGTCGCCGCGACCTCGGCGCCGATGAACCCGGCCCCGATGACGCAGAGGCGGGCGCCGTCGGCGACGAACGACCGCGATCGCGTCGGAGTCCTCGATCGTGCGCAAGGTGAGCACGCCCGGGCAGTTCGGGCTGCCCGGGCAGGCGGCGCGGAGCGGCACCGGTGGCGATCACCAGGCCGTCGAACGCGAGCAGTCGTCGCCGACGCCGACCGTGCGCGCGTCGACGTCGAGCGAATGCGCCGGCGCGCCGAGCACGCAGGTCGACGTCGAGCTCGTCGTAGCCCTGCTTGCGGAGCGCGAGCGACGCCCGGTCGGTCGTCGCCCGCGAGGTAGTCCTTCGAGAGCGGCGGGCGGTCGTAGGGCTCGTGCGGCTCGGCACCGACGAGCGTGAGCCGGCCGGCGAATCCCTCCCGCCGCAGCGCCTCCACCGCCCGCAGCCCCGCCAGCGACGCGCCGGCCACGACGATCCTGTCCATCATCGCGACCGGCTCGCGTGGACCGAGCGCGGCCATCAGCCTTCGAGCGTGATGGCGCCGGTCGGGCAGGTGCGGACGGCTTCCTCGACCTTCGGCCGGAGCTCCTCGGGCGGCTCCTCCTGGAGGATGTAGAGGAAGTTGTCGTCCCGCACCTCGAACACCTCGGGCGCGACCGCCATGCACACGGCGTTGCTCTTGCACTTGTCGAAATCGACGACGACCTTCACCGCGATCCCCTTCCGTCCGGCCACGCGATCGAAACCGCGGCGGCACCCTACCGGACGTGCGCGAAACCTGACTCCGGCGTCATACTGACCGCCCGTCAGACTCGCCGAGAGATCGGATCCCACCCGTGCCCGCGCGCACGCTCCGCCGACCTGGACGTCTCCGGCCGTCCGCTCGCCCTGCGCGACGTCGACCTCGACGCCTTCCTGCACCCGAGGTCGATCGCGCTCATCGGCGCGTCGGAGCAGTCGGCGAAACCGAACACCGCGATGACCCGCAAGTTCGACGCCTGGGCGAAGGCGAACGGCGCAGCCTTCTACCCGGTCCACCCGAAGTACGAGACGGTCTTCGGGCAC
Organism: uncultured Acidimicrobiia bacterium; assembly: GCA_963805415.1. Taxonomy (GTDB): domain Bacteria; phylum Actinomycetota; class Acidimicrobiia; order IMCC26256; family JAENVU01; genus JAENVU01. Next base: position 211,042 of record CAWDUD010000009.1, read on the forward strand.
AAGGTGTACCCGTCGCTCGCCGACGTGCCCGGTGAGATCGACCTCGCGATCATCCTCACCGGCAAGGCGGTCGACACCTTCGAGGAGGTCCTCGACCAGCCCGGCGAAGTTCGCGGTGATCTTCGCCGCCGGTTTCAGCGAGACCGGCAAGGACGGCGCCGCGCTCGAGCGCCGCCTCGAAGGGCTGGTCCGGGGCGGCGAACGTCCGCCTCCTCGGCCCGAACACCAACCTCAACGCGTTCGAGGAGTTCCGCGCCGACCTCGACGGGCCGTCGATCGCGCTCGTCACGCAGTCCGGCCACCAGGGCCGACCCGTGTTCCAGGGCCAGGAGATCGGCATCCGGCTCACGCACTGGGCCCCGACCGGCAACGAGGTGGACCTCGAGTTCGCCGACTTCGCCGCCTACTTCGCCGACCAGCCCGAGGTCGGGGTCGTCGCCTGCTACATCGAGGGCTTCAAGGACGGTCGCACGCTCATGCTCGCGGCCGAGCACGCGGCGTCGCTGCACAAGCCCATCGTCATGGTGAAGGTCGGCCGCACCGACGCCGGCGCGTCGATGGCCCAGAGCCACACCGGCCACCTGACCGGCTCCGACGCGATCACCTCGGCGGTGTTCCGCCAGTTCGGCGTCACGCGCGTCGACGGCCTCGACGAGCTGCTCGAGGTGTCGGCCGGGCTCGCCCGCACCCGGCCCTCCGGCATCCCGGCGTGGGCGAAGCGGGGACGCGAGCCAGGGCGTGTGCGTCTACGCGATCTCGGGCGGCACCGGCGCGCACATCGCCGACATGATCGCCGACGCCGGGCTCGCGCTCCCCGAGCTGACCAGGGCCACCCAGCGGACCCTGCACGACGGGCTCGTCCCGGCGTACCTGCGGGTGAGCAACCCGGTCGACTGCGGCGGACCGCCCGTCGCCGACGCACGCGGCCGTCAGATCCTCGACGCCATCGTCGCCGACCGGAACGTCGACATCGTCGTCGTGCCGATCACCGGCGCGGTCGCGATGTTCAGCTCGCCGTTCACCCGCGATCTCGTGGAGGTCGCCAGGACCACCGACAAGCCGATCTTCGTCGTCTGGGGCGCCCCCGCCGGGACCGACGACAAGTACTACTTCCGCCTGCTCGACGGCGGGCTCCCCGTGTTCCGCACGTTCGGCAACTGCGTGAAGACCGTGCGGTCCTACGTCGACTACTGGCGCTTCGCCGCCACGCACACGTCGCCCTTCGCCGACGCGCCCACGACGCCCCTCCCGGCCGCGAAGAAGGCGCGAAGGATCCTCGAGCAGGCCGAGCCCGGCACCGCGCTGTCGGAGTGGCAGTCCAAGCAGGTCCTCGCCGCGTACGGCATCCGCGCCTCGAAGGACCGCCTCTGCAACTCCGCCGCCGAGGCGGTGCGGGCCGCCGCGGAGCTCGGCTACCCCGTCGTGATGAAGGTGTCCTCGCCGGACCTGCTGCACAAGAGCGACCTCGGCCTGGTGAAGGTCGGCGTCGCGTCGGCCAAGGAGGTGCGCGCCGCGTACGCCGACCTCCTCGCGCGGGCCCGTCGCGCGGGCGGCAAGCACGTGCGGATCGACGGCGTGCTCGTGTGCGAGATGGTGCAGCGGTGGCGTCGAGACGGTCGTCGGGGTCTCCCAGGACCCGCTGTTCGGCCCGGTCGTGATGGTCGGGCCTCGGCGGGATCTTCGTGGAGGTGCTCGGCGACGTCACGTTCCGGGTGCCGCCCTTCGGCGCGGACCAGGCCGCGGCGATGCTCGACGAGCTCGAGGGCGCCAAGATGCTCGACGGCGTCCGCGGCGCGAAGCCCGCCGATCGCGCCGCCCTCGTCGACGTGATCATGAAGGTGCAGCGACTCGCGATGGATCTCGCCGACGAGATCGGCGAGCTGGACGTCAACCCGCTCGTGGTCAAGCCCCGCGGTGCGGTCGCGCTCGACGCGCTCGATCGTCCGGGCCGAGCCGCGCGCGAGCCCACGACCAGGAGGCACACCGATGACGACGAGCGAGGCACCGCGTCGAGGACGAGCTGCTCGTCGGAGCACGACCGCCGGCGTCCTGCGGCTCACGATCAACCGACCCGAGTCGTCGAACTCGATCCCGTACTACGTGCGCGACGGGCTCATCGAGCAGTTCCGCGTCGGCGAGCGCCGACGCCGCGGTCCGGTGCGTCGTGCTCACCGCCGCCGGTGACCGGCACTTCTGCACCGGCTCGGACCTGCGGGTCCGCCCGCCGATGGCGCCCAAGCCCGAGGGGGCGCCCGACTTCGTCGTCGGCAGCGCGGTCCACATGATGCGGACCGGCTTCCAGGCGCTGATGGAGTCGATCCAGGACTGCATGAAGCCGGTCATCGTCGCGCTCAACGGCACCGCCGCCGGAGGTGGGGCGATGCTCACGCTCGCGGCCGATCTCGTGATCGCGTCCGACACCGCGCGGATCGTCGACGTCTTCGGCAAGCAGGCGCTCATCCCCGACGGCGGCTTCCTGTACCTGCTGCCCCGCATCGTGGGGATGCACAAGGCAGCCGAGATCGTGTTCCTCGGCGAGACGATCACGGCGCCGGAGATGCTCGCGCTCGGCATCGCCGAACCGGGTCGTGCCCGCCGCCGAGCTCGCGGCCACGACCGACGAGTGGGCCGATGCGGCTCGCGGCGAAGCCGACGAAGGTCCTCGGATGGGCCAAGAAGCTCCTGCACGACGCCACCGACCTCCCCCGCACCGCGACGCTCGAGCACGAGGCGACCTCCATCGAGCTGAACCTCGGCACCGAGGACGGCAAGGAGCGCACGGCGGCGATGATGGAGAAGCGCGACCCCGTCTGGCGCGGCTTCTAGTGGTCCGGCTCCAGGATGCGACCGCGGTCGTCGGCATCGGGCAGACCGCGTACGGCAAGGGCCTGCCCGACACGGAGCTCTCGCTCGCCTGCCAGGCCGTCAGCGCACGCGATCGACGACGCCGGTCTCACGCCCGCGGACGTCGACGGGCTCGCGCTCGTTCTCCATGGAGGACGGCCGCGAGGTCGACGTCGCCCGCAACGTCGGGCTCGGCGACATCACGTTCTTCTCCCAGGTCGGCTTCGGCGGCGGCGCCGGCTGCGGCGTCGTCGGGCAGGCGGCCATGGCGGTGGCGACCGGCCAGTGCACGACCGCCGTCGCGTGGCGGGCGCGCAAGCGGGCGGCGGCGAGCAGCCGGCCGTGGGCGCAGGTCGCGGACCGCCTCGCCGGGCACCAGCAGTGGAGCCGGCCGTTCGGCGTGCTGCGCCCGGTCGACGAGATCGCGATGCTCACCCGGCGCGCCATGCACCAGTACGGCTACACGCGCGACCACCTCGCCGAACGTCGCGCTCGCGTTCCGCAAGCACGCGAACGCGCAACCCGCTCGCGACGATGCACGCCAAGGAGCTGACCCGGGAGCAGTACCTCGACGCGCGGTGGATCTCGGAGCCGCTGTGCCTCTACGACAACTGCCTCGAGACCGACGGCGCGCTCGCCGTGGTGATCACCTCCGCCGACCGGGCACGGGACCTCCCCCAGCCGCCGGCGTACATCCACTCCTTCGCCCAGAGCATCCCGCAGCAGCATCAGGTCATGACCAACTACTTCTGCGAGGACCCGCTCACCGGACCCGCCTGGGCGTGCGCGCCGCTTGTTGTGGGACAGGAGCGACTTCCGCCCGGCCGACGTGCCCGTCGCCCAGCTCTACGACGCGTTCAGCCCGCTGATCCCGCTCTCACTCGAGGGCTACGGGTTCTGCGGGCGCGGCGAGGGCGGCGCGTTCACCGACGACGGCGCGCTCGAATGGCCGAACGGCCGTCTCCCGACCAACACCTCGGGCGGTGGGATGTCCGAGGCCTACGTGCACGGCTTCAACCTCGTGCTCGAAGGCGTGCGCCAGATCCGCGGGACCTCGCCGAACCAGGTCGCCGACGCCCGCTGCTCACTCGTCACGAGCGGCGAAGGCGTCCCCACCTCCGCGGTCCTCTTCCGGAGGTGAGGAGACTCGCCCGGCATCGCATCCCGAGCGGCTTCCTGCTGCCCGACCTCGACGACGAGACGTCGGCACCGTTCTGGGCCGGCACCGCGCGCGGCGAGCTGCTCGTCCAGGCGTGCGGCGCCTGCGGTGCGCGGCGGATGCCACCCCGGCCGATGTGCCCGGCCTGCCAGCTCGATCAGCGTGCGGTGGGAGCCGACGAGCGGCCGCGGCGACGATCTGGTCGTTCATCGTGCCGCACCCGCCGCTGCTGCCCGCCTACGCCGAGCTCGCTGCCGTACAACGCGATCGTCGTCGCGCTCGACGAGGACCCGACGATCCGCTTCGTCGGCAACCTGGTCGCGACGGCCGATGGCCCCATCAACGGCGTCGACCCCGCGACGATCACCATCGGCGAGCCCGTGCGCGTCGTGTTCCAGACCGTCGACGACGTCACGCTCCCCCGCTGGATCCGCGCGTCGGACTGACCGGCTCGTGGCGCGAGGCCTGGGCCTGGTCGATCAGCTCGCCGAGCCGTTGCACCTGCGTGTCGCTCAGGTGGTCGAAGAGGCTGCGCCGGACGGCGGCGACGTGCGTGGGCGCCGCGGCCTCGAGCTTGGCCAACCCGTCGTCGGTGAGGACCGCGAGCATCACCCGCCGGTCGCTGGGTGACGCCTCCCGGCCGACGTAGCCCCGCCGGGCGAGCGCGTCGATGCGGCGCGTGAGCCCGCTCGGCGACATCCGCAGCTGCTGGGCGAGATCGCACATGCGCATCCGACGGTCCTCCGCCTCCGAGAGCTGCACCAGCACGCCGTAATCCCCCTCGGTGATGCCGTGGGCCGTCGACGAGCGCCTCCTCCTGCTCGGCGCGCAGCTCGTGGATGAAGTGGATCAGGGCGCGCCAGGTGTGCTGTTCGTCGTCGGAGAGCCAGTCCGCGGCCATGCCGTCCACCCTACGCCCGGAAGATTTTTCCTGAACAACTATTGCACTGCGAAGTTTCTTTGTGCAATAGTTGGTTACGCACGCAAGTACCAGCAGTCGTCCCGAGGAGGACCCCATGAGCACCGCCACCACCCCCCGCACCGGCGGCCTCGCCGAGCCTGGCCGCCGGCATCTGGGACGTCGACCCCAGCCACTCGACCGTCGGCTTCACCGCCCGGCACCTGATGATCACCAAGGTCCGCGGCCACTTCGCCGACTTCGACGGTACCGTCACCATCGCCGAGGAGCCCCTCGCCTCCACCGTGGAGGCCAACGTCCGCCTGGCGTCGGTCGACACCGGCAGCGCCGACCGTGACACCCACCTGCGGACCGCGGACTTCTTCGGCGTCGAGGAGCACCCCGAGATGACGTTCCGCTCGACCGCGATCGAGGAGTCGGGCGACGACTACGTCCTCCTCGGCGACCTCACCATCGCCGGCCAGACCCACCCGGTCCGCTTCGACCTCGAGTTCGACGGCGTGACCACCGACCCGTTCGGCAACACGAAGGCGGGCTTCGAGGCCACGACCGACGATCGACCGCACCCAATGGGGACTCGACTTCAACATGGCGCTCGAGACCGGTGGCGTGCTCGTCTCGGAGAAGATCCAGATCGTGCTCGACATCCAGCTCGTCAGGCGCTGAGCCGACGCGGTCCAGGACGCGATGAACGCCGGCCCTCGGGCCGGCGTTCATGGCTGTCCTCGACGGTCGACGGGGGGATCGACCGGAGCGACGATCTGGGTCAGGCCGCCTTGCGGGCGGGGTGGTGGTCCTTGCCCCGGAGCGAGCCGAGGGTCCGCTCCCACCGGAGCTGGCGCTCGATCCAGCGGCGGGCGTCCCGTGACGAGGTGCGCGCCGGAAGACCCGAGTTGAACTCTGCGCTCACCGCTACGTTCATTGCGACCACCTAGACTCGGTGCCAGGACACTGAGAGTAAACACTCTTAGTGTGGCTGCTGTCAAACCAGGTGACGACCGTCACAGGAGCGCATCGGTGACCGAGAGCTGGCGGATCGACGACCTGGCCCGGGAGGCCGGCACGACCGTCGACACGATCCGCTTCTACCAGCGCGAGGGCCTGCTCCCCGCCGGCGAGCGGGTCGGGCGGACCAAGCACTACGGGCCCGCCCACCTCGAGCGCATCCACCAGATCCGGGACCTCCAGCACCGGCGGTTCTCGCTCGCGGCCATCAAGGCCCTGCTCGAGTCCGACCGCCAGGACCTCGTCGACGGGATCTTCGCCGGCGAAGGCGGCCTCTCCTACTCCCTGGAGGACCTGATCGAGCGGTCCGGCCTCGACGCGGCGCTCCTCGCCGAGCTGCGCGCCACCGGGTTGCTGCGTGACCCGGCCGAGTTCGGCCGCGCCGCGTACGACGCGAACGACCTCGACGTGCTGCGCGCCGTGGCCGAGCTGTCGCGCTCGGGGCTGCCCCCCGCCGTGCTCGCCGAGCTCGCGGGGATCTACGTGCGGGGCGTGGAGGGCATCCAGTCCCAGGTGCTCGAGCTCTTCGCGGGCCAGCGGGGCCCGTCGTGGGGTCCGGGCGAGCTCGAGGCGTTCCAGCAGCGCGCCGCGGCATCGGCGGGTCAGCTGCTCCCGCTCGTGACGCGGCATCGTCGAGTACGTGCACCAACGCACCCTGCAGCGCCTGACCCTCGGCGCGATCAACCGCGAGCCGTGAGTACGGTGACGCCGGTGTCGGGCACCGCGTCGGGAACCCCGCAGACGCTGCTCGCCGGAACGCTCGTCGCCGACCTCACCGGCGAGCCGGGCGCGATGGCCGGGCGGATCCTGGCCGACCTCGGCGCCGAGGTCGTGCGGCCGGAGGGTCCCGGGGGCGACCCGCTGCGCGCCCGCCCCCACCGCTTCGACGCGTGGACCCATCGCGCCGTCCTGCTCCCCGTGACCGGTGCCGACGACCCCGCGTTGGCGGAGCTGCTCGGTCAGGCGGCCGTCGTGCTCGACACCCCCGGCTTCCCCGGCGCCTGGGACCTGTCCCCTTCGCTCGCGCCCGACGCCGTCTGGGTGAGCCTCACTCCTTTCGGGCTCGACGGTCCCCGCGCGTCATGGCGCGCGACCGACCTCGGCATCATGGCGGCGAGCGGCAACCTGTACTGCACCGGTGACCCGGACCGCGCGCCCGTCCGCTGCGCGGAGCCCGCCGGGTACAACCACGCCGCCGCGGAGACGGCGTTCGCCGCGCTCACGGGCCTCGCGTCCGGCCGACCCCAGCGCATCGACGTCGCCGCGCAGGAGGTGGTCGCGGTCGCGAACATGTCCACACCGTCGCGCTTTCCGGCCACGGGATTCCGCGGCACGCGTCGCGGGGCCAACGTCGGGCGCACGCGCGAGATCTGGCGGACGCGCGACGGCTTCGTCTCCTTCGGCCTGCGCGGCGGCAAGGCGCGGGTCCCGAGCCTCGAGACGCTCACCCGGCTCGTCGACACCGAGACCCTCCGGGCCATGAACTGGTCCGACTTCTCCCCCAACACCGCGGACGACGAAACCCTGCGGGCGATCGAGGCCGACGTGGCGACGTACTTCGCCGCCCGCACGATGTCCGAGCTCTACGACCTCGCGTGCGAGACCAACCTCATGCTGGCCCCCATCAACTCCCCGGCGAGATCCTGGCGAGCGCGCAGCTCGCGGCACGCGACTTCTGGGAGACGCTCCCCGACGGCCGCTCCATCCCCTCCTCCTTCCTCCTCACCAGGATGGGCCCGCCGGCGCCGCCGCCGAGCACGGATCCGCCCGCTCCGGTGGTCGGGGGAGTCGGCGAGCACCGGGTGAACTCGAAGCGGGGCGAGGCGGGCTCCCCCGACCACGCGACCCACCGAGGAGCGTGGGCCGGCGTCAACATCGTCGAGCTGGGATCCGGCGCCGCCGGGCCGATCGCGACCCGGTACTTCGCCGAGCACGGCGCGACCGTCCTGCGGATCGAGTCGAGGAGCCGGCCCGACTTCCTGCGCGTCTACGCCCTCGGCCCGAAGAACCCGCACGGGCTCGAGGGCGCGCCGATGTTCGACGGCCTGAACCCCGCGAAGCGCGACGTGCTGTTCAACCTCAAGCACCCGCAGGCCGTCGCGTTGGTCCGCCGCCTCGTCGTGGAGTGGGCCGACGCCGTGGCGGAGAACTTCGCACCCCGGGCGATGAAGGGCTTCGGGCTCGACTACGACTCCCTGGTCGCCCACAAGCCCGACCTGGTGATGGTCAGCGCGTGCCTCAACGGTCAGACCGGGCCGCACCGGAACTATCCCGGCTTCGGCGGCCAGGGCTCGGCGCTGGCGGGGTACAACTTCCTGACCGGCTGGCCCGACCGTGAGCCGGTCGGGCCGCACGGCACCATCACCGACTCGCTCGCGCCCCGCTTCGTCGCCACCGCGCTCGCCGCCGCGCTGCTGCACCGCCGGGCGACGGGCGCCGGCTGCTCCCTCGACGTCAGCCAGGTGGAGGCCGCGATCTACACGCTCACGCCGTGGCTGCTCGAGTACCAGACCACGGGCACCGCGCGCGGCCGGGCCGGCAACGACCACCCGGATGCGCTCGTCCACGGGGTGTTCCCCGCCGCCGACGAGGGCGGTCTCGGCGACCGGTGGGTCGCGATCGCCGCGTGGACACCCGCCGAGCGCGACCGGCTCCACGCGATCACCGGCGCCGATGTCTCCGCGTACACGGCCGCGCGGACGGCGCTCGCGGTCGCGACGGAGCTCCAGGCCGCCGGCATCGAGGCGGTGCCGGTGCAGGACTTCGGCGACCAGCACACCGACCCCCAGGTCGCGCACCGTCACCACTTCGTGCCGCTGACCCACCCCTTCCTCGGTCCCGGGCTCTACGAGCACAACGGGTTCCGCCTCTCGGACGCCGACGCCGGCTACGACCGACCCGGTCCCACGCTCGGCCAGGACCAGGACTGGGTGCTCGGCGAGCTCCTCGGGCTCGACCCCGACGAGCAGGCCGCGCTGGCCGCGGACGGCGTCTTCGACTGAGCGTGCGTAGCATTCAGGACGTGACCGTGCTCGACCTCGACGCCGCGTTCGACCTCCCCACGATCCCGCTCGACCCCGAGGACAGGGAGCGTGACGGCGGGGCCTCGCCCGGCTCGTGGGTCGCGCTCGACCGGCTCGCGTTCGAGGACCGCTACGCCCAACTCGGCTTCGGGCTCGGCGTGGTGCCCCGCCGGCGTCGGCGCGACGACCCCTGGTGGGAGACGCCACTCGGGCTGGTCGCCGGCCTCGGGGCCGCGCTGGCGCTGCTCCTGCTCCTCGCCGCCGGCTGACCCCGGACCGGCCGGGGCGCGCCGGTCAGGCGGGCATGCAGGAGCCACCGTCGACACAGAGCGTCTGGCCGGTGACGAGCTTGGCGTCGTCGGAGGCGAAGAACACCGCGGTGCCCGCGAGATCGTCGGCCTCGAGGGTCTGCTTCATCGCCGACATCATCGGGATCATCCCGATGTACTCCTCGGGCACGATCTTCTTGGTCGCCTCGGTCATGGTGACGCCGGGGGCGATGCAGTTGACGGTGACGTTGTACTGACCGAGCTGGCTCGCGAGGAACTTCGTGAGCCCGATGACGCCCCACTTGGTCTGGCTGTAGGTGAACGCGCCGACCTCGTGGAACTCGCCCATGGGCATGAGGTTGTACATGTACGCCGCGTCGGAGGACTGGTTGATGACCCGTCCCCAGCGCTGCTCGACCATTTTCGGCGCGCACGCCCGGGTCATGAGCCAGGCACCGTGGAGGTTCACCTGGAACACCTTCTGGAGGTAGTCGTAGTCGTTGCGCTCGTTCTCGATGTCGTAGTAGAGCGCGGCGTTGTTCACGAGGATGTCGATCGTGCCGTGGTGCTCGATCGTCGCCGCCGCGCACGCCTTGGCCGAGTCCTCGTCGGAGATGTCCGTGGCCACGCCGATGACGTCGCCCTGCCCTTCGAGCTCGCGCATCGCCGAAGCGGCGCGCTCCTCGTTGATCTCGGCCACCACGACCTTCGCCCCTTCGGCGAGGAACCGCTTCGCGTAGGCGAAGCCGATCCCCTGGCCCGCGCCGGTGATGATCGCGACCTTGTCCTGCAACCGTCCCATCGATGTCCCTCTCCTATTTGCGCAGACGCGCGATCAGGTTGAACTGCTCGGTCACGACCGGTGCGCCGGAGTCGGCGTCGGTCCATTCGGTGCGAATGACGATGAAGGTCATGGTGGCGCTGTCGGTGTCCTTCTCGTACACGTCCACGACCCGCCCCTCCCCGAGGAGGACGTCGCCCACCTCGACCGTGCGGTGGTACGTGAACTCCTGCTCCCCGTGGAGCACCAGCGCGCCCTGGGCGTGGAGAGCCCCCATCACGCCGTGCATCGGGTTCACGCCACCGGTCGGGTCCTCCGGTTGGTCCTCCGCGAACGCGCCCCAGAAGCTCATCGCGAAGGTGAACGTCGGCGGAGCGGGCAGGTGCTCGAAGCCCGCGTCGCGCGCGGCGCGCCGGTCGCGGTAGACGGGATTCGGGTCGTGCAGCGCGTTCGCGAAGGCGGTGACCGGTCCCCGCTCGACGCGCACCTTCCACGCGCCGGTCGGCTTCCCGATGATGTCCTGATCCATCGTTCCTGCTCTCGCGACTCTCGTCGGGACGCCTTGGCCAGACGCGATTCGGCCCCGCTACTGTGACGTGAACGTCAGTTTCTCGTCGGGGGAAGGAACGCGCAAATGGGCATGCTGGACGGCAAGGTCGCGATCGTGACCGGGGCCGGCAACGGCGTCGGTCGCGGCGAGGCGGTGTTGCTCGCGGAGCATGGCGCGAAGGTCGTCGTCAACGACCTCGGTGGGGCGGTCGACGGATCGGGCGCCGACACCAAGGTCGCGGACCAGGTCGTCGAGGTCATCACCGCGCGGGGCGGCGAGGCCGTCGCCAACTACGACTCGGTCGCCGACCACGACGGCGCCGGCAACATCGTGAAGACCGCGATCGACGCCTTCGGACGGCTCGACGTGCTCGTGAACAACGCCGGGATCCTCCGGGACAAGATGATGTTCTCGATGTCACCCGACGACTTCGACGCGGTGATGAAGGTCCACGTCTACGGCTCGTTCAACACCATGCGCCACGCCTCGGCGTACTGGCGCCAGGAGTCCAAGGAGGGCCGGCAGCCGTCGGCGTCGATCGTCAACACCGTGTCCTCCGCCGGCCTGCAGGGCCAGGAGAGCCAGATCAACTACGGCGCGGCCAAGGCCGGCATCGCGGCGATGACGATCATCGCCGGCCTCGAGCTCAGCCGCTACGGCGTGCGCGCCAACTGCGTGGGCCCCGGCGGCTTCACCCGCATGGTCGGCCAGGCCCGCCCCGACATCGAGATCAAGAACCCGGAGGACTACACCGAGTTCACGCCGATGAACCCGGGCAACTCGGCGCCGGCGGTCGTGTGGCTCGCATCCGACGAGTCGAAGCCGGTGACCGGGCAGGTGCTGCGCATGGTCGGCAACTCGCTCTGCGTCTACAAGCCGTGGGAGATGGGCGAGGAGTTCTTCTCGACCGACGGCGACGGCAACCCGACGCAGTGGGAGCCGGGCAAGGTCGGGCACTTCCTCAACCGCTACCACTTCCGCTCCACCAACCCCGGCATGCACGCGCAGTACCGGCGGTAGGCGTGGCCTTCTCCCCCGACTTCGAGACCCTCGGCTACGAGGAGCGCGGCGGCGTCGCGTACGTCACGCTGAACCGGCCCGAGCGCCACAACGCGTTCAACTCGCTGATGCAACGGGAGCTCAACGCGCTCTGGCGCGGACTGCGCCGGCACGACGATGTGCGGTGCATCGTGCTCACCGGCGCCGGCGACACGGCGTTCTGCACCGGTATCGACCGGATGGAGCAGATGGGCGGTGACACCGACGCCTCCACCGACGACGACGTCGTCGGCTCGGGCTCGACGCCGTTCATGTTCAACGACCCGGGCGACAACATCGGCCCGAAGTCGTGCGACCTCTGGAAGCCGGTCGTCGCGGCGGTGAACGGCATGGCCTGCGGCGGCGCGTTCTACATGCTCGGCGAGGTCGAGTTCATCATCGCGGCGGAGCACGCCACGTTCTTCGACCCGCACGTCACCTACGGGATGACCGCAGCGTTCGAGCCGATCCACATGTCGGGTGCGATGCCCTTCAACGAGATCATGCGGCTCTCGCTCCTCGGCAACCACGAGCGGATGTCGGCCGAGCGCGCGCACCAGATCGGTCTGGTGTCGGAGATCGCGCCCGCCGGCGAGTTGATGGACCGGGCGACCTGGGCAGCCGACGCGATCGCGTCGGCGCCGGCGCTCGCGATCCAGGGCACGGTCCGTGCAATCTGGGGCGCCCGCGAGCACGGTCAGCGCGACGCCGTGCGCCTCGGGTACGCGTACGTCGCGATGGGTACGAGCCAGGAGTCCATCGCCGAGGGCCAGCGGTCCTTCGAATCCGGCCGGCGCATCGACTGGAGGCTGCGGTGACACGCGCACGAGCAACCGGCAGCGACCTGAGCACCCCGAGCGGAGGCCGCAGGCCGGAGCGAGCAGTCACGGAGCGGGCCGAAGGCCGGGCGCAGGCATCCTGCGCCCGAGCGGAGTGACCATGAGGGTCGCGATCGTGGGGGCCGCGCTGTCCGACTGCGGGCGGGTGGACACGAAGTCGGCCTTCGAGCTGCACCACCAGGCCGCGTCGCGCGCCATCGCCGACGCCGGGCTCACCAAGGCCGACATCGACGGCGTCGGGTCCACCGGCATGGGCCTCATCGCGCCGGTCGAGATCGCCGAGTACCTCGGCCTGCGGCCGACCTGGATCGACGGCACCGGCGTCGGTGGCGCGGCGTGGGTCGTCATGGCCGAGCACGCGGTGGAAGCGATCCGTGCCGGCCATGCGGACGTCATCGTCCTCGTCTACGGCTCCACCACCCGTGCCGATCTCAAGGCGGGTCGGCGCACCGCCAACCTCAACTTCGGTGCCCGCGGGCCGGCGCAGTTCGACGCACCGTACGGACACGCGCTGATCGCCAAGTACGCGATGGCCACGCGTCGTCACATGTACGAGTACGGCACGACGATCGAGCAGCTCGCCGAGATCGCGGTCTCGACCCGCTACAACGCGGGGCTCAACCCGGACGCGTACTACCGCGACCCGATCACGATCGAGGACGTCCAGAGCTCCGCGATGATCGCCGACCCGCTCACGAAGCTGCACTGCTGCATCCGCTCCGACGGTGGCGGCGCGATCGTGCTCACCTCCGAGGAGCGGGCCCGGGACCTGCCCCGCCCTCCGGTGTACGTGCTCGGCTCGGGCGAGACGTCCAGCCACACGACGATGAGCGAGTGGGAGGACTTCACCCAGTCCCCCGCGGTGCGGTCGGGCAAGCTCGCGTTCGAGCGGGCGGGCCTCACGCCGGCGGACGTCGACATCTGCCAGATCTACGACGCCTTCACCTCGATGGTGCTGATGTCGCTCGAGGGCCTCGGGTTCTGTGGTCGGGGCGAAGGCGGCGCGTTCGTGGAGGACGGCAAGCTCCACGTCGGCGGCGCGCTGCCGACGAACACCGACGGCGGCGGGCTCTCGTGCTGCCACCCGGGGATGCGGGGCATGTTCCTCATGGTCGAGGCCGTGACCCAGCTGCGGGGCGAGGCCGGCGACCGTCAGGTGCCGGAGGCGAAGATCGCGTGCGTGAACGGCACCGGCGGCTGGTTCTCCTCCACCGCCACCCTCCTCCTCGGCACCGACTGACCCGCCGCCGGGACCGCCGGGTCTACGCGGCGGCGAAGAATCCCCGGTGGATGAGCGTGGAGAGCGTGTCGAGAGCGTCGTCGCGGTCGAGGCCCAGGTCCCTCGAGGTCATGGCGTAGGACGTGCGTTCCAGCAGGGCCATCAGCGAGGAGACGGTCGCCTCGTCGCTCGGCGCGCCGGCGGCGTGCAGCTGCTGCGCGAACGAGCGGGCGACGCGGGTGAACGCCTGCACACCCAGCTTGTCGACCTTGCGGTCGGTGACCTGGTTCTCCATCCAGGCGCGGATCACCACGCCGTAGCGGCCGTAGGTGTCCAGGAACTCGCCGAGGAACGACCGCAGCGCGGCCTCACCGTCGGGACCGGGGCCGACCTCGGGCATGCGGCCGGCGAGATCCTCGATCGCGGCGGCGCACTCGACTGCCAGCTCGCGCAGCAGGTCCTCCTTGTTGGCGAAGTACAGGTAGAAGGTCCCGTGCGAGGTGCGGGCCGAACGCACGATGTCGTCGACGCGCGTCTCGTGGTAGCCACGCCGCGCGAAGACCCGCAGCCCGGCGTCGGACAGCCTGCGCATGGTCCGGCGGCCCTGGGCGCGCATCTCACGGTCGCACGCCGGCGCGTTCCCACCGCGACTTTCCCGCCGTGTTGTGCGATCCTCTCGCCATGCTCCCCCGAATCACCGCGAGGCGGCCCGCCGGTTCGGCGATGCTACCGCCTACGTCGCGCCCGACGGCTGGGCCCTCGGCTACGCCGACCTCGACCGCATCTCGGACCGCGTCGCGGCCGGGCTCGCCCATCGCGGGCTCGGTCCCGGCGACGTGCTGGCGCTCGTGCTGCCGCCCGGCCCCGAGTACCTGGCGGCCTACCTCGCGGCCGCCAAGCTCGGCGCGATCACCACCGGGGTCAACGACCGTCTCGCACCGGGCGAGCGTGACGCGATCGTCGCCATCGCGGACCCGGCGCTCGTCCTCACCGGGGCCGGGCTCGCACCGACGACCGACGCGCCGGTCGAGGAGATCACGGGCGCGACCGGGATCGGCGACGTGCTCGCGACGATCCAACGGGACGGCGTGCCGGACGAGCTTCCCGGCGATCCCGACCGCCCGGTCGCGATCATCTTCACGTCGGGCACCACCGGCCTGCCCAAGGGCGCCCTGTACACCGAGCGCCAGCTCGACTTCATCACCGCGACCGACGTCGGCGGCACGTGGGGTGGCGGGACGCGCAGCTTCACGGGGACCTCGTTCGCTCATCTCGGGTTCATGACCAAGCTGCCCGGCAACCTCATCCGCGGCGGGACCACGTTCATCATGCGGCGCTGGCGGGCACACGACTCGCTCGAGCTGCTCGCCCGCGAGCGCATGGCGACGGTCGCGGGGGTTCCGACCCAGCTCGCGCTGATGCTCGCCGAACCCGACTTCGACGCGTTCGACCTGTCGTCGATCCGCTTCATCGTCGTGGGCGGTGGACCGATCACGCCGGACCTCGCGACGGCGGCCCGCGAGCGGTTCGGAGCGGCGCTGGCCACGCGCTACTCCTGCACCGAGGCCGGGATCGGGCTCGGCACCGCGTTCGACGATCCCGAGGAGGACACGATCGTGAGCGTCGGCCGCCCGCACGCGAGCGTCGACCTCGCGGTGCTCGACGCCGACGACCGGCCGGTCCGGGCGGGCGAGGTCGGCGCCGTCTGCCTCCGCTCCCCCGCGGTGATGGCCGGGTACTGGCACGACGAGGAGACGACGCGCGCGGTGTTCACCGCGAGCGGTCACGTCCGCACCGGGGACCTCGGCTGGATCGACGACCGGGGCCGGCTGCGGCTCGTCGGGCGCAGCAAGGAGATGTACGTCCGCGGCGGCTACAACGTCTTCCCCGTCGAGGTGGAGGCGGTGCTCTCCACCCATCCGGACGTGGCGGCGATCGCGGTGGTGCCCCGCCCGGACCCGGTCATGGGCGAGGTCGGCGTCGCCGTCGTCGTACCCCGCCCCGGCGCACGGGTCGACCTCGCGACGCTCCGGGCCTTCGGCGCGACGTACCTCGGGCGCCACAAGCTGCCCGAGGCGCTGCAGGAGGTCGACGCCCTCCCGCTGACCGCCGGCGAGAAGGTCGACCGCCGCGCGCTGGCCCGGTGGATCGAGTCGGCGCGCGACGCCGGATAGCGTCCGCCGCCATGGAGCTCGACTTCGACGCCGACCAGGAGGACCTGCGCGACTCCGTGCGCGCGTTCCTCACGGCCGAGTGCCCGATCGGCCTCGTCCGCGACCTCGTCGAGGCCCGCATCGCGGGCGGCACGACGACCACCGACGCGCTCCAGGCGCAGATGGCCGAGCTCGGTTGGCCCACGCTCACGGTGCCCGAGCCGGCCGGCGGGCTCGGCCTGGGACCGGTCGAGCTCGCACTCGTGGCCGAGGAGCTCGGCCGGGCCCTCACGCCGGGGCCGCTCTTCGCCACGCTCACCCAGTACGTCCCGACCGTGGTCGAGCTCGGAACCCCCGAGCAGCAGGCCGCGCTCCTCGGACCGGTCGCGGGAGGATCGGTGAGCGGCACCCTCGCGGTGGCCGAGCCGACGGGTGCCGTCGACCCGGCGGCGACGACGGCCGTCGCGACCCCGACGGCCGGGGGCTTCACGATCCGGGGCGCCAAGTCGACGGTGGTGGAGCCCGCGCCCGGCGGGTCGATCGTCGTCGTGGCGCGGACCCCGGACTCCGCGGGCGACGAGGGCGTCGGCGCGTTCGTCGTGCCGGCCGACGCCACCGTGATCGAGCCCGTCGACGCGCTGGATCCCAGCCGGCTCCTCGCGACGGTGCGCCTCGACGACGTCCCGGTCGGTCGCGACGCCCGGCTGGGTGCGCCCGAGACGCCCGGCGCGGCCGGTCTGCGCCGGGCCGGCGAGCTCGCGACCGTCGCGCTCGCGCTCGACGCGGTGGGTGCCGCCAACCGGCTCTTCGACCTCTCGCTGGCCTACGTGGGCGAGCGCGAGCAGTTCGGCGTCCCGGTCGGCTCGTTCCAGGCGATCAAGCACAAGTTCGCCGACATGCTGATCCTGCTCGAGCGCGCCCGTGCGCTCGGCTACTTCGCGGCCCTCACCATCGCCGAGGACGACGAACGCCGGACCCTTGCGACCGCGATGGCCAAGGCCGCGGCCGGCGACGCGGCGACGCGCATCGCCAAGGAGGGCATCCAGGTGCACGGCGGCATCGGCTACACGTGGGAGTCCGACGTCCACCTCTACGTGCGCCGGCTCGAGTCCGACGCGGTCCTCTTCGGCACGGCCGCGCAGCACCGTCGCCACGTGGCCGACCTCGTCGGCGTCTGAGTCGGGCGGGCGTCAGGCGAGGACGAGCGCGTAGATCACGAGCATGAACGCCGCGTAGGCGAGGCCCGTGTAGATCGTGTTCTTGTGGGTGTCGTACATCACGTTGGTGCCACCCGGCTTGAACCCGCCGATGATCCCGAGCACGTTGAGCTCGAAGAACGCGAACACGACGATCGTGATGCCCCAGTAGAGCGCCCGCTTGCCGCCGGTCACGGCGAAGATGTCGTAGGGGAAATGCTGGGTGCCGACCATGAAGATCAGCAACGGCAGCGAGAAGATCGTGTTCTGCCGGGAGGCGAGCAGCGCCTTGCGGCCCTCGGACGCCGCGGCCGGGTCGGCCTCGCCGCCGGCCTGCACGTTGCGGGCGTTGGCGATGACGACCTTCTGCGCGCGCCAGATGACGCCCCAGACGTTGAGGAACATGGTGATGCCGAGCAGCATGCCGGTGGCGATCGCCATCCCCGGCGGGGTCTTGAAGTAGCTCATCTTGTTGAGCTGCTCCTGGAACCCGAGGATCATCAGGCCGGTGACGAACGTGGCCGCCGCCGCCCAGCGGAACCACCACAGCGCCCGGCTCGCGAGCTTGTCGACGGCGTTGTTGCGCGCCGCGGCCTCCATCTCGCCGAACGCGGGCACCTGGACGAAGTTGAAGTAGTAGAGCAACCCGATCCAGGTGATGCCCACGACCACGTGTCCCCACCGGGACAGATACGCGAACCCGCTTTTCGAGAAGATGTCGAGCGCAGCACCGATCATGCCGGCTACCCCCCATGACGACGATGTGGAAATCCGGCGGGACGGTAGCACCACGTCGTGCGCGGGTGACGGACTCGTCAGACGCGGACCGATCCTCCACCGGTCGCGCCGAGCTCGACGACGCGCAGCCGGCCGTCGCGGGGATCGAGGTCCACGACGGTGCAGGAGCAGTGCCCCGGCGCGAAGCACACGACGCGGTCGTCGCCGGTGGCCGCGCCGACGACCGCGTTGATCGCGAGGAAATGGGTCATGACGACGGTATCGGTCGTCGTGGCCCGAATCGCCCGGAGCACGCGATCCCGGAACGGGCCCATGACGCCCGGGTGCTCGGCTCCGCTCCCTCCATCAGCGCGCGCAACCAGGTCGTGGCGTCCGGGTGCGGGTGCACGGGGGCGGCCAGCTCGCCGACGCCGGGTTCGACCACCGGCTCGACACCCCAGCGCACCGCCAGCGGCGCCGCGGTCTCCCGCGTCCGGCGCAACGGCGAGACCACGATGCGACAGGGGGCGGCAGCCGCGAGGGCGTCCGCGAGGGCACCGGCCTGCTCGCGACCGAGGTCGTCGAGGCCGGGATCGGCATCGGCGCCCCAGGAGCCGTCGGGCCGGCCGTGACGGACGAGGACCAGCCGGACCGAGTCCGGCAGCGCTCACGAGGGGGCGTCGGGGTCGGCCGAGCCGTATCCGGGCCGGCCGGCCACGCTCCACTCCCCCATGAACGCGAAGAACTTCTCACCGAACGGGTCGTCACCGCGCAGCGGCAGCGTGCCCCGACGGATCGTCCAGTCCATCGGCGCGAGCTCGGCGGCCCGCGCGAAGTGCGGCTCCGCCGCATCGGCCCGACCCTCCCGGGCCAGGTACGCACCCACGCGCCGCTCGAGCCGGGCGAGCTGCTCGTCGTCGGTCGGGAGCATGACCTGCTCCTTGCCGGTCGGCGGCGGGAGCGCGCCCGTCGTGACCCAGGCGCGCAGCTGGTCGTGGTGCACCGCCGAGTCGATGTCGGTGAAGTCCCGGAACAGGTCGTCGCCCGGTGCGATGACGGGCGACCGGGCGATGCGGTCGTCCTCGTCGATCCAGATCACCGTGGGGACGTTGTAGATGCCGTAGAGCTCCCCGAGCAGGTGCTCGCGGTCGAGGACGACGGGGAACGTGGGCCGGGGATCGGCCGCGTCCACCCACTCCCGGGCCGCGGCGGTCGAATCGTCGAACGCGACCGCGACGATCGCGAGCCCGTGGGGGCCGAGCTCCTCACCGAGACGCTGCCAGACCGGCAGGTCGTAGCGGCAGCCTCACCAGGAGGACCATGCCAGCAGCAGCTTCTTGCGTCGCCCGATCGAGGAGAAGGTGAAGGACCGACCGTCGAGCTGCGGGAGCGTGAAGTCGGAGGCGATCCCGGACTCGATCGGGTGCCGGCGCGCCGAGGACGCCTCGCCCCACGCGACGACACCCGCGGCCGGGTCGACGACCACCGGCCGGCCGAGTGCGGCCGCGACCCGCGCCGCGTCGAGCAGACCGTCGACGACGAGGTCGGGGTCGCGCACCGGGACGCAGACGTCGTCGCGGCACAGCCCTTCGGGCTTCAGCTGCCAGCCGGTGTGCTCGGTGAGCGCGTCCGGCTCGAGCAGCACCCGCTCGTCGTCCACACGACCCGCGACGGGACGCGCACCGCGTTCGGCGTCGAGCAGGACCGGGGACCTCATACCGGCACTCTACGGGCCGCGGCACGAACGCGCGCACGGGCGGTACGGTGCGCGCGACGACCTCCCGGAGGCCCGCCCATGAGCACCACGACCCACTTCCGCACCTGTCCGCTCTGCGAGGCGATGTGCGGGCTCGAGATCCGAGTCACCGACGGGACCGTCGACCGCGTCCGCGGCGACCGCGACGACGTGTGGTCGAAGGGCTACCTCTGCCCGAAGGGCAGTGCGCTCGGCCACGTCCACCACGACCCCGACCGCATCCGCGCCCCGATGCTCCGCACCGGCGACACCTGGACCGAGGTCGACTGGGACACCGCGTTCGCCCGGTGCGACGAGCTCCTCGCGGAGGTGATCGGGCGCCACGGGAAGGAGGCGGTGTCCTGCTACATCGGCAACCCGACCGCCCACAACTTCTCGCTCGGGCGCTACGTGGGCCTCTTCGTCGGCCTCGCCACACTCCCGGTGGTCTACTCGGCGGGCACCGTCGACCAGTGGCCCAAGAACCTCACCGCGGCGCTCATGTACGGCGGCATGTGGTCCATCCCGACGCCCGACGTGCCGCGCACCGACCACTGGATCGTCATGGGTGGCAACCCGCAGGCGTCCCAGGGCAGCCTGCTCGCCTGCGCCGACATCCTCGGCGAGCTCGACCGCGTGCGCGAGCGCGGGGCAAGGTCGTCGTGATCGACCCGCGCCGCACCGGCACCGCGGACCGCGCCGACGAGTGGATCCCGATCGTGCCCGGCACCGACGCCGCGTTCCTCCTCGCGATGGTCCACGTCCTGTTCGCGGACGGGCTCGTGGACCTCGGTGACGTCGCGGACCTCGTCGACGGACTCGACGCGGTCCGCGCCGCGGCCGCCGAGTTCAGCCCCGAGCGCGTCGAGGCCACGTGCCGGATCCCCGCCGACACGATCCGCCGGATCACCCGCGAGTACGCGGCCGCGCCGAGCGCCGCGCTCTACGGCCGGATCGGGACGTGCAACCAGGAGTTCGGCACGCTCGCCTCGTGGCTGGTCGACGTCGTGAACATCCTCACCGCGAACTTCGACACGCCGGGCGGGATCATGTTCGGCAAGCCGATCGCGTGGGGCGTCAACTCCCTGCCCGACCCGGAGCTCGCGGACGGCGTGCAGATCGGCAAGTGGCGCTCGCGCGTGCGCGGCATCCCCGAGGTGCTCGGCCAGGTGCCGGTGAGCTGTCTCGCCGAGGAGATCGACACGCCCGGTGCGGGGCAGATCCGCGCCCTGGTCACCATCGCCGGGAACCCGGTGATCAGCGCCCCGGGCGCCGCACGGCTGGACGCCGCGCTCGACGGGCTCGACTGCATGATCAGCATCGACAACGCGCTCAACGAGACCACCCGGCACGCACACGTCCTGCTGCCCGGCCTCTCCGCGCTCGAGCAGCACCACTTCGACGACCTGATCCCGATGTGGCAGGTGCGCAGCGCCGCCCGGCTGTCCGAGCCGGTGTTCGACCCGGGCGACCGTCCCCACGAGTGGGAGATCCTCACGCGCGTCGGTGCGATGTGCGCGGGGATCCGCAACGCGGACGTCGACGTGGACGCGTTCGACGACGGCTTCTTCGCCGCCCTCGCCGAGGCCCAGGGCGTCGACCCCGCGTTCGCGGCCGCGCAGTCGCCCGGGCGCGGGCCGCTGCGGCTCCTCGACCTGCAGATCCGGACCGGCCCGTGGGGTGACCGGTACGGCGAGGTGCCCGACGGACTCACGCGGGAGTCGTTCCGGTCCGCGCCGCACGGCATCGACATGGGGCCGATGGTGCCGCGGATCCGCGAGATCCTCGCCACGCCGAACGGCCGCATCGACCTCGCGCCGGAGATCGTGCTCGCCGACCTGCCGCGCCTCGCGGCGCGGGTCGACCGCCCGACCGACGGGCTGCTCCTGACCTCCCGCCGGCACCTGCGGTCCAACAACTCGTGGATGCACAACGTGAAGGTGCTCGTGAAGGGCAAGGACCGCTGCACGCTGCTGATCCACCCCGACGACGCGCGGGAGGTCGGCGTCGCCGACGGAGTGCTCGCGCGCGTGACGTCGGTCGCCGGCACCGTCGAGGTCCCGGTCGAGGTGTCCGACGAGATGATGACCGGGGTGGTGTCGCTCCCGCACGGCTGGGGCCACGACCAGCCCGGGACGCGCATGGCCGTCGCCCGCGAGCACGCCGGCGTCAACAACAACCTGCTCGCCCCGGTCGAGGACTTCGACCCGATCTCGAACAACGCCGCGATCAACGGCATCCCCGTGGAGGTCGCGCCCGCCTAGCGGCCGGTGCCGGGGAGGT
The DNA here is from genome assembly GCA_963805415.1 of uncultured Acidimicrobiia bacterium. Taxonomy (GTDB): domain Bacteria; phylum Actinomycetota; class Acidimicrobiia; order IMCC26256; family JAENVU01; genus JAENVU01. Next base: position 232,772 of record CAWDUD010000009.1, read on the forward strand.
CCTGCCAGTTGGGGACGGAGGGGTGTGCGATGCCGGCGGGACCGGCGCCGAAGGCGAGCAGGACGTTCTGGGTCGCCTTCACCATCGTCGGGTTGTACGCGGTCTCGGGGAAGTCCGGCGGCATGAGCTTGCTCACCCAGTAGTTCGTCCCGGTCGCGAATACGCCCGCCCCGCTGAGCGCGGTGTAGTACGTCACGTCGGAGTAGCCGGCGCGGCCCTTGCAGTCGACCGGGGAGTGGGCGACGATCTCCACGTTCTCGGGTCCGCCCTGGCCGTGGAGGTACTGGTCGTACTCCGAGCCCACGCCGATGTCGAGGTGCTGGCCGTCGGTCATGCCGGTGTCGGCCCAGATCCACGAACCCGCCTCGGAGACGATCATGTCGGCCCGGACCGGGTTGCACTGGTACTGCTCCCCGATCAGCTGCGCCTCGGGGCGGTTCACCGGCGACGTCGCGGAAGCTCACCGTCGTCTGGGACGGATCGGTCCGGCGGATCGGGTCCGCGGTCGAGCGGTAGTTGACCATGTGCCGGTCCGCGCCGCCGGCGGACGACTCGAACCGCACCTGGCGGTAGACCGCGTTCGCACCGAGGAACGCGAGGTTCACCCCGGCGTCCCGGGCTGCGATCGCGCCGTCGAACATCGCCTTGGACCAGTACTCGTCGTGGCCGAGCGAGATGACCGCCTTGTGGTGGGTCAACAGCTCGGGTCGCTCGTGCACGTCGATGCTCGTCATGTAGGTGGCATCGAGGTTGAGCTCCTCGGACCGCATCACGAGCGGGAGCTCGTTGCCGATGAAGTCGCCCGAGCCGTCGGTGACGATGTCGTACGGACGGTCGAACGAGACCATCTTCGAGCGCTCGCCCGGGGCGGAGTTGCAGTTGTAGAGCGAGCAGCCGCCCCAGTGGTTGTACGCCTGCCAGCTCGCCACCGCGTTGACGATCACGTAGGGCGCGGTGCTCGAGTCGTCGCGCACGGTCAGCGGCACCCACCGCTGCTGGCCGGTGGACGCGATCAGCTTCAGCAGGTACGAGCCGTCGGGCCAGTCCGCCGCCACCAGGAACGTCGTCGACGGCTCCCAGCGGGCCTCGTAGCTGTTGGTCTCGCGGATCAGCGTCGGTGCGGCCTGCTCCTTCCCCGGCAGCGGGTCCGACGTCCAGACGAGCCGGGCGCCGGTGCCCTGGTACCAGCCCATCCGGTAGGCCTCGACCGTGAAGGACGGCGCGACGGTCGACGCGTAGAGAGTCACGACGTCGCCCCGCTGCGCGCTCGTGGTGTCGAGGTACCCCTCGATGTCGTGCGCGGCGCCGTCGTCCGTGAGCCGCCAGCTCGTGGTGCCGGGCTTGGCGTTCTCGGCCTTGACCGCCTCGCTGAACGGTGGGGGCAGCGTCGCGACGGTCGTCGAGGTGGTGGCGGGCGCGGTGGTCGAGGTCGACGGCGCGGCGCGCGGCGTGGCGGTGCCCGTGCTCCGGAACGCGAGGGCCGCGACGACCCCGACCGCCACGACCGCCGCACCGCCGAGCGCCATCAGCTGCTGGCGGTGCCGACGCCGGCGCTCGATCCTCCGCTGACGACGCGACGGGGCGCGGGAGCGCGCGAGGTCGTCGCCGTCGGAGAGCATCGCGTCGAGCGTACCGACGCGATCCGGGCGATTTCGGGACCCGTGGACCGGGCGCGGTGCCGGCGCGGGGCGGGGCCTAGTGTCGCCGGTCATGGATGCCGAGAAGATCGCCGCGCTCACCGACCAGCTCATCGCGGAGCACGACCCCGCGGACCGGCTCGCCTTCCGGGGTGCGCAGTACGACCTCGGTCTCGCGTGGGTCCACTTCCCCGAGGGCTTCGGCGGCCTCGGCGCGGACGCCAAGCTCCAGCGGGTCGTCGAGGAGAAGCTGCGCGCCGCGGGGGTGCGCTACTCGGAGATCGGGTGGAACGGCTTCGGCCTCTTCCTCGCCGCGCCGACCATCGTGGCGCACGCGAACCCCGACACGAAGGCCCGGCTGCTCCGCCCGCTGTTCACGGGTGAGGAGGTCTGGTGCCAGCTGTTCAGCGAGCCCGGCGCCGGCAGCGACCTCGCGTCGCTCGGCACCCGGGCCGTCCGCGACGGCGACGAGTGGGTCGTGAACGGCCAGAAGGTCTGGAACACGCTCGCGCACATGGCCGACCGCGGGATGCTCGTCGCCCGGACCGACCCGGACGTGCCCAAGCACCGCGGCCTCACCTACTTCGCGCTCGACATGCACGCGGCGGGGGTGGAGGTCCGGCCACTGCGCCAGATCACCGGCGAGGCCGAGTTCAACGAGGTCTACCTGACCGATGTTCGCGTCCCCGACGAGGACCGCATCGGCGACGTCGGCGACGGCTGGCGCGTCTCGATGACCACGCTGATGAACGAGCGCGTGACCATCGGCGGCGCGGTCGCCCAGCGCGAGTCCGGGCCGATCGGCGACCTCATGGAGGTGTGGCGCGCGATCCCCGAGGCCGAGCGCGATCCCGTCGCGCGCGACGCGGTCATGAAGCTCTGGGTCGAGGCCGAGGTGCTGCGCCTCACCAACATCCGGGCCGGCGCGAACCGCAAGAAGGGCATCGCCGGTCCGGAGGGATCGGTGAGCAAGCTCGCGTTCGCCGAGGTCAACAAGCGGATCTACTCCGAGGCGGTCAACCTGCTCGGGCCCGAGGGCGTGCTCATCGACCACTACGACTTCGTGCGGCCCGAGTCGGCCAACCTCACCGGTGGCCTCGACATCCGCAAGATGTTCCTCCGCGCACGGGCCAACTCGATCGAGGGTGGGACATCGGAGATCCTGCGCAACATCCTCGGCGAGCGCATCCTCGGCCTGCCCGGCGAGCCCCGCACCGACAAGGAGCTCCCCTGGTCCCAGGTGCCGCGCAGCTGATCGGCGCCCGGCACACCCGGTGACCGCGAGTGTTCCGCGGAACACCTCAACCACATCCTGGACATCATCGGCCTCGTCCGCCACACTTGCCGCCACTCACGGTGGCAGGAGGGGCACGATGCCAGGACGCGCGGCGCGACGACTGACCGCGCTGGTCGCGGTCGCGGGGGCGATCAGCCTCGGGCTCCCCGCCGCGGTGAGCGCCGCGCCCGGCGACCTCGACGGCGCCTACGGCGTGTGCGGCTACGTCCTGACGGCCACGCCGGTCACCGCCAACATCCAGGCCGCCGACAACGTCATCGCACTCCCGAACAGCAAGACCCTGCAGGTCGTCATCGACGCATCCGGACACCTCACGCTGGTCAGGCTGCTGGTCACCGGCGCGATCGACCGCTCCTACGCCTTCCGCGGGCGTGCGGTCACCGACCTCCGGCCCAGTTGGACGCTCGTGCCCAATCGTCAGGGCTACTCAGGAGCGAACGGTCGCGTGTATCTCATCGGATCCGATTCCGCCGGCTCGTTGGTCGTCGAGGCCCGACGCGCCGACGGCTCCCTCGATCCGATGTTCGACGGCGACGGGAGACGGAGCCTCGCCGGCACTCAGCTCGCGTCGGCGGTCGTTCAACCTGACGGACGCATCGTCGTGGCCGACTGGGAGCCGACGATCACCATCCGTCGACTCGATCTCGACGGGTCCGACGACCCGAGCTTCGTCGTCGACACCGCGTCCCTCTTCGCGGGCTCGGCGCCGATCTTCATGGCCGCCGACGGGTGGCATCGGATCTATGTCGTGGCAGGGAATCTGAACTCGCAGGTCGACGTGTACCGGCTGACTCCGGACGGTGCCCTGGATCCCTCGTACACGTTCGGCGCAACGTTCCCAGCGGGGTTGCCGTCCGAGTACCGCGTCCTGGCTCTCGCCCCCCAGGACGACGGTGAGCTGTACCTCGCGGAGCATCGGGGAACCAACCAGACCTTCGTTGCCCGCACACTGGCATCGGGAGCGCTCGACGCGACGTTCGGAACGGATGGCTGGGTCGAGATCGCGCTCTCGAAGCTCACCATCGCATCGGATCTCGTGGCCATGGCCGACGGCTCGTTGCTCGTCACCGGCATGACGACGACCAGCGGCGGCATCGCGGGACGGAGCGTCTTCGTCGTCCGCCGAGCGCACGACGGCACGTCGAAGCCCCAGTGGCCGGACTCGGCCGTGCCGATGACTCCTGCCACGCCCTACTGGGCGGTGGCGCAGGGCGCGGTGCTCCAGAACGGAGGAATCACCCTCGGCGTCAGTGCCAACGGACCCGACGCGTACGTGGGCGTTGCCCGGTTCCAACTCGACGATCTCCAGGCCGGCGCGGGGCTGATGCTCGGTTGGGACGGCGACGCGTGGCCGACGCGGTTCGGGAACGACCCGGGCCCCGAATGTCCGTACGACACGCCCTACTGGCGGGACTGGGACATCGCACGCGGCATCACGACCGTTCCCGGCAAGGGCGGCTACGTCGTCGACGGGTACGGCGGGATCCACCGCTTCTCCATCGGGCTCTCCCGGCCGAAGCCGGCGACCGCGAAGTCCGGTCCGTACTGGAACGGGTGGGACATCACCCGCGGCGTCGCCGCGAAGCCGGACGGCACCGGAGGGTACGTGCTCGACGGGTTCGGCGGCCTGCATCCCTTCCACACCGGGAGCAACCCCCAGGCGGCACGCGCGATCAAGGGTCCGTACTGGCTGGGCTGGGACATCGCGCGTGACGTCGCGCTGATGCCCGACGGGAGGAACGGCTACGTGCTCGACGGCTTCGGCGGTGTGCACCGATTCGCCACGCCCGGTCACGCCCTGCCCCCGAAGCCGAACCACACCCCGTACTGGCTGGGCTGGGACATCGCCCGGGCGATCGCCGTCCTGCCCGACGGCACGGGCGGCTACGTGGTGGACGCATTCGGCGGGGCGCACCCCTTCGGCGTCGGCGCCCACGCGCCGCCGCCGAACCTCGGTTCGAACCAGCTCTACGCGTCCGGAGCCGACTGGGTTCGGGGATTCGCCTTCGTCGCCCCCATGCCGTCATCAACCCCCGCCGCGGTGGGCCGGGCCGCGGTCACGGGTTCAGCGGATGCGCTGCGGTCCAGCCCGCCACGGCGTCGTCCCACACCTTCCGGTTCCGCGTCACCCTGAAGCACCTCGGGAGCCGGTCCGGGTAGCGGCCCTTGCCGAGCCACACGACGACGTTGTTCGAGCACGAGACGTCGTAGCCCTCGGGCCAGCCGAGCGTCTGGTGGTTCGGGCGCTGGTCCACGCGGAACACGTTGTCGCGCACCACGAGGTGCGGTGATCGGCCGGCGTCGTCCCACTTGAAGAAGCCGCCGTTGCCGGGCGCGCGGCCCTTGTAGACCGTCGGCATCGGCTGGAGCCGGACGACGTTGTTCCGGATCGTGTACGTGTTGTCCTTGCCCTGGACCGAGTCCCCCGACGACGGCCGGGCCGAGAACGCCACGTAGCAGCCGTCGAGCAGGCTGTCCTCGACCGTGCCGGAGTAGAGCTGGTCGTTCTCGATGCAGTCGTCGTGCATGAACGAGAGGTGCACGCCGGTGATGCGGAAGTCCTCGGCTCCCGCCCGCACGCGGATGCCGTCGCCGTAGTTGTGGACGCGCAGCCCGGCGATCGTGAACTCGGCGTTGGTGAAGTTGACTCCCCCGGTGTGGTGGTACTCCGCCCACGGCGTCGACTGCGGGTAGGTGCCGAACAGGCGCCCGCCGAACCAGCAACCACCGGGACCGCCCGAGAAGCTGACCGGCCAGTTGTCGGTCTGGAGCCACGTCGCGCCGAGCGCGTCCACGGCCTCGTCCGCGGCGACGTCGTCGGTGAAGCGCGCGTCCTGCATCCCGCTCACCGTGACGACCCGGTCGCGCCCGGCGAGGCAGGCCTGGACCGCATCGGTGCTCGCCCCGTCCGCCGCCCCGGCGACCGATCCCGGGAGTGCCAGCGTCGTCACGATCAGTGCCAGCACGACGGTCCGCGCGCGCCGGCGACGGCACGGGGTGCTCGCAGACGAGACGTACGAGGGGTCCGACACGGCGTCCTTTCGCGAATCGGACAGTCTCGCGGACCGTCGGCCCCGCGCCGGACGCGGGGCCGATGGGGGTCCGATGGAGGTGGCGGTGGGAATTGAACCCACGTCCAGGGTTTTGCAGACCCTTGCCTGAACCACTCGGCTACGCCACCGGGACCGGCGAGGTTACCCGCTCCCCTCCCGGGGCCCCGGACGACGCCACGCGTGACCGCGTCCGCCGCGAGCGCGGCACGGGGCCGGAGCGCCCATTCACGGCGCGCAGGCTTGCCCCTATCCTGGCCGCCCTCATGGCTGGGAAGCAGGAAGGCTCAGGTCGCCTCGCGTACGTGCCCGCGCTCGACGGGTTGCGGGCGGTCGCGCTCCTGGGCGTGCTCTGCTTCCACGGCCGGCTGACCGGCGCGGGCGGAGGATTCCTCGGCGTCAGCACGTTCTTCACGCTCTCCGGCTTCCTGATCACCTCGATCCTGCTCCTCGAATGGGAGCGCACCGGCCGGATCGACCTGCGCCGGTTCTGGACCCGCCGGGCGCGGCGCCTCCTCCCGGCCGCGCTCGTCGCGCTGCTCGGGATCGGGGTCTACGGGATCCTCGTCGCGAGCGGTCACGCCGCGAGCCGGATCGGCGGCGACGGGCTGAGCGCGCTGTTCTACGTCGCGAACTGGCGGTTCGTGCTCGCCGACCAGTCCTACGCGGCGCTGTTCAGCGCGCCGTCACCGGTCCAGCACTTCTGGTCGCTCGCGATCGAGGAGCAGTTCTACCTCCTGTTCCCGCTGCTCATGGTCGGGGTGCTCCCGTTCGCCAAGAACCGGCAGCGGCTCGGGGCCGTCCTCATCGGCCTCGCCGGCGCCTCGGCGGCGCTCGCGTTCGTGCTGTGGTCCCCGGGCCACGACCCGTCCCGCGTGTACTACGGGACCGACACCCGCGCGGTCGAGCTGCTCGTCGGCGCCTACCTCGCCACGCGGCTGGCGGGGCGGCGGCGGGTCCGGGTCCGCCGCCGGCGCGTCACCAAGGCGGCGACGGGCCTGCTCGCGTTCGGCGCGTTGCTCGTGCTCTGGTCCACCGCGTCGCAGAGCGACACCTTCCTCTACCGCGGCGGTCTCCCCCTCAACGCGGTGCTCACGGGTCTCGTGATCACCGGCGCGCTCGTCCCGGGGCCGCTCGCCCTGATGCTGTCGTGGCGACCGCTCGTCCGGCTCGGGCTCGTCTCCTACGGCGCGTACCTGTACCACTGGCCGATCTTCCTCTGGCTGGACGAGCAACGGGTGGGCGTCGGCGGCCTCGCGCTCTTCTCCGTCCGCGTCGGCGTGACGCTCGCGCTCGCGACGCTGTCGTTCCGCTACCTCGAGGCACCCGTGCGCGGGGGCCGGCGCATCACCGGCTGGCGGCCGCGGCTCGTCGCGCCGATCGGCGCCGGGGTCGCCGCCGCGCTCCTGCTCGCCGCCCCCGGCGCGGCCGCGGGTCCCGGGATCACCTTCAGCCCGGTCCGGTCGGTCGACCTGCGCGCGACGGGCGAGCGCGCGCTCCTCGACCCTCGCCGACCCCGCGCCGACGCTCCCGCTGACCGGACCGGACGAGCACACCGCGGCGCCGGGCTCGGCGGTGCCGACGGTCCGGCGCATCATGATCGTGGGCGACTCCGTGGCGCTCACCCTCGCTCGCGGCATGGAACGCTGGGGCGAGCGCAGCGGGGTCGAGATCTACAACGCGGCGCGCATCGGGTGTCCGATCGCCCGCGGCGGCACGCTGGCGACCGGGGACCGCCGCAACGTGGACCAGTGCTCGGAGCAGCCGGCCGACTGGGCCGGGATCATGGACCGGTTCCACCCCGACGTCGTGGTCGCCCTCTCGACGGTCTGGGACGCGATGCCCCGCCAGCGCGACGCCTGGGGGCCGGACGAGGTCGGACCGGGCGACCCGCGGTTCGACCGCTACGTCCGATCCGAGTGGGCCGCGGCGACCGAGGTGCTCGAGGCTCACGGTGCCCGCGTCGTGTGGCTGGATCCCCCGTGCGCCCAGGACCCCGCGATCGACCAGGCGCTGCGCTACGCGGCGAACCACTTCATGGCGGGGCCGGAGCGGGCCGGCGCGGCGACGATCGACCTGAGCGACCGGCTCTGCCCGGACGGGAGGTTCGTGAACCGGCTGCTCGGCGTCGACGACATCCGTCCCGACGGCCTGCACTTCTCCGATCCCGGCGCCGACGTCGTCGCGGGCTGGCTCGGCCCCCAGCTGATGCAGACGGGAGCTGCCGGTCCGACGGAGCCGACCGGACAGGAGCGCATCCGGCGGTTTTGACCCGGAGACGCCGCCGGTACAGTCTCCGCCCTGATGAGCGGACCTGCACACCTCCGGGGCGTCGGCGCGGCCGCGCCGGGCTGGCGCGTGACCGCGGGTGACGTCGGCACCGCCTGGGGCCGCCGGGGTGGGAGGGCGACCGTCGCGGTCTGCCCGCCCGACGAGGACCAACTCACGCTGGCCGCGGCCGCGGCCACGGACGACGCCTCGCCGCGGCGCGCCTGGACCCCTCCGCCGTCGACGGCCTGTGGTGGGGCTGCACCCGCCCGCCCTTCGCGGAGGGTCCCGAGCCACGCGGTGCTGGCGAGCGCGCTCGCACTCGAGTCCCGCACGGCCGGCGCGCTGACGAGCGGCTCTCCCCACGCCGGCATCGAGGCCCTGCTGGGCGCGGCCGACGCGATCGCCGCGGGTTCGGTCCGCACCGCGCTCGTGGTCACGTCGGACGCACTGACTCCCGGGTTGGGCACGGCGTACGAGGCCCGGTGCGGTGCGGGCGCCGCCGCGGTGCTGCTGAGCGCCGAGGAGGGTCCCGCGACCATCACCGCCCGGGTCACGCGGTCGCACCCACTGCTCGACCGCTACCGCGGCGACGGCGAGGCCGACACGCGCGACCTCTACGACGCGCGCCTGTTCCGCGAGGAGATGTACCTGCCACCCGTCGTCGAGGTGGCCGAGCACCTTGCCCCGCTCGACGTGCGCGCCTGGTCGACTCCCCGACCCCGACGGCCGGCTCGGTTCCGTCGTCGCCGCGACCATCGGTGCCGAGACCGTCGGCTCGGCCGCCGTGTACACGGCGGTCGGCGACACGGGCGCCGCGGCGGCGCTGCTCGGCGCGCTCGACGGACTCGGCGTCGCCGGCACGACGGCGATCGTCGCGACGGGTGGCGGGCGTACGACCGGCGTCGTCGTGACCGCGACCGCGCCGGTGCCGGGCGCAGCCACGGTCCTGCACCGCCTGACCACCGGCTTTCGCACGGCGACCTACGCCGAAGCTGCTGCGCGCCCGTGGCCAGCTGCGCGCCCGCGGCGAGACGATCCCGATGGGCGTGCCGCCCGAGAGCGCGCTCTTCGCCCGGGGCGCGGACGAGATGCTCCAGCTGCTCGGGGGCCGGTGCGCCGAGTGCGGCACGATCAACACCCCGCCGTCGATCCACCCGACGTGCATCGCGTGCGGCGGAGCGAAGATGGAGTCCGTACCCCTCGCCCGCCACGGCACCGTCCACACCTTCGTGGTGAACCAGACGATGCCGGCGCCCTTCGTGGCGCCCCTGCCGATCGCGGTCGTGGACCTCGACGACGGCGCCCGGGTGATGCTCCAGGTCGTCGGCGACGGCACCGACCTCGCGATCGGCACCGAGGTGGATCTCGTCCTGCGGCGCTACGCCCACGAGCGCGGCGTTCCGGTCTACGGGTACAAGGCTCGTAGTCGGCCGACGGCCGAGGAGGCGACGGCCTGATGGCGTGGAACAAGGTGGCGGTGGTCGGCGCCGGGCTGATCAAGATGGGCGAGCTGTTCGAGCAGTCCTACGAGGACATGGCCGCCGGCGCGTTCAACGCCGCCGTGGCATCGGTCGACAAGGGCTTCGACCCGCACGCGGTCGACGCCGCCTTCGTCGCGACCCAGCGCGGCACCCTGTGGGGTCAGGAGGGCATCGGCGGGCAACACGGTCCCGACCGCGATCGGGCTCGCCGGGATCCCCTGCACCCGCATCGAGAACGCCTGCCCGTCGGGCTCGGACGCGTTCCGGGTCGGCGCGATGGCCGTCGCGTCGGGCGTGCACGACCTCGTGCTCGTCATCGGCGTGGAGAAGATGCGCGACAAGTCGACGGAGGAGGGGCTCCTCTCGCGTGCCGCGGCCGGGCATCCGATCTACACCCGCGGCGAGACCGCGCCGGTGCTGTTCGCACCCTTCGCGACCCGGCACATGCACGAGTTCGGGACCACCCGCGAGATGCTCGCCGCGGTCGCGGTGAAGAACCACCACAACGGGGCGCTGGATCCGTACGCGCACTTCCAGAGCGAGATCACGGTCGAGCAGTGCACTCGCGGCGCCGCCGGTCTGCTCGCCGCTCCACCTCCTCGACTGCTGCCCGCAGACCGACGGCGCGGCCGCGGTGCTCCTCGCGCCGGCCGACCGGGCGCACGAGTTCACGGACCGGCCGGTCTACGTCGCCGGCTTCGGCGTCGCGACCGACCACCCGTACCTGCACGAGAAGACGAGCTTCGTCGGCCTCCAGGCCACGGTCACGGCCTCCGAGCGCGCCGTACAGGATGGCCGGCATCACGCCGGGCGACGTCGACATGGCCGAGGTCCACGACTGCTTCACCATCACCGAGATCCTCGACATCGAGGACCTCGGGTTCTTCGACAAGGGCAAGGGTGGTGTCGCGTCGCTCGACGGCGAGACGGCGCTCACCGGCCGCATACCGGTGAACACCTCCGGAGGGCTGCTCGCCAAGGGCCACCCGATCGGCGCGACCGGCATCGCGCGAGCTCACCGAGTGCTGGTGGCAGCTGCGCGGGGACGCCGGCGAGCGTCAGGTCGAGATGCGCAACGGCATCGCGCTCCAGCACAACGTCGGTGGGCGCGGCTCGGGCGTGAGCGTCGTGAACATCCTCACGAACCGCCGGTGACCCCGTGACCACCGAGCACCTGCACGTCGAGAACGGCGCCGACGGCGTCTGCCGCATCACGCTCGACCGGCCCGAGGCGAAGCACGCCCTCACCGTGGCGATGCGGGACGGGATCGTCGACGCGCTCCGCGCCGGAAGAACCGACCCCGCCGTCCGCGCCTTCCTGCTCCGCGCCACCGGTGACGCATTCTGCGCGGGGATGGACCTCTCGGCCTCGACGGTCGCCCAGGCGGGCCGGCCCGGGTTCGATCCCCGCACCACCGCCGAGGCCCTGCGCATCGGGGTGCAGGCGTTCGTCCGCGAGCTCTGGGAGATGGACAAGCCGACGGTCGCGGCGGTGCACGGCGCCGCGGTCGGTCCCGGCGCGCATCTCGCGCTCGCGTGCGACTTCGTCCTCGTCGCGCCCGAGACCCGGTTCCTCTGGTCGTTCCAGCAGTGGGGGCTCGTCGTCGACGCCGGCGGCGCGTACCTGCTCCCCCGGCTCGTCGGGCTGCCCCGCGCCAAGGCGATGGTGATGCTCGGTGAGGGCTGCACCGGCGCGGAGGCGGTCGAGCTCGGGCTCGCCTACCGCTGTGCCGACGGACGTCGAGGCACTCGCCGCCGAAGCCGACGCGCTCGCGGTCCGCCTCGCCGCCGGGCCGACCCGGTGCGCTCGGCCTCTCGAAGCGGCTGCTCAACGCCTCGTTCGAGACCGACCTGGGGTCGGCGCTCGAGCTGGAGGGCGCCTACCAGTCACTCGCCACGGCCTCGAGCCGACCTGGTCGAGGGCATGGCTGCGTTTCGGGAGAAGCGCACGCCCGGTTCCAGGGGCGGTAGCCGGCGCGGTCACCGGGTTAGATCGGCGCGGCAGCAGCCGCGGGGCCACCCGGGCGGCGCCGATAGTGGTCCGACGCTCCACGTCCGGTACAGGAGGGGATCGTCCATGGGCCGCTTCGACGGGAAGGTCGCCATCGTCACGGGCGCCGGGCGCGGCATCGGACGCGCCGAGGCGCTGCTGCTCGCGGCCGAGGGCGCGGCGGTCGTGGTGAACGATCTCGGCGGCGAGACCACGGGCGAGGGTGCCGACCGACGTCCCGCCCAGCTCGTCGTCGACGAGATCATCGCCGCCGGTGGGCAGGCGCGCCGCCGAACTACGACGACATCGCCCACATGGTCGGGCGGGCAGGCGCTCGTCGCCCAGGCGGTCGACACGTTCGGTGGGCTCGACGTGCTCGTCAACAACGCCGGGATCCTCCGGGACAAGATGAGCTTCAACATGGACGAGGCCGAGTGGGATGCGCGTGGTCGACGTCCACATGAAGGGCCATTTCACGACGAGCCGGTTCGCCGCCTCCTACTGGCGCCAGCGCAGCAAGGAGACCGGCAGCCCGGTCGGCGCCGCGATCGTCAACACGTCCAGCGAGTCGGGCCTCTACGGGAACGGCGGTCAGGTCAACTACGCGGCGGCGAAGGCGGGCATCGCGTCGATGACGATCGTGATCGCCCGCGAACTCGAGCGGATCGGCGTGCGGGTGAACGCCATCGCGCCGGTCGCCCGAACCCGGCTCACCGAGGCGGTGGCCGGCGAGTTCATGGTCGGCCAAGGAGGGCGACTTCGACCGCTTCGCCCCCGAGAACGCGGCGGCGATGGCCGTCTGGCTCGCCGCGCCGGACAGCGACGGTATCACCGGCCAGGTGTTCGCGGTCGGGGGCGGCAAGGCCCAGCTGCTCACCGGGCTGGCACCCGGTGACCGAGGTGGCGCCGACCGACGTCTGGTCCCTCGATTCGTTCAGCGCGGCACGCGGACGGCCTCACCGCCGGGCGCGATACGGGCGTGCCCGTGTTCATGCCGCCGGTGTCCTGAGGCGCGGAGCGATGCACCTGGACTGGGGACCGGAGGTGGCGGAGTTCCGCGCCGAACTGCTCGCGTTCCTCGACGAGCACGCCCCACCACGCGCGACGCCAGGTGACTTCGCGACCGGCTTCCGGCGGAGCGACTGGCGCGAGGGGGATCCCGCCGAGCAGGGAGCGAAGCAGTCAGGCGTGATATCGGCAGTGCGACGGACGCGGTGCCGAGGCATCCCGGGTGGGCCCGCGAGTGGCAGGCGACGCTCTTCGACCACGGGTGGATGATCCCGGGCTACCCACCGGGGCTGGGCGGGCGGAACGCGACGCCGGTACAGACGCTCACGTACCTCGAGGAGATGGCGGCCCGCGGCATTCCCCGCTCGCTGCACTTCCCCGGGTACGCGATCGTCGCGCCGAGCCTGCTCGAGTTCGGCACCCCCGAGCAGCAGGCGCTCGCGCCGGCTGCCATCCGCGGCGACACGGTGTGGTGCATCGGGATGAGCGAACCCGACGCCGGCTCGGACCTCGCGGGCCTTCCGACCCGGGCAGTCCTCGACGGCGACCGGTTCGTCGTCAACGGGCAGAAGGTGTGGACCTCGTACGCGATGGTGGCGGAGAAGTGCTGCCTCTACGTCCGCACCGATCCGGACGCGCCGAAGCACAGGGGCATCTCGCTCCTGATCCTCGACATGGACACCCCCGGCATCGAGGTGCGCCCGCTCGGCCACATCACCGGCAATCCGGGACTTCGCCGAGGTGTTCCTCACCGACGTCGCGGTGCCCGGCCGAGAACCTGGTCGGGACCCTGAACGACGGGTGGCGCATCACGCAGGGTTCGCTCGCGCACGAGCGCGCCGGGCTCTGGGTCGAGGGGGTCGCCCGGCTCGAGCAGACGATCACCGGCTTCGTCGACCTCGCCCACCGGCGGGGAGTCGCCCACGACCCGACCATCCGGCGGCGGATCGCCGAGGGCTACGCAGCGGGCCGCGAGCCTCCGCGGCGCTCGGGTACAAGGGGTTCACCAGCTTCGCCCAAGGATCGTCCGCCCCCGAGCACTCGTACATGAAGCTCGCGAGCTCCGAGCTGGGCAAGGAGCTCTACGAGCTCGGGATGGAGATCCAGGGCGCGTACGGCCCGGTGATGGACGACGAGCGCGGGCGAGGAGGCCGGCCGTTGGGCGCTTAGCTTCTTCCTCAGCTTCGCCAACACCATCGCGGGCGGCACCAGCGAGATCCAGCGCAACATCATCGCCCAGCGGGTGCTGGGGCTCCCGCGGGCATGAACTTCGCCCTCACCGAGGACCAGGTCCTGCTGCGCGACACGGCGCGGGCGCTGCTCGCCGACCGCTGCCCGCCCACGCTGCTCCGCGAGCACATGGACGACCTCGCCGCGGCGGACGAGCTGTGGGCCGACGTGGCGGACTTCGTGCCGCTCGGGATCGGTCCGCTCGTCGACCTCTGCGTGTTCATGGAGGAGCTCGGCTTCGTCGCCGCGCCGGTGCCGTTCCTCGCGACCGCGTGCCTCTACGCCCCGCTGCTGCACGCGATCGGCGAGCACGATCTCGACGCGGTGCTCGACGGCGACGCGAGCGGCACCGTCGCGCTCGCGGGGGCCGACGGGATCTGGCACCCCAACGCCGAACCCACCAAGACGTTCGTGCCCGACGCCGCGGCCGTCGACCTGGTGGCCGCGGTCGGCCCCGACGGCGGCGTGACGCTCCTCGCCGCCCCACCGGTCCGGCGGATCGAGACGCTCGACACCACCCGGGCCCTGTACGACGTCGAGACGGCGGTGCCCGGGACCTCGGCCGGAACCCTCGCCCGGAGCGCGCTCGACGCGGTGCTCGCCCGGGCCACGGTCGCGCTCGCGGCCGAGATGGTGGGCACCGCCCGGCGCCTCTTCACCATGGCGCTCGACCACGCCAGGACGCGGGTGCAGTTCGACGTGCCCATCGGCTCGTTCCAGGCGATCCAGCACAAGCTGGCCGACATGAGCCTCGACCTCGAACGGGCCTGGAGCGCCGTCTACTTCGCGGCCATGGCGCTCGACGCCGGCGACGACGACGCGGCCCGGGCCGTGCACGTGGCCAAGGCCGCGGCCGGCACCGCGGCGCGCCGGGCGGCCAAGGACGGCATCCAGATCCACGGCGGCATCGGCTTCACCTGGGAGCACGACCTCCACCTGTTCATCCGCCGGGCCTACGGCGCCGAGGCGCTGCTCGGCACCACCGCCTGGCACCACGATCGCCTGGCGGACCTCCTGATCTAGGCCCCGGAGTCGGGACTACGATCTGACACACACGTCAGGTTTCCCCGGGGGGTCCCCATGACGAACGTCGACCTGGTGGCGCTGGCGGAGAGCCGCGGGCGCCTGAGCGCTGCACCGTCGGTGGACCAGGTGACGGCCGAGGTCGTCCGCGGCGCGATGGAGACGATCTGCTTCGAGATGGCGACCTACGTCTCCCGCACGGCCACGACGCCGATCCTGAACCAGTCCAACGAGCGCAACGCCACGATCCTCGACGCCCACGGCCGCCTCGCCGCGCTCTCGGTCGGGATCCCGCAGTTCATGCTCACCTCCACGCTGCCCGTGCGCTTCGCGCTCGACTACCTCGGCGCGGACGAGTTCCGCGAGGGCGACGTCTTCGTGGCCAACGACCCGTACCACGGCGGCGGCCACCTCCCCGACTACAACGTCTTCGCGCCCGTCTTCGCGGACGACCCGGACGCGCCGGGGCACCGACGCATGGTCCTCATCGCGAGCATCCAGTGCCACCACGGCGACACCGGCGGCGGCGTGCCCGGCGGGTACAACGTCACCGCGAACGACATCTGGGGCGAGGGAGTGCGCTGGCCGGTGCTCAAGGTCATCGACCGCGGCGTCGAGCGGCGCGATGTCCTCCTCGCGCTCCAGACCAACAACCGCATCCCGTCCTACATCGGCGACCTCCGCGCCCAGATCGGTGCCGCGCAGCTCGCGGCCCGCCGCCTCGGCGACGTCATCGGGACCTACGGCACGCACACGGTCGAGGAGTCGGTCGATTTCATGATCGACTACGCGGCGCGGCGCTTCCGCGAGGAGGTCGCGGGCTGGCCCGACGGCGTGTACGAGGGCGACGCGTACGTCGACCACGACCCGCTCGGCCACCCCGACATCCACCTCCACGTGAAGATCACGGTCGACGGCGAGAACCTCACGATCGACTACTCGGGATCGGACACCCGCCCGGAGATCCAGGCGTGGTCGACCTTCGGCAACACGCGCGGGTACACCGTCGGCCAGATCGCCTCGATGATGGATCCCGAGATCCCGAAGAACGAGGGGTTCTTCGACCAGATCAAGCTCGTCGTGCCTTCGGGCTGCGTGCTCAACCCCACCCCGGGCAAGCCGGTGAGCGCGGGCACCCACCACCCCGGCGCCGACGTCGGTGAGGTCATCGCCGTCGCGCTCCAGCACGTGCTGCCCGACAAGGCCGTGCCCCAGACCTACAAGACCGGCATCCCGACCGTGATCGTCGGCGTCGATCCCGTCAGCGGGCAGACCTTCACCGACCACTCGGCCGAGGTGTACGCGGGCTGGTGCAACGCGGCCAAGGGCCTCGACGCCTGGGGCGCGCAGAACGCGAGCTTCGGGAACCTCTGGAAGGCCACCGCGGAGATCAACGAGAGCCTCTACCCGCACGTCCAGTGGAGCCGCGACTACCGCACCGACTCGGGCGGGCCCGGGCAGTGGCGGGGCCTGTGCGGGAGCCACTACGAGAAGGAGGTCCTGGTCGACGCCAAGGTCTACACGTACGTGGTCGGCATGAAGTACCCGATGCCGGGCATCTGCGGTGGCGAGCCCGGCGCGCCGAACCGCATGGTGATCCGGTACGGCTCCGACGACGAGTTCGTCGTGCGCCACACCGCCGACTGGGTGCCGATCAGCGCCGGCCAGCGCATCATGTACGACTACGGCGGGGGTGGCGGCTGGGGCGACCCGCTCGACCGCGACCCGCAGGCGGTCCTCGACGACGTGCTCGATGAGTACGTGAGCGTCGCGGGCGCCGAGCGGGACTACGGCGTGGTCCTCACCGGCTCCTTGGCCGATCTCACGCTCGCGGTCGACCCCGCCGCGACCGAGGCGGTCCGCGCCTCCCGCCGCTCATGACCACCCGATGAGCGAGCAGAGGTACCGAGTCGGCGTCGACGTCGGCGGGACCTTCACCGACCTCATCTGCGTGACCGGCGCGGACGAGGTCGTCCTCGACAAGACCCCCACGACCCTCGACGACCAGTCACGCGGGGTGATGACCGGTCTCGGCCAGGTGGCCGACGCGCCTCGGGCTGACCCTCGAGCAGCTCTGCGCCGACCTCGAGATCGTGGTGCACGGCACGACGACGGCCGACAACACGATGATCGAGATGAACGGCGCGCCGACCGGGCTGCTCGTCACCGAGGGCCACCGCGACGAGATCGAGATGCGCCGGGTGCACAAGGAGATGATCTGGGATCCCTCCTACCCGCGCCCCCGGCCATCGCCCGGCGACGGGCCCGCATCCCGATCGCGGAGCGGTTGAGCCATCACGGCGAGGTGCTGGCGCCGCTCGACGAGGACGCCGTCCGCGCCGGCGCGCGCCGGCTCGAGGCCCTCGGCGTCGAGTCGGTCGCGATCATGTTCCTCTTCTCGTTCGTGAACCCCGCGCACGAGCTGCGCGCCGCGGAGATCGTGCGCGAGGAGTTCCCGGCCGTCGGCAACGTCTCGATGTCGCACGAGGTCATGCCGCGGGGCCCCGAGTTCGAGCGGGTCTCCACGACGCTGGTCAACGCGTACGTCGCGCCGAAGATCGCCCGCTACGTCGGCCGGCTCGAGGCCCAGCTCCGCGACGCGGGCTACGGCGGCCAGCTGCTGATCATGCAGTCCACCGGCGGCGTCATGCCGCCCGACTACGTGGCCCGCCAGGCCGTCACGCTGCTCGCGAGCGGTCCCGCCGGTGGGGTCATGGGCGCGGCGCTCGCGGCGGGTCGGGCCGAGGTGGCCGACTTCGTGGCCGTCGACATGGGCGGCACGAGCTTCGACCTCTGCCTGGTGCGCGACGGTCGCCCCGAGATCAAGACCGACTGGAACTGGCGGTACCGGTACTACATCGGCCTCCCCATGGTGGACGTGCAGAGCGTCGGCGCGGGCGGCGGTTCCGTCGCCCGGGTGCGCCAGGGCGCGCTGCTCGTCGGGCCGGAGTCGGCCGGGTCGAACCCCGGGCCGGCGTGTTACGGCCGCGGTGGCGAGCGCCCAACCGTGACCGACGCCGACGCCGTGCTCGGGTACCTCCCGCGCGAGGGCTTTGCCGCGGGTCGCATGGAGCTGGACCTCGCAGCCGCCCGCGCCGCGATCGAGCGTGACGTCGCCCGACCGCTCGGGGTGGACGTCGCCGAAGCCGCCTGGGGCATCGAGCGCATCGTCAACGCCAACATGGCCAACGCCACGCGCAAGGTCCTGGCCTCCCACGGCGCCGACCCGCGCCACCTCGCGCTCATCGCGTACGGGGGCAACGGACCGGTGCACGGGTGGGCGATCGCCGGCGAGCTCGGTGTCGGGCGGGTGCTCATCCCGAAGGCGGCGCCCGCGTTCTCCGCGCTCGGCGTGCTCGTGGCCGACTCGCTCGTGGACCTGGTGCGGTCGTACGTGACGCCGCTCGCGCAGGTCGACCTCGAGCACCTGCGCTCACTGATGGACGAGGTGACCGGCGTCGCGCACAAGGAGCTCGAGCCGACCGGCCTCGGCGCCGCGGCCATGGAGCACTTCGTGCAGATGTGCTATCCGGGCCAGAACTTCGACATGAGCGTTCCCGCCGATCCGGGCGTGTCGGACGCGGACCTCATGGGCCTCGCCGAGCGCTTCCACGACCAGCACGAGCACGAGCGGGGCTTCTCGTTCCGCACCCAGCCGCCGCTGATCCGCGGCGTGCGGGTCGTGGCCCGCGTCGCCACGCCGAAGCCGGCTCGCTTCGCGGTCGTCGGCGACGTGACCGACGCGGCGCAGGCCGTGATCGGGAGTCGACCGGCGTACTTCGGCGTCGAGTTCGTCGACACTCCCGTCTACGACGGCACCGTGCTCGGCCCGGGTGTCGAGATCTCGGGGCCCGCGCTGGTCCAGGAGCCCTTCACCGTCGTCGTCGTCCCGCCCGGTGCCCGGCTCACGCTCGACGTGACCGGCAACTACGAGCTGCACCTCTGATCCCGACGTGTGCCGAGATGCGGTCCTCGATCAGGCGGCGGTGCCCGACCAGAGCACGGCGTGGTCCACCAGGACGGTGCAGTGATAGCGGTCCTCGGCGATCCGGCGGGCCTGGGACTCCGCCTCGAGCGGGTCGAGCGCGTCCACGAGCACCATGGTGATGCCGTTGCCCTCGGTCCGGTCGAGCGTCTGGACTGTCACTCCGTAGGTCATGGCGTTCCTCCGCGATCACCAACGTCTCGGCATCCCATTCCGTTCCTTGAGGGGCGCGATCACCTGAACATCCACTTAGGGTCGTCCGACCCAGCCGCATCGACGGGGACCGCCGCGTGGGCTTCCTGACCGACCCCGAGCGCGCGATCGTCGCGGCCGCGGTGGACCGGCTCGTCCCGCCCCGGCCGCCGCACCCCGGTGCTCGCGCGCTCGGGGTGGTGGAGTACGTCGACGGCATCCTCGACGCCTTCGCCGTCCACCCGCCCCGGATCTGGGCGGGCGGCCCGTTCTCGGGCCGGGCGGGCGGCGAAGCGCGCTTCGCCGAGTTCCTGCCCCTGTCCCCGCTCGAGACGCTCGCGTGGCGCACCCGGATCGAGGGCTCCCGGGGCATTCCGGAGCGGGAGCGGCTCGGACCCGTGGTCGGCTGGCAGCAGGAGTACCGCCTCGGGTGCACCGCGCTCGGCGAGGACTTCCCGTCCGTCGACGGCGAGCAGCAGGACCGGCGGCTCGACGCGCACCCCGAGTTCCGGGACCTGCTCTACGGGCACGCGGTGGAGGGTGCGTACGCCGCGCCCGAGTACCTCGGCAACCGGGACCTCCTCGGCTGGCGGGCGATCGAGTTCCCCGGCGACGTCCAGCCCCGGGGCTACACCGACGCGGAAGTGGAGGGACGGGCGTGAGCGGGGCCCGAACGGCCCGGCCCGCGGGGAACACATGAGCGAGTGGGACGCCGTCGTCGTCGGGACCGGGCCCGCGGGGGCCACCGCGGCCGACGTGCTCACCGCGGCGGGCTGGTCGGTGCTGATGCTCGAGAAGGGCCGCAACCATCTGCTGGCGCTCGACCCGCCGTTCGGCCCGCTCGGCCACGTCTCCAACGACGAGCTGAAGTTCATGCGGCGGCACTTCCTCGGCCCGGACCCGTGGCTCGAGCCCCGCACGTTCCGCCGGACCGTTGCGGACGGCGACCGGCTCGACGTCGGCGACGTCAACAACCTGCCCTCCACCGTCGGCGGGGGCGGTTTCCATGCCGACGGGAAGCTCCCCCGCTTCCGGGAGGACGACTTCCGTCCGCTGTCGGCCGCCGGACCCGTCGAGGGCGCGTCGCTCGTGGACTGGCCCGTCGACTACGACGAGATGGAGCCGTACTACGCGGCCGCCGAGCGCACGGTCGGCGTCGCGGGAGAGGCGGGCGCGAACCCGTTCGCGTCGTGGAGGGCCGATCCCTACCCGATGCCCGCCGGGCCCGACATGTACTGCGCGATCCTCACCGCGGACGCCGCCGACGCGGCTCGGGTACCACCCCTACCGGGCGCCGACGGGCGTCAACAGCGTCAGCTACGACGGCCGGCCCGCGTGCAACAACTGCGGGTTCTGCGGCTACTTCGGCTGCCCCATCGACGCCAAGGGCGATCCGGTGGCCCCGCTGCGCCACGCCCTGGCCACCGGCAACTGCGAGATCCGCGACGAGGTGATCGTCGCCGACGTGCTCCTCGACGCCACGGGCCGCCGCGCGCAGGGGGTGCGCTACCTCGACCAGCAGATGGCGGCCCACGAGGTGTCCGCCCGCCACGTCGTCCTCGCCGGAGGCGCCTTCGAGACGCCCCGCCTGCTGCTGCGGAACGGGCTCGGCAACCCCGACGTCGTCGGGCGCTTCCTCCAGTTCCACTTCCAGACCTACGTGCTCGGGATGTTCCCCGACCGCCTCCACGGCCACCGCGGCCGGTCGGTCACCCATCTCATGGACGATCCGATCGTCCCCGACGCCGAGGCGCGCACCGCCGCCCGGGACGCCGGGCTGCCCTTCCTGCGTGGCGGGATCGTCGAGCACGGCGCGGCGGGCCACCCGATCCTCGAGGGGATCCACCTCCCGCACGGTCCGACCCACACCGACCTCATGCTCCAGTCGATGACCCGTGACCGCATGGCGGTGTTCACCATGCAGGGCGAGGACCTCCCCCAGGCCACGAACCGCATCGACCTGGACCCGACGGTGCGCGACGCCTGGGGACTCCCGGCCGGGCGCGTCACCTACGCGCCGCACCGCCACGAGATCGCGTGCGCGGAGCACTGGGCGCCCCGGCTCGAGACCGTGATGCGCGAGGCCGGCGCGACCATGACGTTCTGGACGACGTCCCCACCGATCGCGGGCAGCATGGCCGACCGCCCCGGCGGCCGGACGCCGATCTCGCGCCACATCATGGGTGGTGCCCGGATGGGCGACGACCCGACGACGAGCGTCTTCGACCGCTGGCAGCGGATGCACGGTGTCGAGAACCTCGTGTGCACCGACTCGTCGGTCTTCCCGACCTCGACCGGCTACGGGCCGACGCTCACGATCGTCGCCCTGGCCGTCCGCGCGGCTCGCGCCCTCGCCGGCCTCGAGCCCCTGGTCTCGACCCGCCCCGCGTAGCCCGCCCACGCCGCGTTTGCTCGCCACGTCACGCCAGGCGTGACGCCCATGCCAAACGCCGGGGTGGGAGCGACGTGACCGAGGCAAGGCAAGGTCACAGGCCGTCGCTACGATCCCGCACGGTCGCGACCGCTTCCCCCGCCGAGCAGCCCACCTCAGCCGGGGAGGTCGTCGTGTCCGTGCCGTCGAGGCTCCAGGCCGAACAGCGATTGCGGGCACTCGCCGCGGCGCAACGCGGTTTGTTCACCCAGCCGCAGGCCGTCACGGCGGGCTGGAGCCGACAGCGACTGCACCGCTGGGTCGGGTCCGCGCGGCTGGACCGCTTCCATCCCGGCGTGTACGGCTTCGTCGGCCGGATCTGGAGCTGGGAACATCACCTGCCGGCGGCGGTGCTCGCCGCCGGCGCCGGTGCGGTGGCGTCCCATCGCAGCGCGATGGCACTGCACGCCATCGCGCCCGCGTCGCGTGATCCCTCGACATCCATCGAGGTGTCGATCCCGTTCGACCGGCACGCCCGCCTCCGACGCGTCACGGTCCACCGCGTCCTGCTCCCCCCCGAGCACATCATCCGGGTCGACCGGATCCCGTGCACGACGTACGCGCGGACACTCGTCGACTCGGCCGCGACCCTGGGCCTCGCGCAGCTCGCCCGCGGCCTCGATCAGGGTCTGGTCACGAATCAGGTCACGCTCGGATCCGTGCGGGACGCGCTCTCCACGCTCGGCCCCGCACCCGGACGGCGGCGGGCGCGGCTCGCGCTCCTGCTCGACGAGCGGGCTCCGGGGAGCGACCGAGCCGAGAGCCGGCCGGAGATCCGTCTGCTGGCGGCGGTTCGCGCCGCCGGACTCCCCGACCCAGTCCCGCAATACGGCGTCACGATCGACGGGAACGACTTCCGCTTCGACGCCGCGTATCCCGAGGCGCGCATCGGCATCGAAGATCAGGGCTGGGACCCGCACCGGAGTCGCACCGCCTTCGACGCCGACCACCGCCGCGACCGCCTGCTCACCCTCGCGGGCTGGTCGGTCCTGTACTTCACGTCGGCGTCGCCGACCGCCGAAGTCGTCGAGCACATCTCGCGTCTGCTCTCCATGTCACGCCAGGGGTGACGCCCATGCCGAACGCTGGCGGAGGGGCACCCGCGCGGAGCCGCGCTAGGCGGCCTGGAGCTCCTGGCTGGGTTCGGGCTCGGGGCGCAGGACGCGGGCGGGAGGACGCTTGAGGTCCTTCACGATGCCGAGCCAGCTCAGACGCGACGAGGCCGTAGTAGGTGAAGTCGACCTCCCACCAGAAGAACCCCTGCCGGGCCGACGCCTGGTAGTGGTGGTGGTTGTTGTGCCACCCCTCACCCCCGGTGACCAGTGCGATCAGGAGGGAGTTGCGGCTCGTGTCGGTCGTCTCGTAACGGCGACGGCCCAGGACGTGCGCGGCGGAGTTCACGAGGAAGGTGGTGTGCCAGAGCAGCACCGTCGACCAGAAGAAGCCGACGATGAGCCCGGACCAGCCGCCGATCGCGACCGCGGCGATGCCGTAGATCCACGGCGGGACACCCTCGTGCTTGTCGAGCCAGCGCAGCTCCGGGTACTGCGCGAAGTCCTTGATGGCCGCGAAGTCGGTGGCCTTGTACTTGTCGGAGAGGATCCAGCCGACGTGGCTCCACCAGAAGCCCTTGCGCGGCGTGTGGAGGTCCTGGTCCGTGTCCGAGGCGCGGTGGTGGTGCCGGTGGTTCGCCGCCCACCACAGCACCCCCTTCTGCGCCGTCGCCTCGGCCTGGAACGCGAAGACGAACTGCCAGAAGCGGTTGAGCCGGTAGGTCTTGTGCGAGAAGTAGCGGTGATACGCGGCGGTGACGAAGAACGCGCGCCCGAAGTACATCACCGCGAAGAGGATCAGCGCGGTCGTGCTGATGCCGGTGAAGAACACGGCGAGGCACAGGACGTGGACGAGGAGGAAGGGGATCGAGCTGACCCAGTTCACACGCTCGTCGGCGGCGCGGGCGAGCTTCGGCAACGTTGCGGGCATGCAGGCACACTAAACCAGCGTCGTCGACGATGACAGTGCGCACTGACAATATCCGTCTGACCAGCGGCGATGGGCGATCTGGCAGGCTGCCCGGATGCGCACCGCGGCGGTCATCCTCGACTTCTACGGGACGCTCGCCCGCGCGACGACCTGGATCTCGGCCGACGAGGTGCTCGCCGAGCACGGGTACGTGCTCGATCCCGAGCACCGCGCGATCTACTTCGCCGACGGGCTGGACGGCATCGTGCACGACGAGCACTCGCAGAGCCGGGACCACTATCTCGCCTGGCAGCGGGAGCGGACGCTCGCCATGCTCGCCGCCTCCGACGTCCACCCGGGCGAGTACGAGACGATCATCGAGAAGCTGCGAGCCGGGGCCGACCGGCGGGTGCTCGAGCCCTACGACGAGGTGCCCGCCGTCCTCGCCACGCTCCGTGCGCGCGGCCTGCGCATCGTGATCTGCTCGAACTGGGACTGGGACCTGCGCGAGGCGGTCGCCGAGTCGGGATTGACCGCGGCGGTCGACGCGATGGTCTCGTCGGCCTGGGTCGGCGCCCGCAAGCCGCACCCCCGGATCTTCGCGGCCGCGCTGGCCGAGGCCGGCGTCGCGCCCGAGCGGGCCGTCTTCGTCGGCGACACCTGGGGGCCCGACGTCGTCGGCCCGTCGGAAGCGGGCATGACGCCCCTGTACCTGCGGCGCGACGGCCACTGGCCCGACGGTACGGCGCCGCCGGACCCCGGCACCGTCGCGGTCGCGCCCGACCTCCACGGCATCACCGCCCTGCTCGACTGAGCCCCCGCGGCGCCGCCGGGCCGCGCCGTAGCCTGGCCCCATGACCTCCGCGCCCGAACCCGCCGTGGCCGCTCCGGCCGCGTCCGTCGCCGCCCGGCTGCGTGCCACGTTCGCCTCGGGACGGACCCGAACCGTCGAGTGGCGCCGGGACCAGCTCCGTGCGCTCGACCGCCTCCTCGTCGAGGGGGAATCCGAGCTGCTGGACTCCCTCGCACGGGATCTCGGCAAGCCGCGGCTCGAGGGCTATCTCACCGAGATCGCGTTCGTCCGCAGCGAGATCGCCGACACGCTGCATCACCTCACGCGCTGGCTCCGGCCGGAGAAGGTGAGGGTGCCGGTCAAGCAGCGCCCGGGCAAGGCCTGGATCCGGCGCGACCCCCTCGGCACGGTGCTCGTCATCGGGCCGTGGAACTACCCGGTCCAGCTCGTGCTCGCGCCACTCGTCGGCGCGATCGCCGGCGGCAACACCGCGGTGATCAAGCCGTCCGAGGTCGCCGCGCACGCGTCGGCCACGATCGCACGGCTCGTGGACCGCCACCTCGACCCGGGCGCGATCGCGGTCGTCGAGGGCGGCGTCGCCGAGACCACCGCGCTCCTCGAGGAGCCGTGGGACCACGTCTTCTACACGGGCAACGGCACGGTCGGGCGCATCGTCATGGCCGCAGCCGCCCGCCACCTCTCCCCCGTCACGCTCGAGCTCGGCGGCAAGAGCCCCGCCATCGTGGACGCGAGCGCGAACCTCGACGTCGCTGCGCACCGCATCGTGTGGGGCAAGTTCCTGAACGCCGGGCAGACCTGCATCGCGCCCGACTACGTGCTCGTGGACCGCCGCGTCGAGGACCCGCTGCTCGCCCGCATGCGCGAGGTCGTCACCGAGTTCTACGGACCCGACCCGCGTCGGAGTCCCGACCTCGGCCGGATCGTCAACGAGCGGCACTTCGACCGGATCGTCGGGCTCGCCGATGCCGGCGGCACCGGCGACCTCGTCTGCGGCGGTGACCGCGACCGCGCCGCGCGCTACCTCGCGCCGACGATCTTCCGCCGCACCGACCCGGACGCGCCGATCATGCAGGAGGAGATCTTCGGCCCGCTCCTGCCCACGATCCCGGTCGACGATGTCGAGGCGGCCGTCGGCTTCGTCACCGCGCGCGACAAGCCGCTCGCGCTGTACGCGTTCGCCGAGGATCCCGACGTGCGCGATCTCGTGCTCGAGACCACGACCTCCGGTGGCGTGTGCCTCAACGCGACGCTGTTCCACATCGCGGTGCCGGGTCTGCCCTTCGGCGGGGTCGGCGAGAGCGGCATGGGCGCGTACCACGGTCGCTCCGGCTTCGAGACCTTCACCCATCGCAAGGCGGTGCTGCACCGGCCGACCACGATCGACCCGAGCGTCGCCTACCCGCCCTACGGCCGGGTCAAGGCGGCGCTGCTGCGGAGGATGCTGTGACCGTCGCCGGCGTCCATCACGTCGCGCTCGACGTCGACGACCTCGAGGCCGCGCTCGCGTTCTACGTGGACGCGATGGGGTTCGCACCGCTCGACCGGCCGGACTTCGGCTTCCCGGGCGCGTGGCTCGAGATGGGGGCGCACCAGCTCCACCTCGTCGAGGTCGCGGGCCCCCTGCCCCCGAACGGCGGCCGCCACTTCGCGCTCGGCGTCGACGACCTCGACGCCACGATCGCCGAGCTGCGCGGCCGGGGCGTGAAGGTCGACCGCGTCCCCGCCGTGCCCGGCGCGGGCGCGCAGGCGTTCCTCGTGGATCCCGCCGGCAACCTGATCGAGCTGAACCAACCGGGATGAGCGAGCAGCGGGGCAGGGGCGCGCCGGCGTTGGAGGACGGCTGGAGCCCGGCGACCCCGGCGGGCGACACGCTGCTGCGGGACTATGTCGACAGCCTGGTCCGGTACCTCGTCGACGTGGGGGCGGCGGTCGGCGCCGCGACCGTCGAGGACCACGACCTCGGCGGCGTCCACCACGGCGCCGAGTTCCCGTTCGCCAACTTCGTGGTCGCACGGCGCCCCATGTCCGAGTCGGCCTGGCGCGACGCGATCCGGCGGCTACGCGCCGCGTTCCCGGCCGGCATGCCCTTCGCGCTCGTCTCGCCGTGCCCGACACCGTCGCTCGCGGCCGAAGGGTTCACACTCGCGGGCCACCCGCCGTTCATGCTGCGCCCTCCCGGTGCGCCGCCGACCCGGCCCGGCCCGAGCAGCCTGACGATCACGGCGGTGGACTCGGTCGAGGGACTCGACCGCTTCGAGCAGACCCTCATCGACGCCTATCCCGGCGGTCCGGCAGGCACGATGTTCGGGGCCGGCCTGCTCGACGTCCGGGACGTCACGCTGTGGACCGCCGAGCTCGACGGGATGACGGTCGCGACCGCGGCCGGGCACCACGGAGGACGCGTGAACGGCGTCGAGATCATCTCGTGCCGGCCCGAGGTCCGCGGGCGGGGTATCGGCGAGGCCGTCACCTGGACGGCGACGCTCGCCCGCCCCGAGCTGCCCGCCGCGCTCATCGCGAGCGACGCCGGTCGACCCGTGTACGAGCGGATGGGGTTCCTCGCCGTCTCGCGCTTCACGCTCTGGATCGGGGCCTGAACGCGAAGCGACCCCCGGCCGGAGCCGGGGGTCGCTCGCGTACGTCGTGCGGAGCTCAGAGCGCGGTGACGTTCTGAGCCTCTTCACCCTTACGGCCGGGCGCCACGTCGAACTGAACCGCCTGACCCTCGGTGAGGGTCCGGTATCCGGTCATCTGAATCTGTGAGTGGTGGACGAACACGTCGGGCTCTCCCTCACGCGAGATGAAGCCGAAGCCCTTCTCGGCGTTGAACCACTTCACGGTACCTGTTGCCATGTGCTGTTTTCCTGACTGTCTTGTTCCGGGGCCGGCCGTGATGCCTCACCCTCGGCCGAGGACGGTAGCAGGAGGCGCACCCCTCTTCGCCACCTACGGGTAGTACCGCAGCTCGACGACGTTGCCGTCCGGATCGCGGACGTAGAGCGCTTCGCCCTGGCCCCGGGCCCCGAAGAGGTTCGCGGGTCCCCCGACCACCTCGACCGACCCGGAATCGGCCAGAGCCTGGAGGTCGGTGGGCTCGATGACCAGGCAGAGGTGGTCGACGTTCCGACCGGGCGGATCGTCCGGTCCGGCGGGGAGGAAGTCGATGATCGTGTGCGCGTCCACACGTGCGGACGGGAAGAGGACCTCCCCCGCGCGCCACTCGTCGACCCGCTCGGGCGCCAACCCGAGCGTGCCGAGATAGAACGCGAGCGAGCGCTCGACGTCGGCCACCCGCAGCACCAGATGGTCGAATGCGGTGACGGTGATGCGGTCGTCGCTCATGCGCGGGTCCCTTCACGCGGCAGCCCGAGGAGTCGGTCCCCGATGATGGTCCGCTGCACCTCGGAGGTGCCACCCGCGATCGACGCCGCCCGGGAC
The DNA here is from genome assembly GCA_963805415.1 of uncultured Acidimicrobiia bacterium. Taxonomy (GTDB): domain Bacteria; phylum Actinomycetota; class Acidimicrobiia; order IMCC26256; family JAENVU01; genus JAENVU01. Next base: position 260,581 of record CAWDUD010000009.1, read on the forward strand.
CACAGCCACTGGCGCGACCACCTGCCGCGCCGAACCGCGTCGGGCCCGAGGATCGCGAGCGCGGTCTCGGAGAGGTGCTGGGTCATGTCGGTCCAGATCAGCTTGGTGACGCTCGACTCGGGTCCCGGCGTGATGCCGTGCGCCAGGCGCGAGAGCGTCCCCCAGTTGTCGAGCCGCAGCAGCCGCAGCTCGACGAAGCTCTGGGCGAGCGCGTCCGCGATCTCGACGTCGTCGAGCCGATCGCGCTCACCCGCGAGCGCGTACAGCTCGTCGAGGTACACCTCGTGGACGACCTGCTCCTTGAAGGGGAACGCGGTCCCCCGCTCGTGCGCCAGCGTGGTGTTGGCCACCGCCCACCCCTGGTGCAGGCCGCCGACGAGCTGATCCGAGGGGACGAACACGTCGTCGAGGAAGACCTCGTTGAACTCCGCCTCGCCGGTGATCTGGACGAGCGGACGGATCTCGATCCCCGGCGCGGTCATGTCCACGATCAGGTAGCTGATCCCGCGGTGCTTCGGCGCCTCGGGATCGGTCCGGACCAGCGCGATGCCCCAACGCGCGAACTGCGCGTACGAGGTCCACACCTTCTGACCGGTGACCAGCCAGCCGCCGTCGACCGGTGTCGCCCGCGTCGTGAGCGACGCGAGGTCCGAGCCGGCGGCCGGCTCGCTGAAGAGCTGGCACCAGATCTCGGACGCGTCGAGGACGCGCGGCAGGTACCGCTGCTTCTGCTCCTCGGTCCCGTGGGCGAGAAGCGTGGGACCGGCGAGGTTGATGCCGACGCGATTCACGGGCTGCAACGCACGCGAGCGCGCGTACTCCATGTTGTAGAGCGCGACCTCCACCGGCGACGCGCCGCGCCCGCCGTACTCGGTGGGCCAGTGGATCCCGATCCAGCGGTCGGCCGCGAGCTTCGCCTGCCACGCGCGCCCCCAGGCGATCTCGTCCGCGAGCGTCTCGAACTCGGGCGGCGGGTCGAGATGCGTCGCGAGCCAGATCCGGATCTCGTCCGCGAACGCTCGCTCCGCCGCGGAGAAGCTCAGGTCCATCTCAGCGCCGACCGGAGGTCACAGGTCCCAGAACCGCTCGCGCCCGGCCGCGGCGAAGGAGTCGTGCAGCGCCGACTCGTCGGCCGGCGTGAACGGTCGGAACGCGGGCTCGTCGCGCCCGCGGACGAACACGGGATCGCCGTCCACCCGGTCGGAGCGCCACTTCTCGTGCACGAGCGTCCGCTTCACGATCTTGAAGGTGCCCGTCGTCGGCGGCTCGGCCAGCACGCGGACGTAGCGGGGCCGCCCTTTCGGACCGATGTCGGGCCGGCCGTCGACCCACGCCGCGAAGCCCTCCGGATCGAGCGCGGTGCCCTCCCGCAGCACGAGACCGGCCATGACCTGGTCGCCGGCCTGGTCGTCGGGGACGCCGTAGACCGCGGCCAGGACGACGTCGGGATGCGCGCGCAGCGTCTCCTCGAGCGGTCCGGCCGGGAAGTTCTCGCCGTCGACGCGGATCCAGTCGGCGTTGCGGCCCGCGAAGTAGAGGTAGCCGTCGGCGTCGATGTAGCCGAGGTCACCGGACCAGTACCAGCCGAAGCGCGTGGTCCGGGCCGTCGCGGCCTCGTTGTTGTAGTAGCCCTCGAACGGTCCCGCGCCGGCGGTGTTGACGATCTCGCCGACGCAGTCGGCCGCGTTCGTGAGGCGACCCCCGGCGTCGAACTCGGCCCGCGGCTTCTCGGCGCCCTCCTCGTCGACGACCTTCACCGCCGGGCCCACCTGACCGAGGGCACCCGCGCGTTGCTCGGCGTCGCGGTTCACGGCCACGCCGCCCTCGGTGGCGCCGTAGGCGTCGATCACGTGGACGCCGAACCGGCGGGCGAACGCGTCGACCACCTGGGGCGAGCCCTCGTTGCCGAAGGCGACGCGCAGGGGGTTGTCGGCGTCGTCGGGCCGCTCGGGCTGCGCGAGCAGGTAGGCGAGCGGCTTGCCGGTGTAGTTGAAGTAGGTGCTCCCGTAGTGGCGGACGTCGGGCAACCACCCGGACGCGGAGAACTTGCGGGCGAGCCCGATCGAGCACCCGGTCACGATCGAGGGCGCCCACCCGACCTGCACCGCGTTCGAGTGGAACAGGGGCATGCACACGTACCCGATGTCGTCGGGCGTGAGGTCCATGATCATGCGCATCCGGTTGCCGGTGACGAGCAGCCGGCGCTGCGAGCAGATCACCGCCTTCGGCGCGTCCGACGTGCCGCTGGTGAAGATCAGCGCCCACGGGAGGTCCACGTCCGGATGGAGGCCCGGGTCGGTGGGCGGACCGAGCGCCGGCTCGAGCGTGTCGTCGACGAGCAGGGTCGGCGGCCGCGCGTCGCCGAGGGACTCGACGAGGTCCAGGTGGCGCGCCTCGGTCACGAGCAGCCCGCAGTCGGTGTGCGTCATGTCCCGCAGCAGCTGCTCCCCCCGGCGCGTGTGGTTCAGCCCGACCACGGCACCGCCGGCCAGGGCGGCCCCGCCGAACGCGAAGAGGTATTCGGGGAGGTTGTCGAGCAGCACCGCGACGTGGCGCGGCCGGCCGGCCGGGATGCGCTCGAGGAAGAGGCGCGACCACCGGGCCGACTCCTCGAGGTACTCGGCATGGCTCCACACCCGGTCGCCGAACCGGATCGCGGGCCGGTCCCGCACTGCGAGGTCGGTGGCGTTGCGCCGCAGCAGGGCGGCCGCGTTCGGTGCGACGAGCGGTGCCATCCCCGGAGCCGGCGCGGCGCTCGGCGCCGAACGCGCGGCGGTGGTCGGGCCGTTCCGCGAACCTGACATCGGCGTCACTCTACGCGGGGCGCGGCCCCGATCGTCAGGTGACGGCGCCGGACCCCCGCAGCGCCGCGATCCGGTCGGCGTCGAGACCGAGCACGTCGGCGAGGACCGCGTCGGTGTGCTCGCCCACCGTCGGCGCCCTTCCCGGGACGACCGGATCGGCGCCGACGATCCTGACCGGGAACGGCAGCTGGTCCGCGCCCAGCGCGTCGCTCGGGAACCAGCCGAGGCGGTCCCGGAACTGCGGATCCTCGGCGACCGAGTGCGGCGTGTGGCACGGCGCGATCGGGACGTCGACGTCGATGCCGAACTGCACCCACTCCCCGGTCGACCTCGTCGCGAAGATCGCGGTCAGCTCCGTCTGCATCTCGCGGTTCCCGCGCGTGGTCGCCGTACTCGGAGCCGGGCCAGCGCTCGAACAGCTCGGGCCGGTCGACCGCGTCGCAGAACTTCTTCCAGAAGTGCTGCTCGCTGGCCATGAAGAGGACGTAGCCGTCGGACGATGCGTACACCTGGTAGCGGACGCCGCCGCGCATGCCCGCGATCGCCGGCTCCCGCCGCACGTAGTCGTCGGACGCGTTGCCGGTGACCTCCGACTCGGGGCGCTCGTAGGCGCGGTAGGTCTCCTCCCGGTACCAGTCGAACGCGGCGGCGCTGTCGGACTGCGCGACCTCCATCTGCGCGCCCTCGCCGGTCGCCCGCGCCTGGATCACCCCCGCCAGGATGCCGAGCGCCCCGAAGAGCGGCCCGGCGTTGATGCCGATCGAGACGTGGTTCGGGATCGACGGGAACCCGGCCTCGTCGATCTCCGGCTCGAAGATGCCCGCCCAGGCGTCGTACGCGATGCCGTGGCTCGCGAGGTCCCGGTAGGGGCCGGTCGCGCCGTAGCCGGAGATGGTGCAGAACACGATGCGCGGGTTGAGCTCCCGCAGGCGGTCGTAGCCGAGGCCGCGCCGGGCGAGCCCGCCCGGGCGCATCGCCTCCACCACCACGTCGCTCCCGCGGACGAGGTCCTCGAACAGCGCCACACCCTCCGGCCGCTTGAGGTCGATCGCGATGCTGCGCTTGCCCCGGTTGACGTGGAGGTGCATGAGCGAGACGCCCTCCACGATCGGCCAGGTCATGCGGCGCACGTAGTCGCCCGACGGCGGCTCGACCTTGATGACCTCGGCACCGAGATCGGCGAGAGCGGTCGTCACTGCGGCGGGACCGAGCATCGAGCACTCGACGATCCGTACGCCGGCCAGCGGTTGAGGATTCGGCATGGCCGGGGAGGATAGCGAAACGCGTTTCGGGCCCGATCGGGGCCGCCGTGCAACGAATCCGCGCCCGCCGAGACGAGTGGGCATGCTTCCCCTCATCACCGATCCCGACCCGTTCGTGCGCACCCGCACGTCCTGGCACACGCTCGCCGAGCGGGTGCTCGCCCCGGCCCGGGCGGCCGCGACCGGCCGCATCGGGCTCCGGCCGGCGCCCGGGGGCTTCACCACCGGTCCGTTCACCGCGGGTCGCACCCTCAGCGTCGTCGACAGCGATCTCGTCGTGATCGACGGCACGGTGACGCGACGCTCGGCGATCACCACGCTCCGCGAGGCCGCCGCGTTCGCCGGGACGGACCCGGCCGCGACGACCGGCGTCTTCACGCCGACCACACCCGCCGATCCGGACGCGCCGCTGCCCGTCGACCCCGCGTCGGCGGCGGCGCTGGCCGGCTGGTTCGCCTTCGGCGCCCGGGTCCTCGGCACCTGGTGCGAGCAGCACGCCGACGAGACGCCGTCGGAGATCCAGCTCTGGCCCGAGCACTTCGATCTCGGCCTGGACCTCGGGCCGGAGGGCCGCCGGGCGAACTACGGGGCCTCACCGGGCGACGGCGGCTCGGTGCTGCCCTACCTCTACGTGGGCCCGTGGGAGCCGAGCGACGACCCGTTCTGGAACGCCGGGACGTACGCCGCGCTCGGCTACGACGCGCTCGGCGCCACCGCCGACCCCGAGGCCCGGGCGCACGAGTTCCTCGCCGCCGGGTACACGAGGACGTGCCGGTGAGGAGGACACGGCGCGCCGAGAGCGGGAGGTCGGTCATCTCGCGAAAGTCTTGACAGTCTGACTGTCAGAACTTAGGGTCACCGCGGTGCCCTCCCCGACCGCCGACCCGAGCGCGAACCGCCCGCCGGCCGTCGACCGGCGCCGGTTGCGCTCCGAGCGGGGACGCGAGCAGGTCGTCGAGGCGCTGCTCGCCCTCTACGACGAGGGCGACGCGCTGCCCGGCGCGGCCCGCATCGCGGAGCGCGCCGGGGTCTCCGAGCGCTCGGTGTTCCGCTACTTCGCGGATCTCGACGCCCTCGCGGCGGAGGCGGTCGCCCGCCAGATCGAACGCGTCGGCCACCTCTTCGCGCCCCCGCCGGCCGACGGGCCCGTCGAGCAACGGATCCGCGCGCTGGTGGACCAGCGACTCGCCATCCACGACGGCGTCGCCATCGTGTCGGCGGCCGGGCGGCGCATCGAGGCGAGCGCACCGAGCGTCGCCGAGGCCTTCGCGTACCGCCGCCGGCTCCTGCGCGAGCAGGTCGCGGTCCAGTTCGCACCGGAGCTCGCGACCGCGCCCGGCCCGGACCGGCGCGACCTGCTCGACGCCCTGGCCGCGGCCGCGGGCTTCGAGCAGGTCGACACGCTCCGCACCACGCTCGGGCACAGCCGGGCCCAGACCCGTTCCATCACGACGCGCACGCTTCGTGCGCTGCTCACCAGCTGACCCGTCCGCGGGTTCGAACCGAGGAGTCCCATGCCCGACCACGTCACGCCGACCGACGAGCGGCTCGCGGCCACCGCGGCCGTCGCGGCCGAGGACGACTCTCCCGTCGTCATGCTCAACCTCAACCGCTACCGCGAACGCGCCGCGTACCCTCCGGGGACGCCCGACGCCGAGGTCAGCGGCCGCGAGGCGTACCTGCGCTACGGCGCGGTCGCGTACGCCGCGGTCCTCTCGGTGGGGGGCGACATCCTCTGGGCCACCGACGCGGCCGAGGTCGTGATCGGCTGCGACCACGACGAGTACGACGAGGTGGTCGCGGTCTGGTACCCGAGCCGCTCGGCCTTCCTCGCGCTCGCCGACTACCCGGGATACATGGAGGCACACGTCCACCGCGACGCGGCGATCGAGCAGGCCACGATCATCGCGACCCGCGGCAACCCCGAGCCGCGTCTGACCCAGCCGTTCTCGGCATGAAGGTCACGCTGCTCGGGACGGGCTCGCCGATCCCCGACGCGAACCGCGCCGGCCCGTCGACCCTCGTCCAGGCGGGGGCGACGAACCTGCTGTTCGACTGCGGTCGCGGCGTGCTGATGCGCCTCGCGGCCGCGGGTCTGTTCCCCGGGATGCTCCACCACGTGGTGCTCACCCACCTGCACTCGGACCACACGACCGACTTCAACGACCTCGTGACCACGCGGTGGGCGATGTCGCCGGTCGAGAGCCCGCTCCCCGTGATCGGCCCGCCGGGGACCCGGGCCTACGTGGACCGTGTGCTCGCGATGCTCGTCGACGACATCGGGTACCGCCGGACCCACCACGACGACCTGAACTGGGATCCCGGCGTCGACGTGCGTGAGACCCACGACGAGGTCGTGCTCGACGGCGAGGTGCGTCTGGTCGCGACGCCGAGCGACCACCGACCGGTCGCGCCGACCGTCGCGTACCGGATCGAGCACGAGGGCACCACGGTGACGATCGCGGGCGACACCGTGCCGTGTGAGGGACTCGACCGCGCCTGCGCCGGCGCCGACGTGTACGTGCAGACCGTGATCCGCCCCGATCTGGTGCGGGCGATCCCCTCCCCGCGACTCCAGGACATCCACGACTACCACTCGACGATCGCGCAGGCCGCCCAGACCGCGGCCCGGGCCGGTGTGCGCACCCTCGTGCTCACCCATCCGGTCCCGGCGCCGTTCCCGGGCACCGAAGCCGAGTGGATCGCGGAGGCGCAGCCCCACTTCGACGGCGAGATCATCCTCGCGAGCGACCTCACCGTCGTCTCGACATAGTTCGCGTGCCGGTGGACCTGACGGGGGCGGCGGACCTCCACGCGCACTTCGGGCCCGATCCGCACCGGCCCCGTTCGGTGACGGGCCTCGAGGCCGCGGAGCAGGCCGCCGCGGTCGGCCACGCCGCGATCGTGCTCAAGAGCCACGACACGCCGAGCGCGGGGCTCGCAGCCGCGCTCGACCCGCTCGTCGACGGGACGCGGCGTGCTCGGCGGCGTCTGCTGCGACCACGAGGTGGGAGGCGTCAACCCGACCGCGGTCGAGACCGCGCTCCGGCTCGGCGGCCGCATCGTGTGGCTGCCCACGCTCAGCAGCGCGCAGGACGTCGCCAACGGCGTGGCCGCGCAGCTCGGGATCCCCGGTCCGGGCCTGAGCGTCCTCGACGACGACGGCGCCCTGACCGGAGACGTGCAGGAGGTCCTCCGGCTCGTCGCCGAGTTCGACGCGGTCCTCGCCACCGGGCACGTGTCGGCGGCCGAGCACGTCGCCGTCACCCGGGAGTTCGCCGGGCGCGGAAAGCTGCTCGTCACCCACGCGATGGAGGAGCTCGCGGGCCCGAACCTGGACCGGGCGCAGTGCGCAGAGCTGGCGGCCCTCGGGGCGCACATCGAGCTGTGCGCCCTCACGTGCATCGGTGCGCTCGCCACGCGCCCGGTCGCCGATCTCGTGGCCTGCATCCGTACCGTCGGCGTCGAGCGCGTCACGCTCGGCACCGACTTCGGGCAGGCGATGAACGAGCCGCCCGCCTCGGGGCTCCAGACCTTCGCCGACGCGCTGTTCGCCGAGGGTCTGACCGAGGCCGAGATCCGCCGGATGGCGTGCACCAATCCGACCGCGCTGCTCGGTCTCGACGACTGACCGCACGGGTCCGCCCGCTCCCGTCCTCCCCGCGCCGTAGTCTCCGGGCGGTGGAGGACCGCGTCACGCCCGGGCTGTACCTCGAGATGACCGACCGGCCGGCGGCCGAGTACGCGGCCGAGCGGATCCCGGAGGTGCTCGCTCTCCCTGGCGCGACCCGCGCGACCTGGTGGGCGAACGCGGACCGCGACCGCGACGACCTCCCCCGCAGGCTCCCCGAGTTCGGCCTCCTCGGCGTCTACGAGGTCGGCACCGCCTTCACCCCACCGGCGGTGCCCGCGGCGGTCACCGGGCACCACTTCGCGCACTGCCGCCGGCCCGGCCAGGGTCGGCTCACCGGCCGGCCGACGATCGGGCTCTCGCTCGTGCTCATCTCGCCACGCGACCCCGCGGACGCGCCGGCGCTCCGCGACTGGGGCGACTTCGTGCACCTCAGCCACATCGCCGCGGTCGGCGTGCCGGGCTACGCCATGATCACGCCGTACGAGAACGTCACCGGCGGCGATCCCCGGTTCCTGCACCTCTACGAGATGGACACCGAGGACCCCGAGGCATCGTTCCGGGCGATGACGCCGCTGGTCACCGAGCGGCTCGGCGCGGGGACACCCGAGTGGGACCACTGGGCCCACCACCCGGCGCTGCGGATCATGTACGTCAACACGTTCCGGCGTCTCGGCGAGCGCGACGCGTGAACGAGCTCTTCTCGGTCATCCACGCCCAGCGCGCGTGCCGGCACTTCTCCGACGCGCCGGTCACCGACGCCGACCTCGCCCGGGCGCTCGGCGCCGCGGTCCACGCTGCCGAGTGCGGAGAACAAGCAGCCATGGGAGTTCGTCGTCGTCCGGGACGCCACCCGCCGGCGGGCGATCGGCGAGCTCATGGCGCGGGCATGGGAGCGCGCCGGTCGCGCGTTCTCCACCGACCGCCTCTCCCCCGCGATGCTCGCCCAGGTCGAGCGCGGGATGACGGGCGGGATCGCCGACGCCCCGGTGCACGTGGTGGTGGGCGCCGACACCGATCGCGGGCTCGAGGTCTCCGCGGCGGAGTCGATCTATCCCGCCGTGCAGAACCTCATGCTCGCCGCCGGGGGGCTCGGACTGGGGACGGCACTCACGACCATCGCCCTCGGCTACGCCGACGAGCTGCGCGCGATCGTGGCGTTCCCCGACCACGTCCGACCCATGGCGGTCGTGCCCGTCGGGCATCCGGCGCGGCCGCTCGGCCCGCCACGACGGGAGCCCTTCTCCGCCCACACCCACCGGGAGCGCTACGGCACCCCGTGGGACGCGGGACCCGACGGTCAGGGGACGGTCGGGTCGTCCTGATTCGTCCGCTGCTCCATCTGTTGGAGCTGCTGGTTCTGGGCGTCGACCGCCGTCCGGGCCTTCGCGGCCGGTGCGGTGATCGCCGTGTGCTCGGGATTGGCATCCGTCCCGGTCCCGCCACATCCGGCGAGCCCGAGGAGGACCACCACTCCGAGCGCGGTCGCTGCTCGTCGCATGACCCGGTATCGGCAGATCCGGCGCCGGGATTGACCGCCGATCGCGACCGCGACGGCCGGGGAGACGTCAGTACCCCTCGTCCGCATCCACCACGTGCAGGAGGGGCTCCCCGTCGAGGAAGCGGCGGAGGTTCGTGCAGAAGATGTCGATGGTCGCGCCCAGCAGGTCCGACGACGCCCACGACGAGTGCGGCGTCAGGAACACCTTCGGGTGGTCGTAGAGCCAGTGGCCGGCGGGCAGGGGCTCGGGATCCACCGTGTCGAGGCTCGCGGCGGCGACCTTGCCGCTGTCGAGCGCGGCCCGCAACGCGTCCTGGTCCACCAGGCGACCGCGGGCGATGTTCACGAGGTGCACGCCGTCGCGCATGGCGGTGAACGCGTCGGCATCGAGCATCCGGTGGGTGCGATCGGTGCCCGGCGCGGCGAGCACCACGTGCTGCGCGTCGGCCACCAGCTCGGCCAGGCTGGTCACGATCTCGACCCCGGTGATCGGGCTCGGGGTCGCCGTACGGCGCAGCGCGCGCACGTGCATGTCGAAGGCGAGCGCCCGGCGGGCGACCGCGGTCCCGATGCCGCCGAGCCCGACGATGCCGACCGTCGCGCCCGCGAGCGTCTCCATGCGTTGGAAGTTCCAGCGCGCCGGGGGCTCGTGGAGCCAGAAGTCGGGAAACCCCTTGGCGAAGGCGAGCATCGTCGCGAGGACGTACTCCGAGATCGGCACCGCGCTCGCACCCCGGGCGCAGGTGACGGTCGGGACGCGGTCGAACACGGCGCGCGGGACCCCGTCGATCCCCGTTCCCGGGAGCTGCACCCACTGGACCCCCCGCTCGAGCAGCGGGAGCACCTTGGCGTCGTCCCAGCCGCCGAAGAGCACCTCGGCCTCCACCCCGGGTCCGGGGGGTGTGTGCGAGACGTCGATCACCTCCACCTCGGGGAACTCGGCGCGCAGGCGATCGACGGCCAGCCCCATCGCCTCGAACACGCGGACGGTCATGCGCCGATCACCCGGGTGACGGCCCGCGTCGGGCCGAACGAGTGCAACGCCAGCGCGTGCAGGTTCCCGAGCCCGCCGTTGACCATCACGAGCACGTGCGCCGGCCCCTCCACGAGGTGGACCATTCCACCGGCGTCCACCCGCCCGTCGCGCTCGGCCTTGGCGCGGTGCGGCGGGGGCCACCACGACAGCGGCAGCGCAGCATGGCTCGCCAGCTCGGCCTGCACGTCGGCGACGTCCGGGTACGCGCGCGCGATGAGGTCGGCCCACGGCGGCGCGAGGCACACCAGGACCTCGGCGCCGTGGTGCGGACCGATGAAGGCATTCGTGCCGCAGAACGCGAGCGACTTCCCGATGACCTCGACGAGGTCCCGGCCGTCGTCGGCCACGATGTCGGCGACGTCGATCGTGCCCGTGCAGCCGTGGACGGTGAGCGCGTCGGTGTCGGGTGCGACCCCGCGCCGGGTCGCGAGCGGCGCCCAAGGTGAGCGTTCCTCCCACTCCCCGACGACGATGCCGCTGACCCGTCCGGGCTGGCCGAACACGCTCTTGGACGAGACGCCGACGACCTGCCCGCCGACGTTGCGCATGAGCAGCCGCAGCGCGCGGCCGATCGCCGGCGCCGGACCGGCAGCTCCGCCGAAGCATCCGGCGTCGAACGGGATCTCGAGCTGGTGACGGATCGGTCCGTTGACGAAGACACCCGGGACCACGCAGCTCGTGGTGGTGTTGAGCGCGAAGAGGTTGAAGTCGGGCTCGCTCATCGCCTCGATCGCGGTGCACAGCAACGGCATCGACTCGGCGGGCGCGCCCGCGAGCACCGCGTTGACCGCGACCTTCTCGACCGTGCAGACGCCGTGACGGGGCGGCAGCGCCGCCAGCTGCTGCTCGGGGAAGCGCCCGCTCGCGACCACGTGCGCCGCGGACCCGCTCCTCGGTCGGCGGGACGAGGGGCAGCCCGTCGCCCCACCCGGCGGCGGTCGCGAGCTTCTGGAACGCGACCGGGTCGTCGTCGACGTCCAGGCGCTCCGAGGTGAGCCACTCGATCGTGCACCCCTCCGGCCCGCAGTCGTCACTTGCGGCGGTCATGTCCCCGCTCCGTCGCACCGAGCGTGGCCAGCAGCCGAGGCCAGTGCGCGACGGCGATGGCGCGGACCTCGGCCTCGGACAGCGTCTCCAGCGGGTAGGGCAGCACGTGCACCCGCAGCCCGGCCCGGCCCGCGTTCGCCGCCATGGTGTGCGCGAGGGCCTCGAACTCCTGCGTCACGACGACGACCGCCGTCGTACCTCGTTGCGCCACCGCGACGGTGTCGTGGACGCTCCACGAGGTGCACGAGCCTCAATTGCCGAGACCGACGAGCGCGAGGTCGACCCGGTCCGCGAACTCGTCGAGCCCGGCGAAGGTCACGAGGCCCTCGTCGCCCACGCGGTTGCCCGCCTCCCAACGGTCCACCACCGCGCCGGTGGCCTCGAACCGCGGCGCCCACTCGTCGATCGTCCACAGCCAGCTGCGCCACGCCCGGTCGAACCGGATCCCCACCCGCCTGCCGGCGAGCGGCCCGGCGTCGGGGCCGGGATCGGTCCCCACCTCCGGCGGCGGTGCCGTCGGATCGAGCATCGTCACCCTCGTCATCGTTCCCCCTCCGACCCGTCATGACGGTCGGTCGGAGCGTACGCGTGCCGGGCGGCACCCACGATCACACGCACTTCGGCACCGGTATGGGGGTCCACGCCCCGACAACCGCGCCCGAGTGCCGGGCGGACCGGCGGACCGGCGCACGGGCGGGCCGACGGGGTGGATCAGCCCTCCAGGGTGATGGCGAGCTCGGGGCAGTTGTCCACCCCGCGCCGGGCCGGCTCCTCGAGCTCAACCGGGACCAGGCCGTCGGCGAGGAGGATCTCGCAGTGGCCGAAGTCGTCGGGGCCGAACACCTCGGGGGCGAGCGCGTAGCAACGGCCGTGCCCGGTGCAGACGTCGGCGTCGACGCGGACGCGCATCAGGTGGTCACCCATTCCAGCGGCAGGTACTCCACCGCCCGGATCCCCATCGAGTAGATCGGCGTCGCACCCTCGGGCACCGAGTATGCCGGGATCCGCCGGTGGATCTCCTCGAGCGCGACCCGCATCTCGAGGCGCGCGAGGTGGGAGCCGAGGCAGCGGTGGACACCGCCGCCGAACGCGAGGTGCCGGTTGCCCTCGCGCAGGAAGTCGACCGACTCGGGCTCGGGGAACTCGGCGTCGTCGGTGTTGGCGCTGGCGAGCAGGCACGTGACCGTCTGACCGGCCGGGATGGTCGTGCCGGCGACGTCGACGGCGCACGTCGTCACGCGCGGCACACCGGGCACGGGCGTCTCCCAGCGCAGCAGCTCCTCGACCGCAGCCGGGACCAGGGCTGGATCGGTCGCGCAGCGCCTCCTGCCGGTCGGGATGGGCCGCGAGGTACGCGACCGCGCAGCTGAGCGACGCGGTCACGGTGTCGAGCCCCGCGAGCAGGAACAGGTAGGAGATGTCGAGGATGTCCTCGGTCGTGAGCCGCTCGCCGTCGATCTCGGCGACGATGAAGCCGGAAAGGAGATCGTCCTCGGGCACCTCGCGGCGCTCGGCGATGACGCGCTCGAAGTACGCGTAGATCTCCTGGCCGGTCGCGCGCGGCCTTGGCGGTGCGCTCGTCGAGCGACTCGGCTTCGGGACGGATGATGCCGTCCTTGAACGCAAGGAACACGGTCGAGGTCCTCGAGCGGGAGCCCCATCAGCCGGAGGAAGACGGTGCAGGGCAGCGGGACCGCGACCGCCTCGCCGAACTCGCACCGCCCCGTGTCGACGAACTCGTCGATCAGGTCGTTGACGAGCCGGCGCACTTCGCCTTCGAGCTTCTCCACCTCCCGCGGTGCGAACAGCGGATCGAGCAGGCGGCGGAACTTCACGTGGTCGGGAGGATCGATCTGGAGAGGGATCAGCGGCCGGATGTTGCCGATGTCGATCGCGCTCATGCTGGAGGAGAAGACCTCCGGGTTGCGCAACGCCCACATGACGTCCTCGTGGCGGGTGATGAGCATCATGTCGTCGCCGGGGACGACGCCCATCTCGCGGATCATGCGGGTGGAACTGCTGGGGCCGGGCCATCGCCTCGGGGTCGACCTCGCCCCAGCCGATGTTCGGGCAGATCGCCGTCGCCGGCGGGGTCGGGATCCGCGTCGCTCATGCCGGCCATCTGACCCCACCCGGCCCCGCGGGGTCAACCACGCACGCGGGCGGCGAGATCGAGCGCGTGGCCACGAGGATCGGCGAGCGGCCACCCCTGCTCGGGGAGGTCGAAGTACTCCACCGAGAGGAGCCCTGCGTAGCCGAGCGCGTCGAGCCGCGCGAGCACCGCGTCGAAGTCGACGACCCCCGCCGGGTCGTCCACGTGCAGCTGGGTCGAGCCCGGCGCGCCCTGGCGGAGCTGCACGTGGTCGGCGAGCGCCAGGAGCTCGACGGGGTCCTCGCCCCAGTCGGCGACGTGGCCGGTGTCGACGAGCAGCCGCAGTCCCGGGACCTCGGCCACCATCGCCCGGCACGTCTCGGCCGAGTGCACGACCGCACCGCTCCACGGCTCGAGCAGTGCGCCGGGCGCCGCCCGGAACCACCGCACACAGCGCTCCCACATCCCGTCGGCACGCACGGGTGCCGGGGTGGCGCACCGGCCCGGCACCGGCTTGGGGAACGACGTCGGGCACCCGACGGGCAGCGCGAGCGTCGACGCGTCGACGTCGGTGAGCACGTCGATGTGCGCGAACCCGTCGGCCGCCGCGCCGACGCGGCGCGCGTCCGGACGTCCGGCTCGGACCCGTAGACGATGTCGACGACCCCGAGTGGGTACACCGTCGCTACTTCTTGAACTCCATGCCCCCGGGCATGGACATCCCGACGTGCTGGAGGTGCTGGCCGAGGATCTTGTCGAAGTTCTCGGCGACACCCTCCACGTCGAAGCCTCCCTCGCGGTACATGTACGCGACCTGCTTGGGGTGCTGGTAGATGGTGTAGGCGAAGTCGGTCCGGCCGAGGATCTGGCCGTTCACGTGCGCCGCGTCCTCGGACGCCACCCAGGTGACCAGCGGTGCGTTGAGCGCCGGGTCGGACTCCGGCGGGGGCTCGGTACCCGTCCGCTCGAACAGCGACGAGGTCATGCGGGTGTTCCCGGCCGGCGACATCGCGTTGACGGTGATCCCGTACTTGCCCAGCTCGATGGACCAGATGAAGGTCATCCCCATGATCGCGGCCTTGGCCGCGCCGTAGTTCGACTGCCCGAAGTTGCCGCGCAGACCGGCCTGACTCGTGACGTTGACGATGCGGCCGTACCCGGCTTCCTTCATGTGCACGGCCGCGTGGTGCGCGCAGTTGAAGGTGCCGTACATGTGCACCTTGACGACGGCGTCGAAGTCCTCGGGACCCATCTTGACCAACGAGCGGTCCCGCACGATCCCGGCGTTGTTGACGAGGATGTCGATCGTGCCGAACTCGTCGACCGCGGTCTGGATCAGCCGGCCGGCGGCGTCGAAGTCGGTGACCGACTCGTAGCTCGGCACCGCCTTCACCCCGAGCGCCTCGATCTCCTTGCAGGTCTGCGCAGCCGGGTCCTCGTCGGTGCCCTGGCCGTCGAGGCTCACCCCGACGTCGTTCACGACGACGTTGGCACCTTCCCGGGCCATCGAGAGGGCGAACTCGCGCCCGATCCCCCGACCCGAACCCGTGACGACCGCGACCCGACCGTCGAGAATTCCCATAGCTGTTCGCTCCAGTCCTCGGTGTGCGTTACGCGACGACGGCGGTCGCCGTGCCGGCGAGCTTCTCCTCGCCACCCTCGTTGCTCGCCGAGAGCGCGAGATCGGCGAGCCGGTCGCCGCCCTCCTCGCGCAGCCCGGTGACCACCGCGGTGAACGTGAGCGTCTCACCCGGCCAGACCTGCTTGGCGAAGCGGACCGAGAGCTTTCGCATCGCCTCGGGGCCGAACCAGTCCTTGACGACGCGGGCCATCAACCCGGCCGTCAGCATCCCGTGGCCGAACACCGACGGGTTGCCGACCTGGGTGGCGATCGTGTCGTCGTGGTGCATCGGGTTGAAGTCGCCCGACGCGCCGGCGTACTTCACGAAGTGCGTGCGCGTGAGGTTCTCCACCACGAGCGGCCGTGCCGCGTCGCCGACCTTCAGCTCGTCGAATCGAGTCACGGCCGGGCACCTTACCCGCCGCCGTCGCGTCCCTGACAGCTGCGTCAGGTGCCCGGTAGCCTGCGCCGATGCCCCGCCGCGCCGCACCCGACGTCGCCGAGATCGCCGAGGTCGCCGACCAGGAGCGGCGCTCGCGCGGGCACCGGACGCGTGACCGGCTGCTCGCGGCGGGCGCGACCGTCTTCGCCGACCGCGGCCTGCACGCCGCGCGCGTCGACGACATCGTGAAGGTCGCCGAGACCTCGCACGGCACGTTCTATCTGTACTTCTCCAACAAGGAGGAGCTGTTCCAGGCGCTGGCGGCGCAGGTCGCGGACGAGCTCGAGGACCTCGCGACGCGGTTCCCCCGCTCACCCCCGGTCCCGACGGGCGCGCCGCGCTCGAGGACTGGATGCGAGCCTTCACCGACGTCTACATCCGCACGGGGCCGGTGATCCGGGCGTGGACCGAGGCCGAGATCGTCGCGAGCACCGTGGGCCAGCTCGGCACCAACGTCTGGGCCGCGTTCACCGGCGCGTTGGCCGATCGGCTGCAGCAGCACGCCCGCCGCAGCGGGCTCGACCCGGCCGTGGCCGCGCTCGCCATCGTCGCGATGGTCGAGCGTGCGAACTACTACTGCGTCACCCAGCAGGTGGGGGTGACCGACGGTCAACTGCCCTCCACGCTCGCGGGGTCACCCAGACCGCGGTCTTCGGCGCCGCGGCCGGTGACTGAACCCGGACGAACGGTCGCGGACGCGTCGGGGTGGGAACGCCGCAGCGTCCCCACCCCCGTACGGTCCGGTGCGGTCAGCCGGCGAAGTTGATGTCCACGCCGTCGGCGCGCTCCACGTCGCCTGCCGCGAGCTCACCCACGCTCAACAGGCACTGGGTCGGCGGCGAGCACACGACGTTGTCCTTCCCGAAGGGCCCTTTGACCACCGTGTAGTCCGAGCTGGCGGTCCCGTCGCTCCCGATCTGCATGGTCTTGAGCCCCTCGAGGTTGCAGCCCGACCCCGTGTCGTCGGTCTCGGTGCTGCACTGGTTGATGCCGACGGTCTTCCCGGCCGTGAAGCCGGCCGCGTAGACCTTGACCGTCTGACCGTCGGTCAGGCTCTCGCACGGGTCGACCGACATTCGCGGCGTGCTCGCCTTGGTCCCCGGGTCGGGCGGTCCGGCCTTGCAGCCCACGAGGCTCGCCTCGACGTCGGCCGTGGTGGTCGTCGTCGTGGACGACGCCTTCGGCTTCGTGTCGGACTTGCTGCTACTGCTGCCGCAGGCCGCGAGCGTCAGCGCGACGACCCCCAACCCGGCGACGAGCCGTATCCATCGGTTCATGGTGTTCCCCCTCCTCGCGACCGGCGGTCGCATGTTGTGCACCATCAACTCCCGACGCCCGCCGCGAGCCCCGTGACGGGAGCACCGGCGAGCGTGGGACCGGTGACGTGGAGATGACACGCCACCGTCGTGCTCCCCGGTGCGGTGTACACCGGGGGATCTTCGGTCTCGCAGACTTCCATCGCGTACCGGCAGCGCGTCCGGAACCGGCAGCCCGACGGCGGGGCGAGCGGGCTCGGGACATCGCCGCGCAGCACGATCCGCGTCCGCGTGTGCGCTGGTAGGCGGGGTCCGGCACCGGGATCGCCGAGAGCAGCGCCTCGGTGTACGGGTGCCGCGGCCGGGTGTAGATCTCCTCCGCCGGTCCCTGCTCGACGATCCGCCCGAGGTACATGACCGCGATGCGGTTCGACAGGTGGCGGACGACCGACAGGTCGTGCGCGATGAACAGGTACGTGAGACCCAGCCGCTCCTGCAGATCCGTGAGCAGGTTGATGACCTGGGACTGGGTCGACACGTCGAGCGACGACACCGGCTCGTCCAGCACCACGAGCCGCGGGTCGAGCGCGAGCGCCCGGGCGATCGCGATGCGCTGTCGCTGCCCGCCGGAGAACTCGTACGCGTACCGCCGCAGCGCGTGGGGACCCATCCCCACCCGGGCGAGGAGCGTCCTGACCCGCTCGTCTCGCTCACTCCGGCTCAGGCCGAGGTGCACCTCCATCGGCTCCCCGATGGTCTCGGCGACGGTCTGACGGGGGTCGAGCGAGGAGTACGGGTCCTGGAACACCATCTGCATGTCGCGGCGCGCGTGCCGAAGCTCGCGCTTGCCGAGCGCGCTGACCTCCGCGTCGGCCACGCGCACGGTACCCGCCGTCGGTTCGAGGAGCCGCAGGAGCAGCCGCGCGACCGTCGACTTGCCCGAGCCCGACTCGCCCACGAGACCGAGCGTCTCACCGGCCCGGATCGAGAAGTCGATCCCGTCCACCGCGCGCACCGTGCCGATCTCGCGCCGCAGCACCGCGCTGGCGACCGGGAACTCCTTGCGCAGCCCGGTGACCTCGACGAGGGGCGCCTCGGCGCCGGGGGCATCGACGCGCGCGCCGGACGTGTGCTCGACGTGCGCCGAGCCCGCCAGCTCGAGCACGTCGGCGCGCCGACACCGCACGCCGCGGTCGCCGGCGAGCACCCACGCGACCGGCATCTCGTCGCAGGCGGGCTCGCGGTGCTCGCAGCGGTCGGCGAAGCGGCAGCCGGCGGGCCAGGCGTCGGGCGTCGGCACCTGCCCGGGGATCACGGTCAGTAGCGAGCCCGGCGGCGTGGACTGGGGCATCGACGCCAGCAGGCCGGCCGTGTAGGGGTGCCGGGGACGGGCGAAGAGCGGGTCGAGGGACGACTCCTCCACCACCTGCCCGGCGTACATCACCACGACGCGGTCGCAGACGTCGGCCACGACGCCGAGGTCGTGGGTGACGAAGATGATCGCCATGTCGTTGTCGCGTTGGAGCACCCGGAGCAGCTCGACGATCTGCGCCTGGATCGTGACGTCGAGCGCGGTCGTGGGCTCGTCGGCGATGAGGAGCCGGGGATCGTTGGCGAGCGCCATCGCGATCATCGCCCGCTGGCGCATGCCGCCGGAGAAGGCGTGCGGGTAGTCCTGGGCCCGGCGCGCCGGATCGGGGATGCCCACGCGGTCGAGCATCTCGACGGCCCGCGCCCTCGCCCGCGCGCGCGAGACCTTCTGGTGGGCGCGCACGGACTCCGCGATCTGGTTCCCGACGGTGAACGCAGGGTTCAGGCTCGTCATCGGCTCCTGGAAGATCATCGCCATCTCGGGGCCGCGCATGGCGCGCAGCTCGGCCCGCTGCACCGAGAGGAGGTCATGGGCGCCGAGGCGCATCGCCGCCGCGCGCGACCCGGCCGAGGCGCGGTGGGATCAGGCCCATCACCGCGAGCGACGACACGCTCTTCCCGCACCCGCTCTCCCCCACCAGCCCGAGGGTCTCGCCCCGCCCGACCGCGAAGCTCACGCCGTCGACGACGCGCAGCGTGCCGCCGGTGGTGCCGAACTCGACGGTGAGGTCGCGCACCTCGAGCAGCGGATCGCCCACGAGGGCCGCGCCGGTCACGGTCCCTCCACCGCGACCGTCTCGCGCCCGAAGGCGTCGCGCAACCCGTCGCCGACGAGGTTGAAGGCGAGGATCGCGAGCAGGATCGCCACGGCCGGCGGGATCAGCGGCCACTGCGTCTCGGTGATCGACCCGTATGCCTCCTGGAGCATCACGCCCCAGCTCGACGTCGGCGGGTTCACCCCCAGCCCGAGGAACGAGAGGCCGGCCTCGGCACCGATGGCGTAGCCGAACGCCAGCGCGGCCTGCACGATCACGGGAGAGACGACGTTGGGCAGCACGTGGGTCCGCAACATGCGCTGGTTGCTCACGCCCACCGAGCGTGCCGCTTCGACGAAGGTCTCCTCACGGACGGCGAGCACCTGGGATCGGATGACGCGCACGAGTCCGGGGATGAACACGATCGCGATCGCGAACGACGCGTTGGTCAGGCTGCGGCCGAGCAGCGCCGCGATCGCCAGGGCGAGCGTGAGCGGCGGGAACGTGAAGAGCGCGTCCATGCACCGGTCGATGAACGCTCCGAGCCAGCCGCCGAAGAACCCCGACACCAGACCGAGCACCAGCGCGGCGGCGGACGCGATGCTCACCACGAGGAACGCGACGAACATCGACGCGTGGGCACCGAAGATCAGGCGCGTGAGCAGGTCCCTCCCGATGCTGTTGGTCCCGAGGAAGTGGCCGCTGCTCGCGAAGCCGAGGTTCGGCGGGTAGTCCGGTCCCTGGCCCGTGGGGGCGAGCAGCGGAGCGAAGATCGCGACGAGCACGAGCACGACGACGATCACGAGACCCGTCATGGCCGACCAGTTGCGCACGAAGCGCCCGAGGACGCGCCGCCATGGCGTGGCGCCGACCTCGCCCATGCCCGTCTCGAGCTCCAGCGGGGCGTCGGTGATCTCGTCGGCCGCGACGGCCGGCTCGAACTCCATGCTCATCGCGGCTCCTCCGGGGCAGGGCCGGTCATCCGAGCCGCACCTTCGGGTTGAGGTAGGCGTAGAGGACGTCGACCAGCAGGTTGAGGAACACGAAGATCAGCGCGCTCAGCAGCACCACGCCCTGGATGACGGGGAGGTCCTTGTTGAAGAGGGCCTTGTAGAAGTACTGGCCCATGCCGGGCAGGCTGAAGATCTGCTCGATGATCACCGAGCCGCCCAGCATGTAGGCGAAGCCGATGCCGACCACGGTGACGGGCGCGAGCGACGCGTTCTTGACGCGTGCTTGAAGACGACGACGCGGCGCCGGAGCCCCTTCGACTCCGCGGTGCGGATGTAGTCCTGCTCGAGCGCGTCGATCATGGCGCCGCGTACCTGGCGGGCGAGCCCGGCGCCCCCCGGGATCCCCATCGCGATCCACGGCAGGTAGAGGTGCGTGGCCCACCCCGCCGGCGAATCCGCGATGCCCACGTACCCGCCCGAGGGCAGCGACTTGAGCCCGACCGCGAAGATCGACAAGAGGATCATGGCCAACCAGAAGTCGGGCATCGCGAGCGCCACGCTCGACGTCGTCGTGATCAGCCGGTCGGCCCAGGAGCCCTGGCGCAGGGCGGCCACGATGCCCAGCGGCAGGCCGACCAGGACCGTCAGCACCAGCGCCCCCAGCGCGAGCGACAGCGTCACCGGGAACCGCTGGCGGATGGACTCGGCCACGGTGCGGTGGTCGAAGAACGACACACCGAGGTCGCCGCGCACCGTGTCGCCCAGCCAGAGCACGTACTGCTTCACGAACGGCTCGTCGAGGTGCAGCTGGTCGCGGGCGGCGGCGATGCCGGCCGGGGTGGCCTTCTGGCCGCCGGCGATGACGACCGCCGGATCACCGGGGAGCAGCTGGGACAGCGAGAAGACGATGAACGACACGATCAACAGCAAGGGGACGAGCGCGGCCACCCGCCGTGCGATGTACGCCCCCACGGGCCGTCGACCTCTCGCTCCGCCGGTCGGCCCCTACTGCTTGCCCGTCTCGAGCTTCAGGCCCGACAGATCCGGTGGGTCGCAGATGTTGCGCTGGCCGCCGACCGTGCCGCCGACCCGCGCCTTGTTCGTCGCGAGGAACTGCGGCATGAACGCGATCGGAACCTCGAGCGCCTCGTCGCTCACGATCTTGGCCGCCTCCTGCGTGAGCCGGGCCGTCTCCTCGGGATTCTTCGAGGCCTGGGCCTGGAGCATGAGCGAGTCGATGTCCGGGCGCTGGGACTTGTTCCAGATCGCCACGAACTGGAACTTGCCGTACGCGTCGTAGTACGCCCCTGGGTAGAAGCTCGACGCCAGGCGGGCCGCGGCGAACGCGTCGCCGCCGCCGTTGATGTAGTAGGTGGTCGAGATGTCGTTGCCGCTGATCGGCTTGATCTTGGCCTTGATGCCGACGTCGGCGAGCATGCTCTGGATCAGCTCGCCCTGCTTCTGCATGTTGTCGATGCCCGGGCCCGGGATCACCATGGTGAAGCTGAACCCGTCGGGCAGACCGGCCTCGGCGAGCAGACGGCGCGCCTCCTCCGGCTTGTACGGGTAGGCGTCCGCGAGGGCGGGGTCATAGCCCGGCGACTCCTTCGGGAGTGGCTGGCTCGCGACCTCGCCCTCACCGAGCTGCACGAGGTCGTTGATCTTCCCCGCGTCGATCGCATACCGCACCGCCTGGCGGACGAGCGGGTTCGCGAACGGCGTGGTCCGCCCGTCGTTGAACCCGAGCCGGAACTGCAGCTGCAGGTAGGCCTCGGTCGGCTTGATCACGACGTCAGCGTCGGAGTCCTTCTTCATGGTGGGCAGCGACTCGGCCTGGAACGCCACGAGGTCGAGGTCGCCCGCCTTGAAGCGCACGACGCCCGGCGCGCCGACCGCAGCCTGCACGAACTGGATCCCCGGGAAGTCGAAGCTGGTCTTGTCCCAATACTTCGGGTTCTTGGTGAGCACCATCCCCTCGCCGGGAGTGAACGAGTCCAGCACGAAGGGGCCGGAGCCGACGGGTCTGCGGTCGGCGGTCTTCAGGCCCTTGGGTGCGATGAGCATGCTGTCACGGCCACTCGAGATCGCGTAGAGGAAGGGCTCGGACTGGTCGTCCTTCAGATGCACCGCGACCGTGAGTGGATCCACGACCTCGACGGAGTCGATGTGGTCCAGCGTGGTCAGCTGGTCGTTCTCGTTGTTGTGGTCGAGGCTGGCCTTGACCGCGGCGGCGTCGAGCTTCTCGCCGTCGGAGAAGGTGACGTCGTCGCGCAGGTGGAAGGTGATCGTGCGCTGCGCGTCCCCGGTCACGTCCCAGCTCTCGGCGACACCCGGGATCGGCTCACCGGTCTGCTGGTCCCGGCGGATCAGCGTGTCGTAGATGTAGCTCGTGACCAGACCGTCGCAGTCCCCGGTCGACTTCGCGGGATCGAACGTGTTGGTGAACTGGTTCGCGAGGTCGTAGCCGTAGCGGAGGTACTTCCCACCGCCGCTGGCGTTGTCGGCCCCCGTGCACGCCGTCAGCACCACGGTCGCGATCACGACCGTCGTCACGAACGCAGACCTCATCGAGCTTCGCGTCATTCTCCGGACCCCCGATGCGGGCCCCCCGGCGCCGCGGCGTGCATCGTATGACGCTCACGTCAGGTTTGCTCGGCTTTCGGACGATCCCGCGCTCGCCGTCCGGCCCCGGTCAGAGCAGGTACTGCGCGACGTCCTCGAGCCCCTCGCGGCGGCCCGCGTGCGCGACCTCACCCTTCGCGAGCAGCACGACGTGGTCCGCGAGCCCGAGCGCGTGGGTCACGTACTGCTCGACGAGCAGGATCGAGGTGCCGGCGTCCCGCACCGAGGCGAGCGCCCGGTAGACCTCGTCGACCACGATCGGAGCCAGACCGAGGGAGAGCTCGTCGGCGACGAGGAGCTTCGGGGGGTGCACGAGGACCCGGGCGAGCGAGAGCATGCGCTGCTCGCCGCCCGAGAGCGTGCCCGCCACCTGACGGCGCCGCTCCCCGAGGCGGGGGAAGAGGTCGTAGCGCGCGGTCGAGCGCGGCGCCGACCCCGGTGCGACCGAGCTCCCGGCGGAAGGTGAGCTCGAGGTTCTCGGTCACCGTGAGCGCGGCGAAGACCGACCGGCCCTCGGGAGCGTGCACGATGCCGAGCCGGGCGATCTGGTACGTCCGCAGCCCGCTCCACTCGCGGCGCACGGACGCCGACGTCAGCCGGGCGCTCCGCGGACCTCGGGCCGGGGCCAGGCCACCCGCCGGCCGCGAAGCCGGACCTCCCCCGCGGTCGGGCGGACGAGGCCCGTCGCCACGCGTGCGACGGTCGTCTTGCCCGCACCGTTGGCCCCGAGCAGCGCCGTCACCGACCCCGGCGCGATCGCGAACGAGACACCGAAGAGCGCCCGGAACGGGCCGTAGCCGGCCTCGACGGACCGGAACTCGAACAGCGGCTCGCTCACGTCGTCGTCCCCAGGTAGGCCGCGCCGGACCTCGTCGGAGCCGAGCACGTCGGCGGTCGGACCCGTCGCGATCAGCGTCCCGAAGTCCAGGACGAACACGCGGGTCACGAACGACCGCACGAACTCGACGTCGTGCTCCACCAGCAGCACCGCCGTCCCCCGCTCGGCCTGCACCGTCCGCAGCGTCTCGGCGAGCGCCGCCGTCTCGTTGGCGTCCAGCCCCGACGACGGCTCGTCGAGCAGCAGCAGCTTCGGGTCGGTCATGAGCGTCCGCCCGACCTCCACCAGCCGGCCCCGGCCCAACGAGAGCGCCTCGATCGGCGCATCGGCGACGTCGGCGAGCTGGAGCAGCTCGAGCGTCGCCTGGGCGCGAGCGCGCTCGGCCGCGCTGGGCGCGGCCAGGTTGAGGACGTCCTTCCAGAACCGGCCGGTGCCGACGCGAGACCGCTCGGCAACGAGGAGGTGGTCGCGCACCGTCATCTCCGCGAACAGCTCCATGCGCTGGAACGTGCGGCCGATGCCCGCCCGGGCCCGCTGGTACACGGGCGCGCGACGTGAGGTCGCGGCCGGCGAACTCGACCCGACCGGCGTCCGGACGCAGGAGCCCGAGGAGGCAGTTGAAGAACGTCGTCTTGCCGGCGCCGTTCGGGCCGATCAATCCGACGGCCTCCCCGGGCGCGACGTCGAGCGAGACGTCGTCGAGCGCGGTGATACCGCTGTAGCGCTTCGACACGGACGTGGCGGCGAGCAGGGGCATCAGTCGCTCCCTCCCGCCACCATCGGGCCCTGCTCGGTCGCCGGCGTCTGCGCCGACGACCGCAGGCGCGCGGGAGGCGACGCTCGACCGCGGCGAGCGACCGGCGCTTCTGGTACTCCAGCACCCCCTCGGGGTGGCGGGCGTAGGTGACCGCGCCGAGACCGAACAGCACGAACTGCCACGCCGAGTTGAGTCCCAGCGGCTCGAGGATCAGGGGCGGGATGAGCGCGAACCCGAAGGCCGCGTTCACCGCACCCTCGACCGTCCGGGTCGAGAGCGTCACCACCAGCACCACGAGGAACAGCCCGTAGAAGTAGCTGAAGTCCTGGGCGGTCGCGATGTGCTTCTGGGTCGCCAGCAGCCCGCCACCGAGTCCGGCGATCCCGGCCGACACCGAGAACGTGAGGATGCGAATGCGCGTGGGGTTGATCCCGATCGCCTGGGCGGCGGTCTCGCTCCCCCGGAGCGCATCGAGGTAGCGCCCCGTGGTGCCCCGACGGATGAGGATGACGAAGCACGACACGACGACGAGCACCACGACGCACAGCAGCAGGAACGCCCGGTCGTCGGTGAAGCCCTGGGTCGGGGCACGCGGACCGGGTGCGCCCCACCGCTCACCCAGCCGAGCGGCACGATCACGGTCTCGAACACGAGCGCGACCGCGAGCGTGCCGAGCGAGAGGAAGATCCCGCCGAGGCGCAGCAACGGGACGGCCACGACCGCACCGACGATCGCGGCCACGACCGCACCGACGAACATCGTCGGGAGCACCGCGAGCCCGAACACCGAGACGAGCTGCGCGGTGGCGAACGCGCCGACGCCGGCGAAGGTCGCCTGGCACAACGAGATCTCGCCCGCCATGCCCGTGATCACGGTGATCGAGAGCAGGATCACCGAGAAGATCACCGCGGTGGTGAAGATCGTCACCCAGCGCTCGCTGAACGTCGTCACCGCGAGCACGAGCACGACGCCGACGAGCACCAGCCCGAAGACGCGCGTCGCGACCGTGAGGAACCGCCCACGGCTCGCCGCGGCCGGCGCCATCGGCGGCGGGTCCACCCCGCTCAACGGGTCCTTGCTCGCGGTCGCGGTCCGAAGTCCGGGCCAGAAGAGCAGCAAGAGGAACAGCGCCGCGAACGGCAGCGACGGCCGGAGGTTCTGGGCGAGCACGCTCGCAGGCGGCAGGTACCCGGCGAGGAGCGCCTGCGCCACGCCGAGCAGGATCCCGCCGACGAGCGCGAGCGGGATGCTGGTGAGCCGGGCGAACGCGGCCGCCGCGATCGCGGCCACCAGCAGCGTCGTGAAGTTCTGCGGCGCGAGCGACGCGTAGAGCGGAGCGAGCAGCACCCCCGCGAGCCCGGCGAAGAGGCTGGAGAGCATCCAGGCGAAGGCGGACACCCGGTCGGCGTCGACGCCCGCCAGCTCGGTCATGCGCGGGCTCTCGACGACGGCGCGCATCCGGAGGCCGATCGGGGCGTAGCGGAACAGGATCCCGAGGAGGACGACCGCCGCGACCGTGCTCACGATGACGGCCATCTCCTTGCCGTCGAGCACGTAGTCGCCGAAGTGGTACAGCGCGTCGTCGTTCCACCAGACGCCCTTCACCCCGAACGTCGGGTCGGTCCCAAGAAGGATCGCGACGAACTGGGGCACGGCGACCAGGAGCCCGAGCGACGAGACCAGCTTGGCGATCGGCGGCGCGGCGCGGAGGTGGCGGAAGATCGCCAGCTCGAGGACCAGGCCCATCAGCGGCGACGCGATCAGCACCACGACGACGAACGCGGCCGGCGTCGGCCACTCGTTCCGCACCCGCAGCTCGTAGAACAGCACCGCCGCGACGTACGCCTGGGCGCCGAACGCGAGGTTGAAGACGCCGCTCGTCTTGTACGTGAGGACGAGGCCGATCGCGACGAGCGCGAAGACGCACCCGAGGGGCACCCCTTCGATGACGTACTTGACGAAGTCCGTCATGGGCCGGTCAGGAGCGGGACGGGCCGGCTACTTGTAGGTCGGCTTGTCGCTGAGCGTCGCCTTGTCCTTGAAGCAGACGTACACCTTCCCCTTCGGCGTGAACGTCGGCACGAACTTCTTGTGGACGACCTTCACGTAGGCCGCACACCCCAGCGGCGGCGTGGAGTCCGTGTGCTGGGTGGTCCAGTCGATGCCGGGGATCATCCCGCCGCGGTGTCGTTCGTCATCTTGTTCAGCGCGGCGACGACCTTGGCCTGGGTGAAGTGTGGTCCCGCGGCCTTCAGCCCCTCCACGAGCATGGCGGCGTTGATCCAGCCGTACGTGGTGTTCTCGGTCGGGGTGTCGCCCTGCTTCTTCATCCAGTGGAGGTACTCGGCGAGGCCGGGGGGCCGGGGCTCGGTCTCGTAGGGCCGAAGGGGACCCGCACGATCGAGCCCTCGAAGAACTGTCCGTTCGCCTTCATGAACGCCTGGTCGTAGCCGTTCGGCAGGTACTGGATCGTGTCGAGGCCCTGCTTGCGCGCCTCCTTGGCGACGGTGAGCACACCGTTGGTGTCCATGCAGGTCATGATGAGGTCGACCTTGGCGTCCTTCATCTTGGAGACCTCGACGCTCAGGTCGGGCTGCCCGAACGTGAGGCTGTCGGTGTAGAAGCCCACCTTGGCGGACGGGAACTCGTCGAAGGACTTCTTCAGTCCCTCGGCGCACTTCTTGGAGTCGTCGACGTTGTACGCGAGCACCCCGACCGTCGTGCGGTGGAGCTGCCTCGCGATCCACGGCGCTTCGACGCCGGAGCAGCCCAGGCAGAGCGCCCCGACGTTGCCGAACAGGTTGGGCTTGTTCCAGTCGGCGTTGATGTTCCAGCCGAAGCTGGGGATCCCGGCCTTCTCGAGCTCCGTCGCACCGCTGAAGTCGAAGATCGTGGCGAGCCCGACCGCCGCGAAGACGTTGTCCTCGGTGAGCAGCGCCTGGGTCTCGCGCAGGTTCTGGGTCATCTGGTCGTCGCGCTCGGAGACCACCTCGAGCCGCCGGCCGTAGATCCCACCCTCGCTGTTCACCATGGCGAAGTAGGCCTTGACGCCCTTGAAGATGTCGCCGTACGGCGCCTGCAGGGCGTTGGTGATCGACGCCACCCCGCCGACCCGGATCGTGTCTGCCGTGACACCCGGCTGGTCGACGGTCACGTTCTCGCCGGCCTTCGTGTCCGAGGTGCCCTGGGACGACGGCGACGACGTCGTTCCCGCACGCCGCGGCGACCACGGTGACCGCGAACGACGCGGCGAGCAACCGCAGACCAGCACGTCCTCGCATCAGTGCACCCCCCGATGACCGACCGAACCGAAGAACTGACTCTAACGTCATCTCCGCGCTCCGCCGTGAGCGCGCCGACCGCGCCGACCGCGCCGACCGCGGCAACGGCGGCAACGCGGCAACGGCGGCAACCGCGATCGGCGTGACGCCCACGGCGTCGTTCATCCCGTGTCTGGCACACTGCAGCGATGGGAACCATGGTGACCTTCCACGCCCACCCCGACGACGAGGCGATCGCCACCGGCGGGACCATGGCCCGAGCGGCGGCCGAGGGCCATCGCGTCGTGCTCGTGTGCGCGACGGGCGGTGAGCTGGGCGAGGTGGCCGACGGCGTCCTCGCGCCGGGCGAGGCGCTGGCGGAGCGCCGCGCCGTCGAGCTCGAGTCCGCCGCCGGGATCCTCGGCTGCGCCCGCGTCACCTTCCTCGGATACCACGACTCCGGCATGGCCGGGGAGCCCACCAACCGCGGCCCGGGTGCCTTCGCCGCCGCGGACCTCGAGGAGGCCGCGCGAGCGCCTCGCCGCGATCCTCGGCGAGGAGGACGCCGAGGTCCTCACCATCTACGACGAGAACGGCAACTACGGCCACCCCGACCACATCCAGGTCCATCGCGTGGGGGTGCGGGCGGCCGAGATCGCCGGGACCCCGCGCGTCTACGAGGCGACGGTGAACCGGGACCACGTCGTCGAGCTCATGGCGCAGCGATCCGAGGAGCTGTCCGAGATCGCCGACGCTCCGGATCCGGCGGAGATGAACCTCGGCGTCCCGGCCGAGCAGATCACCACCACCGTCGACGTGCTCGCGTTCGTCGACGCCAAGCGCGCCGCGATGGCGGCGCACGCGAGCCAGATCACCGAGGAGTCCTTCTTCCTCCAGCTCCCCGGGGACGCGTTCGCCGCGGCGTTCGGACAGGAGTGGTTCATCCGGCGCGGCCCCGAGCGCGCCGCGGTCGAGGACACGCTGTTCCCGCCGTCCTGACCGTTCCGTCGCAGCGACCCCGCGTCGACCGTCGCCACCACGAAAGGCCGTCATGCCCATCCTCCGCCGTCACGCCACTGCGTCGGTCCTCGTCGCCGTGTCCGTCCTCGTCGCCGTGTCCGTCCTCGCCGGCGCGACGCCGGGCGTCGCCGGCGCGGCGCCGGCACCGGTCCGTGCCGCGCACCGCCCGGTCGCGAAGTACGCGAAGCCCGGGCCGTACCGGGCCGGCGTGACCACGCTCACCATCGGCGACCGCAAGGCCGACGTCTGGTACCCGATCGCGCCGAAGGCCGCGCGGAAGCACCACAAGGACGTCTACGAGATCGCGAAGTGGCTCCCCCGGGCGCTCCAGGACCTCGTGGCGAGCAAGGGGGTGCGCGCGCCGTTCACGACCGACGCGTACCGCGGGGTGAAGGTCTCGTCTCGGGGACCGTTCCCGCTCGTGGTCTTCGCACACGGCTTCGGCGGCTACCGCGACCAGTCGACCTTCCTCACCACCCACCTCGCGACGTGGGGCTTCGTCGTCGCCTCCCCGGACTTCCTCGAGCGCGGCCTCGGCGCCCAGTTGGGTGACGTCCCCGCCACCCCGCGCACCGAGAAGGACGTCATCGACTCGACGCTCGTGGCCGTGCGCCGGGCCTCGGCCCGCGGGCACGGTCCGCTCACCGGTGCCGTGCGCCCCCACGGCCGGATCGCGATCACCGGGCACTCGGCGGGCGGCCGCACCGCGATCACCTACGGCGCGCAGCGTGACGTCGTCACCTACATCCCGCTCGTCGGGCGCGGCGGCCGCGTTCGGCGACTCCCCGGCGGCGACGCCGCCGGCCGGCAAGTCCTCGATGTACATCGCCGGCACCAACGACGGGGTCGTCCCGACCGCGGGGATCCGTGCCTTCTACCGGACGGTGCCCGCGCCGAAGCGGCTCGTGGTGATCGACGGCGTCGCCCACCTGAACGCGATGAGCGACATCTGCGAGATCGGCAAGGGCGGCGGCGGCGTGGTGAAGCTGGCCCAGGACGCCGGCCTGCCCGTGCCCGACAGCCTGGCCAAGCTCGGGACCGACGGCTGCTTCGCGCCGAACCTCCGGTCCCGGAAGGTGTGGCCGGTGACGCGCCACTTCGTCACCGCCCAGCTCCGGTGGGCGTTCCACCTCGACCGGCACCCGGTCGGGCTCCGACCCTCGATCGTCAAGGCGTTCCTGCCGGTGAAGGTCCGGTACTCGATCACCCGTCGGTGAGCCCGCGCGACCCGCCGGTGCTCACCCGACGGAGCGGCCCCGCCACGGCATCACGCGGACGCGGTGGCGCACCGAGCGGTCCGAGCTCCACTGCGCGTAGGGCGCGACCAGGAAGCCGGCGAGCGTCACCAGCACCGTGTCGTAGTTGACCCGCCACCCGGCGAAGTCCCGCCAGGCCTGGTCCCGGTCGGCCCGCAGCGGCACCCCGACGGACTCGAGCTCCCGGCACGCGTCCTCCCATTCGGCGCGGCTGATCGTGATGGGGTCGTCCGGGGCGGGGTCCGCCGGGTGGTCCATGCCGAAGTAGTCGGCGACGGCGCGCAGCGCCACGTACCCCGACCGCACGCAGAGGCCCGCCATGGGGCGCCAGCCGGCGTCGACGGTCGAGTTGAGGAGCGCCGCCGCGTCGAGCACCGCCCCGGAGGCCGTGACCCAGGACTGCTCGGGGGACGGCGACCGGAAGAAGTTGAGCAGCGGCAGCGACGTGTGCGTCTCCTCGATCTCGGCGAACCAGAAGTGGAACCGGTCCCAGAGCGGATCGAGGGCCTCGAAGCTCCCGATGAGGTGTGCACGCTGCAGGAGCTCGACGGCACGGGGCGGCGTCCCCGCCCTCGTCGCCATGTACGCGACGAGGACCTCCCGCCGGGAGAACGCGCCGTAGATCGTCGGCAGGTACGCGATGAGCAACGCCACGATGCCGAGCCCGAACGCCGCGGCGACGAACGCGACCGCCGTCGCGCCGGTGCCCCCCGGACGCTCGAAGCCGAGCGTGAACAGCGACGAACCCGCCGTGACGAACGCGTCGGTGATCCCGTGGTGCTCGATGGCGACGAAGAGGCACGTGAAGCCCGCGAGCAGCAGGAGGAGCCACGCCACGACGAGCGCGATCAGCACGACCGGCGCGTAGAGCGCCATCACGCGATCGCGCGTCGTCCACGTCTTCGCGAAGCGCACCCGGAGCTCGAACACCATCCGGATCGCGACCGACACCGCGCGGGTCGAGCGCACGACGACCCCCCGGGGAAGGACGAAGGTCCGCACCGCGGCGTCGACCACGAGCGCGATGAGCGCCAGACCGACGATCCAGAGTCCGACGTCACGAGCGACGATCACGCGGGGCTCACTCGTCGTCGCGCCGAGGTCGTGACCGCGACTGCTTCGTCTGGGCACGCCGACGCTTCGAGCTCAGCCGTTCCTCGCGCGCCGACCGGGTCGGACGGGTCGGCCGGCGCGGCGGGTCGACGCGGAGCGCGGCGGCGAGCTTGGCGGTCAACCGCTCGAGCGCCAGCTGGCGGTTCCGGGCCTGGGAGCGGGTGTCGGCGGCCACCGAGCGGGCGACCGGTCCCAGCCGGGCCATCGCCCGGGCCCGGGCCGGCGGGCGGAACCCCGAGGCGTGGCGCAGGTCGAGCGCCACCTCGACCCGCGTGTCGGAGGTGTTCGCGTGCTGGCCGCCCGGACCACCCGAACGGCTGATGTGCCACACGAGCTCGGCGGGCGCGATCGACACCGACGACGTGATCCGGATGCGCGGGTCGGGCATGCGTCCGCACGGTAGCGCCGCGGTGCTCGCCCGCCACCGGACCCCGCCCGCCGGCCCGGACACGAGGGGACGGACCGGCCAAGATGCACATGGGCAATGTTGACAACCGCGACCGCGCTTCCTACGTTGCGGGCTCTCGATCCCGGCCGGGGACCTCCCCGTCCGCTCGAGCGTGCCGATATCGACATCGACCGAATCGACCGACATCGCCGGGGAGCAGTGCCCGGCTCACATGGGGGGACACCGTGCGAGAGACCACGTCACCGCGCCACCGGGCGCCGATCTTCTTCATCGCGCTCGTCGCGCTGATCGCGCTCGTCGTGGCCGCGTGCGGCTCCAGCAGCGGCTCCAGCGGAGGCGGTGGTGGCGGTGGGAGCTCGGACAAGCCCGTCTACGGCGGAAAGCTCACCTACGCCCTCGAGGGCAACACGGTCGCCTTCTGTCCGCCGACCGGCCAGTGGGCGATCGCGGGCATCGAGGTCGCCGAGGCGGTCTACGACACCCTGACCCGCCCGACGCGTGACCCCAACGTCTACGCGCCGTACCTCGCCAAGTCGGTCGACCACAACGCCGACTACACCGAGTGGACGATCGTGCTCCGCCCGGGCATCAAGTTCCAGGACGGCACGCCGCTCGACGCGAACGCCGTGAAGCTGAACATCGACGCCTGGCGCAAGGGGATCCTGCTCGGCTTCGTGTTCTCGGACATCCAGGACACGACCGTGACCGCGCCCGACACCGTCGTGGTCAAGACGAGCGTCCCGTGGGTCGCCTTCCCGGCCTACCTCTGGACCTCCGGTCGGGCCGCGATCGCCGCGCCCGCGCAGATCGGCAACGCCGCGACCTGCGACAAGAACATGATCGGCACCGGGCCGTTCCAGCTGCTCAACGGTGGCAGCTTCGACCCGACCACCGGGAACGTGAAGGTGGTCAAGAACCCGAACTACTGGCGCAAGGGCTTCCCGTACCTGGACGAGATCGACTTCGTCCCCCAGGCCGAGTCCTCCCAGCGCATCAACGGTCTCCAGGGTGGCCAGTTCGACATCACCCACGACTCCGGGTACAAGGACCTCACCGCCGCCCAGCAGCTGAGCGGCGTGACCGCCGAGAGCGAGCCTCCGGGCCGCATGGAGATCTCGCACGCACTGCTCAACGTGACCAACCCACCGCTCGACGACGTGAACGTGCGCCGCGCGCTGCGCGATGGGCACCGACGTCCAGGCGCTCATCAACATCGCCCTGAACGGCAAGGCCCGGATCGCGACCCAGGTGTTCGACAGCGACGTGATGGGATACGTCAAGGACGCCGGGTACCCGAAGCACAACGTCAAGGAAGCCAAGAAGCTCATCAGTGACTACAGGGCCGCCCACGGCGGTGCACCGGTCACCTTCGACCTCCAGAGCACGCTGGACCAGTCCACCCAGCAGCTCGCCCAGGAGGTGCAGCGCCAGATGAAGGCCATCGGGGTCGACGTCAAGCTGCCCGCACCGGTGGACCAGGCCACGATCATCAACAACGCGATCGGTGGCACCACCGACGCCTTCCTCTGGCGCAACTACTGGGGCCAGGACCCGGACACGCTCTACGTCTGGTTCTACGGGAAGTCCGTCGTGAACTTCAACCATGTCGACGACCCGCAGATCAACGCCGCCCTCGACAAGGGCCGGACCTCACCGAACACGGCGGACCGCAAGGCCGCCTACGAGGACTTCAACAAGCGGATGTCCTCCCAGGCGTACAACCTCTGGACCTGGTACACGGACTGGTTCATCGCCCACACGGACAACGTGCACGGCATCGTGGGCCCGAACCTGCCCGACGCCAACGGCAAGCCCGGGAGCGAGCAGGCCGTCGACATCCTCGACGGCTACCACCAGCTCCTCGGTGTCTGGAAGTCGAAGTAAGACGACGACGCGCGCACGCCGGGCGAGCGAACGAGGAGAAGTAGCAGCAGCATGCGCCTGATCCTCGGGAAGCTCGTCCGGCTGCTCGTCGTCATCTGGATCGTCACGCTGTTCTCGTTCACGCTGACCAAGCTGATCGGCGGGGACCAGGACCTCGTGACCAAGCTGATCCCCTTCGGCTCCGAGCAGACCAAGCAGCAGGTCCGCGACGATCTCGGCCTGAACGACCCGGTGATCCAGCAGTACGGCCGGTGGCTGGGCAACTTCGTCCAGGGTGACTTCGGGAACACCTACCTCTCCACCGGTGGCCGCGAACCGGTGAGCAAGACGCTGGGCAGCGCCCTCCCCGTCTCCCTCGAGCTGATGCTCTACGTGCAGGTGCTGACCCTGCTCATCGCCATCCCGATGGGAGTGTTCACGGCCTACCGGGCCGGGACGCTCTTCGACCGGTCGGCGAACGTGATCGGGTTCGCGCTCGTCGCGCTGCCCAACCTCGTCGTGGCCTTCCTGCTCGCGACCTACGTCGGCGCGAAATGGAAGTTGCTGCCGACCCAGTCCAACCTGGTGCCGTTCCCGCTGAACCCGCTCGACAACTGGCGGTACATGCTGATGCCGACGGTGAGCCTCGCCCTCGGCCAGATCGCCATCTACATGCGGCTCCTGCGCTCCGACATGGTCGCGACGCTCCAGGAGGACTTCATCACCACCGCCAAGGCGAAGGGCATCCCGGCCCGGCGGGTCCTGTTCCGCCACGCCCTCCGTCCGTCCAGCCTCACGCTGCTCACCGTGGCGGGACTCAACGTCGGCGCCCTGATCAGCGGTGCGATCGTCATCGAGCGGATCTTCGGCCTGCCCGGTATCGGGGGCCAGCTGGTGGCGAGCATCTATGGTCAACAGCTCGTGGCCGCGCAGTCCTACATCGCGGTCATCGCCATCTTCTACGTCGTGCTGAACTTCATCGTCGACCTCCTGTACTCCGTCCTCGACCCCCGGATCCGTCATGCCCGAGCAATCGCCTGAGGCCGGCCGCGATCTCGTCGGGGCCCTCGTCCGGGACGAGCAGGCCCACGACCTCGCGCCCGACGCGTTCACGGTCCGTGCCGCGGCCATCGAGTCCGGTCCGCTCGCCGACGGAATGTCCGCCAAGAAGCGGCTCGGGATCGGTGCGTGGCTGGCGATCGCCTGGCTCGTGGTGATCTTCGGGTCCGCGATCCTGGCCCCGGTGCTGCCGGTCGACCGGGCCAACGTCGCCGACCCCGCCGTCGCCCGCCAGGCCCCGAGCCTCGACCACCCGCTCGGTGTGGACTCCAACGGGCACGACATGGTCAGCCGCATCGTCTGGGGCGCGCGGAACTCGCTCTTCATCGCGGTGGTCTCGGTCGTGTTCGGGTTCCTGCTCGGCGCCTTCCTCGGGGTGCTCGCCGGGTACTTCCGGGGGACGATCGGATCGGTGCTCGGATCCGTGACCGACATCCTCCTGGCGTTCCCGCAACTCGTGCTCGCGCTCTCGATCGTGACCTTCCTCGGACACACCGTGTTCAACGTGACGGTCGCGCTCGCGATCGTCTCGACACCGGTGCTCGCGCGCATCGCCCGTGCGTCCACCCTCAGCTGGTCCGAGCGCGAGTTCGTGATCGCGGCCCGCGCCCAGGGCGCCAAGCACGGTCGTGTGATGCTGCGGGAGGTCGTCCCGAACATCCTCCCGGCGATGTTCTCGATCGCGCTGCTCGGCGTCGCCGTCGTGATCGTGGCCGAAGCCGGCCTCGCGATCATCGGCGCGGGGGTGAAGCCCTCGGTCGTCACGTGGGGCAACACGATCGTGAGCGGCGCGTCCGACCTGAGCGACGCCCCCCACATCGCGCTCGCGCCGTCGTTCGTGATCTTCCTGACCGTGCTCTCGCTCAACCTCCTCGGCGACGTGATCCGTGCCCGCTTCGACGTCCGCGAGAGCGCGCTGTGAGCGAGGCGCCGACCCTCCGGTTCCGCATCAGCACTCGCCGGGCGGGGCCCGACCGGCCCGGCCCGCTGGGCCGAGAGGGGAAGGGGCTGTGACGACACGTCGTCGCCGCACCCACATCGGCTCCGAGCGGTTCGAACCGGCGCCGCTCGACGGGCCCCTGCTCGACGTCATCGACCTGAAGACCTCGTTCAAGACGCCGCGCGGGCTCGCCCGAGCCGTCGACGGCGTGTCGTTCTCACTCGAGCGCGGCCGCACCCTCGGCGTCGTGGGCGAGTCCGGGTCGGGCAAGACCGTGCTGTCACGGTCGATCATGGGCCTGCTCCCCCGCAACAACGTCCAGCGGTCCGGTCAGGCGCTCTTCGAGGGTCACGACCTCGTCACCGCCTCCGACCAGGAGCTGCGGACCCTGTGGGGCGCGCAGATGGCCATGGTCTTCCAGGACCCGATGACCTCGCTCAACCCGGTGATGAAGATCGGGAACCAGATCACCGAGGTGCTGCGCCAGCACCTCGACATCGCCCGGGACTACGCCAAGGAGCTCGCGCTCGCGCTGCTCCAGTCGGTCGGCATCCCGGAGCCCGAACGCCGCCTCGGCGAGTACCCGCACCAGATGTCGGGCGGGATGCGCCAGCGCGTCGTGATCGCGATGGCGATCGCCTGCGGCCCCAAGCTCCTCTTCGCCGACGAGCCCACCACCGCGCTCGACGTCACCGTCCAGGCCCAGATCCTCGACCTGCTCCAGGAGCAGCAGCGTGAGCGCTACATGGCGATGATCCTCGTGACCCACGACCTCGGTGTCGTGGCCGGTCGCGCCGACGAGATCGCGGTGATGTACGCGGGCCGGGTCGTCGAGAAGGCGCAGACCTCGACGCTCTTCCGGTCGATGCGCCACCCCTACACGGAGGCCCTGCTGCGCTCGATCCCGAAGCTCGCGCAGCCGAGCCACACCCGCCTCACCGCGATCGCGGGCCGGCCACCGGACATCATCGATCCACCGCCCGGCTGCAAGTTCTCGCCGCGGTGCCCGTACGTGCAGCCGAAGTGCATCGCCGAGGAGCCACCCCTGATCGACTCGGCCGAGCCCGGTCACGCGTACCGGTGCTGGATCCCCGTCGGGACGCCGGAGAACCGCGCCGCGCTCGAGGCGAACCAGCAGGCCGGGTTGCCCTCGGCCGTCGCCGCGGGGGCGTTCTGACGTGGCCGGATCCGGTACCGCGCACCTGCGCCCGGCGGACGAGTCGATCCTGCGCATCGAGAACCTCGTCGTCGAGTTCCCGGTGGGCCGCAGCGGCCTCAAGGTCAACGCGGTCACCAACGTCAGCCTCGACGTCCTCCCCGGAGAGACCCTCGGGCTCGTCGGCGAGTCGGGGTGTGGCAAGTCGACCATGGGCAAGGCGGTCATGCAGCTGGTCCGGGCCAAGAGCGGCTCGGTGCGCTTCGAGGGCAACGAGCTGAACGGTCTCCACGGCGAGATGCTGCGGTCCCTGCGACCCAAGCTCCAGATGATCTTCCAGGACCCGATCTCCTCGCTCAATCCCCGGCGGCGGGTGCGCGACATCGTGCGGGAGGGCCTCGACATCTGGAAGATCGGCGACAAGGCCTCGCGCGCCGGCCGGGTCGACGAGGTGCTCGACACCGTCGGCATCGACCCGAAGGTGGCCGGGCCCAAGCGACCCCACGAGTTCTCCGGCGGGCAGTGCCAGCGAATCTCGATCGCCCGGGCGGTCGCGACGGAGCCGAAGCTGATCATCTGCGACGAGCCCGTGTCCGCGCTCGACGTCTCCGTGCAGGCCCAGATCCTGAACCTGCTCGAGGACATGAAGCAGCGCTACGGCCTGACGCTCGTCTTCATCGCCCACGACCTCGCGGTGGTCAAGAACGTCAGCGACAAGATCGCCGTCATGTACCTGGGCAAGCTGTGCGAGTTCGCTCAGCCCGACCAGCTGTACGCGGAGCCTGCCCACCCGTACACGGCCGCGCTGCTGACGGCGATCCCCGAGCCCGATCCCGACGCACTCACCACCGAGCGCACCGGCGTCGCCGGCGAGATCCCCTCGCCGCTCTCGCCCCCGTCGGGCTGCCGGTTCCGGACCCGCTGCCCGTACGCGACGAGCGAGTGCTCCGAGGTCGAGCCGCAGATGCGCGAGATCCGACCGGGTCACTTCGTCGCCTGTCACCACCCGCTGGGCGACATCACCCTCGTCCGGGCGCGCGCCGAGGAGCCGGTCGCGGCGCCCGCCGCCGCCCCGCCCGCGAGCCCGCCCCCGCCTCCGGCCGTCGTGCCCGCCCCGGCGGTCCCCGTGGCCGAGACCCCGGCCGAGCCCGTCGCGCCCGTCGCGCCCGTCGCGCCCGTCGCGCCCGGGCCCGAGCCCGACGCCAACTGGCTGACGACACCGGTGCCGGTGCCCGCGCCGCCCGCGAGCGACGACCCCTGGATCAGCGGCGGAGCGGGCACCGC
Organism: uncultured Acidimicrobiia bacterium; assembly: GCA_963805415.1. Taxonomy (GTDB): domain Bacteria; phylum Actinomycetota; class Acidimicrobiia; order IMCC26256; family JAENVU01; genus JAENVU01. The sequence continues at coordinate 297,929 of CAWDUD010000009.1, forward strand.
CGAGCCCGAGCCGCCCCGTCCGGTGGTGGACTGGACGCCCGACCCCGGCCCGGCCGTGTCGCCGCCTCCTCCACCGGCTCCTGCACCCTCGCCGCCTCCTCCACCGGCTCCTGCACCCTCACCGCCACCTCCACCGGCTCCTGCGCCCTCGCCGGCCCCGGCACCGGTGGTGGCCGAGCCCGAGCCCGAGCCCGGGATCCCCGACGCCACCAGCCTCGACACCCTGCTGCCCGACCGCACCAAGGGCGGGTCGATCCGGCCGCGGAAGTAGCGCCTCAGGCGTCGCCCTCGAGCTCGACCACCCGGTCGACCCGGACGCCCGCGAGGAACCGGCGGTCGTGGCTCACGAGGATCAGCGTGCCGGCGAACCCGTCGATCGCGGTCTCGAGCTGGTCGATCGCCGCGAGGTCGAGGTGGTTGGTCGGCTCGTCGAGCACCAGGCAGTTGACGCCGGTGGCCATGAGCGCCGCCAGCTCGGCCCGCGTGCGCTCGCCGGGTGAGAGCTCCCCCACCGCCCGCACGACGTCGGTCGCGGTCAGACCGAACTTGGCGAGCAGCGAGCGCGCTTCGCTCACCGACTGGCCCGTGACCGCGGTGAAGCCGTCGAGCAGCCGACCGGCGGCGTCCATCCCCCGGCGGGCCTGGTCGATCGCGCCGATCGTCACGCCGGGACCGAGGAACCGCCGGCCCGCGGCCAGCGGCTCGCTGCCGAGGAGCGCGCGGATCAGTGTCGTCTTGCCCGACCCGTTGGGTCCGCTGATCGCGACGCGTTCGGCCCAGCCGATCTCCAGGTCCACGGGTCCGAGCGTGAACGACCCGCGGCGGACCACCGCATCCTCGAGCCGGACCACGACGTCGCCACTCCGGGCCGTCGGCGCGAGCTCCATGTGCAGCTGCCAGCCTTCCCAGGGCTTCTCGACGCGCGGCAGTCGCTCCATCGCCCGCTCGGTGGCGCGCGCCTTGGAAGCCTGCTTCTCGCTCCGCGCGATCCTGGCGTGGCGGATGTTCTTGTCCGGCTCGCCACTCCGTTTGACCTTGGCCCGGCCCGACTCGGACCAGGCGCGCTGGGTCCGGGCCCGCGCCGCCAGGGTGTCTCGCTGGGCCACGTAGGACTGGAACCGCTCGGAGCCCTGGCGCCGGGCGAGCGCCCGCGTGGCGACGAAGTCCGACCAGCCGCCCGCGTACTCGACCGCCCGGTGGGTCTCCTCCTCGATCTCCAGGATGCGGTCGACGGTGACGTCGAGGAACGCCCGGTCGTGGGACACCAGCACCACACCGCTCGGCGTCTCGTGCACGAAGCGCTCGAGCTGGTCCAGGCCGGCGAAGTCGAGGTTGTTCGTCGGCTCGTCGAGCAGGAGGACGTCGAAGCGGCTGAGCAGGATCGCGGCGAGCGCGGCGCGGGCGAACTGACCGCCGCTGAGGGCGGTCATCTCGAGGTCGAGGCGCGACGCCGGGAGCCCCACCTCCGCGAGCACCTGGCCGACGCGCGCGTCGAGGTCGCCGCCGCCGACGGCCAGGTAGTGCTCGAGCGCGTCCGAGTACGACTCCGTGGCCGACGAATCGGCGGCCAGGCGCTCCGTCCACCGGTCGAGCTCCTCGCCCGCGGCCTGCACGCCGGTCCGGCGGGCGAGGTACTCGCGCAGCGTCTCACCCGGCGCGCGCGTCGAGCTCCTGCGGGCAACAGCCCGACGGTGGTCGACGCGGGTCGGCGCTCGACGCGTCCGTCGTCGGGCCGCTCGAGCCCGGCCAGCACGCGCAGGAACGTGGACTTCCCGATGCCGTTCGGCCCCACGATCCCCACCCGCTGCCCGCCGGCGACCGACAACGAGACGCGGTCGAGCACCGGCGTGCCGCCGAGCGACTTGGAGACCTCCCGGGCGCTCAGCACACGCGGCCGACGATAGAGACCACGATGATCGAGGCGGCGCTCAGTTCGGGCTGGGTTCCAGCGCCCAGTCGAGGACCTGGCTCACGTCGTCGGCCAGACGGAACGTCATCCGCTCCCGGACCGCCTCCGGCACGTCGTCGAGGTCGGGCCCGTTGCGGGCCGGCAGGATGACCGTGGTCAACCCCGCGCGCTCGGCCGCGAGCACCTTCTGCTTGACGCCGCCGATGGGCAGCACCCGACCCTGCAGCGTGACCTCACCGGTCATGCCGACGTCGCCCGCACCGGGCGACCGGTGATCTGGGACACGATGGCCGTGGTCATCGTGACGCCGGCCGAGGGACCGTCCTTCGGGATCGCCCCGGCGGGCACGTGGACGTGGAACCGCCGGTCCCCGAGCGCGGTCGGCGTCCATGCCGAGCTCGCCCGCGTGCGCCCGGACGTAGGTCAGCGCGATCTGGGCGGACTCCTTCATGACGTCACCGAGCTGGCCCGTGAGCTGGAGCCCGGGGTCGCCGTCGAGCGCGGTCGCCTCGACGAACAGCACGTCGCCACCGGCACCGGTGACCGCCAGCCCGGTGGCCACACCCGCGGTCGCGGTGCGGTCGCGCGACCGCCTCGGGCTGGAACCGCGGCCGCCCGAGGTGCGTGCGCACCTGGGCCTCGTCGATCGGCGTCGGCACGGTCGGCGTCGGCGTCGGCCGGGCCGGCGTCGGCGTCCTCGCTCGCGATCGTCGCCGCGACCTTGCGCAGCAGGCGGCCGAGCTCGCGCTCGAGCGACCGGACGCCGGCCTCGCTGGTGTAGTCGGTGACGATCGTGCGCAGGGCGTCGTCGTCGATCGTGACGTCGGCGGGACGCAGACCGTTGCGGTCGAGTTGGCGGGCGAGGAGGTGGTCGCGTGCGATCGCCACCTTCTCCTCCTCGGTGTAGCCGTCGAGCCGGACCAGCTCCATGCGGTCCAGCAGCGGACCGGGGATGGTGTCGGCCACGTTCGCGGTCGCGAGGAACAGCACGCCGCTGAGATCCAGGTCCACGTCCAGGTAGTGGTCGCGGAACGTGTGGTTCTGCGCCGGGTCCAGCACCTCGAGCAGCGCGCTCGACGGGTCGCCCCGCCAGTCGGCACCGAGCTTGTCGACCTCGTCGAGCAGGATGACCGGGTTCATGGTCCCGGCCTCCTTCAGGGCCCGGGCGATCCGGCCGGGCATCGCGCCGACGTAGGTCCGGCGGTGTCCACGGATCTCGGCCTCGTCCCGCACGCCGCCGAGGGCGACGCGCACGAACTCGCGCCCGGTCGCCCGCGGCGACGGACTCGCCGAGCGACGTCTTGCCGACGCCCGGCGGACCGACGAGGGCCAGGATCAGGCCCGCGCCGCGCCGGTGCGTCGGCTCGGCCCCGTCACGCTCGTCGAAGCCGCGGTCGGCCCGGAGCTTGCGCACCGCGAGGTACTCCACGATGCGATCCTTCACGTCGGCCAGGCCGGTGTGGTCCGCGTCGAGCACGGCGCGCGCCTCACCGACGCCGAGGTGCTCGTCGGAGTGGACGCCCCAGGGCAGGTCGAGGACCGTGTCGAGCCAGGTGCGGATCCACCCCTGCTCGGGGTTCTGCGCGCCCGTCCGCTCGAACCGGGCGATCTCGCGGTCGACCGCCTCGCGCACCGATCCCGGCAGCGTCGCCGACGGCCGCGCGCTCGCGGTACGCCTCGACCTCGTCGGCCTCGTCGCCGTCGTCACCCAGCTCCTTGCGGATGGCCGCGAGCTGCTGGCGGAGCAGGAACTCACGCTGCTGCTTCTCCATGCCGTCGGTGACCTCGTGGCGGATCCGCTCCTGCAGCTCGTGCTCGGCGAGCAGGTCGCGGGCGAACCCAGCGCGAGCTCGACGCGACGCTGCGGGTCGCCGGCCTCGAGCAACTCGACCTTGCGCTCGGGCGGCAGGTCGCTCCACGAGCCGAAGCCGTCGGCCAGCGCAGCCGGGTCGGTGGTCGTGCGCAACAGCTCGGGGAGCCGGCGGGACCGCCGGCGCTCCGCGAGCACGGTCAGGATGGCGCGCAGCTCACGTCCCAGCTCGGCGACGCGCCGGTGGCGGGCGGATCGACGATCTCGTGGGCGGTGACGCAGAGGCTGGACCCGGTCGCCGGTGACGCCGGCGCCGAGGTGGGCGCGGTGCAGCCCGCGCAGGATCGCGGCGACCACCCCGTTGGGCAGCTCGCCGGACTCCTCCACCACCGCGACGGTGCCGACACGGGCGTACTGCCCGTCGATGCGGGGGACGAGCAGCACCCGGCCGTCACCGCCCGTGGCCGCAGCGACCGCGGCCTGGGCGTCGTGGGTGTCCAGGGTGAGGGTGACGACGCTGTTGGGCAGCACCACCCCCGCCGTCAGCGGCAGGACGGGCAGTGCGGACGTGTCGAGCTCGCGTCCAGTTCGGGCCATGTCGGGGCTCCAGTCGGATTGAGTGCAAGGGACTCAACTCTGGACGGCTGTCCCCTATTCCCGACCTCCCACCTCAGAGTTTCACCGGCCCCCGAGCCGGAGCGGAGCGGACCGTCAAGCCGGCAGCTGGGCCTCGATGGCGGCGACCAGGGCGGGGTCCTCGGGGGTGACCGCGGGTTGAAGCGGCCGACGACCTCACCCTCGGGGCTGACGAGGAACTTCTCGAAGTTCCAGCGGATGTCGCCGGTGTGGCCGTCGGCGACGTCGGGCGTCTGCTCCAGCTCGGCGTAGAGGGGGTCCTTGCCCTCGCCGTTGACCTCGATCTTGGCCATCAGCGGGAACGTCACGCCGTAGTTGACGCTGCAGAACTCCTGGATCTCGTCCGCGGTGCCGGGCTCCTGCTCGAGGAACTGGTTGCAGGGGAAGCCGAGGACGGTGAACCCGCGGTCGCCGTAGGCGTCGTACAGCTTCTGGAGCCCTCGTACTGGGGCGTCAGGCCGCACTTGGACGCCACGTTGACGACGAGGACGGCCTTGCCCTTCTGGTCGGCGAGCGAAGCGGGCCCGCCGTCGAGCGCGGTCACCGGGTGGTCGTAGAAGGCCATGGTCGGTCGTCTCCTGGTCGGGCGTCGGGGGTCGCGTCGAAGGCCGCGAGCGCGGCGGTCTAGGAGTGCTTCCGGAGCTTGCGCAGGGTGGCGGCCATCTGCCGGTCGGCGAACGCGAGCATGCCGGCGCGCCGCCCTTGGCGAGCGCCGCGGTCCGGGGTCGGCGGTGATGATCCGCTTCCCCTTCTCGATGCCGCGCGACGATCGCCGGCGGCGACGGTCGCGGCGGTCCGCGGCTTGACGCCGGCGGAGACCGCCGCCGTCTCGGGCGGCTTGATGCGGGTTCTCGGCCTCGAGCCCGGGGGTGAGCGTGTCGCGGCGGGAACACGCACGCGGCGTAGACGCCCCGGTCGCCGAACTCGGCGTGGAGGGTCGCCATGAGCCCCCGCACCGCGTACTTGGGCGGTGCGTAGGCGCCGAAGCCGAACACGCCGAGCAGCGCCGCGGTGGACGACATGCCCACGAGTCCCCCACTCCCCCGTTCGAGCATCCCGGGGAGCACGGCGCGGATCGGGTGGAGCGTGCCGAAGTAGACGAGGTCCATCTGGCGGTGGAAGACCTCGAGGTCCATCTGCTCGAAGTAGGCGGGGTGCGACGCCCGCGCCGAGACGCACCAGGTCGACCGGCCCCTGCTCGCCGCTCAGCGCGCGACGCGCGGCGTCGACGGCCGCCGGGTCGGTGACGTCGGCCGCGCCCAGCGACGCGACCACCGATCGTGGTCGCCGCCTCCTCCAGCAGGTCGGGCCGGCGGGCGAGGAGCGAGACGCGCGCACCCCTGCGCGCGAGAGTCGCGCCGTCTCGAGCCCGATCCCCTGGGAGCCTCCGGTGACGAGGGCGTGGACGCCGGGCGACCTGCACGCCTACTCCGGGGCGATCATGTGCTCGGGCCGCACGACGCGGTCGAAGTCCTCGGCCGAGATCGTCCCGAGCGCCATCGCGGCCTCGCGCAGGGTCGTGCCGTCCTTGTGCGCCTTCTTCGCGATCGCCGCCGCGGCGTCGTAGCCGATGACCGGGTTCAACGCGGTGACGACCATGAGCGACTCCTCCACGTACTGGCGGATCCGCGGGAGGTTCGGCTCGAGCCCGTCGACGCAGAACTCGCGGAAGTTCCGGCACGAGTCCGTGAGCAGGTCCACCGAGTGCAGGAAGTTGAAGATCATCACCGGCTTGAAGACGTTGAGCTCGAAGTTGCCCTGCGAGCCGGCGAAGCCGACCGCGGTGTCGTTGGCGAACACCTGGATGCAGCACATCGTGAGCGCCTCGGACTGGGTCGGGTTCACCTTGCCCGGCATGATCGAGCTGCCGGGCTCGTTCTCCGGCAGCAGGAGCTCGCCGAGCCCGGCCCGGGGCCCGGAGCCCAGCCAGCGCACGTCGTTCGCGATCTTCATGAGGCTCACCGCGAGCGTGCGGACCGCGCCGTGCGCGAACACGAGGTCGTCGTGCGACGCGAGCGCGGCGAACTTGTTCGGGGCGGACCGGAACGGCAGGCCGGTGAGCTCGGCGATCTTCGCCGCGGCGCGCTCGGCGAACTCCGGGTGGGTGTTGAGCCCGGTCCCGACGGCGGTGCCGCCGATCGCGAGGTCGTAGAGCCCGTCGAGCGACTGCTCGATGCGGAGCAGGTCGGCGCCGAGCTGCGCGACGTAGCCGGAGAACTCCTGGCCCAGGGTGAGCGGCACCGCGTCCTGCAGGTGCGTGCGGCCGATCTTCACGATGTCGGCGAAGTCGCGTCGCCCGCTGGTCCAGCGCGTCGCGCAGCTCCCGGACCGACGGGATCAGGCGGTGGCGCACCTCCTCGACCGCGGCGATGTTCATGGCCGTCGGGAACGTGTCGTTCGACGACTGGCTCATGTTCACGTGGTCGTTCGGGTGGACCGGGGTCTTCGAGCCGAGCTCACCGCCCGCCAGCTCGATCGCCCGGTTGGAGATGACCTCGTTGACGTTCATGTTCGTCTGGGTGCCCGAGCCCGTCTGCCAGACGAACAGGGGGAAGTGGTCCGCCGAGCGAGCCGGCGACGACCTCGTCGGCCGCGGCGACGATCGGGCGCGCAGCGATCGTCGGAGAGCTTGCCGAGGTCGCGGTTGACGAGCGCGGCCGCCTTCTTCAGCACCGCCATCGAGCGGATCACCGCCGTCGGCATGTGGTCGTCGGCGACGGAGAAATGGTGCAGCGACCGCTCGGTCTGCGCCCCCCAGTAGCGGTCCTTCGCCACCAGGATCGGACCCATGCTGTCGGTCTCGACCCGCTCGGTCTCGGTCGGCTCCATTGCTCCCCCTTCGATCAGGCGGACGACGGTACCAAGGGCTCCTGAGCCCTCACCGATCCAGGACCGCGACCACCTCGACGTGGCTCGTGTGGGAGAACAGGTCGATCGGCGTGGCGGCCGTGAGCCGGTACCCCTCGCCGGCGAGCAGCCCGACGTCGCGGCCCAGCGCGGCCGCGTCGCACGCGACCAGGACCACCCGCCCCGCGCCGGTGCTGCGATGCGGGGCACGATGTCGGCGCCCAACCCGGCCCGACTCGGGTCCGCGATCACGACGTCGGTCGGGGTCGCGTCCCAGCGCCCGACGTCGCCGCGCTCGACGCGACGTCGAGACCGGTGAGGTTGCGCTTGGCGTCCTTGGCCGCGGCGGGGTTCCCCTCGACCGCCACGACCGAGCGGCCCGTCCCGCGACGGTGCCGGCGAACAGCCCGACCCCGGCGTAGAGGTCCACGACCGAGTGTCGCGTCCTCGGGCACCGCCGCCGCGACCGTCGCCGCGAGGACGTCGGCGCCGTCGGTGCGGGTCTGGAAGAACGACGTCGCCGAGATCCGCCAGCGGCGTCCGGCCGCCTCCTCCACGAACACCGCGTTGGCACCGCGCTCGAGCTCGTCGGCACCGATGCCGACGACGTTCTCGGGCAACGTCAGGTACCGGGTCGTCGGGTACGCGATGACGAGCCGCTCGCCGGTGCGCGTCCCACACCGCAGCTCGGCCTCGGTGACCCCGTCGAAGGACACGCGCCGGATCAGGTCCTCGAGCAGCGGGTGCGCGACGAGGCAGGAGTCGACGAGCACCGGGTCGTGCGAGCTCGCTCGCCGGAACGCGGGGCGACCCTTGCGGACCAGCACGCGGATCGAGGTCCGGAAGTCCTCGTCGGGGAGGACGACCGGCTCGGCCACGAGCGTGGCGGCGTCGGGGAGCTTGGCGATGCGGGTGAGCGCGTCGACCACGATGTCGCGGCGCAGCCGCCGCTGCGCGGCCGGGAGGATGTGCTGCCACTCGCAGCCCCCACAGCCGGCCATCACGTGGCGGCACGGCGGCGTCGTGCGGTCGGGCGACGGCTCGAGCACCTCGACGATGCGTGCTCGCGCGAAGGACTTCTTGGCGGTCGTGATCTCGACGCGCACCGCCTCGCCGGGAATGGCGCCCTCGATCAGCACCACGCGCCCGTCCGGGTCGCGCGCGAGCGCCTCCCCGCCCGCGACGACCTTCTCGGGCGTCAGGTCCAGCGACACCATCAGGACGCCAGGCTCTTGTACTTGATGCGGTGGGGTTGGTCGGCTTCGGCGCCGAGCCGCTGGTGGCGGTCGGCCTCGTAGTCGGAGAAGTTGCCCTCGAACCAGCGGACCTCCGAGTCGCCCTCGAACGCGAGCACGTGGGTCGCGATGCGGTCCAGGAACCAGCGGTCGTGGCTGATGACCACCGCGCAGCCCGCGAACGCGAGCAGGCCGTCCTCGAGCGCGCGCATGGTGTCGACGTCGAGGTCGTTCGTGGGCTCGTCGAGGAGCAGGACGTTGCCGCCCTGGGTCAGCACCTTGGCGAGATGCACGCGGTTGCGCTCACCGCCCGAGAGCTTGCCCACCGGCTTCTGCTGATCCGAGCCCTTGAAGTTGAAGCTGGCGACGTAGGCACGCGAGTGGATCTCACGGTTGCCGACCACGATGTGCTCCCGGCCCCCGGTGATCTCCTCGAAGACGGTGTTGTCGCCCTCGAGGGACTCCCGGCTCTGGTCCACCGAGGCGAGCTGGACCGTCGGTCCGATGCGGAGGCTCCCACCGTCGGGGGTGTCCTCGGGCGCCGGCGTGCCGCCCCGGGACGCCGCGACGATCATCCGGAAGAGCGTGGTCTTGCCCGCGCCGTTGGGACCGATCACGCCGACGATGCCGCCGGGCGGGAGCATGAAGGACAGGTCGTCGATCAGCAGGCGGTCGCCGAAGCCCTTGCGGAGGTGCTCGGCCTCCACCACGACGTCGCCGAGACGCGGTCCGGGCGGGATCGAGATGACGAGCTGGTCGGCCCGGTCCGGCCCCGCCTCGGCCTCGGCGACGAGTGCCTCGTACGCGTTGATGCGGGCCTTGCCCTTGGCCTGGCGGGCGCGGGGCGCGAGCCGGATCCACTCGAGCTCGCGGGCGAGCGTGCGCTGGCGCGCCTTGTCGGCCTTCTCCTCCTGCGCGAGGCGCGCTTCCTTCTGCTCGAGCCAGGACGAGTAGTTGCCCTCCCACGGGATGCCCCGGCCGCGGTCGAGCTCGAGGATCCAGCCCGCGACGTTGTCGAGGAAGTACCGGTCGTGGGTGACGGCGACGACGGTGCCGTGGTACTCGCCGAGGAACCGCTCGAGCCACGCGACCGACTCGGCGTCGAGGTGGTTGGTGGGCTCGTCGAGCAGGAGCAGGTCGGGCCGGGAGAGCAGCAGCCGGCACAGCGCCACGCGGCGGCGCTCACCACCGGAGAGCTTCTCGACCGCGGCGTCGCCCGGTGGCAGCCGCAGCGCGTCCATCGCGATGTCGATCGTGCGCTTGAGGTCCCAGGCGCCGGCCGCCTCGATCTGCTTCTCGAGCTCGGCCTGCTGCTCGCCGAGCTTGTCGTAGTCGGCGTCGGGGTCGGACCAGCCGGCGAGCACGGCGTCGTACCGCTCGAGCAACGACGCGGTCTCACCGACGCCGTCCATCACGTTGCCGAGCACGTCCTTGCCCGGGTCGAGCTGGGGCTCCTGGTGGAGCAGGCCGACGGTGAACCCGGGGGTGAGGCGCGCCTCGCCCGAGTAGCCGTCGTCCTCTCCGGCCATGATGCGCAGCAGGCTCGACTTCCCGGCGCCGTTGGCCCCGAGCACGCCGATCTTGGCGCCGGGGTAGAAGGAGAGATTGATGTCCTCGAGCACCTGCCGGTCGGGCGGGTGGAAGCGCGACAGCTTGCGCATGGTGAAGATGAACTGGTGGGCCACGGGGCGACGGTAGCGTGCGCCACCGAGGAGGGACCGAAGTGACCAACGCGATCGATGCCCTGTCCGAGTCCTACGTCGCGGCGTATGCCCGGCTGGATCCCATCGGCGCCACCGGCGCCGGGATCGCCGGGCACGACGACGAGCTGACCGACTTCTCCCCCGACGCGGCGGACGAGCGCGCCGATCACGACCGCGCCACGCTCCGCGCTGGACACGACCGAGGTCACCTCCGACGCCGACCGGGTCGCCGCCGGCGTGATGCGCGAGCGACTCGAGACCTCGGTGCTGCTGCACGAGATGGGCGAGCACCTGCGGTCGATCGCGGTGCTCGGGTCGGCCGCGCAGGAGGTGCGGGAGGCGTTCGACCTGCTCCCGACCGAGACCGAGGCCGACTGGGCGACGATCGCGGCGCGCATGGCCCGGGTCCCCGAGTGTCTCGGCACGCTCCAGGCCGCGTACACCGAGGGCATCGTGCAGGGGCTCGTGGCGGCGCGCCGCCAGGTGGTGGGCACGATCCAGCAGGTCGAGGTGTGGGCGGGCACCGATGCCGCGGGCACCCGCCCCTACTTCCAGGCGCTGGCGGACCGGCTCGAGGAGTCGGGCGTCGGTGGATCGTCGCTGGCGACGACGGTGCGCGACCGCGCCGAGCACGCGACCGCGGCGCTCGACGCGTTCGCCCGCTACCTCACGTCGGAGTACTCACCGCACGCGGACGAGCGCGACCCCGTCGGCGAGGAGCGCTACGCGATCAAGGCCCGCGTGTGGAACGGGACGACGCTCGACCTCCACGAGACCTACCGGTGGGGTTGGGACGAGCTGCACCGCATCGAGCACGCGATCGGTCAGGTCGCGGCGCGCATCCTGCCGGACTCGTCCGTCGGCGAGGTGATCGAGCTGCTCGAGACGGATCCCGCCCGCGCGATCGAGGGCGAGGACAACCTGCGGGCGTGGCTCCAGGACCTCATGGACCGCACGATCAGCGAGCTGAACGGCGTGCACTTCGACATCCCCGAGCCGGTGCAGCACGTGGAGGCCATGATCGCCCCGCCCGGCGGCGCGTCGGCGATGTACTACACCGGGCCGTCGGAGGACTTCAGCCGTCCCGGTCGCACCTGGTACCCGACGATGGGCAACACCCGCTTCCCGCTCTGGGGCGAGGTGTCGATCTGCTACCACGAGGGCGTCCCCGGTCATCACCTCCAGGTCGCGCAGGTGCGCTACCTCGCGGACCGGCTCACCCGCTTCCAGCGGCTGCTCGCATGGACCTCCGGCCACGGCGAGGGCTGGGCGCTCTACGCCGAGCGGCTCATGGGCGAGCTGGGCTACCTGGAGAACCCCGACTACGAGCTGGGCATGCTCCGCGCGCAGGCGATCCGCGCGGTACGCGTGATCGTGGACATCGGGATGCACCTCGAGCTGCCGATCCCGGCGGGCGAGTCGTACCACCCGGGTGAGCGCTGGACGCCCGAGCTCGCGCTGCCGTTCGTGATCCACCGCGCCTTGTTCCCGGAGCAGTTCATGCGCTCGGAGGTGGACCGGTACCTCGGCATCCCCGGGCAGGCGATCTCCTACAAGGTGGGCGAGCGGGTGTGGCTCGAGTGTCGCGAGGACGCCAAGGCCCGGAAGGGCGAGGCGTTCGATCTCAAGGACTGGCACCGCCACGCCCTCGACCTCGGCTCCATGGGCCTCGACCAGTTCCGCGCCGAGATGACCCGGTACTGAGACGGTCCGGAGCGTGAGCTGTTCTCGATGAGACTTCTGGTAACGAAGCGTTCGCCTCTCGCCGTCGTTGTGTTGGTCGTCGCGTTGGCGTCCTGCGGGACGCCGAGTCGGGAGGGTGAGGGCAGAGTTCGCACGGGAGACGCATCCGGTGAACCACTCGATCTGAGTTCCGGTTTCGCGACAACGTCGGTCCCCCTCTCTGATCGCCAGGGGGCCCTGATCCTTCCGATCGGAGATCAGGTGCTTGTCTACGGCGGCAGGGAATATCACGCCGGCCAAGGCCGACGAACTGTCGACTCGGGCGCGACCTACGACCCAGCGACCGGAATCTGGAAGGACATCCCTGCCGCCGGGTTCACCGAGCCATTGCTCCAGGTCGGCGGCGTCTGGACCGGCAAGGAAGTGGTGGTACTCGGCACACCGTGCAAAGCGCTCGCGGACGACGACGGGGAAGGACTGTCGGGGTGCTCGCCCGGCGGTGTGATGGCCGCGGCCTTCTCGCCCGTGACCCACTCCTGGCGCACGCTCGGGACGGTTCAGCCCATCCCCAGCGGCCACAAGCCCGGAGACTTGGCATTGACATCGACCGGGCTCGGCTGGACGGGTACCGAAGCAGCATTTCTCACGCAGGACGGCGACAACAACGACTCCGTGCTGCTGTTCGACCCGGAGACGAACCGATGGCGTCTCGCTGAGGGACTCGACCGATCCGACAGCACCTGCGTCGTGAACGGACAGGTGCTGGCGATCGTCACGGGTCGCGTCGACGCCGCCGGTGGCATTGCTGCACCAAGTCCTACCGGTGCCGCAGAGCCACTGCGCATCTACGAACTCGGCCCTACGACGCTCGACTGGTCAGAGCTGTCGAGCACCGAAAAGCCCGACTCGAAGGATGCCTCGTTCGAGCGGGTCTACTGCGGCGACGGCCTACTCGTCTACCTACCGATCAAGCCAGCGCCCGTCGGCTACGGAAGGGGAGGACTCTGGTTCGATCCACCCACTTCACAATGGCAGGCGATCCCCAGCCTCGGTGACCTCGGATATCCCAGCGACCCAAGCGTCGCGGAGCTGAACGGCGAGAAGGTGATCATGTTCCGGGGAGGTACCACCTACTTCCTCCCGAAAGGAGGGACCGACTGGGTTCAGCGACCGTCGCCAGACGACGCACGCGGATTCCTCGGGACGGTCGGAGGTCTCATCGTCACCCTCAACACGGCTCCGGGCGACCACAGCCTGCCGAACCTCGGCTTCATCGACGTTCCTCGCTACGTGCGGGAGTCCCCGGCTTGAGCCGGTGCCCAGATGGGAGCCGCTCCTCGCGGGAGTCGCGAGTGCCGTTCGAAGTGGGCATGACGAGATTGCCGTCGTTGCCGTCCTTGACGCCGGGCCCTTGGTCCTGACGATGGGCGCCGGTCCGACGGGAACGACCCTCGCCGTCACCACGTGCGAGGGCACGAAGGTCACCCCGAGTGCTGATCGTCCCCTGATGTGTTCCGCGGAGCACTCGGGTGCTCGTCGGCCGATGCGTTCCGCGGAACACTCTCGTCGTCGAGTGACCGGCGGGGTTCGGGTGGGTGGGCACTGAAGATCGCGGTCATCGTCCAGTCGAGGTCGAGGCGCTCTCCCTCGGAGAGCGATGCGATCGACTGCGGTGTGACCCTGATGCCGGCCGCGTGGTGGGTCTCCACGATCGCGTCGGCGGTGGAGGGTGGCGGTGGGACCACGACCTCGGACACGAGCGCACCGCGGGGGTCGACGAACCCGAACCCGCCGCGACCGTCGGCCTCCACCCGCCAGCCACCCTCGTGGACCGACCGGTGATGCGTCGGACACAGCATGATGAGGTTCGCCCGATCCGTCGGACCACCGCGCGCCCAGTGCACGACGTGATGCGCGCGCAACCGGGTGCGCTGGGTGCAACCGGGGAAGCGGCACCGGCCCTCGTCGCGGGCGAGGACCGCCCGCCGCAACGCCGGGTTCGGCACCCGCACCCGCCGGCCCAGGTCCACCGGTGCGCCGGCCCCACCGACGGCACCCCGCACCCCGGCGTCGCAGGCGAGACGCCGCGCCGCCCCGGTGGAGATGGCGAGGCCGTCGAGGTCGCAGCGGCCCGGCGCGTCGCCACGCAGCGTCTCGGCATCGACATGGACGACCACCTCCGCGACCGGACGGTCCGGGTCGGGTTCCAGGAAGGCATCGACGACCGCCTCGAAGCCCCGCACCCGCCGCACGTTCGGCTCCTCCCGATCCCGATCGAACGGCACGTCCGCCGCCGCGGCGTCGATCGCGGCCATGGCCTTCGCGGCCACGTCGGCCGGGAGCCGGGCCGTGATCGTCACCGTGCCGTCCTCGTTCGTGTGCATCGACACGCCCGACGCATCCAACGCCGCCCGTGACCGGTCCGGATCCGCCGCCCGACACGCCGCGCCGTGGGCCCGGGCGATCCGCTCGAGCTGGTTCGCGGTCGTGTGCCGGGCCAGCTCGACCAGCTCCTCCTCCCGATCGGCCGTGACGAAGCGCGTGAGCGCCCGCACCTTGGAGAACGAGAGCTGCCCGCGCGCGAACTCGCCGTGCGTGACCGGCAGCTCCGCGAGCGCTCGCGCCACCCGGACGTGCTCGTGCGCCGCACGGGACCCGACCCCGCACTTCCACGACACCCAGTGCGCCATCGAGCGCGCCTCCCAGCCCGTCCACGCCTCCCGCCGGTCCAGCTCCGCCACCACATCCAGGAACCGACACGTCGCCGCCGCGAGATGGGCGGCGAGCGTCGCAGCCTCGGCCTCGAGGCGCTCGGTCGCGGTCGTCGCCAGCTCCATCAGCGCGCCCTCGACTGGCGCAACAGTCGTCACCGTCATACGAACCTCCCGGTCGAACGCCCGCCGAGTCGGACGTTCGCGGATCGTACGGCGCAGGTGTGACCATCCCTCCGAGAAGCGAGCGGACGAGAGTGTTCCGCGGAACACTCGGCGACCTACAGCACCGGGCGGTTGGTCCAGGCGCCGTCGGGGCGGCGGAACCAGCCGCCGGCGGCGAGCGAGCCGCCGTCGGCGTGGATCGTGGTGCCGGTGACGAAGGCCGAGAGGTCCGACGCCAGGAACAGCGCCACACCGGCGATGTCGTCGCCGGTGCCGAAGCGACCCACGGGGACCCAGGCCGGGATGCGGTCGGTCTGCTCGGGCGGGACCCACTCCGAGTAGCGCACCTGGAGCGACTCGGTGAGGTCCGGCGCGATGGCATTCACCCGCACCCCGGCGTTGCCGAGGTCCACCGCGAGGCTGCGGGTGAAGCCGGTGACCGCGGCCTTGTACGCGCTGTAGACCGGCCGGCTCGGGATGGCGCGGAACGCCTCGACCGAGCTCACGTTGACGATGCTGCCGCGACCGCGCTCGACCATCCCGTCGACGAACGCGCGGGTGCACAGGAGGACGTGACGCAGGTTGACCGCGTGCAGCGCGTCCCACTCGTCGGGACCGTGCTCGAGGAAGTCGTTCCCCCGCGTGAGGTAGTGCCCGACGTTGTTGACGAGAACGTCGACGACCCCCGCGCCGGCGGCCAGCGCGGTGACCGCCGACGCGTCGGTCACGTCGACGACGACCGCCGTGGCGTCGCCACCGGCCGCCACGATCGCGTCGGCGGTCTCCCGGGCCCGCGCCGGCATCGACCTCGGCGACGACGACCCGCGCGCCCTCCGCGGCGAACCGCTCGGCGATCGCGCGCCCGATCCCGCCCCCGCCGCCGGTGACGACGGCGGAGCGTCCGGCGAGCAGTCCCGTCCCGACCGACGCGTCGCTCACGGGGCGGGGAGCGTGACGCGACCCGTCGCGATCGCCGCCGCCTCGGCCGCCTCGAGCTGCTGCTCGACGATCGCGAGCCCACCGGTCCAGAAGCCCGGGATCGGCGAGGTCGCAGTCCGACGATCTTCCCGAGCTCCTCGGGCGACTTCGAGCCGCCCGCCGCGAGCAGCTCGAGGTAGGCCGGGACGAAGTCGGCGCCCCGCTCCTCGTACCGGCGGTACACCGACAGCGCGAGCAGCTGGCCGTAGGCGTAGGCGTAGACGTAGCCGGGCGTGCCGATGAAGTGCGGCACGTAGGACCACCACGTGCGGTACCCCTCGGTGACCTCGACCGCGTCGCCGAGCATCGCGGTCTGGGTGCCGGCCCACGCGTCGCAGAAGTCCTCGACGCTCAGCTCACCGACCTCGCGCCGGTGCGTGTGCACCGCGTCCTCGAACCGGTTCATCGCGATCTGGCGGAACACCGTCGCGATCTGACCTTCGAGGCTCTCGGCGAGCAGCGCGAGCCGCGCGTCGGGATCGGGGGTCGCGTCGAGGAGCCGGCCGAACGTGACCGTCTCGCCGAACACCGACGCGGTCTCCGCGAGCGTGAGCGGCGTGCTCATGTGGAACACGCCCTGCCCGCGCGACAGGTAGGCGTGCAGGCCGTGCCCCATCTCGTGCGCGAGCGTGAGCACGTCCCGGCGGCTCGACGTCCAGTTGAGCAGCAGGTACGGGTGGTGCGACGGCACGGTGTAGGCGCAGAACGCGCCCGGCCGCTTCCCCGGGCGCATCGGCGCGTCGATCCAGGACTCGGCGAAGAACTTGCTCCGCGATCGACGCCAGCTCGGGCGAGAACGACGCGTACGCGTCCATCACGAGCCCGCGCGCCTCGTCCCAGCCGAACTCGACCTCCGACTCGGCGACGCTCGCCATCCGGTCGTAGTCGGCGAGCCGGTCCACACCGAGCAGCTGCGCCTTGAGCGCGTACCAGCGCTGCGGGATGTCGTAGCGGTGGACCACCGCCTCCACGAGCGCCTGCACGGACTCGTCGCTGGCCTCGTTGGCGAGGTTCCGGCTCGCGACCCACGAGCCGTACGAACGCAGCCGGTCGTCGGTCGACTTGTCGGCCAGCAGCGTGTTGAACACGAACGCCCGCGTCCGCAGCCCGGGGGCGAGCCCCTCGGTCACCGCCGCGGCCGCCGCCGCCCGCACCGAGCGGTCGGGCGAGCTGAGCCGGGACAACCCCTGCTCGAGCGGCACCGACTCGCCGTCGAGCTCGACCGCGATCGCGGACGTCAGCTCGCTGAACAGGCGGGACCACGCGCTCGCGCCGGTGACGTCCTTCTCCGCGAGGATCTTCTCCTCCGGCTCGGTGAGCAGGTGGGGCCGGTACCGGCGGGCGGAGCGCAGGTAGTGGGCGCAGAACGCGAGCCGATCGTCAGCGAGCAGGCCGTCGGCCTGCTCGTCGGGAACCGCGGCCCACTCCAGCTCGAGGAAGATCACGCGGGTCGCGATCGCGGTGGACTCCTCGTCGATGCGCTGCATGAGCGCGCCGCGCTCGGGATCGGCCGTGTCGACCGTGAAGCGCAGCCCGGCGTAGGAGCCGGCGCGCCCGAGGTGCTCCTGGAGGTCGCCGACCAGTCCCATCAGCTCGGCGAGGCCCGCGGCGTCGAGCGTCGCGATCGTGCCGCGGGCCTGCTCGATCTCTCCCGCGAGGCGGGCCGCCTCGCGCAGATGGTCGTCGACGCCGGCGACACCGTGGTCCTCCACGAGCGGCTCGAGGTTCCAGGCGACGTCGGCCGCGGTCAGATCCGTGTCGGTTGCAGTCATGGCGTGCAGGCTACGCGGCGTCGCCGCCGGCGGAGTTCCGCGGGATCACGCGAGCCGTCGGCCAGGATGGCGCCGTGCCCACCGCCCGGTCGCTCGCCCCGGCCCGCGTCTCCGGCCTCGCCCGGTTCGCAGCGCTCGGCCTCGCCGTGCTGGTCGGTGTCGCCGCGTGCTCGAGCACCGGCTCGTCGGGCACGGCGCGGTCGACGCCGCCGACCACCCGACCCGGCGCGTACTACACCGCCGACCGGCGGCCGCGGGTACGACGTGGGCCACTACGACCTGCGCCTCCGGTACACACCGACCCACGCCGGCATCACCGCGACCGCCCGCATCGACGCCACCGCCACCCGCGCGCTGCGCACGATCCGGCTGGACCTCGTCGGCCTCACCGTCGACGGCGTCAGCGGTCGACGGCCGCCGGGCGACGGTCGCGCCGCGCCGACGGTGTGCTCGACGTGCACCCTGCGCACCAGCTGCGCGCGGGGCAGGCGTTCCGGGTCGAGATCCGCTACCACGGGGTGCCCCGCGCGCTCCCCGACCCGACCGAGCCCGGCGCCGGCACCGGGGGGTCGATCGGGTGGAACCGCACGCGCGACGGGAACGTGTACGTCGTCAGCGAGCCCGACGGGGCGCGCACCTGGTTCCCGGGCAACGACCGGCCGGCCGACAAGGCGACGTTCTCCATCCGCGTCGACGTGCCCACGCGTGTGACGGCCGCGGCCAACGGGCACCTCGTCGCCGACCGAGGCCCGCGCCGGCCGGCGGAGCTGGCGCTGGGAGATGGACCACCCGATGGCCACCTACCTCGCGACCGTCGTCGTGGCCCCGATGCGCGAGGAGACCGCGGCGAGCCCCGCCGGGGTCCCGCTGCGCAGCTTCGTTCCCGACTCGCTCACCTACGCGCGGCGTCCGCGGCTTCGCGCCGACGGGCGCGATGGTCGACTACTTCGCCTCCGTCTTCGGGCCGTACCCGTTCGGCGAGTACGGCGAGGTCACCGTCGACCGGGACCTCGGGTACGCGCTCGAGACCCAGACGCTCGCCCTCTTCGCCCGCGACATGCTCGGCACCGACGCCGACGGCGCGAGCTCGTCGTCGCCCACGAGCTGGCCCACCAGTGGTTCGGCGACTCGGTGGGGATCCGGCGCTGGTCCGACATCTGGCTGAACGAGGGGTTCGCCGAGTACTCGCAGTACCTCTGGATGGCGCACGCCGATCCGGGCTTCGACCTCGACCGCACCATGGCCGACCTGCGCGGCGTCCGACGCCGACCGGCTCGGCCCGATCCTCGATCCCGGCGCCGCGCGACGTTCTCGAGGAGCGTCTACGAGCGGGGCGCGCTCGACCCTGCACGCGCTCCGGCGCACCGTCGGCGACGACGACGTTCTTCCGGATCCTCTCGACGCTGGGCCACCGAGCACCGGTACGCCACCGCGACCACCGCCGAGTTCATCGCCCTCGCCGAGCGCGGTCTCGCGGCCGGCCGCTGCACCGCGTTCTTCCACGCCTGGCTCGAGCGCCCGACGGTCCCGCCCCCTCGCCCCGCTGACGGTCAGGGTGTCGGGCGCCGGTCATCGCGCGAGCGCCTCGGGCAGCGGGTCGTGGTGGACGACCGCGAGCGTCTGGGTCGCCCGGGTGAGGGTCACGTAGAGCATCCGCAGGCCCGAGCGGTCGGGCGCCACGAGGGATGCCGGCTCCACCACGACCACGTGGTCGAACTCCAGGCCCTTCGCGTCGAGCGCGGTGAAGATGCCGACGGGCGCGTCGAGCGCCTCGGGCCGGTGGCCACCGCGCCGACGTCGGCGAGCGCCTCGACCAGACCGCCGTGGAGCTCGACGGGCGCGATGACCGCGGTGGTGCCCCGCCGGCCGGCGAGCTCGCGTGCGGTCGCGGCCGCCGCCTCGACGACGGTCGTCGACCCGCCGGAACTCGGGCTGGTCGCCCGTCGCCCGGACCGACCGGGTGGCGGGGATCTCGGGCGCCGCCGACCGCCAGCAGCCGGTTGGCGAGCTCCATGATCTCGCTCGGGGTGCGGTAGTTGACGGTGAGGTCCACGCGGCGGGGGACGTCGTTGGTGACGAGGTGCGAGAGGACGTCGTCCCAGCCCGAGGCCGCGCCGGCGCGGGACGCCTGGCCGAAGTCGCCGACCAGCGTGCACGAGCCGGTCGGGCAGCGGCGTGCCGAGCATGCGCCACTGCATCGGCGTGAGGTCCTGGGCCTCGTCCACGAGGACGTGGCCGAACATGCGCAGCTGCGGGATCCCGCTGCCGCCCGCGCCCGGCTCGGTGAAGCGGGCCGCGAGGTCGGCCGCGGTCATGTACTGGCCGAGCCCGAGCTCGCGGACGGTGCGGGTCGCGGCGTCGGCCACGGCGCGGTCCATCTCCGAGCGCCGGCGCGACCGGCCGGGGCGCGCCGCCTCGACCGGCCCGCACAGCGCGTCGGCCTCGTCGACCAGCGCGACGTCGGCGTCGGTCCAGTCGACCTCGCTCACCGACGGCGAGCGCGGCCGCTCGAGGCGCTGCTGCTCGGCCGGGCCGAGGACGCCCGTCGCTCGCGGAGCGGATCAGCGCCGCGGAACGAGAAGAGGTCGTGGACCAGCTCGGCACCGGAGAGGATCGGCCACATGCGCTCCAGGAGCGCGCGGACCTCGGGAGTGCGCCGCAGCCGTCCCCGGATCTCGCGCTCCCAGTCCGGCGGCGGCGGCTCGCCGCGGGCGAGCGAGCGCGCCACCTGCGGGTCGTAGTGCCCGTCGACGTCGGCGAGCTCGAGCATCTCGCGCTGCGGTCCGCGTCATCGCCTCGCGGTACTGGTGGATCAGCCGGTCGAGCACCATCCGCTCGACGATCGGCCGCCGCTCGTTGTGCGTGCCCGCGCTTGCGCCGGGTCCGCTCCGCGATGCGGCGGCAGTCCCGGCGCGGGATCCGCAGGCGCATGCCGTCGAAGCGGAGCGTCACGTCCTGGCGCGGCGCTCGCTGGCGATCGGCGAGCGCCCGTGCGAGCACGGTCGCCATGCGCAGGTCGCCCTTCACCGTCGCGGTGGCGGGATCCTCGGTGCGGACCGCGGCGAGCCCGGGCTTGAGCCCGGTGACGGTCGCGAGCTGGACCTCGTCCTCGCCGAGCGACGGCAGGACCTGCTCGATGTAGCGCAGGAACACCGGGCTCGGTCCGACGAGGAGCACCCCGTTGGCGCCGAGCTGCCGGCGGTAGGTGTAGAGGAGGTACGCGGCCCGGTGCAGCGCGACGGCGGTCTTGCCGGTGCCCGGCCCGCCCGAGACGATCAGCGCGCCCGGCAGGCCGGCGCGCACGGCCTCGTCCTGCTCGGCCTGGATGGTGGCCACGATGTCGCCCATGCGGCCGGTGCGCTCCCGCTCGAGCGCGGCGAACAAGGCCCCCTCACCCATGACGGTGAGGCCGGACTCGTCGGCGGCTCCCGCGTCGAACACCTCGTCGTCGAGGCCGACGACCTCGCGGCCCCGCTTGGTCAGGATGTGGCGGCGGCGCAGCACGCCCATCCGGCGAGATCGCGGTCGCCCGGTAGAACGGCTCGGCGACGGGCGCCCGCCAGTCGACCACCAACGGGGTGTGCTCGGCGTCGTCGACCCCCAGCCGGCCCACGTAGAAGCGTTGGGCGTCGTCGAGGTCGAGCCGCCCGAAGCAGAGCGGGGTGTCGCCGATGTCGAGCGCGGCGAGCCGCCGCTGGGTGGTCTCGACCGCGATGTCCCGTTCGAGCCGCGCCTGGTGCGTTCCGCCGCGGCGCACGTCCGCGTAGGCCTCGGCGACCGAGGAGGCCGACGACCGCATCGCCTCCAGGCGGTCGTAGACCGCGTCGAGGTAGGCCTGCTCGGCGACGATCTCGGGGTCTTGTCGGGATGGCGACACAAATGGCTCCGCACCACGGGGAGCCGAAGAGTCTAGAAGATCCGTCTCCGGGCGTGCCGGGCCGGTCCGCGACCGCCGCCGGCGCGTGTGACCTCGACCGCGCCGCTGCTACCGGCCTCGGCGAGCGCGCGGCGCCGGAACTGCTCCACCCCGGTCCCGACGACCACGTCGTGCGCGACGTCATGAGCGGTCGGGCGACCCGGGCGAGCCCACCGAGCACGGGGTTCCCGATATGGAGCGACCAGACCAGCCGGGCGATGGATCCGGGACCGTCGCCGGCGACCTCGAGCCGGGCCGGGCCCCGCAGGTCGCCGGCGATCGTCGCGGCCACCAGGCCCGACGCCGGCGCACCACCGGATCCGGGCGTGCGGGGCGGGACCAGCTCGTCCACGCGGATCCGGCAGTGCAGCGCGTAGGGCAGGGGCGACTGGATCGTGCAGCGCGCGGTGGAGCCGGCACGCAGGCCGTCGGCGTCGAACTCGCGCAGCCACGACCACCACCCAGGTATGCGTCGGTGTGCTCCAGGACGCGTCCAGAGCGCGTCCGGTGCGATCGGGAAGCTAAATGCGGTCGAAGCGGAACGGCGCCGCCACGGGTCCACCCTGGCACGGCACCCGCGCCGATGCACGCGCGCCGTCGTCCCGGCCGTCGGGTCCGAGGTCAGACCTCGGGCGGCGCGGTGACCGTCACGACGGCCGGATCGATCAGCACCGTGCGCCCGACCAGCTCCAGGCCCTCGGGCACCCGACCGGATCTCGAGCCCACCGAGGTTCGGCACCGAGTGCGGCTCGGAGCCGAGCGCCCGCTCGACCACCCGGATCAGGCCACCATGGCTCACCACGATCACCGGCTCGGGGGCGACGGCGGCGATCTCGTGGATCGCCGGCGAGCGCCCGGTCGTGCAGCACGTCGTCGGACTCGAAGCCCGCGGGCCGGCGACCGTCGGCGAGGAAGCCCGGGCCATCCGTCCTCGATCTCGGTGCGGGTCCGGCCCGTCCACTCGCCCGCGTCGCGCTCCAGGAGCCGGTCGTCGGCGTGCACCGCGAGTCCGAGGGCCCGCGGCGATGATCGTCGCGGTCTCGTGCGCCCGGCGCAGGGGCGACGCCACCACACGGGTGATGCCCGAGGTCCGACGGTGTCCCGGCTGCGACCTCGGCCTGGCGCCGGCCGAGGTCCGACAGCGGCGGGTCGGCGCGTCCCTGCCACCGGCCGTCGGCATTCCAGGTCGACTGACCGTGCCGCACCAGCAGGATGCGGGTCATCGACGCCGGTCGCCGGTCAATCGCGGTCCCAGGGCAGCACCGGACGGTCGGCTCGGCCGGCGGCGCCGCGGCGCCGACCATGACTCGAAGTCGCCGTTGCGGAACACGAACGCCGTCGGCTTGCCCTCGAGCGGCGGGCGCAGGCTCCCCCGGCCGGGCTCGACGTACACCCGCACGGTGCGCTTGCCGTTCGCCGTCGGCAGGGTGACGCGGTCGAGGCGGGCCACTTCACCGCCGAGGGCGGCAGCACCAGCGACTGGTAGGTCGCCGAATTTCTGCGGGTCAGGCTGCGCGACGACACGGTCGGTGCGGCCGTCGAGAGCGTGCCGGGAGCTTGAACCGCTCCATCTCCTCCTTGACCATCGTCTGCGGATCGGCCTTGCGGTCGACCTGCGGTCGGAGGTCCGCGTCCGAGCGCCGTTGCACGCCTTGTTGACCCGTTCGAGCGTGCGGACTGGAGCAGGTCGTGGACGTCGGGATCGGGGAGGAGACGGAAGGTCAGCGGGCCTGCCATAGGGGCGGCGAGTGTGCCCGATGCCGTGGCGGTGGGCGAACGAATCGACGGATCGTCGGTGGCGACGGGACCGCCGATGCGCCGGTGCTCGCCGTGATCGCGGTCCAATGAGCCTCGCGCCCGGCCGCTGCGACACGTCTCGTGTCACACCCCGGCTCACCAGCGGGCGACGATCTTGCCCCAGGTGCCACGCGTCGCGAGGCTCGCGAGCGCGGGCGGGACCTCGGCCATCGGGAGCTCCGCGGGAGACGAACGGCGCGATCGCGCCGGCGGCGTGGAGGCGCATCAGCTCCGCGTGGTTGGCGTGCACGAGCCCGGGCTGGAGCGTGTTGTAGAGGCCCCAGTGCACCCCGACGACCGCGTAGTTCTTGATGAGCACGTGGTTCGTGCGGGCCTCGGCGAACCGCCCCCCGGTGAACCCGATGATCGAGGATCCGGCCCTCGAACGCGATGCACTTCGTGGAGCGGTCGTAGCGTGTCACCGCCGACCGGGTCGTAGATCACGTCGGCGCCCCGACCGTCAGTGAAGCTCCTTGACCGCGTCGACGAAGTCGCCGGCGCGGTAGTCGATCACGAGCTCGGCACCGAGGTCGCGACACACCTGCACCTTCTCGGCCCCGCCCGCGGTCGCGATCACCCGCGCGCCCGGCGGCCAGGCCGAGCTGGATCGCGGCCGAGCCGACGCCACCGGCGCCGGCGTGCACGAGCAACGTCTCCCCCGGCTGCAGCCCAGCCCGGCGGTGGAGCGCGACGTGCCCGGTCTGGTACGTGACGTGCAGCGCCGAGGCGGCGGCATCGTCGAGCGAGTCCGGGATCGGGAACACCATGGCGACCGGCGCGACCGTCTGCTCGGTGAACCCGCCGTCGCCGAAGCGCCGGGATCGCGATGACCCGTCGGCCGAGCAGCGACGGGATCGACACCCTCGCCGAGGGCGGACGCCCGCGCCACTGACCTCGGCGCCGGGCGTGAAGGGCAGCGGCGGCTCGACCTGGTACTCACCGCGGCACATCAGGACGTCGGGGAAGTTCAGCGACGCGGCGGCGACGTCGACCAGGACCTCGCCCGGGCCCGGCACCGGCGCCTCGACGTCGTCGAGGACGCAGCACGGCCTCCGGCTCGCCCAGCTCGTGGACCCGCCATGCCCGCATGGTCGCAGCGTACTGGCGGCGCTCGACGCCGTCGACGCCGGCGCGGGCGGGCCCGTAGGTTCCCGAGCATGGGCAAGTACACACGGGACGAGATCGAGACCGCCTACGCGCACTACCGCGAGACGGCGAAGCGCTGCGGCAACGGCGGCCAGCAGTGGGACGAGTGGGCGGACCTCTTCACCGAGGACGCGGTCTACTACGAGCACCTCTACGGACGGTTCGAGGGCCGGGAGGCGATCCGCGCCTGGATCCAGACCACGATGCACGAGTTCCCGAACAACGAGATGACCGACTTCCCCGCCGAGTGGTGGGTGATCGACGAGGAGAAGGGCTGGGTGATCGCCGCGGTCTGGAACCGCATGCAGCGACCTCGGCGACGGCGAGGTGTACCAGGCGGTCAACTGGTCCCGGCTCGACTACGCGGGCGAACAACCAGTGGTCCTACGAGGAGGACATCTACAACGTCGAGGAGTTCGCCGTGATGGTCAAGGCGTACCTGATGCGAGGAAGACCCGCCCTCCGAGGTGAGGCGGTAGCGTCCGCGCCGATCGCCGACTGCTGATCGAGGGGGAACCGCCATGCGCGCCGCCATGTTCACCGGGACGATCGAGCTCTCCGTCGAGGACGTCACGCCGCTCGATCCCGGACCGAGCCGACGTCATCGTGCGCATCGGCGCGAGCGGCGTCTGCCACTCCGACGTCTCCGCCGCCGAACGGCACGCTCCCGACGCCGTCGCCGTGCATCCTGGGCCACGAGGGCGCGGGCATCGTCGAGTGGGTCGGCCCCGAGGTGACCCGGGTCGCGGTCGGCGACCACGTCATCGCGTCGTTCGTTCCCGCGTGCGGCAACTGCTTCTGGTGCCTCCACGGCCAGAGCAACCTCTGCGCGATGGGCGGCGAGGTGTTGGGCATGCCGAAGGCGACCCGGGCCGACGGCAGCGTCGCCATCAGCATGACCGGGCTCGGCACCTTCGCCGACCAGATGACGTGCAACCAGGCGAATGTCGTGAAGATCGACACCGACCTGCCGGACTCGCAGCTCGCGCTGATCGGCTGCGGCGTGACCACCGGGGTCGGCGCGGCGCTGAACACCGCGCGGATCGTGCCCGGGCTCGACCGTCGCGGTGATCGGATGCGGCGGCGTCGGCCAGGCCGTGATCCAGGGCGCGCGCATCGCCGGGGCGAGCCGCATCTTCGCGGTCGACCCGGTCGAGCTGAAGCGCAAGACCGCCGAGTCCTTCGGCGCCACCGACCTCGTCGACCCCGGTGCGGGCGACGCCGGTGGCGCAGGTCATGGAGCGCACCGGAGGCATCGGCGCCGACTACGCGTTCGAGGTGATCGGCTTGCCCGAGACCATCGCCCAGGCCTACACGATGGCCCGCCGGGGTGGCACCGCCGTCGTGGTGGGCATGCCGAAGTGGGACTCCCAGGTGACCCTGCCCGGCTTCGAGCTGTTCTACGGCGAGAAGCAGCTGCTCGGCTGCGTCTACGGCTCCGCGCAGGTGCGGGCCGACTTCCAGCGCTTCGTGGATCTCGTCGAGACCGGCCGGCTCGACCTCGGGTCGATGGTCACCGCGCAGATCGGCCTCGACGACGTGAACGACGCGTTCCGTGCCATGCAGGCGGGCGAGGTCATCCGCTCGGTCATCACCCACGTCTGATCACGCATGACCGCCGCGACCGCCGGCCCATCCGCCGGCCGGAGCCCGGGGCGGGTCGACGGCGGGCTCCTGCTGGTCACGGCGGTCGGGCTGCTCGCGCGATCCCGACCGCGGCGACCCAGAGCTACTGGTACGACGAGATCGCGACGTTCTTCGCGTTCGACGGACCGTACGGCTCGCTGCTGGACCGCATCCGGACCCAGGAGGGCAATCCGCCCGTCTACTTCGTCCTCGCCCGCCTCTGGCGGTCGGTGTTCGGACCCGGCGAGCTCGGCGTCCGGAGCTTCTCGATGCTCGCCGGGGTGCTGCTCGTCCCCTGCGTCTACGACATCGTCCTGCGGATCTCGGAGTCGCGCTTCTCGGCCCGCGTGGGTGCGCTGCTCGTCGCGACGAACCCGTTCCTGATCTGGTACTCGCAGGAGATCCGCTCGTACTCCCTGGCGCTGCTCTTCGTCGGCGCCGGGCTCGCGGGGGTGGTCCGGTGGGTCACCGGCGGCTCGCGCCGGAGCGCACTGGCGGGCGGGATCCTCCTCGGGCTCGCGGTCGGGACCCACTACTTCACCGGGTTCCTGGTCGGGGCGACGATCGCCTGGCTGCTCGTGGCGCACCGGCGTCGTGGACTCGGGCTCGTCGTCGCACCGGTCGCGGTGATCGGCGGCCTGCTCACGCCGTTCGTCCTGTCCCAGCGCAGCTACGGGCTCCAGGACTGGATCGCGGACTGGCCGGTCCGCTTCCGGCTGTCCGAGCTGGGGCGCCATCTCGTGGTCGGGCCCAGCGAGCCCACGCCCTGGCTCTGGCTCGTCGCGTGGGGTGCCGTCGTCGCGATCGTCGCCGCCGGTCTCGCCCGCGGGATCCCGCCGGCCGCCCGGAGCGTCCTGGCCGGCCTCGGGTTCCTCGCGCTGGTCGAGGTCGGGGTACCGCTGCTGCTCAGCGGCGTCGGCCTCGACTACTTCCTGGACCGCAACCTGATCTTCGTGCTCGTGCCCGTGCTCGCGATCGTCGCGGTGCTGGCCGGTCGGATCCGGTGGCGGTGGGCGCTCGCCGTGCCCCTCGTGACCGTGCTCGTCGCGGTCGGTGCGGGGTCCAGCGTCTTCGTCGACACCACGACCGCCGCGCAACGGGCGGACTGGCGCGGTCTCGCCGCGCTCGTCGGCCAGCGGGGCGGGCCGCGCGCCGTGGTGTTCGACGTCGGCGACGTGCAGGCCGGCGCCCTGACCCACTACCTCCATCGCGCCCGCCCGGTCGCGGAGCGACGCCGGATCCGGGTGCGCGAGGTCGTGGTGGTCGGTGTGCGCCCGACCTCGCACCGGTGCTCGTTCTGGTTCGGTCGCGCGTGCTCGCTGGTGTTCCTCGACGCCCGGCCCACCCCGGCGGCCACGGCCCGCTTCCCCTCCTCGACCCGGGAGCGGTCGGGCGAGTTCGTGATCGCGCGGCTGCGCGCCCCTCACCTCGTGACGGTCCGGGCGGGTGACCTCGTCCCGGCGCCCGGGCCCGGATCACTCGTCATCGTGCAGCGTCCGCCGCACGCGGTCCGACGCGGGGGCTGACACCACCGGTCGAGCGCGGCGGCCGTCTCATCGCAGCAGGGGACGCGCGCCCCGTGACGACGTGCCGGTCCCGCTCGGGGACGGCGCCACGAAGACGGCGACTCGATCGCCCTCGGCACGGAGCTGCAGGTAGCGCTGCCATGCACGCGGATGCCGGTGGATGGATCGGTGCAACGTGGCGCGTGCGTCGAGCCGGAACGGGAAGAGGACGAGGAGCCGGTCCAGCTCGGCGTGCTCGGCCCGCGTCCACGGGTCGTAGTCCGCGATCGGCGCGTAGCGCCGGTTCTGGAGGAGCTGGGCCACCGGCTCGCCCACGACGGCCAGGAGCTCGGTCCTCGGGTGCTCCACGACGTGCGCGGAGCCCGCGGCCCACGCGAAGTCCCACCGCAGCCCGGCGGGAATCCCTGCCGCGACAAGCCGGTCGACCGTCGTCGCCGCGACGCCCACCGCGCCGCTCGACTGCGGGACGACCACGATCGGGCCCGGCATCCGGCACGCGGCGCGGAGGAGCACCGGATCGATCGCCCGGGCGGCGCGCTCCTCCGCGGGGAAGGGCACCTCGGGCGCGGCGACCTCCACGGTCGCGGCGACGCAGCCGACGACCAGGCACGCGATCGCCGCGACCCGCAGCGCGTGAAGCGTGGGCGATCGCGACACGCGGCGCGAGGGCCGACATCGCGGTCCAGCCGATGGCGAGCCAGGCGAGGAATCCGACGAGCCACGTCCAGCGGACGAGGTACGGGAGCGGCGCGCCGACGATGTTCGCCACCGAGACCCACGCGGCCGCCGCCACCCCCATCGCGAGCAGCGCGAGGACGAACGACGGGCGGTCCCGGCGCCGGTGCGCCACGACCGCGGACACGATCACGCCGGGCAGCACCCACGGCACCTCGAACGGTGGGTTCACCGCACCACCCTGGAGCAGGAACCAGTGCTCGGTCCCGCCGATCCAGGGTGCGGGCAGCCGCAGCTCGGCGGCGACGATACGGCCGGCGGGCGCCCACCCCACCGAGGGTCCACCGCGGACCCGTCCAGTACGACCAGAGCTCGCCGAGATTCCCACCGCCGCGCGTGACGTCGGCGAGCGGCGGGAGCCACGCGACGACGGCCACACCGATGCTGACGAGCACGATCGTGCGGAGCCGGTCCGCGTGGCCCCGGCACGCGTCGAGGACGACCGCCCCGACCGCGAGCCCGAGCAGCATCGCGGCCACCAACGCGACCCCCACGTGGCCCTGCACGACGAAGGACCCGAGCCCGACCGCGACCGGCAACAGCACATGGTCGCCGCAGCCCACCGACCACACCACGAGCGCGAGCGCGAGCAGGGGCAGGACCACGGCGAAGGGATTCCAGGGGAAGATCAGGAACGAGCCCCCGAGCGCCCGCAGGAGCACGAGCAGGAGCACGACGACGAGCACGAGACCCCGGGCGCGGGCCCGGCGCCAGCCCACCCAACCCGTGACACCGACCGACGCGGCGTTGAGCAGGGCGCCGCCGAGCAGCAGCGCGTGCCCGTCGGACCCGAACAGCCGGTAGACCGGAGCCAGCACGTAGAAGAGCAGCGGGCCGGGGTGGTTCCATCCGAACCGCGAGTAGAGACCGACGAGCGGGGTGTGGGAACCGCCGACGTCGCGCACACGCAGCTCCAGGAGCGCGAGATCCGACACGGCGGAGTAGCCACGCGTCACGGCGAAGACGACCAGCAGGCCGATCGGGATCCCGACGGCCGCCACCGCGACGACGGTGACCCGACCGGCGCCGCGCCGGGGTGTCGGAGCCGGCCGCGGCGCCACCTCCGTCGTGCGATCGAGCAATGCCTGAGCCATCCGGCGCCACCCCCGCCGGGCTCGTGCGCGGCCCGGATTGCCGGGCTCCTACCCATCCGTGAGCGAGTCGACACCTCGCCCGCGCGGATTCGCATCACCCCCGTGTGTGGGGCAGGGGTGATGCGAGGCGTCAGCGATTCAGGAGGTGACGTCCTTGCGGGTGAACCACCAGATGCCGATCCCGAGGAAGACGACGACGTAGGGGACCTGCGCCACGACGTTGCGGACCATGTCGCCGCCGAAGCTCGCGCCCCGGAACAGGTCGGCCCAGGCCCCGTTGTAGAAGGTCGGGAAGCCGTAGCGAATCGCCCCGAGCGAGTCGATGGCGCCGAGGATCGACGTCACGATGTAGAGCCCCAGCGCACCGAAGATCGCCCCGGCGGAGTTGTCCATCATCGTCGAGAGCATGAAGCCGAACGCGGCGACCCCGGCGATCCCCCAGGCGGCGAGCAGGCCGGAGAGGAGCATGTTCCCGAACAGGGTGCCGGCCGACTGGGAGACGCCGAGCAGTGGGACCGAGACCGACCCGAAGCCGAACGCGATCCCGCCCGCGAGCAACCCCGACGCGAGGATGAGCACCGTCGCCAGCGCGCAGTCGAACGCGGCGACCACGAGCTTGGCGGCCAGCAGCCGTCCGCGCCCGATGGGGCGCGTCAGCAGGAACCGCAGGTTCCCCCAGCCCGCTTCGCTCGCGATCGCGTCGCCCGCGAACAGGCAGAAGATGACCACCAGGAAGAACTCGCTCATGACCCGCAGCGCAGCGACGGGGACGAGCAGCCCCGACTGGGTGGCGAGCACGAAGAAGCGCGGCCCGTTGCCGTCGCCCCGACCCGGGCTGTTGAGGTCGGGCGGATTCGTCTTGAGCGCGATCGTGATGATGATCGGGACGAGGACGACGAAGCCGAGCGCGACCCACGTGCGCGGTCGCGCCAGCTGCTTGGCGAGCTCGACGCGGACGAGGCGCAGCATCAGGCACCCTTCCCGATGTGACGCTCGGTCTGCTCGCCGACGAGGCCGAGGAACGCCTCCTCGAGGGCGTGGCGTGACGTGACGGTCTGCACGCCGATGCCCGCGAGCACGAGCGCGTTGACGAGCTCGGGTCGGGTCGCGCCGTCGAGGTCCACGACCAGCCCCGGGGACTCGTCGCCGACACCCGCGACGCCGGACAGCGCGTCGAGCACGCTGCGGGCGCGCTCGACGTCGTCCACCTCGACGTACGCGGACGAGCCGGCCGAGACGAGGTCGGCGACCGTGCCGGACGAGACGAGCCGGCCGCGGTCCATCACGACGGCGTTCGAGCAGACCTGCTCGACCTCCGAGAGGATGTGACTCGAGAGCAGCACCGTGCTGCCCGCGTCCGCGACCCGGCGGACGAGGCCGCGGACCGCGCGCATCTCCTGGGGATCGAGGCCGTTGGTGGGCTCGTCGAGCACGAGCAGCTCCGGGCGCCCGAGGAGCGCGCGGGCGAGGCCGAGCCGTTGCCGCATGCCCTGGGAGTAGGTCTTGACCTTGCGGTCGATGGCGTCGCCGAGCCCGGCCACCGCGAGCGCGCCGTCCACGTCGGCGCCGGACCACGGGTCGCCGCCGCCCTCCCACGCGTACCGCAGGTTGGCGATGCCGCTGAGGTGCGGCACGAACGCGGCCTCCTCGATCATCGTCCCGACGCGGCGCAGCTCGGCCCGACCGGGCTTCACGCGGCGACCGAAGAGTCTGGTCTCGCCGCCACTCGGGTGGACGAGGCCGACGAGCATCCGCAGCGCCGTGGTCTTCCCCGCGCCGTTGGGACCGAGCAGCCCGCACACCTCGCCGGCACCGACCTCGAAGTCGAGATGGTCGACCGCGAGCACCGAGCCGTAGTGCTTGGAGAGGTCACGCACCACGACCGGGGCTTCCGACATCGGCCGACCCTACGCCGCCGTCCGCGGCGGGCGGTGCGCGTCCTGTGAGCCGGCTGTGAGGATCACCTAGGGTCGGCGCCGTGACGACCGACGGCGGCCGCTTCGAGGCCTGGATGCGCTCGGGCGCGCCCGAGGGCGAGAACCCGGCGATCCCGGCCGCGACCGTGATCCTGCTGCGCGACGGCGACGACGGGCTCGAGACGTTGATGCTGCGCCGCAACTCGAAGCTCGCGTTCGGTGGGATGTGGGTGTTCCCCGGCGGTCGCGTCGACGCCGAGGACCACGCGGACGCGACCGACGACCTCGACGCGGCGCGACGCGCGGCGGTGCGCGAGGCGATGGAGGAGTCGAACCTCGCGGTCGCATTGGAGCTGCTCGTCCCCCTCTCGCACTGGACGCCGCCGGCGCAGACCCCGAAGCGGTTCGCGACCTGGTTCTTCGTCGCACCCGCGCCCGAGGGGGCGGTGACCATCGACGACGGTGAGATCCACGACCACATGTGGGTCTCACCCGCCGGTGCGCTGGCCCAACGCGACGCCGGCCAGATCGAGCTCGCGCCCCCGACGTTCGTGACGCTGCACACCCTCGCCCGCACCGCGTCGGTGGCCGCCGCCCTCGCCGCCGCCGCCGGCCGGGATCCCGACGTCTTCGTCACCCGCATCGCGATGACCGACGCCGGGCTCGTGACGCTCTGGGCCGGTGACGCCGGGTACGAGTCCGGGGACGCGGCGACGGTCGGACCGCGTCACCGGCTCCTCATGGCCGAGACCGGCTGGCGCTACGAGCGCTGACCCGTTCGACCCGTGAGCACCGACGACGCCACCGGTCGGATCCGAGCCGATGCTGCCCGAGCTCGGCTTCTACGTCCTGCCGGGCCACACCGACACGCCCGCGGACGCCGTCGGCGAAGCGCGCGCCGGGGAGGAGCTCGGCCTCGGCGCGGCCTTCGTCTCCGAGCGGTTCAACGTCAAGGACGCAGGCGTGCTCTGCGGTGCGGTCGGGGCCGTCACCGGGCGGCTCGGCATCGCGACCGCGGCGACGAACCACAACACCCGCCATCCGCTCGCGACCGCCACGATGGCGACGACGATGCACCGGCTCACCGGCGGTCGGTTCGCCCTGGGGCTCGGCCGGGGCTTCGACTTCCTCTTCGACGTGATCAACCTGCCGCGGATCACGAACGCACAGATCGAGGACGCGGTCGGCCTGTACCGACGCCTGTGGCACGGCGAGGTCGTGATGGGTCACGACGGCGCCGCCGGCTCCTACGGCGTGCTCCACCAGGACGCGCGCTTCGCCGAGGACATCCCGGTGCTGCTCTGCGCGCTCGCCGAGCACACGCTCGAGCGCGCCGGGACGTACATGGACGCGGTCGTGCTCCACACCTACTTCGCCGACGAGACGCTCGCCCGCAGCGTCGCCGCGGTCCGGCGCGGGGCCGAGCGGGCCGGACGGGACCCTGCGAGCGTGCGCGTGTGGAGCGTGCTGGCCACCGTCGGCGACCACCTCCCGGCCGAGGCGCAGCTGCGCAAGACCGTCGGCCGCCTCGGCACCTATCTCCAGGGCTACGGGGATCTGCTGGTACGGGTGAACCGCTGGGATCCCGAGGTGCTCACGCGCTTTCGCGCCGACGACGTCGTCTGCTCGGTGCCCGGTGCGATCGACCAGCTCGCGACACCCGACCAGCTCGAGCACATCGCGGGCCTGCTGCCGGCGGAGTGGACGGCGGCCGCGGCCGTCGGCTCCCCCGCGACCTGCGCGGCTCGCGTCCGCGATCAGCTCGACGCCGGTGCCGACAGCGTGATCCTGCACGGTGCCACCCCGGCCGAGCTGGCACCGGTCGTCGACGCGTACCGCGCCGCCCGGCCGGCCGGCTTCACCGACCTCCCGGCCAACCCCGGCTGGATGCGGGTGCCCTGACGGCGGCCCGCTCAGGCCGAGCGGGCGGCCACCATGCGGGCGAGGCCGGCCCGCCAGCCGACCTCGGTGGGTCCGACGAGCTCGACCATCTTCGTGGTGTCGACCGTGACGCCGCCGATGGTCGCGTCGGTCTCGACGAACGTGGCCTCCTTGCCGACGAGCTCCCCGAGGTAGGCGCACCACTCCTCGAGGTCGGCGGTCTCCACCCCACCCCAGTTCACGATCGTCGCGGGCACGCTCGCGGCGTCGAGCAGGCCCGGGATCATGCGGATGATGTCGTCCTCGTGGATCGGGTTGAAGCGGTTCGGCCGGTCGGGATGCACGGGCACGGGTCGACCGGCCTCGATCATCGCGAGATGGAAGGCGGGCCAGCCGCCGTTGTCGCCGTAGGGGACGTTGAGGCGGGCGATCGTCGTGGGCAGCCCGAGCTGGCGCGCCTCGGTGCGTACCACGGCCTCGGCGGCGATCTTGGCGATCGAGTACGTCTCCATGATCACCCGGTGGTTGTCACCGAGCGCGTCGGTCTCCACGAGGGAGTGCAGACCCGCCGGCTGGTAGACGCCGGTCGACGAGCAGTGGAGCACGGCCTTGGCGCCGCGACAGTGCGCCATGAGGAGCCCGACGGCCTCCGCGTTGGCCGCGAGGTCGATCTCCCACCGGTTGCTCTTCACGACGGCCAGGTTGAGCAGGTAGTCGACGTCCGTCGGCACACGCGAGAAGTCGCCGGCCGCGAGGTTCGTCTCGACGCAGGTGACCCCCGCGGCCTCGAGCCGGGCTCGCGCCGCGGGATCGCGGAAGCGGGCGAGGCCGACGACCTCGTTGCGCTCCGCGAGCGCGAGGGTGACGGGGAGGGCGACCTGGCCGGTCGGTCCGGTGACGACGATGCGCTGGTCGGTCAGCATCAGCGCACCGTAGCGAGCTGTTTGCTCGTCCGCTCGGCGACGCGATACCCGCCGCCGCCCTGCGGGACGCTCCCGAGCCGCCTCAGGCGACGGTGGCGTCGATGCGGGCGATCACGTCGGGCTCGAGCGGGCCGGCCTCGGCGGCGGCGACGCACTCGGCCAGCTCGGTGCGGTTCTTCACCCCGAGCACGACCGAGTCGACCCCGGACATGGTGAGCGCGTAGCGATGCGCGAGCGCGGCCGGCCGCTCCCCGAGCTCGGCCGCGAGCGCCCGGAAGGGTGCCGCGCGGTCGTAGTCGCGCCGGTCCGGGTCGTCCTCGGGAAGGTCCCGATCCAGCGCGTCGGTGAGCGCGCCCGCCTGCACCGCCCGGATCCCGAGCACGCCACAGCCCCGGGCGGCCGCGGCGGCGACGATCTCACGAGGGGTGAAGGGCTCGTCGTGCACGTAGATCGCGCCGGCGGAGTCGAGGAGGTTGGTCACGCACTGGACGACGGCGGGCGCCGGATCGTCGCGGATCGCGGCCACGACGGTCCGGGGCAGGCCGATCCCGGTGATCCCCCAGGCCCCGACCCGTCCGTCGGCCACGAGCGCGGCGAACGCGGGGCGCACCTCCTCCCGGAACCGGGTCCAGGGCGTGGCGAGCTTCACCGCGGTCTCGGGGAAGCGGGGCTGGAGGTAGCCGTCGGGCACGATGTTGGAGTGCAGGTACAGCACGTCGACGCGCTCGAGCCGCATCGCGGCCAGGGAGCGCGTGAGCGAGCGCTCGATCCGCTCGGGGATGGTCCCGGTGACCGGATCGCCGACCATCACCTTGGTCCCGACGCGGACGCCGGCCGGGATCCGACCCCCGAACGCCTCGCCCACCACCTGCTCCGCCTCGCCCCGGCCGTACCCCGGGGCCACGTCGAGCAGCGTGATCCCGGCATCCACCGCCGCGCGTGTGGTCGCGACGGCCTCCTCGCGCGTCGTCGGACCCCAGACCTGCCCGAGGCCGCCACCCCCCAGGGTGAGACGGCTCACCGGGCCGATCGGTCCGAGCCGGCGCGTCTCCACTAGATCCCGAACCGGGCGAGGATCGCGTCCGCCTGCGCGTTGGGCAGCACGGAGCCACCGTCGACCACGAGGTTGTGGCCGGTCACGTAGGTGGCGAGCGGCGACATGAGGAAGACGACGGCGTTCGCGACCTCGACCGCGGTCCCCACGCGGCCGAGGGGCGTGGCGCCCTCGACGGCGGCGCGCAGGCCCGCGTCCGCGAGCACCGCCGCGGTGAGAGGCGTGTCCACCAGCCCGGGCGAGACGCAGTTGACCCGGATCTCCGGCGCGTACTCGAGCGCGGCATCCATGGTGAGCGAGATCACCCCGGCCTTGGCGGCGGAGTACGGCCCCTCGAACCGGGTCGGGCGCACGCCCGAAACGGACGCGTGGTTCACGATGCAGCCGCCGGACTCCCGGAGCAGCGGCACCGCCGCCCGGATGCCGTAGAAGGTGCCCGCGAGGTTGACGTCGACGAGCTTGCGCCACTGCCGGTCCGAGTACTCGTGGAGCGGACGGGCGGCGCCGATGCCCGCGTTGTTGAACAGGGCGGTGATGCCGCCCAGCTGCTCGGCGGCCGACTCGATCGCCGTCCGGCAGGAGTCGGGGTCGGCGACGTCGGCGATCAGGGCGAGACCGTCGACCGACGCGGCGACCGCCCGTCCGCCGTCACCGTCGACGTCGACGATCGCGACCCGGCCGCCCTCCTCGTGGATCCGGGCGGCGGTCGCGGCGCCGATGCCCGACGCACCACCGGTGATCACGACCCGCTGGCCGTCGAGCAGTCCCATGCGCCGGGATCCTACGGACAGCGACGAGGGGGAGGCGTGACGCCTCCCCCTCGTGCACGATTTCGAATGGTGCGGTGGCGCTACTTGCCGGCGAGCACCGCGTCCTTGAATGCCTTCAAGGGCGTGATGCGGGCCTTCTTCGATGCCGCGATCTTGATGGCCTCCCCCGTCGCCGGGTTCCGACCCATGCGGGCGGCACGCTCGACGCGGGCGAACTTGCAGAAGCCGGAGATGGCGACCGGTTCCCCCTTCGCGACCGTGTCGGTCACGACGTCCGTGAACGCCGAGAGAAAGGCATCGGCAGCCTTCTTCTCGGTTCCGGTGCTCTCTGCGAGCGCGGCGACCAGTTCTCTGCGGTTCAACTGCCTACTCCTCCAGTTGGCGGTGTTCAACGGCGCTCAGACTGGCATGACGTCCGACGGAAATGGCGGATTTCCGGGGTTTTTTGCCGTCAGCCGGTCCGAGCGCGAGAGGTTTGTCCGGATTTGGTGGCGTCCGGGGAGCCGCCTGAGCGTGGCCTGAGGCCGAGACGGCCGGTTGACCAAGCCTTTGCCCGCTCCACCGCGGTGCCGACGCGGCGACTCCGTACGGTGCCCGCATGGACATCAAGAACCTCTTCGGTCTGCCCGCGCACCCGCTCCTCGTGCACATCCCGATCGTGCTCATCCCGCTCGCCGCGCTCATGATCCTCGGCCTCTGGTGGGAGCCGTTCCGCCGCCGCGCGGGATGGGCGACCGTGGTGGTCCTCGGCGTCAGCGGGATCTTCACCCAGCTCGCGATCGGCAGCGGCCAGGCGTTGCGCACGGCCCTCGACTCCGACACCGCGCTGGTGAAGGCCCACGTGGCCATCGCCGAGAACATCCGCCCGTGGCTCCTCCTCTGCTTCCTCGCGCTGATCGCCTTCCTGGTCCTCGAGCGCCGCCGGCGCGAGCAGGGCGAGGTGTCGATGCGCGACCCGCTCCTGGTCGGCACCTTCGCCGCGAGCGTGCTCTTCGCCGGGGTCTCGGTGTACTGGGTCCAGCGCATCGGTCACACGGGCGCCCGGGCGGTCTGGAAGCCGAAGATGGACCAGGCCGCGCGCGACCAGGCTTCCCGGACCGGCGGCGACCAGAACGGCGACGGCGACTCGCGCTGAGCCGCCGGCACCTCGAGGGAGAACCGCGCGGCCGTGGCCGATCGGTGCCACAGTCGGGGCGTGGCGGAATGGGAGCCGGTCCTCGACCGGGCGGTGCGCGCGCTGGGCGGTGACCACCGTCCGGGCCAGCAGCGCCTCGCGGCCGCGGTCGCCGGCGCGATCGGCACCGGGCACCATCTCGTCGCCGAGGCCCCGACCGGATCGGGCAAGAGCCTCGCCTACCTGGCGCCGGCGGTCGCGTCAGGAGCGCGGGTCGTGGTCGCGACCGCGACGCTCACCCTGCAGGACCAGCTCTGGCACAAGGACCTGCCCCACCTCCGCGAGCACGGCGGGGTGGAGTTCACCGCCGCGCTCCTGAAGGGCCGCTCGCAGTACGTGTGCCGCGCCAAGCTCGGCCGCGCCCGCGAGGGTCGGCCGCTGCTCGACGAGCGGCCGGGGCCCACCCTCGAACGGGATCTCGAACGGCTCGTGCGCTTCGCGACGACCTCGGCGACGGGCGACTTCGCCGAGGTCGACATCGCCGACACCTCCCGGCGGGCCGCGGCCTGCGCCCCGAACGAGTGTCCGGGGGCGGGCAGGTGCAGCGACGGTGAGACGTGCTTCGCCGAGCGGGCCCGGGCAGCGCGCGGCGACGGCCGACGTCCTCGTCGTCAACCACGCGCTGTACTGCATCCACCTCGACTCGAGCGGCACCGTCCTGCCCGAGCACGACCTCGTCGTCTTCGACGAGGCCCACGGGCTCGCCGACGTCGCGACCAGCGCGTTCGGCATCGAGGTGACCCCGATGGGCCTGCGCCAGCTCGCCGGACGGCTGACCGGCGCCGGCGTGAGCCGCGCCGACGCCGACCCCCTCGCCGCCGCGGCCGACGCGCTCGACTCGGCGCTCGAGCGGGCCGAGGGCCGCCTCGACCCCCGCGAGGGAGCGATCGGCGACGCGCTCGTGGCCGCGGCGGAGCGCCTCGCCGCCGCGATCCCGTCGATCGACCCCGCCGGCGACCCGACCGCCGGCGCGCAGGCCACCCAGCTGGCCGGCACCCGGCTCGCGGCGCTGCGGCGCCTGCGCAGCCCCGAGGCCGACGAGGTCGTCTGGGCCGAGCGCCAGACCCTGCACCTCGCGCCGGTCGACGTCTCGAAGGCGCTCGCGGCCCGGCTGTTCGCGAGCACGCCGGCCGTGCTGACGTCCGCGACGCTCGGCGCGGGTGAGCGGTTCGCCGCGTTCACCGGCCGGCTCGGGCTCGACCGTCGCCGCGAGCCGGGTCCGGTCACCGTCGAGGTCGACGGCGAGAAGACCTCGGTTCCGGGACTCGGCTACGTCGACCTCGCGGTCGAGTCGCCGTTCGACTTCCGCGCCCAGGCGATGCTCTACGTCCCGACCCACCTGCCCGAGCCGAAGGACCCGGCGTGGTCCGAGGCCGCGACGGTCGAGGCCGCGCGGCTGGCCGACGCCGCCGGAGGTCGGGCGCTCGTGCTCTGCACGTCACGCGCGGCGGTGGACCGGATGGCCGCCCGCCTGCGCGCGGAGACGGATCACCCGGTGCTCGTGCAGGGCGAGAGCACCAAGGCCGTCCTCCTCGAGCGCTTCGGCGCCGAGGAGACCTCCTGCCTCGTGGCGACCCGCAGCTTCTGGACCGGCGTGGACATCCCGGGTCCGAGCTGCGTGCTCGTGATCCTGGACCGCATCCCGTTCTCGCGGCCCGACGACCCCCTCGCCCAGGCCCGCCGCGAGCAGGCCGAGCGGAACGGAGGATCGGGCTTCGGGGACGTGGACCTGCCCGCAGCCGCGCTGGTGCTCGCGCAGGGCGCCGGCCGGCTCATCCGCAGTCGCGACGACCTCGGTGTCGTCGCGGTGCTCGACCGGCGCCTCGCGACCGCCCGCTACCGCAGCGCCCTGCTCGACGCGCTCCCTCCGATGCGGCGCGTCGTGGACCCCGAGATCGCCGTCGCGTTCCTCGCCACGTGCGCGCACGGGAGCCGGTCGGTAGCGTCCGAGGCGTGACGCGACCCTCGTCCCCCGGTGGCACCGACGCCGGCACGCCGCCGGACTCGATCGCGAACGCCGCGGCGGAAGGGAGGGTCGTCGCCTGGTTCGCGGCGACGACCCCCGACCGGCCCGCGATCGTCGCCGACGGTGCGACCCTCACGTACGCCGAGCTCGACGCCCGGGTGAACCGGCTCGTCCGGGCCCTGCGGGCACGCGGGCTCCGGGCCGGCGACGCCGTCGCGTTGATCGCCCCGAACCGGCCGGAGTGGGTCGAGACCTACGCGGCCGCGCAGCGCGCCGGATGGCGGCTCACGCCGGTCAACTGGCACCTCGGCCTCGAGGAGGCCGCCTACATCGTCCGCGACTGCGGCGCCGCGGGCGGTCGTGCTCGACGGCGACCTCGCCGATCTCGCGCCCGTCGGGGACGGGGTACCGGTCCGGATCGCGATCGGGGCGCCGCTCGCCGGCTGGGACGACTACGAGGCGGCGCTCGCGGCGGAGTCCGGGGCGCCGATCGCGGAACCGAGGCGCGGGGCGATCATGCTCTACACGTCGGGCACGACCGGGCGTCCGAAGGGTGTCGCCCGACCTCCCTCGAACCCGGCCACGGCCCTCACCGAGGCGCGGTTCTCGGGCTACCTGCCCGGCGCGGTGCACCTCGTGACCGGACCGCTGTACCACACCGCACCGTTGCTGCTGTCGATGAACACGCCCCTGCACGGCGGCGCGACGCTCGTGCTGATGGAGCGGTGGGACGCCGAGGAGACGCTGCGTCTCATCGGCGAGCACCGGGTGACGCACACGCACATGGTCCCGACGATGTTCCACCGCCTCCTCGCGCTCCCCGAGCCACGCGCGCCGCCGCGGACACGTCGTCGCTGCTCGCGGTGATCCACGGAGCCGCACCGTGCCCGGTGCACGTGAAGCACCGGCTCATCGAGTGGTTGGGCCCGGTCGTCTGGGAGTACTACGGCGCCACCGAGGGCGCGGCGACGCTGGTCGACTCCCGGACCTGGCTGACCAAGCCGGGGACGGTCGGCCGGCCCGATCCGCTCGAGCACGTCATCGTCGGCGACGAGGACGCGAACCCGCTCCCGACCGGCACGGCCGGGCTCGTGTGGATCCGGTCGAAGGCCGAGGACCGCTTCGTGTACCACGGCGACTCGGCCAAGACGGACAGTGCGTACCGGGGGGACTACTTCACGCTCGGGGACGTCGGCTACCTCGACGAGGACGGCTACCTCTTCCTGACCGACCGCAGCGCGCACCTGATCGTGTCGGGCGGGGTGAACATCTACCCGGCCGAGGTCGACGGCGTGTTGCTCGAGCACCCGGCCGTCGCCGACGTCGCGACGATCGGGGTGCCCGACGAGGAGTGGGGCGAGTCCGTGCTCGCGGTGGTGGAAGCGGTCCCCGACGTCACCGCCGACGCCGTCCTCGCGACCGAGCTGATCGAGCACTGCCGGGCGCGCCTCGCGCACTACAAGTGCCCCCGCGCCGTCGACTTCGTCGAGCGTCTGCCCGCGGCAGGACAACGGCAAGGTCGCCAAGACCAGGCTGCGTCAGGGGTATCGGGACTCCCCGGCCGGGTTCAGGTGAGGTAGCGGCTGACCGTGTCGACCACGGCGGCGGGCCTGGGGGAGCCCTCGAGCTCGACGGTGAGGCGGACCACCACCTGCGCACCGCCAGGGATCCCGGTGGCGCTCAGCACCTGACCGCTGCCGCGCACCCGGGCGCCGGCGGGGACCGGCGCGATGAACCGCGCCTTGTCGACGCCGTAGTTGATGCCCATCGAGATGCCTTCGACGGTCAGCAGCTCACCGAGGAACGGTGCGCACAGGGCCAGCGTGAGGTAGCCGTGCCCGATGGTCGTGCCGAACGGGCCGTCCGCGGCCGCCTCGACGTCCACGTGGATCCACTGGTGGTCGCCGGTCGCGTCGGCGAAGCGGTCGATCCGCTCCTGGTCGACGGTCAGCCACCCGGTCACACCGAGCTCGGTGCCCACGGCGCCGGTGAGGTCTGCGAGCGAGTCGAACTGCACGGCCGGAGTCTGCCATCCCGGTCCCCCACCGGCCGGTCCGCCGCCGGTACCGTCGCTCGACCATGAGGTGCCATCACTCCCCCGGCGGGATCCTCGGTGGCCCGGTCGACGGACCGGCCCGGCTCGCCGCGCAGTACCCGGCCGTGGCCGCCGGGGCGGGCCTGCTGGTGCTGCACCGGTCCTCGGGCTTCGCCGGCCGCGTGACCACGTTCGCCCCGGATCGGGTCACGCTGCGGGGCTCGACCGGGCTCGAGCGGTCCTTCCCGGTCCGGGCGGGCGACTTCGCGGTCGACGGGCGCACCGTGCACCTGGTCGCGCCGGCGGCACCGGTCGAGCGCGACGATCCCGACCTGCGGGGCGGGCGCGTGCCAGCACGGCGCGCGGACCGCCTCGGGATCGCGCCGGGTCGCCGGGGCCGCGGCCCGGGTCGCGCGGGCGAGCCGCATCCTCGTCGAGGGCACGCACGACGCCGAGCTGCTCGAGAAGGTCTGGGGCGACGACCTCCGCATCGAGG
Source organism: uncultured Acidimicrobiia bacterium (assembly GCA_963805415.1). Classification (GTDB taxonomy): domain Bacteria; phylum Actinomycetota; class Acidimicrobiia; order IMCC26256; family JAENVU01; genus JAENVU01. The sequence goes on from CAWDUD010000009.1 coordinate 339,433, forward strand.
GGATCGTGGTGGAGATCCTCGACGGCATCGACCATCTCGGCGCGGTCGTCGCCGGGTTCGGGCCCGGCCCCACGCGGCGCCTCGGCGTGCTCGTCGACCATCTCGTCCCGGGCAGCAAGGAGGCCCGGATCGCCGCGACCGTCGCCGATCCCCACGTCTGCGTCCTCGGCACGCCGTTCGTGGACATCTGGGAGGCGATCCGCCCGAAGACGATCGGCATCGACGCGTGGCCGACCGTGCCGATGGGCACGCCGTGGAAGGAAGGCATCTGCGCGGCGCTGGGCGTCGAGCGATCCCCCGCGGTTCTGGAGCCGGCTCCTCGGCGCGGTGAGCTCCTGGAGCGACCTGGACCAGTCGCTCGTCGCCGCGGTCGAGCAGCTGATCGACTTCGTCACCCAGGTTCCCCCGAGCAATCCCTCAACGTAGGGTCGGCGGAGGACGACAAGGAGACCCGTGGCCAGCTCCGACGACCAGGTGACCGACGCGGCACCGTCCGCACCGGCGGTCGGCTGGCTCCGGGGCGTCGTCGTCGACGCCGTGGACCCCGAGCGGCTGGCGGCGTTCTGGCAGCGGGTGCTCGGCGTCGGGGTCGCCGAGCGGGTGCCGGGCTGGCTCCAGCTGAAGTTCGGCGCGCAGGGCTCGTTGATCGCCTTCCAGCCCGTCGACCCGGTGGCGCACACGCCGGGCCGGATCCGCCTCGACGTCGAGGTCGACGACCTCGAGGCCGCGACCGCGCGCATCGAGGCGCTCGGCGGGGCACTCCGGGAGATCGTCCGGTTCCGTCCCGGCGAGGAGCACCGGGTCATGACCGATCCGGAGGGCAACGAGTTCAGCATCGTCTCGCCGTTCCCACCGGACCTGGACGTGCGATGACCGACGCCGGAGCTCCGCGAGCGTCACACCCTCGACCCCGACACCGCGCGGGCGTTCGCCGGTGGCGTGCTCGGCGGGCTCACCGTCGACGGCTACCCCACCGCGATCCAGCGCGACGTCATGCACCAGGTGGCGCTGCACGTCCTGGGCATCGACACGCACGACGACCCGATCGAGACGCTCGACGCGGCCGAGACCGCGGCGCGCATCCACGACCCTGCACTGCGGCGCCGGCTGGTGCAGAGCGTCGTCGCGATGGAGCTGCTCGAGGACCCGTCGCCCGACCTCGCGGACCACGTCCGCGGGTTCGCGCGTGCCCTGCACGTGGACGAGCCGATGGTGAACGCGGCTCGGCGCGCCGCCGACGGGCAGCTCGCGTTGATGTACGCCGACATCCAGCGCAGCTCGTACTACACCGAGGAAGCCACGCGCGAGGTGCTCCACGGCCACCTCTGGCGCCTGCTCCGTTCGAAGCTCGCGTACAGCAACGTCGTGCCCAGCCGATGCCATCGAGCGCAGATGGGCGTCCCTGGCCGACATGCCCGAGGGATCGCTCGGCCGGGCGACGCGCGGAGTTCTACCGCCTCCACCACTTCCCGCTGCCGGGCGACCGGCGCGGCATCGGCGAGGTCGGTGCCCACCACGACTTCGTGCACGTGCTCGCCGACTACCCGGCCACGCCCGAGGGCGAGATCGACGTGTTCGCGTTCATCGCGATGGCCATGGCCGATCCCCGCGGCTTCGTGCAGCTCGTCATGACGCTCGGCCTGTTCCAGAACGCGACGATCAGCCACGTGGCCGGCAAGAAGGTCGCGATCGCGTGCGCCGGGACGCTCGAGCAGCCGGGTGCGGCGGCGCCGATTCGGCGCGGCGCTCCACCGCGGCGCGACCTGCCAGCGTCGACGCCCTCTGCATGGACCACTTCGCCGATCGCGCCGGAGCCGCTCGACGTCCTGCGGGAGCGGTTCGCGATCACCCCGCGCCGACACGAGCCAACCCGGCGCGCTCGACGTGCGCTGACCGCACCGCCCCGTACCGGACTCCGGCTCCGGACCGTCGCGGGTGTGGCTCAGTCGACGTCGATCCCCAGCACCCACACGCCCGTCGCTGCGCACACCACCGCCAGGAGGAAGCTCGGCGCGCCGGAGCGCACCGACGAACGCCGACGCCGCGGAGCCCCCGGCACCGGCCTGCAGCGCGGAGAACAGCGCACCGATCACCGCCAGCCCGATCAGCGCGCCGAGTTGGCGCACCTCGTTGATCACGCCCGACTCGATCCCGGCGCCGTCCCCTCGGCCGACCGCGGCCACGTTCGAGACGTTGAAGACCACGGCCTGGCCGATCCCGGAGAGGACCAGCGCGAGCACGAGCAGCCCGAGGCCGCCCGCCGTCCCGAGCGTGGCGAACAGGCCGACCGACGCGGCGACGACGAAGAGCCCGCCCCCCATCAGACGGCCGGACGGCACCCGACCCACGAGCCGGCCGGCGACCGGCGAGAGCAGCACCAGTGGGATCGTCAGCGCGAGGAACACGACGCCGGCGGCGACGGGGGCGAGCCCCTCCACCTGCTGGAGGTAGAGCGACGCGAAGAACGACACCACCGCGAACGCGGCGTTGGCCACGAAGGCCGTCGCCGCGATCGGCGGGTAGCGCCCGTGGAGGAACATCCGGGGGTCCAGGAGCGGTGCCGGACTGTGCTGCTCGGCCCGGACGAAGCCGCCGAGCAGCACGAGGGCCAGGAGCCCGGGCACGACCACGGACGGTGCGCTCCAGCCGTCGTCGGGGCCCGAGAGCAGCGCGAACACCGTGGCACCGAGGCCCGTGGTCAACGCCGCGACCGCGACGAGGTCGGCGCGCCCCGACACCCGGGCCGGGGACGCGCGACCGGTGGCGCCGTCGGCGCCGGGAGGGGCACGGTCGCCGCCACCCCGTCGGGGGTGCCGCCCGCCGCGGGGTCGGTGCGGCCCCGGAGGAACCAGAGGACCGCGAGCGCGAGCGGCACGTCGATGAGGAAGAAGATGCGCCACGAGCCGAGGAACTCGAGGCCGCCGGCGAACATCGGTCCGACCGCGGAGCCGACGGCGCCGACGCCGGCCCAGATGCCCGACCACCCGGCCGCGGTCGCCCGGCGCGGCGGCGGTGCTCACGAGCGACAGCCCGGTCGCGGTGAGCACCGACGCGCCGAGACCCTGGAGCATGCGCCCGCCGACGAGCACCTCGGCCGACGGTCGCGGCCCCGGCCGCGAGCGCGCCGCAGCGCGAACGCGGCGAGACCCCATCGCGTGAGGCGCACCGCGCCGAACCGGTCGGCGGAGCGGCCGAACGCGATGAGCGGCGCGGCCAGGGTGAGGAGGTAGCCGTTCACGACCCAGGCCAGGTCGGCGGTGGTCATGTGGAGGTCGCGCCCGATCGGCGTCGAGCAGCACCGACGCGCCGAGGAAGTCGGCGGCGACGAGCACGTTCACCGCGCAGAGCACGAGCACGAGCGTCCCGAGCCGGGGGCGCGCCCCGTCCGCGGTCCCGGGCAGGAGCGTCACGGCAGGAGCCCGAGCGCCCGGTTGGCCGCGAGCTGCTCCTCGGGCCGGAGCACTCCGCCGAGGTGGTCGGAGCACCAGGCGCCGAGGCCGTCGTCGTAGTGCTCGGGCACCACCACTCCGCCGCCGGCGGCCGCGGCGAGGACCGCCCGCACGACGTCGGGCACCGCGGCGCCGTCGGCGGCGGCGGGCCCGAACGGCACCGACCAGAAGTCGGGGGTCTCCATGGCGGGGGCGCCACCCGGGATGGTGCCGGGCCCGTCCGGCGCGACGAGGGTGATCCGGGCCGACCCCGGCCGGCGGGAGTTGAGCAGCGTGATCGTGATCGAGCTCTGGCGGCGCGCGAGCTCGGTGGTCCCGGCCAGGGCCGGATCCCGCGCGAGGAGCTGCGCGTGCACGAAGGCGCCGAGCGCGTGCAGCAGCGTCTCCTCGGCGTGGCCGGCACCCGGGCCGGACCAGCAGAGCGTCGTGCACGATCGACGGCAGGAGCAGTCGGGCGTCCTCGCACCCGTAGCGCTCGTTCACGACGTGCGCGTCCACCGTCGCGAGCGGGGCCGACCACACGTCCCGGCGGACGCGGGTTCGCCGTAGGTCAGGCGGGTGACGGCGAGCGCTCCGGCGTTCCACGCCTCGAGGACCGGCTCGCCGACGGTGCCCGCCAGCTCCGGGATCGCGAGCTCGATCGACGCGTCCGAGTGCCGGTGCCCGGTGGCGGGGACCATCGGCGGGCCCTCGGGGTAGATCCCGGGTTGGCCGAACAGGGTGTTCGAGCTGAACCGCGCGACGTCGGCCGGGACGCGGGGCGGTCCCGCGAGCAACGCCGTGATGTCCTCGACCATCGCGCCGACGGTACCGGCCGCCTGCGCCGCGGACGGGCACCCGTCGGTGTTAGCCGAAGGGTTGCAGGGAGCTCGCGACGACCCAGGTGCTGAAGTACTGGCTGTTGGCGCCGTACGCCATGGCCAGCGCCACCTGCGCGCCGTCGACCTGGTGCTCGCCCGCCGCCCCGCGCACCTGGTTCGCGGCCTCGGCGAACCGCAGCAGCCCGGACGCGCCGATGGGGTTGCTCGAGAGCACCCCGCCGCTGGCGTTCACCGGGAACGACCCGCCGAGCGCCGTCTCGTCGTCGTCGATCATGCGCCAGCCCTCGCCGGGTGCCGCGATGTCGTGGCCCTCGAGCCAGATCGCCTCGTGCCAGGAGAACGGCACGTACAGCTCGGCCATGTCGATCTGACCGCGCGGGTCGGTGATCCCGGCCTGCTCGTAGACGTCCCACGCGGCCCGCACGCACGCGGCCGGGCGGACCGGATCCCGACCGGGGAAGCTCGGGGGCTCGCTGCGCGACGACGCGCCGATGATCCACGCCGGCGGACGGCCGCCGCGACCGCGGCGCGACCACCGGCCTCGTCGGTGAGCACGACCGCGCACGCGCCGTCCGACGACGGGCACGACTCCAGGTAGCGGAGCGGCTCCCACATCATCGGCGACTCCCGCACCTTCTCGATGGAGATGTCGGTGATGCGCAGGTGCGCGTACGGGTTCTTGAGCGCGTTCTGCCGGTCCTTGACCGCGACCTTCCAGCCGATGTGCTCGGGCGCGCCGCTCCGCTCGATGTACCGCGGATGAACGGTGCGAACGCACCCCCGGCGCCGAGCGACGCGCCGCGCCCGCTCCCGAGCGCGAACTGGGCGTTGCCCTCGGACTGCTTCTCGAACGCGACCGCGAGCACGCGCGCGTGCTTGCGGGCCTGGACGTGCGACGCCGCGACGATCGCGGTCGTGCCACCGACCGACCCGGCGGTGTGGACGCGGAACATCGGCTTGCCCACCGCTCCGAGGGCGTCGGAGAGGTACAGCTCCGGCTTCATGACCCCCTCGAAGAGGTCGGGGGCCTTCCCGATCACGACCGCATCGATGTCGGCCAGGGTCATCTCCGCGTCCTCGAGGGCGCGGAAGGCGGCCTCCCGCACCAGCCCGCCGAAGGAGACGTCGTGCCGGCGCGACTTGTGGTGGGTCTGGCCGACCCCGACGATCGCGCACGGCTCCACGCTCACGTCAACTCCGCTCTCGGCCCTGCGGGCCGGGCCGCTCGGGCCCCGCTCCGCCCGATCCCCCACGACGGCGACATGCTGGGGCGTCGCTCACGCGCCCTCCCCTTCGAGGATGCACACCAGGTTCTGCTGGAGGCACGGTCCGGAGGTCGCGTGCGCGAGCGCCCGGCTCCCACCCCCGAAGACGTGGTTCGCGGCGTAGCCGATCCGCGCGAGCCCCGTCGCCATGATCGGGTTGGAGGCCAGTGGCCCGCCCGACGGGTTCACCCGCACGTCGTCACCGAGCCCGAGCGCGCGGCGCAGCAGGCTCTCCTCGTGGGTGAAGGCGGTCTGCAGCTCGGCGACCTCCACCGGAGCCCGGCTCAGCCCGGCCGCGGCCGCGGCGATCCGGGTCGAGGGCGTGTCGGCGAGATCGCGGTACGCCGGGTTGTGGCACTCGGTCCGGTGGTCGAACCCGGTGATGAAGGCCGGGCGGTCGCACAGCTCCCGGGCGCGTGCGCCGGTGGCCAGCACCATCGCCGCGGCACCGTCGGTGATCGGCGGCAGGTCGTGGCGGCGGAGGGGCTCCCGCACGTAGTCGCCCGCGAGCAGCTCGTCGACGTCGTGGTCGCCCGCGACCTGGGCGTCGGGATTGGCCATCGCCTCGCGCCGGCAGCGGGCGGCGACGCCGGCCATCGCCCGCTCGTCGGTGATACCGGCGGCGATCAACGCCCGGGCCTGGAGCGCGGCGAAGGTCAGCGGGTCGGCGCCGAGGGGCGCGAGGTAGAAGGGGTCCGTCTCCATCGGGTAGATGAGCGACGGGTCGCCGGTCGAGGACCGCCCCGAGCCGGTCACGACCGCGATCTCGATGTCACCCTCGTGGAGGCGCAACCAGGCCTCGTAGAGCGCCCACGCCCCGTCCATCTCGACGTGCGAGTCACGCTTGGGCGGCCACGCCCCGATCGCGTCGAGGTTGGACACGAACGAGAAGGCCTGCCCGGTGATGTAGTCACACGAGCCGAGGCACGTGAAGTCCACGTCGGCGCGGGTCAGCCCGAGCGGCTCCGAGCGCGTCGGTGATCACGCGCAGGAGGAGCTGGGTCTCGGAGAGGTCGGTGCGACGCACCATCGGCGACTGGGCCCACCCGACGACGGCGATGTCGGTCCGGGTGCCCGCGGGTGGGTTCGTCGTCGGCATCAGAAGATCCGGTTCACGAGGTCGGGGTCGGCGACGTCGGGCTCGCCGCTCGGGATCCAGCCGATCAGTGCGCCGTACGCGCCGCCCATCGCGCCCGCGTCGTCGACGTCGTCGTTCGGTGGTGCCCACGCGGCGGCGACCCGCTTGCCGACGCGGACCTCCTCCACCGGGAGCTCGACGACCGGCTGGTACGGCAGGATCACATCGGTGCCGTCGAGCAGGACGAAGACCCGGGCGAAGGGCTCGGTCTCGGTCTGGCCCGGGTACTGCACCGGGGTCACGATCGTGAAGTTGGTGATCGTGCCGGTGTGCGGGAGGTCGACGTCGTGCTCCTCCCCCAGCTCGACCGCGTCGATCGGGCAGTAGCCCCGGCCCCCCGAGTAGACGCGGGCGCAGACCGGGCAGCGCTGCCCGAGGATGCGCTCGGACCGACTCAGCTCGCGCAGGCGGTCCTGCACCGGCGGCACGGGGTTCCGGTAGGCGATCGACGCGAGGTAGTCCATCATCGTCACCGGCTCCGCGGCCGGGCCGCCGTCGTCGCCCTCGACCTCGGGCTGCTCGCCGGGGACGAAGGCCATGATGTCGCCGATGTGGCCGATGCGGGTCCCGCGCCAGCGTGGCGCCACGCGGGCCCCGACGCCCATGGCGTCGGGCGTGCCTGCGTCGACCGCGTGCAGCACCGGTGTCGACGCGCCGTCGAGGCGGATGAACGCGAACGCGAACGAATGGTCGAGCGGGTGCTGCTCGGTCGGCTCCGGCACCCACGTCCAGGCCTCCACCGTCCCGACCGGACCGACCTCGACCATGGCCTCCCCGTCGAGCTCGGCGCCGGTCTCGGGATCCCACTCCACCGGCGGGACGAGCACCCGGTCGCCGGCGCGGATCCCGAGGATCCGCTGCTCGGTGAGCGCGGTCATGAACGCACCGATCACGGGCCCGAGCGAGCGTCGGTACGGGAACGTGATCGAGTTCTCCACGAAGCGCGTCAACGGGCCTCCTCGGTGCGCGGTCGGGGCGCGGGACGTGATCATCGCCCGCTGCGCCGGCCCGCGTCACATCCCCGCGGATCCGCGGGGTTGCGTCCCGCCCGGGCGCTGGCGAGGATGGCCCGGCGCGACACGGATCGGGGGACGCCGCATGACGGTCACGGAGACGGCCGCGGAGACGGCCGCGGAGACGAGAACGGGGACCGCGACGGACCGGTACACGGTGATCTCGGTCGACGGCCACGCCGGCGCAGCCCTCCGCGACTACCGCCCGTACCTCGCGTCACGCTGGCACGACGACTTCGACGCGTGGGCCGACGCGTACGTGAACCCCTTCGCCGACCTGCTCGCCCCCACCGCCTACCGCAACTGGGACAGCGACGCGCGGCTCGCCGAGACCGAGTCCCAGGGGGTGGTCGCCGAGGTGCTGTTCCCCAACACGGTGCCGCCGTTCTTCGCCCAGGGCAACCTCACCGCGCTCGAGCCGACCGCGGCGGACTACGAACGGCGGTGGGCGGGCCTCCAGGCCCACAACCGCTGGCTGGCCGACTTCTGCGCGGCCGCGCCCGGCCGGCGCGCCGGGTGCGCGCAGGTCTTCCTGAACGATCTCGACGACACGCTCGCGGAGGTCGGGTGGGCCGCCGAGCACATGGACGTGTGCGGCGGGATCCTCCTGCCGAACGTCCCGCCCAACTCCGAGGTCGCACCGCTCTGGGACCCGTGCTACGAGCCGCTGTGGACGCGGTGCGAGGAGCTCGACGTGCCGCTCGACATCCACGCGGGGAGCGGTCTCCCCGACTTCGGCGACGCCGCGGCGGCGCGGGCGATCATGCTCATCGAGCTCTCGTGGTACTCGCACCGCGCGCTGTGGCACCTGATCTTCGGTGGCGTGTTCGAACGGCATCCGCGCCTCCGCGTGGTGCTCACCGAGCAGGGACTCGGGTGGCTCCCCCGCGGGCTCGACACCCTCGACTGGTTCCACCGGCGCATGACCCACGGCGGCGCGGCGGAAGCGGTGTTCTTCGGTGCCGTGGCCGAGCAGCTGACGATGACGCCGACGGAGTACTTCCGCCGCAACGTCTGGGTGGGCGCGAGCTTCCTGCGCCCGTCCGAGGCCCCCCTGCGGCACGACGTCGGGGTCGACCGCATCATGTGGGGCGCCGACTACCCGCACTCCGAGGGCAGCTACCCGTACACGACCGAGGCGCTGCGCGCTGCGTTCGGCGACGTCCCACCCGAGGAGACGCGCCGGATGGTCGAGACCAATGCGGCGGAGGTCTACGGCTTCGACCTGACGACCCTCCGGACCGTCGGCGATCGCATCGGACCGGCCGTCGCGGAGGTCGCCCGGCCGCTCGACCCGGCCGACTACCCCACCGACTCCACGTGCAACGCGTTCGACCGCGACCAGGTCGTCAAGGCCTGGTGAGCGCAGGAAGGGAGCAACCATGAACGTGCGCTACGGGCCACGCGACACCGACGCCCAACGCAACCGCGAGGTCGAGGCCACCGCGGCGAAGATCTGGTCCACGGCGGTCACCGTCGTCTGGGAGACCGATCCCGACGCGATCCGTGCCGTCCTGCCGCCCCCGCTCGAGCCGAGCGAGCCGCTCGCCCGCATCCGGTTCGCGACGGTCGACATGGGCACCGGCATCCCCACCTTCGGCGCGGGCTGGTTCGGGGTCCGCGCCCGGCACGCCGGCACCGAGGGCGAGTACGCGCTGTTCATGCCGATGACGACCGAGCAGGCGACGATCGGCGGGCGCGAGACCTACGGCGAGCCGAAGAAGATCGGGCAGGTCTCGATCGAGATCGAGGGCGATGCCGTGACCGCCCGGATCGAGCGCATGGGCTTCACGCTCGCGACCGTGACCGGCACGCTCGGCGATCCCGTCGAGCTCGCGCCGAAGGACAAGGTCGACTTCTACTTCAAGTGCAGTCCCTCCCCCGACGGCAAGGGCTTCGACACCGAGCCCGCGCTCGTCTACTGCCGCCGCCACGAGGAGGCGCGGGAGGGCCGCACGATCGACGGCACCCTCACGCTCGGCGACTCGCCGCTCGACCCGATCGCCGACATCCCCGTCGGCCCCATCCGGGCGTTCGAGCTCGCGCGGGTGGCCACGACCCAGACCGGCGAGGTGGTCGAACGGGTCCCCGCCGACTTCCTGCTGCCCTACGTCCACCAGCGCTACGACGACCTCTCCGTACTGGGGAAGAGGTCGTGAGCGTGAGCGACGCACCACGAAGCGACGAGCGATACACCATCATCTCGGCCGATGCCCACGCCGGGCTCCCGTGCGAGGAGTACCGGCCCTATCTCGAGGCGCGGCACCTCGAGGCGTTCGACGAGTTCCTCGCCGAGCGCCACGCGCAGCGCGACCAGCAGATGCAGCTCAACTACGACTACATCACGCAGTGGGAGACGACGCACGAGGAGGGGCTGCGCGGCGCGTACGACCCCGAGCAGCGCGACAAGGAGATGGACGCCGACGGGGTCGCCGCCGAGGTGATCTTCCCCGACGCCGACGCGATCACGGGGATGGAGTCGCCACCCTTCGGTGCCGGGCTCTCCGCCGGGACGATCGAGGACCCCGAGCTGGCCTTCGCGGGCGCCCGGGCCCACAACCGGTTCCTCGTCGACCTGTGCGCGACGAGCCCGGAACGGCGGGGCGGCGTCGGGCTGGTGCCCATCACGCACGACGTGGAGCGAGCGGTCGCGGAGGTCGAGTGGCTCGCGGGCCATCCCGGCATCCGCGGGATCATGATCCCGACGATGTGGCGGCACCACCGCCCGTACAACGACCCCGGGTACGACCCGGTGTGGGCCGCCTGCCAGGCCGCGGGCTTCCCGGTGCACACGCACTCGGGTGAGGCACCGCGCGAGGAGATGAACGAGTTCATCGGCATCTACCTCGCCGAGGTCGTCTGGTGGACACACCGCCCGATCGCCCACCTGCTCTTCAGCGGCGCGTTCGAGCGCTTCCCCGGCCTGCGGTTCGTCGTCACCGAGGGCGCGTCGTACTGGGTGGCCGACATGAAGTGGAAGTGGGACCAGTACCTCGGCGGCGGCCACACCACGAAGAAGATGGCGGCGCTGATGAAGGGCGTCCTCTCCAAGCTCCCCTCGGAGTACTTCGGCGAGAACATCTTCGTCGGTGCGTCGACGATGTCGAAGGAGGAGATCCGCCGCCGGCACACGATCGGCTGCGACGTCGCGATGTGGGGCACCGACTACCCCCACCCCGAGGGCACGTGGCCCGACACGATCGCCCGGCTGCGATCGGACTTCGGCGACGTCCCGGTCGGCGACGCCCGGCTCATGCTCGGCGGGACCGCGGCGCGTTGCTACGGGTTCGATCTCGACGCGCTCGCACCGGTCGCGGCGCGCATCGGGCCCACGCCGCGGGACCTCGGACAGGACGTCACGCTCGTGACCACCCCCGAGGAGATCCGGGCGGCCGAGTGGTGGAAGGACGAGTACCAGGTGCGCTGGGGCGGCTGACGTGGACGAGTTGAGGGGCAAGGTCGCGGTCGTCACCGGCGGCGCGTCGGGCATCGGGCGGGGCATCGTGCACGCGCTGCTCGACGAGGGGGCCTCGGTCCTGATCGCCGACGTCGAGACCGCTGCGCTCGACGCCACGGTCGCCGAGCTCACCGGTCGCGGCGACGTGGCGGGCGTGCGGACCGACGTCTCGGATCCCGCGTCGGTCGCGGCGCTGGCCGACACGGTCTACGACCGCCACGGTGCGTGCCACCTGCTGTTCAACAACGCGGGTGTGACGTCAGGGGGCGGTGGGCTGCCCTGGGAGCAGGAGCCCAACGACTGGCGGTGGTGCTTCGGCGTCAACGTGTTCGGCGTCGCCCACGGGATCCTCGAGTTCGTGCCGCGCATGCTCGCCGGCGGCGAGGAGGGCGTGATCGTGAACACGTCGTCGGGCGACGGCGGCATCGCGCCCGTCCCGTACGCGTCGGTGTACGCGTCGAGCAAGGCCGCGATCAGCTGTCTCACCGAGGCGCTCGCCCACCAGCTGATCGAGCACGACACGAAGCTGCGGGCGTCGGTGTTCTACCCGTCGGGCGGGCTGATGGACACCGGCCTCTGGACCGCCCAGCGCAACCGACCCCCCGAGCTCGCCCGGACCCGCGAGCGGGCACCCGGGCCGGTGCCGACGTTCCAGCAGTTCCGCGACCACCTCGCCGCGCTGGGCAGGCCGGCCGAGGTCGCCGACCTCGACGAGCTCGGGCGCTTCGTCATCGCGGGCGTCAGGTCCGGCCGCTACGTGATCGCGCACGACCTCGACCGGAGCGCCGCGCTCCTGCACGCCCGGGCCGACGCGATCGGCCGGGGCGAGCTGCCACCCCACCACGGCTTCTGAGCCGGGTCGAGCGGCCGGCACCTCGGCCGGGCGAGGATGGTCATCGTGTCCGCGACGTCCTCGGTCGCGATGCGAGACGCGGGAGGTACCAGGATGGCGGGCTCGACGGACCGGATGCGTGCGCTCGTCCTCCCCGCGTGGCTCGCCCCGCCGGAGCTCCGTGACGTTCCGGTGCCCGGACCCGGGCCCGGGGACGTGCTGCTCCGGGTCGCGGGCACCGGCGCCTGCCACAGCGACCTCCACCTCATGGAGTTCCCGCCCGGCGCGATGCCGTTCGACCCTCCGTTCGTGCTCGGCCACGAGACGACCGGGTACGTCGAGGAGCTCGGCGCCGGCGTCGACGGCCTGCGAGCCGGCGAGGCGGTCGCGGTCTACGGACCGTGGGGATGCGGGCGCTGCCCGACCTGTCGTACCGGCGCCGAGAACTACTGCGACCGCTCGGCCGAGCTCCGGAAGCTGGCACCCGGCATCGGCCACGACGGCGGCATGGCGGAGTACGTGCGGGTGCCGGCCCGGCTCACGGTGCCGCTCGGCGACCTCGACCCCGTGGAGGCCGCGCCCCTCACCGATGCCGGTCTGACTCCCTACCACGCGCTGAAGCGATCGCTCCCGCTGCTCGTGCCGGGCTCCACCGTCGTCGTCATCGGGGCGGGCGGGCTGGGCCACCTCGCCATCCAGCTCGCCCGGGCCCTGACGCCGAGCCGGCTCGTCGTGGTGGACCTCGACGAGCAGAAGCGCGGCCAGGCGCTCGAGCTCGGCGCGGGACGCGGCGGTCGCGCCCGACGACGCCGAGGCGCACATCCGGGACGCGACGGGCGGCCACGGCGCCGAGCTCGTCCTCGACCTCGTCGGTGCCGACGCGACGCTCGCGCTCGCCGCGAAGGTCGTGCGCGTGCGGGGTGACCTGACCGTCGTCGGCATCGCCGGTGGCACGCTGCCGTTCAGCTTCTTCGGCCTGCCGTACGAGGCGGCCGTCGCGACGACGTACTGGGGCTCGATCACGGAGCTCGTCGAGGTGCTGGACCTGGCCCGCGCCGGTCGCATCCGGGCCGAGATCGAGCGCTTCCCGCTCGATCGCGCGCTCGACGCCTACGACCGGATGCGAGCAGGGACCTTGCGCGGCCGGGCCGTCATCACGCCCGGCTGACCCGGGCCCACGCCCGACTCGACCGGAACCCCATGCGACCGCCGGCGCCACCCCCGGCAGTCGCGGGAGCTACGTTGCGTCGCGAGCGTCACACGCGCTCGGCAGAGGTCGATCGAGCACCGGAGGTCGCATGGGCGTCGTCGTGGTCGGCGTTGACGGATCTGACGCGTCGATGGACGCACTGCGGTTCGCCGCGGCCGAGGCGCGACTGCGCCGCGCTCCACTCCGGGTGGTCTGCGGGTGGAGCCCTCCGGTCACCGGTGAGTGGCCGGCCGCGGTCGTGCCGGACCCCGAGTCGTACGAGCGCGCCGCGCGCCAGATCGTCGACGCCATGATCACCGCCATCGGAAGCGAGCTCGAGGGGATCGAGGTCGAACCGGTGGCCGCGGTCGGGAGTGGTGCGACCGCAGTGCTCGAGCAATGCTCCGACGCTGATCTCGTGGTCGTCGGCTCTCGAGGGCGGGGCGGCTTCAAGGGCCTGCTGCTCGGGTCGGTCAGCCAGCAGGTGGTGCTCCACGCACCGTGTCCGGTCGTCGTCGTCCGCCACCCCGCCGGGGACTGACCACCGCACCGACCGCGGTCCGGACCCGGCGAGGACTCGGAGCCGGCATGCGCCGGCGCGTCGCGATCCTCGATCGGCGCCGCGCGGCTCACGGTGTCCGTGCGACGCGATGTTCCCGTGAACGCGTCGCGAGCTTCCGCACCTCGTCCACGACGAGAATCGTGACGGCGACGGACCCGCAGACTGCCCACTCGCTGGCGCGGAGCGGAACGGTGTCGAAGATGGTGCCGAGCACGGGAAGGTGGACGACGGCGACCTGGAGGGCCGCGACCGCGCCCAGCGCGCCCCAGAGCCGCCCGTTCGTCAGCGTGTGGCGCCGGAACACGCTGGCTCGCTCGCTGCGCGCGTTCAGGGCGTTGAAGAGCTGGAACGCGACGAAGGTCGTGAAGGCCATGGTGCCCGCAACCTCGGCGTCGAGATCGCCGTCTCGGGCTCCGGCGAAGACGAGCAGCGTCCCGGCCGCCATCACCGCGCCGAGGAGGGCCAGACCGGCCAGCCGGCGTCGCGTGAGGATGTGCTCGGACATCCGGCGCGGCGGCCGGGAGAGCACACCGGGAGCAGGAGGGTCGAGGCCGAGCGCGATCGCGGGCGGTCCATCCATGATGAGGTTGACCCAGAGCATCTGGATGGGCGTGAACGGCGTGGGCAGACCGACGAGCTGAGCGCCGAGAATGGTGAGGATCGCACCGATGTTCGTCGAGAGCTGGAAGCGGACGAACTTGAGGATGTTGTCGTAGATGGTCCGGCCGATCTCGACCGCCACGACGATCGTCGCGAAGTTGTCGTCGGCGAGCACCATCTCGCCGGCTTCCCTCGTGACCTCGGTGCCGGCGATACCCATCGCGACGCCGATGTCGGCGGTCTTGAGCGCCGCGGCGTCGTTGACCCCGTCGCCGGTCATCGCGACGACGTTGCGGCGCCGCTGGAGCGCCTCGACGATCCGCACCTTGTGCTCGGGCGCGACCCGGGCGAAGACGCCGAGGTCGTCGATCCGCTCGCTGAGCTGTTCGACGTCGAGGTCGTCGAGCTCGCGGCCCGTGATGGCGGCCCCCGGGATGCCGAGGTCGGTCGCGATGGATCGGGCGGTGGCGGCGTGGTCGCCGGTGATCATCTTGACCTGGATCCCCGCTTCGTGGCACCGGGCGATGGCCTCCGTGGCTTCGGGACGCGCCGGGTCGAGGATCCCGACGAGGGCCTCGAGGCGCAGGTCCTCGACCAGGGCGAAGAGGTCGTGCTCGAGCGCCTCCTCCACCGTGCCGGTGTCGTCGATCGTGCGGCTGGCGACCGCGAGCACCCGCAGACCCCGTGCCGCGAGGATCTCGATGTCGTCCTCGAGCTCGCGGCGTCGAGCATCGTCGATGGCCGGCGCGTCGCCGTGGGCGTCAGCGGACCAGCCGCACCGGTCGAGCAACGCCTCGGGCGCGCCCTTGACATTGATCTGCAGGCAGCCCTCCGCATCCGGGTCGCGATGGAACGTCGCCATGAATCTGTGAACCGAGTCGAATGGGATCTCCGCGATCCGCGGGCGTCGGGCCCGCTCGACACTCGCGTCGACTCCGGCCTTGGCCGCGAGCACGACGAGCGCCGCCTCGGTCGGATCGCCCACGATCCCGCCGTCGGCAGTGAGCGCGCTGTTGTTGCACACGACCGCGGACACCAGCGCCGGTCGGAGGTCGGAGACCTCGGCACTCCCCGGGCCGGTGATCCGGCCGAGCGGTTCGTAGCCGTGTCCCTCGACGTCGAAGACCGCGCCCCGCCAGACCGCGCGGACCGTCATCTGGTTGAGCGTCAACGTCCCGGTCTTGTCGCTGCAGATCACCGAGGTCGCGCCGAGGGTCTCGACCGAGGCGAGCCGCTTCACGATCGCGTTGCGTCGCGCCATCCGGCGAGCCCCGACCGCGAGCGTCACCGCGACGACCGCAGGAAGGCCTTCAGGGATCGAAGCCACTGCCAGCGCCACGGCCGTGAGCGCGGCATCGGAGAGATGCTCGCCGTCGCGCCGCGCGAGGACGAACACGGCGAGGCTCGCCACGCCGGCGAGCAGCGCGATCCGCCGGCCCAGGGAGTCGAGCTGGCGTTGGAGCGGCGTGTCCGTGCGTGCCGCACCCGCGAGCATCCCGGCGATGCGTCCGATCTCGGTGCGCATGCCGGTCCGGACCACGACGAGCTCGGCGCTCCCACGAGAGACCGTCGTGTTCATGAAGGCGAGGTTCACGCGCTCCGCGACCGGCAGCTCCTCGTCGTCGAGTCGCCCGGAGATCTTGTCGACGGGTGCCGACTCGCCGGTGAGCACCGATTCGTCCACCGCCAGGCTGGCCGTGCTGACGAGACGCCCGTCCGCGGGGACGCGGTCCCCCGGCTCGAGCAACACGACGTCACCGGGGACGAGGGCACGAGCGTCGATCTCGACGACGTGGCCGTCGCGGCGCACCCGCGACCGGGCAACGAGCATGCGCTCGAGTGCCTCCATGCTGTGCTCGGCCCGGTTGACCTGCACGAAGCCGATCACCGCGTTGACCATCAGCACCACCGAGATCACGATCGGGTCCTTCACGTCCCCGACCACCGCCGCGAGGAGCGCCGCGCCCATCAGCACGTACGCCAGGAGTGACCGGAACTGGTCGAGGAACACGAGGATCCGCGCGGCGAGGCGTCTCCGCCAGCGCGTTCGGGCCGTAGTCGGCAGCGCGGAGGCGGACCTGCTCGGCCGTCAGCCCGCGACCGGGCTCGACATCCAGCCGGCTCGCGACGTCCGCGAGGTCCAGGGCGTACCACCGCTCGGCGAGATCGTCGTCCTCGGACACGGCCATCGATCGTCTCACTCCCCGACTCATCGACGCGCCCACGCCTTGTAGATCTCGAACCCGAGGACGCTGACGAGACCGGCGATGACCGCGACCGTCCAGTCGATGGGTCGCAGCGGGCCGAAGTGGAATGCGGTACGCAGCCACGGGACGCTCAGGAAGGTGACGAGCAGCACCGCGGTCAGGAGCAGGATCCACTTGACGGTCGGGTTCCGCCGCTGACGGAACGTCTCCCAGATCGACAGCCGCCAGGACCGGTTCACCAGGATCAGTGCCACGTTCCCGGTGACGAGCGTGGCGAACGTGACCGAGCGGGCCTCGTCAGCGGGTCGGTGACCGAGGACGGCCCAGAGGTAGACGGCGAGGACGGCCGCGAGCACCGACAGCCCCTGGAGCAGAGAGGTCAGCAGCACGCGCCGGCCGAACAGTGGCTCGTCGACCCCTCGGGGCGGCTGCTCCATCAGCCTCGGGTCGATCTGCTCGGATTCGAAGACGATCGAGCAGGCCGGGTCGATGATGAGCTGCAGGAAGGCGAGCTGCACCGGCAACATCACCAGGGGCCAATCGGCGACGAACACGGGAATCAGCGCCATCGCGAAGATCGGCACGTGCACGGCGACGATGTACGCCATCGCCTTGCGCAGGTTGTCGAAGATGCCGCGGCCCTGCCGGATCCCGCCGACGATCGAGGTGAAGTCGTCGTCGGTGATGACCAGCGCCGCGGACTCCCGGGCCACGTCGGTCCCGCGGCCTCCCATCGCGATCCCGATGTCGGCGGCTCGCAGCGCGGGGGCATCGTTGACACCGTCGCCCGTCATCGCGACGACCTCGCCTCCGGCAGCGAGCGCACGGATCAGCCGGAGCTTCTGTTCGGGAACCATGCGAGCGAACACGTTCACCCTCCGCACTCGTCGGGCCAGCTCGTCGTCGTCCATCAGCTCGAGCTCTGGTCCGGTGATGCAGTCCGCGGGATGGTCCAGCCCGATCTCGTCGGCGATGGCTCGTGCGGTCCCCGGGTAGTCGCCGGTGATCATGATGACGCGGACCCCGGCACGCCCACATTCGGCGACGGCTTCGGCAACGCCCGGTCTCACCGGGTCGTGGAGGCCCACGAGCCCGAGGAGGTTGAAGACGAAGTCGTGCTGATCGGTCGGGAGACCGTCGGCCCGGCGAAACCGGGCTCGGGCGACGGCGAGCACGCGCTGCCCGTCGGCCGTCGCGGCCTCGACCTGCGCGCCGAAGCGGGCGCTCGCTTCCGGGTCGAGGTGACAGAGGTCGGCGATCGCCTCCGGTGCTCCCTTGGCCGCGACGACGTAGTCGGTGGCGTCGGGCGAGCTCCACACGTGAGAGAGGGCCAGCAGCCGCTCCGACAGCGGATACTCGCGAACGAGCTTCCAGTCGCGGTGCATGTGCTCGGTGTCCGCCAGGTACCTCTCACCCAGCTCCCGGAACGCTCGGTCCATCGGATCGAACGGATCGACCGGCGAGGACAGAACGGCGAACTCCGCCAGCTCGTGGAACTGCTCGGGCAGCGCACCGACGCCGACCTCGTACGGCGGTCCGTCCACCAGCAGCCGACGCACCGTCATCCGGTTCATCGTGAGCGTGCCGGTCTTGTCGACACAGACTGCGGTCGCCGAACCGAGCGTCTCGATGACCGGTGAACGGCGGGTGAGCACGCGCCGCTGCGACATCCGCCAGGCACCGAGGGCCAGGAACACCGTCAGCACCACCGGGAACTCCTCGGGGAGCATCGCCATGGCCGCGGCGATGCCGGCGAGCAGGCCCTCGAGCCAACGGCCCCGGGTCAGGCCGTAGACGACGAAGACCACCGCCGAGGCACCGAGACCGACCGCGGCGAGGAGCCGGACCAGGCGATCGATCTCACTCTGCAGCCGCGTGCGCCCGGGCTCGATGGTCCGGAGCGCGGTCCCGATGCGGCCGAGCTCCGTACCGACCCCGGTTGCCTCGACGAGCGCGATGCCGTGACCCTTCACCACGAGCGTCCCGGAGAACACCCACGGCGTCGCTTCCCCACCCGGACGGCCCATGGACACGTCCATCGATCCCGGGACGACCGCCGCCTTGCGGACGGGCACCGACTCGCCCGTGAGCGCCGACTCGTCGACCGAGAGGTTCACCCCGTCGACCAGCACGGC
This sequence comes from uncultured Acidimicrobiia bacterium, assembly GCA_963805415.1. Taxonomy (GTDB): domain Bacteria; phylum Actinomycetota; class Acidimicrobiia; order IMCC26256; family JAENVU01; genus JAENVU01. Next base: position 358,101 of record CAWDUD010000009.1, read on the forward strand.
GTCGGCCGGCACCCGGTCCCCCTCCGCGAGCAGGACGACGTCGCCACGCACCACGTCCCGACCGGCCACGCGCAACTTCCTGCCGTCGCGCACGACGAGGGCCCGCGGCGAGGAGAGATCCCGCAGGGCGGTGAGCGCGTTCTCCGTCTTGTGCTCCTGTGAGATCGAGATCGCGAGCACGACGACGACCGAGAACATCAGGATGATGCCGTCGAGGGGCTCGGAGAGCAGGAAGTTGACCGTCCCCGCACCGAGGAGCAGGAGCAGCATCGGCTGACGAACCACATCCGACACCTGCTGCACGAAGGTGCGCCGCCTCGAGGTCGGCAGCTCGTTCGGCCCGTCCACGCCGAGGCGGCGCAGCGCCTCCTCCGCGGTCAGACCGAAGCGCGCCACATCGATCGCTGCGGTCACCACGCGTTCCGAACTCGCGTGCCCCTCGCTGGGCGGGGACGCATCCGTCCTGCGGTGCGGTCGACGCGGGGATGCCTCCTCACCACGAGCACCGAGGGTACGCGGCTTCCCTCCCCGCCCCGGGGCGCGCCGCGTCCGACCTCAGCCCGACGTTGCCCGGCGCGGCGCCGGCCGGCGGCCGGCGGTCTTCTTCGCCGTCTTCTTCGCGGTCTTCTTCGCGGTCTTCTTCGTGGTCTTGTTGGCCGGCTTCTTCGCGGTCTGCTTCGGCGCGGCGGCCTTGGCCGCGGACGTCCGCGTCTCGCGCACGCGGCGCTCGACGTCGCGAACCTCGCGACGCAGGCTCGCGATCTGGGCCTGGATCTCCTTGTCGACGGCCTTGAGGAGCCGCTGGGTCGATGCCTCCCGCGGTCGAGGAGGCGCTTGAGCTGGACCTCGACCTCGCGGGCCTGCTTCTCGGACGCCTTCGTGACCTGCTCGGTGACGCGGCTCAGCCGGTCCAGGGCATCGACGATGCCGTCCGGGACTTCGACGTTCGTACGTGGTTTCGGCATGGGGTGCGCTCCTCGGGAGTCCGTTGTGGTCCCACGGTACGAAGCGCGTGCCGCACGCGACAGATCCATTGGTCCCGAAGCATCACGAACAGGGCCCTGCGCCGTGCCGTCTACGAGCAGCCGCTGGTGGCGCCGCAGCTTGGGCAGGCGTGGCAGGAGCCGGCACGCTGCATGATGTCTCCGCAGACGTAGCAGAGCACGTGCTCGCTCTCGCGCACGACCGGCTTCTCCCCGGCGGGTGGAGCCGCGTCGAGCGCCGCGGGCGCGCGGTCGGCCATCGGGAGCTCGAGGTGCTCGGTGGTCTGCGCGTCGACCGCCTCCTCGACACCGGGCAGCGTCGGCTGGAGCCGCTCTCCGACCGTGAGGATGCCGAGGTCCCGCCGCTCGTCCTCGGGCAGGTAGGCCACCGCGAGGCGCCGGAAGATGTAGTCCGCGAGGCTCGTCGCGAAGCGGATGTCCGGGTCGTCGGTCATGCCGGCGGGCTCGAAGCGCATGTTCGTGAACTTCTCGACGAACGCCCGCAGCGGCACGCCGTACTGGAGTCCCAAGCTCACCGAGATCGCGAACGCGTCCATGATCCCGCAGAGGGTGGAGCCCTGCTTGGCGACCTTGAGGAAGAGCTCGCCGGGACGGCCGTCCTCGTACTCGCCGACGGTCGCGTACCCGTCGCAGTCCGCCACGCGGAACGAGAACGTCTTGGACGAGCGCACCCGCGGCAGCTTCTGACGGACCGGCTCCTGCACGATGACGTGCTCGACGACGCGCTCGACGATCCGCTCCGGCGTCGACTCGACGATCGTGCCGCCCTCGAGCGCCACCGGCTCGGCGGCGCCCGCCCGCTTCTGGGTCGAGAGCGGCTGACCGACCTTGCAGTTGTCACGGTAGAGCGCGACGGCCTTGAGGCCGAGGCGCCACGCCTCGACGTGGAGCTGCTCGATCTCGGTGACCGTCGCCTCCTCGGGCATGTTCACCGTCTTGCTGATCGCGCCGCTGATGAACGGCTGCACCGCGCCCATCATCGTGACGTGACCCATGTAGTGGATCGTGTTGTCGCCCATCGAGCAGGCGAACACCGGGAGGTGCTCGGGGTTGAAGCCGGGCGCGCCGATGATCGACTTGTGCTCGTCGATGTGGTTGATGATCCCCTCGACCTGGCTCTCGGAGTAGCCGAGCCGGCGCAGCGCCCGCGGCACCGTCTGGTTGACGATGAGCATCGTGCCGCCGCCGACGAGCTTCTTGGCCTTCGTGAGCGCGAGGTCGGGCTCGATGCCGGTGGTGTCGCAGTCCATCATCAGGCCGATGGTGCCGGTCGGCGCGAGCACCGTGGCCTGCGAGTTGCGCACGCCGTACTGCTCACCGAGCTCGACCGCCTCGTCCCAGGACTGCTGGGCGGCGGAGAGCAGCTCCGGCGGCACCAGCTCCTCGTCGATCTTCGCGGCCTCGGACCGGTGCATCCGCAGGACGTTCAGCATCGCGTCGGCGTTGTCGGCGTAGCCGGCGAAGGGACCCATGCGCCCGGCAGTGCGCGCGCTGGTGGCGTAGGCGTGGCCGGTCATGAGCGCGGTCAGGCTCGCCGCCCACGCGCGCCCGCCCGGCGAGTCGTAGGCCATGCCCTGGGCCATGAGCAGCGCGCCGAGGTTGGCGTAGCCGAGGCCGAGCTGGCGGAACTTGCGGCTGTTGTCACCGATCGCCGCCGTCGGGTAGTCGGCGTTGCCGACGAGGATCTCCTGCGCCGTGAACATCACCTCGACGGTGTGGCGGTAGGCCTCGACGTCGAAGCTGCCGTCGTCACCCAGGTACTTCATGAGGTTGATGCTCGCGAGGTTGCACGCCGAGTTGTCCAGGTGCATGTACTCCGAGCACGGGTTGCTCGCGTTGATGCGACCCGAGTTGGGCGCGGTGTGCCACCGGTTGATGGTCGTGTCGAACTGCATCCCGGGATCCGCGCACTGCCACGACGCCTCGGAGATCTGGCGCATCAGCGCCGCGGGCCCGCACCGTGCGCACCGTGTCGCCGGTCGTGACCTCCTTGAGGTCCCAGTCCTTGTCCTCGACGACCGCCCGCATGAAGTCGTCGGTCACCCGCACCGAGTTGTTCGCGTTCTGGTACTGGATCGAGTGGCTGTCCTTGCCGTCGAGGTCCATGTCGAACCCGGCGGCCTCGAGGGCGTGCGCCTTGCGCTCCTCGGTGGCCTTGCACCAGATGAACTCCTCGACGTCGGGGTGGTCGGCGTTGAGGATGACCATCTTGGCGGCGCGCCGGGTCTTGCCGCCGGACTTGATCGTGCCGGCCGGACGCGTCGGCGCCGCGCATGAAGCTCACCGGACCGCTCGCGGTCCCGCCGCCCTTCAGGCCCTCGACGCTCGAGCGGATGTTGGAGAGGTTGATCCCCGAGCCCGAGCCGCCCTTGAAGATCGTGCCCTCCTCGCGGTACCAGTTGAGGATGCCGTCCATGGTGTCCTCGACGGCGAGGATGAAGCAGGCGCTCGCCTGCTGGGGCGTGTTCGCCACGCCGATGTTGAACCACACCGGCGAGTTGAACGCCGCGCGCTGGGTCACGAGGATGAGCTTCAGCTCGTCGCGGAAGGCCTCGGCCTCGGCGTCGTCGGTGAAGTAGCCGTCGCGCAGGCCCCAGTCGGTGATCGTGTCGGCCACGCGGTCGATCACCTGGCGCAGCGACCACTCCCGCTCGTCGGTGCCGAGCGTGCCGCGGAAGTACTTCTGGGCGACGATGTTGGTGGCGTTCAGCGACCAGGTGGTCGGGAACTCGACCTCGGGCTGGAAGAAGGCGTCGGTGCCGTCCTTGTAGTTCGTGATGCGGGCGTCGCGCCGCTCCCACGTGATCCCGTCGTAGGGATGCTCGCCCTCGCGCGTGAAGTACCGCCTGATCCCGATCCCGACCTGCTCCGGCGCCATCGCCATGTGTCTCGTTCCCTTCCCCGTCTGTCGGCCGGCGCCGTCTGCGCCGCCCCCCGTTCCGCCTCACCAGGTGCGGTTCCGAGCCCCGCCGCGCACCCGGGGGTGGCGGATTCCGACCCGGTTGTGGTGTGACCCAGATCACGGCACGTACCACAAGATGTAGTGGTCTGTGTGGTGTCTACCGCGATATGGGGCGTGAATTACACCACTGGAGTTCCACCCGTGTCAACGGCTGACGCCGTCCGGGCCGACATTGACGCCTGACCTGCGAAAACGCGATCGGGCCCGATCAGGGCAGCTCCGGTTCGCGGGATTTGGGCGCCGACGGTCTTCTGGAGCTCCACCACCTCGGCCTCGAAATCGGCCAGATCGTCGAAGCCCTTGTACACGGACGCGAAGCGCAGGTAGGAGACCGGGTCGAGCGCCCGCAGCCGCTCGAGCACCGCCAGGCCGATGCGCATCGGTGCCGACCTCGGGTCCGTGCTCGGCGGCCCACGCGGCCAGATCGTCGGCCATCGCCTCGACCGCCTCCGACGCCACCGAGCGCCCGGCCACCGCCTGGCCGATCCCCTGGGCGAGCTTGGCGCGGTCGAAGGGCTCGAGGGTCCCGGAGCGCTTGCGCACCATGAGCGGGATCGGCTCGAGGCGCTCGTAGGTCGTGAACCGCCGCCCGCACTCGAGGCACTCCCGGCGGCGCCGGATCGACGAGCCGTCGACGGCCGCCCGCGAGTCCACCACCTTGTCCGAGTCCAGCGAGCAGTACGGGCAGCGCACCGTCGCAACGTAGCCGCACCGGTCCCCGATCGGGACCGGCCTCCGTCCGCTTCCGTCACGACCGACCCCCGGACCCGACCGGACCCGGATCAGTGCTGCCAGCGCAGCACCTCACCCGGCATCAGCGGGCCGTCGCCGCGGGCCCGGATCAGCGCGTCCACGACCGCGCGCGGGTCCTCCTCCGGCGCGAGGCGCGCGGCGGCGCCCCACAGCGTGTCGCCGGGTGCACGACGTAGCGGGTCACCGGCCGGTGCGTGCCCGGGGGCGGCGAGGGAATCGCCCCCGAGCGCGGCACCGGCGCGCCCGGCCATGACCACGACCGCGACGACGCCCAGCAGCACGCCGATGCGGCGGCGGCGGAACGTCGCCGGCGACACCCGCCGCGGCCGGGCCGCGACCGGCCGGGCCGCGACGCCGGGGCGGGCCCGGGCGCGCGGACGCGGCCGGGCGGCGCCGCGCGGGGCGGCCGCTCCGCTGGTCGCACCGCCGGAGCGGGGCGGGTGCCGTGTCGGTGATCATGGCTGCGGCCATCTCGGGTCCTCCTGGGGAAGCGGCGTCCGGATCGAACCACGGGGGTGTGACCACCGCCGGAGCCGACCGACGTCCGGCGGATCACGGCGAGCCCGGGCGGGGGACGCCAGCGTCACGTCGGACTCCGTCTGCGAGCCCGTTCGCGCTCCGGGCCACGCCGGCCGTCCCGGCAGGGCCGCGGGATCGAACGTCCGTTCGGCTCACCACTCAGACCACGAACAGCCCGTTCGTTGTCAAGCGCCGATCTCCGAACAGGTGTTTGCCCCGAACAGGTGATCGTGCTACCGTGCCGCCCATGAGCGAAGCCGCACCCCTCACCCCCCGCCAGCAGCAGGTCCTCGAGTTCATCGACGCCGAGGTGCGTCGTCGGGGCTATCCGCCCAGCGTCCGCGAGATCGGCGAGGCCGTCGGGCTCTCGTCGAGCTCCACCGTGCACGCCCACCTCGCGGCGCTGCAGGACAAGGGCTACCTGCGCCGGGACCCCACCAAGCCCCGCGCGATCGAGGTCTGCTTCGAGCCCGGCTCGGGTGCGGTCGTCGACCGCCGCCCGGTCACGCCACGTGCCCGCTCCTCGGCGACGTCGCGGCCGGCACCGGGCGTGCTCGCGGCCGAGAACATCGAGGAGACGATGCCGCTGCCGGAGGACCTCACCGGCGACGGCCAGCTGTTCATGCTCCGCGTCCGGGGCGATTCGATGATCGACGCCGGCATCTTCGACCGGGACTACGTCGTCGTGCGCCAGCAGCCGACGGCCGAGAACGGCGACATCGTCGTCGCCGGCATCCCCGGCGAGGAGGCCACGGTCAAGACCTACCTCGCCAAGAAGGGCAAGATCGTGCTGCGCCCGTCGAACCCCGCGCTCGAGGACATGGTCTTCGCGCCGGGCGAGGTCACGATCTACGGCAAGGTCGTCACGGTCCTGCGCCGGCTGTGAGCGTCCCGGGCCGCATCTCGCTCGTCACCCTCGGCGTGACGGATCTCGCGCGGTCGATCCGCTTCTACGACGCGCTCGGGTTCGACCGCGTGCGTCGACGACAACGACGGCGTCGCCTTCTACCGGACGGCCGGCGCGATCCTCGCCCTGTTCGGCCTCACCGACCTCGCCGAGGACGCGCACCTCTCGCCCGAGCGCTCGGGATTCTCGGGCATCTCCCTCGCGATCAACCTGGCCGGCGAGGCCGAGGTCGACGCGGCGCTCGCCCACGCGGCGGCGGTCGGCGCCCCGATCCTGAAGCCGCGCCGAGCGGGTGTTCTGGGGCGGCTACAGCGGGTACTTCGCCGACCCCGACGGCTACGCCTGGGAGGTCGCGTACAACCCCCACTGGCCCCTCGACGAGGCCGGTCTCCCCCAGCTCGGCTGAGCACGCGCCGACCGGACCCGAGTCGAAGGTCCCCCCGGAGAGGGCCGGAGGCATCGGTCGGACGGGGGCCACGGTGTGGTGAGATGCAGCGATGCTCTCCGAGGTCATCGTCGACCCGCTCGAACCCGATCGGCTCGGCGCGCTCATCGGCACCGAGCGCGCCGAGGCCTTCGCCCGGGCCGCCGGGCTCGCCCGCTCGGTGCTCGGCGGCCGCACCGTCTTCAACGTGAACTCGACCGCGACCGGCGGCGGGGTCGCGGAGCTGCTCCAGCACGCTGCTCGCCTACGCCCGTGGCGTGGACGTCGACACCCGGTGGCTCGTGATCGAGGGCACGCCCGAGTTCTTCGAGATCACCAAACGGGTGCACAACCACCTCTACGGCACGGTCGGTGACGGCGGCCCGCTCGACGACACGAGCCGGGCCCGGTACGAGGCGGTGCTCGCGCCGAACGCGGCGGCGCTGCTCGAACGGCTCGCGCCGGGCGACGTGGTGCTGCTCCACGATCCCCAGACCGCCGGCATCGCGCCCGCCCTGCGGAGGGCCGGCCATCCGGTCGTCTGGCGGTGTCACGTCGGCCGGGACGAGCCCAACGAGCAGACCGAGCTCGGGTGGGCGTTCCTCCGGCCCTACCTCGACGACGCCGACGCCTTCGTCTTCACCGCGCCGGGTTCGCACCGGCATGGGTCGGCCCGGAACGGCTCCACGTGATCACGCCGTCGATCGATCCCTTCAGCGCCAAGAACGAGCAGCTCGATCCACCCGACGTCGCGTCGGTCCTCGAGCAGGTCGGCATCCTCCCCGCGTCGGCGCCGCGCCTGGCGTCGTCGGGCGGACGGTTCCGGCACGAGGACGGCACCACCGGGTCCGTCGATGCCCGAGTCGACCTGCTCGGGACCGGGGTGCCGCCACCGGACGCTCCGCTCGTGGTCCAGCTCTCGCGGTGGGACCACCAGAAGGACATGCTCGGCGTGTTGCTCGCCTTCGCCGAGCACGTGGAGGACACGACGGGCGCCCATCTGCTCCTCACCGGTCCGTCGGTGCGCTCGGTCGACGACGATCCGGAGAGCGCTCCGGTCCTCGGGGCGTGCCTCGGGGCGTGGCGTGCCCTCCCGCGCTCGACCCGAGCACGGGTGCACCTGGCCTCGGTGCCCCTCTCCGATCCGGGCGCGGCCGCCACGATCGCCAACGCGATCCAGCGCCACGCCACGGTCGTGACCCAGAAGAGCCTCGCCGAGGGGTTCGGGCTCACCGTGGTCGAGGCCATGTGGAAGCACCGCGCCGTCGTGGCCTCCCGGGTCGGCGGCATCGTGGACCAGGTCGAGGACGGCGTGCACGGGCTCCTCGTCGAGGACCCCACCGACCTCGGTGCGTTCGGCGCCGCCGTCATCCGGCTCCTGCACGATCCGGTGCTGGCCCACGACCTGGCGGAGTGCGCCTACGAGCGGGCCCATCGCGAGTTCCTGGGGGATCTCCACCTCGAGCGCTACGGCCGCCTGCTGGCCTCGCTGCTCGACTGAGCGGGCGCCCGCGGACCGCTGATCGGGATCATGGGAGCTGATGCTCCTATCCTGGGAGCATGGCCGCCCACCCCGATCCCCGCTGGCGCATCGAGGAGCTCGCCCGCCGCACCGACCTCTCGATCGACACGATCCGCTTCTACCAGAAGCGCCGCCTGCTCGATCCCCCCGTCCGCGACGGCCGCATCGCCTGGTACGGCCCCGCGCACGAAGCGCGCCTGGGCCGGATCCGTGACCTCCAGGCCCAGGGCTTCACGCTCGCGATGATCGCCCGGCTGCTCGACGGCGACCTCGCTGCGGTCGACCAGCCGCTCGCCGCCGCGGTCGCCGATGCCGACACCGAGGAGTTCCTGACGACCGGCGAGCTCGCCGAGCGCTCGGGTGTGCCGATCGCGCTGATCGAGGCCGTCGCCGCCGAGGGGATCCTGCTCCCCCGGGTGCACGAGGGTGCGGCCCGCTACACCACGGCCGACGTCGAGGTCATCACCGCCGGCCTGGCCCTGCTCGAGACCGGGCTGCCGCTCTCCGCGCTGCTCGAGCTCGCGCGCCGCCACCACGCGGCGACGGTCGAGATCGCGGAGACCGCGGTGTCGCTCTTCGACGAGCACGTGCGGCGTCCGCTCCTCGACGCCGACCTCGGTGACGACGAGCGTGCGGCCCGGCTGGTCGGGGCGTTCCGCAAGCTCTTGCCCGCGACCGGGAGCCTCGTCGAGCACCACTTCCGCCGCGTCCTGCTCCGCGTGGCCCAGGACCACCTCGAGACCGTCGGCGACGACAGCGAGCGAGCGGCCGCCGACGCCGCGTCGGCGCGCCGGATCGAGGCGCCGTGGCCCGGCTGAGCGAACCCGGCGCCCTCCCCACCGGCGCGGAGAAGCGGCGCACCGTCACCGAGATGTTCGACCGCGTCGCGCCGAGCTACGAGCGACTCAACCGCATCATTTCGATGGGCCAGGATCGCCGCTGGCGGTCCCGGATGCTCGACCGCCTCGGCCTGCCGCGCGGCTCGCGGGTGCTCGACGTCGCGTGCGGGACCGGCGACCTCGTGCGCGCGCTCGCCGCGCGTGGGCTGCGACCGATCGGCGTCGACCTCTCACCCGGGATGCTCGCCCAGGCGCACGCAGATGCCCCGATGCTCCTCGGCGACGCGCTGGCGCTCCCCCTCCCCGACGCCTCACTCGACGGCGTCACCTGCGGGTTCGCGCTCCGCAACCTCGTGGATCTCGACGCTTTCTTCGCCGAGACCGCCCGCGTCGTGCGACCGGGCGGCCGGGTGGCGTTCCTCGACGCCGCCGAGCCGACCGGCCGGCTCGTCCGGGCCGGGCACGCGGTCTGGTTCCGCCACGCCGTCCCCGTGATCGGCGGCCTGCTCGGCGACCGTGCCGCCTACCGCTATCTCCCCGCCTCGACCGCGTACCTCCCCGACGGCGGCGCCCTCGTCCGGGCGGTGGCGGCGGCCGGGTTCACGTGCGTCGAGCGCATCACGATGATGGCCGGCGCGGTCCAGCTCGTCACCGCGGATCGGGCCACGTCGTGACGCGCGCCGCGCTGGCCCCGGCGCTGCGCGCCCGCAGCGCCGTCACCACCGACCCCGCGCCCGCAACCGGCACGCCGCTCGATGCGCTCCTGGCGCGCGCCACCCCCGACTCCTTCGTCTGGGTCCGGGACGGGTACGGGTTCGTCGCCTCGGGCATCGCGGCCACCGTGCCCGCGAGCGCCGCGAGCGACCTGCTCGCCACGATCCCGTGCGACGGCGACGTCACCGGGCCCGGCACCGGCGCCATCGCGGTGGGTGCCCTGCCGTTCCGGGACGCGGCTGCGTCGGACCTCGTCGTGCCAAGCCGGGTCGACGGATGGGACGCCGACGGCCGCCGGTGGCACACCGAGATCGGCGACGGCCCCGGCACGACCCGGACCCTCGGGACGGACGGCGACGGCGGAACCGGCCGCGACCGGTCCCTGCTCGCACCTCCGCCGGCGACCCGCACGGAATGGGCCGCCGCGGTCGACGCCGCGCTCGGCGCGGATCGCCACGGGCGAGCTCACGAAGGTCGTCCTCGCCCGCTCCGTGCTCGTCGAGGTCGAGCGACCCCTGGAGCCGGCGCGGATCCTCCACCGGCTCGCCGCGGCGAGCCCCACCGTTACCTCTTCGCCACTCCCGACATCGTGGGCGCCTCGCCGGAGCTGCTGGTCGAGCGGTTCGGAGCCGAGGTACGCGCCTGCCCGCTCGCGGGCTCCTCGCGCTCGGCCGACGCGGACGCGATCGCGGCGCTCGCCCACTCCGGCAAGGACCGGCGCGAGCACGAGATCGTCGTCGAGGCCGTGGCGGGCGCGCTCGCGGCGCACTGTGACGGTCTCGTCGTCGGTGCGACCGCGACCCTGGGCCTCGCCGACCTCGCGCATCTCGCCACTCCGATCCGCGCGACCGCGCGGGCCTCCACGCCGTCGGCCCTGGGCCTCGCACTCGGCGCTCCACCCGACGCCGGCGGTGGCCGGGACGCCCACGCCGGCCGCGCTCGACTTCATCGCCGGGCACGAACCCGACCGCGGTCGCTACGCCGGGCCGGTGGGCTGGGTCGGCGCCGACGGCGACGGCCAGTTCGCCGTCGCGCTCCGGTGCGCACAGCTCCTCGGCCCGGGCCGCCGGCGCGCGCTGCTGCACGCGGGCGCGGGCATCGTCGCGGGGAGCACGCCCGACGCCGAGTGGGACGAGATCGACACCAAGCTCACGCCGATGATCAGGGCGTTGCCGGTCGGCTGAGCTCCGCCGCCACCGCGTCCCAGATCGCGCGGTGATGCTCGACGTTCTCGGCCCGGTCGGTCCGCACGTGCAGCAGGTGGACACCGCCGGCGCCGATCGCGGCGCCGAGCGCCCCGGGAAGGGCGCCGGGATCGGCGACGGGCGTGACCGGGACCCCGTACGCGCCGGCGACGCACGCGAGGTCGACCGCGGGCGGCGTGCCGAACAGCGTCTCGAAGTGCTCGGCGTCCGCGGCCTGGGGCAGGAACGAGAAGATCCCACCGCCGCGCGTTGTCGATCACGACGAGCACGAGGTCGAACCCGGATCCCGCCGCCGCGGCGAGGCCGCCGGTGTCGTGGAGGAAGCCGAGGTCGCCGGTGAGCGCGACGGTCACGCCCGGATGGTGGGCCGCGCGACGCCGAGCGCGGTCGCGACGAACCCGTCGATCCCGTTCAGCCCGCGGTTGGCGTGGATCCGGACGTCGGCACGCGGCCGGGCGAAGCCGGCCACGTCGCGGATCGGGCATGCTCGAACGCGACCACGAGCGCAGCGCCGGCGGGGAGCGCACCGACGAGGTCGCGGGCGAGGCGCGGCTCGGTCGAGCGAACCGGGCGCGTCGATCGCGGCGATCCTGCGCGGCCGCCGCGGCGCGGTCCCGGCCTCGACCCAGGTCTCCACCCACGCCGGGTCCGCGGCGCGGGCGGGTCGGCGCCCAGCTCGGCTCGCAACGCGGCCACCACCGCCGCGGGCATCGCGGTCAGCAGCACGGCCGCGCTGCGTCCCGGGTCGCGCCACACCGGGCTGGGGTCCACGATGACGGCGGGGGCCGCCGTCCAGGAACGCCGTCACCGGCGCGCTCGACCAGCGGCCCACCGAGGCGGATCCAACCGTCGGGCCGGTGCCGGGCGGCGAAGTCGGCTCGCCCGCACGCAGGGCCTCGGGCGCGGCGACGAGTGCCGGGAACGAGCCGAGCCCGGCGAGCGGATCGGCCACGACCGGCCAGCCGAGCGCGCCCGCGAGCGCGGCGACCTCGGCCGCGTCCATGTCGGCGTCGGGTCCGACCACGAGGAGCCCACGACGGATCGTGCGCAGCCGGTCGGCCACGCGCCGCCATCGCAGCGGGCTCCGGCAGCGGCCGGGGCGCGCGGTGCGATCACGAAGGGCGCGCCGTCGGGCCGGCCCGGCGCGTCCACCAGAGGCCGCGCCGGTCGGGACGAGCGGCTCGCGGAACGCGAGATCGAGGTGCACCGGCCCGGGCCAGGCGGCGGTGGTCGCCGCCACCGCCCGGGCGGCGAGCGTCCGCCACTCGGCCCCGACGCCGGGCCGGTCGGCCGGCACCTCCGGCGCCGCGAACCAGCGCAGGACGCCGCCGAAGAGCCGGATCTGGTCCATGGTCTGGGGCGACCCGACGTCCTGGAGCGACGGGCGGGCGGTCGGCGGTGCACACGAGCAGGGGCACCCCGGCGTGATGGGCCTCGAGCACCGCCGGGTGGAGGTTCGCGGCCGCGGTGCCCGAGGTCGTCAGCACCACCGCCGGCCGGCCGGTGGCCCGGCCCATCCCGACGCGCCACGAACGCCGCCGCGCGTTCGTCGAGCACCACGGTGAGGCGGAGGCGGCCGTCGGCCGCGAGGGCGAGCGCGATCGGCGCCGAACGGGATCCCGGGCAGACGATCGCGTCGGTCACGCCCCCGCGGGCCAGCTCGTCGACGAACGCGCGGGCGAAGGCCGTGGTCGCGTCCCGGGTCATGGCACCATCCCCTTGTGCGTCTCGTGCTGGTCCCGGGCTTCTCGCAGACCGGCCGGCTCGTGGGACGCCGTGCGCGCCGCGCTCCGCCGGACGTCGCTTCCGCGGTGACGGCACTGGAGCTGCCCGACGCGCCGAGCTTCCTGGCGACGGCGACCGCGCTGGCCGACGCCGGCGGGCCGGGCGTGCTGGGTCGGCTATTCGCTCGGCGGCCGGCTCGCGCGTCACCGTCGCGCTCGAGCGACCCGGGATCGTGCGATCCCTCGTGCTCGTGAGCGCAACCGCGGGGATCCTGGACGACGACGAACGCGCCGCGCGCGCCGCGGCCGACGCGGTCCAGGCCGCCGACATCGAGGCGCGGCGGCGTGCACGCCTTCCTCACCGACTGGCTCGCACGCCCGATGTTCGCGCGGGTGCCCGATCCCGAGCGCATCGTCGCCACGCGGACCGCGGCGACCACGGCCGAGCGCCTCGCCCACCAGATGCGGGTCCTCGGCCAGGGCGCGATGCCACCCCTCTGGGCGCAGCTCGGCGAGCTCACCGTCCCCGTCACGGTCGTCGTCGGCCGCCGGGATGCGAAGTACGCCACCATCGGGCGGGCGCTGGTCGAGGCCGTGCCGGGGGCGGCGCTCGTCGAGCTCGACGGCGGCCACGCGCTGCCCGCCGAGAACCCGGCGCGGGCTCGCGTCCGCGATCGCCGCGGCTCACGCGTCCACCCCGTAGCGGGCGAGCGCCGCCGCGGTGGGGGCCGGCGGGAAGGGGTCCGGGACGCGCAGCATCCCGCCCCGCGGACGCAGCGGCTCGGCGACGACGTCACCGGGAATCTCGTCGAGCGTGTCGAGCCCGCACGCGTAGGGCAGATCCGCCAGCGCGCACGCGAGCGCCAGCCCGGCGGCGATCCCGATCGACGTCTCCATCATCGACGTCACGGTCGCGGCGACACCGGCGGCGTCCGCGACGGCGAGCGCGGCCCGGACACCGCCGAGCGGCTGCACCTTCAGCACGAGGACGTCGGCCGCGTCGAGCCGGCGGAGGCGCTCGGCATCGGCCACCGACCGCACGCACTCGTCGGCTGCGAGGGGGACGGTCACGCGGCGCCGCAGCGCCGCGAGGTCTTCGAGCGTGGCCACGGGCTGCTCGGCGTACTCGAGGTCGTAGTGCGGCCAAGCGCGCCAGCACCCCGATCGCCGTGTCGAGATCCCAGGCGCCGTTGGCGTCGATGCGGATCCCGACGCCCGGACCGACACGGTCGCGGACCGCGGCGACCCGCTCGACGGCGCGGGCGGGATCGCCGGAACCGCACTTGACCTTCACACCGCGGGCGCCTCGGGGCACGGCTCCCGGGTCGCGCGCGGCCGGGACGAGCGTGTTGACGGCGACAGCGTCACGGACCCGGGGCGGCCAGTCACCGCACGCGGCTTCCACGGCGGCGGCGCGGGCGCGGCTCGGGGTCGCACGGGTAACCCCGCAACGGCGAGCACTCCCCCCAGCCGCCCGGGCCCTCGACGAGCAGGACCTGCCGGTCGCCGATCCGCAGGTGGTGCTCGATCACGCGAGGACCAGCCCCAGGGTGAGGAGGACCCCGAGCGCGACCGTCGCCCGCACGGTACCGACGAGCGCGACGACGAGCTTGGGCGGCGCGTGCTCGTGCCAGCCGATGCGCGCCGGGCCCAGCAGGAAGATCGCACCCGCCAGGCCGACGAACGCGGGCGGCTCGGCGAGCCCGATCGGCACGACGGCCACGAGCGCGCCCGCCAGGCACCCGACGTAGAGCACGCGCGCCGGGCGGTCGCCGAGACGGACCGCGATCGTGCGCTTGCCCGCCACCGCGTCGCCCTCGCGGTCGCGGATGTTGTTGACGAGCAGCACCGCGCACGCCGGCAGCCCGACGACCAGCGAACCCCACCACGCGGTGCCGGGCACGGTCCGGTGCTGCACGTAGGCGGACCCGGCACACGCGGCGAAGCCGAAGAACGCGAGCACCGCGACCTCACCGAAGCCTGCGTAGCCGTAGGGGCGCTTGCCTCCCGTGTACCCCCAGGCGCCGGCGATCGCGAGCGCCCCGAGCAGGAGGAGCCGCACGTCGACGGCCAGCGCGAGCACCGCGCCCGCGACGGCACCCACCGCCAGCGCGAGGAACGCCGCGGTGCGGACCGCGGTCGGGGTCGCGAGGCCGCCCGCAGTGAGTCGCACCGGGCCCCTCCGGTCGGCGTCGGTGCCGCGGATCCCGTCGGAGTAGTCGTTGGCGTAGTTGACCCCGATCTGGAGCGCGACCGCCACGAGGAGCGCCAGGAGCGCGCGTTCCACCTGCAGCGAGGCGTCGACCGTCGCGGCGGCGGTCCCGACGGCAACGGGGGCCACGGCGAGGCCGAGGGTGCGCGGGCGCGCGCCGGCCACCCACTGGGCAGCCTTCGTCATGCGCGAACGCTCATGGGCGCTTGGGGAACCGGTCGAACTCCGGCCGGCGCCGCTCCAGGTACGCCTGCTTGCCCTCCCGGGCCTCCTCGGTCATGTAGTAGAGCAGCGTCGCGTCGCCGGCGAGCTGCTGGATCCCGGCCAGCCCGTCGTCGGCCGCGTTCATGGACGCCTTGATCATCCGCAGCGCGAGCGGGCTCATCGCGAGCATCTCGCGGCACCAGCGCACCGTCTCCTCCTCCAACTCGGCGAGCGGCACGACGGTGTTGACGAGCCCCATCTCGAGCGCTTGCGTCGCGTCGTACTGGCGGCACAGCATCCAGATCTCGCGCGCCTTCTTCTGCCCGACCGACGCCGCGAGCAGGCCCGACCCGTACCCGCCGTCGAAGGAGCCGACCTTCGGGCCGGTCTGGCCGAAGCGGGCGTTGTCGGCCGCGATCGTGAGGTCGCACACGACGTGGAGCACGTGGCCGCCGCCGATCGCGTAGCCCGCCACCATCGCGACCACGGGCTTGGGCAGCCGGCGGATCTGGATCTGCAGGTCGAGCACGTTGAGGCGGCCGATGCCGTCGTCGCCGACGTAGCCGTCGTCGCCGCGGATGCGCTGGTCCCCGCCCGAGCAGAACGCCTCCGGTCCCTCGCCGGTCAGGATGATCGCGCCCACCGTCGGGTCGTCGCGCGCCACCTCGAAGGCGTCGTGCAGCTCGAAGAGCGTCCGGGGCCGGAAGGCGTTGCGCACCTCGGGCCGGCAGATCGTGATCTTGGCGATGCCGTCCGCCACCTCGGACCGGATGTCCGTGTACTCGGCACCGGCCGGCTTCCAGCCCGCCCCGGGGCGGATGGGGTTCGTGGTCACGGTTCCTCCAACTCTGGGAGTGGTTGCTCCAACGGTTACCGTACCGACCCGTGACCGATCCCGACGAGTCGCCGCTCGTCGCCGTCGTCCTGTCCCCCACCGAGGCGGCTCCCGCCGTCCGGACCGTCTGGGACCGGGGCGACGCCGTGGCCGTCGTGGACCCCCACGCCCCGGATCTCGCCGCCCGACTCGACCGCCTCGCCCCCACCGCCGTGCTCGACGGCGCCGGCGAGCACCCCCGGCCCGGTGGCCGGACCGTCCCCTCGGGGGTCGGCGCGGTCGTGACCACCTCGGGCACGACCGGGACGCCCCGGGCGGTGATGCTCGACCACACCGCCCTGCGGGCGTCCGCCCTCGCGGTCAGCGCCGCACTCCGGGTCGATCCCGACGGAGATCGCTGGCTGGCCTGCCTCCCGCTCTCCGGCGTGGCCGGCCTCGCGATCGTCGCCCGCGCCCACGCGACCGGCGCGCCACTGTCCGTGCACGACCGCTTCGACGCCGACGCGGTGGCCGATGCGGCCGGTGACGCCACGCTCGTGTCCCTCGTGCCCACGACCCTGCGCCGGCTGCTGGACGCCCACCCGGAGGCACCCGAACGCTTCCGCACGATCCTGCTCGGCGGCGGCCCGATCCCGGAGCGGCTCCGCGCCGCCGCCGAGCGCGCCGGCGCCACGCTCGCGACGACCTACGGCCTCACCGAGACGGGCGGAGGCTGCGTGCACGACGGCCACCCGCTCGCCGGCGTCGAGATCCGGCTCGCTCCGGTGACCGGCGAGATCCTCGTCCGGGGTCCGATCGTGATGCGCGGCTATCGAGATTCCGTCGACCCGTCGCCGTGGCGCGACGGATGGCTCGCGACCGGCGACGTCGGGCGCTGGAACGCGACGGGCGCGCTCGAGGTGATCGACCGCATCAAGGATCTCGTGATCACGGGCGGCGTGAACGTGAGCCCGGTCGCGATCGAGCGCCGCCTGGTCGACGTCCCCGGGGTGGACGACCTCGCGATCGTCGGCGTCCCCGATCCGGAGTGGGGCGAGCGGGTGGTCGCGTGCGTGGTCGCCGACGGCACGCCGCCGTCGCTCGATGCGGTGCGCCGTCACGGCGAGGCGGTCGGGCTGACGCCGGCGGAGCTGCCGCGCGAGGTGCGGGTGGTCGACGAGATCCCGCGGTCGGCGGGTGGCAAGGTCCTGCGCCGCCGCCTGCGCGGCTGACGCCCGCTCAGCGCGCCTCGGGATCGACGCCGCAGCGCCGCGCGGCCTCCCCGAACAGCAGCCGCTTGTGCTCGCCGATCACGCGCCGGTCCTTGCCCGCGATCGGCGCCGCGAGGGCCACCGCGACGTCGAGGAGGCGCGCCTCGTCGGCGGTGTCGGTCACGATCCCGAGGGCGTGGGCGTCCTCGGCCGCGTAGCGCCGCCCCGTGAGCAGGGCGTCCTGGACCGCCTCCGCCGGCAGCCGCGCCGAGACCGCGGCGGCCATGCCCTCGCTGAAGGGCAGGCCGAGGTCCACCTCCGGCAGGCACCAGTACCCCCGGTCGCTCCTCATCACGCGTGCGTCGAAGCAGGAGCTGATCATCGCTCCGGCCGCGAACGCGTGCCCGTTGACCGCGGCCACCGAATACGCAGGGAACAGGAGCAGCCGGCCGAGCAGCTGGTGGAGCGCGACCACGGTCGGGCCCGCCTCGTCGGGCTCGACGGCGAAGCGGTCGAGATCCAGCCCGTTCGAGAAGAACTTGCCGGTGCCCGTCGCCACCACCGCGAGCGGGCCCTCGACGGCACCGAGCTCGTCGAGCGCCGCGTGCCATTCGGTCATCGAGTCGAGGTTGACCCGGTTCTCGCCGTCGTCCCAGCGGATGATGCGCACGTGCCCGCGCGTCTCGACGTCGATGCCCATGGTGTCGATCCCCTGTCAGGTGAGTCCGAGGAAGCGACCCAGCACCGCGGCGCACCCGTCGAGCGACGCGCGCGTGACGGATTCCTCCGCGGTGTGCGCCAGCGTCGGGTCGCCGGGGCCGAAGTTCAGGGCCGGGATGCCGTGCGCGGCGAAGCGGGCGACGTCGGTCCATCCCAGCTTCGGTCGGACGCCCAGGTCGAACGCGCCGACGAGCTCCGCGACGAGCGCGTCGCCGAGGTTCGGCGGTGCCGCGAGCGAGGCGTTCACCACCTCGATCTCGGCCGCCCCCTGGAGCAGCCCCGCGGTCTCGAGGCGCGCGTCCTCGAGCGTGACGCTCGGGGCGAACCGCCGGTTCACCACCACCCGGCACTCGTCCGGCACGACGTTGTTCGCGACGCCGCCCTCGATGCGCACGACCTGGAGCGACTGCCGGTACGGGAGGCCGTCGACGTCGACGGTGCCCGGGTCGGTCGCGGCGACGCGCGCGAGCGACGCGGCCGCGGCATGGATCGCGTTCCTCCCCATCCAGGGTCGGGCGGTGTGCGCACGGGCGCCGCGGAACGTCGCCTCGAGGTGCAGCGTGCCCTGACACCCGGCCTCGACCCAGGCGTCGGTCGGTTCCAGGAGGATCGCGAGGTCACCGGTGACGAGGTCGGGCGCGTGGGTGAAGAGCTCCCGCAGGCCGTTCCACTCCTCCGCGATCTCCTCGCCGGCGTAGAACACGAACGTGGCGTCGAACCGCGCCGCGTTCGGGTCGGCCGCGATCCCGGCCGCGAGCGCGAGCAGGACGGCGAGTCCTCCCTTCATGTCGGCCGTGCCGAGCCCGTGCAGCGTGTCGCCCTCCCGACGGGGTTGGGCGTTGCCGTTCGGCGGGACCGTGTCGAGGTGGCCGCCGAGGACGATGCGCCGCTCCCGGCCCAGCTCGGTGCGTGCGATCACGTTGTCCCCGACGCGCTCGATCCGCAGGTGACGGGCGGTCTGGAGCAGCTTCCGCTCGACGAGCCCGGCGAGCTGGGTCTCCTCCCGGCTCACCGAGGAGATCGCGCAGAGCTCCTCGGTGAGCTCCAGCAGATCGGTCACGTGGTCGCGCCACCGTCGCGGAGGATCTCGTTCAGCTGGGAGCCGTCGTGGCGCTGGCCGGGTGTCAGCCGGCTGATGACGAGGGCGCAGGGCATGCCGAACTCACCGCCGGGATAGGTGCGCGGGCGAGTGGCCGACACCGCGACGCACCAGTCCGGGATCACCCCCCGGGAGAGCTCCTCGCCGGTCTCGGCGTCGATGACCGGGATCGTGCCCGAGAGGATCAGCCCGGCGCCGAGCACCGCGCCGTTCCCGACCCGCGCGCCGGCCACCACCATGCACCGTGAGCCGACGAAGGCGTCGTCGCCGATGATGATCGGCACGGCACCCGGGGGTTCGAGCACGCCCCCGATGCCGACGCCCCCGGCGAGGTGCACGCGCTCGCCGATCTGCGCGGACGATCCCACGGTCGCCCAGGTGTCGACCATCGTGTCGGCCCCGACCCGCGCGCCGATGTTCACGTAGCTCGGCATCAGGATCACGCCCGGGGCGAGGTAGGCACCCCAGCGAGCCGATGCCCCCGGGACCACCCGCACGCCGGCGGCCTCGTAGTCACGCTTGAGCGGGATCTTGTCCCGGTACTCGAACGGCTCGAGCTCCATCGTCTCCATGTGCGTGAGGCGGAAGAGCAGGAGGATGGCCTGCTTGAGCCACTGGTGGACGACGATCTCGTCCCCGACGCGTTCCGCGATGCGCGCCTCACCGCGGTCGAGCAGGTCGATCGCGGCGCGGACCGCGACCGCGGCCTCCGTCTCGGACATGACTGCGGTCATGTCGTCCCGGTGCTCCCACAGCGCGTCGATCTGAGCTTCGAGGTCGGCCATCCCCCGACACTAGACAGCGACCGAGCCGTGCCGCCCACAGTCGCCGAGCCGGCGCAGGGTGAACGGCGCCGTGCCGTCCGCCCGGCGCCCGGACGGCTCAGGGTGTGGCGTCGAGTCGCTCGAGCACGAGGTCGAGGCGGTCGTCGGGCTGGGTCAGCGCCAGCCGCACGTGGTCGGCGCCCGCGGGCCCGTAGAGCGCGCCCGGCGCGACGAGCGTGCCGGCCTCGGCGAGGCGGGCCGCGAGCTCCCAACCGTCGTCGACCTGGTCCTCGGACCGCAGCCAGAGATAGAAGGGCGCGGGTCCGCCGTCGTGCACCAGGCCGTGCGCCTCGAGTCCGGCCGACAGGCGCGCCCGCCGCTCGACGTAGCGAGCGCGCTGGGCCACCACGTGGGTGTCGTCGTCGAGCGCGGCGGCCGCCGCGGCCTGGATCGGTGCCGGCATCATGAGCCCCGCGTGCTTGCGCACCTCACCGAGGTAGCGGACGAGGTCGGCGTCGCCGGCGACGAACCCGGCCCGGAAGCCCGCCATGTTGGAGCGCTTCGACAGGGAGTGCACCGCGAGGACGCCGTCGGCGCCGTGGGCGAGGACGGTCGTCGGGTCCCCGCCCGAGAACTCGGCGTAGCACTCGTCCGCGGCGACGGTGATGCTCCGCGCGCGGGCCCACGCGACAGTCTCGCCCACCTGCTCGGGCGAGGCGACGGCGGCGGTCGGGTTGCCCGGCTCGTTGGTCCAGAGCAGCAGCGCGCGCTGCGCGTCGGTCTCGGCCACGCGGGCGAGGTCGAGGTGCCAGTGCGCGTCGAGTGGGACCGGCACCGCGCGCAGTCCCGCGAGCTCCGCGCCCATGGCGTAGGTGGGGTACGAGATCGCCGGGTACAGCACGGTGTCCCGGCCGGGGGTGCGCAGGTGCAGCCAGCGCGGCAGGGACGCGACCATCTCCTTGGTCCCCACGCAGGCGAGCACGGCGTCGGCTGCCACGTCGACGCCGAACCGGCGGCCGATCCATCCCGAGGCCGCGTGGCGGAGGGCCTCGGATCCGATGGTCAAGGGGTAGCCCGCCGAGCCCGCCGCCGCGGCCTGGAGCGCCGCGAGGACGACCTCGGGGACCGGATCGACCGGGCTGCCGACCGAACAGTCGACGACGCCGCCGGGGACGACGGCGGCGAGCCGCCGGAATGCGTCCAACCGGTCGTGCGGGTACGGCGGGGGGACGAACCCGACCTGGGGCATGGCGCGGAGACTACCGGCGGGTCGTCGGCACGCCGTCGACCGCGGTCACCAACTCCGCGAAACGCCCGACGACCGCGTCGGGGAGGCGGGCCTGCACCCGCATGCCCGTGTCCTCGTGCACGGTGACGAGCACGTCGCCCTCGCGGTGGAGCGCCGGAAGGACCTCACCGCGGTCGTACGGGATCGTCAGCTCGACGATCCGGGTCAGCGAGCGCAACCGGAGTCCCAGCTCCGTGAGCAGCGCCTCCACACCCTCGCCGCTGCGGGCCGACACCGCGACCGAACCGGGGTGGCCCCGGAGGAGCTCGTCGACGATCTCGGGCGCGACCGTGTCGGTCTTGGTGAACACGATGAGCTCGGGGATCGCCGGCGCCTCGATCTCCGCGAGCACCGTGCGCACCGCCTCGATGCGCTCGTCGGGCTCGGGGTCGCTCGCGTCCACGAGGTGGACGAGGAAGTCGGCGTCCGCGACCTGCTCGAGGGTGGACCGGAAGGACTCGACGAGCTGGTGCGGGAGCCGGCGCACGAAGCCGACGGTGTCCGAGAGCAGCACGATCTCACCGCCGGGGAGCCGGAGCCGTCGGGTGGTGGGATCGAGCGTCGAGAAGAGGCGGTCCTCCACCAGCGCCGACGCCGCGGTCAGCCGGTTGAGCAGGGTGGACTTGCCGGCGTTGGTGTACCCGACGAGCGCCACGGTGGTCAGCGAGCGGCGCTGCCGGGCCTTGCGCTGGGTCTCACGGGTCCGACCCAGCCCGACGAGCTCACGCTCGAGCTTGGTGATCCGCCGCTGGATCCGCCGGCGGTCGACCTCGAGCTGGGTCTCGCCGGGACCGCGGGTCCCGATCCCACCGCCCTGCTGGCTGAGTGCGAGCCCGCGCCCGCGCAGGCGGGGCATCCGGTAGCGCAGCTGCGCGAGCTCGACCTGGACCATGCCCTCCTGGCTCTGCGCGTGCTGGGCGAAGATGTCGAGGATCAGCGCGACGCGGTCGACGACGTCACGCCCGAAGAGCTTCTCGAGGTTGCGCTGCTGGGCCGGGGTCAGCTCGTCGTCGAAGATCACGACGTCCACGTCGAGGGCCTCCGCGAGCAGTCGCAGCTCCTCGGCCTTGCCCTTGCCGACGTAGAGGGCGGGGTCGGGCGTGTCGCGCCGCTGCAGCTCGACCGCGAGGGGCTCGGCGCCCGCGGTGTCGGCGAGGCGCGCGAGCTCCTCGAGGCTCGCCTCCGCGGCCTCCGCGGTGCGGAGCCCGAATCCGGTTCCGACGAGGAGGGCCCGCTGGCGGACGACACCGAGATCGGTCTCGGTCGCGGTGAGCCGCCGGCGGCCACGAGCGAGGTGCCGCTGACTCACGCGGCGCAGCCCTTCGATGTCGAGATCCACGGTGAAGACGTGCCGCACCGGGCCACCCAGCCGGACGGTGTCGCCGAGCGTGACCGCGAGGTCGCCCCCCGGCACCGTCACGGTGACGGCCGTGCCCACGAGGCCGCGCCGGTGCGCGACGGCCGCGGCCGCGCACGCGCCGGTGCCGCACGACCGCGTCTCGCCCACGCCACGCTCCCAGGTCCGCATGGTGAGCACGTCCGGCGCGGTCACGGTCACGACCTCGACGTTGACCCGCGGGGAACCGCGCGTCGTGCTCCAGCACCGGTCCGACACCGGCCAGATCCACCGCGGCGGGATCGGGGACGACGAAGACCCAGTGCGGGTTGCCCATGCCGGCCGCGTCGCCCGTCGCACTGAACCCGGGCGCGGCGGCGGGCAGGTCGAACGCGCTCTCGCCCGCGACCGGGATCCGGTCAGGTTCGAACGTGACCGCACCCATGTCGCAGACCGCGTGCACCACGTGGCCGCCGGTGTCGGTCGTGACGTCGAGGACCCGCCGGCCGCCGCCGGTGTCGACGACGAGCCGGTCGGGAGCGCCCATGCCCTCCTCGCGCGCGACCCACGCGAGGCATCGCGCGCCGTTGCCGCTCATCTCCGCGAGCGACCCGTCGGCGTTGAACAGGGTCATCGTCGCATCGGCGCCGCCGACCCCGGGGTCCAGCACGATCAGGCCGTCGGCACCGACACCGGTCCACCGGTCGCAGAGCGCGAGGGCGTCGGCACCGGTCAGCGGTGCCGTGGTGACGAGGAAGTCGTTGCCGGTGGCGTGGAGCTTGTGCAGGACGGTCATGCGCTCTCCCACCATGCCATGACCTCCGCCGCCGTCGACGTCGATTTGGCGGTGGCGTCGAACCAGCGGATCCGCCCGTCCCGGCGGAACCAGGCCCGCTGGCGGCGGGCGAAGGTGCGGCTGCGCCGGGCGATCGCCACGCACGCGTCGGCGAAGGTCGCGAGGCCGCCGTCGAGGAACTCCAGGACCTCCTTGTACCCGATCGCCTGGCGGGCCGTGCGCGACCACGGTCGGGTCCGCAGCGCGAGCACCTCGTCGAGCAGCCCGGCGGCGGCCATGGCCGCCACGCGCGCCTCGATGCGGCGCGAGGTCTCCTCGGCGTCGACCGCGAGGCCCGCGAGCCGGACCGGGACCACGGGCGCGTGGTCGGCACCGATGCCGGCACCGAAGCTGGAGAACGGGCGTCCCGTCAGCTCGATCACCTCGAGCGCCCGCACGATGCGCCGGCGGTTGCCCGGCTCGATCCGCGCGGCCGCGACCGGATCGCGGACGCCGAGCTCCGCGTACATGTCCGCGAGCTCCGCGGGGCCGCTCGCGCGCGCTCGGTGAGCGCGGCCCGCAGCTCGCGGTCCTCACCGGGAAAGGTCAGGTCGTCGATCACGGCCTGGAGGTACAGCCCGGTCCCGCCGACGAGGAGGGCCCGACGCCCGCGTGCCTCGACGTCGGCGATCGCCGCCCGCGCCTCGTGCTGGAAGCGGACCACGGAGTAGTCCTCCGCCGGATCGGCCACGTCGACGAGGTGATGGGCCACCCGGTCCCGCTCCGCCATCGTCGCCTTGGCGGTGCCGATGTCCATGCCCCGGTAGACCTGCATCGAGTCCATCGAGACGATCTCGACATCGCCGAGCGCCTCGGCGGCGGTGAGCGCGAGCGCCGACTTCCCCGAGGCGGTCGGCCCGACGAGCGCGAGGTGGACGACCGCGGCTCAGCCCGCCGTGACCGGGATCCGGGTGCGCGCCGGGCGCGGGCCGTCGAGCACCTCGAGCAGGTCGCCCCGCAGCCAGTGCGGCGCGCCGCGGGTGATCTCGACCCGCGCGAGCGTGCCCGGCGCGAGCTCACCGTCGAAGTGGACGAGCTTGTTCTGCCGGGTCCGGCCCGCGGCGACGGTCCGGTCCTTCTTCGACGGTCCTTCGACGAGCACCTCCTCGATCCGGCCGACGCGCGCCTCGTGGCGCCGCAACGCGTGCTCCTCGACGAGCCTGGTCAGCCGTTCCATCCGCGACCGGGCGACGGCCTCGGCCACGAAGTCCCCGGTCATCTCGGCCGCGGTCGTGCCCGGTCGGGGGGAGAAGACGAACGTGTAGGCCGCGTCGTACCGGGCGGCGTCCACGAGCGCGAGTGTGGCCGCGAAGTCCTCCTCGGTCTCGCCCGGGAACCCGACGATGATGTCGGTCGTCACCGCGAGGTCGTCGAGCCCGGCGCGCGCCATCGCGAGCTTCTCGAGGTAGCGCTCGGCGGTGTAGCCCCGCCGCATGCGGGCGAGGGTGCGGTCGGATCCGGACTGCACCGGGAGGTGGAGGTGCTCACAGACGCTGTCGCACTCGGCCATCGCGACCACGGTCTCGGCCCGCAGGTCCTTCGGGTGCGGCGAGGTGTAGCGGACCCGCCGGATGCCCTCGACCGCGTCGACCGCGCGCAGCAGGTCGGCGAACTGCGGGCTCCACTGGCCGGCACCGAGGTCGCGGCCGTAGGAGTTCACGTTCTGGCCGAGCAGGGTCAGCTCGGAGACGCCGTCGCGGGCGAGCTCGGTGACCTCGGCGACGATGTCGCCCGTGCGCCGGCTGACCTCTGACCCGCGCACCGCGGGCACGATGCAGAACGCGCAGCTGTTGTCGCAGCCGATCTGGATCGTGACCCAGGCGCGGTGGTCGACCTCCCGCCGGGCGGGCAGGGCCGACGGGTAGGCATCGTGCTCGTCGAGGATCTCGACGACGGGGACCCCGGTGCGGCCGGCCTCGCTGAGGAGCGCCGGGGCGTGCGCCAGGTTGTGGGTCCCGAACACGACGTCCACGTGACCGGCCCGCTCGACGATGAGATCCCGGTCCTTCTGGGCCAGGCACCCACCGACCGCGATCTGCAGGTCCGGGCGGGCGTCCTTCAGGGGCTTGAGGTGCCCGAGCGTCCCGTAGAGCTTGTTGTCGGCGTTCTCGCGGATGCAGCAGGTGTTGAGGACGACGACGTCGGCCGATTCGAGATCGTCGGTCGCCTCCATGCCCTCGGCCGCGAGGAGGCCGGCGATCCGCTCGGAATCGTGCTCGTTCATCTGGCACCCGAAGGTGCGCACGTAGAAGCGGCGGGTCACGACCGCTGATTGTACGGGCGCCAATAGGATCCGCCGGATGCCGGCCTCACCCCCCGGCGCGCTCGCCGCGCGCGCCCGCTGAGATGCCGCTCCACGCCGGGGCCTGGGAGCTCGCGGTCGCCATGGTCGTCGTGCTGCTCGGCGGCCTGGTCCAGGGGGTCATCGGCTACGGCATGAACCTGGTCGTGGTGCCGATCCTCGCGGTGCTCGTCCCCGGATCGGTGCCGGGATCGATGGTGCTCCTCAGCATGCCGATGACCCTCACGATGCTGCTCCGCGAGCACCACGCGATCGACTGGCTCGGCGTCCGCTGGATCGTGGTGGGCCGGTTCCCCGGCACGGTGGTCGGGCTGATCGTGCTCACCGTGCTCCCCGACGCGCAGCTCGCGTTCGCGATCGGGCTCGCGATCATCCTCGGAGTGGTGCTCAGCGTGATCCACCCCGGCCTGCCGATCAACCGCCGGACGAGCTTCGGCGCGGGCGTGGTCTCGGGGATGACCGACACCACCGCGAGCATCGGCGGCCCGCCGCTCGCGTTGCTCTACCAGCACTCCCCGCCCCACACCTTCCGCGCGACGCTCGCGACGTCGTTCCTCATCGGGGCGACCGTCACCGGCACCGCGCTCGCCCTCCGCGGCGAGCTGTCGGGTGATCAGCTCGAGCTGACCGCGATCTTCCTCGCGCCGATGCTCGTCGGCCTCGCGCTCTCCGGCCCGATGGCCCGCCGCCTCGACTCGGCGACGCTCCGACCGATCGTGCTCGGCGTCGCCGCGGTCGCGGGTCTGCTCGCGGCCGTGCGCGGCCTCCTCGCGTTCTGAGCCCCACGCGGTCCGGGCCGGAGCCCTCCTCCACGAGCAAAGGGCCGGAGACGGCTCGTGGCGCGGCTCCGACCCTTCGTGTGCTCGGGGTGCGACGGCTATTCCGAGTTGGCGTCCTCGGACTCCTGCTCGGACGCGACCGACAGGTCGATGGGATCGTCCAGATCGCCGAGGTCCTCGTCCTCGTCGTCGATCCCGCTCTCCTTGCGGACCCGCTCGCTGATCTCGACCATCATGTCCAGGTTCTCGGACAGGAAGGTCTTCGCGTTCTCGCGGCCCTGGCCGAGCTGCTCGCCCTCGTAGGTGAACCACGCACCGGACTTCTTCACGATGCCGAGGTCCACGCCGATGTCGAGCAGCGATCCCTCACGGCTGATGCCCTTGCCGTACATGATGTCGAACTCGGCCTGCTTGAACGGTGGCGCGACCTTGTTCTTGACCACCTTCACCCTGGCCCGGTTGCCGACGATCTCGGCACCGTCCTTCAGGGACTCGATGCGGCGGATGTCGAGCCGGACCGACGAGTAGAACTTCAGCGCCCGGCCACCGGGGGTGGTCTCGGGCGAGCCGAACATCACACCGATCTTCTCCCGCAGCTGGTTGATGAAGACGGCGATCGTGCGGCTCTTGTTCAGGTTGCCGGTGATCTTGCGCAGCGCCTGGCTCATCAACCGGGCCTGGAGACCGACGTGGGTGTCGCCCATCTCGCCCTCGATCTCGGCGCGGGGCACGAGTGCGGCCACCGAGTCGATGACGAGCACGTCGAGCGCACCCGAGCGGATCAGCATGTCGGCGATCTCGAGCGCCTGCTCCCCCGTGTCCGGCTGGGAGATGAGCAGGTCGTCCACGTTCACGCCGATGGCGGACGCGTAGACCGGGTCCATCGCGTGCTCGGCGTCGATGTAGGCACAGACGCCACCGTTGCGCTGGGCCTCGGCGACCACGTGCATCGCGAGCGTGGACTTCCCGGAGGACTCCGGACCGAAGATCTCGACGATCCGGCCCCGGGGCAGCCCGCCGATGCCGAGCGCCATGTCCAGGGCGAGGGCGCCGGTGGGGATCGCCTCGACCCCGACGTGGCCACGCTCGCCGAGACGCATGATGGCGCCCTTGCCGAACTGCTTCTCGATCTGGCCGAGCGCCATGTCGAGCGACTTGTCACGATCCATCCGTACCGACTCCTTGTCCTGTTCGTTCATCGACGTACCGGTCTGGGGGAAGCTCGTCCGTCACCGGGGGCACCGTACGACGGGGGTGTGACCACGCTTCCCGGACCGGGTCCGGGGACCGTGCCCCCCACCTCGCCGGGGCGACCGGCACCACATCGCTGAGCACATCGCTGAGCACATCGGTGGAGTTCCATCGATGTGGGCACCCTAGACCGAACACCCGTTCGGATCAAGCACCCCGGGTCGGAGCTACCGGCGCCGGAGGCCGATCAGGGCTGGTCCGGCGAGCCCTTCCCGTGACCCGACGACGATCCCGGAGCACCGTGGCCGCTGCCCTCGGTCCCCGGTGCCTCGGCCCCGGTCGTGGTCGACGTGTCCGGCTGCTCGCCGGCGGGATCGTCGGCGACCGGTCCGTGGTCCTGACCCGACTTCCCGTGGTCCGCGCCGCTCCGGCCCGGCTCGTCGGCCGAGTCGGGTGCCGCCGCGGGCTCGCTCGTGGTCGTGGTCGTCGTCGCGCCGTCACCGATCTCGTCGGCGCAGTAGTCCCTCACGAGCATGTCCTGGTCCTGGGCCGCCTGCCGCAGGTTCGAGAACGCCACGGAGTCGCCGCTGTGCCCCCGATCGCCGTCGGTCCGGTTCCGGGCGGCCCATGCCGTGCACAGACCGTGCTTCGCGGGGCCGGTGGCGTCCGGACCCACCGGCGATGCCGCCTGGTCCCCGGCCTCGGCCGCGCCCGGAGTGGGGTGATCGGGGTTCGGGACGTCGACGCTCACGTGCGACAGGGCACGCGACACGGCGCTCTGCGCGGCGTCGGGCAGCGAGCCGGTGGCCGCGGCCGCACCGGTGGCGGCGAGGAGGGTGGCGGCGGCTGCCGCGAGCGTGGCCTGGACGGTACGACGGCGTGCGGGCATGGAAGGGCTCCGGGACGAGAGGCGGGTGGGCGACGCGGCGATCGCCGAGGTGATCGCCGTCACGGCCTCCTGCTCGCGCGCACCGTCCGACGTCGTTGGCGTCCGGAGCGCGCCGAGCAGCCTCGCGACCCGCGACGGACCGTCGGCGAGATCCTCGGGTGCGTCGGCACCCGAGATCAGCCGCTCGGCGCGGTCGGAGGACGAGGAGAAGGCCATGTCACCCCGGAGATCGTCCGCGGGGGTCATCGCGTTACACGCTTGCCGGTGAGCAGCCGCTCGAGGCGGCGGAGCGCCCGGTGTTGCAGGACCCGGACGGTCCCCGGTCGCTTCCCGAGCATCCCGGCGACGGTCTCGACGTCGAGCCCGGCGACGACGCGCAGCAGCACGACGTCGGCCTGGTCCTCGGACAACGACCGGACCACGAACGCGGCCGCCTCCTCCCCGGCGATGCCGTCGAGCACCAACGTCTCGGTCTCCTCGGCGTCGGGCCGGTCGGTCTCCGCGAGCGGCGAGGGATCCGTCCGGCGCCGGGCGCCCGTCCGCCGGTGGTCCGCCAGGCGGTGGCGCGCGATCACGAAGAGCCACGCTCGCAGCGCGTCGGCGTCACCCTCGAAGGTGTGGACGCGCTGCGCGAAGGCGAGCCACACCTCGGCCTCGAGATCCTCGGCGGCACGCGGCTCCTGCGCGCCGAGGTAGCGGGCGAGGGGCGGGTGCAGCTCCCGGTAGATGAGCGTGACGGCCCAGTCCTCGCTGCGCTGCGCCGCGGCGAGGACGTCGTCGAACTCACGGTCCCGCTCCATCCCACCATTCTCGACCCGGCTCGCCCGGATCTGGAGCGCCGCGCTCAGGCGAGCGGCAGCCGGGCGACGGGGTGGTACACGGCACCGGTGCGGCGGGTCTCGCTCTCCATGAGCACGATCTCCTCCACCACGAACGGTGGGCCGATCGCCACACCCGCGAGCGCCTCCGCCTCCGCGGTCACGTTCCTGGGCGACGACATCCGCGCCAGCGTGAGGTGGGGCCGGTAGCTCACGACGTCACGCGGGCGCACGAAGCGCCCGGCGGCGTCCATCACCGCCTCGTGGACGGCGGCGATCGGCTCGGGGTCGGCCACGCCCAGCCAGTACACCGACGCCCGCCGGGCCGAGGGGAACCCACCAGCCCCCTGGAGCCGCAGCGCCGCCGAGGGCACGCTCGCGACCGCGCCGGCGAGCGCGCCGACCAGCGCGTCGGCGTCGGCCACCCGGCCGAAGTACTGGACGGTCACGTGCCACTGGTCGCGTCGCGCCCACTTGAAGCCCGATCGCGACGCGTCCTGCAGGAGCGTCTCGATCGAGTCGAGGACGGACGGCGGCGGGACCGCGGCGAGGAACGCGCGCCGGAGCGCGCCCATCAGAGCGACTCGAGCCGCTGGCGGAGCGTGTTCAGCAGCGTGATGGCCGAGAACTGCCGCACGCGCTCGCGGTCGCCCGGGAGCCGGACCGTGAACGCCTCGGGCTCCCGGTCGGGCAACGCGATCGCGAACCACACGGTGCCCACCGGTTGGCCGTCCTGCTCGTCGGGACCGGCGACGCCGGTGGCCGAGATCCCGACGTCCGCGCCGAGCACCCTCTGCGCGCCGACGGCCATCTCGATCGCGGCCTGCTCGCTCACGACGAGGTCGGCGCCGACATCGAGGACGTCACGCTTGACGTCGGTGGCGTAGGAGACGACCGCACCGCGGAACGTCCTCGACGCGCCGGGCACGGCGCCGATGCGCGAGCTGATCAGCCCGGCGGTGAGCGACTCGGCCACGCCCAACGTCCAGCCCTTCGCCTCGAGCGCGTGCAGTGCCGCGTGCTCGATCGTCTCGTCGTCGGTGCCGAACACGAGCGCACCGAGGATCGCGCGGAGCTCGGCCTCCTCCGTCTCGATGAGCGAGCGGGCGTCCTCCTCCGAACCGGCCTTCGCGGTCAGACGCACCACGAGCCCCTCGATGCCACGCGCGAGGAAGGCGATGGTCGGGTTGGTCTGCACGTCGACCCGGTGGGCGATCATCTCCGCGAGCCCCGACTCGGACTGGCCCCAGGTCTTCAACGAGCGGCTCACGATCACGGCGGACTCGCCGGCCCGTTCGAGCAGGTCGGGGATGACGTCCTCGTTGATCATGCGCTGCATCTCGTAGGGCACGCCCGGCACGGCGTAGACGACCTTGCCGTCGATCTCGGCCCGGACCCCGGGAGCGGTGCCGATCGGGTTCGGGATGGCGTCGGCACCGACGGGGACGTCCGCCTGGCGCAGGTTGTTCAGCGGCATGTCGCGGTGGCGGGAGCCGAAGCGCGCGCGGATCTGCTCGACGAGCTCCTCGCGCCGCTCGAGCTCCACCCCCATCACCGCGGCGATCGCCTCGCGCGTGACGTCGTCCTGGGTCGGGCCCAGCCCGCCGCACACGACGACGGCGTCGGCCTTGCCGAGCATCTCGCTCAGCGCGGCGATCATCCGGGGCAGGTTGTCGCCCACCTTGCGGTGCTCCATGGTGTCGATGCCCACCATGGCGAGCTGCTCGCCGATCCAGCTGGAGTTGGTGTCGACGATCTGGCCGAGCAGCAGCTCGGTCCCGATCGCGAGGACGTCACACCTCATCCTGATGGCCTCTCCGCTCGCCTCGGGACACCCCTCGGCGCCCTCCGCTCACGCTGCGGGCTCGGTGATCGCGTGGCCCGTGTGCTCCATCAGGCCGCTGCCGCTTCCTGGTGGTAGCCGCGGCGCACGATGTCGACGCCCGAGACGACGGTGAGCACGACCGCGAGCCACGTCACCGACACGACGAGCCAGTCCACGTCGGCGGTCGGCGGGAACACGTAGCCGGCGACCGCGAGCATCTGGGTGAACGCCTTGAGCTTGCCGAGCCGCACCGCGGGGAGGGAGATGCCCCGCTTCCCGGCGACGACGCGGTAGGTGGAGATCCACACCTCGCGCGTGGCCATGATCGCGACCGGCACCCACCACACGTCGCCGCGCCAGACGAGCGCGATGAAGCCGCCGAGCGTGAGGACCTTGTCGGCGATCGGGTCGAGGAACGCCCCCGAGCGCGTCGTGCCGTCGCGACGGGCGAGCCAGCCGTCGATGCCGTCCGAGACGCAGAGCACCGTCCAGAGTCCCCAGGTGAGCCAGGACTCGCCGTCTCGCTGGATGAGCACGAGGGTCGGGATCGCGAAGAGGAGCCGGCCGAGCGTGATGAAGTTCGCCGGCGTCGCGAGGGCGCCCGGCCCGAACCGCTTGACCGACTGCCCCAGCGGCGGATTCATCGTGCGGCCACCGGCTGGTGCAGCGGTTCGGCGTCGAGATCGGGACCGACCGCGCCCGTCACGCGGGCGGGGACGACCGCGCCGGGGCGCGCCTCGGCGTCCGCGACGCGGACCACACCGTCGATCTCGGGGGCCTCACGGTGGGTCCGGCCGACGATCCCGCCGTCGGGGTGGCGCTCGTCGACGAGCACCGCGACCGTCTCGCCGATCAGCGCGTCCCGCGCCTCGTCGGTGATCGGCTCCTGCACCGCGGTGCACTCCCGCAACCGCTCGGCCACGAGACCGGCGTCGAGGTGACCGTCGAGCGACGCGGCGGCCGTGCCGTCCTCCACCGAGAACGGGAAGAACCCGGCCCAGTCGAGGCGCGCGGCGCGGAGGAAGCCGAGCAGCTCGTCGTGGTCGTCCTCGCTCTCACCGGGGAAGCCCACGATGAACGACGACCGGAACGCGGCCGTGGGCTCCTGCACCCGGATGCCTTCGATCGCGGCCAGGAAGCGGTCGCCGCTCCCCCACCGCTTCATCCGCCGGAGGAGACCAGGCGCGGCATGCTGGAGCGACAGGTCGAAGTACGGGACCACCGTCGGCAGCTCGAGCATCGACGCGACGAGCGGGTCCTTCACCTCGCTCGGGTAGAGGTACAGCAGGCGCACGCGCTGGAGGCCATCCACCGCGAGGCGATCCAGACGGTGGAGCAGCGGCGCGAGCGAGCCGGGCTCGCCGACGTCGCGCCCGTACCAGGCGAGGTCCTGGGCCACGAGCACGATCTCGGCGACCCCACCGGCGACGAGGGAAGCGACCTCGGTCTCGATGGACTCCGGCGTCCGGGAGCGTTGCGCCCCCCGGAAGCTCGGGATCGCGCAGAACGCGGCAGGCGCGGTCGCAACCCTCGGCGACCTTCACGTAGGCCCACGGCGCGCGGGGCGCGGGGCGTGGGAGCTCGAGGAGGTCCCGGACGCCCGACGGCTTGCGCCCGCGGAGCACGACCTCCGCGATCCGGCCCTCGCCCTCGAAGCCCACGACTGCATCGGCCTCGGGCAGCGCGGTGGCCAGCTCGTCGCCGTAGCGCTCGGCCATGCAACCGGTCACCACGAGCCGAGCTCCCGGCCGCTTGACCTCGGCGAGCCCGAGGGCGACCTCGATCGACTCCTGGCGGGCCGCGTCGATGAAGGCGCAGGTGTTGACCACGACGAGATCGGCGTCGTCGGGACGGTCCGTCGGGACCAGCCCGTCGGCCAGCAGGCTGGCGACCACCTTGTCGGAGTCCACCGCGTTCTTCGGGCAGCCGAGCGTCTCGACGTAGAAGCGTTCGACCACGCCAGGATCCTACCGGCGGGGGTTCCTACACTCCGGCCCATGACCGACATCGACGGCCTCGTCGCCCCCGGATGGGAGCCCGTCGCCGACGCGTTCCGGACCAACTTCCGTCACGGCGAGGTCGGCGCGGCCTGCACCGTCTACCTCGACGGCACGCCCGTGGTGGACCTCGTGGGCGGCGTCGCGGACCCGCAGACCGGCCGGAGGTGGGACCACGACACGGTCGCGGTCGTGTTCTCCACGACCAAGGGCGCGACCGCGACGGTGGCGAACCTGCTCGTCGAACGCGGCGAGCTCGATCCCGACGCACCGATCGCGTCGTACTGGCCCGAGTTCGCGGCGGGCGGGAAGGACGACGTGCTCGTCCGCCACGCGCTCTCGCACTCGGCCGGGCTCCCCGTGGTCGAGGGCGACTTCACGCTCGAGGAGTCGCTCGCGTGGGCGCCCGTCGTGGAGCAGCTCGCTCGGCAGACGCCACGCTGGGAGCCGGGCACCGCGGTCGGCTACCACATGCGCACCTACGGGTGGATCGTGGGCGAGGTCGTCCGCCGGATCACCGGGACCACGATCGGGCAGCTGTTCGCGACCGACGTCGCCACCCCGCTCGGTCTCGACTGGTGGATCGGTCTGCCCGAGGCGATCGAGCCGCGCGTCGCGCGGGTCGTCCCGCCCGAGACGTCGGACGACCCCGAGGTACGGGCGCTGATGGACGCGGTCATGGCACCGGGCACGATGCTCGGCGACGCCCTCACCGGGCCTTCGGGTCACTTCCACTACGACGACATGTGGAACACACGCGCGCTGCACGAGTGCGAGCTGCCGTCGTCGAACGGCATCGCGTCCGCACACGCGGTCGCTCGCATGTACGCGGCGCTCGTAGGACCGGTCGACGGCCACCGCGTGCTCACCGACGCGACGGTCGCTCGGGCGACGGTCACCCAGGTCGAGGGCACCGACCTCGTCATCGGCGCGCCGATGCGCTACGGCCTCGGCTACGCGCTCGGAGACGCGACCTCCAGCGCGGCCTCGCCACGCGCGTTCGGGCACTCGGGCGCCGGCGGATCGCTCGGCCTCGCCGATCCGGAGCACCGCATCGGGTTCGGGTACGTGATGAACC
Organism: uncultured Acidimicrobiia bacterium; assembly: GCA_963805415.1. Lineage (GTDB taxonomy): Bacteria > Actinomycetota > Acidimicrobiia > IMCC26256 > JAENVU01 > JAENVU01. Next base: position 392,036 of record CAWDUD010000009.1, read on the forward strand.
GCATGCTGGTCGGTCTCGCCGAGGACAAGCGGCCTCGAAACCTCCTGCGGGCCGTGTACGCCGCGTCGGGCGTGTAACCCCGCGCGCCGTGCCACGGTCGAAGACCCCGCATCGCCGCCACGAGGCGGTGCAGGAGGTACCACCATGTACACATTCGCAATCGTCGCCCTCCTGGGGCTCGCGACGGTGAAGCTCGTCGACTTCCTCTGCGAGACGGTGACGGCCGTTGCGCCCCTGCGGTCGCTGCTCACGTTCGTGATCGCGCTCGCGGGCGTGCTCGCCCTCGACTACTCGATGTTCGAGGGCTGGAACGCCTCGATCGACGACCGCACGCTCGGCGTGTGGATCACCGGGTTCGCCGTCGCCGGCATCACCGTCGCCTGGCGGGCCGTCTTCGGCTACCTGACCCACGACCACGCGACGCGGGACGAGACGCTCGGCGACCACGCCCGGCTCCACCGCGCCGCGTAGCTCTGGTCGCACTCGCAGAGCTCGTCGCTCCTCGAGGATCAGCGAACCGGACGAGGGGGTGTCGACAACGACGTCGGCACCTCCTCGACGCGTTCGGGCGTGGTCGTCGTCGTCCGGGTCGGAGCTCCGGCTCCGAGAACCCACTTGGGAACCGTTATCGGGGTCCACGCCCCGACAAGTGCAACCAAGTGTCGTCCGCGGACGCGAGAGGGGCGGTGCTCGGTCGCTCCGGCACGGTCGTCATCGCATCTCCCTCGCCCGACACGGGTCGAGGAGCCGACGGGACCTCCGGGCTACGCCTCGACGTGCATGGCCTCGAACTCGTCGACGGTCATGAGGACCGCCCGGGCCTTCGAGCCCTCGCTCGGGCCGACCACGCCCTTCTGCTCGAGCAGGTCCATGAGCCGGCCGGCGCGGGCGAAGCCGACGCGCAGCTTGCGCTGGAGCATGGAGGTCGACCCCAGGCCACTGCGCACGACCAGCTCCATCGCCTCGGCGAGCAGGTCGTCGTCATCGTCGTCGCCACCGCCGCGTCCGCCGCCGCCACCGCCGGACGTGTCGCCCTGGAGCCCTTCGATGTACTGGGGCGCCTGCACCTGACGGCGCCAGTGGGCGACCGCCTTGCGCACGCACTCCTCGTCGACCCACGAGCCCTGGATCCGCTGGGCGCGCGACGACGACGCCGACATCAGCAGCATGTCGCCGTGGCCGATCAGCTTCTCCGCGCCGGGCTGGTCGAGGATCACCCGCGAGTCCGCGAGCGTGCTCACCGAGAACGCGAGGCGGCTCGGCACGTTGGCCTTGATCACCCCGGTGATGACGTCGACCGACGGGCGCTGGGTGGCGATGACGAGATGGATCCCGACGGCGCGGGCCATCTGCGCGATGCGACAGACGCTCGCCTCCACGTCGCGTGCCGCGACCATCATCAGGTCGTTCAGCTCGTCGACCACGATGAGGATGAACGGCAGGCGCTCGTAGCTCCGACCACCGTGCGGATCGGGGTTCTCGGCCGTCGGCAGGTCGCCGCGGTCGAACATCGCGTTGTACCCGGAGATGTCACGCACGCCGACCTCGGCGAGGAGGTCGTAGCGCATGTCCATCTCGCGCACCGCCCACTCGAGGGCGTTCGCCGCCTTCTTGGGGTTGGTGACGACCTCGGTGAGGAGATGGGGCAGTCCGTTGTACTGGCCGAGCTCCACCCGTTTCGGGTCGACGAGGATCATGCGCACCTGCTCGGGCGTGCAGCGCATCAGGATCGACGTGATCAGGCTGTTGATGCAGCTCGACTTCCCGGCACCGGTCTGGCCGGCGATGAGCAGGTGCGGCATCGTCGCGAGGTTGAGCATGTGCGAGCGGCCCGCGATGTCGCGGCCGAGCCCGCACTCGAGCGGGTGCGTGGCCTGCGCCGCTTCGGGCGACGTGAGGATGTCGCCGAGCGTCACGAGCTGGCGCTGCTTGTTCGGCACCTCCACGCCGATCGCGCTGCGCCCGGGGATGGGGGCCAGGATGCGCACGTCCGGGCTCGCCATCGCGTACGCGATGTCGTGGCTCAGGCCCGTGACCCGGTTGACCTTCACGCCCGGCGCGAGCTCGAGCTCGTAGCGGGTGACCGTCGGCCCGACGGTCATGCCGATCAGCCGGGCGTCGACGCCGAAGTCCTTGAGCGTCGACTGCAGCACCTCGCCGCCCTGCTCGACCAGGCGCTCGTCGACGGCCTTGGCGTTGCTGCGCTTGAGCAGGTCGCGCGGCGGGAGCGTCCAGTCGCCGTGGCCGTAGGCGGTGAGATCGATCGCCATCTGCCCCTTGGCGCCCTCGCGCACCGCGATCTCGGTCGGCGTGACCTCCTCGCCGTCGACATCGGTGTCGTACTGCTCGACCTCGTCGAGCTCGATGACCTCGGCCGCGATCGGCTCGTCGTCCTCGGGCTCGAGCGGGTCGGCCTCGGCCGGCTCGGCGTCGGCGATGCCGGCCGGGGTCGCGACCGACTCCATGGTCGCCCGACGCGAGGGCAGGGGTCGGCGGTCCGTCTCGGCCGGCGCGTCGCCATCGGGCTCGGGGCCGTCGTGGCGCAGATCGAGGCCGTCGACGACGACGTCGCGGAGTCTGGCCAGCACGACCGTCAGCCCGGCCACGACCGTGCGGATCGACGTCCCGGGCGCGAGCAGCGCGCCGAAGAGGAGGACGCCGACGAGCACGACCGACGCGCCGACGGTGCCGAGACCGGCGGCGAGCGGGGCGCCGATGCCGGCGCCGAGATACCCGCCGGCGTCGCGCAGCCCGTCGACGGGTCCTCCGATCCGGGGCGCGCCGCCCAGGACGTGGAGCAGGCCGGCCGCGGCGAGCACCACCAGACCGACACCGAGGCCCACCCGCAACGGGGCGGCGGGGGACTCGTCCTCGGGTCGGCGCCACAGCAGGAGCACCGCGACCGCGACGAGGGAGGTCGGGATCAGGAAGGCGCCGTTGCCCAGCAGCGCGGTGATGCCGTCGGCGAGAGCGGCGCCGACGGGCCCGGTCAGGTCGGTGGCGAGCGCGAGCCCGGTCAGGAGCCCGACCACGAGCACGGCGAGCGCCAGGGCGTCGGTGCCGTGACCACGGAGTTGGGTGCGGGCGGCCTCGCGCACCCGGGAGGCCTGGGGCCGACCGGCCGCCTTCCGGGGCGGCTTGCTCGGCGGCTTGCGCTTGGCCGGGGCTCGCTTGCGGGCCGGGGCGCGACGGGACGACTTCGTGGTGGCCACGGACTCACGGTAACACTGACAACATCCACCACATCGGGATACTTCTCCCCCACCCACCCCGTTTTGGGCGCGCAAATCGGGGAGTAGAACTTCGTTTTGGGCGCGCAAAACGGGGTCTGTACCCCTCGTTTTGGGCGCGCAATGCGTGGGGTGGGGGTCAGGCGAGGGGCTTGGTGAAGAGGTCGTGGCGCTCGTGGACGCGCATCCCGGCCGCCTCGTAGAGGGCCTGGAGGGCCGGTTCGGCGTCGGCGTCGAGCGACACCAGGACCCGCATCTGACCGCGGTCGCGGAACGCGCCGAACGCGGCGCCGCAACAGCGCCGGGCCGATGCGCTGCCCGCGGGCGCTCGACTTGATGGCGACGGTCGACGTGTACCCGGTCGCCCCGACGTCGAACACGATCACCGCGCCGAGCACCTCGTCGCCCTTCTTGGCCACCCGCCAGAGCGACGGATCGAACGCCGGATGGCCGAACCGGCTCTCCAGCCACTCCTCCATCCGCCGCGGGGAGAAGCGGCCGTGCGCGGAGAACGCGTCGAGCCACACCGCACGGACCTGCTCGTCGTCGGCGGGGTCGAACGGGCCGATCGCCACCCCCTCGGCCAGCTCGACCTCGTCGACCGGCTGGCGGCTGAGGTCCACGCGCATGCGCAGGACCGACCGCACGTACGCGAACCCGCGCCGCTCCAGCAGGCGCGCTTGCCCGGTTCGCGCTCGACGCGAACACCCCGACGGACATCGAGCGCCCGCGCGCACGAGCGAGCCCGCTGCTCGATCAGGTCGACCAGGTGACCGCCGAGCCCACGTCCCGCGTACTCGGGCACCACGTAGCGCGTCCGCCTCGAACTCGACGTCGGGCTCGGCCTCCCACACGTACGCGTACCCGATGATCCGCCCGGTCGGACCCACCATGACCCAGGCGTCGGACTCGAGCGAGAACCGCGGCCGCATCCAGTCGTCGAGCAGGTCCTGCTGGGTGAAATCCGGCTCGCCGAAGTCGGCGATGTCGTGCGCGGTGACCACCGCCGCCACGATCTCGGCGTCGTGGGTGGTCGGCGCCCGCAGCTGATAGCCGGTCGGAAGCTCGGCCATCAGAGCGCCGAGGCGTAGCCGCCGTCGACGGGATAGACCTGGCCGGTGATCCACTCGGCGGCGTCGCTGCAGAGCAGCACCGCCAGCGGCGCGGGGTCGTCGACGCGGCCGATCCTGCCGACGGGGTAGTTCCGGGCCAGCTTCGCCTCGAGCTCGGGGTGGTCGACGATCGCCGCCGCCAGCTGGCCGTGGTTCATCGTGCCGAGCGCGATGCAGTTGACGGTCACGCCGTCACGTCCGACCTCCGCCGCCAGCCCCGCGAGAAGCCCATCGCCGCGGCCTTCGCGGCGCCGTACACCGCCTGCTTGCGCTCACCCCTGCGTCCGGCGTCCGACGCGATCGTCAGGATGCGCCCCCACTGCCGTTCGATCATGCCCGGCAGGTAGGCGCGGGTCACGTGCAGCACCGCCGCGAGGTTCAGCCGCAGCACCGGGTCCCAGTCCTCGGGGCCGGTCTCGGCGAAGGACTTCACGCTGAAGCCCTCCGGCGGGATGCCGGCGTTGTTCACCACGATGTCGACGGGGCCGGTCTCGCCGACCATCCGCTCCACCTGCTCGGGATCGCACACGTCGGCGACGACCGGCGCGGCCGACAGGCCCTCGGACCGGATCTCCCCGGCGACCGCGACCGGCGCGGTCCTCGTAGAGGTCGTTGACCCACACGTGGGCGCCGGCGCGAGCCATCTGGATCCCGATCGCGCGCCCGATCCCACCACCGCTGCCGGTGACGACCGCCGCCCGGCCCACGATGAAGTTCGACCAGTCCCGGATCATGACCGCGCCCCTCCCCGGTCAGACCTCGAGCACGACGGGGATGACCGCCGGCCGGCGCTTGGTCCGCTCGCTGATGAACTTTCCGAGCGCGCGGCGGGCCTGGCGCCGGACGGTCTCGAAGTCGGTCGAGCCGCCGGCGGCGGCGCCCTCGACCGCCGCGCGCACGGCTTCGCGCGCCTCCACGAGGAGCGACTCGGCCTCGGTGGCGTGGACCCAGCCCTTGGTGACGATCTCGGGACCGGTCACGATCGTGCCCGTCCGTTGCTCGACGGTCACGAACACCACGACGACGCCCTCCTCCGCGAGTTGACGCCGGTCGCGCAGCACTCCCTGGCCGATGTCGCCGACGATGCCGTCGACGTAGGTGTAGCCCGACGGCACCGCATCGAGCTCCGCGGTGATGCCGTCGTCGGTGAGGGTGACCGCGTCGCCGTCCTCGCAGACGATCACGTGGCCGGGCGGGATCCCGGACGCCTCGGCCAGCTCGGCATGGTGCACCATGTGCCGGAACTCGCCGTGCACCGGCACGAACCACTCGGGGCTGACCAGGTTGAGCATGAACTTCAGCTCCTCCTGGGACGCGTGCCCGGAGACGTGCACCGGTGCGTTGCGGTCGTGCACGACGGTCGCGCCGGCCCGGTAGAACGAGTCGATCACCCGGCTGACGTTGCTCTCGTTCCCCGGGATCGCGTGCGCGGAGATGACGACGACGTCGTTCTTGTCGACCTTGATGTACCGGTGCTCACACGATGCCATGAGCGCGAGCGCGCTCATCGGCTCGCCCTGGGAGCCGGTGCAGATCACGCACAGCTCACCGGGCGGATGGTTCACGGCGTCCTCGATGTCGATCACGCCGGCCGCGGGGATGTCGATCATTCCCATCTCGCGTGCGAGGGTGACGTTCTTGCTCATCGAGCGGCCGACGAACGCGACCTTCCGGCCGAGACCGATCGCCGCCTGGGCGACCTGCTGCACCCGGTGGAGGTGCGAGGCGAAGCTCGCGACGATGAGGCGCTTGCCTTCGTGGTCACGGAAGAGCGTCCGCAGCGCGGTCCCGACCGTCGACTCCGATGGCGTGTAGCCCGGGCGCTCGGCGTTCGTGCTGTCCGAGAGCAGCAGCCGGACGCCGCCGGGCCGTTGGGAGATCTCGCCGAGGCGCGCGAGATCGGTGCGGCGACCGTCGACGGGCGTGAGGTCGAGCTTGAAGTCGCCGGTGTGGAGGATCGTGCCCTGGGGCGTGTGGTACGCGGCGGCGAAGGCGTGCGGCACCGAGTGGGTGACGGGCACGAACTCCACGTCGAACGGGCCGATGTGGCGCCGCTCACCGTCGGCGACGGGGACGAACTCGGTCCGTCCGAGCAGGCCCGCCTCCTCGATCCGGGACTTCGCCATGCCGAGTGAGAGCGGTGAGCCGTAGATCGGGAACGAGAGGTCGCGCAGCAGGAAGGAGAACCCCCCGGCGTGGTCCTCGTGGGCGTGGGTGAGCACCGCCCCCTCGACGTCGTCGGCCCGCTCCCGCAGGTACGTGAAGTCGGGCAGGACGAGGTCCACGCCGGGCATGTCGACCTCGGGGAACATGATCCCGCAGTCGACGATGAGGACCCGGCCCTCGCTCTCGATGCAGAAGCAGTTGCGGCCGATCTCACCGAGTCCGCCGAGAAACACGATCCGTACCGGGTCCGCCACGGGCGCAGGCTACCCGGTCCGGTCGCCGGGCCCGGGCGGGCGGACGAGGCGGGATCAGACCGGGCTCACCTCGACGCGCGCATCGTTGAAGCACGCGCCGCCCGCGAGGTCCGAGAGCGTGTCGGGGACGAGCGCGTTCGCGGTCAACCCCTCGGCGAAGTCCCGGCACCACGAGCCCTTGGGCATGGTCACGACCCCCCGCCGCAACGAGGTGTCGCACGTGAGGACCGTCGAGAGCGACGCCGCGGCGTTGTGGACGCGGACGCGCTGTCCGGCGCTCAGGCCGCGCGCCGCCGCGTCCTCGGGGTGCATTCGCACCGCGGGGTCGGGCGGCTGGAACTCGCCGAACATCGAGTTGATCGTCTTCGGGCGTCGCCGGCGTGAGGAGCGTGAGCGGGAACGGGTCCTCGAGCGGCCGGTACCTCGGGACTCCGAGCATCGGGATGCCGGCAAGGTGCGCGCGCCGCCCGTCGGATGGGACGGGAACGTGTCACGGAACTGCACCGTCCCGCCGGCGCGGTCGCGTGGCTGCGGGCGCCCTCGTACGCTGCCGTCGTCCTTCAGGCACCGGTCGAGGATCTCGTCGCGACCGATCGTGAACCGTGTGAGGTCGTAGCCCATCCGGCGGGCCAGCTCGGCCGACACCTCGTTGTTGGACCTGCTCTCCCCCACGCGGATCGATCACCGGCCGCAGCTCCTGAAGGGTGAACGAGCCGTACGACGCGGCGAGGTCGTGCGTCTCGAAGTGGGTCGTCGCAGGGAGCACGACGTCGGCGAAGCGCGCGGTGTCGGTGAGGACCTGGTCGTGCACCACGGTGAAGAGGTCCTCGCGTGCGAGCCCCCGCAGGACCGCGCCCTGGTCCGGGTTGGTGACCGCGAGGTTCGATCCCTGGACGAAGAGCACCGCGACGGGCGGTTCGAGCGTCGGGTCGCACAGCGCGGCGCCGAACGTATTCATGTTGAACGCCCGCGCGCCCGGCGCTCGGGTGGCGTGTCGGGCTCGCGGGCGTCCCACGCGAGCGGCGTCGCCGACCCGAGGCTGGCGACGACCCCGGCACCGGGGACACCGAACTGGCCCGCGAGCACGGGAAGCGAGAAGACCGCCGCGCACGCGGAGCCGCCGTTGCGGTTCCGCTCCAGCCCCCATCCGGCCCGGAGCAGCGCGGGCCGGACCGTGCCGAGCAACGTCGCGAGCTCGGAGATCGACGCCGCCGGGACGTCGCAGACGTCGGCCGCGACCTCCACCGGGAACCGGGCGGCCGCGGCGAGGAACTCGTCCACACCGGTGGCGTGCGCCTCGAGGAACGCACGGTCGAGCAGGTCACGGGTCGCGAGCTCGTGCGCGACGGCGTACGCGAGCACGACGTCCGTGCCGGGCCGGACCGCGACGTGAAGGTCGGCGCGCTTCGCGCTGGCCGTCGCACGGGGGTCGACGACCACGACGCGCGCCCCGTGCTCCTTCTGCGCCCGGGTCACGAGCGGAGCGAAGTGGATGTTCGAGACCGTCGGGTTCGCACCCCAGAGGACGACGAGCTGCGAGTCGACGACGTCGAGCGGATCGGCGGAGAACATGTCACCGAAGACGCTGCGGTACGCCGCGCCGAAGGTCGCCGCGCACACCGTATGGCGGACCCGGCTCGCCCCGAACCGCTTCCAGAGCCGCTCGCCGGGCTCGTCCTGGAGGAGCGGCGCGGAGGAGTTGTAGATGTAGGGCACCACCGACTCCGGGCCCGGACCCGACTCCGCGGCGCGCAGCCGGTCGGCGACGAGGTCGAGCGCCTCGTCCCAGGTCGCGGCACGGAACTCGCCGGCGCCCTTCGGCCCGGTGCGGACCAACGGGGTCATCACCCGCTCCGGCGCGTAGACGCCGCCGGGCGTGGTGCTTGACCTTCTGGCAGATGAAGCCGTCGGTGAACGGGTTGCCCGCCGCCGCGTCGACCTTCACGATCCGCCCGTCGGTGACCGTCACCTCGGTGGAGCAGGTGTCGGGACAGTCGAGCGGGCACGCGGTGACGTGTGTCGAGGTGCCGGCGGGGACGGTCGGCGTGCTCATCCCCGCAGTCTCGCAGCCCGACCCCGGACCGCCCCACCGGCTTTGGCGCCGGCGGGACGAGGAGCCCGGCGTCAGTGGCGGTACGAGAGGCGGATCGGCACGGTGGTGCTGCCGATGTCGTCGGTTCCCCAGTACTGGGCGACCAGGCCCCTGCGGGCCAGGTGCGGCCAGGGCAGGTGGTCGGGACCGATCCGCAGCCACGCGTGGGTCCCGGGCCGGAGGTCCACGACCGTGCCGCCGACGATGGCCCCGCCGGCGCGGATCCCGAGCAGCGCGTAGCAACGATCCGCCGCGAGGCTCGGGCATCCGACCGAGACGTCCGCGTGCCCGTGGTGCCACCGCAGCTCGCGCCCGACGTCGAGCGGCGTGCGGAACACGCTCTGGCGCGCGTCGAGCACCGCCTGGAGCTGTCCGGGCTTGCCGGTGATCAACCCGTCGACGCCGAGGTCGAGCAACCGGTTCCATTCCGACGGCACGTCGTCGTCGTTGCCGTTGAACCAGACCCAGACGGCCATGTGCGCGGCGTGCGCGTCGTCGACGAACTGCTGGGTCACGACCTCGAGCCCCGAGTAGACGGGCGGGACCTGCACCGCGACGCGACCGGGAAGCTCGCCGTGGGTGCCGAGGAACCAGTTGGTGGTCTCACCGAGCCCCGGGCTCGTCGGGACGTCGGGGGCGAGCTCGTGGAAGTGCTGGAGGATCGCGTCGTCGAAGCTGACGACGACCACGCGTGTCGCGCGGCTCGACCCTTCGAGCACGGCGGCGAGCTGCTCGGCCGCGGCCATGCCGTCGGGCCCGTCCTTGATCTCGATGTCGAGGAGCCGGTTCGGGAAGCGGTCGAGCACCTGCTGGAACGTCGGGATGGCGAAGTCGTCACGGGTGTGGCCGGCTGGAACCGGCGTCGCACCCGTCCGGATGCCGCGCAGCGTGTACTCGGCGGCCGGCCGGTCGTGACAGCTCCAGCAGTTGGGCACGAACCAGTACGCATTGTCGAGGGCCTGGAGCTCGGCCGCGGTGTAGCCGTTGAGCGGGCCGGTCGCGTCGGTGGTGCGGTCGACGGTGTCGTCGTGGGCCACCATCAGCTGACGGTCCTTGCTCAGCCGGAGGTCCATCTCGAGGACGTCGGCGCCGCCGGCGACCGCCTCCTCGTAGGCGTACATCGTCTCGTGGGGCGCCTCGAGGTCGCCGCCCGCGTGCGCGATGTTGAGCGGCCGCCGCGCCAGCCACGGCGTGGGGTCCGGCACCGGCACGCTCGGCGCCGACGCGGTGGCAGCACCCGCCGGGACGAGCACCCCGATGGCGGCGAGCGCAGCGAACAGCGCCCCGAGTCTCCGCACCACGTCAGGTCGCTCCGAGCCCCGCAGCGCAGCGAAGGGGCGAGCAGCCGCGGAGCGGGCCGAAGGCCGCCGGAGGGGTATCCCCGGAGGCGAGCGGAGCGGCCATCAGGACGCGGCGCGGTCGGCGGCGACCTCGTCGAGCGCGGCGTACTCGGCACCGGTGTCCACCCAGTCCTCGAACTGGATCACGCCGAGCTCGGTGAAGCGCTCCCGGAGCCAGCCGTCGGCGGCGTCGAGGAGGCCGAGCTTCTTGCAGTTCGGCACGATCTTGGAGAACAGGATGTTCTGGAACATCTTCCGGCCGTCGTCCTGGAGCACGAGCGCGAGCGCCTCCTTGACGTCGACGCCCATCCGCTCCCAGACCTCCTGCTGGAGGAACCGGTCGCGCATGCGCACGGCGGCCTCGAACGCGAACTCCTGGCGCTCGCGGATCTCCGCTGCCGTCAGCTGCTCGTAGAACTCCTGGAGCGAGAGCACCCCGAACGCGACGTGACGCGCCTCGTCGCTCATGACGTAGCGGAGCAGCTTCTTCAGCAGCGGCTCCGTCGTCATCTGGTGCATGAAGCCGAAGGCGGCGAGGGCGAGACCCTCGACCATGATCTGCATGCCGAGGTAGGTCATGTCCCAGCGGCTGTCCGCGATGATGTCGTCGAGCAGCATCTCGAGGTGCGCGTTGATCGGGTAGTGACCCGACAGCTTCGTGTCGAGGTACTTCGCGAACACCTCGACGTGACGCGCTTCGTCCATCACCTGCGTGGCCGCGTAGTACTTGGCGTCGATCCAGGGGACCGTCTCGACGATCTGCGCGGTGCAGATCAGCGCACCCTGCTCACCGTGCATGAACTGGGACAGGCTCCAGTTCTGCGACTCGATCCCGAGCTGGATCCACTGGTCCTCCGTCCAGGTCTCGAACACGGTGCCCTTGAGGTCGATGCCCTCGGCGAACGGGCGCGGCATCTGCTCCTGGTTGGCGAGCACGACGGCGGCCTGGTCCACCTCGATCGACCAGTCGAGGTCGGTCTCGGCGTTCCACTGCGAGGTCTTGGCCTTCTCGTAGAGCTTGATCAGCGCCGGGCGCGAGCGCTCGTAGTCCCAGGTGAACAGCGCGTCGGCCTCGGCCCGCACCGTGTGGACCACCTCGTCGACATCCGAGTTCGTGATGGAGAGGATCGCCTCGAGGTCGTCGACCTCGTCGCGTCCGAGCATGTCGTAGTTGGTGGTCATGGCAGCTACCTCGTGGTCGAAGAGGGTTGGGGGGTCAGTACGGGGATCACGTGACGACGGACGAGCGCGCGGACGTCGGCTTCGTCGGTCATCGAGAGGGGGGCGCGCTCGGGGTGCAGGTACGCGAGCAGGACGCGCGCGCACCACTCGGCGGAGCCGCTCGCGCGGTCCGCGGGACGAACCGCGCGAGCACGGGTGCGAAGCGCCGACTCGCCTCGGCGAGCAACGCGTCGCCACCTTCGAACGACAGTGCGGGCAACACGACCTCGGGCTCGAGCGTCATCGCGCGCTGGAGCGCGGGATGACCCTGGATCAACCGGGCCGCGGTCACGTACATCGCGGTGATCGCGTCCTCCGCGGTGGCGGCGCCGGCGGCCGCGTCCTGCACCGCGAGCGTCAGGCGCGCGAGCTCGGCGTCGACCGCGGCGGACACGAGCGCGGTGCGGTTCGGGAAGTTCCGGTAGATCGTGGCGCGTGAGCAGCCGGCCTCGCGGGCGACGTCGTCGATCGTGGTCTTGGCCACGCCGAAGCGCTCCAGGCAGGTCATCGTGGCGCCGAGGATCCGTCCGACGGTGTCCTCGACCCGGCCGGGAACGGCCGGGTCGCGCAGATCGATCGCAGGTTGGGACATCGGCTGAGACGCTAAGGCGATAAGCGTCTCACCGTCAATGTGTCCCACGTCACGGGCGGTGGCCGGGCCCCGTGGCGGCGTCCCGGATCCCGCCCCGGGTGGTCAGCCCGGCGCGAGCGCCTCGGGAGCGAGGATGCCGGCCAGCACCCGGGTGCGGACGAGCATGCGCACCGCCGCCGGATCGTGCAGATCCGCCGAGGCGGGCGAGGTGATCAGCGAGAGGATCATCCGGGCGACGAAGTCGGCGGACCCGGCCAGGTCGACGCCGTCGAGCACCCGGCCCGCGGCCTGCTCGCGCTCCAGGTACGGCAGCAGGAACGCGGTGATGAACTGCAACGGCCGCTCCTGCTCGGTGGTCAGCAGCGGCAGCAGCCGGTCCGGCTCGGTGACGAGCACCTTCTGGAGCACCTCGTGCTGGTGGACCGCGGCGTGGGCGAAGACGAGCCCCTCCTCCACCAACGCGGCGAAGTCGGGCGCACCGGCGACGGCCTCGGCCAGGCGGCCGAAGAAGCGGCCCATCTCCCAGCCGACCGCGGCCCGCAGCAGCTCTTCCTTGCCGCCGGGGAACACGCGGTACACGGTCGCGCGCGAGACCCCCGAGACCTTCACGACGTCCTCGACGGTGGTCTTGGCGAGGCCGTACCGGGCGACGCACTCGTAGGCCGCTTCGAGCAGACGCTCGCGCAGCGCCGGATCGGGACCTCCGGTCACGGGTCGAGCAGTCCGTCCAGCCCCAGGGTCAGCCCGTCGAGCCCCGCGATGCGCCGGACGCCGAGCAGCACGCCCGGCATGAACGACGACCGGTCGAACGTGTCGTGGCGGATCGAGAGCGTCTGGCCGGTCGTGCCGAGCAGGACCTCCTGGCTCGCGATCACCCCCCGCATCCGGACCGAGTGCACGCGGATCGCGTCCTCCGACGAGTCCGCCGCGCGCGCCGTCGGCCACCACGGTGCTCGTCGGGTCGGTCCCCCACTCCGCCGAGGCCGCCGCCATGCGCCGGGCCGTCGTCATGGCGGTGCCCGAGGGCGCGTCGATCTTGCGGTCGTGGTGCAGCTCGATGATCTCGGCGGTCTCGAACCACGGCGCCGCCTGCTCGGCGAAGCGCATCATGAGCACGGCACCGATCGCGAAGTTCGGAGCGATCAGCGCGTTCGCCGTCGAGTGGGCGAACAGCTCGGCCAGCTCGTCGAGGTCGTCGGTCGAGAAGCCAGTCGTCCCGACCACCGTGTGCACGTCGTGAGCGGCGCACCAGCGCAGGTTCTCCCGGGCCGCATCGAGCACCGTGAAGTCCACGACGACCTCGGCCCCGGCGTCGAGCAGGGCATCCGCCGACGCCGAGACCGCGAGCTCCGTGCCCTCCACCGCGCCCCCGGCCCGGTACGGGTCCACCGCGGCGACGAGCTCGCAGTCCTCGGCGGTGCGCACCGCCTCGCAGACCGTCGCCCCCATGCGACCGGCGGCACCGAACACCCCGACCCGGATCATCGCTGCACACTACCGACGCGGGTCAAGTCGCATCGCCGAATGGCCGGCGTGCGGCGAGGAACACCGACTGTCCGACCTTCGGGGCCGTGCGCGACTCGTAGCGGCGCACGATCGGGACCGCGGCGCGGTCGTACAGCTTGACCGACCATCCCTGGGTCGGCACCCGCCGGAGTCGCCGGGCGAACAGCCACCACGCGAACGCGCCGACCGAGTTCACGTAGCGCACGTCGTCGACGGCGAGCCCGGCGCGGTCCGCGAGCATCGCCAGGTGCGAGACCCGGTAGCGCCGCCGGTGCCCGATGTCGCGGTCGAAGTCGCTGTAGAGGCCGTCGAACGCCGGTGAGAACACGAGGACGTGCCCGCCGGGCTTCACCAGGCGCCGGAGCGCCTCGAGGGTGCCGAGGTCGTCGTCGATGTGCTCGAGCACGTTGATCACGACCGCGGAGTCGAACCGGCCCTCGCCCTCGACGCCGGCGACGTCGGTGCAGGCGATCGTCACCGAGTCGTCGCCGGCGAACCGGGTGCGCAGCTCCCCCACGCAGCGCTCGGACAGGTCGATGGCGGTCACGGCCCGGCCGTCGTGGAGCCGCTCGGTGAAGTCGCCGTGGCCGGCGCCGACCTCGAGCACCGAGCCGCCGAGATGGGGCTCGCACATCCCGAAGATCCAATCGGCGTAGTTGTCGGCGTCGCGCAGCGAGTCGAGCACCGTCGCGAGCTCGGCGTCCGAGTCGGAGAACTCCACCGGCGCCCGGTCGCGGACGACCGGGTGGCCGTTCCAGCGCTCGAGCAGCGGCGAGTAGCGCACGATGGAGTAGAGCGCGCGCACGCCGTCGCGCCAGCCGATCTTCTTGCCCTCGTCGTAGGTCCGCCCCGAGTAGGAGATGCCGACCTCGTACAGGCGCCACCCGAGCGCGCGCGACCTTGGCGGTGATCTCGGGTTCGACGCCGAAGCGGTCCTCCTGGAGCTCGAAGCTCTCGAGCACCTCGCGGCGGAACGCCTTGTAGCAGGTCTCCATGTCGGTGAGGTTGAGGTCGGTGAACATGTTGGAGAGCATCGTGAGGAACCCGTTGCCCACCGAGTGCCAGTAGTAGAGGACGCGGTGCGCCTCCGACGTCCCGAACCGCGTGCCGTACACGACGTCGGCGATGCCGTCGAGCAAGGGACCGAGCAGACGGCCGTACTCGGCGGGCTCGTACTCGAGGTCGGCGTCCTGGACGATCACGTACGGACACGTCGACTCGGCGAAGCCGCGGCGCAGGGCCGCGCCCTTCCCGAGGTTCATCGGCTGGGCGAACACGCGGACGCGGTCGTCGTCGATGCACTCGCGCGATCTTGCGGGTGTCGTCGGTGCTGCCGTCGTCGACGATGACGAGCTCCGCGACGTACGGCGACGCGAGCACCCGGGTGGTGATCTCCTCGAGCGTCGTGGCCTCGTTGTAACAGGGCATCACGACCGAGAGGCACCGCCTGGGGGCGTGGTCGGACATACGGCTCCTCGACTCGACCCGGGTCCGGACGAAGGTACCCGATCGGCGCTCGGGCGCGGCGGTCCGCTCAGGCGGCGAAGTCGACCGCGAGGTCGGCCGCCTGGAGCGGTCCGACCACCGAGAGCACCTGCTCGTCGGTCGCGAGCACCCGGTCGATCACCCGGCGCAGGTCCGCGACAGTGACCGCCTCGACCGCGTCGACCATGGCGTCGACGCTCGGGACCTCACCGAGGGTGAGCAGGCCCCGGCCGAGGCGGTGCATCCGACTCGCGCTGGTCTCGAGCGCCAGGCTCGTCGAGCCCTTCAGATGACCCTTCGCCGCGAGCAGCTCGGGCTCGGGGATCCCCTCGGTCACGACCCGGGCGATCTCGTGCCGCACCACCTGCAGCGTCTCGGCGACGCGCTCGGGTGCCGTGCCCGCGTAGATCGAGAACGAACCGGTCGTCTCGTAGGCGGCTCGGTACGAGTACACGGAGTAGGCGAGACCCGCGTCGCTCGCGGACCTCCTGGAACAGGCGCGACGACATGCCGCCGCCGAGGATCTGGTTCAGCACCGACAGCGCATAGCGATCCGGGTCGTCCCGGGCGATCGAGCGCATGGAGAGCACGACGTGCGCCTGCTCGGTGTCGCGCCGCTCCCCCGTCACCGACCGCGGGACGCCGTGCGCGTGGTCCCCCCGGTCCGGACGGACACCGGACCGGCCGGGCAGCCCGGCGTGCACCCGCTCCGCGACCACCGCGTGGTCGAGGTTGCCGGCCGCGGCGATCACGACGTTGCTCGGGCGGTAGTGCTCGGCGTGGTACTCGGCGATCGCGTCCCGCGACATCGCGGCGATCGTGTCGCGGGTCCCGAGCACGGAGCGACCGAGGGGATGGCCGGGGAACAGCGCCTCGTTGGCGAGCTCGTGCACGACGTCGTCGGGCGCGTCGTCGCGCATCCCGATCTCCTCGAGGATCACCCTCCGCTCGGACTCGACCTCGTCCGGCCGGAACGCCGGGTGCCACACGACGTCGCCGAGGATGTCGAGCGCGAGCCCGAGGTGCTCGTCGGGCACGCGCACGTAGAACGCGGTGTACTCCTGAGTGGTGAAGGCGTTCATGTCGCCGCCGACCGACTCGACCGCGTGCGCGATCTCCGCGGCGCCGCGGTCGTCGGTGCCCTTGAAGAGCAGGTGCTCGAGGAAGTGGCTGGCGCCGAACCGGCGGGCGTCCTCGTCCACGGCGCCCGACCCGACCCAGAACCCGACCGCGACCGAGCGCAGCCCCGGCATCGCCTCGGTCACGACCCTGGCGTCGCCGACGCGACTGATCTCGACCCGGTCGTCGGCCCGGCCGACGGCCTCGGTCCGCCCGGTTCGGGCGATTTCTTCCGACTTCTGGGGATCCGAGGAACCCCGTGCGCTACCGCCCGCTGTGGTCACGACAGGCCTATCGACGCGCTCCGTGACCCTCTGGAGACGTTTCCCTCACCGCCGGCGCGAATGTCGGCGGCCGAACCGGGGAGTGCCCGCGCGGACGCGGGCTACCGGCGCCGGCCGCCGCCACCGCGACGGCCGCCGCGGCTGCGCTCGCCGCCACGGTCGCCACCGCGATCCGAACGGCCGCCGGCCTCGGCCGGACCGAGGTCGCCGAACTCGGCCTTGGCCTGCTGGTCCCAGTCGGCCTCGAACGACGCGACCTTCGGGGCGTCGGCACGCTCCTCGCGGGGCGCCCGATCGCGGTCGCGGTCGCGACCACCCCGGTCACCGCGGTCGTCACGCGAGCCGCGCTCGCGCCCGCCGCCGTCGTCCGCGCCGCCCTCACCCTCGGGGGCGTCGCCCGCGAGCGAGAGGGAGAGCTTGCCCTGGTTGTCGATGTCGTCCACCCGCACGACGACCTCGTCGCCGAGGCTGAAGACGTCCTCCACCTTGTCGATGCGCTTGCCGCGCCCGATCTTGGAGATGTGGAGCAGGCCGTCCCGGCCGGGGAGGATGTTGACGAACGCACCGAACTTGGTGATGTTCACGACCTTGCCGGTGTACTCGGCACCGATGTCGGCCGTGGGCGGGTCGAGGATCAGCTCGATGCGGCGACGCGCCTCGTCGACCTGCGAGCTGTCCTTGGAGCCGATGCTGACCGTGCCGACCATGCCGTCGTCGGACACCGCGATGTCGGCGCCGGACTCCTGCTGGATCGTGTTGATGACCTTGCCCTTCGGCCCGATGACCTCACCGATCTTGTCGATCGGGATCTCGAAGCTGATGATCTTCGGCGCGGACGGGCGGACGTCCTCGCGGGGCTCTGCGATCGCGTCGTGCATCACGTCGAGGATCTTGAGCCGGGCTTCCTTGGCCTGCTGGAGCGCGGCGGCGAGGACGTCGGCCGGGAGGCCGTCGATCTTCGTGTCGAGCTGCAACGCGGTCACGAACTCGCTCGTGCCCGCCACCTTGAAGTCCATGTCGCCGAACGCGTCCTCGGCGCCGAGGATGTCGGTGAGGGTCGTGTACTTGCCGTCGGCGTAGACGAGACCCATCGCGATGCCCGCGACCGGCGCCTTGATCGGCACGCCCGCGTCCATGAGCGACAGGGTCGAGCCACAGACCGAGCCCATCGAGGTCGAGCCGTTGGACGAGAGCACGTCGGAGACGACACGCAGCGTGTAGGGCCACTCCTCCTTGGAGGGGACCACCGGCACGAGCGCCCGCTCGGCGAGCGCGCCGTGGCCGATCTCCCGGCGCTTGGGCGAACCGACGCGGCCGGTCTCACCGGTGGAGAAGGGCGGGAAGTTGTAGTGGTGCATGTAGCGCTTGCGGTCCTCGAGGCCGAGCGTGTCCACGATCTGCTCCATGCGCAGCATGCCGAGCGTCGTGACCGAGAGCACCTGGGTCTCGCCCCGCTGGAAGAGGCCCGAGCCGTGCACGGTGTTGACGAGGCCGACCTCGGCCGACAGCGGCCGGATGTCGGTGACGCCGCGCCCGTCGATGCGGACGCCCTCGTTGACGATGCGGTGCCGCACGACCTGCTTCTGCAGTGCGCGGAAGGCCGACTTCACCTCCTTGTCGCGGCCGGCGAAGGTGCCGGGCACGTCGTCGGTGCCGGCGAGGTTGGCGAGCAGCGCGGCCTTGATCTCGTCGAGGCGGTCGTTGCGGTCGTTCTTGTCGGCGATGGCCATCGCGTCGGCGGTGTCGGTGCGGGCCTCGCCCGCGACCGCCTCGAAGACCTCGTCGGCGTAGTCGACGTTGGGGGTGTACTCGACCGTCGGGATCGGGCCGTGGGCGGCGATGACCGCCTCACGCAGCTCGAGCTGGAGGTCGATCGACGCGCCGATCCACTCCTTGGCGACCTCGAGGCCCTCGGCGATCGTCTCCTCGGTGACCTTGGGCGCGCCCTGCTCGTACAGCTCCCAGGCGGCCTCGGTCCCACCGGCCTCGACCATCATGATCGCGATCTCACCGGCGTCGGTGCGACGCCCGGCGACGACGAGCTCGAACGTGGACTCGTCGCCCTCCTGGTAGGTGGGGTTCGCGACCCAGGCTCCGTCGAGGTGCGCGAGGCGGACGGCACCGATCGGGCCGTCGAAGGGGATGCCCGAGATCATCAGCGCGGCGCTCGCGCCGTTGATCGAGATGATGTCGTGCGGGTTCTCCTGGTCCGAGCCGAGGATGGTCGCGATGACCTGCACCTCGTTGCGGAAGTCGGACGGGAAGCTCGGCCGGAGCGGGCGGTCGGTGAGGCGGCAGGTCAGGATCGCCTGCTCGCCGGGACGGCCCTCGCGGCGGAAGAACGAGCCGGGGATCTTGCCCGCGGCGTACATGCGCTCCTCGACGTCGACCGTCAGGGGGAAGAAGTCGATGCCCTCGCGGGGCTTGGACGTGGCGACGGTGCTGAGCACCACCGTGTCGCCGACCTTCACGACGACCGCGCCGGCGGCGAGGGCCGCCAGCTTGCCGGTCTCGATGGACATCTCGAGCCCGGCCGCGTTGATCGGGCCGGATACGCGAATCGCGTCACCCATGGGTGCGCTCCTCTCACTCCCGCGGCTCTGCGCCACGGGTTCTTGGGTGAGGGGCGGTTCCCAGTTGTCATCGCTCGGCGCGCTCAGGACGGGCGAGCGGTGGCGACTGACAACCCCCACCTCACAGGGGTTGGTGCTCGCGCCGGGTACGGACCCGAACGCGAAGAAGGGCCGGCGAAGCGCCGTCCCTCCAGATCTGCACTATCGGCGGAGTCCGAGCTTCGCGATCAGCGCCCGGTAGCGCTCGACGTCGTTGCGCCGGAGGTAGTCCAGCAGACGACGGCGCCGACCCACGAGCATGAGCAGCCCACGGCGGCTGTGATGGTCCTTCTTGTGGACCTTCAGGTGCTCCGTGAGGTGGTTGATGCGCCCCGTGAGGAGCGCCACCTGGACCTCCGGCGAGCCGGTGTCGGTCTCGTGGAGGCGGTGCTCGGTGATCGTGGCAGTGGTATCGGGCATGCGGAAAGAGGGATCCTTCGATGTACGGAAGCCGGGAGAGTACCACGGGGTCGGCACGACGGCAGGTTGGGGCGGGTCGGCCGGTTTCCGGCGGCACTCGCGGCCACGCGAAGCGGGGCGAACCTCATGAGCATGGTCACACCCCCATGAGACGATGCATTCGTGATGCAAACGCCCCTCGACGAGCTGCGCACGACGGTGGACCTGCTGGTCGGCGACGATCCGTGCACGCGAGCGGATCACGAGATCGCGAACGCACTGGTCGCGCTCCAGGCCGAGATCGACCGGCTCGAAGCCCATCGTTGCCGTCTCGCGCACCTGGCCCACACCCGGGGGATCGGTGCGGCCGACGGCTCCCCCTCCACCGCCGCCTGGATGCGGCGGCACACCGGGTTGCGCGAAGGGGAGGCCCGAGCCGCGATCGCGGAGGGAGCCGGCTGCGCCCTGCTCGCCGAGACCGCCGGCGCGTGGCGCAACGGGGAGATCACCGGCGGCGCGGCCCGCACGATCCTCGGTGCACGGGTCGAGGGCCACGATGCCCGGCTGGTCGCCTGTGAGCCGGTCCTGCTGGACCTCGCCCGGGATCGCGCGGATCGTGAGCTGCGCCGGGCGTGCGCCCACTTCCGCACCCTCGCCCGCGCCGACGGGGTCGAGCCCCGTGCGCACGACGGCCTCACGATCTCGCCCACCTACGACGGTCGGTCCGTGCTCCATGCGGAGCTGTCGGAGGCCGCCGCCGAGGTCGTGGTCACCGCGGTCCACGCCTTCACCGACCCGCCGTCCGATGACGACCGATCGCCGGCGCGCCGGCGCGCCGATGCCCTGGTGCGGATGGCGGAGGTCGCACTCGCCACACTCCCTGAGCACGCCGACCGGGCCCGGACGCGGGCGACGGTGATCATCGACTGGGCCACGCTCCGACACCACGTGCCCGGCGCGCTCGACGGCGAGTTCACCGGCTCGATCCACCCGGCCGAGATCGACAGGCTCCTCTGCGACTCGAGCGTGTCGAGGGTCGTGACCGGCCCCCAGGGCCTCCCGCTGGACGTCGGCCGGTCTCGGCGAACCGTGCCGCCTCCGTTGCGGCGCGCGGTGATCGTTCGGGACCGGGGATGTCGGTTCCCGGGCTGTGACCGTCCGCCCGGCTGGTGCGACGCGCACCACGTGATCCACTGGCGCAACGGTGGCCGCACCGCGCTCGACAACCTGGTGCTGCTCTGCGATCACCACCATCAGGTCGTGCACCGACCGGGGTGGACGGTCAAGTTCGACGGGGACCTGCGCGTGCTGCGGCCCGACGGTGTCGAGATCGCGGTCGAGATCTTGACATTCCGATATCGGCATGTATCATGCCGGCATGGCCCGGACCCCGACGACGGCGGACGTGTTCAACGCGGTGGGCGACGCGCACCGGCGCGAGATCCTCGAGACGATCGGCGGGCGGGAGCTCGCGGTCGGTGAGCTCGTGGATGCCCTCGGGCTCCCCCAGCCGCAGGTCTCCAAGCACCTGAAGGTGCTGCGCGACGTCGGGCTCGTGCACTGCGACCGCGTCGGCCGCCGGCGTGTGTACCGGGTCCGCGGCGAGGCGCTGCGCCCCATCCACGAGTGGATCGCCCGCTTCGAGCAGCTCTGGAACGACCGCTACGACCGGCTCGACGACCTGCTCGTCGAGCTCCGGGACCACGAGCAGGAGGGCTGATGGCCACCCGACACGGATCCGCACGCGTCACGACCCCGAGCGATCGCGAGATCGTGATCACCCGGAGCTTCGAGGCACCGCTCCCCCTGGTGTGGGAGGCGATCACCACGCCGGCGCTCCTGCTGCGCTGGTGGGGTCCGGAGTGGGCGCCGCTGATCGCCTGCGACGTGGACCTGCGGGTCGGCGGCTCGTGGCGCTACGTGTGCCGTGACGCCGAGGGCAACGAGCTCGGCTGGCACGGGACGTACCGGGCCATCGAGCCGAACCACCGGGTCGTGTCGACCGAGGTCTTCGAGGGATTCGCCGACGCGGAGTCGTTGAACACGATGACGCTCACCCATGCCGACGGCGTCACCACGCTCGAGACCGTCGTGCTCCACTCGAGCAAGGAGCACCGTGACGGTCACCTCGAGTCGGGCATGGAGGCCGGGATGCAGCAGACCTTCGACCGGCTCGACGCGCTCCTCGAGACCGCCGACACCCCCGCGGAGCAGTTCCGGCGGGTCGCCGGGATCTTCGCGGACCGGGTGCGCGCGGTGCCGGCCGAGGCGTGGTCCCGACCGTCGCCGTGCGACGGGTGGACGGCGCGCGACGTGGTGGGCCACATGGTCGAGTGGATGCCGGGCTTCCTCGCGTCGATCGGCATCGAGCTGGCCCCGGGCCCGGCGGTGACCGACGATCCCGCCGCCGCGTGGGACCACGTTGCGCACGAGGTGCAGGCGGTGCTCGACGATCCCGCCCGCGCCGAGCGCGAGTTCACGCACGAGCACCTGGGCACCGACACGGTCGAGCACGCGATCGCGATGATCATGGTCGGCGACGTGGTCATCCACACGTGGGACCTCAGCCGGGCCACCGGACTCGACGAGACACTGCCCGAGGACCACGTCCACAACATGCTCGAGGGCATGCGCGCGATGGACGACGCCCTCCGCGTCGGCGGCCAGTTCGGACCGAAGGTGACCGTCCCCGACGACGCCGACGAGCAGACGCAGCTGATCGCGTTCAGCGGCCGCACACCCTGACGGCGTGCGGGATCACGCGAGGATGGCCCGGGCGCGGTCGCAGTCGCGCTGCATCTGGGCGACGAGGTCGTCCACCGTGTCGAAGCGCTGCTCACCGCGCAGGTGCTCGACGAACGTGACCGAGGCGTGCTGGCCGTACAGGTCGCCGTCGAAGTCGAGCACGTGGGCCTCGAGCAGCGAGTGCTCCTGGTTCGCGTAGAACGTCGGCCGGCGACCGAGTGAGATCGCGGCCGCGCGCCACTCGCCGTCCTCGCCGCGGAACCGACCCGCGTAGATGCCGTCGGCGGGGAGGCACGTGTCGGGCACCACCGCCACGTTCGCGGTCGGGAACCCGAGCTCCCGGCCGCGCCGATCGCCTTCGACGACGATGCCGCGCACCTCGTGCGGCCGGCCGAGCAGCTCGGCCGCGCCGGCGACGTCGCCGGAGGCGAGCCGGTGACGGACGCGCGTGGACGAGTACGGCTCGTGCACGACGTCGGACTCCGGCGCCACCAGACCGAGACCGACGACCTCGAACCCGAGGTCCGCGCCCATCCGTTGCAGGAGCGCGACGTTGCCGCCGCGGTGGTGACCGAAGTGGAAGTCGGCCCCGACCACGACGAGGCGCACCCCGAGGAGCCCGACGAGCACCTCGTGGACGAAGTCCTCGGCGGTCTCCTTGCTGCGCCCCTCGTCGAAGGGGAGCACACAGACGATGTCGACGAGATCCGCGTCGACGAGCAGCTCGAGCTTGTGGTCGAGGCCCGTGAGCAGCGCGGGCGCAGTCTCGGGCCGCACCACCTGCGCGGGATGGCGGTCGAAGGTGACGCACACGGCGTCGAGACCGCGGGCGTCGGCCAGCTCCCGCACGAGCTGGAGCACCTTCCGGTGACCGCGGTGCACGCCGTCGTAGGCACCGATCGTCACCACGCTGCCCTCGGAGACCACGCCGGTCCCTTCGTCGACTCGCACCACTCGGGTCGTCATCGCGGTCCTCGTCCCATCGCCCTAGTCTCCCCAACCGCCCGGTGGCGGGGCCACGGGGAGCACGACCGTCGGCTTGAGCCGGGACCCGCTCCACTCGTAGACCGCGAGCAGGCGCCCGGTCGCATCGACCATCGCGTACGGTCCGCCACCCGGCGACGCCCAGGGGACGTCGGTGAAGACGCGCCCGTTCGCGATCAGCGCCGCGGTCTCGGCGTCGGCGATGACCGACGCCATGTCGCGCAGCGCGGCCGCGGGCGCGACGACGTGCGGCTCGGGATCGGTCACCAGCACGTCGAGGGGCGTCGCGTCGGCGAGGGTGAACGCACCCACCCGGGTCCGGCGCAGCGCGCCAGGTGGGCACAGCCCCCGAGGGCCGTGCCGAGATCCGCGGCGAGCGATCGGATGTAGGTCCCGGACGAGCAGTCGACGGTCACGGTCGCGCGTGGGAACGGACCGGATTCGAAGGCGTCGAGGTCGAACCGCTCGATCCGCACCGGCCGCGGCGCGCGCTCGACGACCTTGCCCTCCCGGGCGAGCTCGTGCAGGCGCCGGCCGTCGACCTTGAGCGCCGACACCATCGGCGGCACCTGCACGATGTCGCCCAGGAACCCGGCCATCGCACCGCGCACCGCGGTCTCGTCGACGGGCATCTCGATCCGCTCCAGCTCCTCCCCCGCCGCGTCGAGCGTGCTCGTGGCGACGCCGAACACCACGACCCCCTCGTAGGTCTTGGTCGTCTCCTGCAGGAAGCGCAGCAGTCGGGTCACCCGACCGAGCCCGACGAGGAGCACCCCGGTCGCGTCGGGATCCAACGTGCCCGCGTGGCCGATGCGGCGTTGGCGGGTCGCGCCGCGCAGCTTCGCGACGACGTCGTGGCTCGTCCAGCCCGCGGGCTTGTCCACCACGAGCAGGCCGTCGATCATCGGCCGGGGATCAGAGCGAGGCGCGGATGCGGGCGACCGTCGCGTCGATGCCGAGGTCGGACGTGAACCCCGCGGCGAACCGGTGCCCGCCGCCACCGTGCGCCGCGGCGACGCGCTGGACGTCGGTCGCGCCGACCGAGCGCAGGCTCACCCGGACGGACCCGTCGACGTCCTCCTTCAGCACGCACGCGACGTCCGCCTCGGCGGTCCGGCGCACGATGTCGATGAGCCCCTCGATCTCGTCGAGCGTGACGCCGTGGCGGATCATCTGCTCCTGGGTGACCGACGCCCACACGAAGGACTGCTCGCGCACGAGCGTCATCCCGGCGAGCGCCTCGCCGAGGAGGGCGAGGTAGGAGAACGAGTGCTCCTCGAACAGCGTGCGGCTGAGCTCGCTCACCGGCAGGTCGAAGCGCACCAGCTCGCCGGCGAGCGCGAACACCTCGGGTGTCGTGGTCTCGTACTGGAACCGACCGGTGTCGCACACGAGCGCGACGTAGAGGCAGAACGCGACCTCGCGGGTGAGCGGGAGACCGAGGGCGTCCAGCAGGTCGCGGACCACCACCCCGCTGGCGGCCGCCTTCGGGTCGATCACGTTGATCGTGCCGTACCGCTCGTTCGACACATGGTGGTCGATGACGACGAGCTCGGACGCCTGCTCGGCGACCGGCCGCAGCCCGCCGAGCCGGCCGAGCGCGCCGCAGTCGAACGTGACGACGACCGCCGAGTCCTGCGGGACCTCGCTCGGTGGCGTGAGGAGATCGAGTCCGGGAAGGTCGCGATAGTGCGGTGCGACCACGAACGGCTCCGGGAACGAGGCGATGCTCGTGCGGCCCGCGGCGAGGAGCGCATGGTGCAGACCCAGCATCGAGCCGAGCGCGTCGCCGTCGGGGTTCACGTGGCAGACGAGCGTCACCGACTCGGCCGCGTCGATGACCTTGGCGGCCCGCTGGAGCGCCGCGAGATGGTCTTCGTGCTGGGCCGTCATCGCGTGCCCCCCGTCGGTTCGTCGTCCAGAGCTTCGGCAGGTCGGGCCCCCGAGTGAAGGTCACGGATGATCGCCTCGATGCGCTCGCCGCTCGCGACGGAGGAATCCTCGTGGAAACGGAGCTCCGGCGTGAACTTCATCCGCACGTGACGCCCGAGGACCGAGCGCAGGTGGGGCCCGGCCGAGGCGAGCGCCGCTGCCGTGTCGGCATGCTCCTCGGCGGTGCCGAGCACGGAGTACCAGACGTCGGCGGACCGGAGGTCCGAGACCACCTCGACGCTCGTGAGGGTCACGAACCCGAGCCGCGGGTCCGACAGGCGGTCGAGCTCGGTGGCGAGGCACTCGAGGACGACCTCGTTGAGGCGCGCGACCCGCGGATAGTGCTTCGGCGCCTGACGCGGCTTGCTCATGTCACCGACTCCAGCCAGGTCGTCTCGACGTCGAGGACCTCGACGTCGGCCGCCGAGTGCACGAACCGCTCGACCGTGTCCAGGATCTCACGCAGGTGCCGGTCCGTCGCGGCGACCACCGCGACGGAGATCTCCGCGCGCTGCCACTGGTCCTGATGGTCGGTCTCGGCGGCCGAGACGTGGAGGCGGTGGCGGAGGCCGTCGACGATCGGACGGATCGCGCCGCGCTTGGCCTTCAACGAGCGAGCCTCCGGGATGTGGAGATCGAAGGCGAGGGCCGCGGCGTGCACGCCGCCATCTTCGCACCCCAGGTGGCGGTTGCCCCACACCCCGGCCCCCGAGTCGGGGGCGGTTCAGGGCTCGAGGACCACGACCGGGATCTCCCGGTCGGTCTTGGCCTGGTAGCCGCCGTAGTTCGCGTGGTCCTCGACGATCCGGGGCCAGAGCTCCGCCCGCTCCGCCGCATCGGCCACGTGAGCGCTCATCGTGCGCTTGGCCCCGCGCATCTCCACCTCCACGTTGGGGTTCGCCGCGAGGTTCAGGAACCAGTCAGGGTTCCGGTCGGCCCCGCCCTTGGACGCCACCACGACGATCTTGTCGTCGAGCTGCAGCGGCGAGGTGAGCATGGTCGTGCGCGGCCGGCCGCTCGTACGCCCGGTCGTGGTCAGCGCGAGCACCGGCATGCCCATGCCGGTGTTCAACAGGCGCCCGCGGCTGGCGCGGAACAGGGTCCGGTGCAGTCCCACCACCGCCTTCACCACCAGATCGTTCGGCATCAGGACTGGGTGCGGGCGATCTCGCGGTCCTCGTAGGTCTCGATGAGGTCGCCGGCCTTGAGGTCCTGGTAGTTCTCGAGCCCGATGCCGCACTCGAAGCCCTCTCGGACCTCGCGGACGTCGTCCTTGAACCGGCGGAGGGAAGCGATCGCGCCCTTCCAGATGATCGTGCCCTCGCGGAGGAAGCGGACCTTCGAGCCGCGGGTGATGACGCCGTCGCGGACGTAGCACCCGGCGACCTTGCCGACCCGCGGGACCCCGAACACCTCACGCACCTCGGCCTCGCCCGTGACGACCTCCTCGAACTCCGGCTTCAGCATGCCGATGAGCGCGGCGTTGACGTCGTCGAGCACCTGGTAGATGACCTCGTACAGGCGCATCTCCACCTTCTCGGACTCCGCGAGCTCGCGGGCCTTGCGGTCCGGACGCACGTTGAAGCCGATCACGGTCGCGTTCGCCACCGCCGCGAGGTTGACGTCGCTCTCGGTGATCCCCCCGACGGCGCGGTGCACGAACGACAGCCGCACCTCCTCGTGCTCCTGGTCGAGCTTGCGGAGCGCGTCGGTGAGCGCCTCGAGCGATCCCTGGACGTCGGCCTTGACCACCAGGTTGAGCGTCGCGACCTCGCCCCGCTCGACCATCGCGAAGATGTCCTCGAGGCGGGCACCACCCGAGAGGATCATCGGGTGGGCCTGGGCCGCCACCCGGCGACGCCGGGACCGGGCCTCGGCGACGGTCCGGGCGATCTTCTCGCTGGGCGCGACCCGCAGCTCGTCACCGGCGAGGGGCACGTCGTCGAGGCCGAGCACCTCCACGGGTGTGGACGGGCCGGCCTCCTTGACCTGCTGGCCGGTGTCGTCGAACAGAGCCCGCACCTTGCCCCACCCGCCACCGGCGACGACCGGGTCGCCGACGTGCAGCGTTCCGCGCTCGACGAGCACGGTCGCGACCGGTCCCCGGCCCTGGTCCAGGTTGGACTCGAGCACGAACGCGCGTGCCGGAACGTCGGGGTTGGCCCCGAGGGGCGGGTCGTAGAGGTCGGAGACGAGCAGGATCGACTCGAGCAGCTCGTCGACGCCGACGCCCTCCGTCGCGGCGACCTCGTTGACGACGGTGTCGCCACCCCAATCCTCGGGGATGAGCTCGTGCTCGACCAGCTGCTGCTTGACGCGGTTCGTGTCGGCGTTCTCGCGGTCGATCTTGGTGATCGCGACGACGATCGGGACCTCGGCGGCACGCGCATGGTTCAGCGCCTCCACCGTCTGGGGCATGACGCCGTCGTCGGCCGCGACCACGAGCACCGCGACGTCGGTCGCGTCGGCACCGCGCTTGCGCATCGCGGTGAACGCCTCGTGACCCGGGGTGTCGATGAAGGTGATCGGGCGGTCGTTCTTGACGACCTGGTACGCACCGATGTGCTGGGTGATGCCGCCGGCCTCGCCCGCGACGACGTTGGCCGACCGGATGCGGTCGAGCAGCGTGGTCTTGCCGTGGTCGACATGGCCCATGACGGTGACGACCGGGGCGCGCGGGGGAGGTCGGTCTCGTCCTCCTCCTCGTCGTCACCGAGCAGCGCCTGGAGCTCGAGCTCGGCTTCCTGGCCGGGTTCGACGAGCAGCACCTCGGCGCCCAGCTCCTGCGCGATCAGCTCGATCATCTCGTCGGCCATCGACTGGGTGCTGGTCACCATCTCACCCGCGTCGAACAGGATGCGGACGAGGTCCGCGCTCGTGCGGTTCAGCTTCGGCGCGAGCTCCTGGATCGTGACGCCCCGCGAGATGACGATCTCACCCTCGGGGACGGGGACGTCGGACGGCGTGAGCGCGGGTGCGCTGGCCGGACCGAGCTCCTCGAACCCGCGACGGCGACGCTTCTTGCGCCGGGGCCGTTGACCGGGACCCCCGGGACCACGACCGCGGTTGAAGCCCCCGGGACCACCGCGACCGCCACCGGGACCACCGGGACCCCCGCCGGGACCGCCGGGGCCACCGCCACCGGGACCGCCGCGGTTGAAGCCGCCACCGGGACCACCGCCACCGGGACCACTCCGGTTGAAGCCACCACCGGGGCCTCCTCCACTGCGCGGCGGACCGCCGGGACCACCGGGACCGCTGCGACCGGGCGCGGAGCGCTGGCCGGGCGGGGGCGGGATGACGCGCTGGCCCGGCGGCGGCGGGATCGGCTTGCCCGTCGCGCTGCGCAGCGGGGCGGGCGGCGGGGCGGGCTTGTCGCCGATCGACGGGACGGGCTTGTCCCCGATCGACGGCGCGCTCGATGCGGCCGGCGCGACCGGCTTCGAGTCGGGCGGGGCCGCGGGACGCGGCGCGGGCGGCGGCGCGATGCCACCGGTCGAGCGCACGACGCGCGGCCGGGGGGCCTCGGCGACGGGCGCAGGCTCGCTCGGCTCGGCGGCGGGCTCGGGCGTGGTCGACGGCTCGGCCGGCGCGGGCGTCTCGACCACGGGCGCGGCCGGCGCCTCGGGCGCCTTGGGCTTGCCACGGGACGACGGCTTGGGCTTGGGCTCGGGCTTGGGCTCGTCGACGATCGGCTCGCCCCGCAGGTCGCGGCTGTCGGCCAGACGCCGGACGCGATCCGCCGACGGGTCGTCGATGCTCGACGAGTGGCTCTTGACGCCGATCTTGAGCTCGTCCGCGAGGTCGAGCACCACCTGGTTCTCGACGCCCAGCTCGCGGGCCAACTCGTAGACCCTGATCTTCTTGGTGGCCAAGTCGTTCCTCACCCTCGACCGGATGGCTCGCCATCCGGGTCTGCCCCCTCCGGGGCTGCTCCGTACAGTCTCACACGGAGCGTCGTCAGTTCCTCTTCCGATAGCTCGATCCGGAGCGCTCGTTCGATCGCTCGCCGCCGGACCGCCAGGTCGAGACACCCGGCGCGGTCGGCACACAACCACGCCCCTCGTCCCGGCTCGTCCCGCCCCACCCGTACCCGGCCGTCGTGGCCGCGGGCGATCCGGACCAGGGAGTCCGGCGAGCCGCGCCGTCGACAACCGACGCACGTGCGGACCGGATCAGATCTTCTCGCTGGACTCCTCCCCGGCTCCCTCACCGGTTTCCTCGCTCGTGGCCGCGGCGTCGGCCCCGGCCCCTGTCTCGGTGGCCTCGACGGTCTCGGCGGTCTCGGCGGTCTCGGTGATCTCCGTCGTCGCTCCGGTCGCGGCGGTCGCTTCGTCCGCCTCGGTGGCCTCGGCCGCGGGCGCGGGCGCGGGGCCGACCGCCGGCGCGCCCGGCTCGGGCGCGGACCGTCGGTCGCAGGTGCGCCGCCCTCGGCGGGTGCCCCGGCCTCGGCCGCGGCACCGGCCGGGCCTCCGGCCGCGAACGGCTCGGCGTAGCCCGCCTCGGCCGCGGAGATGGCGTCGCCACCCTCGGCCGGCTGCCAGACGAGCTCACCCGACTCGTTCTCGACCCACTCGCCCTCGGCGTACTCGACCCCGCCGCCGGATTCCTCCTCGGCGAGCTGCGCCTCGCTCTTGATGTCGACGCGCCAACCCGTGAGACGCGCCGCGAGACGCGCGTTCTGCCCTTCCTTCCCGATCGCGAGAGACAGCTGGAAGTCGGGAACGATGACCTCGGCGGTCCCGGTGTCGGGGTGGATGCGCACCTCGCGCACCCTCGCCGGCGCGAGCGCCTTCATCACGAAGTCGGAAGGGTCGTCGGTGTAGGGAACGATGTCGACCTTCTCGCCGCGCAGCTCGGTGACGACCATGCGCACACGTGCGCACCGCGGGCGCCGACGCACGCACCGACCGGGTCCACGTTGGGATCGTTCGACGCGACCGCGATCTTCGTGCGGTGGCCGGGCTCACGCGCCACCGCCCTCAGCTCCACGACGCCGTCGAGCAGCTCGGGGACCTCGAGCTCGAACAATCGCTTCACGAGCCCCGGGTGCGTCCGGGACACGACGATCTGGGGGCCCTTGGCGGTCTTGCGCACCTCGACGATGTAGGCCTTGAGCCGGCTGCCGTGGTCGTAGCGCTCGTTCTGGACCTGCTCGGCCTGGGGCAGCAGTGCCTCGACCTTGCCGAGATCCAGCAGCGTGTAGCGCTGGTCGGTCTGCTGGATGATCCCGGTGACGATGTCGCCTTCGCGCCCGGCGTACTCCTCGTACTTCATCTCGCGCTCGGCCTCGCGGATCCGCTGCAGGATCACCTGCTTGGCCGTCTGCGCGGCGATGCGTCCGAAGTCGTTCGGGGTGTCGTCCCACTCCTTGACGACGGCGCCTTCCTCGTCGAGCTCCTGCGCGATCACGTGGATGTCGCCGGTCTCGATGTCGATCTCGACGAGCGCCTCCTCGGCGGCGTCGGGCATCCGCTTGTACGCGGTCACGAGCGCGTTCGCGAGCGCTTCGAGCATGATCTCGACCGAGATCCCCTTCTCGCGCTCGATCGTGTACAGCGCTTCCATCATGTCGCTATTCATGGTCGGTCCACTCCGCGATCATGGCGCCGCCACCTCTCTCTTCCGGCCGGGGCGGGATCCACGTCCGGGCTTGGGCGCGGGACCCCACACGAAGACGGTCCGCGCGGACTCGACGGCGTCGAGTGCCACCGTGCGATCTCCGGCGTCGGTCGTGAGCGTGAGGGAGGGCGCCCCACCCGTCGTCACCGCGACGATCTCGCCGCGCAGGCGCTCGATGCGACCCTCCGCATCACGCACCTTCATGGTGACCGTCTCGCCGCGTGCGTTGGCGAAGTGCTCGATCGTGCGCAGCGCACGCTCCAGCCCGGGGCTCGACACCTCGAGGAGGTAGCGGGCCTTCAGCGGGTCCAGCGCGTCGAGCGCGACCGAGATCGAACGCGTGGCCGTCTCGAGCGCGTCGAGATCGACACCCCCCTCGCGGTCGAGCACGACGGCGAGGGTCGGCCGGTCGCCACCGGTGAGGGTCACGTCGTAGACGGAGAGGCCGAGGCTCTCCACGATCGGGGTGAGCTCGGCTCGGAGTGCCGTCACTCGGTCGGTCATGGGGCACCCCCTTCCATCTCGTCGCCCACCGGGCGATCCCGCCTGCGTCCGGTGTCGCCACCGAACCGGGTCCAGTCAACAAAATGCGTGGGCACGAGGCCCACGCTGGCCTGGCCTCTTCGGATCACCGGCCGTTCCGCGGGGGAAGGACCGGACCTCGATCGTCGAGACCACTTCACCGACCTTCCTGTCGGTGAAGCGCGTGGACACTACCAGACGTCCTGCCCGACGTCTCGGTGGGCCGCACGCGGATCGGCCCGGATTTGCGGGGCGATTCGAGCAGTTTGCGGGGGCGGACCGGCGGCGCGGCTCAGCCCCCGAAGACCGCGCGGAGCGCGACGGGCACGGGGACCTCGAGCTGCTCGTAGGTGCACGTCCCGGGATCGCGGTCCTGGCGCCACCGCTGGAACCGCGCGGTGTGGCGGAAGCGGTCACCCTGCATGTGCTCGTAGGCGACCTCCGCCACCAGCTCGATCCGCAGCGGCTCCCACGAGAGGTCCTTCTTGGCGTTCCAGCGGCTCGGGGCGCCCGGCCGTCGCTGCCCGTCGCCCGCGTCGGTCTCGGCGCTCGCCCAGTCGGCCCACGGGTGCCCGTCGAGCGCCTCGGCGCGGTAGGGCTCGAGCTCCTCGACGAGTCGGGCGCGGGTGGTGGCGTCGAAGCTCGAGGCCACCCCGACGTGATGGAGCGTGCCCGCGTCGTCGTAGAGCCCGAGCAGCAGCGACCCCACGCCCTTGCCGTCCTTGTGCCGGCGGAACCCGGCGACCACGCAGTCGGCCGTCCGGAGGTGCTTCACCTTGAGCCACCCGCGGTCACCGGGCCGGTAGGTGCCGCCCACGTCCTTCACGACGAGCCCGTCGAGCCCGGCGCCCTCGAACTGCTCGAACCACACCGCGGCCGACTCCGGGTCGCGCGGTCCGGGGGGTCACGAGCACCGACGGGTTCGGCTGGATCACGGCCTCGAGGGTGGTCCGACGGGTCTCGAACGGCTCCTCGCGGAGGTCCCGGTCGGTGGCGAGCAGGTCGAAGGCCACGAACGCGGCCGGTGTCCCGGCCGCGAGCTTGGCGATCCGGCTCGCCGCCGGATGGATCCGCTGCGAGAGCTGGTCGAAGTCCAGGCCGTGCTCGGTCATGATCACGATCTCGCCGTCGACGACCGCCTGGCCGGGCAAGGCGGCGCGCAGGGGGTCCAGCAGCTCCGGGAAGTACCGGGTCAGCGGGCGCTCGTTCCGGGAGCCGAGCTCGACGTCGTCACCGTCGCGGAAGACGATGCAGCGGAAGCCGTCCCACTTCGGCTCGTAGCTCCACGCATCGCCCACGGGCAGCTCCCGCACGAGCTTGGCGAGCATCGGGGAGACGGGCGGCGGGACCGGCAGGGTCATGTCCCCGACGGTAGCGCCCTACCTCGACGCCGCGAGCAGCTGCTCCACCTGGCCCACGAGCACGTCGAGCGCATCCTCGAGCGGAAGCTCGTCACGTTCGCCCGTGGCGCGGACCTTGCGCTCGGCGACGCCGCGCGCGAACCCCTTCGCCCCCACGGTGACCTGGACCGGCATGCCGAGGAGGTCGGCGTCGGCGAACTTCACGCCGGGGCTGACCTCGCGGTCGTCGTAGAGGACGTCGATCCGCCGGGCGCGCAGACCGTCGTACAGGGCGTCGGCGGCGGCCAGGACCTCGGCCGCGTCGTCACTCCGGCCGGGCAGGACGACGAGGTGCACCTGGTACGGCGCGACCGACGCCGGCCACGCGATGCCGCGCTCGTCGTGGTGCTCCTCGATGACCGCGGAGAGGATCCGGCTCACGCCGATGCCGTAGCAACCCATCTCCATGGTGTGCTCGGCACCGGTCTCGTCGGTGTACACCGCGCCGAGCGCCCTCGAGTACTTGTCGCCGAGCTGGAACACGTGCCCGACCTCGATGCCGCGGTCGATGCGCAACGGCTTCCCGCAGGAGGGGCACCAGTCGCCCGGTTCCACGACCACGATCTCGGCCCACGTGCTCGGCGTGAAGTCGCGGCCCAGCACCATGTTGCGCGCGTGGTGGTCCGTCTCGTTGGCGCCGGTGATCCAACCGCGAGGGGCCCGGATCGACGAGTCGGCGATCGTGCGCGCCGCCCCGCCGAAGTCGGGGCCGATGTAGCCCTTCGGGAGGTCGGGGTGCGCGGCGAAGTCCGCGTCGGTGTAGAGGCGCACCGTGCGGCCGGGGAACGCGCCGTCGACGGCGAACTCGTTGACCTCACGGTCCCCTGGCACCAGCGCCAGCACGAGCTCGCCGTCGACGTCGAACGCGATCGACTTCATCAGCTGGTCGGGGGTGGTGCCGAGGTGCTCGGCGACGAGGTCGATGCCGGGCATCTCGGGCGTGTGGACCTCCTCGCGCGGGGGCTGCTCGGGCACCGCCTGCTCCGGCGTGGGCCGGCGCGTCGCGGCTTCGGTGTTGGCGGCGTAGTCGCAGTGCTCGCACCAGACGAACGCGTCCTCGCCGATCGCGGCCACGGCCATGAACTCCTGGCTCGTGTCGCCGCCGATCTCGCCGGACTGCGCCTTGACCGAGCGGAACGTGAGCCCGCAACGGGTGAAGACCTTCGAGTACGCGCCGTACATCGCCTCGTAGCTCGCCTGCAGCCCCGCGAGGTCGGCGTCGAAGGAGTAGGCGTCCTTCATCAGGAACTCCCGCGAGCGCAGGAGCCCGAATCGGGGGCGGAGCTCGTCGCGGTACTTCCAGTTGATCTGGTACAGGTTCACCGGCAGATCTCGGTAGCTCGAGTACTCCCCCGCGACGAGCGTGGTGACGAGCTCCTCGGCCGTCGGCGCCAGCGCGTACCAGGCCTCCTTGCGGTCCTGGACCCGGAACATCATCGGGCCGTACATCTCGTCCCGCCCGGAGCGCTTCCAGAGGTCGAGCGGCTGGGTGATCGGCAGGCTGACCTCCTGCGCGCCCGCGCCGTCCATCTCCTCGCGCACGATCTGGGCGACGTTGCGCAGGGCCCGGTTCCCCAGGGGCAGCCAGGAGTAGATGCCGGACGCGACCCGGCGGATCAACCCGGCCCGCACCATCAGCTTGTGGCTGTCGACCTCGGCGTCGGCCGGGTCGTCGCGCAGCGTGCGCAGGAAGAGGGAGGACATCCGCATGGCGCGGGAGGCTACCGCCACGCGTCGAGGGCCCCGCCGATCATCCGCCGCCGGCGGTCTCGTCGTCGACGACCCGCACGCCGGTGCCCGCGAAGACGGCGAGCGCGAACGGGATCACCTGGTCCACGCCGATCAGGACGTCGCGGAGCTCGGCCGCGCCCAGGAGCCCGTCGACGACCGATCCGCGGAGGTCGAGTCGATCGGCGCGGGCGCGCCGGAGGTCGGCACCGGTCAGGTCGCAACCCGTCACCCGCACCGCGCGCAGCTGCGCCTCGAGCGCGTCCGCCGCGGACCGCGGAGCCGCCCACCAGCGCGGCGTGCTCGACCGTCGCCATCCGCAGGTTCGCGTCGTCGAGCTTGCCGTCGTCGAACCGCACGTGCTGCAGACGCGCCTCGGACAGGTCGACCGCGCTCATCCGGCAGCCGCGGAAGGCCACGCGCCGCAATCCGGCCTCGTGCAGGTCGGCCGCCGACAGCTCGCAGTCGACGAACAGCACGTCGGAGAGCTCGGCGCCCCGGAGGCGGGCCCCGGTCAAGGCGACCCCACGCAGCTCGACGCGCGTCCACCGCGCGCCGACGAGGTCCACGTCGCGCCAGTCGGCCGACGGGACGACCACGTCGACGAGCTCCGCCGCCGGGTCGTGGATCTCCGGCGCGTCGTCCGGTGGCGGCTCGGGCGGGGTCGGATCGACCGGCTCGGAGCCGCCGGCGCGCGCCGGGGTCACTCGACCTCGGCCATCAGCTCGATCTCGACCGCGATGTCGAAGGGCAGCTCGGCGAGGCCGACCGCGGTGCGGGTGTGACGGCCCGCGTCGCCGAAGACGTCGACGAGCAGGTCGGAGCAGCC
This sequence comes from uncultured Acidimicrobiia bacterium, assembly GCA_963805415.1. GTDB lineage: Bacteria > Actinomycetota > Acidimicrobiia > IMCC26256 > JAENVU01 > JAENVU01. Next base: position 427,210 of record CAWDUD010000009.1, read on the forward strand.
GTCGACGACGGCCGGCGTCCGGTTGAAGCCGGGCGCGACGTTCACCATGCCGAACACCTTGACGATCCGCCGGACCCGGTCCAGGTCGCCCAGCTCCTCCCGCATCGTCGCGAGCAGCGACAGCGCGGTCATGCGCGCGGCGACCCGGGCCTCGTCGAGCGACACCGTCGCCCCGACCTTGCCGGTGACGACGTCGACGCCGTTGATCGGTCCGTGTCCGCCCACGACGAGCAGGTCGCCGGTCCGGACGCACCCGAGGTAGTTGCCGGCCGGCGGGAACACCGGTGGCAGCTCGACCCCGAGCGCGGCCAGACGGTCGTCGATGCGGCTCACCGGTGACGGTGCTCGTCGCCGTGGCCGCGACACCAGCGGTTGTCGGGGACGCCCCGACACGGGTCGGGCATCGTCGGCTCCCGGGGCAGCGGGACGAGCTCGACCGAGCTCTGCCGCGGGTAGCTCATGCCCGGCGTCGGGTCACAGGGGCCGAACGCCTCGGTGTCGCAGATCACCTGGAGCGAGAGCGGGCTCAGGAGGTCGGCCCCGGCGTTGGGCACCCCGCACGTACCGTGCGTGGACTGGAGATCCGCCGGCGACGACGTGACCCCCGCGACGTCGACGTTGTCGTGCCAGCAGTTGCCGACGTCGTGCTGGCCGCTGATCTCGGCGAGGTCCCCGTTGCTCTCGTTCCCGAACCCGCCGTTGCGCACGAAGCTGTTGTGCGTGACCTCGTTGGCGAAGTCGTCGAAGTAGCACTTGACCCCGAGCGATCCGAGCAGCCCGGACGGGTCGAGCTCGCCGCCCGCGCAGTCGGCCACCGCGGGTGGCGTCTGGTCGGTGTCCGGGAACGGGACGAGCAGGATGCCCCAGGCGCCGTTGTCGGCGACGCGGTTGTAGGCGATCGTGTCGTGCCGCCCGCCGGCCACGACCATCCCGGTGCCGACCGGGCCGAGGTCGGCGCTTCCCACGCTCGGGACGTCGGGCGTGTTGTTGTCGTGGATGTCGTTGAGCACGAAGTACGTGCACGACCCGAGCGGGCTCAGGGTGGACACCCCGGCCGGGCAGAGTCCTTCCTGGGGCGACGGAGCGTCGTCGTTGTTCTGACTGTTGGTGGAGATGCCGGTCTTGTTGTGGTCGAACTCGGAGCCGGCGATGACGAGCCGGCCGCCCGAGTTGGTGCCGGAGTAGCCGAGCGCCGAACCCTGGGCGTGCGCGCGCACGAGGATCGTCCGGCAGTCGGGACATGCACCCACGTAGTACGCGCTGTCCGCCATGTTGCTGGCGTAGGTCGTGTCGATGATCCCGGGCCCGCCCACGTTGGAGGCGAAGATCCCGTACTCGGCCTTGGGCCGACCGTCCTCGTAGTAGGTCGTGGTGGCGCTGAGGTACCGACCCGAGAAGCTGCCCATCCCGACCTGGCCGCTCCCGTCGCCACCGTTGAACCAGATCTGGTTCCCGCCGCCGTGGCCGTTGAGGAAGTTGCAGGCGGTCAGGTTCTCCACCGACACGCCGTCGGCCTTCGAGACGACGACGCCGTTGCGTCCGACCGTCGCGCCGTTGGCGTCGTGGGGGCCGAGGTCCTGGTCCGCGGGGTCCGCCGAGCACGTCGGGGCACCGGGCTCGGTCCCGTCGACGACGACGCGGTTGCGATCCATACCCCGCACATGGATGTTCGGCGTGGAGACGAGCACACCGGCGCCGGCCTCGTCGGCGGATCCGTCGGCGCGGTAGTCGGCCCGCTCGTGGTAGTCGCCGGGACCGACGAGCACCCAGTCGCCCGGGCGGGCGTGGTCGACGGCGTCCTGGATGGTGCGGTACTGGCCCGGGAGACCGTGGTAGGTGCCGACGAGCAACGCCCGGGGCCCGGACCGGTGCCCGTCGACGGGGCGAGCACCCGCCGCGGTGGCCAGGCCTCCCGCCAGCGCCAGGCCCACGGCCACCATGCCGACGATCACCCTGCGCGCACCGGCCATGTCGCCCCCTCGTTCGTCCTGGCGGCATCGTACGGACGACACCGCCCGGGGTGCCACCGCGGCCCTCCGGCCCGGGAACCACCGCCGGGTACGGGCTTTCGGCCCGGGAGCTCCACCGCCCCGGCGCCTCCGGGGGCGGGGGGCGGGTGAAAGCCGAGTGTCACAGTCGGGAAAATTTCCGACCTCGGCGCTGGTATTTCACCGGGGCGGTCGTTAGTGTCCAGCCCGTGATCCTCGCCCACGGCGCTCCGAGCATCGCTCAAGGCCGCACCCCCCACGAGGTGCAGGACGAGCTGTGTAGCGCTGCGGGCAGCCGTCGCGTCTGACCTCGACGCGCATCCGACTGCCGAGATCCTCCCCGACCCGGGACCGGCGGTCGCGCGCTGCCGGTGCCCTCTCCCCGAAGGACGCACCCATGGCCATCAACCTCGACGAGCTGCGATCCCGGCCGATCGACCCCGAGGTCGACGACGAGATCACCCGCTTCGCCCAGGCGATCGACGACTACCTCGCCGGTGACCTCGACGAGGACGTCTTCCGGGTCAGCCGCCTCAACCAGGGCATCTACGGACAGCGCCAGGGCGGCACCAACCAGATGGTGAGGGTGAAGGTCCCCTACGGCAGCCTGCACGCGGAGCAGCTCGAGATGCTCGCGTCGATCTCCGAGCAGTACTCCAGGGGCTGGGGCCACCTCACCACCCGGCAGAACGCGCAGTTCCACTTCGTCGAGCTGCGCGACACGCCCGAGGTGCTGCGTCGGCTGGCATCGGTGGGCCTCACGAGCCGCGAGGCGTGCGGCGACACCGTCCGCAACGTGGCCGGCTGCCACCTCGCCGGCGCGTGCCCGTTCGAGGTCCTCGACATCTCGCCGTGGGCCGAGGCCACCTACCGGTGGTTCCTGCGCAACCCGCTCTCCCAGCGTCTCCCCCGCAAGTTCAAGATCAACTTCAGCGGCTGCGCGACGGACTGCGGCCAGGCGATGTTCAACGACGTCGGCGTGATCGCGGTGACCCGACCGCGGCCCGACGGTTCGGTCGAGGCCGGGTTCCGGATCTTCCTCGCGGGCGGGCTGGGCGCCAACCCGCACCCGGCGCAGGCGCTCGAGGAGTTCACGAGCCGGGAGGATCTCCTCCCCACCATCGAGGCCACGCTCCGCACCTTCGACCACTTCGGCAACCGGGACAACAAGCTCCGGGCCCGGATGAAGTGGCTCGTCGACACGATGGGGATCGAGGAGCTGCGCGAGCGCATCGTCAAGGAGCGCAAGTTCCTCCGGGCGTCGGCGACCTACCCCGGCGGCCTGCCCGACGTCGTCGTCGCCGAGGGCGACGCGCCGGCGGGCATGGTCACGGAGGTCACCGCCGACGGCGGCACCCCGATCGAGTTCTCCGGGCTCGACCCCTATCGACGGTGGGAGATCGCGAACGTCGTGCGCGGTCGCGCCAACGGGACCGTGAGCGCGTACGCGCACGCGAAGCTCGGCGACATCACGACCGAGCAGTTCCGTCTGCTCGCCGCGATCCAGCGCGACTTCGACGTCGAGATCCGGATCACCAACCGCCAGAACTTCGCGCTGCGCGGCCTGACCGAGGAACAGCTCCCGGCGTTGCACGAGCGACTCGTCGCCGCCGACATGCACCGCGCCGGCGCCGAGCGCGCGCGGGACGTCGTCTCGTGCCCCGGTGCCGACACGTGCAACCTCGCGGTCACGCAGTCGCGCGGACTCGCCGCCGACATCGACCGCGCGCTCGAGGACGCGGGGCTCGCCGAGGTCGGGGGGGTGCGCGTGAACATCTCCGGCTGCACGAACTCCTGCGGGCAGCACCACATCGCCGACATCGGCTTCATGGGCTTCGAGCGTCGTGCGCACGGGCGGGCCGCGCCCGGGTACCAGATGCTCCTCGGCGGTCACGTGGGCCGGATGGAGGTCCAGTTCGGCGAGAAGGCCACCAAGGTGCCGGCGAGGACCGCGTCGGAGGCCGTCGTGCGGGTCGTGGGTCGCTTCGCGGGGGAGCGGACCGCGGCGAGACGTTCCGCGAGTGGCTCGACCGCTCGGGCGGTGCCCGTGCCGTCGGGACTAAACTGAAGGATCTGGACATTTTCCCGACCCCGGAGGAAAACCCCGACTTCTACGTCGACTTCGATGAGACTGGGCCTTACGTCTCCCAGGTCGGAGAGAGCGAGTGCGCCACGTGACCACCGCGTCCCCCATTGATCTCACCACTGCGCCGAGTCGCGCCGAGACGCCCGATCTCGGCGAGCTCGCCGACGTCGCGCGGCGCTACGAGCCCCGTCCCGCCTCCGCCCTGGTCGCGTGGGCGTACGACCGCTTCGGCTCCGACCTCGTGCTCGCAGCGTCGTTCCAGGACTGCGTGCTGATCGACATCGTCTACCGGACGGTGCCCGACGTGACGGTCGCGTTCCTCGACACCCAGTACCACTTCGCCGAGACGCTCTGGTACGTGGAGCAGGTCAAGGCGCGCTACGGACTGCACCTCAACGTGATCCGGCCCGAGCGTGCGCCCGACGACCTCTGGCACAACGACCCGGACGCGTGCTGCCGTGCCCGCAAGGTCGAGCCGATGCAGCGCGCGCTGGCCGGCAAGGCCGCGTGGATGAGCGGACTGCGCCGCGACGAGAGCGCGGCCCGCGCCGCGACGCCCCTCGTGACCTACGACGTCTCGCGCGGTCTGGTCAAGATCAACCCGATCGCGTCCTGGTCCGACGACGACGTCGCCGGCTACGTCCGGGACCACGACCTCCCGGTCCACCCGCTCTCGGAGCGGGGCTACGAGTCGATCGGCTGCTGGCCCTGCACCCGGCCCGTCGCCGAGGGCGAGGACGCCCGGGCGGGCCGCTGGGCGGGCTCGGACAAGACCGAGTGCGGCCTCCACCACTGACCTCCTGACTCTCCGCCGACCCCCCTCCCCCGGCTTTGCGCACCGGATACGCGCCGTTTTCGGCGCGCTTCGCGCGTGGGAACGGGCCGTTCGCCCACAATGAGGCCATGAGCGACCTCGGGGCGGTCATCGCCGAGCAGCTCAGGGCCTGGGGCACCACCCGCCTGCCCAACGAGCAGGCGCTGTTCGGCACCGAGGATCCCGCCACCGTCGCCGCGATGGTCGACGGCTGGTGCCGCGCGCACCTCGGCAGCCCGATCGCGCGCTACCGCTTCTTCGACTCGAGCAGCGCCAGCGTGCACGGGGTCGAGCTCGCCGACGGCCGGGCCGTCGTCGTCAAGGGTCACCGGCCCGGGGTCTCGACCGACTTCCTGCGGGCGATGACCGCCGTGCAGCGCGGGCTGGCGAGGACCGGGTTCCCGGCGCCCGACCCGCTCGTGGATCCACAGCCCTGCGGCGGCGGCCACCTGGGTGCGGAGACCCTGCTGGCCCGGTCACGCCCGGCAGACGCGCACGCGCCCGGGATCCGCCGCGTGCTGGCCCGGGGACTGGTCCGGTTCCAACGACAGGCGGCACCCCACCACGACACCCTGGCGGACGTCCGCCACCCGATGGCGGAGCCGGTCGACGGCGCCTGGTATCCCGCACCGCACTCCACGCGCTTCGATTTCGCCGCGACCGCGAACGGCGCCGGGTGGATCGACGGGCTCGCGCGTTCGGCCCGTGAACACCTCGAACGCGCGAGTCCGACCACGCGCGTCGTGAGCCACGGCGACTGGCGCGTGCAGAACGTCAGCATCCGAGACGGTGCGATCGACGCGGTCTACGACTGGGACAGCGTCGCCGTGACCGACGAGTGCACCGCGCTCGGCACCGCCGCGATCACGTTCGGCGTCGACTGGAGCGTGGACCAGCCGCGCCGGTTCTCCACCGCCGCGGAGATGGGGGCGTTCCTCGCCGACTACGAGGACGCCCGGGGTGTCCCCTTGGCCGCGACCGATCGCGATCGGCTCGCGGCGTCGATGGTCGCCTCACTCGCGTACGGGGCGCGCTGCGAGCACGCGGACCCGGAGCGACCGCCCGCGGGCACGGACTCCCAGCGGACGCTGCTCCGCACTCTCGGTCCGGCCCTCCTCACCCACGGGCTCGAGGTGCTCAGCGGGTGAGCGCGATCACCGGGGCGAAGGCGTCGAGGTCACGGACGCTGAAGTACGTGATGCCCCAGCGCTCGCGACACTCGTGGAGATGGCGTGCGATCTGCTCGTGGGTGCCGACGGCGAGGAACGGGGTGGCCAGCGCATCGTCGACCGTCGGCGCGTAGTGCTGCTCGACGAAGGTGCGCACGACACGGTCACGGTCGTCGGTGACCTGCACGCTCTGCACCAGCGCCTGGATCTCGGGATCACGACCGGCCGCGCACGCCGACGCGCGGATGTGGGCGACCGTGTCGTCGAGTCGCGCCGCGTCCCATCGCGTCTCGTGACGCTGACCGTCGGGAAGGGTGCGCCCGAGCATCGTGAGGCCGACGACGTCGGCGTGACGCGAGGCATGGTCGAGCGCGACCGGCCCGTTGACACCGACGAGGATCGGGAGTCGATCCTGAAGAGACGCACCGACCGCTGCGCCGCGCAGCGTGTAGTGCTCACCGGCGTGGTCGACGGTCTTCCCGTCGAGCAGCCGGCGGAGCACCTCGACCGACTCCGCGAGTCGCGCCTTGCGCACGGCCGGCGGGTCGAACGCGAGCCCAAGTGCCTGGTACTCGGTGAACGAGTGCCCCGCGCCGATGCCCAACTCCATGCGACCACTGCTGAGGTGGTCGATCGCCACGACGTCGCGCGCCACGTCGACCGGATGACGGAGGTCGTTGTTGACCACGAGCGGGCACAGCCGGATCCGGTCGGTCGCGAGCGCGATCGCGGCGAGCGGCGTCAGCGGCGGCAGGAGTCCCGCACCCAGATGGTCGAAGGTGTGGACGACGTCGAAGCCGGCGGCCTCGGCGCGCCGGGCCGTCGCGACGACGTCGGCAACCCCGGTCGAGGCGAGCTGCAGGCCGAAGCGCAGCGGCCGGTCCGTCACGACGCGGCGACCGGCGGACGACGGTCCTCCCAGGGCGCGGCGGCCGGCACGTCACGGAACAGGCCGTGGGCATCCATCCAGGCATCGTTCATCGCCGGCTCCTCGGTCGCGGGTTCACGCGGGCGTGAACACGAACATGCGGTTCCGGCCGATACGGGTCCGCGGTCGGTCGGGATCGGGGAGCGCCCGCAGGCCGTCCACGACGGGCTGGACGTGGCGGGCGAACCCGTCCTCGTCGAGGTCGATGAGCGCGCCCCACTGGCGGCGGACCATGCGCTCGATCAGGTCCGCGGGTGACTCCTGCCACGAGCCGGGATCGCTGACCTCCTCGGTGACGAGCGCGAGCCCGCACTCGGCTGCCAGCGGGACCAGCCGTTCGGGGACGTCCACGCGGCCGCGGATGCGGTCGTGCAGATCGACCATCACCGGCTCGATGTCGTCGGGTTCGAGCTCGCCGCGCGACGACACCACGACGAGTCGGCCACCCGGGCGCACCACCCGGCGCGCCTCACGCATGGTGGCGGCGGCGTCGCCGACGAGGTGGAGCACCCAGCACGCGAGCACCGTTCCCGCGGCGCCGGTGGCGAACGGCATGCCGCGTGACGTCGCCGACGGCCACGAGCGTTCCGAGGCGATCCACGGCGGTCCGCAGCATCGCCGGCGAGAGGTCCACCCCGAGGACCGGGCGGCCGAGCTGGTCCCGCAGCGGCTTGGCGATCGCACCCGTCCCGATCCCGATCTCGAGCACCGGGCCGGGGCCGACGTGCGGGGCGATCATCGCCGCGAACCGCATCCCCCGTTCGAGGCCGCCACGCGTGGCGTCGTAGACCGACGCGACCTTGTCGAACGAGATCGACTCCCCCGTGCTCACAACTGCCATCATGGCCCGATGCCGGTCCATCGCGTCGCCGACCTGGGATTCGATCGTGAGGCGGTCGCCTACGAGCGCGCCCGGCCCGGCTACCCGCCCGAGTGCATCGACTGGTTCGCAGGACACCTCGCGCTCGGACCCGGACGGGTCGTGCTCGACCTCGCCGCCGGCACCGGCAAGCTGACGCGGCTGCTCGAGCCGCTCGGTGCGACCATCGTCGCGGCCGAACCGGTGCCCGGCATGCAGGTGATGTTGCGCACCACCAGTCCCGACGTCGGGCTCGTGAGCGCGGCCGCCGAGGTCCTGCCGTTCCGCGCCGCCGCGTTCGACGCGATCACCGTCGCCCAGGCGTTCCACTGGTTCGATGCCGCGACTGCACTCGCCGAAGCGGCGCGCGTCCTGCGGCCGGGCGGGCGACTCGGACTCGTGTGGAACGCGCGGGACCGCGCGGCACCACACGTCGACGCGCTGTGGTCGATCATGGACCGCGTGGAGAAGCAGGCACCATGGCGGCGGCACGAGGAGTGGCGCGAGTCGGCGTTCACCGAGACGCCGTACTTCGGGCCGCTGCACGAGGCGACGTTCCGTCACGAGCAGCTCGTGACCGTCGACGAGGTCGTCGACCGGTTCCGGTCGGTCAGCCACGTCGCGGTCCTGCCCCCCGTCGAGCAGGAGGCCGTGCTCGACGAGGTGCGCGCCCAGGTGGCCACGCATCCCGACACCGCCGGCCGGGACCGCATCCCGATCCCGTACCGCGTCGACGCGTACTGGTGCGAGAAGGCGTGACCACACTCACACCACGGGCCCGGGTTGCGTTGACGGCGGGGCGCGTCGCCGGGTGGGCGTCCCGGGTCACCGGTCGTGGCGCCGGCACCCAGGTCAGCGGTCGCGTCATGCTCGCCATCGCTCCCGACCTCCTCGCCGAGGTGACCGGGGCGCGGCGCGTGGCGATCGTCTCGGCCACCAACGGCAAGACGACCACGACCCGCCTGCTCAGCGAGGCGCTCCGCGCCTGCGGGCACACGACCGTCAGCAACCACACCGGGGCCAACATGCCCGCCGGGGTCGCCGCCGCGCTCGGTCACGACCGGGACGCGGGGATCGCGGTGCTCGAGGTCGACGAGCGGTGGGTGCCGAAGGTGGTGGAGCCGCTCCGAGCCGAGCTGCTGGTGCTCGGCAACCTGACCCGTGACCAGCTCGACCGCTTCGGCGAGGTTCGCAGCATCGCCGTGCGGTGGCGCGCGCTGTGCGCGAGCCATCCCGATCTGGCGGTCGTGGCGAACGCGTCGGACCCGAACGTCGTCTGGGCCGTCGGTGACACGCGGCAGGTCACGTGGGTGGCGCTCGGCGCACCGTGGCGCTCCGACGCCGCGACGTGTCCCGAGTGTGCGGCGCTCCTCGTGTGGGGCTCCGACTCGTTCCACTGCCCCGCGTGTGGCTTCGCACCGCCCGAGGCCGCCTACCGTCTCGACGGCGATTCGCTCGTGACCCCGGACGGCGCCTTGCCACTCGCGCTGACGCTGCCCGGCGACTGGAACCGCATGAACGCGGCGCTCGCGCTGACCGCGGCGCTGGCACATTTCTCAACCGGCCCCGACTGCGCGTCGCGCGGGCTCCGCTCGGTCGAGGTCGTGTCGGGTCGGTTCTCCACGCGACGGTTGCCCGACGGGCGCGAGGCACGCGTCGTGCTCGCCAAGAACCCGGCGGGTTGGACCGAGGTCCTGCGCTGGCTGGAGCCCCAGGAGACCAGCGTGGTGCTCGCGGTGAACGCCCACGTGGCCGACGGGCGCGATCCCTCGTGGCTCTGGGACGTGCCCTACGAGCTGCTGGCCGGCAAGGCCGTCGCGGCGAGCGGCGAGCGGGCGCTCGACGTCGCGGTGCGCCTCGAGTACGGCGGCGTCGCCCACCGCGTGGACGCCGACCCGCTGCACGCGGCGGCGTCGCTGCCGGGGACCGTCCACGTGATCGCGTCGTACACGCAGTTCACCCATCTCACGCGGGGGGCGTGGTGAGCGAGTCCGCCGTACGGGTGGGACTCGTCTACCCGGAGCTGCTCGGCACCTACGGCGACCGCGGCAACGCGGTGGTGCTCGTGGAGCGGTGCCGGCGGCGCGGGATCGCGGCGGAGCTCGTCGAGCTCACGGCCGGGGTCCCGCTGCCCGCCGGGATCGACGTCTACCTGTTCGGCGGTGGTGAGGACGACGCGCAGGTCATGGCCGCCGCCGGGATGCGGGACTCGCGTGCGACGATCGACGCGGCGCGCGCCGCCGGCGCGGTGGTGTTCGCGGTCTGCGCGGGGTTCCAGCTCCTCGGCACGACGTACGAGGCCGACGACGGCGACATCCTCGCCGGCCTCGGGATCGTCGATCTCGAGACCCGCGCCGGGGAGGGGCGGCTGATCGGCGAGTGCGTCGTGGAGCCCGCGCCCCGGTCGGGACTGCCCGTGCTCACCGGCTTCGAGAACCACGGCGGCCGCACGCACCTCGGGGCGGGCGTCGAGCCGTTGGGCACGGTGCGGGCCGGTCACGGGAACGGGATCGGCGGCGTCGACGGCGTGCTCGGCGATCGCGTCCTGGGCACCTACCTGCACGGTCCCGCGCTCCCCCGCAATCCGGCCCTCGCCGACCACCTGCTCGGATGGGTCGTCGGCGCCGACGCGCTCGGCCCGCTCGACGACACCCTGGTCGAACGGCTCCGGTCCCAGCGACTCGCCGATGCGATGCTGAGCGGCCTCGCGGCCCGTCGGCGCGACTGGCACCTCAACCGCGGCTGACCTGCGAATCGACGCGCAGGATCACGACCCCACCCCCTCGCATTGCGCGCGCAAACCACGGGGTTCGGCCCCGGATCTGCGCGTCGGAACGCGGGCGTCGAGGTGGGTCAGTCGCCGGCGAGCTCGCGGATGCGCTCGATCTTCTCGTCGGCGTGGTTCGCGTCGGCACCCTGGGTGGTGAGGAGCTCGACCCGGGTGGCCTCGGCTTCGGCGGCCGCGCCGACGTCGGCCGACGCGATCACCGCGTCGAGCCCGTCGTCCATGATCTGCTTCGCCGTGGCCACGAGCGCGTCGACCATGTCGGCCTCGGGGACCACGCGCACGACCTGGCCCTTGACGAACAGGTGGCCCCGGCCCCGGCCCGCGGCAATCCCGAGGTCCGCCTCACGCGCCTCCCCCGGCCCGTTGACGACGCAACCCATGACCGCGACCTGGAGCGGGATGTCGAGCGCGGCGAGCGCAGCCTGCGCGTCGCCCGCGACCTTGATGACGTCGACCTCGGCGCGACCACAGCTCGGGCAGGCAATGAGATCGAGGCCCTTGCGCTCACGCAGACCGAGCGCCTCCAGCAACGTGCGACCCGCGCGCGCCTCCTCGACGGGGTCGGCGGTCAGCGAGTAGCGGATGGTGTCGCCGATGCCCTCGGCCAGCAGCGTGGCGATCCCGGCCGTCGACTTCACGAGCCCCGCGGGCGGCGGGCCCGCCTCGGTGACCCCGAGGTGCAGCGGGTGGTCGACGGTCTCGGACAGCAGGCGGTAGGCGTCGATCATGAGGGCGACGTTGCTCGCCTTGACCGAGATCTTCACGTCGTCGAAGCCGATCTCGGCGAAGTACGCGAGCTCGCGCTGGGCCGACGCGACGAGCGCCTCCGGGGTGATGCCGTACTGCTCGGCGATGTCGGGATCGAGCGAGCCCGCGTTGACGCCGATGCGGATCGGCAGCCCCCGATCCTTCGCGTCCCGCGCGACGGCCTTGATGTGCTCCGGCTTGCGGATGTTGCCGGGGTTGAGCCGCAGGCCCTGCACACCGGCTTCCATCGCCGCGAGCGCGAGCCGGTACTGGAAGTGGATGTCGGCGATGATCGGCACCGGAGAGCGCGGAACGATCTGGGCCAGCCCTTCGGCGGCGGCTTCCTCGTTGCACGTGCAGCGCACGATGTCGCAACCCGCCGCGGCGAGCGCGTAGATCTGCGCCAGGGTGGCGTCCACGTCGGCGGTCTTGGTCGTGGTCATCGACTGCACCGAGACCGGCGCGTCGCCGCCGACCGCCACGCTCGGACCCGGCGGACGGCCCACGAGGACCTGTCGGGTGGGACGGCGGGGAGAGGTCATCGCTCCGAGCCTAGGTGCCGCCCCGCGTGACGACGGGGGCCCGGCCGGAATCTCCACGCCTTCTCCACACGACCGGATCAGAGGCTGCGCAGGTCGAGGTAGATCGTGGAGAGCCCGAAGATCAGGATCACCACGACGACCGCGGCCGCGACCGGCATGAGCTTCTGGTAGTCGACGCGGATCCGCCGGCCCCGCACCCGGGACACCACGCCTTCGTAGAGGGCGACCGCGGCGTGCCCGCCGTCGAGCGGCGGCAACGGCAGCAGGTTGAACAGCGCGACGAAGACGTTGATCGACGCCAGCAGGCCGAGCAGCACCCACCAGTCACCGCCCACGATGTCGTTCCCGCTCGCGACGATCCCGACGACCGACCGTGGCCGCTCGGCGTCGGAGAGGCCGCCCTTCGAGTTGGTGACCGACTTTCCGTACTTCTCGAGGCCGCTGGCGGAGAACACCTTGCCGAGCGCGTCCACCGTGCTCGACACACCCCGGCCCATCGTCGCGAAGCTCTCCGGGACCGCACGCAGTGGCGACACCGGGTTGTTCACGATCGTGCCCGCGATGCCGACGCGTGGCGTGCCGTCGATCATCTTCGGGGTCGCGACGAGATCCAGGCGACGCCCGTCGCGCACGACGGTGAAGAGCAGCGCGTCGCCGCGGTGCGGCGTGATCGCCGCGCCCACCTCGTCCCAGGTCGTGATGCGGTGTCCGTCGATCGCGACGATCTTGTCCCCGGCGTGGAACCCGGCCGCGGCTGCGGGCGACGACGCCGAGACCGACTCGAGCTTCGTGGAGATGTCCTCGGGACCGTGCGCGACGAGGATCGCGAAGATCAACACCAACGCCAGCGCGAGATTGACGATGATGCCGGCGAGCACGGTGATCAGGCGCTTGCCCGTCGTGGCCTGCCGGTACGTGCGCGCCTCGTCCTCGGGGTCGACCTCCTCGAGGTTCGTCATTCCGACGATCCGCACGTAGCCGCCGGCCGGGATCGCCTTCACGCCGTACTCGGTCTCCCCCCGCCGGAACGACCAGATGCGCGGACCGAACCCGAGGAAGAACTCGGTGACCTTCATCCCCGACTTCTTCGCGGCGATGTAGTGGCCCCACTCGTGGAGCATGATCGTCAGGATCAGGCCGACGATGATCGCCACGGTCACCGCGGTCGACGGGCGGACCACGACGAGCGCGACCAGCGCCAGCACGAACAAGACGCCGCCGGTGACGGCCTTGCGGGTCTCGACGGGGGGTGCTTCGCCCAGGGGGTCCTTCACGCGGCGGCTCGCTTCTCGACGGCGGCCGCGCTGCGGACGCGCGCGACCCGATCCGCTTCCAGAACGTCTGAGACGTCATCGACGTTCCCGGTTCCGGCCTGGAGCACCTCGTCCACGATCTCCGCGATCTCGAGCCAGGCGATCCGGCCCGCCAGGAACGCCTCGACTGCCACCTCGTTGGCTCCCGAGAGTGTGGCCGGAGCCCCGCCGCCGGTCCGGCCCGCGGCATAGGCCAGGCTCAGGCACGGGAAGGCCGTCAGGTCGGGGGTCTCGAAGGTCAGGGTGCCGAGCGTGGACCAGTCGATCGGGCCGAAGGCCTGGTCCAGCCGGGCCGGCGCGCCGAGGGCCAGCCCGATCGGGAGGCGCATGTCGGGCATGGAGAGCTGCGCGATGGTGGCGCCGTCCCGGAAGGTGACCATCCCGTGGACGACCGACTGGGGGTGCACCACGACCTCGATCCGGTCGAACCCGACGCCGAACAGCTCGTGCGCCTCGATCACCTCGAGGCCCTTGTTCATGAGCGTGGACGAGTCGATCGTGATCTTCGGGCCCATGGACCACGTCGGGTGGGCCAGGGCGTCCTCGATCGTCACGTGCTCGAGCTCGGCGCGGGTCCGGCCCCGGAACGGCCCGCCACTCGCCGTGAGCACGACCGACGCGACCTCCGAGGCGGTGCCCCCGCGCAGGGCCTGGTACACCGCCGAGTGCTCGGAGTCGACGGGGACGATCTCGCCGCCGCCTTCCCGCCGGACCGCGTTCACGACCGGGCCACCGGCGATGAGGCTCTCCTTGTTCGCGAGGGCGAGGCGCTTGCCGGCGGCAAGGGCGGCGACGGTGGCCGGAAGCCCCGCGAAGCCGACGACCGCGTTCAGGACGACGTCGGCGTCGGGCAGCGCCGCGAGCTCACCGAGCACCTCGGGCCGGTCGGCCGCGAGCAAGGCCCGGTCCGCGGGGACGCCGAACTCCTCGGCCTGGGCGGCCAGCATGCCGGCGTTGGTCCCGCTGGCGAGCGCCACGACCTCGTAGTCGTCGCGATGCGCGCGGACGACCTCGAGCGCCTGGGTCCCGATCGATCCCGTCGAGCCGAGGAGGACGACGCGGCGGGGCGCGCTCAACCGATCTTCAGGGCCCGGGCGAGGAAGTACACCGCGGGCAGGCAGAAGAGGATGGCGTCGAAGCGGTCCAGCACCCCACCGTGGCCCGGGAGGAGCGCTCCGAAGTCCTTGATGCCGAGGTCACGCTTCAGCATCGACTCGGCGAGGTCTCCGAGCGGGGCCATGATCGCCACGGTCACGCCGAGCGCGAAGACGTGGGCGAGGTCGCCCCACGGATGGATCTGCTTCACGATCAGGACCGCGACGACGATGGATCCGGCCATCCCGCCGATCAGGCCCTCGACCGTCTTGTTGGGCGAGATCTCCGGCGCGAGCCGCGTCTTGCCGAACTGCGAGCCGACGAAGAACCCGGCGATGTCGTACGCGATCACGGGGATCGCCACGCCGAGGATCAGCCCGACGCCGTTCTCCGACGTGAGCAGCAGGCCGGCGAACGCTCCGAGGACGCCGGTGTAGACGAAGCCGCCGACCGTGACCGCCACGTTGACCATCGGCCGAGTGTGCACGACCTCGAACACGAACCAGAGGAGCGTGAAGACCATGACCAGCGCGAGCGTGAACGGGAACGCGAACTCGCCGCGGTGATACGCGAGCGGGACGATCGTGAGCGTGCCGAGCAATCCGATGACCGTCGCCGGGCGGAAGCCGCGCTGGTGCAGGGCCTGGAAGAACTCGAACGCGCACAGCCCGACGATCGCGGTCGCGAGGACCATCGTGGCCGCGGCACCGGCCGAGAGGCAGAGCAGCGCGAGTGCGGCGATCCCGAGGCCGGTGACCACCCGGACGAGGGTGTCGGGCCGGTCCGGCCCGAGATCCAGCTCCTCGGCGCCGGGTGCCGGGCGCGGTGGACGGGGCCGGGCCGTGGGCGCGGAGCGGACCCGGCGCGCCGCGACCTCACGGTCGAAGGCGACGTCGTCGTCCTCGGGTGCGGAGGACAGGCCGGCGAGCGTGACGTCGTCGTCGTCGGGCTCGGCGGCGAGGGAGGCGAAGGGGTCGTCCTCGTCGGCGCCCCAATCGGACGAGCCGCTGCGGAACCGCAGCCCGGTCGGGCTCTCGGCCGGCTCGGGAAGGTCGCCGCCCTCGCCCAGGATCACCGGGACCTCGCCGGTGGCCGGCTCGCTCCAGTGCGGCAGGCCCTCCGGTGCCGGCGCCGCCATCTCGACCGCGGCCGTCGCGTCGGCGTCCCCGGCCGGCTCGGCATCGGGATCGGGCTCGTCGATCTCCGAGCTCCGGACCCCGCCCCCGGTCGCGGCCGCGATCTCGTCCAGCAGGCCCGGGTGCTCGGCCGTGGGCTCGTCGGCCGAGGCCGAGGCCGGCGCCGAGGCCGAGGTGCGGTCGGAGCGGGGGAAGCTCGCCTCGGTGCGGGTCGTCGGGTCGGGTCGCGCCGGCACGTCGCCGAAGCGCGGCTCGGAATCGCCCAGACGGTGCGCGGCCGCTCCGGCCTCGATGACCGCCTGGGCCTCCTCGGCACCGATGATCCGCACGCCCTCTCCGCTCACCGGAGGAGCGACCGCCGGCCGGTCCGGAATCTCTGTGTCTTCGTCGTGACGGTCGGTCACCGATCTCCCCCCGTGCGCACCGAAGCACTCCGCGCACCCTAGACCCGCCGGGGCGTCTCGCCCCGGCTCCTCGCCGGTCCTCAGACCTCCAGGAGCTCCTGTTCCTTGTGTCCGAGCAGCTGATCGACCTCGGCGACGACCTCGTGCGTGGCCTTCTCGAGGTCCTTTTCGACCCGTTCCAGCTCGTCCCGGGAGAGGTCGCCGTTCTTCTCGAGCGCCTCGAGCTCCTGGCGGGCGTGCCGGCGGACGTTGCGCACCGCGACCCGGCCCTCCTCGGCGAGGTGCTTGCAGACCTTCACCATCTCCTTGCGGCGGTCCTCGGTCAGGGCCGGGAACACCAGCCGCACGACCTGGCCGTCGTTGCTCGGGTTGATGCCGAGATCGCTCTGCTGGATCGCCTTCTCGATGGCGGCCATCGCGCCCTTGTCGTAAGGCTGGATCACGAGGACCCTCGGCTCGGGCACGGTGAAGCCCGCGAGCTGCTGGAGTGGCACCTCGGTGCCGTAGTAGTCGACGCGGATCCGCTCGACGAGCGCCGGGGTCGCGCGGCCCGTCCGGACGCGACCGAACTCGTCCTGCAGATGGCCGAGCGCTCCCTGCATCTTGTCCCTGCAGTCAGCGATGATCTCCGATGGGGTCGCCACCGTCATGCCTCCTTGCTGCTGACGAGCGTCCCGATCGTGTCGCCGGCGAGCGCGCGGCGGATGTTGCCCGGCGCGGTCACGTCGAAGACGATGATCGGGAGCTCGTTGTCCATGCAGAACGTGATCGCGGTCGAGTCCATGACCTTGAGGCCCCGGTTGATGACCTCGAAGTGCGTGACCTCGTCGAGCTTCACCGCCGACGGATCGAGCCGGGGGTCGGCGCTGTAGACGCCGTCGACCCCCGAATGGGTGCCCTTCAGGACTGCCTCGGCGCCCATCTCGGCCACCGCGCAGCGCCGCGGTGGTGTCGGTCGTGAAGTACGGGTTGCCGGTTCCCGCCGCGAACACCACGATCCGAGCCTTCTCGAGGTGGCGGATCGCCCGCAACGGGATGTAGGGCTCGGCGACCTTGTCCATGGTGATCGCGGTCTGGACCCGCGTCGGCTGGCCCACCGCCTCGAGCGCGTCCTGCAGCGCGAGCGCGTTGATGACCGTCGCGAGCATCCCCATGTAGTCGGCGCGGGCGCGGTCCATGCCGCGCGTCTTGCCCGCGATCCCACGGAAGATGTTGCCGCCGCCGACGACGACCGCGATCTGCATGTCGAAGTCGCGCCGGGTCTCGGCGATCTCCTTGGCGATGCGCTCGACGATGGTGGCGTCGATGCCGAAGCCGATCGGCTCCGCGAATGACTCACCCGAGAGCTTCAGCACCACCCGACGGAACCGGCTCCCGGCCATGACGAGTCAGTCCTCGCCGACCTTGATGCGCACGAAGCGCCGCACCGTCGCGTCGCCACCGAGCCCGGCGACCAGCTTGGCGATCGTGGTCTTCGGCTCCTTCACGAAGCCCTGCTCGAGCAGGCAGTAGTCCTTGTAGAACCCGTTGAGCCGGCCGGCGACGATCTTCTCGATCGCGTTCTCCGGCTTGCCCTCGTTGCGGGTCAGCTCGGTGAGGAGCTCCCGCTCCTTGTCGATCGCGTCGGCCGATACGTCGTCCTTGCTGACGTAGCGCGGCGCCGCGCTCGCGATGTGCAGCGCGATGTCGTGCGCGACCTGTCGGGCCTCGGCGCTCGCGGCGTCGACGCCACCGAGCTCCACGAGCACGCCGATCGTGCCGCGGTCGTTCTGCACGTGCTTGTAGCCGTCGAGCACGCCGTCGCTCTCGTAGCGGGCGACGCGGCCGAGCTCGATGCGCTCACCGAGCTTCGAGCCCATCTGCGTGATGGTCTCGCCCACCGTCGAGCCCTCGAACGGCTGGTCGGACAGCCCGGCCTCGCCGCCGCGCGCCACCTGGGCGGCGAGGGCAGCCACCACGGCCTTGAACTCGGCGCCCTTGGCGACGAAGTCGGTCTCGCAGTTGACCTCCACGACCGCGCCGACCCCGCCCTCGACGACGACGTCGACGGCGCCCTGGTCCGCGGCCCGGCCCTCACGCTTGGCGGCGCCGGAGAGGCCCTTCTTGCGCAGCCAGTCCTTGGCCGCCTCCATGTCGCCGCCGGACTCCTCGAGCGCGCGCTTGCAGTCCATCATCCCGGCACCGGTCAGCTTCCGGAGCGCCGCGACGTCCTTCGCGGTCACCTCAGCCATTCGTGCTCTCCTGCGCCTCTTCGGTCGCTCCGCTCGCCTCGGGGGTACCCCTCGGCGACCCTTCGGGCACGCTCCGCGCCTCCTCGGTCGCTCCGCTCGCCTCGGGGGTACCCCTCGGCGACCCTTCGGGCACGCTCCGCGCTCCGGTCGCTCCGCTCGCCTCGGGGGTACCCCTCGGCGACCCTTCGGGCACGCTCCGCGACGCCGCGGGATCGATGGAACCGGACGTGGGCGACTCCGGGGCGTCGGCCTTGGCCTTCTTGGCCGCGGCGAGGCGGGCCTCGCGTGCGGCGGCCTGGGCGGCGGCCTCGTTGCGGGCCTTGGCCTGCTGCTCGGCGCGGGCGGCCTGCTCCTCGGGCGTCAGCGCCTTGGGCGCGACGGCGTCGGCCTTGGTGCCCGGGCGCGCGCCCCGCTTCTGCGCGAGGTGGCGGCCCTCGTCGACGGCGTCGGCGATGACCCGGCACATCAGGTTCGCGGAACGGATCGCGTCGTCGTTGCCCGGGATCACGTACTGGATGATGTCGGGGTCGCAGTTCGTGTCGACGACCGCCACCACCGGGATGCCGAGGCGATTGGCCTCGGTCACCGCGATGTGCTCCTGCTTGGTGTCGATCACGAAGATCGCGCTGGGCAGCTTCTCGAGGTTGCGGATGCCGCCGAGGTTGCGGTCGAGCTTGACGACCTCGCGCTTGACCTTGAGGCCTTCCTTCTTGATCATCTGCTCGGTCTCGCCACTCGCGACCTGACGCTCCATCTCGCGCAGCTTCGCCACACGGGTGTGCACCGTCTGGAAGTTGGTGAGCATGCCCCCGAGCCAGCGGTAGTTCACGTAGGGCATTCCGCAGCGGGTCGCCATGTTCTGGACGGGCTCGCGGGCCTGCTTCTTGGTGCCCACGAAGAGCACCGTGCCGCCGTCGGCGACGGTGCTGCGCACGAACCGGTAGGCGGTGTCGATCCGCTCCAGCGTCTGCTGGAGGTCGACGATGTAGATGCCGTTGCGCTCCCCGAAGATGAACCGGCGCATCTTCGGGTTCCAACGGCGCGTCTGGTGACCGAAGTGCACTCCGGCCTCCAGCAGCTGCTTCATGGTGACGACAGCCACGCGGGTCCCTTCCTCTGGTTGTTCTTCCGCCCGGGCTCACACCACCGGGGACCGGCGGCGACCATTGGGTGCCAGGCGTGCAAAATCCCGTCACCGGAGGGTGGCGGGTCGGCGAGGAGTGTAGCCGGACCCCTCTTCGGGCATCCCAGCGAGCAGGCGGCCTCGGCACGTCAGCGCGGCCGCGGGCGGACCTTCCGCGGGTCGAGCGCTCCGCCGGGCCGGCGGAGCCGTGACGGCAGCCCCGACACCTGGGCCCAGGTGACCTGGGACCCCGCGTAGACGAGGTGATCGCCGCTGCCGCCGAGGCCCACCGGCACGCCGCGCGGCGTGAGCCGCCGCAGGACCGCGCCGGTGCGCCGATCGAGGATCCACAGCTTCGCGAACCCGTCGAAGAGGACGACCTGGCCGCGCACGACCACGGGGCGCCCGCGGAAGGCCAGCGTGTCGAGATCCTGGTACCAGCGCGCCGCCCCGGTGACGCGGTCCAGCGCGGCGACGCCCCCGCCCGCGTCGAGCACCAGGAGCTCGGCCCCGGAGCGGGTGATCTGCTCGTTCGGCTCGAACGGCCACGGACCGGCGTGCTCCCAGCGGACGTGGCCGGTGTCGAGGTCGTACGCGCGAACCAGGCCGTGGGTCGGCGTCGACGTGCCCACGACGAGTCGCGTGCCGTCGACGAACGGGCTCCCCGTCCCCGCCGCCAGGGCGGCCGACCAGCGGACGGCCCCCGTCGCGGCATCGAGGACCACCAGCGTGGTGCCGTCGCCGTGCTCGGTCGTGAGGACCGCGGCGCCCGTCGCGTCGTCGGTCGCCAACGTGCCGCGCGGTGTCCCCGCGACCGTCGCCGACCACCGCGCCGCGCCCGACGTGGCATCGAGGCCGACGACCCGGCCGCGGTCGGTCGTGCCGACGGCGACGACGCCGGTCGGGGCGGCGACGAGGCCGACGGTCCGGGCGCGGTCGAGCGGATCGTCGATCGGGACGCGCCACCGCGACCGGCCCGTCGTGCGCTCCAGCGCCTCGAACCCGTCGACGGTGCCCACGAGCACGGTCTCCACGCTCGCGGCGAGGTACGGTTCGGCGTCCTTCACCTCGGCGTCCCATCGGACGGAGCCGTCGGCGACGGCGAGGGTCCGCACCGAGTACGGCGTCACCACGAAGGCGTCGGGCCCCGCGACGAGCAACCCGGTCGGGTCGGCGTCGAAGTCCGCGTCCCACCGGGTCCGGACCTCGAGGGGGTGGCGCGATGCGGGGGCCGCCCGGCCGGTGCCCCGGACGACCCGCCCCGACGGCGGTCGGCTCGTGGTCGGCGCGCCGACCACGAGCAGCGTCGTCGCCGCCGCGCCGGCCAGGGTCGCCGCGACCCCCAGGACCGTCCGGCGGCGGAGCCGGCTGGGACCCCACGGTGGCCGGGACGGCGGGTGAGGCGGAACGACGGGGATGGAAGGATGCATCGGAGACCTCCGTGTCTCGGGGGTGGTTCGGGTCAGGGGGCCGGGACGCGGGCGAGGCCGCGCGCCAGCTCGTGGCCGAGCGTGAGCTCCACGCGGCGGATCACGACGGGCTCGATCGCGCCGCGGACCGCGTCGAGCACACCGACGCAGGCCGGCGCGCGCTGCTCGAGCGCGAGCCGGGCCGCGTTCATGGCCTCCGGGTCGGCGACGACCGTCGAGTGATCGTTCCATCCGGCCGGGTCGACGGTGACGGCGCGGGCCCCGGGGGCCGAGGACCGGTCGTCGGGGACGACGAGGTCGTCGGTCGCGCCGATCGTCGTCTCCTCCACCTGGTCGGGCGGCGGGCGTGACCACACCCGTTCGAGCAGGGCCGAGCCCTCGGCGAGCTGTCGCGTCGCGCTGCCGCCCGTCGGCGGCAGCGCGCCTCCTGCGATGCGCTCCGCCGCCGCGAGGAACGCCCGGCCGGTCGCGGTGGCGCGCACGTCGGCCGCGACGGTCGCCAGCGGTGCACCCCGGTGCGGCGACGAGAGCGTGACGACGGTCCCGAGCGGCGGCAGCGTCGGATCCCCGGGGTCGAAGACGAGATGCAGGAAGACGTCGACGACGATCCCACCCTGGGAGTGGGCGACGAGATCGACCTCGCGGCCGGGATGGGCGCGGGCGAACGCGCGGAGCTGGTCCCGCAGCCGGTACCCCGCGACGACGAGATCGCCCCAGGTGTCGGACGCGGTGTACGCGCCGCCGCCGGCGGCGTAGGAGAACCAGCCGATCTCGTGCCGGTGGTAGCCGAGCGCTGCCGTGTCGAGGCCGAACGCGGCGCCGGTCCGCGGATCGGTGCTGCTGTCGATCCCGCCGACCGCGAACAGCAGGTGTCCGGAGCCGCCACCGCCGGGGCCGGCCGTGGGCGCGGCGGTGCAGTCCGACCGGGCGCGCCACGCGGCACCGAGCCGGGACGCGATGGTGCGAATGTCCTCGGCCGCGGCACCGAGCGGGGTGTGGGCGAGGATCGTCTGCCACAGGATCAGGTCGGGGGCGAACGTCGCGCCGGCGACGCGGGACGCGCCGGACCAGACGTCGCCGAGGAGGCCCGTCGTCTGTTCCCAGAGGCTCGGGGCCGGCGGCGGCTCCCGTCCCGGGATGCCGCGCGGAAGGTGCAGCGACTCGGCGAGGCCCCGCGCCTCGAGCGCGGGAGTCGCGTACCCCGACGCCGGCGGACGGCCCCCGACCGGGGCGAGCCGGACGACCTCGGCGAGGTCGACGGGGGCGAACAGCTGCATCGGGTCCAGGTACCGGTCGCCGGCCCGCAGCCCGAGGTGGACGACCCCGAGGGCGTGGTCCGGACCGGAGCCTCCGGCCGTGCCGACGACCTGCCCGCGGGAGACCGGTGTCCCGGCGCGCACCGCGACGGTCGCCAGGAACGACAGGGACGTCCGGAGCCCGTCGGCGTGCTGCACGACGACGTGGAGCGTGCCCGCGACCGAACCCGCGAACACCACGCGGCCGGCGCCGGGTGCGACGACCGGGGTCCCGGGCGCGGCGGCGAGATCCGCGCCGCGGTGACCGGCGCCGTAGCGCGATCGGGGTGCCACGAACGGGCGCACCAGCGGGCCGGGGACCGGCCGCACCCAGGTGGTGCCGGGCGTGGCGGCCGCGGCGGCCGGGCGCCCGCCGGCGAGGGCGGCGGCCGGGACGAGCGCGGCCAGGGTCAGGGTGACGAGTGTGGTGCGCATCTCCATCGACGCCTCCCGGGCGTGCGCGGTCACGGGAGGGAGAAGCGGAGGGGAGGTGGGGTGGGGCGCCGGGGACCCTACCGGTCCGGGCCGACCGCGCCAAGGGGCGCCGGGGAGTCGGGGGAGGTCGGGGTCAGCTGGAGGTGCGGTCGACCGGGGGCTCGATGAGCCGGCCGCGGAGCTGGAGGATCGCCTTGGTGTGGATCTGGCAGACCCGGCTCTCGGTGACGCCGAGCACGGTGCCGATCTCGGCCAGCGTGAGCGCCTCGTAGTAGTAGAGCGTGAGCACCAACCGCTCGCGGTCGGGCATCCGGTTGATCGCGTCGGCCAGGAGGTGCTTCATCTCCTCGACCTCGAAGGCCGCCACCGGGTCGTTGACCTTGTCGGCGACGGTGTCGCCGACGGTGGTGGTGCCGCCGCCCTTCTCGCCGGTGTTGACGACCTCGTCGAGCGCGACGATGCCGACGAAGCTGATCTGGGAGAGCGTCTGGGACAGCTCGCCCTCGGTGACACCGAGCTCTGTGGCCATCTCCTGGTCGTCCGGCGAGCGCTTCAGCTCGTTCTCGAGCTTGGAGTACGCCCGCTCGATCGTCCGCGCCTTGGACCGGATCGAGCGCGGGACCCAGTCGATGGAGCGGAGCTCGTCGATGATGGCGCCCTTGATGCGGCTGATGGCGTAGGTCTCGAACTTGAAGCCGCGCTCGGGGTCGAACTTGTCGATCGCGTCGATCAGCCCGAAGATCCCGTACGAGACGAGGTCCGACTGCTCGATGCTCTGGGGCAGCCCCGCGGCGACGCGACCCGCGACGAACTTCACGAGCGGCGAGTAGTGCAGGATCAGCCGCTCGCGCCTCCCCGTCGGGGTCCTGCTGGTACTGATCCCACAGCGCCGCGACGATGCGAGCGTCGTCGGCTTTGGTGGTCACGGGGTCAGGCACGAGGATGCGTCGATTCGTAGACCGCCCGGAGGCGCTCGCGGGTGAGGTGGGTGTAGATCTGGGTCGTCGCCAAATCCGCGTGCCCGAGCAGCTCTTGCACGGTGCGCAGGTCGGCTCCGCCTTCCAACAGGTGCGTAGCGTACGCGTGTCGGAGGGCGTGGGGGTGCAGGGTCCGTCCATCGGGCAGGGGGTGGCGCTCCACGATGCGGTGGGCGTCTCGGGCTCCGAGCCGCCGGCCGAGCCGGTTGAGCAGCAATGCCCGCACCGGCGTGCCCTCCCGGGCGAGCTCGGGGCGGCCCTCGCGGAGCCAGGCGGCGACGGCGTCCGCGGCCGGGCCCGAGAGCGGGACCCGGCGCACCTTGCTCCCCTTGCCGAGCACCGTGACCGAGCGGCGGGCGAGATCCACGTCGTCCCGATCCAGGCCGCAGCACTCCGAGACCCGCACGCCGGTGCCGTAGAGGATCTCGAGCACCGCGAGGTCCCGGAGCGCGACGGCCCGGGCCACGGGATCCGGCTCGGCGTGGGACCCGCCGGCCTCCCGGTCCGGCTCCGGCTCGGAGGCCCCGGTGATCGCCGGGTGGGCCGCGGCGGCGTCGAGCAGCGCCACCGCCTCGGTCGCCCGCGGACCCGCGGCAGCCGGTGGGCCCCCTTCGGCGATCTCAGCGTCCGACCCGGGTCGGTCCGCAGGACCCCGTGCCGGGTCAGGTAGCGCAGGAACGCCCGGACCGCGGCGGCCTTGCGGGCGATGGTCGGCCGGGCGAAGCCGCGCGTCGTCAGGTACGCGAGGAACCGCCGCAGCGTGACGTGGTCGAGGTCGGCCGGGTCCGGACACCCGCCCCGTTCGGCCCACTCGACGAACTGGCGGACGTCGCGGTCATACGCGCGCACCGTGTGCGTGCTCGCCGCGGTGAGCGACGAGACGAACCCGTCGACGTCCCAGGACACCTCGACGACGCTACCGGCCCGGGGCGCACGGGGTGGGTCAGCACCCCACCGCGACCGGTACGGTCCCCACGCCGTCGAGGTCGCCGCGGTCCGGCCCTCCTGTCCCGTTCCCACGTGTCCAGGAGAGAGCCCGTGCTCGCGACGATGCGCAGCGCCACACTGGTCGGCGTCGACGGCCTCCCGGTCGACGTCGAGGTCCACGTCTCCGGCGGGCTGCCCGGCTACACCGTCGTCGGCCTCCCCGACACCGCCGGGCGGGAGTCACGCGAGCGGGTCCGCGCCGCGCTCCTCTCCAGCGGCCTCGCCTGGCCGCTCAAGCGCATCACCGTCAACCTCTCCCCCGCCACCGTCCGCAAGACCGGTGCCGGCCTCGAGCTCGCGATCGCGCTCGCGCTCTGCTCGAGAGCGAGGGGCACCTCCCCGCCGGATGCGTCGACGGTGTCGGCGTGCTCGGCGAGCTCGGTCTCGACGGATCGCTCCGCCCGGTCCCGGGCACCCTCGTGCTCGCCGACGCGCTCGCCACCCTCGGGCTCGGCACTGTCATCGTCCCGCCCGCCAACGTGCACGAGGCCGCGCTCGTCCCCGGCCTCGTCGTGCGGACCGCGCGCACGCTCGCGGACCTGCGCGGCTGTCTCGAGGGCGAGACGCCCTGGCCCGACCCCGATCCGCCGCCCCCGGAGGAGGACGACCCCGACACCGAACCCGTCGACCTCGCCGAGGTCCGTGGCCTCGCCACCGGGCGGCTCGCGCTCGAGATCGCCGCCGCCGGCGGCCACCACCTCCTGCTCACCGGCCCGCCCGGATGTGGCAAGACCATGCTCGCCCGCCGCCTCCCCACGATCCTCCCGCCGCTGGACCGGGACGAGGCCGTCGAGGTCACCCGGATCGGCTCCGTGGCCGGCGGGCGGCCGCCGACCCACCTCGCCCGCTGCCGGCCCGTCCGCGCGCCCCACCACACCGCGAGCACGGCCGCGCTCGTCGGCGGCGGCTCCGTGCGCCCCCGCCCCGGCGAGGTCACCCTCGCCCACCGCGGGATGCTGTTCCTCGACGAGCTCGGCGAGTTCGCCCCGGTGACCCTCGACGCCCTGCGCCAGCCGCTGGAGGAGGGTGCGGTCCGGATCGCCGCCAGGGGGCGAGCCTGCGCTTCCCGGCGTCGTTCCTGCTCGTCGGCTGCACCAACCCGTGCCCCTGCGGGCGGGTGCCCACCGAATGCCACTGCTCGGAGGCGCAGAAGGGCCGCTACGCCCGTCGGCTGACGCGCCCCTGCTCGACCGCTTCGACCTGCGGCTGCGCATCGCCGGCCCGACCGCGCACGACCCGCCCGGCGAGGACTCGGCCACCGTGGCCGCCCGCGTGGCCGGGGCCGTCGAACGTCAGCGAACGCGGTACCGCGGCACCCGCTGGCGCTGGAACCGCGAGATTCCCGCACACCTCGTGGACCGCTTCGCGGGGATGAGCGCCGACGCGCTCGACGCGTGGAGGCTCGTCGTGGAGGCGGGGATGCTCACCGGTCGGGGTGCCCAACGGATCCGCCGCGTCGCCCGGACGATCGCCGATCTCGCCGACGCCCCACTGGTCGAGGGTGAGCACGTGGTGCTCGCCGCGTCGCTGCGCCAGGACGTCCCATGACCCCGGAGGAGGGGCGGATCGCGGCCGCCGCGCTGCTCGCACTCCGCGGCATGGGACCGGCGACGTTGCGCCGGCTGCTCACGGCCTGGCCGGACCCACTCGACGTGGTCGCGGCCCTGCGCAGCGGGCGCGCCACGGCCGTGCTCGCCGATCGGCCGGGCGACGCCCACGCGCGCGTCCGACGGTGGCGGGCCGAGCTGGACCTGGAACGGGCCCGCCACGTGCTCACGGCACGCGGCACGCGCGTCGTGCTCGCGACCGACGCCGACTCCCCCGTCGACCCCGACCTGCCCGACCACGCACCGGTGCTGCTCGTCGAAGGAGCGCCGGCCGGACGCGCTGGCGCGCCCGCGCGTCGCCGTCGTCGGGACGCGCGCGGCCACCCCGCACGGTCTCGCGGATGCGGAGGAGCTCGGCGCGGCGCTCGCGCACGCCGGGGTGACGGTGGTGAGCGGGCTCGCCATCGGGATCGACGCCGCCGCGCACCTCGGCGCGCTGGCCGCCGGCGGCACTGCGGTCGGCGTCCTGGGCACCGGCCTCGACGTCGTCTACCCCCGCCGGCACGGCGCGCTGCACGAGCGCGTCCGGCCGCGGGGCTGCTGGTGAGCGAGTACGCCCACGGCGTCGGTCCCCACCCCTCGCGCTTCCCGATCCGCAATCGGATCATCGCGGCGCTCGCCGACGTCGTGGTCGTCGTCGAGGCGACCGAGCGCGGCGGTGCCCGCATCACGGCGGACCGGGCGCTGGAGTACGGACGGGAGCTGTGCGCCTACCCGGGGTCGCGCCGGAATCCGGCGGCCCGGGGATCCAACGAGCTGCTGCGGAGCGCGCACCCCGTCATCGACCCCGACGACGTGCTCGGCGTGCTGGGCCTGACGCCCGGCGACCGGCGCAGTCCCGCTCCCGGCGCCGGCACCGCGGACGCCACCCCGGAGGAGCGGGCCGTGCTCGGTGCCCTCGGGGGCGAGCCCGCCACCGTCGACGACCTCACCAGCCGCAGTGGTCTCGGACCCGGACCCGTCGCGGTCGCGGTCGCGGGACTCGTCCGGTCCGGGCGGCTCCGTCGGGCCCACGGGCTCCTCTGGCCCGTCTGACCCGCCGCCGTCACGGCTGCGTCAAGTCTCGGGGCCGTCCGGTCGATGAATCCTCCCGTGAAGTTGCAACGGTGTCCCTACGACGGGACGCCCCTGGATGTGGATGCCTACTCCGGAGGCTCGTACCTGCTCACCTGCACGTCGTGCGGGGCCGAGTGGGAGGCGCACAACTCGTTGGTGCGTCGCACGGGTGAGCCGGACTGGGAGCGAGCACGCTCCGCCCGAGCCGCGCGGGCGAACAGCATCCGCATGCAGCCGTCGACCACCCTCTGACCCGCACCGTCCTCCCCGGGTACGACGGCGTGGGGTCCTGTCGCGCCTACCGTGAGGCCATGGGCATGAACCCCCTCCGCGGCCGTGTGCAGCACCGCGGCGACGTCCTCTTCGCCGTCGCCGGGGTCGGGATCGCGCTCGCGCTGGTGCTCTGGGCCCTGCTCGGCTGATCCGCGGAGCCACGAGCCGTGACCGAGCCGCCCGACGTCGCCGTGCGCCACATGCAGCCCTACGAGGCCGTCAAGCCGTACCGGTGCCCGGGCTGCGACCACGAGATCCGCCCCGGGGAGGGTCACGAGGTGGTCGTCCCGCTCGACGCCCCCCACGACCGCCGGCACTGGCACACCGGCTGCTGGCACCGCGAGTCCCGGCGGCACGGCCGGCGCGCCTGACCCGCCCGGCTCAGAACGCCCCCTCGTAGACGTCGACCGTCGGCGGTCCGTCACGCGGCACCAGGATCGAGACGACGTCGAAGCGGAGCCCGCCCGATCGCTCGGACCGCTCGGCCAGCCAGGCGGCCGCGAGGCGCCGGATCCGCAGCTGCTTGTCGCGGGTGACGGCCTCCACCCCGGCTCCGAAGGCGTCGCTCGAGCGCGCCTTGACCTCGCAGAACACCACCTCGCCGTCGCGCGCGAGCACGAGGTCCAACTCGCCGTTGCGGGTCCGCCAGTTGCGGTCGAGGACCACGTAGCCACGCGCCTCGTACCACGCCGCCGCGATCGCCTCACCCCGCGCGCCGAGCGCGCGCCGACTCACAGGTCCTTGCCTGCGAGCTCCTCGATGTTGACGTCCTTGAACGTCACCACCCTGACGTTGGCGACGAAGCGCGCCGGGCGGTACATGTCCCAGACCCATGCGTCGGCCAGCTCGAGCTCGAAGTAGGCCATGCCGTGATCGGCCTTGACCTCCATCTTCACCTCGTTCGCGAGGTAGAAGCGGCGTTCGGTCTCGACCACGTGCGTGAACATCGGGAGGACGTCCCGGTACTCGCGGTAGAGCTGGAGCTCGATCTCGGTCTCGTACCGCTCGAGGTCCTCGGCACTCATCAGGTGCAGTGTAGAGGTGCGACGCGCGTGGTCAGACGCGCTTCTCCTTGATCTTCGCGGCCTTCCCGATCCGGCCCCGGAGGTAGTACAGCTTCGCCCGGCGCACGTCGCCCCGGGTCGCGACCTCGATCTTGTCCACGATGGGCGAGTGGACCGGGAACGTCCGTTCCACCCCGACACCGAAGCTGACCTTGCGGACGGTGAAGGTCTCGCGCAGCCCCGAGCCCTTGCGGCCGATGACCACGCCCTGGAACACCTGGATGCGCTGGCGGCTGCCCTCCACGACGCGGACGTGCACCTTGACGGTGTCGCCGGGGGCGAAGTCGGGGATGTCGTCGCGCAGAGCGGCGCGGTCGACCAGATCGGTGGGGTTCATGGCGCGCAGATTCCTTCGGGAAGGTCCGGTGAGCGGGAAGCGATGCTAGCCCGGCGGGTCGTGATCCGGGAACTCGCCGTCGCCGGCGCGCTCGAGCTCGTCGAGCAGGGCCCGGTCGGCGGGCGCGAGCTCGGACCGGCCGAGGAGATCCGGACGGCGGGCACGGGTCCGGCGGAGGGCTTCGCGGCCGCCGCCAGCGCTCGATCCGGGCGTGGTCGCCCGAACGGAGCACCTCGGGCACCGTCCAGCCCCGGTACTCCGCGGGGCGGGTGTACTGCGGGTGCTCGACGAGCCCGTCGGCGAAGGACTCCTCGACCGCCGACGCCTCGTTGCCCATGACCCCCGGGACCAGCCGCGTCACCGCCTCGATCACCACGAGCGCCGCCGCCTCACCACCGGCGAGGACCGCGTCGCCCACCGCCAGCTCGTCGTCGCAGAGATGGTCCGCCACCCGCTGGTCCACCCCCTCGTAGCGGCCGCACACGAGCGAGAAGCCCTCCCCCGCGGCGAGGGTCCGGGCCAGGGCCTGGTCGAAGCGCCGCCCGGAGGCCGCGAGCAGGTACAGCGGGCGGGGCGGATCGACGGCCTCGACCGCGTCGAAGATCGGCTCCGGCATCATCACCATGCCCGGGCCGCCGCCGAAGGGCTCGTCGTCGACGCTGCGGTGCCGGTCGCTCGTGTGGTCCCGCACGTCGTGGACGCGCACGTCGAGACGGCCGCCGGCGCGGGCCCGACCGATGAGCGCCAGCCCGAGCGGCCCCGAGACGTACTCGGGGAAGATCGTGAAGACGTCGATCCGCACGGTCAGTCCCAGAGTCCCGCGGGCGGATCCGCGACGACCACGCCCCCGACGTGCTCGACGACGAAGGTGAGCGGCAGGAGCCGCTCGCCGTCGAGGACCAGGAGGTCGCTCGCCGGGTTCGCCTCCACGGCTCGGACGGTGCCGAGGTCGCGACCGTCGCGGTCGCGCACGCCGCGCACCGATCAGCTCGTGGACCCACAGCTCGTCCTCGGCCGACGGCAGGGCGTCGGCGTAGAGGGTGCTACCCCGGAGCGCGTCTGCCGCTTCTCGGTCGCCGACTCCTTCGAATCGCACGAGCCAGCGCTGCTGGTGCGGGCGCGACGCGACGACGACGAGCGTCTCGGAGTCGGTCTCGAGCTGCGAGCCGGGCGCGAGACGCTCGGCGCGATCGGTGGTGAGATGGACGAGCACCTCGCCTCGCAGGCCGTGGGCCCGCCCGATGCGGCCCACCTCGAGGCGGGAGGCCGCGCTCACGGTGGGCTACTCGACGATGTCGACCGAGGCGGAGATGCCCTCGGCCGCACCCGCGGCCCGGGTGACCTGACGGAGTGCCTGCACGACCCGCCCGCGCTTGCCGATCAGACGACCCATGTCGGACTTGTCGGCGTGGACCAGGATCGAGACCTCGTCGCGACGCTCGATCATCTCGACATCGACCGCGTCGGGCTCCTCGGCGATCGATCGCGTGACGTGCTCGACGACTGCCTTGGCCCGGCCACCGATGATGCGGTTGCCCTCGGCGCCGACCTCGTCCTCGTAGTCCTCGTCGTGGTCGCTCATCAGGCCTCGTCCGTCGCGGCGGCGTCGTCCGGTGCGTCCTCGCTCGCCTCGGCCGCGGTCTGCGCCGCGGCCGCGTCGGCTTCCGCCTTCGCCGCGTCCGCGGCCGCCTTCGCGGCGGCGGCCTCCTGGGCGTCTGCCGCGGCCTTGGCCTTCGCCGCTTCCGCCTTCGCCGCCGCCTGGCCGCGAGTCCTGCGCTCGGCGACGCGCGCCGCGAGCGACTGCGAGCTGCGCGCGGTCTCGTAGGTCTCCCAGATGCCGGCACCGACGAGCAGGCGGTGCACCTGCGCGCTGGGCTGGGCGCCCTTCTCCAACCAGGCGATCACCTTGTCGCCGTCGACCTCGAAGCCCGAAGGCTCCTGGCGCGGGTGGTAGTGACCGATGATCTCGATGTAGCGGCCGTCGCGCGGGCTGCGCTCGTCGGCGATGACCACGCGGTAGCTGGGCTGCTTCTTCTTCCCCACGCGCATGAGGCGGATCTTGACGGACACGTGCTGAGGGTTCCTCTCGGGACAGCGAAACGGTGTCGGGGACCGACACGGAGGCGCCAGGCTAGCGGGTCGGGCCGCGGCGGCGCCGCTCCGGACCCTGCGGTCGCCCGGCGGCGACCGTCAGACGCCCGGGAGGTCGTTGAGGTCCATGCCGGCGAGGGCCTTGAGCTTCGGGCGCTTCCCGCCCCCGGTGAGCGCCTTCATCATCTGCTGGACCTGCTTGAACTGCTTGAGCAGCGCGTTGACCTCGGACGTCGAGGTGCCGCTCCCCTGCGCGATCCGCAGGCGCCGGGAGCCGTTGATGACGGTCGGGTCCCGCCGCTCCGCCGGGGTCATGGAGCAGATGATCGCCTCGACGCGGTCGATCTCGCCCTCGTCGAGCTCGGTCTTGCGCAGCTCCTTGGGCATGCCCGGCATCATCTTCATGATGTTCCCGATCGGACCCATCTTGCGGACCTGGCGCATCTGCTCGAGGAAGTCCTCGAGCGTGAACTGCCCGGTGCGCAGCTGCTCCTGCGCCTTGAGCGCGGCATCCGCGTCGAAGGCCTCCTCGGCCTTCTCGATGAGGGTGAGCACGTCGCCCATCCCCAGGATCCGGCTCGCCATCCGGTCGGGATGGAACGGCTCGAAGTCCTCGATCTTCTCGCCCGTCCCCACGAAGAGGATCGGCTTGCCGACGACCTCCTTCACGGACAACGCGGCACCGCCGCGCGCGTCGCCGTCGATCTTGGTGAGCACGATGCCGTCGAGACCGACGGCATCGTCGAAGGCCGTCGCGACGTTCACGGCTTCCTGCCCGGTCATCGCATCGACGACGAGCAGCGTGTTCGTGGGCCGGACGACGTCGCGCACGTCGCGCAGCTCGTCCATCAGATCGGCGTCGATCTGGAGCCGGCCGGCGGTGTCGACGATCACGACGTTCTTGCCGAGCCGCGCGGCCTCCTCGAGGGATGTGCGCGCGACCCCGACCGGGTCCTTCGGTGCGCCGTCGGGTGCCGACCACACCGGGACCTCCACACGACTGCCGAGCACGCGCAGCTGCTCGACGGCAGCGGGGCGTTGCAGGTCGGCCGCGACGAGCAGCACCTGGAGGCCCTGGCTCCTCAACTGGCGCGCGAGCTTCGCCGCCGCGGTCGTCTTGCCGGCACCCTGGAGCCCGCACATCATCACGACCGTCGGCGGCTTCGGGCTCATGGTGAGCTTGCCCGACGTGCCACCGAGCGTCGTGATGAGCTCCTCGTGCACGATCTTGATGACCTGTTGCGCGGGGCTCAGGCTCTTCTGCACCTCGGCGCCGTCGCGCGCGCTCCTTCAGCCGGGCGATGAGCGCCTTGACGACCTTGACGTTCACGTCGGCCTCGAGCAGGGCGAGGCGGATCTCCCGCGCGACGGCGTCGACGTCGGCCTCGGTCAGCTTCCCGCGGCTGCGGAGTCGGGTGAAGATCCCGTCGAATCGCTCGGAGAGGGCGTCGAACATGAGAGTGCGAGCTTATGACCCGTCCGAGCGCGCTCCGGGATCACACCCGGCCCGGGTCGGATGCTCAGAAGAGCGCGGCGACGAACTCGTCGGCGTCGAAGGGGATGAGGTCGTCCGCGGTCTCGCCGACCCCCACGACCTTCACCGGGATGCCCAGCTCGGATTGGATCGCGAGGACGATCCCACCCTTGGCGGTGCCGTCGAGCTTGGTGAGGACGACGCCGGTCACGTCCACCGCCTCGGCGAACTGACGGGCCTGGGTCAGGCCGTTCTGGCCCGTGGACGCGTCCACGACCAGGAGGACCTCCGTGAGCGCACCCTCGGTGCGCTCGACGATGCGCCGGAGCTTCTTCAGCTCCTCCATCAGGTTGACCTTGGTGTGCAGCCGGCCCGCGGTGTCCACCAGCACGAGATCGGCGCCCCGGGTGGAGGCGGCGCTCATCGCGTCGAACACCACCGATCCCGGATCGGCACCCTCCTGACCCCGGACGATCTCGGTGCCGGTGCGCTCGGCCCAGTGGGCGAGCTGCTCGGCCGCAGCGGCGCGGAACGTGTCGGCCGCGGCGAGCACGACCCGGTGGCCGGCCTCGCATTCGCGCTGGGCGAGCTTGGCGATGCTCGTGGTCTTGCCGACACCGTTCACGCCCACGAACATCCACACGCTCGGAGC
The DNA here is from genome assembly GCA_963805415.1 of uncultured Acidimicrobiia bacterium. Taxonomy (GTDB): domain Bacteria; phylum Actinomycetota; class Acidimicrobiia; order IMCC26256; family JAENVU01; genus JAENVU01. The sequence continues at coordinate 460,111 of CAWDUD010000009.1, forward strand.
GACCGCGCCGAACTGCAGCTCCCGTCCCGCATCGGTCAGGAGCAGCACGAGCTCCTCACGTAGCAGCTCGATCACCCGTTCGGGATCGGCGACCCTCTCGGCCTCGGCGCGGGCCCGGACGGCCTCGATCACCGTGGTCGTGGTGGGGACACCGACGTCGGCGAGGATCAACGCCTCCTCGAGCTCGTCCCAGGTCTCGTCGTCGACCTTGGCCCGCCCGGTGATCCCGCCGAAGGCGCCGGAGAACGCAGCCCGGGTCTTGCCGAGGCGCTCGCGGAGCCGCGGGCGCACCCGCTCGGCGGGCGGTGCCTCATCGACCGCGGGGGCTTCGACGGTCGCGGGCGGCGCCACCGGCTCGACGATCTCGACGGGAGGCGGCCCGGCGGTGTCACGCGGTCGCGGTGGTGCCGGCGGTGCGGTCGTCGCTCCGCGGCGCGGGGCGCGGCCACGTCGCCGCCCCGGGACGAGCGGCGGGAGAGGAAGAGCCCCCCGCCGACGAGGACGACCGCGAGCGCGAGGATCAGCAGGATGACGACGATTTCCATGAGCGGGCGAGCCTAACGGTCGCTCGTCGGCGGCCCGCCTTCCGCGCGGTAGGTGACCGTGGTGTCGCCGCCGGGCCGGATGCCCGCCGCGTCGAGCGCGGCCTTCACCCGCAGCCGCAGCTCGCGGGCGACCCGCCACTGCTCCAGCGGGCGGGTCTTGACCCCCAGCCGGATCACCACCTGGTCGGTCGTCACCTGCTCCACACCCAGGACCTCGGGCTCGTCGATCACGAGTCGCTCGAACGCCGGGTCGGCCGCCAGCGACATCGCTGCGGTGCGGATCGATTCGGTCGCCACGGCGATGTCCGCGTCGTACGCGACCGGCACGTCGAGCAGCGCACGCGACCACTGCTGGCTCATGTTCCCGATCCGGCGGATCTCGCCGTTCGGGATGTGCCACACGACGCCCTCGACGTCGCGGAGCCGTGTCGTACGCAGGCTCACGCCTTCGACGGTGCCCGTTGCCTCCCCCGTGTCGATCACGTCGCCGACGCCGTACTGGTCCTCGGCGAGCATGAACAACCCGGAGATGAAGTCGCGGACGAGCGACTGGGCGCCGAACCCGATCGCGACGCCGATGATGCTCGCGCCCACCCCGATCGCGGCGAGGTTCACCGACAGGGTGTTGAGGATCATGACGATCGCGGTCGCCCAGATGAGGGCGCCGACGAGGCTGCGTAGCACCGCGCCGATGGTCTCGGCCCGCAGCGCGCGCCGCACGGTGGGCACGGGCGAGGTGTCGAGCAGCGCGACCCCCGTCTTGCGACGCAGCCGGTCGATGCGATCGTTCGCGTCGGCCTGCGCGAGCCGCTTCACGACGCGCCGGATCACGAGCCGTGCGATCCGGATCAGCACGTACGAGGCGACGAGGATCAGCACGATCCGGAACGGCTTCGCGAGGTCGTCGGCGACCCGCGCGGCCGCGTGCGCTGCCGGTGATGTCGTGCACCGTCGAGCACAGCCAGGCCTGCTGACCGGGCTGTCCGCAGGCGTCGATCAGCTCGAGCTCGTCGGATCCCGTGGCTGCGAGCAGGCTCATGGCACTCAGGTCAAGACGATCTCGCCGCGCATCCGCTGGCTCACGACCTTCGTCGAGCCGCCCGGGGCCATCGTGACGCCGTAGAGGCAGTCGCCGGCCTCCATGGTGCGCTTCTGGTGCGACACCACGAGCAGCTGCGCCTCGTCGCGGAACTCGTGCAGGAGATCGAGGAAGCGGTGGAGGTTCACGTCGTCGAGCGCGGCCTCCACCTCGTCGAGCAGGTAGAAGGGCGACGGACGGGAGCGGAACACCGCGAACAGGAACGCCATCGCCGTCAGCGACCGCTCACCCCCCGAGAGCAGCGAGAGGCGCTTGGTGTTCTTCCCCGAGGGCCGCGCCTCCATCTCGATGCCGGTGCCGAGGAGGTCGTCGGGATCGGTCAGGTAGATCCGGCCGGAGCCGCCGGGAAACAGCGTCGTGAAGAGCGCGGCGAAGTTCTCCTGGACATCGGCGAATGCGGTGTCGAAGACCGTCACGATCTCGTGGTCGACGGCCTTGATGACCCGCTGCAGCTCACGCCGGCTGTTCTTCACGTCGTCGAGCTGCTGCACGAGGAAGTCGTGCCGTTCCTGGAGCGCCTCGAACTCCTCGAGTGCGAGCGGGTTGATCGGCCCCATGATCCGCAGGTCGCGGTCGAGGTCGCGCGCCCGGCCCGCGAGCGTCGTGCCCTCGGGCACCTCGGGGGCCTCCGCCGTGATCGCCACGCCGGGCTCGCAGTCGAACTCGGTCCGGATCCGCTCGACGGTCGCCTCGAGCCGCATCCGGTTCTCGGCCTCCTCGACCTCGCGCCGCTGCATCCGCTCGCGTACGCCGGCGAGCTGCTGCTCGTCCGCGCGACGCCGGGTGCGCAGCTGCTCGAGCCGGCCACCGGCCGCGCTGGCCCGCTCCGTCTGGATCCGGCGCTCTTCGCGGAGCCACCCCGAGCGCGTTGTCCACCCGGCCGGTCAGCTCGGCGAGCCGGAGGCCGACCCGCTCGTACGCGCGGCCCTTCGCGATCAGCTCGGCGCGGTAGCGCTCGGCCGCGGCCTTGGCCTCGGGATCCCGGGCGAGACGCTCCTCCACCTCGGCCTGGCGCCGGGTGAGCATCGAGCGCCGCTCGTCGAGTGTCGCGATCCGTGCCGAGTGCTCACGGCGCAGTCCCGCGACCGCCTCGGCGCGCCGCTCCAGGTCCGCGAGCTCCTCGGCACGCGCTGTCGGCCCGGCGCTGCGCGTCGGCCTCGGCGGACTCGAGCTCGGGCAGGCGCCCCTCGAGGACGCGGAGCCGCTCGTGCTCGACCGCGAGCGCCTCGACCAGGCCCACGCGGGTGCCGCCGGCGACCTCGAGCTCCTGGTCGCGCTCCGCGCGCTCGCTCGCGATGCGGTCGGCCTCGGCCCGGGCCCGGTCGAGCTCGCTCCGCGCCTTGCGCGCCGACTCCGCCGTCCGTTGCTCGACCTCACGGGCATCGCCGACCGCGACGCGCGCCGCGTCCACCGCCGAGCGCGCCGCGTCGCGCGCCTCGACGGCCCGCTCCGCCGCCTCGATCGCCTCGTCGAACGCGGCCCGGGTGACCCCGGCCGACTGCTCGGCACCGAAGCGCCACGGCCCGCCACCACCGAAGCGGTCGCCCGAGCCCGTCATCACCGTGAGGTCCGGGTTCGCGACCGCGAGGTCCATCGCCACGTGCCAGTCGCCGTCGGCGAGCACGACGCCCGCGAGGGTGCGGGCCAGCGTCGCCTGGAGCCCCGGCAGGCTCGCCCGGACGCAGCTCGCCAGCGGCCGGGCACCCTCGGGTGCGAGGGTCGCACCGGTGGTCACCGCGGTGTCGGCCGCGTCGAGCACGAGCAGCCAGGCCCCCGCGTCACCGGCGGCGAGCCGCTCGACCGCGGTCCGGGCCTCGTCGCGTCCGGAGACGATCACCGAGCCCATCGCGTCGCCGAGCGCCGCGGCGACCGCCCGCTCGGCGCCCGGCTCGATCACGAGGTGGTTGACGAGCGATCCCGCGACCCCGACCATGCCCTCGAGCACCGCGGCGGCCTCGGCGTCGTTCGCGGCGTCGAGGGCCTGGGCGAGCGCGTCGGCGCGCGCCTGCCAGCGGCTCGCGTCGCTCTCGGCCTCGCGCCAGCGCGCCTCGGCCCGGGCCAGCGCTGTCCTCGGCCCGGGCACGTGCGGCCACCGCCGCCTCCGCCGCGGCCGTCGCGCCGGGCACCGCCGTCTCGACGGTCCGGAGCTGCTCCGAGACCGACGTCAGCTCGAACGCGAGCTGACCGTGGCGGGCCTCGACCACGCGGACCCGGGCGTCGAAGCGCTCCAGCTCGGCCTCGATGCGGGCGAGACCGTCCCGGCGGGCGGCGAGCTCGCGGCGGACCGCGCCGGCCTCGGCGACGGGGTCGTCGCCGTCGTCGTTCCCCGCGAGGCGGGCCCGCTCCTGGGCCAGCTCGCGTTCGGCCGCCTCGATCTCGATCCCGCGCGCCGCGAGCGCGCCCGACTCCGGACCGAGTGCCTCGAGCTCGGACCGGATCGCACCGGCGTCGGCCACGAGGGTCTCGACCACGCCCTCGTCGGCCGCGGCGCTCAGCTCCCGCTCGAGGCTCCGGCGACGCTCGGTGACCAGCGCGGCCAGACCGCGCGCCCGTTCGCGGATGGCTTCGACGCGGGTGAGCGTGTCCGCCACATCGCCGTGGCCGACGTCGGTGAGGGCGCGTTCCGCGTCGAGGACGGAGACGTCGAGCTCACGGAGTCGGGCCTGGATCCCCGCCTCCTCGCGCGCCAGCTCGCCGGCCTGGTCGCGGCAGGCGCGCGGTCTTGGCCTGGAGCCCCGCCAGCTCGCGACCGACGAGGTGGAGCCGGATCGCGGCGAGCTCGGCGACGACGCCGTCGTGACGACGCGCGGCGTCGGCCTGCTTCTGGAGCGGCCCGAGGCCGCGTCGCACCTCGCGGAGGAGGTCGTTCAGCCGGAGCAGGTTGCCCTCGGTCGCCTCGAGCCGGCGCTCGGCCTTCTCGCGGCGCTTGCGGTACTTGAGGACCCCCGCGGCCTCCTCGATCACGGCGCGCCGGTCCTCCGGGCGCGCGTTGAGCACCGAGTCGAGCTGACCCTGGCCGACGATGACGTGCTGCTGCCGACCGATGCCGCTGTCGGAGAGCATCTCCTGGATGTCGAGCAGGCGGCAGGGCGCACCGTTGATCGCGTACTCGGAATCGCCGCTGCGGAACAGCGTCCGGGTGATCGTCACCTCCGAGAACTCGATCGGCAGGAGCCCGGCGCCGTTGTCGATGGTGAGCGACACCTCGGCCCGACCCAGCGCGGGACGGTCGGCGGTGCCGGCGAAGATGACGTCGTCCATCTTGCCGCCGCGCAGCGTGCGCGGCCCCTGGGCGCCGAGCACCCACGCGACCGCGTCGACCAGGTTGGACTTGCCGGACCCGTTCGGGCCGACCACCACCATCACGCCGGGCTCGAACTCGAGGACGGTCTTGTCCGCGAAGGACTTGAACCCGCGCAACGTCAGGGACTTCAGGAACACTCCGCAGCTCCTCCGTAACCGATGCCCGAGCGTACCGAGAGCCCTCTCGCACCGCGGATCCGGCGCCGGGCCGGTCCCTGCCCGGGCACCGGGCCGCGTCGACACCACTACACCTGGCAGTAGGGGCAGTAGAAGGTCGAGCGGGAACCCACCTTCTCGCGCACGATGCTGCGGCGGCACCGGAGGCACGCCTGGCCCTCCCGCGCGTAGACCTGGTGGTGCTCCTGGTAGCTGCCCTTGCGGCCCTGGAGGTCCACGTACTGCTCGTCGGCGAGGGACGAGCCCCGGTACTTCACGCCGTCCTGGAGCACCTCGACCACGGCGCGGTACAGGCGACGCACCTCCTCGGGCGTGAGCTCGTCGCTCATGCGGTCCCAGCGCAGCCCCGCGTGGTGGAGGATCTCGTCCGAGTAGATGTTGCCGATCCCGGCGATGAACTTCTGGTCCATCAGGGCCGGCTTGAGCTTGGCATGGCGCTGGGCCACGAGGTCGCCGAAGTAGTCCCAGCTGATGGCCGTCTCGAGTGGGTCCATGCCGAGATGGGCGAGCTCGTCGACGTCCTGGATGCCCTCGACCGTGGTCACGAACATCTCGCCGAAGGTCCGCGGGTCGATGAACCGCAGCTGCCCCCCCTGGCTGAAGGTGATGACGACGTGGGTGTGCTTGGCGAGTGGTTCCTTGGTGCCCGGCGCCCGCCGGAGCTGGCCCGACATCCCGAGATGGATGACGAGGACCTCGCCACCGTCGAGCTTGACGAGCAGGTACTTGCCGCGGCGCTCGACACCCGTGAACTTCTTGCCGATGAGCGCGCTCGTGAACTGCTTGCGCTGGCGGTAGCGACGAATCGTGCGCATGCCGTTGACGTCCACGGCCTTGACCTTCTTGCCCACCACCTCCTTCTCGAGGTCGCGGCGGATCACCTCGACCTCAGGGAGTTCCGGCACCCTGGCTCCCCCACACGCTCGGGATCGGTTCGCTGCCGGCCGAGATGCGTTCCCACGCCGCCCGCGCCGCGGCCTGCTCGGCCTGCTTCTTGGATCCGCCCTCGCCGTAGCCGTACGGCTCGCCCCCGAGCAGCACGGTGGCGAAGAAGCGCTTGGCGTGGTCCGGGCCTTCGTCCCGCACCTGGTAGCGGGGCAGGCGGTCGAAGTGTTGCGCGGCGAGCTCCTGGAGGCGCGGTCTTGTAGTCGTCGCCACCGGGTCCGGTCGCAGCCTCGACGATGCGCTCCGAGAACAGCCGCATCACGACGTCCCACGCGGCTTCCATTCCGCCGTCGAGGTACACCGCCGCGATCACCGCCTCCATCGCGTCCGCGAGGATCGAGCTCTTCTCGCGACCGCCGGAGCTGTCCTCGCCCTTGCCGAGACGCAGACAGGGCCCGAGCTCGATGGCGGCCGCCACCTCGGCGAGCACGTCGGCGTTGACCACCGACGCGCGGACCTTGGCCAGCTCGCCCTCCTGATGGTGCGGGTAGGTGCGGAAGATGTGGTCGGTGACCACGATGCCGAGCACGGCGTCGCCGAGGAACTCGAACCGCTCGTTCGACGCGTCCTCGGGATGCTCCGCGCACCACGAGCGGTGCGCGAGCGCCTGCGCGAGCAGGGTCTCGTCGTGGAACGACCAGCCGAGGAGCTCCTCGAACCGGGCGCAGGCGGCGGGTTCCATCGCGTCGACGTGTGGCCTAGGCCGCCGTCCCTCCGAGGCGTGCGGTCACGTAGTCGACGGCGTCCCGGACCGACTTCAGGTCGCCGAGATCGTCGTCGTCGACCGTGAAGCCGACGGTGCGCTCGCCGAGATCCTCCTCCAACGCCTCGACCAGCTCGATCAGAGCGAGCGAGTCCGCGTTGAGATCGTCGGCGAAGGTCGAGTCCATCGTGATGGTCGGCGTCGTCGATCTCGAGGATCTCCGCGAGATGCGTACGGACGATCGCGAACACTTCGTCCGCGCTCACCGGCTCGTGGGTCGAATGGGTCTCAGCCGGCATAGGCGTCCTCTCCGACGGTGACGGCGTCGACGCGTGCCCGTGACCCGGCGCGCTCGTCGACGATGGCTTCCTGCATCCGGGTCGACGAACCCGCCGACGACGCAGTCGACCGCGAGCTGCACCGCGTTGACGATGGCGCGGGCGCTCGACGATCCGTGCGAGATCACGCACACGCCGTCGACCCCGAGCAGGGCCGCGCCACCGAAGGTGTCGGGATCGAAGTAGTCGGTCACGCCCTGGAGCAGCAGTGGCGCGACCACGTCGGCCGCGGCCTGGGCCTCGGGCGTGGACGACAGCGTCGTGAACACCAGGCCGGCGGCGGCCTTGAGCGCGCCCTCGACGGTCTTGAGCGCGACGTTGCCCGTGAAGCCGTCGGTGACGATCACGTGTGGGTGGCCCGACATGAGGTCGCGACCCTCGACGTTGCCGACGAACCACGGGAGCCCGTCGAGCAGCGGGAACGTCTGCTTGCGGAGGTCGTCGCCCTTGCCCGGCTCCTCGCCGTTGGACAGCAGTCCCACCGTCGGATCGTCGACACCGAGGCGCAGGCGGGCGTACGCGCGACCCATGTGCGCGAACTGCACCAGCCACTCCGGTGTGCAGTCGACCGTCGCGCCGCCGTCGACGAGCAGGTGCGGCGCGCCGAACGGCACCGGGATCGGCACGCCGATCGCCGGGCGCGCGACACCCTTGATCCGGCCGTAGCGCAGCAGCGCGGCCGCCATGGTGGCCCCGGTGTTGCCGGCACCGACCATCGCGTGGGCATCGCCGTCGCGGACGGCCTCGGCGGCCCGGACGACGGAGGAGTCCTTCTTCTTCCGGACGGCCGCGCCGGGCTCGTCGTCCATCGCGACGACCTGGCCCGCGGCGCGGATCGTCACGCCCTCCGGCAGGGTGCCGTCGGGCCGGGTGGCGAGGATCGCGGCCTCGTCGCCGACGAGCAGGATGCGACAGCCCACCGACGCCGCGGCCTGGCAGGCACCGTCGACGATGGCGCCGGGCGCGTGGTCGCCGCCCATCGCGTCGATCGCGACGGTGAGCAGCTCCGGGTCGCCCGCGGCGGCAGGGTTCACGAGGTCACTGCGCGTCGAGGACCTGACGCCCGCGGTAGGTGCCGCAGTTGCCGCAGACCGTGTGCGGCAGCTTCACGGCGCCGCAGGTCGGGCAGGTCGAGCGCGCCGGCTCCTCGGTCCGCCAGTTCGCGGCACGCCGGCTCCGCGTCTTCGAACGCGGGGTCTTGCGCTTGGGGACGGCCATCGGTTGCTCCTCGGGTTCTGGCTGGGGTCAGTCGTCGAAGGTGAGGGCGCGGAGCGCGTCCCACCGGGGATCGGGCGGGTGCAGGTCGCAGTCGCACTCCGAGACGTTGTGGTCGGTGCCGCACACCGGGCACAGCCCGGCACAGTCCTCCCGGCACAGCGGCGCGCGGGGAGGTCCACGATCACGGCGTCCCGGACCGGCAGCTCGAGGTCGACCGTCTCGCCCTCGATCGGGTAGGTCTCGCCCTCGATGGGCTCGGCCTCGAACAGCTCGCGGATCGGGGAAGGAGCACTCGCCGCGCACCGGCTGCAGGCAACGGCTGCACTCGCTCTCGTACTCACCGGTGACCGTGCCGTGCACGACGATGCCGTCGGGCACCCGCTCGAGCCACACGTCGACCACGAGCGGCGCGGCGCTCAGCCGGGATCCGGCCACGCCACCGAACTCGCTCCCCGGGATCTCGACGCGCACGGTCCGGCGCGCGGCCGGGTGGTGCAGCAGATCGGACACGTTGCAGCGGAGCGCGGTCATGGCCTCGTACGCGTAGGACGTTGGCACGGCGCGACGCGAGCCGGCGCGGACCCCACCCGATCACACCGGTTCGGCCCACCGGCCGACGGCGGGATCCTAGCAGGTCAGAGCCCTTTTCCAGATGTTTCCAGCAAGGGCGGCGGCGACGGCCTAGGACAGGTCCTGGTCGAAGAACGTCGACTCGTCGGCGTCCTCGGGCACCTCGACCTCGGCCTCGGGGACCACCGCCCGCAGCCGGTCCCGACCCTTGCTGACCGCGTTCATGGTCCGCTCCAGCACGACCTCGAAGCTCGCCAGCTTCTGGTCGATGTAGTCCTCGGCCTCGTGGCGCAGGTCCCGGGACGTCTTCTCGGCGTCGTCGACGATCCGGCGGGCGTGCAGGTTCGCCTCGCGCACGACCTCGGTCTTCTCCACCATCCGCTGGGCCTGCTGGCGGCCGGCGTCGATGATGTCCTCGGCCTCGCGGCGGGCCTTGGCGAGGAACTCCTCCCGCTCCTTCAGGAGCCAGCGGGCCTGGCGGATCTCCTCGGGCAGGGCCTGGACGGCGTCCTCGAGCAGGCCGACGAGCTCGTCCCGGTTGACCATGACGCTCGCCGACATCGGGACCGAGCGGGCGGCCTCGATGTGGTCGCGGACCTGGAGGATGAGCTCCTCCGTGTCGAGCGTCTCGGTGCGGGAACCCCTCGACGTCGCTCATCGAGGACCTCCTCGTAGCGCTGCTCGAGCCGGCGCATCACCGACGGGCGGCACCATGCTCGAGACGTCCCCGCCGAAGCGTGCGACCTCCTTGACGAGGCTCGACGACAGGAACGAATGCTGCGGACTGGTGGAGATGAAGAAGGTGTCGATGCCCGAGAGGCGCTGGTTCATCTGCGCCATCTGCAGCTCGTAGTCGAAGTCCGACACGGCGCGGAGGCCCTTGACGATGGCTGCGGCGCCGTGGTCGCGGGCGAAGTCGACGAGCAGGCCCTTGAAGAACTCGATCCCGACGTTGTCGAGGTGCGCCGTCTCCTCGTGGAGCATCTCCTGGCGCTCCTCGAGCGTGAAGAGCGACTGGGACTTCTGCGGGTTGCGGATGACGGCGACGATGACGTGGTCGAAATGCCGCGCGGTCCGCTCGATGATGTCGAGATGACCGAGCGTGACCGGGTCGAAGGATCCCGGGCAGAGTGCGGTGGCCACGGTGGAGGCGCTCCTGGGTCGACGTCAGGCCGTCGGGCGGACGGCCTTCGGCTCGCCGGCGTCCGGGCCGGTGAGGACCACGAGCGTATCCCCGTACGACCGTTTCCACGCGACTCGCCACGAGGCCGGGATCGGCGGTGGCCCGGCGCTCGCGGCCCGCTCGACCACGACCCGGCGTCCGCGGACAGCCATCCCGGCGTGCTGAGCGCCTCCAGCACGCGCGCGAGGTCGGCGCCCGTCGTCTCGTAGGGCGGGTCGAGGAAGACGAGGTCGAACGCCGGCTCCGGAGGGGGTCCGTGCAGGTAGGCCGCGAGGGTGCGCCGCACGACGACGGCCCGGTCCGAGCAGCGGGTCGTCGCGAGATTGCGCCGGATCGCGTCCACCGCACGTGGATCACGGTCGACCAGCACCGCCCGGGCCGCGCCGCGGGAGAGCGCCTCCAGCGCGAGCGCGCCGGAGCCGGCGTAGCCGTCGAGCACGTGGGCGCCGGCGAGGAGCGCGCCGCCGAGCGCGCCGAAGACCGACTCCTTCACGCGGTCGGTCGTCGGGCGGGTGCGCGTGCCCCGAGGCGCGACGAGACGCAACCCACCGAGCTCGCCGGCGATGATGCGCGGGCCTCGCCCGCTGCCCGGCTTCCCACGCTGCACGGGCCCGATCGTACGGCCCGATCGTACGGCCAGGTCACCCGTCCTCGGCCCGCGCAACTCGCCCCGTGCGGAGAGGTCGGGCCCGTAGCCTCCCCGGATGGACGCGCGACGGGCTTCCGGGCGACGACACCTCCCCCGCGGCCCGGAGGGTCCTCGACGCGCTCGGTGCCCCCGCCGCGCTCGAGGTGCTCGGCGGGATCGGCGGCGCGGACCTCACGTCCTTCCTGCTCGACGTCGCCCGCCGGCGCGCCGCGTGCACCACCCCGGCGGAGCTGCTGCGCGCGGTCCGCCGGGACCGGTTCGTGGCGCCCGGGACCGTCGACGCCCGCGTCCTGCACCGCACGACCGCGGACGTCTGCGCCGCGTTGCCCGACGGTTTCGATCTCGTCGAGCTCTCCCCCGTCGTGCCGCTGGGGACGCATTCGGTGGTCGCGACGGTCCACCAGGACAAGGTGGTGGCCACGACGCGCGGCACGGAGGTGGCCGCGGACCCGACGAACGCGCTCACGTTGCTCGCCGCCGCGCGACGGCGCGGGACCGCGGACTCCGTCCGGCTCGGGGCGGTGCAGCGGGTGCTGCGCGCCCAGCCCCAGCCCGCCGGCCTGCTCCCGCACTTCACGGTGCTCGGCCTGGTGACCGCCGGCCGCGACCTCGGTAACCTCGGGTTCGAGCGTGCTGCGCTGGCCGACCACCTCGGCGCCCTCTGCCTCGCGGCCGTCGCCGTCACCGCCGCGCCGATCGAGATCCGCCTCACCAACCTCCGGGACGCGTTCACCGACGCCATCGTCGACGACGTCGCCGCCGCGCTTCCCCACGTGACCGTGACGCGCGACCCCGACCGCGCCACCGGTCGCGGCTACTACCGCGACCTCTGCTTCAAGCTCGGCGTGGCGACCGACGCCGGGTGGATCGAGATCGGCGACGGCGGCTTCACGGACTGGACCCGGGTCCTGCTCGCCAGTCCGAAGGAGCGCCTCATGATCTCCGGGCTCGGCATCGACCGGCTCGCGAGCGTCGTCGCCGGGCGGGCGCGCTGAGCCCGCTCAGTCGAGCGCGGCGAGCAGCTCCGCGGCCGGGACCGATCCCGGCGGGACGCGTGCGGCCGCCGCGGCGAGCGCGCGGTCGCACAGCAGCGTGTTGACCGGTGTCGGCACCCCGGCCGCGGCACCGATCCGGACGATCTCGCCGTTGAGGGCATCGGCCTCGATGGAGCCGAGCCCGCGTGCCAGCGACTGCCACGACGACCCGCCGCCGCGGCGGGCGCCGTCGATCGTCCGCACCTGCAGGAGGTCGCCGCGCCGCTCGCGCTCCTCCGCGTCCGAGGCGACGTCGATGCCCGCGGCCGCGAGGCACGCCTCGCCCTCGGCCCGGGCCCGCCGCACCAGCTCGATGCCCTCGGCGTCGAGACCGGACAGCGCCTCGACCGCGTTGCCGAGGTTCATCAACAGCTTCGTGTGCTTCCAGCGCATCACGTCGGGCACCGCGCGGGCGTCGAACCCGGCCGTCCGGAGCTCGTCCGCGAGCGCGACCGAGGGGCCGTCCGTCCCGCCCGCGGGGCGGCCGATGTCGAAGAGCCCCGGGATCGGGGAGGCGTAGGCCTCGACCCGCCCCGGCGCGAGGTGGGCGGCGGGCATCATCACGACGACACCGAGGACGTTCGGGAAACGCGCCCCGACGGTGCGCTCGTTCGAGACTCCGTTCTGGAAGCACGCGACCGGCGTCTCCGGCGGTGCCGCCCGGGCCAGGTCGGACACGACGGCCTCGGAGTCCTGGCTCTTGACCGCGAGCAGCACCGTGGTGCCGGGACCGAATCCCCGCGTCGTCGACGCGGCGCACCACCGGCACGGGGATGCGGACGGAGCGGTCCGGCTCGGCGAGCTCGAGGCCGCCGGACTCGATCGCGTCGGCGTGGGCACCGCGCGCGACCAGCGTGACGTCCGTGCCGACCTCGGCGAGCCGCGCGCCGACTGCGCCCCCGATCGCACCCGCGCCGACGATGACGAGCCTGGCCATCCGGCGAGCGTACGTGCCCTAACGTCGTGCCCCATCGACTGGCTCACGGTGCTCGACGAGGCGCGGGCGATCGCCCAGACCGGGCTCGCGTACGCAACGGACCCATACGACCGCGAGCGGTACACGCGACTCCTGGACCTCGTCACACGCGGCTACGCCGACGCGCTCGCCCTGCCCGAGCCGGAGGTGCGCGAGCGCCTGGCGCGCGACCTCGGGTACGTGAGCGCGAAGGTCGGCACGGACGCCGCGATCCTCGACGCCGAGGGACGGATGCTGCTCGTCCTGCGTTCGGACGACGACACGTGGGGGATGGTCGCGGGTTGGGTGGACCCGGGCGAGACCCCGGCGACGACGGTGGTGCGCGAGGTGGCCGAGGAGGTCGGGCTCGACGTCGTGCGGTTCGACCTGATCGACGTCGTCGGGCGCGCCGCGGGCGCCCGGTACGGTCCGCACGCGGTGGTCTCGGTCATCTACCTCTGCGAGGTCGCGCCGGGCCCCGTCACCATCTCCCACGAAGCCCACGCCGCGGAGTACCGCCACCTCGAGGACGTCGAGGCCTGGCACGCGAACCACGAGACGCTCGCCCACCTGGCGCGCGACGCGTGGCGGGCGCGCCGCTGAGCCGGGGCTACACGCAGAGGGTCGCGTCGGTGGCGTCGACACCACGGACACAGGTACGACGGCTGCGCGCCCGGCTGACCACCCAACCCTCGTCGCCGCCCTCGAGGGTGATCTCGGTCTCGATCGCCGCGACCGTGTCGTCGGGGACGCCCGTCTCCTGCACCACGACGACCAGGGGCTCGCCCCGCCGGACGTCGAGCACGGTGACCTCACCGACCTCCGAGGTCGGGCCGCCGCGCCGGAGCGCGGCGAGGTCCTGGGCGACCGCATCGGGACCCTCGTCGAAGGCCTTCGGGGCGATCGCCTTCCACTGCGAGGTCGTGTCCGTCCAGTCGGTCCGGTCCCCCACGACCGGCGGGACCGTGGTGGTCGTCGAGCTCGACGACGAGGACGAGGCGGCCGGCGCCGACCCGTCGCTCCCGCACCCCGTCGCGACGACTGCCACCACGGCCATCGCCACGCCGACGGACCACCGCCGCGCTGTTCGCACCGCCATCACCTCACCTCAGCTCTTGAACAGGAACTCGACGTCGTCGCCGAGCAGGTCCTCGACCTCCTCCGCCAACGCGCGGTTGTGCGCGAGGGACGCATCCTCGTCGAGGATCTCCTCGGCCGTCGTCCGCGGCGAACTCCACGTACTTCGCGTCGCGCGGGAGCCGGCCGAGCTTGAGGTCCCCGAGGCCGGCCTGGCGCTCGCCGAACACCTGCCCCGATCCGCGGATCTCGAGGTCGCGCTCGGCGAGGAGGAACCCGTCGTTGGACTCCTCCATGGCGGCCATGCGCGCGCGGCCGTCCGGCGTCGACGGGTCGGCGAAGAGGAAGCACCACGATTCGTCGCCTCCCCGTCCGACGCGGCCCCGCAGCTGGTGCAGCTGCGACAGCCCGAAGCGATCGGCGTCCTCCACGAGCATGACGGTCGCGTTCGGCACGTCGACGCCCGACCTCGATGACGGTGGTCGCCACGAGCACCTGCGTCGTCCCGGCGCGGAAGGCGCTCATCGCCGCCTCCTTCTCGGCCGACTTCATCTGGCCGTGCAGCAACCCGAGCGTGAGGCCCGCGAGCTCACCGCCCGCCAGCTCCTCGAGCTCCTCGGTCGCGGCCTTCGCCTCGATCTTGGGCGAGCCCTCGACCAACGGGCAGACGACGTAGGCCTGGCGCCCGGCCGCGACCTCCTCGCGCAGGCGGTCGTAGGCCACGCGGCGGTCGAGCGGGCTCGGTCCGACGACCTCGGTGCGCACCGGCGTGCGGCCGGGCGGCATCTCGCGCAGCTCGCTGCGGTCGAGGTCGCCGTAGACGAGCATCGCGGCGGTGCGCGGGATCGGCGTGGCCGTCATCACCAGCACGTCCGGCGAGTCGCCGAGTCCGCGGAGGAGCGCGCGTTGCTCCACGCCGAAGCGGTGCTGCTCGTCGATCACCGCGAGGCCGAGCTTCGTGAACGGCGCATCGCCGTAGAGCAGCGCGTGCGTCCCGACGACGATGTCGATGTCGCCGGCGCCGAGGCCCGCCGCGATCCGCCGGCGGTCCGCCGCACCCACGCGGTTGGTCAGCAGCGCCACCGAGACCGGCCGCTCCGCGAGCAACGTCCCCTCGCTCGGCACGAGGAGCTCGGCGAGCGTCGACGTGGCCACGGCGTGCAGCTGCTCGGCGAGCACCTCCGTCGGCGCCATGAGCGCACCCTGGTACCCGCCCTGCACCGCCATGAGGAGCGCGGTGATCGCGACGAGGGTCTTGCCCGACCCGACCTCGCCCTGGAGCAGCCGGTGCATCGGCGCCGGACGGGCCATGTCGGCCGCGATCGCGTCGATCGCGCGTCGCTGGTCGCCGGTGAGCGCGAACGGCAGCGAATGGAGGAACCGCGTGACGAGCTCACCCTCGACCACGTGCGCGATGCCGGTCTCCTCCGCCTCGATCGCCCGCTTGCGCGCCACGAGCCCCACCTGCATGCGGAGGAACTCGTCGAAGCGCAGCCGCCGCTGCGCCTGGCGCGGCGGCACCGCCGTCGGCGGGCTGGTGGACGTCTCGGTAGGCGCGGGTGCGGTCGACGAGCTTCAGCTCGGCCAGCACCCGCGCGGGCAGCGTCTCGGCGAAGGGGCCCGCCCAGTCCAGCGCCAGGGCGACCGCCGGCTGGATCTCCCACGTCGAGAGATCGGCCTTGCCGGACTGCGGGTAGATCGGGACGACGACCCCGGTCTTCGCGTCGCCGGCCCGACCGAGCACGTCGACGACGGGATTCGTGAGCTGGCGCTTGCCCCGGTAGACGTCGAGCTTCCCGTACAGCGCGATCTCGGTGCCCGGCGGGAGCTGCTTCTCCCGCCAGGGCTGGTTGAAGAACACCAGGTTGAGCAGCCCACTGCCGTCGTCGACGACGGCCTCGACCATCTTCTTGCGATTGCGCGTCATGCGGCTCGAGATCCGCTGGACCTCGGCGACGATCGTCGCCTCCTCGCCGACCTCGAGCTCGGCGATCTCGGACTTGCGGGTCCGGTCGTGGTAGCGCCTCGGGTAGTGCTCGAGCAGGTCGAGCACCGACGTGATCGCCGGGCTCATCGCCGCGAGCTTGTCGAGCGTGCGGGCCGGGATCCCCGGGATCTCCGCGAGCGGCGTGGTCGCGAGGGCGCGGAACGTGCAGCGCCGTGCCGGCAGCCGTGGCTACTCCACCCCGATCAGGTAGGGGTAGAGCGGCTGCCCACCTTCGTGCACCTCGATCTCCATCCCCGGATGGCGGAACTCGAGGTGCTCGCGGACGCGCTGCGTGTCGGCCCCGCGCGCGCCGCTGCCGACGAGCACGGTCACGATCTCGCTGTCGTCCTCGACGAGGTCGTCGATCAGCGCGAACGCGGCGTCGGCCGGCGAGTCGGTGGCGACGCAGATGCCCTCGCGTCCGATCGCGATCCAGTCGCCCTTGCGGATCGGGCCGCACTCCGCGACCGTGTCGCGCACCGACTGCGTGACCTCCCCCGACGAGACGCGACCCACGGCCTCGGCCAGCGCGGTGACGTTCGTGCCGAGATCCGCATCGGGGTCGTAGCCGACCAGCGCGCCGAGGGCCTCGACGACCGAGTGGGTCGGCACGACCGCGACCGACTTCTCGGTGAGGTCGTCGACCTGGCGAGCGACCGCGACGATGTTCTTGTTGTTCGGCAGGACGATGACCGAGTCCGACGGGCACCGCTCGACCGCCTCGAGGATCTGCGCGGTCGACGGGTTCATGGACTGGCCGCCCGCCACGATCTCCTGCACGCCGAGGCTCGCCAGGAGCCGGCGCACGCCGTCGCCGACCGCGACCGCGACGACCGCCGTCGCGACCAGGTCCTCGGGCGCGTGCACGATCGGCGCCGGCACCGCCGCCTCCTCCACCCAGCGCTCCTCCTCGACCTGCTCGAGGAGGTCGGTGACGCGGATCGTGTGCGGCGTCCCCGGCTTCGATCCCCGCCTCGATCGCGCCACCGATGTCGTCGGTGTGCACGTGGCAGTTCCAGAGCCCGTCACCGCCGACGACCACGATCGAGTCCCCGAGGCCGGCCCAGGTCGACTTGAACGCGGGGATCGTCCCGTCGGGTGCGTCGAGCAGGTACATGACCTCGTAGCGGAGCTCGGACACGTCGCCGTGCGCGGCGTGGGCCTCCACGATCGCCGGCGCGGCGCGGTCGGCGGGCTCGGGGATCGCGCGGCCGTCGACGACCTCCAGGAACGCGTCGAGGAGCAGCGTGAAGCCCTGGCCGCCGGCGTCGACCACGCCCGCGTCGCGGAGCACCGGGAGCATCTCGGGCGTCTGCGCGACCGCCTGACGGGCCGCGGCGGCGGCCTCGTCGAGGAGGTCGACGAGCGTGCGCGCACCCTCGTCGCGCGCACCTTCGGCCGCCTCGGCGGCCCACCGGACGACCGTGAGGATCGTCCCCTCGACCGGGCGCATGACCGCCTGGTACGCGGCGTCGGCCGCCGTCCGCAGACCGGTGGCGACCGCGGCGGCGTCGACGGTCGCCTCCCGGCGGAAGATCTCGGCCAGCCCGCGGAGGATCTGGGAGAGGATCACCCCCGAGTTGCCGCGGGCCCCCATCAGCGATCCGTGGGCCATCGCCTCGCAGACCTCGGGCATCCCCTCGGCCGAGGAGAGCTCCTGGACGACCGATTCGAGCGTGAGCGTCATGTTCGTGCCGGTGTCGCCGTCGGGGACCGGGTACACGTTCAGGCGGTTCAGCGCCTCCTGGTGGATGCGGAGGGCGTCCCGGAAGCGAGTCACGACCTGGCGGACGTCCGCTGCGCCGAGCTGGTCGAGTGCCGCCATGCGCGCGGCATCGTAGGCGTTCGACTGACACCGATTGCGGCCCCTGCTGCTAGCGTGAAGGGTTCTTCCGCGGCTCCGGACACCCGGTGGCGTCATCAGGTCCAGCGGTCCCAGATCCCGTCCCGACTCCCCGAGGTTCTCCACGATGGCATCCGTCTGCGAGGTGTGCGGCAAGGCACCGATCTTCGGCAAGCGCCTCAGCCACTCGCACCGCCGCACCAACCGGCGCTGGAACCCGAACGTGCAGCGAGTGCGTGCGATCGTCGACGGCAGCCCGCGCCGGCTCCACGTGTGCACGTCCTGCATCAAGGCCGGCAAGGTCCAGAAGCCCTGACATGCAGGGCGTCGTTCGCAGCTTCGACCCCGGCACCGGGGAGGGCGTGCTGGTCGGCACCGACGGCACCCGCAGCGAGTTCCTCCTCGCGACCGACGCGCTCGAAGGCTCGATCTTCCGGATGCTCCGCCAGGGCCAGCGGGTGAACTTCGACCTCGACGCGGGAGGCCGGGCCACCCGGGTGCGCATCGGCGCCGAGGTCGACATGGGCCTGCCCCCCGACATCCAGGTCTAGGGCGCACGGACAGAGCATGATCCCGACCCCGATCTCGTCGGCACCCGGAGTGCGGGGAGCATGACCGACGAGTCCACGCTCTCGGGGTGGCACCGCGACCCCTCCGGCCGCCACGAGCTGCGCTTCTGGGACGGCGACCGCTGGACCGAGCACGTGCTCGACGAGGGCATCCCCGGTCTCGACCACCCGACCCGCAGCGGCCGCCCCGCCGCCGACGCGGCCCCGACCCCCACACCCGAGCCGCCGGCGCCCGAGGCACCTTCGCGGATCATCGACCTCTCGGCCGAGGCGGACACCGAGCGCACGGAGCACGCCGGCCCGTCGACCCGGGGACCGGCCGAGCCGGCCGTGCCGGAGCCGGCGCCCGACGTCGAGAGCCCGGCGGCCTCGAGCGAGCCCGAGCCACCCGAGCCGGAGTCCGGCGGCGGTGGCGACGCTCCTGCGGCGCCGCACCCGGCCGGGACGCCCGAGCCCGCCCGGGTGGCCGGCCCGGCGCGCCGCGTGCCACCGGCTCCGGTGCGCCCCATCCCCCTGCCCGCCGAGCCGACCGCGCCCCCGCGACCCGTCGAGGCCGCCTCGGCCCCCGAGCCCGAGCGTCCGGCAGCCGAGGTCGCCGCCGAGGACGAGGCCGCGGCGGCGGCGTCAGCGCCCGACGTCGAGCCGGCCGTCGGCGCGGGCCCCGACGTCGAGCGACGCGCCGCCGACCGGGGAGCGCCGCGGCACCCCGCGCGGTCCACGCGAGCTGCCGCGCCTCGCCGAGCCGCGACTCGTCGCGGACCCGCCCTCCGTCGCGTCGCCCGCCGGCAACAGCGCGGGCTCGACCACCAGCGCGATCGGCGACCCGCACCGTCACACCACCCACGAGTCGGCGCCCCGGGTCGGCGGCGTGGTGCCCGCACCGGCCAAGCGGTACCGGCCGGGGTCGCCCCCACCGAGCCCGCACGTCGGCCCGCGCGCCCTGCCCCCGGCCGCGACCCTCGGCCTCCCGATCACCCCCTGGTACCGCCGGTCCGTCGCCTGGATCGCGATCCTGCTCGTCGTCGTGCTCGCGGCCGGCACCGTGGTGCTCGTCTCCGTCCTCGGCGACGGGTCCGGCTCGGGCCGCCTCGGCGCCCGGCCCCCGGCGGCGGCACCACGAGGCACGCAGGTCATCGAGAACAACGGGGTCGCGATCGCGGCGACCAAGGGCTGGATCGTCGCGTCGGACCCGGGCAACACGTTCCCGCTGCTCAAGCGCACCAACTGGGGCGAGGCGCTCGCGGCCATCGACCCGGGCGGGACCGAGGCGCTCGTCGTCGCGCCGCTGCACGGGCTCGAGCACCTGCCCCAGGTCGATCCCGACCTGTTCTGGTCCGATCAGGCCGCCAGCGCGAGCAGGACCGGCCGCTCGGACGTCGTCTCGTTCTCCGTCCACGGCTACCGGGCGAACCGGATCCAGCTCTCGGGCCAGGGCGTGGTGGTCGAGGCCGCGGCGATCGACACCGGCGACGGGACCTACCTCGTGGCCGTCCGGGCCCCGACCGCCGCGCAGGCCGAGACCGAGTTCGAGCGCGTCATCCAGACCTTCGACCTGCGCTGAGCTCACCCGGTCCGCGCCGGATCGTCACCGCTCCGATTCGGGCGCCACGGCTGCCCTCACTACACTTTTCGGTCTCTCATGGGGACGGAGGACCACGTGGCGATCGAGACGATGAACGCGCCGACCGAGCACAAGCGGCTGCTCGAGTGGGTCGAGGAGATCGCAGCGCTCACCGAGCCCGACGCGATCCACTGGTTCGACGGCTCCGACGCCGAGGCGGACCGGCTCTGCGGTCAGCTCGTCGACGCGGGCACGTTCGTCCCGCTCGACCCCGAGAAGCGCCCGAACTCCTACTGGGCCGCCACCGACCCCTCCGACGTCGCACGCGTCGAGGATCGCACCTTCATCTGCTCGCCGACCGAGGAGGGCGCCGGGCCGACGAACAACTGGAAGGACCCGGCGGAGATGCGCGGCATCCTCGACGGCCTGTTCCGGGGCTGCATGCACGGGCGGACGATGTACGTCGTGCCGTTCAGCATGGGGCCGCTCGGCTCCCCGCTGTCCTACATCGGCGTCGAGATCACCGACTCCCCGTACGTCGCCGTCAGCATGCGCACGATGACCCGCGCCGGGCAGGCCGCACTCGACGTGCTCGGCGACGACGGCGACTTCGTCCCGTGCGTCCACTCGCTCGGCGCGCCGCTGGCGCACCGGGCGACGAGGACTCGCTGTGGCCCTGCAACCCCGACGAGAAGTACATCGTCCACTTCCCCGAGACGCGCGAGATCTGGTCGTACGGCTCGGGCTACGGCGGCAACGCGCTCCTCGGCAAGAAGTGCTTCGCTCTGCGCATCGCCTCGGTGATCGCCCGCGACGAGGGCTGGCTCGCCGAGCACATGCTGATCCTCAAGCTCACGTCCCCGGAGGGCGCGGTGCACTACCTCGCCGCGGCGTTCCCCTCCGCGTGCGGCAAGACGAACCTCGCGATGCTGATCCCGTCGATCCCCGGATGGAAGGCCGAGACGGTCGGTGACGACATCGCGTGGATGAAGTTCGGTGCCGACGGCCGCCTCCACGCGATCAACCCCGAGTACGGGTTCTTCGGAGTCGCGCCGGGCACGAACATGGAGACCAACCCGAACGCGATGAAGTCGCTCGAGGCGAACACGGTGTTCACGAATGTCGCGCTCACCGACGACCGCGACATCTGGTGGGAGGGCATGGACGGTCCGACTGCCCGCGCACCTCATCGGACTGGAAGCGCGACGACTGGACCCCCGCCTCCGACACCCCCGCGGCGCACCCGAACTCCCGGTTCTGCGCGCCGGCTTCGCAGTGCCCGGTGATCGCGGACGAGTGGGAGGACCCGAAGGGCGTGCCCATCTCCGCAGTGCTCTTCGGGGGCCGGCGCGCCACGACGGTGCCGCTCGTCTACGAGAGCCGGGACTGGCGCCACGGCGTGTTCGTCGGCGCGACGATGGGCTCGGAGAAGACCGCCGCGGCGTTCGGCGCGGTCGGCGAGCTGCGCCACGACCCGTTCGCGATGCTGCCGTTCTGCGG
Source organism: uncultured Acidimicrobiia bacterium (assembly GCA_963805415.1). GTDB lineage: Bacteria > Actinomycetota > Acidimicrobiia > IMCC26256 > JAENVU01 > JAENVU01. The sequence goes on from CAWDUD010000009.1 coordinate 481,367, forward strand.
CTACCACATGGGCGACTACTTCGCGCACTGGCTGTCCATGACCGACCACACCGACGAGGCCAAGCTCCCGCGCATCTACGGCGTCAACTGGTTCCGCAAGGATGCCGACGGCGCGTTCCTCTGGCCGGGCTACGGCGAGAACTCCCGCGTCCTCGCGTGGATCGTCGGCCGGCTCGAGGGCACGGCCGACGGCGAGGAGACCCCGATCGGCGTGGTGCCGTCGGTGACCGACCTCGACCTCCGCGGCCTCGACGAGGATCCGGCTCGGGTCGCGCAGGCGCTGGCCGTCGACCCCGAGCAGTGGAAGTCGGAGTGCGCGAGCGCCCGCGGCCACTTCGAGTCCTTCGGCTCGCACCTGCCGAAGACCCTCGCCGACGAGCTCGACGCCCTCGAGTCCCGCCTGAGCTGACCCGGGTCGGGCAGCGGAGCCCGCCCGGGAGTCCGGATCAGGGCGTGAGCGACCACGCGTCGGCGAGCAGCTCGAGCGAGCGGAGCCGGTCCGCGAGCGTCGGCCCCGAGTGCACGACCATGAGCTCGTCGGCGCGGGCCAGCCGGGCGAAATCCCTCGAGGTACCCGCGGACCGTCGCCGGCGGCCCGACCGCCGTGTAGCGCATCATCGACGCGACCTGGCGGCCCTGGGGCGTGGCGAGCACCTCCTCGGCCTGCTCGTCGGTGAGCTCCTGACCCGGGGTCAGGAAGCGCGCCACCCGGATCCGGCGCACCTGCGTGAGCTGCTGCTGCGCGGTGGCGTCGTCGTCGGCGGCGAGCACGTTCACCGCCGCGATCACGTACGGATCCGCCTGCTGCGCCGACGGCCGGAACTCGCGCCGGTAGACCTCGACGGCCGGCTCCAGCGCCTGCGGCGCGAAGTGCGACGCGAACGCGTAGGGCAGCCCGAGCAGCGCGGCGAGCTGCGCGCCGTACAGCGACGAGCCGAGCACGTACAGCGGGACGTCGGTCCCCTTGCCCGGCGTGGCCTGGACGCCTTCCACCCGCGTCTCGCCGGTCAGGTACCCCTGGAGCTCGAGCACGTCCTCGGGGAACCGGTCGGCGGCGAAGACGTCCCGGCGCAGCGCCCGGGTGGTCACCTGGTCGCTCCCGGGCGCGCGCCCGAGCCCGAGGTCGATGCGGCCCGGATGGAGGCTGGCGAGCGTGCCGAACTGCTCGGCGATCACGAGCGGCGAGTGGTTCGGCAGCATGATCCCGCCGGCGCCGAGCCGGATCGTGTGTGTGCAGGCCGCCACGTGGGCGATCAGCACGCTCGTCGCCGAGGACGCGATCGCCGCCATGTTGTGGTGCTCGGCGTACCAGATCCGGCGGTAGCCGCGCGCCTCGGCCCGCCGGGCGATCTTCACGCTCGCGAGCAGTGCCTCCCGTGGGTTCGCGCCGCGTTCGACGATCGCGAGGTCGAGCATCGAGAGCGGAACCGCGCGCGGGATCGACCATCACCGTCATCTTGGCGCAGCGCCCGCGTCGCGGTCGGCCCCGCCGACGCCGGCCGAACCGCCACCATTTCGGGAACTTCGGCCCTGGATCCGGGCCCTCCGGGGGCGCTAGACCGGGCACATGGCTCCCGACGATCAGGTCGCAGACGGTCTCCCTGCACGGTCACGAGGTGGCCTTCCGTGACCGCCGGGACCGGTCCCACGACGCTGCTGCTGATCCACGGCATGGCCGGGAGTTCGCGCACCTGGCGGGCCGCGATCCCCCGCCTCGCCGGGGACGCACCGCGTGATCGCGCCCGACCTGCTCGGCCACGGGGCGTCGGCGACTCCGGTGCCCGGCGACTACTCGCTCGGCGGGTTCGCCGCGATGCTCCGGGACCTGCTCGACGTGCTCGACGTCGACCGCGTCACCGTCGTCGGCCAGTCGCTCGGCGGCGGCGTCGCGATGCAGCTCGCCTACCAGCATCCCGAGGTGGCCGAGCGGCTGGTGCTCGTGAGCAGCGGTGGTCTCGGACGCGAGGTCAGCTGGATGCTCCGGGCACTTGACCTACCCCGGGGTCGAGCTCGTCGCGCCCGTGCTGTTCCCCGGATTCGTGCGCGACGTCGGGAACCGGGTGGCCAGGGCCGTCGCCGGGCTCGGGTGGCGCGCGCCGAGGGTGGAGGAGATGTGGAGCGCCTACTCCTCCCTGACCGATCCCGGGCATCGCGAGACGTTCATGCGCACGCTGCGCGCCGTGATCGACCCGGGCGGTCAGGCGGTCAGCGCCGAGAACCGGCTCTACCTCACCGCCGCGATGCCGACCCTCGTCGTCTGGGGTGACGCCGATCCGATCATCCCGGTCGCCCACGCCCACACCGCCCACGCGGCGATGCCCGCCAGCCGGCTCGAGATCCTGCCCGGCGTCGGGCACTTCCCGCACGCCGAGGAGCCGGAGCTGCTTCGCCGAGATCGTCCTCGACTTCGTCCGCACCACCGACGCCGCCACCGCAGCCACCACCGCACGCGACCTCGTCCGCCGCGCCGCCGAGTCGCGCTGATTCGCCGGCGCGCCGCGACTCGGGTGCACTTGTCGGGGCCTGAACCCCGACAACCGTGCCCAAGTGGGTTCTCGGATGACATCCCCGTGGGCGCCGGGTCAACCTGACGCCATGGGGTCACCGCGACAGACTCCCCGACCATGAGCGACTGGTCCGACGTCCCCCTCGAGCAGCTCACCGCCGCGGTCGCGGGCACCGACCTGTGGAACGCGCCCGGTGTCCCCGACCGGCATCGCGCCGCTGCGCGTGACCGACGGGCCGAACGGCGCCCGGGGTCCCAGCTTCACGGGCGTCCCGAGCGCGTGCTTCCCGTGCGGGAGCGCCCTCGGCGCGACGTGGGACCCGCAGCTCGTGCACGCGTATCGGCGCCGCGATCGGCGAGGAGGCGCGTACCAAGCGCGCGCAGGTGCTGCTCGCCCCGACCGTGAACCTCCACCGCCATCCGCTCGCGGGTCGCAACTTCGAGTGCTACTCCGAGGACCCGTACCTCACCGCCCGCCTCGCCGTCGGCTTCGTGCGGGGCGTGCAGTCGGTCGGCGTGGGCACGACGGTGAAGCACTTCGTGGCCAACGACTCCGAGTTCGAGCGCATGACGATCAGCTCGGACGTCGACGAGTCGGTGCTGCGCGAGCTGTACCTCGTGCCGTTCGAGGCGGCGGTGACCGAGGCCGGCGCGTGGGGGGTGATGTCGGCCTACAACCGCCTCAACGGCACGTACTGCAGCGAGCACGAGTGGCTGCTCACGACCGTGCTCCGCGACGACTGGAACTTCGACGGATTCGTGGTCTCGGACTGGTTCGGCACCCACAGCACCGCGCCGGCGGCGACGGCGGGACTCGACCTCGAGATGCCCGGGCCACCACAGTGGTTCGGGACGGCGCTCACGGCCGCCGTCGAGCAGGGCGTGGTCGACCGCGCCACCGTGGAGCGCATGGTCGAGCGGCTCGCGGTCCTGGCCGAGCGCACGGGTGCGGCCGAGGTCGTCGACCGCGAGCCCGGCTCGGTCGACGACCCGGCGCACCGCGCGCTGATCCGCGAGGCGGCCGCGGCGAGCTTCGTGCTCCTGCGCAACGAGGGTGCGCTCCTCCCGCTCGATCGCTCCACCCTCCGACGGGTCGCCGTCGTCGGCGCCGCGGCCGACAGCGCGTGGATCATGGGCGGCGGGAGCGCCGCACTCGATCCGCACCCGCCGGTCCGCCCCCGCGCCGGGATCGCCGCCGCGCTCGGCGCCGACACCGAGCTCGTGTTCTCCCGCGGCCCGGCCGCCACGGACACCATCCCGGTCCTCGACGCGGGGGCCCTGGACGGGCGCCTCACGCTCGAGGTCTTCGCGAGCACCGACTGCACCGGCGACCCCGTGATCACGTCGTCGCTCCGCAGCGGCACGCGGCACTGTGGCTCGGCGCCTTCAGCGACGCCCTCGACCCGACGCGGTTCTCCGCGCGGCTCCGTGGGACGGTGCGCGTCGACGAGGCGGGAGCCTGGACGTTCGGTCTGACGGCCACGGCCTCCTGCCGGGCCCGCCTCGACGGGGAGCTCCTCGTCGACGCGTGGGAGCACACCGAACGGGGTGCCACCTTCTTCGGCTTCGGTCGGTCCGAGCTGCGCGCCACCCGGGACCTCGAGGCCGGACGGGACTACGCGCTCGAGATCGAGTTCTCGGGTGGATCCGGGGCGATGGTCAGCGGGCTCGAGTTGGGCGCCGCACCGCCGTCGCCCGCGGACGCGATCGAGCGCGCCGTCGCCGCCGCACGCGACGCGGACGTCGCGATCGTGGTGGTGGGAACCGGGCCGACGCTGGACACCGAGGGGCAGGACCGGCCGTCGATGGCACTCCCCGGGGACCAGGACGCGCTCGTCCGGGCGGTGGCCGCCGCCAACCCGCGGACGGTCGTGTGCGTCAACGCCGGCTCCCCGGTCGCGATGGACTGGGCCGACGACGTCGGCGCGCTCCTCCAGTGCTGGCTGCCGGGCGAGGAGTGGGGCAACGCGCTCGCCGACGTGCTCTTCGGCGCGCCGGGATCCCGGCGGCCGGCTCCCGACGACCTTCCCGGTGCGGGTCGAGGACGCTCCGTCGCACACCACCTATCCCGGCGCGGACGGTCGCGTCGCGTACGCCGACGGTCTGCTGATGGGCTACCGCGGGTACGACCGCGCCGGAACCGAACCTCGCTTCTGCTTCGGTCACGGGCTGTCCTACACGACGTTCGAGCACCGCGACCTCGCCGTCACCGGTCGCTCGGTGACCGTCGAGGTCGCGAACACCGGTGACCGGCCCGGCACCGAGGTCGTGCAGCTGTACGTCGCGCGCACCGACGCCCCCGCGGACCGGCCGGAGCAGGAGCTGCGCCGCTTCGCCAAGGTCGACCTCGCGCCCGGCGAGTCCACGGCCGTGACGTTCGAGCTCGACGACCGCTGCTTCTCGGCGTGGACCGACGGCGGCTGGGTCGTGCCCGAAGGGGACTTCGAGGTACGGGTCGGGCGCTCGTCCCGCGACGTGCGCCTCCGCGGCCGCCTCACCCCCTGACCGAGGCCGGGCGCGGACCTACGATGCCGGTCCCGCCGCGAAGGGAGCATCCATGGCCGTCACCGCGTACCTGCTCATCCAGACCGAGGTCGGCAAGGCGGCCACGGTGTGCAGCGAGATCCGGGGCATCGATGGCGTCGTGAGCGCCGAGTCGGTGACGGGTCCGTTCGACCTCATCGTGCGGACCGAGGCCGGCGACATGGACGCGCTCGGGCGGATGGTCGTCTCCCAGATCCAGTCGGTCGAGGGGATCACGCGCACCCAGACCTGCCCGGTGGTCAACCTCTAGCGCTGGCGCCCCGCCCGCGCCGTTCGGCGCGCGTGCCGCTCGATCGCGAGGTCGATCAGCCGGTCGAGCAGCTCCGGGTACGCGAGACCGCTCGCCGCCCAGAGCTTGGGGTACATCGAGATCGGCGTGAAGCCGGGGATGGTGTTGACCTCGTTCACGAGGAAGCCCCGACCGTCCGCCGCGAGGAAGAAGTCGACCCGCGCCATGCCCTCGCCGCGACACGCACGGAACGCCCGGACGGCGAGGTCCCGGACCTCGGCGGTCTCGGCCTCGCCGAGCGGAGCCGGGATCAGCAGCTGCGCAGCCCCGTCCTCGTACTTGTCGGCGTACGAGTAGAACTCGGCACCCGGCACGACCTCCCCCGGGACCGAGGCCTCCGGCGTGAGCGACCCGAGCACCGCGACCTCGATCTCGCGGCCGTCGACCATCGCCTCCACGAGGATCTCCTCGTCGTAGGTGAGCGCGACGTCGATCGCGGCGTCGAGCGCCGCGCCGGTCGTGCGCCTTCGACACGCCGACCGACGAGCCCATGTTCGCCGGCTTCACGAAGCACGGCAGCCCGAGCTCGTCGAGCACCCGGGCGCGGAACGCGTCGCGGTCCTCGCCGTCGCGCAGCTCGAGGTAGCGCCCCTGGCGCAGCCCGGCCGCGGCGAACATCTGCTTCATCGCGCCCTTGTGCATCCCGATCGCAGAGCCGAGCACGCCGGCACCGACGTAGGGGAGGTCGGCGAGATCGAGCAGGCCCTGCACCGTGCCGTCCTCGCCGTAGGGACCGTGGAGCAGCGGGATCACGACGTCGACATCGAGGCCGTGGCGCCCCGAGCTGGCCACCAGCTCCCCGAGGCCCGCCATCTCGGTGCCGTCGACCGGGAACGCGCTCGGCAGCGCAGTGGGCGCGGCCGCCATCAGCGCCGTCGCCTCGCCGCCCGCGAGCCACCGTCCGTCGGTGTCGATCCCGACGGGGACGACCTCGTAGCGGTCGGGGTCGAGCGCCTGGGCGACGGCCACCGCGGTCACCCGCGAGACGTCGTGCTCGGCCGAACGCCCTCCGAAGAGGACCATCACCCGCCGGCGCGCCTCGCTCACGTCATCCCGCCGTGACCTGGAGGACGGCGCGGATCCCGAGGCCCATGATGAAGAGCCCGCCGAGGCCGTAGAGCAGCTCGAGCCGGCCCTTCATCTGCGCCCGGTACTGGAACAGCAGCCCGACGGTGATGAAGATCACGAAGCCGTAGAACATGTGGAAGCGCGGCACCGACCTGCGGTAGCCCTCGTCGCCCGCGACGAGGATGGTGCCGAGCAGCACCTGGAGCAGCACCGAGGACTCCGCGACGATCGTCGCGATCCACACCGGCCGGCCCCGCAGGCCCTTCCACCGCCACGCCGCGAGCGCGTAGAGCCCGCGCGATCGCGTTCAGGACGATCGCGACGTATCCCCACACGCGGTGGATGTGGAAGACGGTCTCCATCGTACGCGTCAGAGGACCGCGTCGTCGGCGGTGCCGGGCGCGAACGCCGACGCGGACCCATCGCCGCGCAGCAGCTGCTTCAGAATCTTGCCGGCCGGATTGCGCGGCAGCGGCTCGTCGCGGAACTCGACGTACTCGGGCACCTTGAACGCGGCGAGGTGCACCGCGCAGTGCGCCCGGATGTCCTCGGCGGTCGCGGTCGAGCCGGCGCGCAGCTGCACCACCGCCTTGACCTCTTCGCCGAGCGTGCGGTGGGGGACGCCGACGAGCGCGGCGTCGAGCACGTCGGGGTGCTCGAACAGCACGTTCTCGACCTCGACGCAGTAGACGTTCTCCCCGGCCCGGATGATCATGTCCTTGGCCCGGTCGACGAGGTACACGAACCCCTCGTCGTCGATGCGGGCGACGTCGCCGGTGCGGAACCAGCCGCCCGGCAGGAACACCGCCTCGGTGGCGTCGGGTCGGTTCCAGTAGCCACGCATCATGATCGTCGGGCCCTCGGAGCGCGAGCTCGCCCGTCGTGTTCGGGGGCTGGGGCCCGCCCTCCTCGTCGATCACCATCGCCTCGACGGTGGGGACCGGCCGTCCGACCGAGTCGGGCCGGGCGAAGTAGTCGTCGCCCGAGATCGCGGTGGCGACCGACGCCGACTCCGTGAGGCCGTAGGCGGTGGAGAGCGAGTCCCGCACCTCGGGGAACGCGGCCTTGATCCGCTCGACCAGCTCCGGCGCGGCGGGCGCGCCGCCGTAGCCGATCCGCGTGACCGAGCTGAGGTCGTAGTTCCCGAAGGACTCGGCCTCCACGATGCGCCACATCACCGTGGGGACACCGCCGATCGAGCTGACCTTCTCGCGCTCGATCGTCTCCATCGCGTGGTCGGGGTCGAACCGTCCCGGCGGCATGAGCACGAGCTTCGAACCCCCGGCGTAGGCCACGATCATCGTCGAGCAGGTCCCGGTCACGTGGAACAACGGCACGATGAGCAGGGCCGCCGCCTGGTGCTCGGTGCGCTTCTCGCCCCGCCCCGCCGCCGCGCCGGCCTGGTTGGCCAGCGCGAGGTTCATGAGGTTGGCGAGCGCCTGGCGGTGGGTGATCGTGGCGCCCTTGGGCTTGCCGGTCGTGCCCGACGTGTAGAGGATCGCGAGGATGTCGTCCTCGTCGACGGCGACGTCGGCGAGCGTGCCCGGGTCGTCGGGGACGAGCAGCTCCACCCCGGGACGCGCCACGCCGTCGGGCTCGTCGAGGTCCATCACGAAGACGTGCTCGAGGGTGGGGATGTCCTCGACGATGTCGTGGACGATCATCCACCGCTTCGGGTCGCAGAAGAGCACCTTGGCCCCCGAGTCGCGGAGCGCGAAGTCCAGCTCCTCGGCCTTCCACCACGCATTCAGCGGCACGCACGCGGCGCCGATGCCCGCACACGCCCAGAACATCACCACCCACTCGATCGTGTTCGCGGTGAGCACCGCGACGCGGTCGCCGCGCTCGACGCCCAGCTCGCGCAGGGCGACGCCCGCCTTGCGGGCGAGGGCGTTGTGCTCGCCGAACGTGAGCCGGCGGTCGCCCTGGACGAGCCAGTCAGGTCTCGGCCCGGGCGTCGCCGATCGCGAGCAGGTCCCGCATCGACCTGAAGCGGTTCTTGTACACCTGCAGCGGGCTGCCGAGGACGTCCTCGACGACGATCTCGTACTGCGCGCCGGGCGCAGTCAACTCCTCGACGGGGGTCACGACTGCGGCGCGTCCTCGTGCTGGACCACGTCGAACTGCCACAGCTCGGCGTGCGTGCTGACCGGACCCTCCCCGGAATGCTGGCGGTGGCCGTGCTGGAAGGCCGGGCTCGAGACCCAGGCCTGGAAGTCCTCCTCGGAGCGCCAGCGTGTGTAGACGAGGAACGTCTCCTTGTCGTCGCTGGGCGCCAGGAGCTCGAACATCTCGAAGCCCGGCATCCCGCTCACCTCGCCGGCGCGGGCCGCGAAGCGGGCCACCAGCTCGTCGGCCCGGTCGGCCGGCACCGAGATCGCGTTGATCTTGACGACACTCACCAGAGCTCCCTCCGTCGACGGCGGAGGCGCCAGGTTACCGACGGCCTCGCGCGCCCGTCGGACGGGGTGCCGGCGGGCCGGGTCCCGGCCGCGGCTCGCTCGGGGCGTCAGCTCTCGTCGCGGAGGAACCGCTCGATCTCGCGGGCGAGGTCGTCGCCCGAGGGCAGCTCCTCCGGCCCGGCGGCCTCCTCGAGCTGGGTCACGAGCGCGGCGACGTCGGGCCGTTCGGCGAGCCCGGTCTCGACCTGCTCGAGGTACGAGTCGGTCTGCTCGTCGAGGCCGTGGACCTCCACGTGGACTCGGGTCAGCTCGTCGAGTCGGTCGAGCAACGCCCGGATCGCCGGAGGCGACGGGGTGCCGGCCACGTAGTGCGGCACCTGGGCCCAGAGCCCGATCGCCCGGATCCCGACCGCGCCCAGCGCCACCTGCAGCACCGTCTGGACGCCGGTCGGGCCGACGTAGTCGGTGCGCAGCGCCCCGATCTCCTGGGCGACCGAGCGGCTCGACGCCGTCGCGTGGACCGCGATCGGGCGCCGGTGCGACACCGGGGCGGGCATGCCCCCCAACAGCACCGCTTCGCGCACCCCGACGCGCTGCCGCGAAGCCCACGAGCTCGTCGACGACCTCCTGCCAGCGGACGGACGGCTCCGGACCGGTGACGACGAGGACGTCACGACCGGCGACGCCCGCCACGAGCTCGATGGTCGGCCAGTGGATCCGCCGGGTCTCGCCGTCGACCAGGCTCACCGTCGGGCGGGTCTGCTGGAGGTCCACGTAGTCGGCGAGGTCGAAGCGCGCGCACGTCCGCGACGACTGCAGGCCCTCCACGAGCACCGCGGCGGCGCCCGCACCGGCGAGGCCACCGTCGACCCACCCGGTGAACGAGACGACCATCACGGGGTCCGCCAGTTTGGGCATCTGCTCGATCGCCAGCACCCGGTCACTGTACGGCGCGGCGCCGCTAATGTCCGAGCCCGTGCGCTTCGGAGTCCACACCGGCCTGCAGAACACGTCGATCGCCGAGCTGCAGACGCTGTGGCGCCGCATCGAGGACCACGGATTCGAGTGGATCTCGATCTGGGACCACTTCTACTCGGCCGACAACACCGGCAACCCCCACTGCCTCGAGGCCGTGGCGAGCCACGCCGCGCTCGCGGCGGGGACCGAGAAGGTGCGCTGCGGCAGCCTCGTGTACTCCGTCGGCTACCGGCACCCGGCCGTGATCGCGAACGCGATGGCGACGCTCGACCAGATCGCCGACGGCCGCATCACGCTCGGCCTCGGAGCCGGCTGGATGGAGGCGGAGTACGCGGCCTACGGCATCCCGTACCCCGCGGCGGGAGTCCGACTCCGGCAGGTGAACGAGGCGATCCAATGCGTCCGCGGGCTGCTCACCCAGGAGCACACGAGCTTCGACGGCGAGCACTTCACGCTGCGCGACGCGCAGTGCGAGCCGAAGCCACTCCAGGAGCGTCTGCCGATCTGGATCGGTGGCGGCGGCGAGAAGGTGACGCTGCGCATCGCGGCCGAGCACGCCGACGGCTGGAACGTGCCGTTCATCGCGCCCGACGCGTTCGCCCACAAGGTCGGGGTGCTCGCCGAGCACTGCGACGCGGTCGGCCGCGACCCCACCGAGATCGAGAAGGCGGCGAACGTCGGCATCGCGATGCGGCCGGGCGACCTGGAGGCGCAGTTCGGCGCGATGGCCCGGTACGTCTCCCCCGGTGTCCTCCACGGCAGCACCACCGAGATCGTCGACCGGGTCGGCGCCTACGGCGAGGCCGGCGCCGACTGGGTCATCCTCGCGATGCGCGCGCCCTTCGACCTCGACGGGCTCGACCAGTTCGCGACCCAGGTCCTCCCCCAGCTCGCGTGAGCGGGGCCCGAACCGGCCCGGCCCGCAGGGCCGAGAGTGGGAGACGTGAGCGAGCCCGAACATCCCCGGCATCGAGACCGCGCCGGGCGAGCGGGGCCCGAACGGCCCGGCCCGCAGGGCCGAGAGTGGGAGACGTGAGCGAGCCCGAACATCCCGGCATCGAGACCGCGCCGGGCGAGCGGGGCCCGAACGGCCCGGCCCGCAGGGCCGAGAGTGGGAGACGTGAGCGAGCCCGAAAACACCCCCGGCATCGAGACCGCGCCGGGCGAGCGGGGCCCGAACGGCCCGGCCCGCAGGGCCGAGAGTGGGAGACGTGAGCGAGCCCGAACTGCGGTTCGACCGGTTGACCGGGGAGTGGGTCGGGATCGTCGGTGACCGTCAGGGCCGCCCGAACCTGCCGACCGAGGGCTGCCCGTTCTGCGTCGGCGGCGTCGAGGCGCCGGCCGCCTACACCGTGCGCGCGTTCGAGAACCGGTGGCCGCCGCTGGTCCCCGGGCCGGCGGTCGACCTCGGCGTCGGTCCCGGCGACGGGCCCTTCCCCACCCGTCCCGCGCGTGGCGCCGCGGAGGTCGTGCTCTACACCCCCGAGCACGTCGGCTCCCTCGCGAGCCTGGGCGTCGCCGGGGTGCGCGCCGTCGTCGACCTGTGGGCCGAACGGACGGCCGCGCTCCTCGCCCGGCCCGAGGTCGGCTACGTGCTCGTGTTCGAGAACCGCGGGGCGGAGGTGGGCGCCACCATCTCGCATCCCCACGGCCAGATCTACGGCCTCCCGGTCGTGCCGCCGCTGCCGGCCCGTGAAGCCGAGACGGCCGCGCGCGACGGGTGCCCGCTGTGCGCCGTCGTCCCCGCCGAGGTGGCCGCCGGCGTCCGGATGCTGTTCGACGACGGTGAGTGGACGGCCCACGTTCCGTTCGCGGCCGGCCACCCCTTCGCCACGCTGCTGGCGCCGCGCCGGCACGTGCCCGACCTCGTGTCGCTCGACGATTCCGGCCGCGACGGGCTCGCCGCGGCCCTCGTCGACGTGGTGGGCCGCTACGACCGGCTGTACGGCGACCCCCTGCCCTACCTGATGTGGATCCACCCGGGCGTGCACCTGCACGTGCACTTCGCGCCGCCGCACCGCGCGCCGGGGGTGCTGCGCTACGTGGCGTCGGCCGAGGTCGGCGCGCAGATGCTCTTCAACCCGATCGCGCCCGAGGAGGCCGCGGCCGCGCTGCGACGCGCGTGAGCGACGATCGCTAGAAGGCGTTGCTCCGGCCGCGCTTGCGGGGTCCGAACATGTGCTCGAGGTCGGTGCCCGCGAACGGCGCCGGGACGACGCCGTCGACCGCGTACCGGTAGAGCGCGGTGCGGTAGATGCCGCTGAGGGCGTTCAGCACGACGCTCGCCAGCAGCACGATGATCACGGCGACCGCGACGAGCGGCACGGCCACGACCCAGGTACCACTGGCCACGCCGAGCGCACCGATGCCGAGCGCGACGAGGAACGGCAGGATCATGAACAGCCCGAGGCCGAACTGGGCGAAGATGTTCTCGCCCCAGGTCCGCTTGAGCAGCGTGCCGGAGCGCTTCAGCGCGTTGATCGGGCCGACGTCCTCGAACACGATGATCGGCACGGTCAGGAAGGTCAGCACCGACCACGCGGCGCCGAGCAGGCCCACGACGATCTGTCCGAGGAACCCGGCACGCTCCTCGAGCGACTGCAGGATCCAGCTCACCGTGGCCGAGACGATCGCCCAGGGCAGGAGTCGCCCGGCCCGGGACGAGGCCACCGACATCCCGGCGGAGACCGAGGTCGTCCGGCCGCCGAGGACCTGGTCGGACGACGCGACGAGCCCCGCGAGGAAGTAGGTCTGCACGAACGCGAGGAGGATGTAGCCGACGGCGCCGATCACGATCGTCGCCGCGTTGGCCGTGTACTGCGTGGTGCCCGATGCGGTGACCTCGCTGCCCTTGGTGGCCCAGCCGAGCAGGGCCAGGACGGCGATCACGGCGAGGGACACCAGCGCCGAGAAGACGGGGAACAGGGCGAGCGACCGATCCGACCTCAGGACCGACCAGCTCGAGCGGAGGAGCGCGAGTGAGCGCTGGAAGCGGGTCATGGCGCCAGTATCGTCCGTGGCCGGCCGGGAATGTAGGCACTTCCTAGAGTGCGCCCATGACCGTCGTGCGCGCGCCGGGACGCGTGAACCTCATCGGCGAGCACACCGACTATTCGGATGGTTTCTGCCTCCCGGTCGCAATCGACAGGGAATGCCGGATCACCGCGAGCCCGCTCGACGCCCCCGTCGTGCGGGCCGGATCGGCGCAGATGGCCGGCACGGTGGAGATCGGCCTCGCCGCCGGCCCGCCCTATCGAGGCCCGCGATGGGGGCGGTTCGTCGACGGTGCGGTCCAGGTCGTGCGGGAGGCCGGGCACCCCATCGCGGGATGCTCGCTCGCCGTCGACTCCTCGGTGCCGGCCGGCTCGGGGCTGTCGTCGTCGTCCGCGCTCGCGGTCGCGCTCGTGCTCACGCTCCTCCCGGTCGACGCGCCCGAACGGGCGGATCCCCGCGCGCTCGCCCGCCTCGCGCTCGCCGCCGAGGTGCTGGCGACCGGCGTGCCCGGTGGGCTGCTGGACCAGATGGCCTCGCTGTGCGGACGGGCCGACCACGCACTGCTCCTGGACTGCCGCGACCTGAGCGTCGAGCCCATCCCGCTCCCGCCCGACCTCGCGATCCTGGTCGTGCACTCCGGCGTTGCACGCGACCTGGCCGACAGCGAGTACGGCGCGCGCCGGCACGCGTGCGAGGCCGCGGCGTCGCGCCTCGGCGTCCGTGCGCTCCGGGACGCGACCCTCGACCAGGTCGGGTCCGATCCGATCGCCCGCCACGTCGTCTCGGAGAACCAGCGGGTGCTCGACTGCTGCGCCGCGCTCCGCGCCGGCGACCTGGAGCGCGTGGGCGCGATCCTCCGGGCCGGCCATGCGAGCCTGCGCGACGACTTCCGTGTCTCGACCCCGGAGCTGGACCTGCTCGTCGACCTTCTGGTCGACCACGGTGCGCTCGGGGCCCGCCTGACCGGTGCCGGGTTCGGGGGCTGCGCCGTGGCCGCGGTCACGGTCGCAGCGGACGCCGAGCGCTGCCTGGCGGCGACGCTCCCGGCCTACGCCGCGGCGTCGGGCCGGACGGGGACCGGGTTCCGGGTCCGTGCCGCCGCCGGCGCCGGGCCGATCGCCTAGGAACGGGCGATTCCGAGCGCCGGAACGGGGCGGCGCGGGCCTCAAGCCGTCAAATCAGCACGCCGATGGTCTGGGGCGAAGGGTCCGTCCGGATCCGAGGGCATCGCTGAGGAGACGAGAGGATGACCGAGGCGGATCTGCCGACCCAGCCCGCCATCCACTCCCGACGTCCGGCGCTGGCTCGCCGTCGGGGCCGGGGTGTGGCTGCTGCTCCAGGTCACCGGCGTCCTCGGTCCGGTCGCGGACGCGACCCTTCCGCTCCTCACGGTCGCCGCGATCGGTCGCGATCTTCGTCGGGGTCCGCCGCTACCGGCCCGGCCGTGGTGTGGCCCTGGTACTGGCTCGCGGCCGGGTTCGCCCTGTTCCTCCTCGGCGGCGTGGCACGGGTCGGCGTTCGACACGCTCGGCGACCTGAGCCGGCACCGCGCCCTCGTCCCCGACCTCGTGACGATCCCCGGCTACCTCCTGGCCGCGGCCGGCTTCTTCGGCATCGTCCACGCGCGCCAGCGGGGCCGCGACAGCGAGATCGACGCGCTGCTCGACGCCAGCGTCGCCGCACTCGCGGCGCTCGCCCTCGGCATGCTCTTCGTCGTCAACCCCACGCAGATCCACAGCACGTTCCAGATCCGCGTCGTGCTCGCCGTCTACCCCGCGCTGTCGGTCTTCCTGGTCGCCAGCACCGCCGGGCTCGCGTTCAGCACGGGGACGCGACGGATCCGGGCCAACGGCTGGCTCCTCGGCGCGATGGCCGGTGTCCTGCTCGGAGACCTCGTCTACATGCTCCTCGAGACGCACGCGATCGACCTGCCGCTCCGCCGTGGCGGACCTGCCCTACGCGGTCGGCTACCTCTTCATCATCGCGACGGTCCTCGATCCGTCGATGCACGATCTCACCGAGCCGCTGCCGGTCGAGTCCGACGCCGCCCACGATCGGGCGCCTCGTGATCGTGGCGGTCGCGCTGGCGATCCCGGGCGTGATCGCGGTCGCGCAGGTGGACGCACCGCTGATCGACCGAGTGGCCATGACCACGATCGTGCTCTCGCTGACCGGCGCGGCCATCACCCGGCTCTTCCGCGCCGTTCGGGCCCACGCCCGTTCCGAGCAGCGCCTGATCCACCAGGCGACCCACGACATGCTGACCGGGCTGCCGAACCGCGCCTACGTCGAGGAGTACCTCGGCCAGCGGCTCATCGCCGTCGCCGGCACGAACAACAAGGTGGCGATGCTGTTCCTCGACGTCGACCGCTTCAAGCTCGTCAACGACACCTACGGCCACACCCTCGGCGACGCGTTCCTGCTCGCCGTCGCCCACCGCCTGCGCACGAGCACGCGCCCGACCGACCTGGTGGCGCGCATCGGCGGCGACGAGTTCGTGATCGTCGCCGGATCGCTGCGCGGCCCCGGCGAGGCCGTGGAGATCGCCGAGCGGACCCGCAAGCTCTTCGCCGACCCGTTCGACGTCCGCGGCGCGGAGTTGGCGACGTCGGTCAGCATCGGCGTCGCGATCGCCGGTGGCGGCACCGACGAGGGTCACGACGCCGAGTCGATGATCCGGGAGGCGGACACGGCGATGTACCAGGCCAAGGAATCCGGCCGCGACACCGTTGCCGTCTTCGACTCCTCGATGCGCGAGCGCGTCTCGAAGCGACTCGATCTCGAGCGTGACCTGCACCACGCGCTCCAGCGCGAGGAGCTCGAGATCCACTACCAGCCGATCATGGACATCGGATCGGGCGCGGTCCGCGGCTTCGAGGCGCTGCTGCGGTGGAACCACCCGGGCTGGGGCACGATCTCGCCGCTGTCGTTCATCCCCGTGGCCGAGGAGACGGGGATCATCGTCGACATCGGCAACTGGGTCCTCGTCGAGTCCTGCCGCCAGATGGAGGAGTGGCGCCACCAGCTGCCCGGCGGCGAGCACATGACGATCTCGGTCAACGTCTCCGCCGCGCCAGCTGCGCGACCAGAGCATCGTCGGCCACGTGAGCCGCGCGCTCTACGAGTCCGAACCTGCCCCGCTCGGCCCTGACGCTCGAGCTCACCGAGAGCACGCTGATGGAGAATCCCGAGGGCGCCCCCGAGCTGCTCGGGCGGCTGAAGGCGCTCGGCGTCGGGCTCGCCATCGACGACTTCGGCACCGGGTACTCGTCGCTCGCCTACCTCCGGCGCTTCCCGGTCGACGTCGTGAAGATCGACCGCGCGTTCGTGATCGACCTGGAGCAGGACTCGGCCGACGCGACGCTCGTCTCGGCGATCGTCGCGATGTCGGACGCGCTCGGCGTCACCGCCGTGGCCGAGGGCGTCGAGAGCGAGGTCCAGGCGGCGCACCTGCTCGAGCTCGGCTGCACGGTCGCCCAGGGCTACCTCTACGCCCGGCCCATGCCCGCCGCGGCCGTCCCGGCCGCGATCACGCGCCTGCGTGCGCGCGCCGGTCGCGCTTGCGCTCGGTGCCCGACGTGTTCAGCGCGTAGGTCGGGCGACCGGGATCGACGGCGAAGGGCGCGGGTCCGGCGGCCGGCGCGCCAGCAACGGCGCCCAGTCCGGCCCACGGACCACCGGCTCGATCCCGGCGTCGAGCAGCAGCATCTGGTGGGTCGGAGGATCGCACTCGAGCAGGTGCGGGCCGTACCAGTCGAAGTCGACGAAGGTCGGGATGCTCGCCGGTGAATCCAGGTACTCGATCGGCTCGATGCCGGGATAGGCCTCGAACGCGTCGTGCATCGTGACGTTGAAGTACTTCCAGACGTTGACGTCGAGCACACAGATCATGAACCGGCCGCCGGTCATGATCAGACCCTGCGAGCCGGTCTGGAGCATGGCGAGCATGATCAGCCCGTCGGTGGCCTTCCCGCGGTACTCGGGCATGACCGCGATGGTGGCGAAATCCCAGATCTGGCCGAGGTCCCACGCACGACCCGTGCGCGCCAGCGTGTCCCCGAGGTCGTCGCCCCAGCGTCCCTCGATGTCCTGGAGCGTCTTGAACCCGTGCTCGGACGACACGATCACCCGCCCCATCCCCGCGGGGAGCCGGCGCCGGTGGTCGAGGACGCAGATGAAGATCGACGCGGGCTCGTACGACCGGTACTCCGCGTCGAGGAGCTCGGGACTGTTGCCGAACCATTCGTCGAAGACCGTCCGCTCCACGTGGCGCGCGAGCTCGGACTCGGGCTCCTCCGGTGCGACGAAGTACACGCCGAACGTCTCGGTCGGTCCACCCGCCCGGTCGATCAGAACCCCCGCGAGCTCGCGCATCTCCTCCTGGACGAGATCGAGCTCGGCCATCAGAACTCCTTCGCGACGACCGGCGCAGCCGAGAGGAACGAGCGCGTGTACTCCACCGCGGCCGCGGGATCGAAGGCCTTGCACGTGTAGACGTCGACGCTGAAGAAGAGCTGGGGCACGTCCCAGGCGTAGAAGTGCGCGCCCGACGTCTCCCAGTGGATCCAGCCCGCCCACCCGAACCGGTCGGAGCGGTGCGTCACGGGAGCCACGAGCGTGGTCATGGCGCACACCTCGCTGAGGCCGAGCAGGTACTCGACGATCTGCTCCGCGCCGATCGGCGCGCGCGGGACGCCCTCGATCACCAGTCGCTGGCGCGTGATCGCCGGTGCGAGGTCGGGCATCGCGGATCCGGGCAGCACCAACCGGACATCGGCCGATTCAGGGAATGCCGCGACCTGCCCCGAGTCGGTGTCCAGTGTTGTCACTGTGGCCAGTGTGCCCCCTGTAGCGCCCGACGGGCCAGCCGGGCGTCACCAGTCTACCCATAGCGGACAAGGCGTGCGCCGGCGCATCAGTGGGTGGGAACGTCTCGCAACGCCGCGGCGAGCCGCGCCAGCGCGGCCGGCGTGCGAGTTCCCCACCAGAAGAGATCGCGCCCGTCGACCGGCACGATCGCGGCGCCGGGCAGCGCGGCGGCGACCTCGGGCACGTGCCGCGCCACGAAGGGATAGGGCTCCGAGGGCAGCACCGCGAGATCGGGCGCGTGCCGGGCGACGGCGGCGAGATCCGTCTCGGGATAGCGCGCCGGGGCCCCGGCGTACGGGTTGGACCAGCCGAGGTGCGCGAGCACCGACGATCCGTACGTGTCGTCCGACTCGGTCATCCACGGCCGCCGCCAGACGAACGCGACCGCCCGCCCGCGCCGCGGGGCCGGTGCGGGCACCCGGATCGGCCGCGACGGGACACCGACCGCGGCGGCGAGCGCATCGATCGCGGGGCCGACGTCGAGCGACGCGACGCGGCGACATCGAGTGCACCGCGAGTCCCGCGCCCGCGAGCGCCTCGGCGTCCTCCCGGCGGTTCTCCTCGTCGTTCACCACCACGAGGTCGGGCGCGAGCGCGACGATCGCGCCGACATCGGGATCCTTGGTCCCGCCCACCGTCCGGAAGCCGGGCTGCTCGCAGAACCGAGTGCACGCGACCGGCGCGACGCCGAGGTCGAGGAGGGTCTCGGTGGCCGACGGGACGAGCGAGACCACGCGGGTCATGCGCTACATCCGGTCGAGCAGCTCGGCCTTCTTCGCCTCGAACTCCTCGGTCGTGATCGCACCCTGGTCCCGCAGCGTCGCGAGCTTGGCGATCTGGTCCGCGACGTCGGGGGCCGCGCTCGGCGCGGGCGCCGGCGCGGCGGCGCGGCTCTGGGTCGTCATCGCCTCGGCCTGCCAGCCGGCCTGACGGCGGCTGTTGACCTCCATCTGCCGGTAGATCTCCTGCTGGACCATGTCGGGGTGGCGCACGTTCTCGAAGTGGCTCTGACCGTCCTTGCCCGCCGACTCGATCGAGAGGTCCCCGGCACCGATCATCCGCTCCCAGATCCGCTGGGAGAAGTCGATGTTGTTGACCCGGTCGAGCGGGATCTCGGTGCCGCGCTTGGACACGATCCCCGAACGCGAGATCACCCGGCGGTCGGTGAGCACGAAGTGCGTGTAGGTCCAGGCGAGGTACTTCACCACGACGAACCCGATGTACACGACGATGGCGACCGCGACCGGGTACTTCAACCAGTCGAAGGCACCGACGTACAGGAACAGCAGGACCAGGACGCCCGCCCCGGCGATGATGTGCTTCCAGAAGAACCACCAGTGGGGCTTGAGGTCGAGGACCACGCTCTCGCCCTCGTTGATGAGCTTCGGTGGGTACGGCGGCATGGCGGGCAGCCTACGGGCTTCCGCCGCCGCCACGGGGGAGGTGCCCGCGCGGTCGCACCCTCTCGGTACGGTGCAGGGATGGAGGTCGCGGACGCGGATCGGCTGCTCACCGGGCTCGACGACTCGCAGCGCCGCGCCGTCGTCGAGCCCTCCCTCCGCTCGCGATCCTCGCGCCGGCCGGGTCGGGCAAGACCCGGGTCCTGACCCACCGCATCGCGTGGCAGTCGGCCACCCAGGCGATCGAGCCGGCGCACGTGCTGGCACTCACCTTCACGCGCAAGGCGGCGGGCGAGCTCCGGCTGCGCCTCCGCCGGCTCGGCGTGCGCGACGGGCTCACCGCCGGCACGTTCCACGCGGTCGCGCTCGCGCAGCTGCGCCGCGCTCCACGAGCAGCGGGGCTCGAGCATGCCGGCGCTCCTCGACCGCAAGGCGCGCGTCCTGGCACCGCTCATCGGCGGCCGGCGCGGCCCCGAGCTCACGATCGCGGTCACGGAGGCCGCGGGCGAGATCGAGTGGGCGCAGGCGCGTCTCGTCGGACCGGGCAACTACACCGAGGCCGCGAACCGTGCCGGGCGCACCCCGTCGCTCGGCGCGGACCGCATCGCGACGATCTACCGCGGTTACCAGGACGAGAAGCGCAAGCGTCACGTGATCGACTTCGACGACCTGGTGCGGTTGAGCGCGCAGGCCCTCGAGCAGGAGCCCGAGTTCGCCGCCACCCAGCGCTGGCGGTTCCGGCACCTGTTCGTCGACGAGTTCCAGGACGTCAGCCGCGCCCAGCTCCGGCTGCTCCAGGCGTGGCTGGGCGAGCGGACCGACCTCTGCGTGGTGGGCGACCCCGACCAGGCCATCTACTCCTTCGCCGGAGCGGACCCGGGCTACCTCACGCGCTTCGCCGCGCACTTCCCCGGCGGAGCCACCGTGCACCTGGAGCGGAACTACCGGTCGACCCCCGAGATCGTGAACGCGGCCCGGGCCGTGCTGCCCGCGGCCGAACGCGCCGCGGTCGAGGCCGCGGGCTCCCCCGGGCCCGTCCCCACCGTCACGACCTATCCCGACGGTGACGCCGAGGCCCGCGGCGTCGCCGAACGGCTCCGGGACGCCCACACCGGCGACCGGCCCTGGTCCGCGATGGCCGTGCTGTACCGCGTGAACGCGCAGTCGGCTCCGTTCGAGGAGGCCTTGCGGCGCGCCGGGATTCCCTGCCGGGTCCGGGGCGACCACGCGTTCCTCGACCGGCCCGAGGTGCAGCAGGCCCTGCGGGCGCTCGACAAGATCGCCGCCGCGGCGCCGGGCCGCGCCTTCGCCGACCACCTGACCGATCTCGTGACGGATGCGACCGAGGCCAGCGAGGAGCAGCGGACCCACCGCGAGGCGATCGTCGCGCTGGGCCACGAGTACCTCGCCGTCGCGAGCGGTCGCGGGACGGTGGCCGAGTTCGGCGACTTCCTCGCGACCTCGCTGCGGGGTCCCGACGACGGCGGCGTCTCCACCGACGCCGTCGACCTCCTCACGTTCCACCGGGCCAAGGGCCTCGAGTGGGACACCGTGTTCGTCACCGGCCTCGAGCGCGGCCTCGTGCCCATCTCGCACGCGCAGGGCGACCACGACGCCCTGGCCGAGGAGCGCCGGCTGCTCTACGTGGGGCTGAGCCGGGCCGAGCGATCGCTCCATCTCTCCTGGGCGTCCCAACGCGATCGTGGATCGCGCACGAGCAACCGGAGCGCGAGCCCGTACCTCGGCGAGGTCGAGCGGGCCATCGCCGGGATCACCGAGCCGCCGCCGGACCGCGACGTGAACCGCCGCGGCGCGCGTGCCGCGCGGGCGCGGCTCTCCGAGGTGAACGACGGCGAGCTCGCGCCCGCGGAGCGACCGCTGTACGACGCGCTCGTCGAGTGGCGCCGGGACCTCGCACGGGCCTCGGCCGTCCCTGCGTACGTCGTGTTCGACAACAAGACGCTCCGCGCCCTCACGCGGGCCCGACCGGCCAGCCCGAACGAGCTGCTCGACGTGTCCGGAGTCGGCCCGGTCAAGGTCGAGCGCTACGGCGCCGCGGTGCTCGAGATCGTCAACCGCCACCCGTCCGCCTCGGGCTGACGATCCGCGCCCGGCGGGAGCAGCGCCGCCGAGGCCGACGAGTACCGTCGCCGGAGTGCACCGATTCGACGAGGAGACCGAGAAGATCGCGCGGCTCTGCTTCGACTACGCGATCGACCGGCTGCGCATGGAGGACGTACCGCTCGACCAGCCCCGCACGCTCGCGGAGCTGACCGACGCGATCGGACCGACGATCGACGCCACCGGGCACGCGCCGGAGTCGGTCATGGCGTGGTTCGCCGAGACGCTCGCGCCCGCGTGCATCTCCGCCGACAGCACGCGCTTCCTGAGCTTCATCCCGGTCGCGCCGACGAAGGCGAGCCAGCTCTTCGACGTCGTGGTGTCGTCGTCGGCGATCTGCGGCTCGGACTGGCTCGAGGCGGCCGGCGCGATCTACGCGGAGAACCAGGCGCTGCGCTGGGTCGCGGACCTCGCCGGCTATCCGCCGGAGGCGGGCGGATGCTTCGTCTCGGGCGGATCGGCCGGCAACCTCTCCGCCCTCGTCGCCGCGCGCTGCCGCGGCGTCGGAACGCCGCACGCGGCCGAGTCGCTGGCGCGTCGCACTCTCGGACCAGGCGCACAGCTCGTTGATCAACACCCTGCGGATCATGGACGTCGAGCCGATCGTCGTCCCGACCGGCCCCGACGACCGGCTCACCGGACGCGCGCTGCGCGCCGTGCTCGCCGAACACCCGGACGCCTCGGACCTCTGCGCCGTCGTGGCGACCGCGGGCACCACGAACACGGGCACGATCGACGACCTCGCCGGCGTCGCCGCCGTCGCGCACGAGCGCGGGCTCTGGATGCACGTCGACGGCGCCTACGGGCTCGCCGGGCTCGCCGCGCCGAGCATCCGTGACCGCTACCGCGGGATCGAGCACGCCGACTCGTTCGTCGTCGACCCCCACAAGTGGCTCTTCGCCCCGTTCGACTGCGCGGCGTTGCTCTACCGGGATCCGGCCACCGCGCGCCGCGCGCACTCACAACACGCCCCCTACCTCGATCCGATCCGCGCGCAGGAGAACTGGGACCCGGCCGACTACGCCTACCACCTGACCCGCCGGGTTCGGGGCCTGCCGTTCTGGTTCTCCCTCGCCGTGCACGGCACCGACGCGTACACCGCGGCCGTCGAGCAGACCCTCGCCATCACCCGGGACGCCGCCGCGCGCATCGCCGCCGCCGACCATCTCGAGCTGGCGCTCGAACCCCCGCTCACCGTCGTGGTCTTCCGCCGGCACGGCTGGGGACCCGCCGACTACCAGCGCTGGTCCGACGCGATGCTGCGCGACCAGCGTCTCTTCGTCCTGCCGACGACCTACCACGGCGAGCTGATGCTCCGCGCCGTCTACCTCCACCCGGAGTGCGGGCCGGAGATCACCGACGAGATGGTCGCGTCGCTCGCCTGACGCCACCGTCGAGGCTCAGCACGCGGACCAGAGCCCCCGACCGGCATGGCGCGCGGTGAGCTCGGTCTCGAGCATGGTCCGCCCGTGGGTCCCGTTGGGCGGGATGATCAAGAGACGCGCGAACCCGCGGGCCAACAGCTCCTCGTTGAAGTCGCGGCCGTCGACGAACACGTACGCGAGCAGCCGGCCGTAGACGTCGCGGTGCTCGACGTCGAGCTCGAGCGTGACCGCCCGGCCGGTCAGCTCGCGAGCGGTGAAGTCCGACGCCTCCGGCCCGAAGCACTCGACCCCTTTCGTCGGGTGGTGGGTCTCAGGAGTGTTGATCCCGAGCAGGCGGACCGTGTCGGGACCGGTCGCGGTCAGGACGTGGACGGTGTCGCCGTCGACGGTCTCGGTCACGGTCGCCGCGAGCCGGACCGCACCGGGCGTCCGGGAGCTGGGATGGGCGCCGGGTTCGGAACGACCGAGCCACCACCCCCCGAGCGAGGCGGCGGCGAGGATCGCCACGACCACGGCCCGGTGGGGAGCCATCGCGCCGAGGCTACCGGCCCCGATCGTCGGGTACGCCCCCGCGGGGGCCCGGGCTCCTAACGTGGGTGCGGCCATGGACCGAGTTCGTCGCCTCATCGTCGCGATCGTCGTGCTGGTGGTCGCCGGCCTCGTCGTGCTCGTCGTGACCGTCCGGCCCGGGCTCCGCGAGCACGCCGACGCGCTCGACACGTCGTGGAAGCCGCTCGTCGCCCCGCTGGACCAGCGCTACACGGCGCTGCGCGGCGTCGTCCAGGGCCTCAAGGCCGCCGGGGCGAGCAACCGCGCCGTGACCCGCCAGCTGACGGCGGAGCTCGACCGGTGGACCGTGGTGCGCACCGGGACCGACGCCGAGGTCCAGGTCGAGACCGCGAACCGGCTCGAGGCGCTCGCGGCACGGGCCGCCGCGCTCGCCCACACCGCGCGGCTGTCGAAGAACGCCGCCCTCCAGGCCACCCTCGCGGCATTCGCCGCCAAGCGTCCGGCGGTGAAGACGCTCGAGGCCTACCAGCAGGACGTCCTCGGTTACCAGCGCGACCGCGACGGGTTCTGGAGCCGGATCGTCGCCCGGCTCGACGGCTACCCGATGCGGCCCACCCTGCAGCTCACGGCCTGATCCCTTGACCGCACCGGAACCACCGACGACGCCGCTCGCGATCCTCGGCGGCGGCCAGCTCGGCCGCATGCTCGCGCTCGCCGGGACCGCGCTCGGCGTCGAGGTGCGCTCCCTCGATCCCTCGCCGTCGGCGCCCGCCGGTGCGGTGAGCACGCTCGTCGTCGGCGGTCTCGACGACCTCGAGGCCGCGCCGCCGACCGCCATGGGCACCCGCGTCGTCACCTACGAGTGGGAGGGCGTGCCGGCGAGCACCGTGCGCGCGCTCGCCGAGGCCGGCTTCGTGGTCCACCCCTCCATCGACGCGCTCGCCGTGTCCCAGGACCGGCTGCTCGAGAAGACCACGTTCACCGAGCTGGGGATACCGGTCGCCGCGTTCGCACCGGTCGACACCGAGGCCGACCTCGTGGCCGCGGCGCGGGAGCTCGGGACGCCGGCGATCCTGAAGACCCGCCGGGGCGGGTACGACGGCAAGGGACAGCACGCCCTCGACGATCCGGCCCAGGCCCCGGCGGCCCTCGCCGCCCTCGCCGCCGGGGGACCGCTGATCCTGGAGCGCCGCATCGCGTTCGACCGCGAGCTCTCGATCCTCGCCGTGCGCGGCGCGGACGGCGACCTGCGGACCTGGCCGCTGACGGCCAACGAGCACCGCGCCGGCATCCTGCGGACGTCGACCGCTCCCGCGCCGGGCGTCACGCCGGAGCTGCAGCGGACCGCGGACGCCTACGTCGGCGCGCTGGTCGAGCACTTCGACTACGTCGGCGTGCTCACGCTCGAGCTGTTCCAGGAGGGCGGCACACTGCTCGCGAACGAGATGGCACCGCGGGTGCACAACTCGGGGCACTGGACGATCGAGGGCGCCGTCACGAGCCAGTTCGAGAACCACGTGCGGGCCGTCCTCGGCTGGCCCCTCGGTGACACGGCCCTCCGCGGCCCCGAGCGTCATGCGCAACTGCATCGGCACGCTGCCCGACCCGGCAGCGGTGCTCGACGTCCCGGGCGTCCACCTGCACCGGTACGGCAAGTCGCTGCGCCCGGGGCGCAAGGTCGGCCACGTGACCGTCACCGGACCCGACGCGGCCACGACCGCGGCGCGCGTCTCCACCCTCGAGGCCCGGCTCCCCGCCGACGAGGGCTGAGGCGGACGGTCCCCGCTCGCAGCCGGGGATTTGCCACGAATTTGAGGTTGCGCGAGTTCAGCGAAACTTCGCCGCGCTGCCGATACCTGCATGGTCACCCGGTCCCGTCCCGAGGTTCGATGCCATGCCCAGTCGGTCCACCCTCGCCGCCAGCCTCACCCTGACCGCCAGCCTCATCAGTGGCGCCGTCGCGATGGCGGCGACCACGACCGGACCCGCTCCCGCGGACACCGCCGGCGCCGCCACGACGGCGAAGCCGAAAACGGTCACCACGGTCCCCGTCGCCACCCCACCGACGGGCCAGGACCCGCTCGCCACCCTGATGCTCGCCGTGGCCGCGCAACACCAGCCCGGCGGCACGGTGCCGAAGGGGTCCTCCGCCACCGCCGCGGCCACTTGGTTCGGCGGCGGGGGATCGACGTCCGGGAGCGCCGCGGCTCCCGCCGCGAGCAGCAGGAAGGCTCCCGGCACGAGCAACGGTGGCACCCACACGTCCGACCCGACCCCGACCGTCCCCGCCCCCGCGCCACCGCCGGCGGCGCCCGCCCCGACCACGACCCCCACCACGGCCGCGCCCTACAACTGCTGGGGAAGCGACGACGGGATGAGCGAGTCCTACAAGCACGCACGCGAGGAGTACTGCCATGCGCACGGCGACGACTAGGCGTTCCCGTCCCGCCGCCGCGAGCCGCGTGCTCGCCACGGGCCTGAGCACCACCGCCACGTTCGTCATCGTGGCGGTGCTCGCCTCGGGCGCCCCGGCGAGCACCGCGGCGTCGGCGCTGTCGTCGTCGAGTCCGGCGGCCGCGGTGAGCCCCACCGGATCGTCGACCGGAACCGGCGCGGCCGCGGCCGCGACGACACCGGCTGGTACGCCGGTCGCCGGCGCGCCCCCGACCCCCGCTCAGGAGGCCGCCGCGGCAGCGGCCGGGACGAGCGCGCTCGGCGGTGCGGGTGCGACCCCGGCCGCCGGCGCCGGGAGCCGCGCGGGCAGCACCGCCGGATCGGCTCCCGCGACCGGTGCGCCCTCCGGCGGCGCCGCGCCGCCTGCCCCGTCCGCGCCCGCCCCCGCCCCCGCCGCGACCCCGGCGCCGACCTCACCGCCGGTGACCGCGGCGCCCGCGCCCCCGCCGACCAGCCCGCCACCGCCTCCGCCGCCGCCGCCGCCCAAGACCACCGGGAGCTGACCGCATGGATCTCGATCCGAAGACGTGGTGGTACGTCACGCGCGCCTCGGGGTTCGTCGCGTGGGCGCTGCTCGCCATCGCGGTGCTCTGGGGTCTGTTCATCACGAACAAGACGCTCGCCAAGAGCACCGCGCCCGCGTGGGTGCTCGACCTGCACCGTCACCTCGGTGGACTGGCGGTCGTGTTCGTCGCGATCCACGTCGGCGTGCTCCCCCTCGACGGGTTCACGCACTGGACGTGGCAGGACCTCGCGGTGCCGATGCACAGCTCGTGGCACCCCGTGGCGATCGCGTGGGGCATCGTCTCGATGTACCTGCTGATCGCGATCGAGGTGACGTCGCTGCTCGGTCGGCGCTTCCCGAAGAAGTGGTGGCGGCGGGTCCACGTTCTCTCGTTCCCGCTCTACGTGCTCGCGTCCGTCCACCTCTTCGCCGCGGGCACCGACGCGGCGAACCCGATCGCGCGCTGGATGGTCGTCATGACCTCGACGCTCGTCGCGTTCCTCGCCGGGATCCGCGGTCTGCGCCGCGGCCAAGCCTCGCGAGACGGGTCGATCGACCCGGGTGCCGGCCCACGCCCGGGCCGCGGCGGCGAGCGCACCCGCGGCGCCCGCTCCGCTGCCGGTGGTCGAGGCGGGTGCGTCGGCGCCGGCTGCGAACCCCGACCCCGACCCCGACCCCGACCCCGACCCCACGCACCGCGGCGGCCGGCAAGTACCCGGGGTTCGGCTTCGGCGACCTCCTGCCCCCGAAGCAGCGCCGCTCCATCCCGGGGCCGGCCGGGAGCGGACCGGGCCGCCTGCGCCCACCCACGACCGAGGAGCGGGCGGAGCGGATCCGCACGCAGTCCCGGGCCGCCGTCGAGCGCGCGCGGGCGGGAACCGGTTCGACCGATCGCATCCCGGCTTCGGTCCGGGAAGCGGTCGCGGCGCGACGGCCCGCGCCGTAGCGGCCGCGCGTCGGCGAGAGGGTTACCGGACCGCGCCGCCGGCGCGGAGCGCCTCGACCTCGTCCGCCCCGAACCCCCAGTCGCCGAGGACCTCGTCGGTGTGCTGGCCCGGCCACGCCGGCGGGCGCTGGATCGCACCCGGGGTGCGGCTGAAGCGGGGCGCGGGCGCGGGTTGGAGCACCCCGTGGTCCTCGACGATGGTGCCGCGCGCCTGCAGGTGCGGATGGTCGGCTGCCTCGTCCATCGTGAGCACCGGGGCGAAGCAGACGTCGGTCATCTCCAGCACCTCGCACCACTCGTCACGCGTGCGCGACTTGAAGAGCGCGGTGAACCGCTCGCGCAGCCCGGGCCAGGTGGACTGGTTCATCTGGTCGCCGAGCGCGACGTCGTCGGTGAGCCCGAGCCGCTCGATCAGCTCGGCGTAGAACTGCGGCTCCAGCGACCCGAGCGAGATGAACGTGCCGTCGGCGGTCTCGTAGGTGTCGTAGAACGGCGCCCCGGTGTCGAGCACGTTGGTGCCGAAGGGCCCCCACACGCCCAGCGAGCGGAAGCCCCACATCATCGCCATGAGGATCGCCGAGCCGTCCACCATCGCGGCGTCGATCACCTGGCCGGTGCCACTGCGCCCGGCCTCGACGAGCGCGCACGCGACGCCGAACGCCATCAGCATGCCGCCACCCCCGAAGTCGCCCACGACGTTGATCGGCGGGGTGGGCTTCCCGCCGGCGCGCCCGAAGTGGCCGAGCGCGCCGCCGAGCGCGATGTAGTTGATGTCGTGCCCGGCGGCCTGGGCGTACGGGCCCTCCTGGCCCCAGCCGGTCATGCGGCCGTAGACGAGGCGAGGGTTCCGCGCGAGGCAGGTGTCCGGGCCGATGCCGAGGCGGTCGGCGACGCCGGGACGGAACCCCTCGACGAGCGCGTCGGCCTGCTCCACGAGTCGCAGCACCGTCTCGACGCCCTCCGGGTGCTTGAGGTCGACGCCGATCGATCGCCGGCCGCGGTTGAGGACCTCGAGGTTGGGGCGGTCGAAGTTGCCCGACACCGACTGCGCCCGGTCGACGCGGACGACGTCCGCGCCCATGTCGGCGAGCATCATCGCGGCGAAGGGCCCGGGCCCGATGCCCGCGATCTCCACGACCTTGGTTCCCGACAACGGTCCCGACACGGTGCGCTCCTCGACTCGACGGCGGCGCGGGACGTTACGCGGGCACCGATCGCGCCGTCAGATCCGGACCGGCCCTCAGAAGTTGAGCGCGAGACCGGGGCGCGGCCACGGCAACGACACGAGCTTGCCGGTGCCGGACATGGTCACGAACGCGGTCGACAGGTCCGGGCCGCCGAAGCACACGTTGGTCACGAGGAGGTCCGGCAGGGGCACGTGCTCGACCCCCGCGATCCCGGAGCCGTCCGCGTCGGGCGCGATCACCGTGAGGCCACCGTTGAAGATCGTGCCGACCACGACGTGTCCCTCGCCGTCGACACCCAGCGAGTCGAGCAGCTGCATCCCGGGGAGCCCGGCGAGCAGCGTCCCGCCGTTGCCGACCGGACGCGCCCGCGCCGAGGACGCCGGGCGATTCGACCGGCCACCAGAACACGCGACCGGTGTGGGTCTCGGCGACGTAGAGACGGTCACCCGCCGGGGAGAGCCCGATGCCGTTGG
The DNA here is from genome assembly GCA_963805415.1 of uncultured Acidimicrobiia bacterium. Classification (GTDB taxonomy): domain Bacteria; phylum Actinomycetota; class Acidimicrobiia; order IMCC26256; family JAENVU01; genus JAENVU01. The sequence goes on from CAWDUD010000009.1 coordinate 509,998, forward strand.
GCGAGTCGAGCGGGTAGACGGCCTCACGAATGGAGGAGCCGTCGGGCGCCGCGTAGTAGACCGCGCCGATGGTCTGGACCCGGCCACGCTGCTTGCCGTGGTCGGTGAACCACATCCCGCCGGCGGCGTCGAAGACGAGGTCGTTCGGGCCGACGAGCTCCTGACCGTCGCACTCGGTGTAGAGGACGGTCACCTCCCCCGTGGCGAGATCGACGCGCTCGATCCGGCCACCGGTGTAGTCGGCGGGCTGCACGGTCCGCGGGACGGTCATGCCCATGACCTCGTCGAACCCCCACCCGCCGCTGTTGCACACGTAGGCGGCCCCGTCCGGGCCGATCGCGAGCCCGTTGGGGCTGCCGCCCGGCGTGGCGATCACCTCCGTCCGCCCGTCCGGGTGCACCCGCCGGACGGTGCGGCCCTTCAGCTCGACGCAGAGCAGGGTGCCGTCGGGCATCCACACCGGTCCCTCGGGGAACTCCAGACCGGTCGCGATCTCGGTGATCTCCATGGTTCCTCCGGTTCGGTGCGGCGTCGCGACGCATTCGAGCGCGTGCGCGCCCGTCGAGGCAAGAATGCTCGGCGTGAAGATCAAGCTGGATCCCCAGGACGAGTACCTCCATCCGCTCGAGGACGCCTCGAACTTCAACGAGAGCATGTACTTCAACGTGTACGACCCCGCCGAACGTGTCGGCGGCTTCCTCCGGCTCGGCAACCGGGCGAACGAGGGCTACGCCGAGATGACCACCTGCCTGTACCTGCCCGACGGGCGAGTGGGCTTCATGTTCGGGCGACCCGAGATCTCGCACAACGACGCCTTCGACGCCGGAGGGATGACCTTCGAGGTCGTGACGCCGTTCGAGTCCCTGAAGACCTCGTACACCGGCAAGGTCGCGCTCCTCGACGACCCGCTGCAGATGGCGCACCCCCGCAAGGCGTTCACCGAGAACCCGTGGGTCGACTGTCACGTCGAGCTGGACTACCGGGGCGTCGCGCCGATGTACGGCGGCGAGCCGGTGAACGACGACGGCACACCACTCACCGAGGACCTCTCCGGGGGCTTCGCACGGGGTCACTACGAGCAGCACGTCGGCGCGCGGGGCGTGATCCGCGTCGGCGAGGAGGAGTGGGCCGTCGACGGCTTCGGCCTCCGCGACCACTCGTGGGGGCCGCGCTACTGGCAGGCACCGTGGTGGTACCGCTGGCTCACGATGAACTTCGGGGAGGACGCCGGGTTCGTCGTCTCGATCGTGACCTCGCGCGACGGGACGCAGCGCATCGGCGGCATGGCCCTCGAGGACGGCGCGTACACCCACATCGACCGAGCGACCATCGACACCGACTGGACGGGTGACGACGTCTACCACCAGGAGATGCGCATCACGGCCGGCGCCGGCGACCGTGAGTACGAGATCACCGGATCGGTCCTCAACCTCATCCCGCTGCGGAACCGGCGGGAGTCGCCCGAGGGCGAGCAGCTCGTCACCCGCATCTCCGAGGGGATGACCGAGTGGCGGTGGAACGGGCGCACGGGGTACGGCCTCTCCGAGTACCTCGACCAGATCGTCGACGGCCGCCCCGTGGGCGGCGTCCTGATCGCCAACCCACGCGCAGAACGGCCCCTCCACCCCCAGATTTGCGCGCGCGAAATCAGGGGGTTCATCCCCGGATTTGCGCGCGCAAAGCCGAGCGACCGGCTACCGGTTGCGGAAGGTGGCGTCGGCGATGAGGGGGGCGTCGGCGTCGAGCTGCCAGAGCGCGAGCGCGGCCTCGGCGGGATCGTCGGCGGCCGCGCGCTCCGGGAGGCCCGCGAAGCCGAGGAGCTGACGGGCGCGCGCCGGGAGGGTCCGCGCGATCTCCGGGCCGACCCCGAGCGGGACCGCCTCCTCCGGCGTCAACCAGCCGACGAGGTAGGAGAGGTAGAGCGCCTTGCGCCAGCGATCGGTGGTGCGGTTGGCGCCGCCACCGTGCAGGAGGCTGCCGACGTACACGAGCGCGTCGCCCGGCTCGAGCTCGACCTGTCTCGACATCGACGCGTCGAACGGCCGGTCGAGCGGCCACCGGTGGCTGCCGGGCACGACATGGGTCGCGCCGACGTCCGCGTCGTAGTCGCCGAGCGCGACGAGCACCGAGATCTGGAGCGGCACGCGCAGCTGCGCGGCGAGGTTCCAGTTGAGGTCGTCGCGATGGAGCGCCTGGCGCTCGTTGCCGGGCCCGATGAAGATCGTCTCGGACTGGCTCATCCAGTAGTCGCCGCAGTACGGGAGCAGCACGCGGTCGGCGATCTCGAGCAGCGTGGGATGCAGGAGGTACTCGTCGACGAACGCGCGGCTCTTGGCCGCGATCCCCTGCACCCGGATCGTGTTGGTGCCGTAGAAGCTGTCGTCGAAGCCGTCGCGGAACCCGGGACGGCGCGACGCGACCGAGGGCGCGAGCTCGGCGTCGATACGGTCGACGGCCGCCGGCTCGAGGAGCCTCTCGACGACCAGTCCGCCGTCGCGGTCGATCGTGGAGAGCAGGAGATCGGAGTCGGCGTCGGGGGCCAGCCGCGCGAGACCACTCGGGAGGGAGGTGGCAGGTCGGCGGGCCCACGCGGTGCCGAGAAGGGCAGATGCGCGTGAGAACAAGATGATCAGTCTCCCAGGCTCGGAGGTTCCGACCTGGGATCGACCAGTGTGACCCGCGGCATGAGCACATTCCAGGCAGGGCCCGGATCCGGCGCTCAATCCCTCCGGACCGCCCGGCCACTCGACATCGTCGTCAGGATCTTGGGCCCCTGGAGGGTGAACCGGGACAACTCGACCACGTCCAGCCCGGCCGCGGTCGCCAGCTCGGCGGGGTCCCGGGTCAGCCGGCACCCGCCGGCGATCCGGCGCTGCAGCGGCTCGAACCGCTGCTGGCGGGCCAACACCTTCGGGTCCTCGCTGCGGCCGTGCTCGACGAAGTGCAGTGCGCCACCCGGCCGCAGCACCCGGCGGATCTCGCCCATGGCCGCGTCGATGTCCTCGATGGTGCAGAGCGTGAACGTCGACAGCACGGCGTCCACGCCGGCGTCCTCGATGGGCAGGGACGCCCCGTCGAGGCCGACGAACTCGACCGGCGGGTGCCGCGTGCCGGCCATCCGCTTCTCGGCCAGGGCGCGGGCACGCGTCGACGGCTCGACCGCGAGCACCCGTTCGACCTCGGGTGGGTAGAGCGAGACGTTCGGGCCGCTGCCGAACCCGATCTCCACGACGGTGCCGCTCAAGCCCTCGAGCGCAGGGCGGCGCACCGGCTGCATCCGCTTCGTGCCACAGGTCAGGTCCACGATGTGCGGCAGGACCCGCTCCGTGTACCAGCTCATGGGACGAGGGTAGCGATCGGATCGCCGCCGCGCCCGTGCCGCTAGCTTGCCGAACGTGGAGGCGGTGTCCGGCGAACAGCTCGCGCGCGCGTGCGCACGCCACTTCGGGACGGAGGTGGTGATCGACGGGCTGCACCGGCTCAGCGGCGGTGCCTCGCGGGAGACCTGGTCCTTCGACGTGACCCGCTCCGACGGCGCGGTCGACGCGCTGGTCCTGCGCCGCGATCCGGGCGCCGACGTCGGCGGCACGGACCGGTCGACCGAGTTCGAGCTCCTGCGCGCCGCGGCGGCGGGCGGGGTCGCGGTCCCCGAGACCCGGTTCCTCCTGGAGGAGGGCGACGGCCTCGGCGCCGGCTTCGTCATGACGCGGATCGAGGGCGAGACCATCCCGCGCAAGCTGCTCCGCGATCCCGAGTACGCCCCCGCCCGCGCCGTGATCGTGCGCCAGTGCGCGGAGGCCGCGGCGGCGATCCACGCGATCCCGGTGCGATCGCTCCCGCACCTGCCACACCAGGACGCGTCTGCGCTGGTCGCGCAGTTCCGGGGCGTGGTCGACGCGCTCGGCGAACCGCATCCGGCCTTCGAGCTCGGACTCCGCTGGCTCGCCGACCGCGCGCCGGGGCTCCCGCCGACCGAGCCGGCGCTGGTCCACGGCGACCTGCGCAACGGCAACCTCATGGTCGGTCCCGAGGGCCTGCGCGCCGTGCTCGACTGGGAGCTCGCCCACGTCGGCGACCCCGTCGAGGACCTCGGCTGGTTCTGCGTGCGGTCGTGGCGGTTCGGGAACGTGGACCGGCGCGCCGGCGGGTTCGGGAGCGCCGAGGAGCTGCTCGCGGCGTACGCCGTGGCGTCCGGCCGGACGGTCGCACCCGCGCACCTCGACTTCTGGGAGGTCTTCGGGACGCTCAAGTGGGGGGTGATCTGCGAGATGCAGACGTTCTCGCACCTCCAGCAGCTCGTCCGCTCGGTCGAGCTGGCCGCGCTCGGCCGGCGCGTCGCCGAGAACGAGTGGGACCTCGTCGAGCTGATCGACCGGGACGGGGAGACGAGCACGGGGGACGCCGAGCCGGCGGGAGTGGCCGGCGGGTCGGACGCGGCCGTCTTCCACAGCATGCACGACCGGCCGACCGCGTCCGAGCTCGCCGAGGCCGTCCGCGAGTACCTCGAACGCGACGTCGTGCCGATCGGGAGCCGCGTCGGCTTCCACGGCCGCGTCGCCGCACGCATCCTCGCCATGATCGAACGCGAGCTCCTGCTGGGCCCGGCCCAGCACGACGCCGAGCTCGCCCGCCTGCGCGACCTGACCGGCCGGGACGGGACGGTGCGGGACCTGCAGGCGGCGCTGGCCGCGGGCATCCGCGCCGGTGAGTACGACGACCGCGCCTCCGACGTGCTCCGGGCCGTCCGGGCGTCCGTCCGCGGCGAAGCTCGCGGTCGGCAATCCCGACTACCTCGAACTCGGTCGCTGAAAGGCAGCCCGTGCGTATCGCCACGTGGAACGTCAACTCGCTGAAGGCCCGCCTCCCGCGCGTCGAGGAATGGCTCGGGTACGCCGCGCCCGACGTGCTGTGCCTCCAGGAGACCAAGCTCGCGGACGAGAACTTCCCTGCGATGGCATTCTCGGCGCTCGGGTACGAGAGCGTCCACCACGGGCACAACCAGTGGAACGGCGTGGCCATCCTGTCGAAGGTCGGGATCGAGGATCCGCAGAACGGCTTCGGTGAGGGGGTCGCGGACCCGTACGAGGCGGACGCTCGCATGCTCACCGCGACCTGTGGGGGCGTGCGGGTCACGAGCGTGTACGTCCCGAACGGTCGGGAGGTCGCGAGCGAGTTCTACGACCGCAAGCTCGTGTGGTTCGAGCGGCTCGCGGAATGGCTCGAGCGCAACTTCACGCCCGCCGATCCGCTCGTGCTGACCGGCGACTTCAACGTCGCGCCGGAGGACCGGGACGTCTGGTCGGTGCAGGCGTTCGCCGGCGCGACGCATGTGACCGAGCCCGAGCGGGCGGCCATCCGCCGGCTGGAGGAGTGGGGCCTCGTCGACGCGTTCCGCCAGGTCTACGACCAGGAGCGGCTCTTCAGCTACTGGGACTACCGGGGCGGCGACTTCCACCAGGGCCGCGGCATGCGCATCGACCTCGTCCTCGCCACCCCACCGGTCGCCGAACGGGTCACCTGGGCGCTCGTCGATCGCAACGCCCGCAAGGGCAAGCAGCCCTCGGACCACGCCCCGGTCGTCGTCGACCTTCGTGACTGACCCCGCGCCGGCCCCTATCCTCCCCCGGCATGACCACTGACCCCACCTCGTCCACCGCCTCCTCGCCCACCGCCTCCTCGCGGTCCCGTCGTTCCCCGGCCGTGATCGGCGCGATCGTCGTCGCGGTGGTCCTCGTCCTGGCCGGCGGTGCGTTCGTCGTCTACAAGCTGACCAAGACGAACGACGCCGGTCAACCGGCGTACAAGGTCGCCAAGGACGTCCAGAAGGCGCTCGACGCGCACAACACCGCCCGACTCACGACGCTCTCGACCCCGGCGGGCCGGGCCGCGCTGCTGAAGCTCACGAGCGACGACGTCAACGGCATGACCTTCGGCGGATGCTCCGCGAACGGCCGGACGCCGCCGTCGAAGAGCTGCGTGTTCGACCGACCCGGCGGTCAGCTGACCATCGTGCTCGTCCGTTCGGGCAAGGACTGGAAGGTGAAGGCGGCGACCCTCGGTGCGGCCGGCCTCCCGCCCACGAGCGCGGGGACCGCCACGCCCAGCACCACCTGACCCCGGACGCGGAAGGGGCGGCGCGTCGGCGCCGCCCCCTTCGATCCGCCGGGTCGTCCGCCGGGACTACTTGCGGGCCTTCAACGCCTCGATGAGCTTCGGGACGACCTTGTGGACGTCGCCGACGATGCCGAGGTCGGCGACCGAGAAGATCGGCGCCTCGCCGTCCTTGTTGACCGCGATGATGTTGTCCGAGCCCTTCATGCCGACCATGTGCTGGGTCGCACCGCTGATGCCGAGCGCGATGTAGACCTTCGGCTTCACCGTCTTGCCGGTCTGGCCGACCTGCTTCGAGTAGGGCACCCACCCGGCGTCGACGATCGCTCGCGACGCACCTGACGCGCCGCCGAGGATCTTGGCCAGCTCGTCGACGAGCGGCTCGTAGTTCTCGGCTGCGCCGATCCCCCGCCCGCCGGAGACGACGACGGTCGCCTCTTCGAGCTTCGGACCCTCGCGCTCCTCGACGTGGCGCTCGAGCACCTTCGCCTCGGCCGCGCGACCGGCGTCGACCGCACCGACCTCGACGATCTCGCCGGCCGCCGCGCCGCCGGGCTCGGCGACGAAGGACTTCGGCCGGATCGCCGCCAGGCCCGGGCCGGGACCGTCGAACGTGGTGTCGACGAGCGTGTTGCCACCGAAGATGGCGGTGCCGACGGTGATCGTGTCGCCGTCGACCGAGAGCGTCATGCCGTTGGTGAGCACCGTGCGGTCCAGCTTCACCGAGAGCCGGGCGATCGCGTCACGACCGTCGTAGCTCTGGGCGAAGAGGATGAGGTCGGGCGACTCCGACGCAGCGAGCTGGGCCACCGCCGCGGCCCCCACGACCCCGGCGAGACTGTCGCCGGCGTCGACCACGTACACCTTGGCGGCGCCGTACTCGCCGAGGGCCGGAGCGACGGTCGCCGCCTCGGGCCCGACGTAGACGCACTCGACGTCGCCGAGCTCGCGGGCCTTGGTCAGCAGCTCGAGCGTGGCGGTGGTGGGCTTGTCGCCCTCGGACTCTGCGTACACCCAGATCTTCATCTCGTCCCCTCAGATGACCTTGAGCTCGTCGAGGAACTCGACGATCCGCTGGAAGGTCTCGCCGTCGTCCTCGATCTTCTCGCCCGCCTCACGCGCCGGCGCGGCCGCGACGTTCGTGATCGTCTGGTGCGGCGCGATCGCCTCGTCGCTCAGGCCGAGGTCGTGGGCGGTCACCTCGTCGACCGGCTTGGACTTGGCGGCCATGATGCCCTTGAAGCTCGGGTACCGCGGCTCGACCACCCCGGCGGTCACGCTCACGACCGCGGGCAGGGAGGCCTCGACGACGTCGTAGCCGGCCTCGGTCTGGCGCTGGATCCTGGCCGAGGTGCCCTCGATGTGGACCTCCTTGGCGAAGGTCAGCGACGGCCAGCCGAGGAGCTCGGCCACCTGCGCCGGGATGGTCCCGGTGTAGCCGTCGGTCGACTCCGTCGCGGTGAGGACCAGGTCCACCTCGCCCGCCCGCTCGACGCACCGGGCGAGCGCCTTGGCGGTGGTCAGCGCGTCGGCCCCCGCGAGCGCCTCGTCCGAGACGAGGATCGCCTTGGCGGCACCCATCGCCAGCGCGGTGCGCAGCCCCGAGACCTCGCTGTTCGGCGCCATGGAGATCAGCGTGACCTCGCCCCCGCCGGCCTTGTCGACGAGCTGGAGCGCCATCTCGACGCCGTAGCTGTCGGACTCGTCGAGGATCAGCTTGCCCTCACGCTTCAGCGTGTGGTCGCTGTCCAGCTCACCCGGCACCGCCGGATCGGGGATCTGCTTCACGCAGACGACGACGTTCATACAGGTCGCTCCCAGACGTCTCGGAACGCGCCACGAGATCGCACGCTCCTCGGAATGCGGGCGAGATTCTGGCCCGTCCCCCGGGTGAATGTCGAAGCGGAGCCGGTCGGCGGTGACGACGGCGTCAGCTCAGGTGACGTCCCGACGGTCGAACGCCAGCAGCCCGAGGCCGGCGACCACCACCGTCACCGCGATCAGGAGCACGAGACCCCCGGCGGCGCCGAGGTGGTAGAGCCGGTCGTTCGCCGGCTCGCGGAACTCGAGGCTGATGCCCTGCAGGAAGGCCGCGAGGTTGGGGAACAGGAGCCGCGGCCGCAGCCCGGTGATCCGGCCCGCGAGGATCGCCTCGATCCCGATGGCGTAGGCGAACCAGGCCAGGATCCCGCCCACGGTGCTGCGGGTCACGAGGACGATCGCCGCGGTGATGACCGCGAGCGCGGCGGCGGTGAACGTGGCGCGGCAGGACGAGCCCCAGCACGTGCGACCAGAAGCCGGTGCCGACGCCGGCCGTCGATCCCCGGGCCGCCGACCCCGCGTACCAGCCGCCGATCAGGACGCCCACGACCACCAGGTAGACGGTGCTCGCGACCACCGCGGTCGCGAGCAACCGCGCCCCGGCCACGCGGAGCCGTCGAGGCTCCCAGGTGAGGGGTGTCCCCACCGTCCCGCGCGCGGTAGTCGCCGCCGACCGCCGTCGCGCCGATCCCCACGGCGATGATGAAGACGTAGACGCTCACGCTGAGCAACATGGTCTCGTCGACGTGGTCGCCCGTCACGAGCCACAGCGAGCGCAGCTTCATCGTGTGGTCGAAGGGGCCGGTCCCGGTGCTTCGGATCGCGGCGATGGCCACGATCGCCACCACGAGGGCGAGCGCGACGAGGAGCGCGACCCGGACCGCCCGGCGGGCGGCGAGGCGCCGCAGCTCGGAACCGAACAGCGCGCGGAACGTCACGGGATCTGCGCGTCGCGGCGCGTGAGCTCGAGGAACACGGTCTCGAGGTCCACCTCGTCGGGCACCAGCTCGGAGAGAAAGAGGCCGGCGCGCGCCAGCACCTCGGTGACCCGGGCGCCGGCGTCGTGCGGGAGCTCGACCCGCAGCCGGTCGGAGCCCTCGACCGCCGTCGCGCCGATGCCGGCCTGGCCGAGCACCGTCGCGGCCGAGCCCGGGTCGGAGACCCGGACGATCAGCCCCGTGTGACGCCCGAGCGCGAGCACCTCCTCGACGGTGCCCTGGGTGATGCGCACCCCACCCTGGAGGATCGCGACCCGGTCGCACATCAGCTGGATCTCGGAGAGCAGGTGGCTCGACACGAAGACGGTCCGGCCCTCGGCCCCGAGCGACTTCACGAGATCCCGCAGCTCCTTCATGCCCTGCGGGTCGAGGCCGTTCGCGGGCTCGTCCAGGATGAGCAGCGCCGGGTCCTTCAGGAGCGCCGCGGCGAGCGCGAGGCGCTGCTTCATCCCGAGCGAGTACTTGGCCACCCGGTCGTCGGCACGCGCCGCGAGCCCGACACGGGCCAGCACCTGCTCCACCGCCTTCGGTCCGATCCCCTGGATCCGCCCGAGGAGCTCGAGGTTGCGGCGGCCGGTGAGGTAGGGGAACAGCGCGGGGCTCTCGACGATCGAGCCGATCCGCGGCATGACGGTGTGCAGCGCCGGACCCGGCGCGACGCCGAGCACCGACGCGGTGCCGCCGGTCGGGCGCATGAGGCCGAGCAGCATCCGGATCGTCGTCGTCTTGCCCGAGCCGTTCGGGCCGAGGAAGCCGAACACCCCACCCTCGGGGACCTCGAGGTCGAGACCGGCGACGGCGACGCGCGAACCGAAGGTCTTGCGGAGTCCCGCCGCACTTATCACTGGCATGAGGGTTGGGACCCTACCGGGCGGGTACCGTCCGGAGGATGGGTGCACCGAGCGACGCCGACCTGCTGGTCATCGGCGCCGGCCCCGCCGGGAGCGCGGCCGGGATCACCGCCGCGCGCGCCGGACGCCATGTCGTCGTCGTCGACCGCGCCGCCTTCCCGCGCGACAAGACGTGCGGCGACGGCCTCACCACCGGCGCGCTGCGCCGGCTCGAGCACCTCGGAGTCCCGCTGACCGAGCTCGGCGACTCCGTGCGCGTCGACGACGTCGCGCTCGTGACACCGCTCGGCCGTCGCATCGGGATCCCGCTCCCCCGGGAAGGGGAGCACGCACGCGTCATACGCCGGCGCGACCTCGACGCTGCGCTCGTGCACCGCGCGCGTGCCGAGGGGGTCGAGGTCCTCGAGGGGCAGGCGCTGACCGGCATCAAGCCCGACGACGACGGTGTGGAGATCACGCTGGAGGACGGCCGGACCCTGCGCGGCGACGCCGTGATCGCGGCCGACGGCCAATACTCGGCGACCCGCCACCTCCTCGCCGGCGACGAGCCGCCCAGCCGCGGCGAGTGGACGGCGTTCCGTCAGTACTTCCGGCGCGTCGACGACCTCAAGATCTGGGTGCTGTTCCTGAAGGAGCTGCTCCCCGGGTACGCGTGGGTGTTCCCGCTGCCGGGCAACCGGGCGAACGTCGGCTTCGGCATGCTCCGGCGCCCGGGGCTCACCGGCAAGATCCTCGCGAAGACGTGGCGCATCGTGCTCGCCAACCACGAGCTGCGCGACGTGCTCGGCCCGCGCGCCGAGCCCGAGGCGCCGCACCGCGCCTGGCCGATCCCGAGTCACCTCGATCCCGAGCGCCTCTCGATCGGACCCGTGCTCTTCGGCGGTGACGCGGCCGGCGTGGTCGATCCGATGACCGGCGAGGGCATCGCCCAGGCCCTCGAGACGGGGGTGCTCGCGGCCGAGGCCGTGCTCGCCGGCGGTGACGAACGGACGGTCGCGACGACCTACCGCGAGTCGGTGGAGCGCGCCCTCGGGCGCGACCTGCGCCTCGCCGGGCGGCTCCAGCGCATCCTGGCCCACCCGGCCGGTGCCGAGGTGGCGCTGCGGACCGTCGGCATCTCGGCGTGGACGCGGCGCAACTTCGGCCGGTGGATGTTCGAGGACTACCCCCGCGCGCTCCTCGCGACCCCCGACCGCTGGCACCGCCACATGCTCAGCTCCCCCGGCGCCTACGCCACCCCCTGACCCGACCCCCCTCCTCGTCGTACGCTTTGCGCACCCGATACGCGCCGAAAACGGCGCGTTCCGCGCGTGAGAACGCCCGCAGCGGCACGCCGGCCTCAGACGGGGGTGATCGTCGCGCCGGCGCCGGGCTCGACGAGCACCTTGGCGTGGCCCTCGGGGTGGCCGAGCACGGCGAACGCCTCGGGCACGCCGTCGATGGCGACGGTCCCGGTCACCAGCGGCGACGGGTCGATCTCGCCCTCCGCGAGCTGCCGCAGGGTGTCGGCGAACTCGGTGGGGTCGTAGTAGATGACGAACTGGAAGCGCAGCTCCTTCGCCACCGCGACGAGCGGCAGGAACGAGTCGGTCTCCATGCACACGCCGACGACCGTGATGCGCGTCTGGGGTGGGACCGCGCGGCAGATGTCGTCGAGGATGCCGGGCACACCGATGGCCTCGAAGACGACGGGCGTCGCACCGCCCGCCGCGCGCGTCCAGCCGTCCATCGCGGTCTCGACCGCCGGATCCACCACGACGTCCGCACCCATCGCGAGCGCGAGCTCGCGCCGCCGCGGCGAGAAGTCGCTCGCCACGATCGGCGCGACCCCGCGACCCTCGAGCACCGCGATCAGCGCGAGTCCGATCGGTCCCGCCCCGAGGACGAGCGCACCGTCGCCGGGTGTCATCTCCGACCTGTTCACCGCGTGCACCGCGACGGCCACGGGCTCGGTGAGCGACGCGATGCGCGCGTCGAGTCCGTTCGGAACGGGCAGGCACATGCCCGCCGTGAGGAGCATGCGCTCCGCGAACACGCCCGGGTAGTGGTTGGAGAAGCCGAGCAGCTCGACGCCCGTCGCGGTGAACGCCATCGGCATGCTCACCACGAGGTCGCCGACACCGGCCGCCAGCCCGTCCGTCGCGGCGCCGAGCTCGAGCACCTCGCCGCAGAACTCGTGGCCCATGACGAAGTCGGCGTCGGGATCGAACGCGTCCTCCGCGCCCGTCATCGACGCGAGCGCCAGCATCGAGTGCGCGTGGCGCAGCGTGTGGAGATCCGATCCGCAGATCCCGCAGGCGGTCACCGCGATGAGCGCCTCACCCTCACCCGGCGTCGGATCCGCGACGTCGTCCACGACCATCTCGCCCCGGCGGGCCACCGCTGCACGCATCCCGCGCATCCTGGGGGGCGTTTGACCATCCGGTCAAGCGGCGGGCACGCTGCGGCCATGAGCATCGACTTCTCTCTCTCCCCCGAGCTCGAGGCGATCCGCGAGCGCACCCGCGAGTTCATCGACGACGTGGTCCGCCCCGCCGAGGCGGGCATCGACCGCGACGACCGCAAGTCGCTCATCGCCGCGATCGTCGAGATGCGCACCGAGGCCCAGAAGCGGGGCCTCTGGCTGCCGCACATGCCACCGGAGTGGGGCGGGATGGGGCTCGGCCACGTCGAGCTCGCGATGGTGCAGGCGGAGGCGGCGAAGTCGGGCTTCGGCCCCTACGCCATCAACGCCCAGGCGCCCGACGAGGGCAACATGCACACCCTCCTGCACTGGGGCACCGACGAGCAGAAGGAGAAGTACCTCCGGCCGCTCTGCGAGGGCCGTGCCCGTTCGTGCTTCGCGATGACCGAGCCCGAGGTCGCCGGCTCGGACCCGACGCTGATCCGCACCCACGGCTACCAGGACGGCGACGAGTGGGTCATCAACGGCCACAAGTGGTTCATCAGCGGCGCCCGCGGCGCGAGCTTCGCGATCCTCGTGTGCCGGACCGAGGACCAGCCCGAGATCAAGCAGGCCGCGAACTCCGCGTTCATCGTCGACCTGCCGCACGAGGGTTGGAACGACGTGCGCGAGGTCGAGACGATGCACGGCTCGACCGGCCACTCCGAGATCGTCATCGAGGACCTGCGGGTCCACGACGACCAGATGCTCGGTGGACGGGGGCAGGGCCACCTCCTGGGGCAGTACCGCCTGGGGCCGGCACGGCTCGCCCACTGCATGCGTTGGATCGCGCAGGCCGAGATGGCGCTCGACATGATGGTGGACCGATCGCTCAACCGGTTCTCCCACGGGTCGATCCTCGCCGAGAAGCAGGGCATCCAGTGGATGATCGCGGAGTCCACGATCGAGCTGTACCAGGCGAAGCTGATGGTGCTGCACGCCGCGTACAAGATCGACCGCAAGGAGGACTTCAAGTCCGAGGTGTCGATGACCAAGCACTTCGTGGCCAACGCGCTGAACCGCATCATCGACCGCGCCATCCAGGTGCACGGTGCGCTCGGCTACTCCACCGACACCCCGCTCGCGAACATGTTCCAGCACGCCCGCTGGGCCCGCTTCGCCGACGGGGCCGACGAGATCCACCTCATGCGCACGGCGGAACGGGCCATCGCCGCGTACAAGGACACCGGCACCACGGCGTCGGCCACCGGGTCCCTCCCGATCTGACCCCGTGCTCCCGCGCGTGTCATGGGTGTCACGCCCGGCGTGACGTGGCGCGCGAACGCGCGCGGGGGAGGGCGGCGATAGCGTCCGCACCCGTGACCGACGACCAGTCCCGGGAGGCGACCGACGACTCGGACGGCCTGGGACCGTGGCAGCCCGAGCTCGAGGAGCTGGCGCGGCGACGGGCCTTCGCCGCGCGGATGGGTGGGGCCGAGAAGGTCGAGCGCCACCACGCGAACGGGAGGCTCACGGTGCGGGAGCGCATCGACGCGCTCCTCGATCCCGGCTCGTTCCGCGAGGTCGGCGAGCTCACCGGCCGGGCGAGCCGGGACGACGACGGCACCCTCACCGACGTCGTGCCCGCCAACTTCGTCATGGGGCGCGGCCGCATCGACGGGCGGTCCGTCGTGGTCGGCGGCGACGACTTCACGGTGCGGGGCGGCGCGGCCGACGCCGCGATCTTCCAGAAGCAGGTGATGGCCGAGCGCATGGCGCACGACTACGGCCTGCCGATCGTCCGCCTGGTGGACGGCTCCGGCGGCGGCGGCAGCGTGAAGACGCTCGAGACCGAGCGGCGCTCCTTCGTGCCGTTCAATCCCGGCTGGGAGTGGGTCGTGGCCAACCTCGCACGGGTGCCCGTGGTCAGCCTGTGCCTCGGCAGCGTCGCCGGTCTCGGCGCGGCCCGGGTCGTGACGAGCCATTACAGCCTCATGGTCAAGGGCACCAGCCAGCTCTTCGTGGCCGGTCCCCCGGTCGTGAACCGGCTCGGCATCGAGGAGGTGGACAAGGAGACGCTCGGCGGCAGCGGCATCCACTCCCGCAACGGCGCGGTCGACGACGAGGTCGCGACGGAGCAGGAGGCGTTCGCTCGCGCCCGCGCCTTCCTCTCCTACCTCCCGAGCAGCGTCGACGAGCTGCCACCCCGCACCGAGCCGACCGACGACCCCGGGCGCGCCGAGGAGTCGTTGTTGCACGCGATCCCCCGGGAGCGTCGGCGCGTCTACCAGGTGCGCGCCGTCGTCGGCGCGGTCGTGGACCGCGACGAGCAGGGTGCGACGAGCTTCTTCGAGATCGGCCGGCACTGGGGCCGCAGCGCCGTCACCGGGCTCGCGCGCGTCGACGGGTGGCCGGTCGCGCTGCTCGCCAACGATCCCTACCACTACGCCGGCGGCTGGACCGCCGACGCGAGCCGCAAGGTCGAGCGCTTCGTGGATCTCGCCGAGACCTTCCGGCTCCCGGTCGTCCACCTGGTGGACAACCCGGGGTTCGTGATCGGCACCGAGAGCGAGCAGCAGGCGACGATCCGCCACGGCGCCCGTGCGCTGGCCGCGATCTACCAGGCGACGGTGCCGTGGTGCTCGGTGATCGTGCGCAAGGTGTACGGCGTCGCCGGCGCCGCGCACCAGAACGCGAGCCGGCTCTCGTACCGCTTCGCGTGGCCGTCGGGCGAGTGGGGCTCCCTGCCGCTGGAGGGCGGCATCGAGGCCGCGTACAAGGCGCAGCTGGAAGCCGCCGACGATCCGGATGCGCTGCGCGCCGAGATCGAGACGCGCCTGGCGCGCTCGCGCGATCCGTTCAAGACCGCCGAGGTGTTCCTCGTCGACGACATCGTCGACCCACGCGAGACCCGGTCGCGCCTGTGCGAGTTCGTCGACCTCGCCGCACCCCGCCGGACGCACACGGCGCCCCGGGGACGGGCGCCCCGCCCCTGAGGCCGGGGTGGGATGTCCGGATTCGGGACCTCCGTCACAACTTCGCGGCGGATCGCGCCCAAACCCCGTGTCGAGCCGCCCCGTCCGTAGACTTTCCCAGGTGACCTCCTCGCTCGACACCTCTCCCGCGTCGGCACCGACCTCCGAGGCCTGGTGGCCCAACCAGGACCACTGGTCGGTGCCGATCCCACTGCGCACGCCCCACCCGCGGCCGGCGGCGATGGCCGAGCACGGTTGGGTCCGGCTCAGCGACGCCCCGTTCACGGTGCCCGACGAGGAGTTCCTCGGCCTCGAGTACATGGACTGGAAGAGCGGGGGCGACACCAACTTCGCGCCGATCGCCACCGCCGACGGCACGCTCGACTGCCGCGGCTTCTGGAACGACGGCGACGAGCGCCCGGACAAGGACGCGAGGTTCACCGCCAACGCGCTCCGGTGCCCCACGATCGCGACCTACGTCGAGAGCGTCGGCGCCAACTTCGGACGCGTCCGCACCATCAAGCTCGAGCCGCAGGACCGTGAGACGTCGATCCGGTCGTTCCACCGCGACGACAACAACCGCTTCAACCCGCCGACCGACGGTTGGGTCGTGCGGTCCTGGCTGGAGCTCACCGACAACCCGGACTCCTACATGCTCCTGATGGAATGCGGCGAGGACGGTCTGCCCGATCCCGCGACCGAGACCCGCGTGCCGTTGCATCGCGGCGCACGGTTCGTCGTCGACACGCAGCGCCTCTGGCACGTCGTGGTCCACCCGGGCACGGAGGCGCGCTACGCGCTCATCACCAGCTTCGAGAGCGGACCCGCGCTCGACCGCTGGATCGACTCGCAGCTGCCGTAGCCACCCACCCGTCGCGCGACCGGCGGTCGCGACTCGCTAGCGTCCGCACGCGCGCACCGTCGGCTGGGACGGCGCGCCAGACGTTCAGGCTGGGGAGGCTCATGGACGCCATCGATCGTCGCCGGTTCCTCGCGCTCGGCGGTGGTGCCGCCGCCGCGGCCGCCCTCAGCGCCTGCTCCAGCGGGAGCAGGGCGTCAGGACCCACGACCTCCACGCGGCCACGCGCCGCGAAGCTCGGGGCGGGGAAGGACGCGCCGTTCGAGCACGTCGTCGTCCTGATGATGGAGAACCGGTCCTTCGACCACCTCCTGGGCTGGCTCCCGGGCGCCGACGGGCGCCAGGCCGGCCTGCGCTACCCCGATCTCACCGGGGCGCTCCACCCGACCTGGAACCTGCACGACGACTACCAGGGCTGTACGTACATGGACCCCCAGCACCAGTGGGAGGCGGGGCGGACGCAGCTGAACGGCGGCAAGGGCGACGGCTTCCTCTTCACCCAGGTGCAGGACACGAGCCAGCAGGACCCGACCGACCTCTGGCCGATCGGCTACTACCCCGAGGCGGCGCTCCCCGTCCTCGGCACGCTCGCCCGGCAGTACTCGACGCTCGACAGGTACTTCGCCGCGCTGAACGCGGGCACGTGGCCGAACCGCATCTACCTCGTCGCCGGCACGACCGACGTGGACTTCACCGGGCTCTTCCTCCCCGACGGCACCGCGGTGCCCACGTCCGCGCTCGAGACGACGATCTGGGACCGGATCGCCGACGCCGGGCTCAGCGGCGGCTACTACGCGTACGGCGAGCCGATGACCAAGGTCTTCGCGTCGCGCAAGTACGACGCGATCACCCACCCCGTCGACGACTTCTTCGCGGCACGCGAAGGCGGGCACGCTCCCCAACCTCACCATCGTCGAGCCCGACTACACCTCCGAGTCGGAGGCCGCCGGCACGTCGAACGACGACCACCCGTACGGCTCGATCCGCTCGGGCGAGGCCTACGTCGCGCGCGTGTACGACGCCATTACGAGGGGCCCGCAGTGGGACAGGACCGTGCTCGTGGTGAACTTCGACGAGTGGGGCGGCTTCTACGACCACGTCGTCCCGCCCCGGGTCCGGGACGACACGGTCGGCGCGCCGCCCGGACCGCACCCCGACTACGAGCAGCTGGGCTTTCGCGTGCCGTGCATCGTGATGTCCCGCTGGTCGCCGCGCCGGATCGTCTCCGACGGTCCGTACGAGCACTGCTCGATCCTGCGCATGATCGAGTGGCGATGGGACCTCGAGCCGATGACCCTGCGGGACAGGTCCGCGAGGAACCTCGCCGAGGTGCTCGACTTCTCCCTCGACCGGGCACCGGTGACGCTGCCCGCGTTCAGCGCGCCCGAGCCGCAGGCGTGCCCGGCCGGCACCGAGCCGGGCTGAACGTCGGCGGCGGTCGCCGGCTCGCGGACGCCCGGCGGGCGCTCGGGGTGCGGACGAACCGGGAGGCCGCCCTCGCCGTCGGGGCCCGCGACCGGGGCTGACGCGCGGCCGACTTGACCGGAGCAACGGGTCACGGGTCGGATAGCCGACCATGCGCTTCGGAACCTTCATGGCACCGTTCCACCCCGTCGGGCAGAACCCCACCCTCGCCCTCGAGCGCGACCTCGACCTGATCGTGCACCTGGACCGCCTCGGCTTCGACGAGGCCTGGGTCGGCGAGCACCACTCCGCGGGGTACGAGATCATCGCGTCGCCCGAGGTGTTCCTCGCCGTCGCCGCCGAACGCACGAAGCACATCCGGCTCGGCACCGGCGTCAGCTCGCTCCCCTACCACCACCCGCTGATGCTCGCCGACCGCATGGTCCTGCTGGACCACCTCACGCGCGGCCGCACGATGCTCGGCGTCGGGCCCGGCCAGCTCACGTCCGACGCGCACATGCTCGGCATCCCGGCCGACACGCAGCGCCCCCGCATGGAGGAGGCGCTCGACGTGATGATGCAGCTGCTCCGCGGGGAGACCGTCACCCACGAGTGCGAGTGGTTCACCCTCCGCGACGCGCGACTCCAGCTCCGCCCGTACTCGGAACCGTGCTTCGACATCGCGGTCGCGGCGTCCTTCTCGCCGACGGGCGCCCGTGCCGCAGGCAAGCACGGCATCGGGATGCTCTCGGTCGCGGCGACCGCGAAGCAGGGCATGGACCTCCTCGCGCACCACTGGGACCTGTGGCGAGAGCTCGGCGACGAGAGCGGACATCCGGCGGATCGGTCGAAGTGGCGCCTCGTCGGGCCGATGCATCTCGCCGAGACGCGAGCACAGGCCGAACGCGAGGTCGAGCACGGGATCGCGGCGTTCTCCCGGTACTTCACCCACGTGCTGCCCGCCGGCCCGGTCCAGGGCGACGCCGCGGCCGAGATCATCGAGAACAACAAGGCCAGCGGGTTCGCCGTCATCGGCACGCCCGACGACGCGGTCGCCCGCATCCGGGAGCTGGTCGAGGCGAGCAACGGCGGCTTCGGCGCCTACCTCCTCTTCGACCACGACTGGGCCGCCCCGGCCGCGAAGCTCCGGTCCTACGAGCTCTTCGCGCAGTACGTGATGCCGCACTTCACGGGCCAGCTCGACCCGGTCCAGGCGTCGTGCGACTGGGTCACGGGGAGCGGCGGTGAGTTCGTGGGCGCGCCGCCGGTGCGATCGCCAAGGCGATCGAGGACCACGCTGCGGAGCGCGGCGAGCAGGCCGCGAGCCCGATCTGACGTGACGCGGACGTCGCACACCTTCACCGCCCCCTCGGGGCTCTCGCTCGCGGTCCACGACTGGGGCGGCGCCGGCGACCCGGTCCTGCTCGCGCACCCGACCGGCTTCCACGGCGTGGTGTGGCAGCCCGTCGCCGAAGGGCTCGTCGCGCGAGGGCGGCGCGTGTGGTCGTTCGACTTCCGCGGCCACGGCGACTCCGATCCCTCTCCGGACGGGCGCTACGCCTGGGAGGAGTTCGCGGACGACGCCGACGCGGTGATCGACCACCTCGGTCTGCGCGCCGAACCCGGCCTGCTCGCGGCAGGTCACTCGAAGGGTGCCGCGGCGCTGCTCATGGTCTCGGTGCGCGACCACGCCGCGCTCCACACGATCTGGGGGTTCGAGCCGATCGTCTTCCCGTCCGAGGAGCCCCTGCCGGCGGATCCGGACAACCCGATGTCGGCGACCGCCCGGAAGCGCCGCGGCATCTGGCCCAGTCGGGACGACGCCTACGAGTCCTACCGGCAGCGGCCGCCGCTCGGCACGCTCGACGACCGCGCCCTCCACGCCTACGTGGACCACGGGATGCGCGACCGCCCGGACGGCACCGTCGAGCTGAAGTGCCGGCCCGAGCACGAGGCGGCGATCTACACGATGGGCGCCGCGAACGGACTCTTCGCGCGATTGCCGGACGTCGCCGCACGCACCCTCGTCGTCTGCGGTGCGACCACCGACGCGATCCCCCCGCCCTTCGCCGAGCGGCTCGTCGACCGCATCCCGGACGCGACGCTCGAGGTGTGGACCGAGCACGGCCACTTCGGCCCGCTCGAGGACCCGCCCCGCGCCGTGCGCTCCATGCTCGACTTCGCCCGCCGCTGACCCCCCGTTTTGCGCGCCCGAATCGGGGCCCACACTCCCCGTTTTGCGCGCGCAAAACGGGGGGTGGACTCGGTGTTCTGCGCTGTCGATTGGCGGGGTGGGGGCGCTCAGCCGGCCTTGAGGCCGTCGATGACCGACCGCCAGCGGTCGGGATCGGACTGGTACGGCGCGTAGAACGACAGCCGGTCGACGATGTCGCCGTAGCGCGCGCTCAGCTCCGCCGCGATCGCCTCGGGCTCGCCGACGACTGCGAACGTCTCCAGGATCTCGTCGTCGACGAGGTCCCCCATCTCGACCCACTTGCCCTGCTTCGAGAGTGCGTTCAGCTCGGGCTGGAGGTCACCCCACCCGTGCAGCTCGAGCACCCCGCGGTACGCGGGGGTCGAGCCGTAGAACGCGATCTGCTGCTTGGTGCCGGCGCGCGCCTTGGCCATCTGCTCGTCGTCGGCGCCGGTGACCACGAACAACGGACCCGACAGCTGGAAGTCGGCGCGGGTCCTGCCCCCCTTCTCCCATCCGCGCGCCAGGGCCGGGAGTGTGACCTCGCGGACGTAGCGCTCGGTCGTGAAGCCGTGGAGGATGATGCCGTCGCAGACCTCGCCCGCGACCTCGGTCATCCTCTCCCCGACCGCCGCGAGGAACACCTTCGGGGGTCCGGCCTCGACCGGTCCGGGGTTGAAGAACGGGGTCATGAGCGTGTGCCGGTAGAACTCGCCCTCGAACTTCAGCGGCGTCCCGTCCTGCCAGTTGGCCCAGATCGCGCGGATCGCGAGCACCAGCTCGCGCATCCGCGCGGCCGGATGCGACCACGGCATCGAGAACCGCTTCTCGATGTGGGCCTTGATCTGGCTGCCCAGGCCGAGGATGCATCGCCCACCCGAGTAGCCCTGGAGATCCCAGGCGGTGCCGGCGAGCGTCATCGGCGACCGGGCGAACGCCACCGCGATCCCGGTGCCCAGCTCGATCCGCTCGGTGTGCTCCGCCGCGATCAGCAGCGGGAAGAACGGGTCGTGACTCGTCTCGGCCGACCACAGGCCGTCGTAGCCGTACTCCTCCTGGGCCTTCGCGGCCGCGCCGATCGCCGCCAGGCCGCCGCCACCACTGCCCGGTGCGAGCGCACCGATCCCTCCGTCGACCTTCATCCACGCCTCCTCCACGACCGGCGGAGGCTACCGGTCGAGCCCGAAGCAGGTGGCTCCGCGACCTGGTCGCACCCCCTGGGTACCCTGACGGCATGGGAGTAGGCATGCCACGAGGGCTCTCGCCGTCGTCGTTCTCGGCGTTCAAGGACTGCCCGCTCGCGTTCCGCTTCTCCTACCTGGACCGGCTCCCCCAGCCGCCGTCGGCGGCGGCCAGCAAGGGGACCCTGGTCCACCGGGCGCTGGAGCTGCTGATGCTGCGCGACCCCGAGGACCGCACCGTCGCCCACGCGGTCGCCGACCTCGACCGGGCCCGGACCGAGCTCGCCGAGCACACCGAGTTCGCGGAGCTCGACCTCACCGTCGACGAGTGGGACCGCTTCCACGCCGACGCCGAGATCCTCGTGCGCAAGTACTTCGAGCTCGAGGACCCGACCACGATCGTCCCCGTCGGCCTCGAGCTGCGCCTCGCCGCCACGATCGGCACGGTGCAGCTGCGCGGCATCATCGACCGCCTCGAGCTCGACGCCGACGGCGAGCTGGTGATCACCGACTACAAGACGGGCGCCGTCCCGGGCGAGAAGTACGAGCTCAAGCGCCTGTCGGGCGTCCACATGTACGCGGCGATGGTCGAGCACGCCCTCGGCCGGCGGCCGGTGCGCGTGCAGCTGCTGTACCTGTCCAAGCCGGAGGCGATCATCACGTCGCCGTCGGAGCAGTCGATCACCGGCGTGATGCGCAAGACCGACGCGTTGTGGTCCGCGATCGGTCGGGCCTGTGAGAAGGACGACTTCCGCCCGAGCACCGGTCCGTTGTGCAACTGGTGCGCGTACAAGCCCTACTGCCCCGCCTACGGCGGCGACCCGCTCCAGGCGGTCGAGCTGCTCGGACCCGGCCACATGATCGAGCCCCCGCTGCCGCTCGCGACCACGTCGGCCTGACCGGGCGTGGCGCGTACGGTCGCCGGGCTCGATGCCCGGGTCGACGGGCTGCTCGACCGCATCCGGTCTCCGGCGCTCGATCGACTCGCCTACCCGCTCTCCAGCGCCGCCGACCACAGCCTGCTCTGGTTCGCGCCCGGCGCCGCCGTCTCGATCCGGCGTGGCGACCTGCGGTTCGCGGCCCGGTTCGCCGCGGCGATGGCGCTGGAGTCGGCGCTCACCAACGGACCGGTGAAGGCGCTGTTCCGGCGCACCCGCCCCGAGCCGGACACCCCTGACGGGCCACTGCCCTACGGCATGCACCGCCCGATCACCTCCTCCTTCCCCTCGGGGCACGCGACCGCCGCCTTCACCGCCGCGACCCTTCTCGCCGGCCGGCGGCGGGCACCCTGGTACGCCCTCGCGACGCTCGTCGCCGGCAGCCGGGTGTACGTCCGGATGCACCACGCCTCGGACGTCCTCGGCGGGGCCGCGCTGGGCCTGGCCCTCGGCCGGGCCCTGCGGTCCTGGGTACGCTCGCCCGGAGGCTGACGGAACACCCCACGCGCGCCGGGGGTTTACGCTGCGGACAATCCCCGAAACGGAAGAGCCGCTCATCGTGACGCACGCCTTCGGTCTGACCTTCGACTACCGCTGCCCGTTCGCCCGCAACGGCCACGAGGCTGCGATCAACGCCGTCCGCGAGGGCGCGGATCTCGACGTCTCGTTCCTCGCCTTCTCCCTCGACCAGGCGCACGTCCCCGAGGGGGAGCCGCCGGTCTGGGAGCGCCCGGCCGGGGAATGGGGCACCGGCACGCTCGCGCTCCTGTACGGCATCGCGGTCCGGGACCACTTCCCCGAGTACTTCCTCGACGCCCACGTCGCCCTCTTCGCCCAGCGGCACGACCACGGCCTGAAGCTGGGTCACGAGGATGTCCTCCAGGACGCGATCACGAGCGTCGGGCTCGACGCCGCCGCGGTGAAGGACGCCGTGTGGAGCGGCGGACCGCTCGCCACCCTCGCGGCCGAGCACACCCATCTCGTCGACCGGTTCGCGGTGTTCGGCGTCCCGACGTTCGTGACCGACGACGACGCGGTGTTCATCCGCTTCATGGAGCGCGGCCGCGCCGACGATCTGATGCGTGCCCTCGACCTCCTCGACTGGAGCCGGCTGAACGAGTTCAAGCGCACGCGGGTCCCCCGGTAGCCGGCAGCACGGAGCGACCCATGCGGATGTCCCCGAGCGAGGCGGTCATGTGGACGGTCGAGAAGGACCCGTCCCTGCGCTCGGACTTCTGCAACATCACGATCCTGGACCGCGTCCCGTCCGAGCACCGGCTCCGGGCCACCGTCGAACGGGCGCTGATCTCGATCCCGCGGCTCGGCGAGCGGGTCGTCTCCCCGCCGCTGCGCATCGCCGCGCCGGAGTGGCGTCCGGACCCCACCTTCGACGTCGAGTACCACGTCCGGCGGGTCGCGATCCCCGATCCCGGCTCGATGCGCGAGCTGCTCGACGTCGCCGCGACTGCGACCTCGCCGCCGCTCGACCGCTCCCGCCCGCTCTGGGAGTTCACGCTCGTCGAGGGGCTCGAGGGCGGACGCGCGGCCCTGCTCCAGCGCCTCCACCACACGATCACCGACGGCGTGGGCGGGATGCGCCTCTCGCTCAGCCTCGTCGACGTCGAACGGGAGCCGAAGCCCGACGACACCTCCGCCGTCCGTGCCCTGGCGGAGACTTCGCGATGCAGCACCGCGCCGCGACCTCCGAGGCCCGATCGACCGCGAGTCGCCCCTGGACGTCGTCCGCGAGGCGATCCTCGACCGCGCGGCCACGACCGTCGATCTGGCCCGGCGGCGCGTGGCGGCGCGTCCCGACGCTCATCTCGCCGACCCGGCTCGTCGCACGCGCCCGCGAATCGGTCGAGCTCGCGGGTTCGCTGCGGCGGCAGGTGCTGCTGGCCGACCGGGGCCACTCCGAGATGTTCGCGGTCCGCTCGATCGCCCGGCGCTACGACTCGCGAGCGTCGAGCTCGATCCCCTCCACCGGGTGGGCAAGGCCCACGGCGCCAGCGTCAACGACGTGTTCGTCACCGGCGTGACCCGGGCCCTCGCGGCGTACCACCGGGACTTCGGTGAGACGGTCGCGTCGCTGCGCATGGCGATGCCGGTGAGCACCCGGGACCGCGACGACTTCGCCGCGAACCGCTTCGCGCCGAGCCGGATCCTCGTCCCGACGGCGATCGAGCACCCCGCTGAGCACCTCGAGGCGATGCACGAGACGCTCCACGACGTCCGGCACGAGCCGGCGCTCGACGCCGCCGACCTGCTCGCGGCGATGACGAGTGGCGTCCCGACTGCGGCGCTCGTCGGTCTGTTCCGTGCGCAGACGCGCACCATCGACTTCGCGACGTCGAACCTGCGCGGCAGCCCCTTCGATCTCTTCCTCGGCGGGGCGCGGATCGAGGCCAGCTACGCGATGGGCCCCCGCGCCGGCGTACCGGTGAACGTGACGGCGATGTCCTACTGCGGTGCGCTCCACCTCGGCATCCACTCGGACCCCGCGTCGATCGTGGATCCCGACCGCTTCGTCGCCCTCCTGCTCGACGCCTTCGCGGAGCTCGCGGCGCTCGGCGGCTGAGCGGGCGGGTCAGGGCCGGCGGCGGGCCGGGCTCGGCGGCGCGACCGCGTCGATCCACTCCTCGTGCCCGGGGTCCCGCCAGTCGAGGTGTGCGCAGCGCGCGAGCAGGTCGATCACGTACAGGTGGAGGGTCGGCGCGTCGTCGGCCAGCTCGAGCAGGTCACCCGACCGCGGGTGGGGCGCCGCCGCTTCGATGAGGTCCGCCAGGGCCACGACCGACACGACGCGGCTCCGACACCCGGGGCACGCCGAGGTGGTCG
This sequence comes from uncultured Acidimicrobiia bacterium, assembly GCA_963805415.1. Classification (GTDB taxonomy): domain Bacteria; phylum Actinomycetota; class Acidimicrobiia; order IMCC26256; family JAENVU01; genus JAENVU01. The sequence goes on from CAWDUD010000009.1 coordinate 534,551, forward strand.
CGGCGTCGAGGCCGCCGGTCAGCGCGAGCAGGGACGCCGATTCCGTCGCGTCGAGCTCGACCGTGGTGCCGTCGTCGTCGACGAAGGTCAGGTCGGCCACGGGCGGCACGCTATCGCCACGATCCCGGCCCCGAGTACGGTCGCCGCCGTGCGTGCCGTCATCGCCCCCGGAGACGGGAGCCTCGTCATCGGGGACCGACCGATCCCCGAACCCGGACCCGGTGAGGTCCGGGTCCGGGTCCACGCGGCCGGCCTGAACCGCGCGGATCTGCTCCAGCGGGCCGGGCTGTACCCCGCGCCGCCGGGGGTCCCCGCCGACATCCCGGGCCTCGAGTTCGCGGGCGAGGTCGACGCGGTCGGCCCCGGCGTCACCGCACCGGCGCCGGGCGCGGGTGTCTTCGGCGTCACCGGCGGCGGCGGCCAGGCCGAGTACGTGGTCGTCCCGGCGGGTCACTGCGCACCGGTTCCCGGTTCGCTCGACCTCGTGGACGCGGGCGGCGTCCCCGAGGTCTTCGTGACCGCACACGACGCGATGCGCACCCGAGCCCGCCTCGCCACCGGTGAGCACGTGCTCGTCCACGCGGTCGGTTCGGGGGTGGGCACGGCCGTCGTGCAGCTCGCCAAGGCGTTCGGCGCGACCGTCACCGGCACCGCGCGGACCGAGTCCAAGCTCACTGACGCGGCGGCGCTCGGGATGGACCACGGGATCCTCGCGCCGCGCGAGCTCGAGCCCCTCGCGTTCGCGGCGACGATCCTCGAGCACGGTGGCGCGCCCGACGTCGTGATCGATCTCGTCGGTGGGCCGTACGTCACCGCCGAGGTGTCGGCCGTCGCGCCCGGCGGCCGGATCGTCGTCGTCGGCACGCTCGCGGGCGGAATGCCCACCCTCCCGCTGCTCGGCCTGATGCAGAAGCGCGCCGAGCTGCACGGGACGGTGCTGCGGCCGCGGTCGGTCGAGGACAAGACCGCCGCCACCGATGCCTTCGTGAGCGAGGTCGTGCCGCTCCTCGCCGGCGGCACGGTGCGCCCGATCGTGGACCGCGTGCTGCCCCTCGAGCACGTGACCGAGGGCTACGACGAGCTCGCCGCCGATGCCACGTTCGGCAAGATCCTGCTCGACTGCCGCTGAGGCACCCGGGAGGGCCCAGGACGCCGGCGGGTACGATCCGGGGCCCCGTCTCCCCCGGAGGACCGCATGGCTCAGCTCAACGACCACGACGTCGTCATCGTCGAGGCGGTGCGATCGCCGCTCGGCAAGCGCAACGGTGGGCTCTCCACCCTGCACCCCGCCGACCTGCTCGGCGCGGTGCAGCTCGCCGCCGTGGAGCGCAGCGGCATCGACCCGGCGCTCGTCGGCCAGGTGATCGGCGGCTGCGTCGGCCAGGTCGGGCCCCAGACCTTCAACATCGCCCGGACCGCGTGGCTCTCGGCCGGGCTGCCCATGGAGGTCGCGGCGACGACGGTCGACGCCCAGTGCGGGTCATCCCAGCAGGCGACCAACCTCGCCACCGCGCTGATCAAGGGCGGGGTCGTCGACAGCGCCCTGAGCTGCGGGATCGAGATGATGAGCAAGATCCCCCTCGGCGCCACCATGGTGAAGGACCTGGAGCGCCCGCTCCCGAAGTCGTACTTCCCCCGCTACGAGCCGACGTCGCAGTTCGAGGGCGCCGAGCGGATCGCGGACCGATGGGGCATCACCCGCGACGACTGCGACGCGTTCGGCCTCCAGTCCCAGCGGCGCGCCGCCCGGGCCTGGGCGGAGGGCGCGTTCGAGCGGGAGGTGGTCGGTCTCGACGCCCCCGACGTCGGCGAGGACGGGAAGCCGTCCGGCACGACCCACCGGGTCGAGCGGGACGAGGGTCTGCGCGAGACGTCACGGGAGGCGCTCGCCAAGCTCAAGCCCGTCGCCCGGGAGAACGGGGTCCACACCGCCGGATCGTCGAGCCAGATCAGTGACGGCGCCGCCGCCGTCCTCATGATGACCGCGGCCCGGGCGAAGGAGCTCGGGCTCACGCCCCGCGCGGATCGTCGACCAGTGCCTCGTCGGCGTCGACCCGGTGCTGATGCTCACCGGGCCCATCGACGCGACGCGCCGGCTGCTCGACCGCACCGGCATGACCATGGCCGACATGGACACGGTGGAGATCAACGAGGCCTTCGCGTCGGTCGTGCTCGCGTGGGAGCAGGAGCTGAAGCCCGACATGGCCAAGGTGAACCCGAACGGCGGTGCCATCGCGATCGGTCACCCGGTGGGCGCGACCGGTGCCCGGCTGGTGACGACTGCGCTGCACGAGCTCGAGCGCGCCGACGGCACGTTCGGGCTCGTCACGATGTGCTGCGGGGGTGGGCTCGGCACCGGGACCATCATCGAGCGGGTATGAGCGCTCGTCGCTCCGCCTGCCGCGGAGGCGGGCACACCCCCATTCGCTCGGACATGCGCTCCCTGCGCTCGCGAACTCGCTCGGTGGCGGCGTCCCCGCCTCCGCCCTGCGGGCGTTCGGTGCAGCCAGCTCGCACGGTCCCGGTGACCTCGTGAGGGAGTGGAGGTACCGGTGACGGAGCTGGTGGAGAGGTTGGGGTACGCGCCGGATGCGAAGGTGCTCATCGTCAACTGTGACGACCTCGGGTCGTCGCGGGCGGCGAACGTGGCGGTGTACGAGTCGTTGCGGGCGGGGTTGGGGACGAGCGCGACGCTGATGGTGCCCTGCCCGTGGGCACGCGACGCGGCGTCGATGTACCGGGGTGAGGACGTCGGCGTGCACCTCACGCTGAACGCGGAGTGGGAGACCTACCGCTGGGGCCCCATCACCCACGCGCCGAGCCTGCTCGACGGCGACGGCGGGTTCCCCCGCACCATCGAGGACGTGTGGGACCACGCCGACCTCGACGAGGTGCGGCGGGAATGCCGCGCCCAGGTCGAGCGGGCGATCGTGTGGGGCTTCGACGTGAGCCACCTCGACAGCCACATGGGCACCATGCAGCTGCGGCCGGAGTTCTTCGACGTCTACCTGGAGCTCGCGGTCGACTTCGCGCTTCCCCTCCGCATGGCCGGCGCGTCCGGGCAGGGACCGATCGGCTTCCCCTACCGCGACCTCGCCGCGGCGGAGGGCGTCGTGTTCCCCGACCACTTCGTGCGGTCGCCGATCGGCGCACGCCGCGCGCTCGAGCGGGTGCTCTACGACCTCCGGCCCGGGGTCACCGAGATGTACCTGCACCCGGCGGTGGAGTCCGACGAGCTGCGGTCGTCGCACCCGGACTGGGCCGGACGGGTCGAGGACCACGCCACGCTCTGTCAGGACGCCGCGTTCGCGGACCTGCTGGAGCGGGCGGGCGTCGTCCGCATCGGATTCCGCGCCCTGCGCGAGCTCCAGCGCACCGCCTGACCCGGGAGCGCCGCCTAGAACTCGGTGATCGCGCGGATCTCGTCCTGGAGCGCGCGGTACTCGGGGGAGTTCGTGAGCGGCATCAGCTGCATCAGCTTGCCCATGTTGCCGGTCACCTTCATCCGGCCCTGCATGAACGCGGCGTTCGCGTCGAGCTCGCCCTGTTGCACCTTGGCCGAGTCCTCGTAGGAGAGGGTCATGGTGAAGTCGCTGTCATCGAGCGTTCCCAGCCCGCTCTCCAGCAGCTTGCCGTCCTCCAGCCGCCACCAGTACTTGATGTCGCCCTCGGGACCGCCGGTCACGACGTACTGCATGCGCGCCGACGCGCCCGGTCGGTCGGGCTGACCGGCGGCCATGGCGCGGGTCTCGTCCAACCACTCCTGCGTCAGGTACTTGGCCATCGATCGCTCCTCGGGATCACGAAGTTCGGGGACGTGACGGTTCGCGGAGCCCGGCGAAGAGGTCGTCCTCGGGCTCACCGTCCTCCACGCCCGTCTCGACGAGCGAACGAGCGAGCGCGAACTCCTCCCACGGGAACACCGTGCGCACGACCGCGTCGGGCAGGCGCATCCAGAATCCGGTCGGGTCCACCTGGGTCCGGTGCGCGAGCAATGCCGCGCGCCGGTGGGCGAGGAAGTCGCCGACGTCGATGAAGGTGGTGAAGCGGTCGTCGGCCGACTCGTCGAAGCCGCGTTCGAACCACTGCGCGTACGGGCTCTCCTCACCGCGTGCGAGGAAGGCCTCGTGCAACGCGCGCACGCGCCGGCCCGACCACCCGGTGTAGTAGAGCTTCGACGGCTGCCACGGTGCGCCGGCGTCGGGGAAGCGCTCGGGATCTCCGGCGGCGTCGAACGCCGGTCCGGAGACGTCGTGGACCTTGACGTGGTCGGGGTGGGGGTAGAACTTCCGGTCGTCCCCGTAGGTGATGATCACCTGCGGCCGCTCGGCGCGGATGATCCGCACCACCTTCTCCACCGCTTCGTCCATCGGCGCGTTGGCGAAGTTCGCAGGGTTGGCGTTGGCCTCGGTCTCGGGCATGCCCGAGTCCCGGTACCCGAGCAGGTGCAGCGACTCGTAGCCGATCGCGTCGACGCTGGCCCGGAGCTCCGCGATGCGGATCTCGTCCAGGTTGGCCCGCACCTCGGGGGTGTCGACCGCGGGGTTGAGGATGTCGCCCTCCTCGCCGCCGGTGCAGCACACGAGCACGCCGCGGATCCCCTCGGCCGCGTACTTCGCCACGGTCCCCGAGCCCTTCGAGGCCTCGTCGTCGGGATGGGCGTGGATGGAGAGCAGGCAGAGTGGAGCGTCGGGCATCACCGCAGAACTTACCCGGCCTCCCGGAGCCGTCAGGGGGCCGGTGCGCCCGCGGCCGTCGCCTGCGGGGTCGCGAGGTAGATCTCGACGCGGCCGATGTCCCGGATCTTGCGGCTCCGCAACCGGGTGAACGCCACGTCGCCGCTGGCTTCGAGCGCGGCCGCCACCTCGGCGCTCACGATCACCGAACCGGGCCGGGCGATCTCCACCAGGCGGTGGGCGAGATTGACCACCGAGCCGTAGTAGTCGCCCTCCCGGGCGAGTGCGGGGCCGAAGGAGACCCCGGCCCGCGCCGGGGGGAGCACGTCGTCGGCACCGGTCCGGTCCGTCAACGCGAGGGCGACGCGCACCGCGATCTCGGGATTCTCGGCCACGAACATGACCTCGTCGCCGATCGTCTTCACGAGCCGCGCGCCGAGCTGGGCCACGGTGTCGTAGGTCACGTTCTCGAACCGGGCGACGAGGGCGGCGAGCTCGCGCCCGTCGAGCTCCTGGCTGATCGCGGTGTAGCCGACGAGGTCCACGAAGCCGATCGCGAGCTGGGGCAGCTCGCCCGACGACGGCGCCGGGGTCATGAGCTTGCGCCACACCGCCGCCCGCACCTGGACGCGCAGCGCGTAGTCGTTGAGCCGCGAGGAGCGGCCAGTCGAGGGTGTCCATCACTGCGACCGCGGTCTCCTCGTCGCTCGCGCCGAGCTCCTGGGCAGCCACCACCGACTCCACGATCTGGTCCGAGAGCGCCTCGGCGACACGGGAGAGTCCCGCGCCGATCGCGCGCACCTGGGTCACCAGGCTGTCGGTGTCGTCCTCGATGAAGATCGAGCCCGCGACGCGCGCGTTGATGAGCTTCAGCACCTCGACCGACTCAGGGGTGAACACGGCTTCGCCGTCGGGGACGTCGGGGAACCCGAGCGCGCGCCACAGGAGCTTCGCGGTCTCGTCGGACACGCCGCTCTGCTCGGACACCGCGTGCGCATCGAGCTCGGGTCGACCGGGCACGAGCACCCGGTCGATCGTGAGCAGGGTCAGCATCCGCTCGCGCTCCGCGCGCTCGACGTCGTCACGCGTCGCGCCCCGCCGGCGGAGGAATCGTCGGATCCGGGTGTCCACGGGCTCATGCTCCCAGATCGCGGGCCGGTGCACCGGGAACCGGCGGGGCACCCGGTCGTTCAGCCCGAGCGCGGCACCTCGCTCCAGGGCAGCTCCCGGGAGGCGTCGGGCTCCTTGGGCAGGCCGAGCACGCGCTCGCCGAGGATGTTGCGCATCACGTCCGAGGTCCCTCCCTCGATCGTGTTCGCCTGCGCGCGGAGGAAGCCGAAGGCGGTCACCGCGCCCTCGTCGAGCTGGGGACCGCGACCGACGCGCTGGGACTTCGAGAGCGAGGTTCCCTCCCACGCGATCGCGGACGACCCCGCAGATCCCACCGCCAGGTTCTGCAGACGCTGATTGAACTCGGCCTGCATCAGCTTCGTGATGGAGCCTTCGGGCCCGGCCTCGCCACCACTCTTGCGCTTGGCGGCGGCGCGCTCGTTGTTGAGCCGGATCAGCCGGCTCTCGATGTAGGCCTGCGCGAGCTGCTGGCGCACGATCGGGTCCGTGGTCCCGCGCGCCTGCGCGAGGAGGCGGTCGACCGGGCTGCCGCCCACGGCCTCGCCGCCGATCGAGCCCGCGCCCGAGAGGGAGACCCGCTCGTTCATCAGCGTCGTGATCGCGACCTTCCAGCCGTCTCCCTCGCGTCCGAGCATCCAGTCGTCGCGCACCGTGGCGTCGTTGAAGAACACCTCGTTGAACTCGGCGTCGCCCGTGATCTGCACGAGCGGCCGGACCTCGACCCCGGGCTGGTGCATGTCGACCACGAAGTACGAGAGCCCACCGTGCTTGGGAACGTCCGGGTCGGTCCGGCAGAGCAACATCCCCCACCGCGCGACGTGCGCGAGCGTCGTCCACACCTTCTGCCCGTTCACGACCCACTCGTCACCGTCGCGCACCGCCCGGGTGGCGAGTCCGGCGACGTCCGACCCGGCGCCGGGCTCGGAGAAGAGCTGGCACCAGATCTCCTGGTTGCACGCGAGCGGCCGGAGGAGGCGGTGCTTCATCTCCTCCGTGCCCCAGGCGAGGATCGTCGGACCGCCCATGCCGATCCCGATGATGTTGTACGGCCGGGCGACCTGGTAGTGCCCGAGCACGTCGTTGACGTGCTTCGCCTCGCCCGGCGTGAGCGAGAGCCCGGCGCCGTACTCGGCGGGCCAGGTGGGTGTCGCCAGCCCCGCCTCGCCGAGGCGGACACACCAGTCGTCGTAGTCGAGCCCGGCGCGCCGCGCGGCGACCGCATCGTGATCGCCGCGGTCGACGGCCTCCATCCAGCCGGCCGGGAGCTGCTCGGCCAGCCAGGTCCGCGTGAACTCGGCGAGTCCGGCGGCGGTTCGATCTTCGAGGGCGATGGCCATGGCACTCCTCCGGGGGCGGGACCGCGGAGGCTACCGGCCGGTCCCGGCCGCGGTCAGGTCCGCTCCGCCGCGACTCGGACGCCCCGCTGCAGTACTTTCCGGAGCTTTGGCGACCGACCTTCCCCCCCACCGACCGGTCCGCGGCACCCTCGAGCCCCTCGATCCGCCCGGACGCGCCGCCCTCGCGCGGCTTCTGGCGCGAACAGCGCACGGGACTCGTGCTGCTGATCGTCGCGGTCGGGGCGCTCGCCGTCGTCGTGGCCGCGCTGGGCGAGCGGATCGCGTACCGGGGCGACGTCCTCCCCGGGGTCCGGGTCGCGGGCGTCGATCTCGGCCGCCAGTCCGAGGTCGAGGCCCTCACGGCGATCCAGCGTCTCGGCGAGCGGCTCACCCACCGCACGCTCCACGCCCATGCCGGCCGGCACGAGCTCGAGCTCGACCCGGCCGCGATCGGATATCACGTCGACGCGGCCGCGACCGTGCGGGCCGCGCGACGCGAGGGGCGGTCGGCGAACCCGCTGGACACGCTGACCGGCGTGCTCGCACGCGCGCTGCGACCGGACGACGTCCCCGTCGTGTACCGCTACGACCACGCGGAGCTCGCGGCCGTCCTCGACGCCTGGGTCGGCGAGACCGGTCGTGGCCTCGTGGACGGCGGCCTGCGCTTCGACGGCGCCGAGGTCGCCGAGATCCGGCCCCGTCCGGGCATCGGCATCAACCGCGACGACACCGAGCACCGGATCCTGCGCGCCCTGGGCACCGGGACCTCCAACCTCGGCGAGCTGACCGTCGGCCCGACGACACCAGCCGTCGATCTGGTCGAGGTCCAGCGCGCCGCGGCCCGCGCGCGGCGGGTGCTCGGCCAGCCGGTCGTGGTCCACGCGGCCGACGCCGCGCTGACCCTGACGCCGGAGCAGGTCGCCACGACGCTCCGCACCCAGATCAGCGAGTCCCGGCTGCACCTCCGCGTCGACGAGGCCGCGCTGCGGCTCGTGCTCGCACCCGCGCTGGCCGGCGTGGAGCACCCACCCCGGGACGCCGCGTTCGCGGTGGACGGCACGAGCGTCTCGGTCGTCCCCGCGGTCCCGGGCGTCGCGGTCAGGCTGGGCCCGGTCGCGTCGGCGATCGCACGCGGGAGCCACAGCACGACCGCGGCGATCCGCGCCTCCGAGCCGGCGCACTCCACCGCCTGGGCGCAGAAGCTGAACATCACCGAGCTCGTGTCGAGCTACACGACGAGCTATCCCTGCTGCCAGCCCCGGGTGAACAACATCCAGCGCGCCGCGGCCACGATCAACGGCACCGTCCTGCAACCGGGCGAGACCTTCAGCCTCAACACCGCGCTCGGCCCGCGCACCGTGGCCAAGGGCTACGCGCTCGCACCGGGCATCGGCGCCAACCTCGAGTTCGAGGACTCGGTCGGCGGCGGCGTGAGCCAGGTCTCCACGACGCTGTACAACGCATCGTTCTTCGGCTGCTACCAGGACGTGACCCACACCGTGCACGCGCTCTACATCTCGCGGTACCCGATGGGGCGGGAGGCCACGCTCAACTACCCGTCGATCGACAACCAGTTCCGCAACGACTCGAGCGCGGGGGTGCTGATGCGGGCGTCGGCCGGCTCGACCTCGGTGACGATCTCGCTCTACGGCAACAAGGAGGGCCGCAGCTGCCGGGCCGAGGGTCCGAACATCCTCCAGACCATCCCCATCGAGACCACCTACGTCGACGACCCGTCACTGCCCGTCGGCACCGAGAAGGAGCTGAGCCACGGCTCCACCGGCTACGTGGTGGAGAACTTCAGGATCATCAGCCGGCCGGGGCAAGCCGACCGGCGCGAGCGCTACGTCGAGCGCTACTCGATGGCGAAGGCGAAGGTCGCTCGGGGCACGGGCCCCCCGCCGCCGACCACGACCGCGCCCGCGGTCACTCCGCCGGCACCGGCGCCGTAGCGCGCCCGGCGAGCTCGCCCACGGACACGTCGATCTGGGGCGCAGCCGGGTCGTAGGCGCGCACGCCCCCGACGACGCGCACCGACGCCTGCGAACGCAGCGCCGCCGGGGTCGACGGCGGCACGAGCAGGTGGACCCTCAACCCGGTCCGCGAGCGCGTCACCACGACCTGCGCCGGCCCCTCGACCCCGCCACGCGCGAGCACCTCCTCGAGCAACGGTCGAGCGACGGCTTCGTGCTGCGGGCGGCGGTCGGTGGCAACGCCCTCGACCACGGCGACGATGTCGCCGTCCACGTCGACCTCGGTCACGTCGAAGCCCGAGAACGGCTGGAACAGCGTGCGGCCCGCGACCACGACCGGCACGCGCCGGCGCAACGCGCAGATGACACCGTCCTCGGTCGGAGCAGGCGTCGAACGGGGGTGCGTGCGGACGGTCACCGCGACGTCCACGCCGTCCTCGACGGGACAGCCCGCGCCGGCGAGCCCGCTGCACGGGAACGCGGGCGCGCCCTCGGCGTGACACCGGACCACGTCGTGGCCCGCCTCGGCGAGCTGCTCCACGACGGCGGCCGCCGCATCCGGATTGGCCTCGCTGACGAGCACACGCATGACGGATCTCCTCGGTCGTCGGTCCCCGAGGATGCGCCGGCGACGAGCGGGCAGGGAGGGTCGCGCTCCCCGACCCGGGCGGGACCAAGGTCCCGATCGGTGCCGGCCGGCTTCACACACCCCTGACACTCCCCTGACCGGGGTCGCACCTCGCCGGGCGACCATGACATCGTTCATCCCCTATCCAAGGAGCACTCGGATGCGATCCACCCTCCGCCGCATCGTCGGCACCGGCCTCGGCTGCGTCGCCCTCACCGTCGCCACGGTCGCGGTCGGCGCCCCCGCCGGCGCCGCCGACAGCGGGACCACCGCCCGCCACCGGCCCCACCTGAGCGCCGAGGCGCGCCAGTGCCTGGCCGACCACGGCATCACCCGCCCGATCCGACCCCTCACCAAGGAGAAGGTCGCAGCACTCGAGGACGCGGCCAAGGCCTGCGACATCAAGGTGCCGGTGCGCCGGCTCCTGACGCCGGAGCAGAAGCAGTGCCTGGCCGACCACGGCATCACCCGCCCGATCCGACCCCTCACCAAGGAGAAGGTCGCAGCACTCAAGGACGCGGCCAAGGTCTGCGACATCACGCTCCCGGTGCGCCACCACGTGAAGCTCACCGCCGAGCAGAGGCAGTGCCTCCAGGACCAGGGCATCAGCCGGCCGATCCGGCCGCTCACCAAGGAGAAGGTCCAGGCGCTGCGCGACGCGGCGAAGGCCTGCGGGATCACCCGGGCCGGCGCCTCCGCTTGACCCACCCGCTCCCCCGCACGAAGGCGCCCTCCGGGGCGCCTTCGTCGTGCGCGGCACGCGCGGTCCGACGTGACCCGCGCCACCGGGCGAGAGGGACTTTCGGCACTGCACCGCGTGGACGCCCATGGTCTGATCGTCGCCGTGAGACCGCGCGCGTCTCACCCCGACTCAGAGAGGACTCGACGTGGGCCTGTTCAAGAAGAGTGACCGGGAAGCATTCGGGGCGGCGGCCGCAGCGTTCGCGTTCCTCGCGGTGCTGCTCGCCTTCTCGTCCCTCGCCATCGCGGCCACCCGCGACTCGGGCTCCGGCGGCGGCGGCACCGGCGGGACGGGTGCTCAGATCGGACTCTCCGAGTACAAGATCGACCCGGCCACGCTGACCGCCTCGCCCGACAGCGAGGTCACGGTCAAGAACGACGGCACCATGCCGCACAACCTCGCCATCGAGGGTACCGACAAGGCGACGAAGAACATCTCGCCGGGCGAGTCCGTGAGCCTCGCCCTGACGGGGCTCAAGAAGGGCTCGTACAAGATCTACTGCACGATCCCCGGTCACGAGTCCGCCGGTATGCGCGGCACGCTGATCATCGGCAGCGGCGGCGCGGTCCAGACCGCGAAGTCCGGCTCGACGGGCCTGAGCCCCCAGGAGTTGCTCGCCACCAACGCCGAGAACGACAAGACCCAGGGCCAGGGCGTCACGACCTACGCGACCCAGCTCGGCAAGATCGTCGACCACTACGTGAAGACCGGTCAGATCGACCCGTCGCTCTACGAGCCCGACACCAGCTACGGCAAGGAGTACAAGGCCCTCGGCGGCAACCCGCTCCTCGGCCCGCCGGTCCTCACCCCCGAGATCCAGCCCGACGGCACGAAGCTGTTCAAGCTCGAGGCCAAGGTCGTGGACTGGGAGGTCTCACCCGGCAACGTCGTGAGCGTGTACACCTACGACGGGATGGTGCCCGGGCCGACGATGCACGTCGATCCCGGCGACAAGGTGGCCATCGAGGTCACGAATCACACGCCGGAGTACACGTCCGTGCACTTCCACGGCGTCGACACGCCGGTCGGCATGGACGGCGTGCCGTACCTGACCCAGGACCCGATCAAGACCGGCAAGACCTTCACCTACCGCTTCACGGCGTCGGACCGGCCCCAGGAGGGCATGTACCACTCGCACTACCACGCCGAGACGCAGATCGCCGACGGCATGGCCGGCGCGTTCATCGTCGGCTCCATGCCGGTCCCGTCGGACTACGCGCGCGCCGACCAGTTCCCGGCCGCGGACACGCCCTACGTGATGATGCTGAACGACGCGGGGACCATCGGACTGGCGCTCAACGGCAAGGCCTTCCCCGGCACGTCGCCCGTGGTCGCTCCGGTCGGCAAGTGGGTCCAGCTCACCTACATGAACGAGGGCAACACGGTGCACCCGATGCACCTGCACGGCATGCCGCAGCTCGTCATCGCCAAGGACGGCGAGCCGCTGGCGAACCCCCAGCTCGAGGACACGGTGCTCGTCGCCCCGGGTGAGCGCTGGACCGTGCTGATCCGACCGACCGCCGACAACCTCGACAACCTGAAGCAGACGCCGTTCGCACCGTTCGGCGTGTGGGCGTTCCACTGCCACATCATCCCCCACGCCGAGAGCTACAACGGCTTCATCGGCATGACGACGACGTTCATCGCCCTCCCGTCATGAGCGAGGAGCACGGACTCGTGACGATCCCGGAGCCCCCACCGGTCACGACCGACGCCGCACCGGCGCGCGGTGTGCGACCGATCTGGTTCGTGCTCGCCTTCGTCGGCTGTCTGACGGCGGGCGGGCTGCTCATGGTCGTCGCCACCCAGGGCTCGGGCAGCTCCGAGCCGAAGGTCTGGTCGTACACGGTGCCGCCGGGTACCGGCGCTCAGATCGAGGCCGGCGAGAAGCTCTACGTCTTCCCGGCGCGACTGGACGTCCACGTCGGCGATCAGCTCGTCATCGAGAACGACGACGTTCGGGTCGCGGAGGTCGGTCCCTACATCGTCGACCGGAACTCCACGCTCACGCAGACCTTCACCGAGCCGGGCATCATCCAGGGCTTCTGCTCGATCCACCCGTCGGGAAGGGTGACGATCGAGATCCACGCGTAGGCTCGGTCAGGTCGTCGGCACCCGGTCGGCGCCGTCCGTGCTGGTCCCGTCGGCCGACGCGGCATCGCCGGCGGCCGAGCGAGAGCCCCGGATCCTCGCGACGAGCTCGATCCCGGTCCCGCCGACGAGTGCAGCGCCGAGCGCGAGGGCCAGGTAGTCCGACCCCGGGAGATCGAGGTTGCCGACGTCGCGCACCGGGGGAATGGCGAACACGATCGCCGCACACCCGACCATCGCAGCGACCAGCACGGCCCTGAACACCGTGAACGGACGCGCGAGCTGCACGAGGACCCACAGCCCGAGGATCAGGAGCACGATGAAGGCCACGGTGCGCGCCTCGCGACTCGTCGCGCCGTCCGCCCGCGCCAGTGCGTAGGCCGTGTACGTCACGACGCCGGCGATGAGCCCGCAGGGAAGCGAGAAGCGCAGCACCCGGCCGACGAAGCCCGGAACGTACCGGCGCGTGTTCGGCCCGAGCGCGAGGAAGAAGCCGGGGATGCCGATGGTGAGCGAGCTGATCACGGTGAAGTGCCGGGGCAGGAATGGGTACGGCCATCCGCTCAGCACGGTCAGCACCGAGAAGAGCGCCGCGTAGACCGTCTTGGTGAGGAACAGGTTCGACGAGCGCTCGATGTTCGCCGTCACCCGTCGACCTTCGGCGACCACACCGGGGAGGGTCGCGAACTTCCCGTCGAGCAGCACCAGCTGAGCGACCGAGCGCGTCGCCGCCGCGCCCGAGCCCATCGCCACACCGATGTCGGCGTCCTTCAGCGCGAGTGCGTCGTTCACGCCGTCACCGGTCATGGCGACGACATGCCCCTGGTGTTGGAGCGCCGCGACCATCGACCGCTTCTGGTGCGGCGTCACCCGGCCGAAGACCGAGTGCTCGTCGAGCACCGCGCCGAGCTCGTCGACGTCTTCGGGGAGCTCGCGCGCGTCGACCGGATCCCCCGCGTCGAGACCGACGCGACGCGCGACCGCCCCGACGGTCCGCGGGTTGTCCCCCGAGATGACCTTGAGCGCGACGCCCTGCTCGCGGAAGTAGTCGAGCGTCTCGGCCGCGTCGGGGCGCACCTGCTCCTCGAAGAGGACCAGGGCGACGGGATCCAGGTCCGGGGGCAGCGTCTCGCCGGTGAGGGAACCCTCGGTGTGCGCGAGCAGCAACGTGCGGTTGCCCGTCGCGGCCAGCTCGTCGGCGCGGCGGCGGACCACGCTCGCCGCGTCGAGCCAGACCATCTCCGGCGCGCCGATCACCCAGCTGCCCTCGCCGGCAAAGGCCGCCGCGCTCCACTTGCGGGCGGAGGAGAAGGGCACCGCGTCGGTGCGGGTCCATCCCGGGTCGGCGAGGGCGGTCGCGAGCGCCTCGAGCGTCGCGTTCGCGTTCTCGTCGGCCGCGAGGGCGCCGAGCGCGGTCGCGGCCTCCGACTCCGCGTGGGTCCCGAGCGGTTGGATCCGGTCGAACACGATGGTGCCCTCGGTGAGCGTGCCGGTCTTGTCGAGGCACACGACGTCGACGCGCGCGAGCCCCTCGACCGCGGGCAGCTCCTGGACCAGCACCTGACGCCGGGCGAGGGCGACGGCGGCAACGCCGAACGCGAGCGAGGTGAGGAGCACCAGCCCCTCGGGGACCATCCCGACGACCCCCGCGACCGCGCCGGTGATGGCCGAGGGGATGCTGCCGTCCTGGAGCTCACGCCAGAAGAGGATGGGGGCGACCCCGAGGATCAACCAGGTGACGAACCGGAGGATCGTGTTGATGCCCTCCATCAGCTCGGACCTCGTGATCGCGAATCGGCGGGCCTCGGTCGCGAGCTTCCGCGCGTAGGCGTCGGCGCCGATCGCCGTCGCCTGCATCCGGCCCGATCCCGCGACCACGAAGCTGCCCGAGAGGACCTGGTCGCCCGGGCGCTTGGCCATCGCGTCGGCCTCCCCGGTGAGGAGCGACTCGTCGAGGTCGAGACCGGTCGCCGCGGTGACGACCCCGTCGGCGGGCACCTGGTCGCCGGCCCGGAGCTCGAGCAGGTCGTCGAGGACCACCTCCTCGACGGCGATCTCGGCGACCTCGCCGTCGCGCACCACCCGGGCGATCGGTGCGTTGAGGACGGCGAGCCGGTCGAGGGTCCGCTTCGCCCGCACCTCCTGGACGATCCCGACGAGCGAGTTCAGGACGATCACGATCCCGAAGAGGCCGTCGGCGGGCGAGCCGAACACCAGGATCAGCCCGAGCATCGTGCCGAGGATGGCGTTGAAGCGGGTGAGGATGTTCGCCCGGGCGATCTCGCCGAGGGTCCGGCTCGTCCGCTCCCCGGCGTCGTTCACCTCGCCGGCCGCCATCCGCTCGGCCACGGCCGCCGCGGTCAGGCCGCTCGCCGCGGTCTCGGGACGGGACGGGAGGGTCGTCACGGCGCCGGCAGGAGCGTTCTCGGCGGACACTCCGGGACGGTAGCGCCGGAATGTCCGACCTCGCCGGATTCCCTCTACTGGAGGTGTACGAATCGGTCGATGGTGCCCGAGATGACGGCGATCTCTCCTCCGTCCCTGGCGCCGCGCGCATCGGCGTGGACGCTCCTCGCGGGCTACCTCGTGCCCGGAGCCGTCGCGCTCACGTTGTCGACGGTGGCCGAGCCGCGAGTGGCGATCCTGCTGCGGGCCGGGATAGGAGCGCTCGCGGTGGCGGGACTGCTCGCCGGCATGCGTCGCTCGACGCGGATCGGCACCAACCCGTGGCTGTGCTTCGCGGCCGGGGTCGCGCTCTGGGCCGGCGGCTCCGCGGTCGGCGGCTTCGCCACGACCCGCGGCGTGGCCGTGCCGACCTGGGCCGACGGGATGATCCTCGCCGGCTACGTCGCCTTCGCCATCGGCTTCGCCGGCTTCGCCCGGATCGGCTCGGACCCGGCGAGCCGCACCGCCGCGCTCGATGCATTCGTGCTCGGGACCGCGACGGTGCTCGCGTTGTGGGTCGGGTTCATCGCGCCGCTCCCGACCGCGTCCATGCCGCTCGACCGCTGGATCATCCTCGTCGCGTCACCCTGGCAGGACGGGTTGCTCGTCGCCATCCTCGCCTGGATCGCGCTGACCCCGGGCCGGCGCTCGGGCGCGCTGCGTGCCATCGGCGCCGGACTCGCGGTCACGCTCGCGGCCGACCTCGTCGTGCTCGCGGCGCAACGGAGCGAGATGGACTGGTCGGGATTCTCGGACCCGCTGCACGCCCTCGGCTACCTGCTCATCGGCCTGGCCGGGCTCCTCGCCACCCGCGAGATCCGGACCGAGAGCGTGCCCCCCGACGCGTCGAGCGACCACGTGGCCCGTTCCGTGCTGATGGGCGTCGCGCTGCTCACCGGCCCGCTCGTCGCGGTCACCGGTGACCTCACGACCACCGACGGCATGATCATGATCGGGACGTGCTCGACGCTGCTCGCGATCGGGGTCGTCGCCCGCTTCGTGAACCTCGTGCACCAGAACCAGCGCGCGCACCGGGCCACCGCCGTCAGCGAGCGACGGTTCCGCATGCTCGCCGACAGCGCACCCGTCGGGATCTTCGAGCTCGGGCGGGGCTTCGTCGTCACCTACGCCAACGCCGAGGGGCGCCGGCTGCTCGGTGCGACCGTGACGGGTGGCTCCGTCGACTCCATGCTCGTGAACGTGGACGAGGCCAGCCACGACGATCTGCGCCGGGCCTTCGCCGAGCTCGCCGACGGGCGCGCCGGCTCCGCGGACGTGCGGCTCGTCGGATCCGACGCCGAGCAGTGGATGACGTTCCAGGGCGTGCCCATCTTCGGCGGCGGCCTGAGCGCCCCGGTCGCGTTCGCGTCGACGCTCGACATCACCAACCTCAAGCAGGCCGAGTCGGCCCTGGCGCGGCAGGCGACGCACGACCCGCTGACCGGGCTCCCGAACCGCCGCCGCCTGCTCGAATCGCTGATCGAGGCGCTGGCGCGGCTCGGCCAGGGCCATCGCACCGGCACGGTCGCGCTGATGTTCGTGGACCTCGACGGCTTCAAGCTCGTCAACGACGTCCTCGGCCACGACCGCGGTGACGTGCTGCTCGTGAACGCCGCCGCCCGGCTCCGCAACGCGGTCCGGGCCCACGACGTCGTCGCGCGCTTCGGCGGCGACGAGTTCGTCGTCCTCCTCCAACACGTGTCCGACCGGGGTGAGCTCCACGAGCTGGCCCAGCGCATCCTCGACGCGGCTCACGGCGCCGATCCACGTCGGTGGCGAGCCCGCGCAGGTCGGCGCCAGCATCGGGATCGCGACCGCCGCGGGCCCGGACGACGACCCCGACGCGCTCATCCGCAACGCCGACGCCGCGATGTACCGCGCCAAGGAGCGGGGCCGCGGCCGCTACGAGTTCTTCCGCCCCGACGCGTCCCCGGACCGTCACCGCATGCTCTGACCCCATGCCTCTCTCCGCGTTTGCCATGGGTGTCACGCCAGGCGTGACGTGCGCCGCGAACGCCGGCGAAGCTCGCGGTCGGCCCGACTCGGATCGCCGACCTCGGGTGCGGCCCGGGACCCGACGCGAGGACTGTTCACCTGGACCCACCGCCGGACCGTCCTGCGCCGGTCCTGACCGGCGCGGTCCCGACCCGCGCCGGGCATGATGGGCCGGACGAGGAGGTCGTGATGGACGTGCGCAACGTGGCCGAGGTCGAGCCCGAAGTGGAGCACAACGGCACGGTGCCGGTGTGGTGGCTGATCCGGCCGCGGGAGATGCTCGATCTCACCGACGGCGGGTACCTCGAGCTGGCGAACGAGTTCGAGGTCGCGGTCGGCGGCGAGGTGTTCCCGCACTCGCACCCGACGCACGAGTTCTACTTCGTGATGACGGGGACCGGGACCATGGTGATCGGCGGCGAGGAGCGGCCGGTGGCGCCGGGTGACCTCGTCTACATCCCGCCCGACGAGGTGCACAGCCTGCGCACGACCGGCGACGTCCCGATCCACTGCTTCTGCTTCGCCGTCGGCGTCGGGGGCGCCGCCCCGATCGACTACACCACGCACTGAGGCCCCGGGCGACGCCAGGATCGTCGAGGAGCGCTCGTCGCCTCGCGCTCGGAGGCTGGCGCGGCGCCCCCTCACGCACCCAGGGCGTGGCTTGATGTCACCCAACAGCGAACGCCGATTGGATCCGTGTCGGCGGGTCAGCTCGCGGAAGGGCGAGAGCCATCAGCCAGGCCAATCCGAGAACTGCAGACCGGTGATGTTCTCGTACGCCTCGACGTAGCGGGCGCTGGTAGCGGCGATGACGTCGTCGGGCATTTGCGGCGCGGGCGCTGTCTTGTCCCAACCGAGTGAGGCGGCGTAGTCGCGCACGGGTTGCTTGTCGAAACTGGGCGGGGTAGCGCCCAGCGTGACCTCGTCGGCAGGCCAGAACCGCGACGAGTCCATCGTCAGAGCCTCGTCGCAGATGTGCAGCTCGCCGTCGATGAAGCCGAGCTCGAACTTGGTGTCGGCGATCACGATGCCCTTGGTCAGCGCGAGCTCTGAGGCCATGCGGTACAGCTCGACCGACACGTCGCGCGCCAGGTCGAACGTTTCCCGGCCGACGATGGCCGCTGCGTCCTCGAAGTTGATGTTCTCGTCGTGCTGGCCCTGCTCGGCCTTGGTCGATGGCGTGAACACGGGCGTAGGGAGCTGCTCGCTCTCCTGCATACCGGCGGGCAGCGGCATGCCGTTCACCATCCCGCTCCTCTTGTACTCCTGCCACGCGCTACCCGACAGGTAACCGCGCACGATGCACTCGATCTTGAGCATGTCAGCGCGGCGGGCGAGTGTGGCCCGTCCCTTCCACTCGTCGGGCACGTCCGGGAACTGGTCGACCACGTGGTTGGGCAGCACACCGGCCAGTTCGTCGAACCAGAACGCCGAAATCGCGGTGAGCGCTCGGCCCTTCTCGGGCACCGTCTCACCGAGCACGACGTCGAACACGCTGAGACGGTCAGACGCGACGAACAGCAGGTTGCCGTCACCGGCGTCGTAGATGTCGCGGACCTTGCCGCTGTAGACGTGCTTCAGCTCTGTCACGGGATGTTTCTCCACGCGCACAGAATGCCCGATCCGCAGTGCGTTCTGTCGCCCGCCTGGCGCCATCTCCGCGCCCACCCAGGCGTGATGTCGCTAGACCGCGAACATCTCCACTTGATATCGAACGTACGTTCGTATACGGTGAACGTACTTCCCCGTACCACCACCTCTTCCCCCTCGGTCATGACGTGATCTCGCGCCGCGAGGAGGTGGACAGCGTGTCGGATGCATTGGTGCGACTCGAACGACTCGTCGACGGCGCGCGCCGTCTGCTCGACGAGCTCGAACCCGAGGAGCTGACCGGGCCCGACGCGCGCATCGCCGTCGAGCGGTTCGTCACGCTGGAGAAGTGCGCAGCTGCGGGCAAGCTGCTCACGCTCGGGCGGCTCGACCAGACCGGCGCCTGGGTGGGCGACGGCTCCTTTCGGGACCTCCCGTCCTGGCTGGCCTCGATCGGCGGATCGACGATCGGCGCAGCGCGCGCCGCTTCCGACACCGCCCGCCGGTTGCGGGAGCTGCCCGCCACCGCCGAGACCCTCCGCTCCGGCACCCTCTCCCCTGCGCAGGCCGACGCCGTGAGCGGCGCCGCGCAGGCGGATCCCTCGTCCGAGCTCGAGCTCCTCGACTGTGCCCGCACTGCCGGGATGAAGGGCCTGCGGACCGAGTGCGACCGTGTGGTCGCAGCCGCCACCTCGCACGAGGAGGAGATCGAGCGCTACGAGCGGATCCGGGCGAACCGAACCCTGCGGCATCGCAGGCTCGTCGACGGCTCGGGCTGCATCGACATCCGCGGGCCCCTCGACCGGACCGCCCTGATCATGGCGGCGCTCGAGCCGTTCGAGCGGACGCTCTTCGAGGAGCACCGCGCCAGTGGGCGACCCGAGCATCCCGACGCCACGGCGTTCGACGCGCTCGGCCGGCTCTGCGCGTCGTCGGCGAGCGCCGTCGGGACCGGCGTGCGGACCGCGCGGCTCGCGTCCACTCGCGATGGTGGTGGTGCACGTGACCAAGGCCGCGTACGAACGCGGGTGGAGCGAACCCGGCGAGCGCTGCGAGATCCAGGGCGCCGGTCCCGTTCCGGTCGCGGTCGCCCACCGGCTCGCGTCGGACTCGATCCTCCGTGCACTCGTCGTCGACGGGACCGACGTCACCGCGTGTCGCACCCGGGGCGCACGATTCCCACGCGGCTGCGCACCGCCATCGAGGCGCGCGACCGCGTCTGTGTGATCGGCGGCTGCGAGGTGGAGCGGCACCTGGAGATCGACCACAACGTCCCGGTCGCGGCCGGCGGCCGCTCCGAGCTCGCGAATCTCGGGAGCCTGTGTCACCACCACCACGACCGGAAGACCCGGTACGACCTGCGCCGGATCGGCCCCGTGGGCCGGCAGCGGCTGGTCACCCGGGAGGAGTACGAGCAGCAGGGGGTGCCGAGCGCAACGCGGGCGGGACGTGGGCCGCCAGTGCTCGCGACGGCGTGAGCGGCCGCGAGCGGGTCGTGGACGTCAGCGGAAGTCGCGCGAGCGCAGCGCGTCGGCGAGGCCGAGCGGGAGGGTCTCGATCCGTTGGGCGAGGAGGTTGATCACGCCCTGGTGGCGTTCGAGCACGCCCCGCACACGCAGCGCGGGCGACGTGCGGGCGACCTTGCGGTAGCGCTTCCACACCCCGGGTGGGCAGATGACGTTGGTGAGGCCGGTCTCGTCCTCGAGGTTGAGGAACACGGTGCCCTTGGCGGTCTCGGGCTGCTGGCGGTGGGTCACGATCCCGGCGACCTCCACCACCGACCGGGGTTCCAGCGCCCGCAGCGCCGCCGAGGTCACGACCCCGCGGGCGCTCAGCTCGGCTCGGAGGAACTCGGTGGGGTGGCGGCCGGGCGACATCCCGGTGGCCCAGAGGTCGGCGGCGGTCTCCTCGACCTCGTTCATCCCCGGCAGCGCGGGGGCCTCCACTCCCACCGCGGTGTGGGGCAGGTGGCCCGGGCAGCGCGTCGCGCAACGCACCGGCGGCCCACAGCCCGGCGCGGCGGTCGACGTCGAAGCAGGCGAACGCACCGGCGGTGGCGAGGGCCTCGAGCGCGTCGACGGGGGCCTCGGTCCGGCGGGCGAAGTCCTCGAGGCCGGCGAAGGGCTCGCGGGCGCGCTCCTCGTCGATGCGGTCCAGCAGCGCGCCGCGCAACCCGCGCACGTACCGAAGCCCGATGCGGGTGGCGCGGACCGACGGGTCCGCGTGCCAGCCGGCCTGGGGGTGGCCGATCGGTCCGGCCGTGGCCGAGCGCGGCTCGAGCGTGCAGTCGCGGCGCGAGCGCTCGACGCACGGGCCGAGCACCTCGACCCCGTGGCGGCGCGCGTCGCGCACCAGCGTGTGCGGCGAGTAGAAGCCCATCGGCTGCGCGTTGAGCAGCGCGCACACGAACTCGGCCGGATGGTGCAGCTTGATCCAGCTGCTCGCGTACACGAGGTAGGCGAAGGACACCGAGTGGCTCTCGGGGAACCCGAAGCTGGCGAACGCCTCCAGCTTGTGGGCGATCTCGTCCGCGGTCGCGCCGGTGATCCCGCGCTCGGCCATCCCCTCCATCAACCGGCCGCGCAGGCGGGCCATCCGCGCCTTGGACCGCTTCGACCCCATGGCCTGGCGGAGCTGGTCGGCCTCCCCCACGCTGAAGCCGGCCGCGTCGATCGCCATCTGCATCAGCTGCTCCTGGAACAGCGGCACCCCGAGGGTCTTGCGCAGGCACGGTTCGAGGATCGGGTGCGGGTAGGTGACCTCCTCCTCCCCGTTGCGCCGTCGCAGGTACGGGTGCACCGACCCGCCCTGGATCGGTCCCGGCCGGATCAGCGCGACCTCCACCACCAGGTCGTAGAAGGTCTCGGGTCGCAGCCGGGGCAGCGTGGCCATCTGCCGCGGCTCTCCACCTGGAAGACACCGATGGTGTCGGCCGCGCTCAGCAGCTCGTACACCGCGGGCTCCTGCGGGATCGTGGCGAGATCGATCTCGAGGCCCTCGTGCTCGCGGACGAGGTCGACGGCGAGGTGCAGCATCGTGAGCATCCCGAGGCCGAGCAGGTCGAACTTCACGAGCCCGGCGGCCGCGCAGTCGTCCTTGTCCCACTGCAGGACCGAGCGGTTCTCCATCCGCGCCCACTCCACCGGACAGCACTCGACGAGCGGTCGGTCGGCCATCACCATCCCGCCCGAGTGGATCCCGAGATGACGGGGGAAGTCCTGCACCGCGTCGGCCAGCTCGAGGACGAGCTCGGGCACCGGCGGCGCGTCGACGCTGCTGCGGAAGTCGTCGAAGGCGCCCTCCCGCGAGCGCCAGCGGTCGATCCAACGGGTCAGCGCGTCCGCGTGGCCGGGCGAGAGCCCCGCGACCTTGGCCATCTCGCGCAGCGCCGAGCGCGGCCGGTAGGTGATCACGTTCGCGACCTGCGCGGCACGGTCGCGCCCGTACTTCCCGTACACGTACTGGATCACCTCCTCGCGCCGCTGGTGCTCGATGTCGAGGTCGATGTCGGGCGGACCGTCGCGCTCGGTGGAGAGGAACCGCTCGAAGAGCAGGCCGAGCGTCACCGCGTCGGCCTTGGTCACCCCGAGCGCGTAGCAGACCGCGCTGTTCGCCGCGCTGCCCCGCCCCTGGCAGTAGATGTCCTCGCGCCGGCAGAAGTCCACGATGTCGTGCAGCAGGAGGAAGTACCCGGGGAACCCGAGCTGCTCGATCACCCCGAGCTCGTGCTCGATCTGATGCATCGCCCGCTCGTGGTGGGGATGGGTGGACGGGTAGTACACCGACGCGCCGCGCCGGGTGAGCTCGCGCAGCCAGCTCATGTCGGTGTGCCCCTCCGGCACCGGGTACTCGGGCAGGTTCGGCACCGCGATCTTCAGGTCGAACGCGCACTCGGCCGCGATGTCGACGGTGCGCTCCACCGCACCCGGGTACCGCGCGAACCGGCGGAGCTGCTCTCCCGCGCTGCGCAGATGTGCGAACGGGGTCGCGGGCAACCAGCCGTCGAGCTCGTCGAGGCTGCGACGCGACCGGATCGCGGCGAGCGCGGTCGCGAGCCGCCGCCGGTCGGGAGTGGCGTAGTGGACGTTGTTCGTGGCGATCACCTCGGTCCCGGTGCGCATCGCGAGCCGGGCGAGCGCGTCGTTGCGCGGCCGGTCCAGGGGATCGTCGTGGTCCCACAGCTCGACGAGCACGCGGTCGCGCCCGAACGCGGCGACGAGCCGCTCGAGCACGTGCTGCGCCGCCGCGGGTCCGTCGCGCACCAACGCCGCGGGGACCACCCCCTTCCGGCACCCGGTGGCGGTGAACCAGCTCCCGGCCGCCGCACGCGGCCGCGCCGAGGAGCTCGTCGACGCCGAGGTGCGGGGCGCCCTTCTCCCCGCGCAGCTGCGCGGCGCTGATCGTGCGGGCGAGCGCCGCGTACCCGGCCGGGCCCGCCGCGAGGATCAGCACGTGCTCCCCCAGCGTGTCGGCCCGACCGGCACCGGTCGCGCTCGCACCTCCGAGCGTGAGCTCGGCACCGAACACGGTGGGCAGGCCCAGGGGACGGGCGGCCTCGGCCATGCGGACCGCGCCGTAGAGGCCGTCGTGGTCGGTGACGGCGAGCCCGGTCAGGCCGAGACGGTGCGCCTCCTCCACCAGCTCCTCGGGATGGCTGGCGCCGTCGAGGAAGGAGAAGTTCGTGTGGCAGTGCAGCTCCGCGTACCCGTGACCCACCATCTCGCTGCGCTCCCATCCGGCCCGCCGCTCGCGGGACGGATCACGGTAGCGAACGTATGTTCGCCTGTCCACGGGGGCGGGCCCCCGGGGCGGGAACGACGGGAAGGTGCATCGCGACCCACCGCGCCGCCCAGCGACACGCGCGCCCGATCGTGAGACGGCCCCCCGCCGCGGTCGCGGTCCGGCGGGCGATGTCGAGGCCGAGACCCGTCCCCGACCCCTCGCGACCGCGCACGCCGCGCTCGACCACCGCCGGCGACGGGAACCCGGGCCCGGCGTCGTCCACCACGAGCTCGGCCCAGCGGCCGCTCCGCACGAGCGACACCGAGATCGCGGTGTCGCTCGGAGTGTGCCGCACCGCGTTCGACACCGAGCGCGTCCACCACCGCGGTGAGCGCGCCGGGCGCGGCGCCGACCCAGACCGGCTCCGACGGCACCGCCACCGCGAACAGCCGCGTCCGCTCTCCGGCGGCGACCGACCAGAACGACAGTCGGGCCCGCGTGATCGCGGCGAGATCGGCGGGACCGGAATCGCTCGTCGCACCGCGGCCGTGCCGCGCCGTCGCGATGAGGCCGCTCACCGCGGCCTCCAGGCGTTCGACGTCGCCGACCAACCGGTCCCGGTCGGCCGACGAGCCGAGGAGCTCGACGTCGAGTCGCAGCGCGGTGATCGGCGTTCGCAGGTCGTGTGAGAGGTCCGCCAGCTGCTCGCGGTCGGCGGCGCGCAGCTCGTCGACGCGGTCGGCCAGCAGGTTGAGCGCGTGGGCGACCGCCCGCACCTCGGGCGGTCCGGCGCCCGTGGCGCAGCGCGTCCTCCTCGCCCGACGCGAGCCGGCGGGCCACGGTCGCCACGTCCGCGAGCGGACGCGTCGCCGACCGGGCGATGCGGTCGGCGAGCACGAGCGCGCCCGAGGAGAGCACGAGCCCGAGCCCGCCCAGCACGAGCCAGGACGTCAGGACGCCGTCGTGCATACGGCCCGCGGACACGTGGACCACGACGACGCCGGTGCTGCCGCCGGCGGTGACGACGGGCTGGTAGACGTCGACGCCCCCGTCGAGGCGACGGACGAAGGCGTCACCGCGGCGCGCGAGGCGCAGGGCGGCCGGATCGACGGGACGCGTCGATCCGACGTGCTCGCCGTCGGGCAACACGACCGTGATCGGCTCCGAGCCCTCCGCGCGGGCGCTCGCGACCGCCTCGCGCACCTCGGCCGCGCCCTGACCGGCGAGGATCGGGCCGATCGCGCGCGCCCGGGCGGTGGCGGCGTTGATCGCCCGGTCCTCCGCGACGCGTCGCACGAGGTAGCCGAGCGGCAGCACGAAGGCGATCACGACCATCGCGGTCGCCGCGAAGACGGTGATCGCCAACCGGCGCCGCATGCTCACTCCGGAGCGGTCAGCCGAACACCGACGCCCCGAACGGTGTGCAGGTACACCGGGTCGCTCGCGGACTCGCCGAGCTTGCCGCGCAGCCACGACAGGTGGACGTCCACCGTCCGCTCACCGCCACCGCTCGGTTGGTCCCACACCTCGGCGAGCAGCTCCCGCTTGGACACGACCGCGCCGGCGTTGCGGGCGAGGTACTCCAACAGCTCGAACTCCTTGCGGGTCAGCACGACCGGGGCGTCGTCGATCGACACCTCGTGGGCCCGGCGGTCGATCCGGAGGCCGCCGATCTGGATCACCGGCTCGATCTCGCCCGATCGACCCCGGCGCAGGACCGCCCGGACCCTCGCCTCGAGCTCGACGGCCGAGAACGGCTTCACCACGTAGTCGTCGGCGCCGCTGTCGAGGCTGCCGACGATCTCGTGGTCGTCGTCCCTGGCGGTCGACACGATCACCGGCACGTCGCTGACCGCCCGGAGCATGCGCAGGAGATCCCGCCCGTCGATGTCGGGCAGGCCGAGGTCGAGCACCACGAGATCGGGCCGCCCGTCCACGGCGGACTGCAGCCCGGTCAGCCCGTCACACGCCGTCGCCACGACGTGGCCCCGCTGGACCAGCGCCCGCTGGAGGCTTTCCCGGATCGGCAGGTCGTCCTCGATCAGGAGCAGCGAGACCATGACGGCGAGACGCTAGGGGCCTGACCCGGCGCTCCCGGCAGTCTTGACGATCTCTTGACCAAATCCGGTGGCAAATCTGGCGACAATGAACCGGTGAGGAAGTCGCTGGCGCTCGGAGTGTGGTCGATGGCCACGCTCGGTGCGTGCGGAGTCGCGTGGAGCGCCGTCGACCGCGTCGCCGCGCAGGTCACGGGTCGACCCCCGATCGTCGGCGAGCAGTCGATCCGCCACGCGCTCGGCCGCACCGGCGCCGGGACGACCGGGTCCGACGGCGGGATCGTCGCGGCGAACGGCTCCGCGTCCGGGGGCGTCACCGGACCGGTCGTGATCGACCCGGTGACGGGCAGACGGCGGCCCGCGGGTACGGGCGGGGCCTCGGAGGGCGCGGCGACCGACGGCGCGACGACCGGCACCGGCGCACGCCCGGGTGGGAGATCGGGCTCGACCGGGTCCGGGTCCTCGGGTGGCTCGGGTGGATCCGGATCCGTCGACACCCCACCGGCGACCGATCCGCCACCACCGCCGTCACCCCCGCCACCACCCACCAGCACGACGACGACGACCGCGCCGCAGTCGAGCGCGACCGTCTTCGTGACGGGAGGCTCGGTCGTGGCGTCGTGCAGCACCGGAACCCCGACGCTCGTGAGCGCCATCCCGAACAACGGCTACGGCACCACGGTGCGGCCCGGTCACCAGCTGCTCGTGACCTTCACCTCGGCGACCCACCGCTCGGTGGTGGAGACCGAGTGCGAGGGGACGCGGGTCCACTTCTCCACCAGCGAGGAGCGCGACGACTGGCGCGGCTCTCCACCGGAGCAAGGGTGGGCGGACTAGTCGTAGATCGCCGCGACCACCGCCGCGCCCCGCTCGACGTGGACGAGACAGGCGGTCGTCTCCTCGACCACCACCTGCCAGGTGACCCGGCGGGCGTGGGTCGCCCGGTCCCACCACCGCACGTCCTGGGGCCACGGTCCGGCCCACACGGTGACGGCACCCCCGCCCCCCGGCAGCGCCGGGCAGCGCAGCGCGGCCGGCGGGGCCGACAGCTCACCCCGGCTCGAGACCACGACCGGTCGGTCCCCGGCGTCGACGAGCGCGGCCCCCACCTCGGGCTCGAGCACCCGCGCCGGCGCGGGACCGGGGATGGTGCCCGGCCACGGCGGCTCCTCGATCGCGACGGGACCGGCGACCGGGCCGATCGGCGCGTGGGGCGCGGGCTCGCGCGGCTCTCCCCACGGCACCCACCGGATCCGCTCGGCCGGAGTCCGCCCACCCTGGGCCACCGCGGTGACGACGTGCTCGGGTCCGAGCAGCCCCTGGATCCGGGCGAGCACCCGACCGGCGCGCTCGGCGGCCGCGGCGTCGCCGCCCCAGAACCCGAGCTGGCGGCCCGATGCCGGGATCACCTGGTCGGGGACCAGCGCCAGCATCGTCAGCCCCCCGCTCAACCCACCGGTCGCGGTCAACCACCCCTCCAGCTGCCACCGCACACGCTCGGCGAGCGCGACGGCGGTGAGCGCGCCGTCGTGACGCCACGCCCGGGCCAGGGACTCACCGTGCTCGCTCTCGGCCTCGACCACCACCTGGGTGCAGGCCAGCCCCCGCGCCGCGAGCCGGTCGAGCAGCCGGTCGGCCAGGCCCTTGGCGACGAACGCCACCGCGTCGACGCGCACGGCCGGCGGGTCGAGCTCGCAACGCTCCTCGAGGTCGGGCGGCGGCACGGTGAGGGCGGGGGGATGGGCCTCCTCCCCCCGGGCCAGGCGGTGCGCGGCGAGTCCCTCCCGCCCCAGCCGCGCGAGCACCGAGCCCTCCGGCAACCCGGCGAACGCGCCGAGGGTCCCCAGCCCGAGCCGGCCGAGCAGATCGGCCAGCGCGTCGTCGCCGAGGGCACCGACCGGCCACGGCGCGAGGAACGTGGGGGTCTCGCCCGCGGCCACGACGACCCCGCGGCGGGCGGCGAGGCGCGCCGCGAAGCCACCGTCCGCGATGCCGATCCGCACGTCGGTCACCGCGACCGCGTGCACGGCCTCCCGCGTCCGCGCGACCAGACCGCCGTCGCCACCGTGGTAGCGGGCGGGTCCCCGCGTCGGGAAGGCGAGGATCCCCGGCCGGTCCACGACGAGGCGCGGGGTGATCGCCTCGACCGCCCGCGCCACCGGCTCGAAGGCGCGGGCCTCGGCGGCGACGTCCGCATCCAGGATCACGATCCCGGGACAGGTGGCCTCCGCCTCGCGCCGGCGGAGGCCGATCCGCACCCCCTCGGCCCGGGCCTCGGCCGAGACGGCCCGGATCCGTTGCTGCTCGACCACCGCGACCGGCGCGTCCACCGGCGCCGCCCCGGACCGGCGCGCCGCGACCACCGGCCAGTCGGGACACCAGAGGCACAGGGTCCGGGCCGCCATCGCACGCGTCAGCCCGCGAGCTCGAGGTGCGTCGCACCCACCCGGCCCGCGAGCTCCCACGTGAGCGCACGCTCGGTGAGCACGCCCTCGCCCGGGCCCAGTCCGGACCACCGGCTGTGACGCACCTCGAGCCGCACCGCGGCCTCCACCGGCCAGGCGCGCGCCTCCGGCGCGAGCGCGACCAGCACCGCGGCACGTTCGCGCGCCCGCGCGACCAGGCGACGCGCGTCCCCGGTGCGCAGCCCGCGTGGCACCGACGCGACCACCACGCTCATCCCGTCGAGCAGCGTCGCGACGACCGTGGCCCACCGGTCGGAGGGGACCGCCCGGATCACGGCGAAGCGCGCCAGGTCCACGCCCGCCTCGGCGACCGCGAGCCCGCCGAGCGTGCCGGGACCGTCGACCATCCCGGCCCATTCCCCCACCGCCGTGGCCGCGGCCGCGATCCCGAGCACCGTGGTCGTCGCGCCCGATCCCGCCGGACCGGCGACCGCGACCACCACGCCGCGCTGCACCGACGGCAGGACCGCGGCGAGCGGCCCGGGGACCGCGAGCGACCGGTCCCGGGCGAGCACCACGGACGCCCGGGCCGCGCCGACCGCCGCGAGCCGGGCGCGGGCCGCGCCGTCTCGCTGCGGGAGCGTGGGACCACGGGCGATCGTCGGGTGGACCATGCCCGGAGGATACCGAACATGTGTTCGGTGTGCGAACGGGTCAGCCGATGCGGGGAGAGGCCACTACCCCGCGAGATCGACGGGCGGCGGGGCCTCGAGGCCGCGGGCCCCGTACGACCAGCCGGCGTCGTCGCCGTAGTACTCGAAGAGATGCTCGATGAGATACCGGACCCGGGGCTCGAACGTGAGCCAGTCGCCCGCCGGCGCCTCGACCGTCACGCTGTTCGAGTAGATCGAGACGCTCAACGCCTCCTCGGCGAGCAACCGCGCCGCGAGCACGTCGGGGGGCCGGCCACCGCGGTCCCGCGCTTCCTCGACGGTGGAGTACCGCTCGATGTCCATCCCGGTGAGCGAGCGGTTGAGATCGAACAGGCGCACCGCCGGCGAGGCTCCGGGGCGCGAAGGTCGCGGTGATCGTCTGGCCCATGGCGGCGAAGGTTAGCGGTGCCGGTTGCCGACGGCGGGGTCGGTAGTGGCGAGGTCAGAACAGCCGGCCGGGCGGTGGCGCGAGCCCGCCCCAGACGAGGTCGTCCATGAACACCCACGAGCGGCGGTGGATCGTCGTCGGCCCGTGGGCGCGCAGCGCCGCCTTGTGCACCGGGGCCGGATAGCCGCGGTTCGACTCGAACCCGTAGGCCGGGAAGTGCTCCGCCTCCGCAGCCATCAAGGTGTCGCGCGCGCGACCTTGGCCACACAGCTCGCGGCCGCGACCGCGAGCGAGGTCGCGTCCCCCTTGATGACGGTGGTGCACCGCGCGCCGAGGCGCAGGTAGTCGTGGTTGCCGTCGAGGATCACCCGATCGGGCTCGTAGCCCTCGGCCGCGAGCTGGGTGAGCGCCCGCCGGCCCGCGGTCCGCAAGGCCGCGGTCATGCCGAGCACGTCGCACTCCTCGTGCGACGCGTGCCCGATGGCGTACGCGCGGGCCCACGACCGCACCCGCGCGGCAGCGACGTCGCGCTGTTCGGGCGTGAGCATCTTCGAATCGCGGATCCCGCTCAGGTGCTCGGTGGCCGGGATCACCGCGCACACCGTCACCGGCCCGGCCCACGCGCCGCGCCCCACCTCGTCGATCCCGCAGACGAGCCGCTCACCCGCCTGCCAGCACTTGCGCTCGAGCCGCAGCGTCGGTCGGGTCCCGGTCACGGTCACCCCCGCACCGTACTCAGCGTCTGCTCCGCAGGGCGGGTTTAGCATCGCGCCGTGGACGTCGGGACCCGCGTCGAGGTGCGTTCGAAGTTGGACCGGGCCTGGGCGCGCGGCTTCGAGGTGGTCGAGGCCATCGGCACGCCGTCCCCCGGCTACCTCGTCCGGCGGCGCTCCGACGGCTCGATCCTGCCGCTCGTCTTCGCGCTCGACGACGTCCGCGAGGAGAAGCACCGGACCAACGACATGTGGTGGGTCTGACCGCCGAGGGATGGGTCCGGCTAGGGGCCGGGATGACCGAGCGCCTCGACGAGGGTCTCGATCGGGATCGCCTGCATCGTCGTGGTGCGCATCGTCCCGCGTGCCGCGAGCATGACCGCGGCGCGGGCCATGGCGGCCTCGTCCGGCGCCTCGATGATGTTCAGGAAGTCCCACTGACCCATGAGCGCGTACTGCGCGACGACCCGGAGCCCGAGCGCCTCGACCTCGCGGGTGACCTCGTAGAGGCGTTCCGGCGTCTCACGCAACGTGGCCCATCCCCCGGGCCCGAGCGTGCTCAACATCGCGTACGTGGGCACCGGGGCAGCGTACCGGCGCGTCGGTCAGGGGGCGAACAGCGCCGCGTGCACGTCGGCGAGCACGCCGAAGCGGCGGTGGGGCACGCCGGCCCGTTCACACCAGTCCGCGAGCGCCTCCTTGGCGAAGAGCAGGTCGGCGAGCAGTGCCGCCTTCTGGTCGCTCGCCCCGTCGCCGACGAGCACCGTCGTGAGCCCCCGGCGCTTGGCGTCCTTGATCGGCGCCTGTTTGCAGGTCCCGCAGCTCGAGCACGCGCAGCAGCGATCCCCGTTCGGGAACACCAGCTCGGCGCGGTCCCAGTCGACGTCGTTGGTCAGGATCGGGACGCCGAGATGGCCGAGCCGCTCGTGGACGTAGAACCCGAACCCGTCGGAGACGATCGTGACCTCCGCCCCGGCCGCCCGGAGGTCCTCCACCAGTCGCAGGGCGTCGGGGTCCAGCGCGACCTCGCCCGCATGCCGGCGCAGGACCGCTTCGTCCTTCGGGAGGAGGTCCCACTCCTCGAGCAGGCAGACCCGGCTGCCGATCTCGCCCCGCACGTACTCCTCGTCCACGCGTCGCCAGGAGTCGTCCGCCAGGCGCTCGAGGAGCGCGACGCCGGTGTCGCGCACGCTGATGGTCCCGTCGTAGTCCAGGAAGACCGCGGTGGTCTCGGGATCCACGAGGGGCACCGGCGAATGGTACGGCACGGCCGTCCACGAGGTGTCCCGAATGGTGCACAATGTGCGACCGGCTCGGGAGGTGCACGTGGCGATCGATCGCAGACAGTTCTTGCAGCGCGCGGGGATGGCGGGAGGCGCGCTCGCCGCGGCGGCCGCGTTCCCGGCCTGTCGGACGGTGTTCCCGCTCGGGTACGACTACGGGACCACGATGCTCCAGGGCGCCGCGTCCGACGCACCGATCGAGACCGTCGTCATCGTGATGATGGAGAACCGCTCCTTCGACCACTGGCTCGGCTGGCTCGGGGCGGACCACGCGTACGTGGACCACGGCAAGTCCAGGTACGGCCAGTCCTTCGTCATCGACGCGAACAACCAGGCCACCTACCAGGGGCCGAACGGCCCCGAGTCGACCCACCACATGGTCGGGTGGGACTACCTCTCGAACCCCTGGCGCGGATGTGACCGGTCCGACCCGAACCACGGCTGGACCGCGGGGCGGGCGCAGCGGGATCTCGGGTTCGTCGACCCGACCGCCAACGACGACCTCCTGCCGCTGGGCTACTACGAGGGGGCCGACCTCCCCTTCACGGAGCACTTCGTCAAGCGGTTCACGACCTTCGACGACTACCACGCGTCGATCCTCGGACCCACCTACCCGAACCGCGAGTACCTGCACTCCGCGCAGTCCGGCGGGAACAAGACGAACGCGTTCTCCACGGGGCCCGACGGCTTCGAGTGGCCCACGATCTGGGACAAGCTCGCCGCCGCGAACGTCCCGGCGAAGTACTACGCGAGCGACCTGCCGGTGCTGCTCCTCTGGGGCACGCGCATGCTGCCGTACAACCACACCCTCGCGGACTTCTACACCGACTGCGCGAACGGCACCCTCCCCAACGTCGTCATGGTCGATCCCGCGTT
The DNA here is from genome assembly GCA_963805415.1 of uncultured Acidimicrobiia bacterium. Lineage (GTDB taxonomy): Bacteria > Actinomycetota > Acidimicrobiia > IMCC26256 > JAENVU01 > JAENVU01. The sequence goes on from CAWDUD010000009.1 coordinate 566,316, forward strand.
CATCGGTGCGGGCCAGAACGACGACCACCCGCTCGCCGACGTGCGCGCGGGACAGGCGTTCCTCCGCGACGTGTTCAAGGCGTTCTCGCAGTCGCCGCAGTGGGAGCACGGGCTCTTCATCTCGACCTACGACGAGTGGGGCGGGTTCTTCGACCACGTGCCACCGCCGCACTTCGCCGACGACCGCGCGAACGCGCTCGACGCGGACGACTTCTCCCAGGCCGGTTTCCGCGTCCCGACCGTGATGGCCTCGCCCTACGCGAGCCCCGGTCTGGTGGACCGGCGTACCTACGATCACGCGTCGATCCTGCGCTTCCTCGAGTGGCGGTTCCTCGGCGCACCGCCGGAGGGACCCGGCCACGACGGCGATTCGTGGTTCCTCACCCGCCGGGACCGCTACGCCGGCAACATCGGCGCGAGCCTGTCGTCCAAGATCGTGGACAAGGACGTCGGCTTCGACATCGACGCCATCCAGATCGACCCGCCCTCCGCGGCGTGCGCGTCGGGCGGCGTCGGCGGCCTCTCGACCATGGCCCGCTCGGTCCTCGAGGCGAACGACCCGGCCTTCGACGAGCAGCGCTGGCGCACCTACCTCGACGCGGTGGGCTACCGGCTCCCCTGAGCCCGACGGAGGCCGGGCATCGATCGGAGGACGCGACGGAGGGCCGGGCACCATTGCCCGGCCCTCCGTCTGCATCGGCCAATCCTGGGGGCTATCGACCGATGGTCGGATCCGGAGAGGGACCTCCGGAGAACTCCATCTCCAGCCCACCGGCCCCGACGATGTCGAGCTCGTTGACCTGGAGGTTGTCGTACGCCAGCACACCCATCTCGGGCAGGTCGAGACCGGCGATCTCGTCCTCGGCCCTGGAACGGATGCCGCCCTTCATCATGGCGTTCTGCATCTTGAAGAACGCGTAGGCGACACCGAACATGACCGTGCAGATGACGAGCGAGCCGACCGCCTGCGCACCCAGCTGACGCAGACCGAGGTCGAAGTCGTACAGGATCCCGGTGACGCCCGATGCGGTCGCCGCCGCACCCTTCGCCGTCAGGTTCCAGCCGGCGCCGTACTCACCGCTCCCGAAGATCCCGATGCAGAGCACCCCGAAGATCCCGCACACGCCGTGCACCGAGATCGCACCGACGGGGTCGTCGATGCCGCGCTTCTCCCAGAAGAAGACGCTCTCGACCACGATGATGCCGGCGATCCCGCCGATCACCGCCGCGGCCCAGGGCTGCACGAACGCACAGGGCGCAGTGATGGCCACGAGGCCGGCGAGCATCCCGTTCGCCATCATGCCGGGGTCGGGCTTGCCCATCCGCCGCATGACGTAGAACATCGCGACCGTCGCACCGAACGCAGCTGCCAGGGCCGTGTTGGTGGCCACGACCGCGAAGCGGACGTCGACGGCGGAGAAGGTCGACGCGGCGTTGAAGCCGAACCAACCGAACAGCAGGATGAACGTGCCGAGCATCGCCATCGGGATGTTGTGACCCGAGAGCGTGCGGGGCTTGCCGTCGGCACCGAACTTGCCGATGCGGGGACCGAGCACCAGCGTCCCGGCGAGCGCCGCGGCACCACCCATGGCGTGGACCACGCCGGAACCGGCGAAGTCGACGTAGCCGAAGCCGAGCTTGGCGCTGTTGCCGAGCTGACTCAGCCAGCCTCCGCCCCAGGTCCAGGCACCGAACAGCGGGTAGTAGATCGCACCGCAGAACAGGCCCCAACCCACGAACGCCTTCCAGTTCCAGCGCTCGGCCATCGAGCCCGTCGGGATCGTGGCGGTGGTGTCCATGAAGGCGACCATGTACAGGAACATCGCCGCGACGGGCGCGGCGTTCTTGAGATTGTGCAGGTTGGTCAGCGCGAAGCCGCCGTGCCAGAGGAACACCCAGTTCCCACTGCCGATCAGCGGTCCACCCGTCGAGGAGTCGAGTCCGAAGGCACCCGAGAAGCTGAAGCCACCGAACATGAAGGCGTATCCGACCAGGAAGAACCCGACGAAGCCGAGACCGAACACCGCGAAGTTCGTCGAGACGACGTGCGCTGCGTGCTTGGCTCGACAGAAGCCGGTTTCCACCAGGGCGAACCCTGCCTGCATGAAGATGACCAGGACCGCTCCGATGACGACCCAGAGCATGTTGAGGCTGATGGCAACATCGCTGGGTGCGACCGAGGGCGCGTCGTAGACGGGCTTCGGATCCGCAGCAAATGCCGGCGCACCGATGGCGACCGCGATCACGGTCATCAACGAGACCACGATCGCGAGCCGCTTGAGCTTGGAGCTCACAAGATTCCTCCCAGTGTGTGTGATTGCGATCATCGAGCGCCGTTGCCCACCGATCGCGAAGGTGAACGGATGCGGGGCACGGTACGGACACGGTGTTTCGCGTCGACTCCCGTCGTGTGAAGCAACGACGGCGGGAACCTGACAGGGTCCTGACCGCCCGAGCCGGCGGGTCGAAGCATTCGAACGAGGGTCCTACAGTCTCGGAAATGGCCGAGCCCACCACCGTCGCGATCGTCCCCCACACCCACTGGGACCGGGAGTGGTACTCCCCGTTCCAGACCTTCCGGATCCGCCTCGTCCGGCTGCTCGACGAGCTCCTGCCGCTGCTCGAGGGCGATCTGGCCTACGCGCGGTTCCTGCTCGACGGCCAGACCGCCGTGCTCGACGACTACCTCGAGGTGCGCCCCGAGGCCGCGGCCGCCCTCGGGCGGCTCGCGGCGAGCCGGCGACTCTCGATCGGGCCGTGGATGATCCTCATGGACGAGTTCATGGTCTCGGGCGAGACCATCGTGCGCGACCTGCAGATGGGGATCCGGCGCGCGACCGAGTTCGGCGGGCCGATGGAGGTCGGGTACCTGCCCGACATGTTCGGTCACGTCGCGCAGATGCCCCAGATCCTCCGGTCGGCCGGCCTCGACCACGCGGTCGTGTGGCGGGGCGTCCCGGGCGAGGTGACCCAGAGCGCGTTCTGGTGGGAGGCGCCCGACGGCTCCCGCGTGCGCGCGGAGTACCTCTACGGCTCGTACTCGAACGGGCGCGACCTCCCCGACGACGCGAAGCAACTCATCGGGCGGGCACGCAGCTACGAGACCGAGATCGGCGACGCGCGTCTCGCCGGCAGCGGCCTCCTGCTGATGAACGGCACCGACCACCAGATGCCCCAGCCCTGGTTGGGACGCATCGTGGCCGAGGCGAACGCAGTGCAGGACGACTACCGCTTCGTGGTGAGCTCGCTGCCCGAGTACCTCGAGGAGCAACCGGTCGACGGCTTGCGCACCTGGCGCGGCGAGCTGCGGTCCGGCGCGCGGGCGAACGTGCTGATGGGCGTGGCGTCGAACCGAGTCGACATCCACCACGCGTGCGCGGCGGCCGAGCGGGCGATCGAGCGGCGGGCCGAGCCGCTCACCGCGCTGCTACTGCCCGCCGATCGCTACCCGCGTCCCCTCCTCGACATCGCCTGGCGCCTGCTCGTGCTCAACAGCGCCCACGACTCCTCGTGCGCGTGCAGCGCCGACGAGGTCGTCGACGCGGTGAAGGTCCGGTACGAGGAAGCCCGCCAGATCGGCGACGGCCTCACGCGCGACACCGTCGAGTGGCTCGCACGCGAGATCGATGCGGAGCCCGAGAGCACGCTCGTCGTCAACCCGTCACCGACCGACCGCGACGGGCTCGTCCACTTCCGCGTGCCGGGCGCCGGGCCGTTGCACCTGGTCGCGACCGACGACGGCTCGACCGTGCCCGCCCAGGTGGTCGACTCGCAGAGCGGTGTCGGGTTCGCGACGTCGGTGACGCCCGAGCAGGTCTCCATGCTCGTCGACATGATGCGCGGTCCGGAGCTGGCGGGATCACGCATCACGCGGTACGACCTCGAGCGCACCGATGCCGGCGCGACCCTCACCTGTGTCGGCGCCTCGCCGCACGACCCGGCGGTCGATCTCGGCGATCTGCGCGACGAGGTGCAGGAGCTGGCCGACGCGGGCGTCACGATCGCGGTTCGCGTCATGCGCGCACCGAGGCGTGACGTCGTCGCCCGGGTCGAGGGCGTGCCCGGCTTCGGGTGGCGCACGTTCCGGGCCGTCGACGGCGAGGGCCCGGCCACGGCCCTTCGCGCCGGCGAGCACTGGATGGCGAACGAGCACCTGGAGGTGGACGTCGATCCGACGACGGGCACCTACACGATCACCACCGCGTCCGGAGTCGTCGCGTCCGGGCTCGGTCGGCTCGTCGAGGGCGGCGACGGCGGTGACACCTACAACTACTCGCCGCCCACGGCCGACCTCGTCATCGACCGCCCCGAAGCGGTGACGGTCACGCTCCACGAGGACGGTCCGGTGCGCGCGCAGCTCAGGGTGCTGACGTGGTACCGGTGGCCGCACCATGCCGTCGGCAACGAGCGGGTGTGCACCCGCCGCAGCGACGAGCAGATGCTGACGGAGGTGGTCACGACCCTGGAGCTGCGCGCGGGTGAGACGTTCCTCCGGGTCCGCACGGAGCTCGACCACCGCTGCCGTGACCACCGCGTCCGCGCCCACTTCCCCCTGCCGAGCCCGGTGACCTCGTCGCACGCCGAGTGCGCGTTCGCGGTCGTCGAGCGCGGGCTCACCGCCGAGGGGGGCCCGCACGAGGCGCCGCTCCCGACGTTCGTGTCCCGCCGGTTCGTGGACGCGTCCGACGGTGAGGAGGGCGTGGCCCTGCTGCACGACGGTCTGCTCGAGTACGAGGTCGTCGGCGAGGGCACCGAGCTCGCACTCACCCTGTTGCGCGCCACCGGGTACCTGTCCCGCTCGGAGATCGCGCTGCGCCCCAACCCGGCCGGACCGCTCGACGCCGTCGAGGGGCCGCAGCTCCAGGGCCCGTTCACGGTCGAGTACGCCGTGGCCGTCCACACCGGCGACTGGAGGGCGGCGCGGCTCCACGAGCTGGCGGACGACTTCCTCGTCCCGCTCGAGCGGGCTCGGATCCCCGGCGGCGGCGACCGACCGCCGACGGGTCGGCCGCTCCGGGTCGGCGGCGCGGCGGTCTCGGCGGTCGTCCGGGCACCCGGTGGACTCGAGCTGCGGGTGTTCAACCCGGACGACGCGCCGACCTCGGTCGAGGTCACGGTCGACGGGCTCCCGAGCCGGGGCTGGCTGATCGACCTGCGCGGCCGACCGGTCACGCGCGTCGAGGGTCCGTTCGCGCTCCGCGCCGGCGGGATCGCGACGATCCGCCTCGACGGGTAGCGCCGGGTCGGGTCAGGCCGCGGTCGGGCGCAGCAGCGTCTCGCCGACCGGCGTCCGCGTCGACCACCCGGGGGCGAGCGTCGGCGCCCGCAGCTCGACCTCCCCGCGCGCCTCGGCGAGCTCCCAGAGCAGTGCCGGGTGCTCGCCGTGCCAGCGCAGCGCGAACGACAGCCGCCCGTGACGTGTCGGCGCGTCGTGCACCTCGAGGTCGACGCCTCGGGCGGGCGGCTCCCGCAGCAGGTCCAGCCCGTCGTCGGCCTCGGCGACCAACTGCTCGCGGGTGCGCAGCAGCAGGCCCGCCGGGCCGTCGTCGTCGCGGAGGCGCACCCGACGCCGCGCCGCACGCCGCTCGCGGAGTGAGAGGCCGTGCCACGCCCACTCGGCCTGCTCGTCGAAGCCCCAGTCCTCGAGCGCGGCGGCCGCCGCCGGACCCGGATCGGGATCGAGCACGACCTGGCTCCGCGCCAGGTCGACCGGCGTCGTGATCTCGGCCGGACCGACGACCCGCATGCCCGCGGCGAGGTGCGCGTGCCAGCCGCGCACCACCGACTCGGGTGAGGGCACCTGCGCGAGGTCGACCACCGGCCGCTCGACGCCGGTGACGACTGCGACGCGCATGCGGTTCCGGTGGCTCAGTGGGAACAGGAACACGGCCTGGAGGGTGCCGGGCGCGAACGACCGGGCCGGCACCGGACCGGTCTCGGCGCCACACGCCTCGGGCTCCACCGCGAGGTCGGTGACGTCCCATCGCGGCGGCGCGAAGGGCAGCACGAGCGCGACCCGACCGTCGATCGACACCTGCGATCCGTCGAGTGCGATCGTCGTCGCGCCGCGGACGACGAACCCGACCACGAAGGCCGCGGGCGAGTCGTTGGCGACCTCCACGACCACCACGTCACCGGGACCGCCGATTCCGTAGACCCGCTCGACCGCGTCGCCACCCGGGACACGCGCGCGAGTCTCGGCGACCGGAGTCCCCTCCACGGACCCTTGGCGCACGGCGGGCTCGCGTGCCGGGACGCGCCAGCGGTCGTCGGCACCGAGCCACCAGTCGAGCGTCCACGCGTCACCGACCGGCGCGACCGCACCGCGCGGATCCACCACCGCCCGACCCGTTCCTCCGAGGCCACCGACGATCACGACGTCGGGCCGCCGAGCTCCGCCTTGGCCTGGCGCAGCATCAGTGCCGGCACGATCTCTGCCGGCGTGCGGCCCTCGTACAGCACCGCGCCGACCTGCTCGGCGATCGGCATCTCGATCCCGTGGCGCGCCGCGAGGTCGAGCACCGCCTCGGTGCTCTTCACCCCTTCCGCGACCATCTTCATCTCGGCGACGATGTCGTCGAGATGGCGCCCCTGCCCGAGCGCGACCCCGACGGTGCGGTTCCGGCTCTTCTCGCTGGTGCACGTGGCCACGAGGTCGCCCATGCCCGCGAGACCGGAGAACGTGAGTGGATCGCCGCCGAGCGCGCGCCCGAGGCGCGGCGAGCTCGGCCAGGCCGCGCGTGATGAGCGCGGCCTTCGTGTTGTCGCCGTAGCCGAGACCGTGGGCGATCCCGGCCGCGAGCGCGATGACGTTCTTCAACGCCCCGGCGATCTCGCACCCGACGACGTCGGGATTCGTGTAGACGCGGAACGTCGCGGTCATGAACAGCGACTGCAGCTCCGCGGCCGTCGTCGCGTCGCCGATCGCGACCACCGACGCGGTCGGCTGCCCCGCCGCGACCTCGCGCGCGAGGTTCGGGCCGGTGAGCACCCCGATGCGCGACGGGTCGTGGGACGGCAGCACGTCGGCGACGACCTCGGTCATCCGCAGCTCGGTGCCCTGCTCGACGCCCTTCGAGAGGCTGAGCACGGGCACGTCGTCGCCGATCACGGCGGCGGCCGCGGTGAGCACGGTCCGGAATCCGTGCGACGGCACGCCCATGACGACGACGTCGGCGCCCGTGCAGGCTGCCCGGAGATCGGACGTGGCGGCGAGCGACTCCGGGAGCGTGATCCCGGGCAGGTAGTCGGGGTTCGCGTGCTCGGCCACGATCCGGTGCGCCACCGCCGGGTCGCGCGCCCAGAGCACCGCGTCGGCGTTCACGGCCGCGATGGCACCGACCGCGGTGCCCCACGAGCCCGCTCCGATCACCGCGATGCGCACGCTCACCGACAGCTCCGGAGCACCGCGGTGTCGGGCGGCCGCACCCACCAGTCGCTCTCCGCCGGCGCCGGTGACTGCGGATAGCGGGCCCGTGCGTCGGCGAGCTGGGCGCAGATCGCCGTCATGATCCGATCGGTCGCGCCGGAGACGTCCTCGGCGGGCGCGACGGTGAGCGGCGCGCCGATCGTGACCGTCTCGGCGATCCCGGTTCGCCAGCGCGGCTTGCGCCCCTTGAACATCACCCGGTGCAGGCCCCAGAGCCCGATCGGCACGACCGGCGCGCCGGTGGCGGCGGCGAGTCGCGCCGTTCCGGTCTTCCCGGCCATGGGCTCGAGATCGAGCGAGATCGTCCCCTCGGGGAACACGGTCACACAGCGACCGGCCCGGAGCGCGGACTCGGCCGCCACGAGCGAGCCCGCGGCGTCGGCCGTGCCCCGACTGACGGGGATCTGGTGCATCCCGCGCAGGACCGCGCCCAATCCCTTCTTGGCGAAGAGCTCGTCCTTCGCGAGGAAGCGGGTGCGCCGACCCTGCTTCGTGGCCACGTACGCGAGGACCAGCGGGTCGAGGTACGAGACGTGGTTGGATGCGAGGATCACCGGACCCGACGCCGGGATCTGCTCGACGCCGTCGACGTGCCACTGCACCCCGAGGTGCACGACCGGGTAGAGGGTGCCGCGCACAGCATCGAAGACGGGCTCCACGGGCCGGTAGCATACGCAGCCCCATGGAGCCCTTCCCCGGACGCACGCGTCACGCCGGCGTGGTGATCCCGATCCGGGCGTTCGCGTCGGGCAACGTCCGCCTCGCCGACGCGCTCGACCCCGACGGTCGTGCCGTCCTCGCCCGGACCATGGCCGAGACCGTCGTCGCCGCCGCGGGCGTGCTGCCCGTGCTCGTCGTGACCTCGGCACCCGAGGTGCTGGCGTGGGCCGACGCCCGTGCGATCAGCACCCTCGCCGATCCGGGCACGGGACTCGACGGCGCGGCGGCCGCCGGCCGGGACGAGCTCCGCCGGCAGGGGTTCGCCCGCACCGTCGTCGCGCACGCCGACCTGCCGCGTGCCGGCCTCGGGACGCTCGCGCGGCTCGGCGGCACCAGCACCTCGGTCACGATCGTCCCCTGCCATCGCGACGACGGGACTCCCGTGCTCGTCGTACCCAACGCCGCCGACTTCCGGTTCGCCTACGGCCCGGCATCCGCGCGCGGCGGCACGCCGCCGAGGGCCGCCGGCTCGGACTCGCCGTCCGGGTCGTGCGCGACCCGGACCTCGGCTACGACGTGGACGTGCCGTCCGACCTCGCGGGAGTCGCGAACCCGCCGTGACCGGACCACTCGCTCCTCCCGCACGGGTCCTGGCCGATCGGCGCGCATCCGGACGACATCGAGTTCGGCTGCGGAGCCACGCTCGCAGCTGGGCCGGCACTGGCACCGAGCTGCACCTGCTCGTGCTCACCGACGGCTCGAAGGGCACGTGGGACGCGCGGGACGACCTCGGCCGGTTGATCGAGACCCGGATGCGCGAGGCCCGCGCCGCGGGCGCGGCGCTCGGTGGCGGCCGGCTCCATTTCGCGGGTTTCGTCGACGGCGAGCTCGAGAGCGGCGAGGCCACGCGCGCCGTCGTCTGCCGCACCATCCGTGAGGTCCGCCCGGACGTCGTCCTCGGTCACGACCCGTGGAAGCGCTACCGCCTCCACCCGGATCACCGGCACGCCGGATGGGCGACCGTCGACGGCATCGTCGCGGCGCGTGATCCGCACTTCTTCCCCGGGCTCGGCGGAAGACATCATCGGCCGGACGCGCTGTTGCTGTTCGAGGCCGACGAGCCCAACCACCTCGAGCCGGTCGGCGGACACGCTCCCGACCAAGATCGCGGCGCTGCTGTGCCACCGCAGCCAGTGGCGGTCGACGATGGGCATCGACGAGGCCGAGGGGGACACCGGCCGCGGCGACGCGACGCTTCGCGCGACCGCATCACCGCGCGGGCCGTGGACGCCGGCGGTGACGGACCACCCGCCGAGGCGTTCCGGCTGCTCGCCGACCTGTAGGCCGCCGGGCGCGGTCGGGCCCGGACGCGACATCGGGGGGAGGCTGATCGCCTCCCCCCGATTGCACACGCGCGTGGTGTCGACTACCGACGCTTCTTGGTCGCCTTGCGCTTCGCCGGAGCCTTGCGCTTCGCGGCCTTCTTGGTCGCCTTGCGCTTCGCCGGAGCCTTGCGCTTCGCGGCCTTCTTGGTCGCCTTGCGCTTCGCCGGAGCCTTGCGCTTCGCGGCCTTCTTGGTCGCCTTGCGCTTCGCCGGAGCCTTGCGCTTCGCGGCCTTCTTGGTAGCCTTGCGCTTCGCCGGAGCCTTGCGCTTCGCGGCCTTCCGTTCGGGTCGCCTTGCGCTTCGCCGGAGCCTTGCGCTTCGCGGCCTTGCGCTTCGCGGGGGCCTTCTTCGCGGCCTTGCGCTTCGCCGGAGCCTTCTTCGCCGCCTTCTTGGTGGTTCGCTTTGCCGGAGGCATCGTCACCTTCTTCTTTCGGTGTCTCGTGGAAGCGAAGCCGGACGAGTCGAATGCGACTCGATCAGCTCGCGCTCACGGTGACGGGGAACGCTGCGCGTCCCACAACTCGATCACCGCGATCTCATTGCACTGGGTTCGTGATCCTCTTCGTTCGCGAACTGTGCGATCTCATCGACAGCCTTCACCGACGTGTCGTGCACTCCGCCGCCCGTCGTCCTGAGCATGGAAACCTATTCGCAGCGCGAGGTCAAGCATTTCCTCCGCCCTTCGCGATCGATCGTGACCAGACGCGACGCGCAACGTGCACGAACTACATGCTCGCGCATCCGAGCCGTCGACGTCGCGCATGGTCGGAACACGCGCGCTACGTCGACGAATGCGAGGGTTTCACGGTCGATTCCTCACTCGCAGTGAAATTCGGTGTCGACGCGTGTCGCATGTGCATCGTGACGTCGCGTCGCAGTGCACGCGCGATCACGCGTGCACGACGCGGGCGCGGAAAAAAATCTCGCAAACGACCCGAATCGGACACGCCGACGCCACGCAATCGCTCATCGGGACACGACGGGCGCGGCGCGCGTCGCGCACGTGACGCGGGACGCGAGCAGCGTCCGCGACCAGCGACGGTCGCGACCGCGTGCCCGGCACTCGAGACGCGCGGGCGACGACGACGGGCGGCAGTGACGCGACGACGCGACGAAGCCCGGGACCGAGAGTCCCGGGCTTCGGGTTGCAGCCCCGAGCAGATTCGAACTGCCGTTACCGCCTTGAGAGGGCGGCGTCCTAGGCCACTAGACGACGGGGCCGGGCTGCTCCGGAGCGCCGCTCCGGATGGCTCGGGGGGGAGGACTCGAACCCCCAATCACAGGACCAGAACCTGTTGTGTTGCCGATTACACCACCCCCGAATGGGAGCGGTGAGCATAGCGCCCGGGGTCGGTCGGCCCGGAAGCGGAATCGCGGTGCGTCAGCCGAAGCGGGCGCGGGCGGCGCGGAGCCGGGCGAGGGACTCCTCCCGACCGAGCGAGCAGCATCGAGTCGAACAACGGCAGACCCGGCGCGCGCGACCTTCGATCGCGGCGTACAGGATCGGCATCGACTTCTTGGGCTTCGCGCCGAGCGCCTTGATGCGGTCGAGCATCTCCTTGATCGCGTCGAAGTCCCACGTGCAGCGATCGACATGTTCGATGACGGCATCGAGCACCTGCCGCGCCGTCGGGGACCGTGCCGACCTGGTCCCAGACCTCGTCGCTCGACAGGAAGCGATCGCCCGCCGCGAGGAAGTCCATCTGCTCGACGAGCGCCACCAGCGTGGTGGCGCGCGTCTGGCCGATCGCCGCGGCCGCACGGAGCTCGGCATCTCCCAACGCTTCGCCGTAGCGCTCGCGCGCCAGTGGCAGCGAGCCGCGCTACGAGATCGTCGAGCTCGATCCGTGCGGATCCACTCGCCGTTGATCCACTCGAGCTTCTTCTCGTCGAAGACTGCCGCCGAATGAGTCGACCCGTTCGAGCGTGAACGCAGCCGCGAGCTCGTCGCGCGTCAGCACCTCGTGCTCGTCCTCGGGCGCCCAACCGAGCAGCGCGAGGTAGTTGAAGAGCGCCTCGGGCAGGATGCCGCGCGCCGCGGAAGTCCTCGACGGCGACCGCGCCGTGACGCTTCGACAGCTTCGACCGATCCGCCTGGAGGATCAGCGGCAGGTGCGCGTACAGCGGCGGCGGTCTCGGGTCGAGCGCGGCGCGGATGGCCATGACCCGGTGCGTGGTGTCGATGAGATCCTCACCTCGGATCACGTGCGTGATGCCCATCGCGAGGTCGTCGACGGCATTGGCGAGGAAGAAGAGCGGCGAGCCGTCGGAGCGGACGATGACGAAGTCCGAGATCGTGGACCAGTCGACGGTGACGTCGCCGCGCACGATGTCGGTGAAGCTCGACCGTCCGGAGTCGGGGGTTCGGAAGCGCACGGTCCGCGGGCCGACCCTCGGCGGCGAGACGGTCTCGGTCCGCCGGCGTAGAGATCGCGGCCGCGCCCGTCGTAGCCGGGCGGGAGGCCGGCAGCCTGGCGGGCGGCGTGCATCTCGTCGAGCTCCTCAGGTGTCTCGAAGCACTCGTACGCATGACCGGAAGCGATCAGACGATCGGCGGCGGCGAGGTAGTCGTCGAGCGCGCTGCGACTGGCGCCACGGCGCCTCGTCCCAGTCGAGCCCGAGCCAGCTGGAGCGTGTCACCGATCGCGTCGACCCATTCCTCGCGGGTCCGCGAGGAGTCAGTGTCCTCGATCCGCACCAGGAACGAGCCGCCGACATGGCGGGCGTAGAGCCAGTTGAACAGCGCGGTCCGAGCGCTTCCGACGTGCAGCTCGCCGCTCGGGGCCGGCGAGAACCGGACGCGGGTCAATGGTCGCGGTCGGCTGCGTTCGGCGCCGGCTCGGCCGCCGCCCGATCCGGAACGGCATCCGCCTCGATGCTCGCCGTCCGCCCTTGCGCCATCGCGTCCCGGACGGCGGCGAGGTGATCCGGAAGCTCGGCGACCGCAAGCCGGAGCAGCGAGCTGCCCACCGTGTCTGCGATGGCACGTCGCACCACGTAGTCGTGGGCGGCACCCCGCACGAGGCGCGGGTCGCCAGCGCCGGACGTCGCTCCGGCGCGGCGCCGGCGTAGCCGAGCAGCTCGATCGCGAAGTCCACGTCGAGCTTCGTCGGGGCCCGCCCGAGACTCGCGCCGCGCTTCATCGCCAGCTCGGCGACCACCGCGACGGCGTCGTCGGCGTGCTCGCCCGGCTCGAGGCGGAACCGGTCACGCGCCCGGCGGGCCAGTGCGAGCGCGAAGCCGACGTTGGGACCCGGCGTCCCGGTCAGCGGACCGCGCGGGCGTCCGACCGTCGCCCGGTCGATCGGCCGCGCCAGCTCTGCGCCGCCGGCATGTGGACACCGGCCGCGAAGTTCTGCTGCTGGCGGGGCGTGCCGTCGAGGCGGGCGGAGACGAACGGATCGGTGGGCACGGGTGATGGCTACCCGCGGATCTCGGCGCGGAGCAAGCCAAAGACGATCGAGTCCGACAGGGCCTGCCAGCTCGCCTCGATGATGTTCTCGCTGACGCCGATCGTGGTCCAGGTCTCCTCGCCGTCGGTGCTGTCGAGCAGCACCCGTGTGATGGCACCGGTGCCCTTCTCGGTGTCGAGCACGCGGACCTTGTAGTCGGTGAGGTGGAGGCGGTCGAGCGCGGGATAGCGGCCCTGCGAGCGCGCGCGCGCAGCGCGCGGTCCAGCGCGTTGACCGGGCCGTTGCCCTCCTCGGTGGCGATGACCCGCTCGTCGCCGATCCAGACCTTGATCGTCGCCTCGGTGAGCACACCGTCGGGCGCCTCGCCCGGCGCTGGTGGTCGGGCTGGCGTCGTCGGTGACGACCCGGAACGACTCGACCCGGAACCACGCCGGCTCCCATCCCGCGGTCCGGCGCATCAGCAGCTCGAGCGACGCGTCGGCGACCTCGAAGTGGTACCCCTCGTGCTCGAGGTGCTTGAGCGTGTCGACGACCTGGTTCACGGTCGGGCCGTCGAGCTCGAGGCCGAGCTCGGCCGCCTTCAGCTGGATCGTCGAGCGTCCGGCCAGCTCGGACAGCACGAAGCGGGTGCCGTTGCCGACCGTGTCCGGCGGGATGTGCTCGTAGGCGTCGGGGCGCTTCGCGATGGCGCTCACGTGGAGACCCGGCCTTGTGCGCGAACGCCGACGAGCCGACGTACGGCCGCCTGCGGGTTCAGCGACATGTTCACCAGCTCCGCCACGTGGTGCGCGACCGGCGTCAGCCGCTCCATCCGGTCCGGGGGCAGCGTCTCGATGCCCATCTTCAACGTGAGGTTCGGGATGATCGTCGTGAGGTTGCAGTTCCCGGTGCGCTCGCCGTACCCGTTGATCGTGCCCTGCACCTGCTGCGCGCCGCCGCGGACGCCGGCGAGCGCGTTGGCGACCCCGCAGCCGGTGTCGTCGTGGAGGTGCACGCCGATGCGCACGTCGGTCGCCGACGTAGTCGACGACCGCGCGCACCGCGTCCTCGACGTCGAACGGCAGGCTCCCGCCGTTGGTGTCGCACAGCACGAGGCAGTCGGCGCCCTCCTGCGCCGCGCCCTCGAGCACCCGCAGGCTGAACTCCGGGTTGCGCTTGAACCCGTCGAAGAAGTGCTCGGCGTCGAAGAGGACCTCGAGCCCGAGGCTCCTTCAGGTACGCGACCGAGTCCGTCGACCATCGCCACGCCCTCGTCGAGCGTGGTGCCGAGCGCCTCGGTCACGTGGTAGTCCCAGCACTTCCCGACGATGCAGACCGTGCCGGTCCCCGCCTCGACGAGGTGGCGCAGCGTGTCGTCGGAGTCGACCTTGCCCTTGGCCCGGCGGGTCATCCCGAACGCGACGAGCGTGCTGTGGTCGAGGTGCAGCTCGTCGCGAGCCCGCCGGAAGAACTCGTCGTCCTTCGGGTTCGCGCCCGGCCAGCCGGCCTCGATGTAGTCGACGCCGAGCCAGTCGAGCTGTTCGGCGATGCGCAGCTTGTCGTCGACGGTCAGCGAGATCCCTTCGAGCTGCGAGCCGTCGCGCAGCGTCGTGTCGTAGATCTCGATCTTGGTCCTCGTGGCACGGTCGTCGTCACTCGTCGACATGCTCACACCAGGTCTTGTACTTGTCGGTCTGACCACGGACCGCCTTGGCGTACTCCCGGCGATGACCAGGTCCGCGGGCCGGGGCAAGGGATGGGCGGTCGTCGACCGAGTTCACCGCGCTCACCTCGGCCGCGGTGCCGCAGACGAACATCTCCTCCGCGATGTAGAGGTCGCTCCGGGTGAGATGGTCGACGCGGACTCGAAGCCCTGGTCGCGCGCGATGGTGTTGACCGAGTCCTGGGTGATGCCTTCGAGCGCGCCGGCGGAGATCGGCGGGGTGATGAGCACGCCGTTGCGCGCCACGAAGATGTTCTCGCCCGTGCACTCGCTGACGTAGCCGTCGGGGTTGAGCATGATCGCCTCGTCGTAGCCCGCCTTGAGCGCCTCCACCTTGGCGAGCGACGAGTTCACGTAGTTCCCGGTGGTCTTCGACGCCGGTGGCATGACGTTGTGGTCGTGGCGCGGCCCACGAGCTGATCTTCATCCGCACGCCCTTGGTCACGGCGTCGTCGCCCAGGTACGCGCCCCACGGCCAGCAGGCGATCGCGACGTCGACCGTGCACGGCAGGGTGTTCAGTCCCATCTCGCCGTAGCCGTAGTAGGCGATCGGCCGGATGTAGCAGCTGGGCAGACCCGGTCGACCGGACGGTGTCCTTGGTCGCCTGGACCAACTCGTCGACCGTGTACGGGATATCCATCATCAGGATCTTGCGCCGAGTTGAAGAGCCGCTCGATGTGGTCGGTGAGCCGGAACACGGCCGGGCCGCGGTCGGTCTCGTACGCCCGGATACCCTCGAACACTCCCATGCCGTAGTGCAGCGAGTGGGTGAGCACGTGGATGCGCGCGTCGGCCCACGGCACCAGCTCGCCGTTCATCCAGATCTTCTCGGTGGCCTCGATCGGCATCGCTACACCCTTTCCGCGAGACGTGAGCCGACGTCGGAGGTGGACCCGGTCACGTCGTCCGATGATCGCACGGCCGCCTGGATCCGCGCCGCCGCGTCCGTCTCCCCGAGGAACTCCAGCATCATCGCCGCGCTGATGACCGCGGCACGGGGGTCGGCGGTGCCGGTGCCCGCGATGTCGGGAGCGGAGCCGTGGACCGGCTCGAACAGCGAGGGGCCGGTCCGGGCGGGGTTGAGGTTGCCCGAGGCGGCCCGGCCGATCCCACCCCCGACCGCGCCACCGAGGTCGGTCAGGATGTCGCCGAAGAGGTTGTCGGTGACGATGACGTCGTAGCGCTCCGGGCGCTGGACGAAATGGATGCACGCCGCATCGACGTGGTCGTAGCCGGTGCCGACCTCGGGGTATTCGGCGCGCGACTGCGTCGAACGTCCGCTGCCACAGGTCGCCGGCGAAGGTCAGGACGTTGGTCTTGTGGACGAGCGTCAGCCGATGGGCCGGCCGGCTCCGGGCGAGGTCGAAGGCGAAGCGGACGCAGCGCTCGACCCCCATCCGCGTGTTCACCGATCCCTGGGTCGCGATCTCGTGGGGCGTGTCCTTGCGCAGGAAGCCGCCCTCGCCGGCGTAGGTGCCCTCGGTGTTCTCCCGCACGACGACCATGTCGACGCCGTCGTTGAGCTCGCTCGGCGGGCGCAAGGAACGGGACGTAGATTCACGTAGAGGTCGAGCGCGAACCGCATCTCGAGGAGCAGGCCCCGCTCGAGGACCCCCGGCGGGACATCGGGCGTGCCGACGGCGCCGAGCAGGATCGCGTCCAGGCCCCGCAGCTCCTCGAGGACCGCGTCGGGCAGCACCTCGCCCGTGGCGAGGTAGCGGCCGCCGCCCAGGTCGTAGGGCACGCGCCTCGTAGGCGACCCCGGTCGCGTCCACGACCTTCAGCGCCTCGGCCACGACCTCGGGGCCGATCCCGTCACCGCCGATGATCGCCGATGCGGTAGGTCAACGATGCTCCTCGACTCGCCGCGTGCTCGACGTGGTCCTGACAACGAAAAACCGCCCACCGAAGTGGACGGTCGGAAGCGAACGCCGGTCGGGCGTCCGCTCAGCAAATGACGATGATCCGGGGTGCGGTCATGACCGCGGAGGCTAGCACCGGCCTCCCCGGTCCGGGCCCCGGGTTTGGGCCGCCGCCAGGTCGGGTCATTGACCGCGCGCGAGCGACCTGCTTGCATGACCCCTCGGCCGGTGAACAGTGTTCAGCAAGGTTCGAGGGGGCCATGGATCGGGGACGTCGGCAAGCGGCCGGCCGTCGGCGCGCTCGTGCTGGTGCCCTGGTCGGCGGCGCGTGCTCCGAGTCACGCCCGCCGGCCGCGCGGGCCGGGGAGCCCGTCGGAGCCGTTCCCGGCCTGCGACCGACCGACGGTGCTCGCGTGCCTGCCCGAGGGGACCTCGATCGCCGACTTCGTCCCCGCCACGCGCCCGCGCCGCGCACGGGACGCCGATCAGGATCGCGGCGATCAACACCGAGACCGGACCGGCGGGCGCGTTCCCGGAGCTGACCCAGGCCGACGCCGCCGCGGTGCGGTTCATCAACGCCGAGCTCGGCGGCGTCGACGGCCAGCCGATCGAGCTCTCGACGTGCGACACGCAGTTCTCCCCGAGCGCTCGAGCTCCTGCTCCCAGGAGGCGGTGCAGGCGGGCGTGGTCGCGGTCGCCGGGGGCATCGACGTGCTCGGGACGGGCATCAACATGCTCGACGAGAACGGGATCCCGTACGTCGGCGGGATCCCGGTCAGCACGTTGTCCGCGAGAGCCCGGTGTCGTTCCAGTTCAGCGGCGGCACCTGGGGCGCGGTCGTCGGCGACGTGGACCACGCCGCCCGCCGGCATGCACGCGAAGCGCATCTCGATCGTCTACGGGGACTTCGGAGCGATCGCCGACGCCGCCCAGCTCGGCGAGCGCGTCGGCCGCAGCCTGGGCCTCAGGTGAAGCTGGTCTCGATGCCGATCATCACGAGCGACTACGTCGGGCCGCTGACCGCGGCAACCGAGGACGACCCCGACGCCATCGTCGCGCTGGTCGCGGACACCGGCTGCGCCCCGGTGTACCAGGCGGTGCACGACCTCGGGATCACCGCCGACGTCTTCTACACGGGCGCCTGCGTGGCGCCCAAGATCATCGAAGCCGTCGGCGCCGACAAGGTCGAGGGGAGCTACTTCAACGTCGAGGGTCCGGTCAGCGGCGCCGACGGGCAAGGCGCTCCGGATCCGGACACCGAGCTGTACGGCTACATCGTCGCCAAGTACGGCCAGGGCCTGGAACCGCAGAGTGCCGCGACCGTGGCCTTCCGCGGCTTCATCAACCTGTGGGTCGCGATGAAGGAGATCGGCGGCGACCGCGATGACCGCGTCCCGGCTGCTCCACCACCTGCGGCGCCTCGCGCCACCACGCAGCTTCATGGGCCACGACTACACCTGCGACGGCGCCCAGCTGCCCGGCCAGCCCGCGATGTGTGCGCCGCAGGAGATCGTCGTGCGGTTCCACCAGGGGGCGATCTCGGCAGTGAGCACGTGGATCGACGTCCCCGCCATCGTCGCCGCGGCCTGAGAGCACACCATCGGCGACTACCCCGGCTACCTCCTCCTCGGCCTCGGCTCCGGCGCCGTCTTCGCGCTGCTCGGCCTGGGTCTGGTCCTCGCCTACCGCGCGTCGGGCGTCGTCAACTTCGCCCACGCGGCGATGGGGATGTACGTCGCGTTTCGCGTTCTACGAGCTGCGCCAGAGCGGCGACCTCGTGCTCCCGGTCCTCGGACTCCCGGCGCGCGTGCACATCGTCGACGTCCCGACGGTCGCCACCGCGCTCGTCGTCTGCCTCGCGCTCAGCGCCGTGCTCGGGTTGCTCGTGCACGGGTTGATCTTCCGGCCGCTCCGCAAGTCGCCGGCGCTCGGGCGGGCGGTGGCGTCCCTGGGCCTGCTGCTGTACCTCCAGGCGGTCGTGGACCTGCGCTTCCACACCCGCGGCGCGACCGCGTTCTCGATCAAGTCGATCCTGCCGACCGGCTCGGTCCGGGTGCTGGGCGTCGTCGTGTTCACGGACCGGTTCGCGCTGGCCGCACTCGCGGTCGGCCTGACCCTCGCGCTCGCGTTGCTCTACCGGTACACCGTCTTCGGGCTCGCGACCCGCGCCGCCGCGGAGTCGGAGAAGGGCGCGGTGCTCGTCGGCCGCTCCCCCGACGTGGTCGCCGCGGCAAACTGGGTGCTCGGGTCGATGCTCGCAGGCATCGCCGTGATCCTCGCCGCACCGATCTCGGGTCTCGACTCGAGCTCGACCCTGCTGCTCGTCGTCCCCGCCCTCGCGGCGGCCCTGGCCGGCGGACTCCGCAGCTTCGTGCTGACGGCGGCCGGCGGGCTCGCGATCGGCATGGCGCAGTCGGGGATCCTCCGGTTCGCGACCACGAGCGCCTGGCTGCCCGGTTGGATCCCCCGGAGCGGGCTGCAGCAGGGCATTCCCTTCCTCGTGATCCTCGTGCTGCTCGCGGTCGGGGGTACGTCGCTCCCGACGCGGGGCACGATCCTCGACGCTCGATTCCAGCACTCGCCCGAGGCACGCAGGCCCTGGCTCACGGCCCTGGTCGTCGTGGTGATCGGCACCGTCGCCCTGCTCGTCGCGTCGAGCTCGTGGCGACTCGGCCTCGTCATCTCGATGGTGAGCGCCGTCGTGTGCCTCTCCTTCGTCGTCGTCACGGGGTTGGTGGGCCAGATCTCGCTCGCGCAGCTGGCCATCGCCGGAACCGCCGGCTTCCTCACCGCCAAGCTCGGCAACGAGCTGGGCTGGGGGTTCCCGGTCGCGCCCCTCGTCGCGATCTCGATCGCAGGGGGACTCGGCGTCCTCGCCGGGCTGCCCGCGGTGCGGGTCCGGGGGATGGCGCTCGCGATCGCGACGCTCGCCTTCGCCACCGCGGTCGAGGAGCTGGTGTTCAAGAGCACCGCGTTCAGCAACGGAGTCGGCGGGATCTCGGTCCCCCGTCCTCACCTGTTCGGGCTCGACCTCGGGATCGCAGCACGGGGTGATGCGTATCCCAACCGGGCCTTCGGGTTCCTCGTGCTCGCGGTCCTCGCCGATCGCCATCGTGGCCATCGGCAACCTGCGCCGCAGCCCGACCGGGTTGCGATGGCTCGCGGTGCGCACCAACGAGCGGGCGGCGGCCGCCGCCGGGATCGACGTGCGCCAGGCGAAGCTGACGGCCTTCGCGGCCTCCGCGATCGTCGCGGGTGCGGGCGGCGCCCTGCTCGCCTACCAGCGCACCGAGCTCTCGGTGCAGTCCTTCGTGGTGCTCCAGTCGCTGGCCCTGCTCGCCCTCACGTACCTCGCGGGGACCGGGGGCGTGGGCGGCGCGCTCCTCGCCGGGGCGCTCGCGGTCGGTGGGATCGTCACCGTCGCGACCGACGAGGCCGGGCTCGGCGTCTCGCAGTACCAGTACGCCATCACGGGGGTGCTCCTCGTCGTCGTCACGATCGCCGTCCCGGACGGCGTGGTGGGCGCGATCGCGCGCCGGCGGGCCCGAGCGCGGTCGCCGTACCCGGATCGGAGCCGTGCGGTGACCGCACGCCTCGCGGTGCGGGACCTGACGGTCCGCTACGGCGGGCTCGTCGCCGTCGACGGCGTGGACCTCGACATCGGCGCGCCGGCGATCCACGGGCTCATCGGCCCGAACGGTGCCGGGAAGACCACGCTGATCGACGCCCTGACGGGCTTCACCGCGGGACACGGTCGCATCGAGCTCGACGGGAGCCCGATCGACGAGTTCGCGCCCCACGTGCGGACCCAGCGCGGCCTGGCCCGGACCTTCCAGTCGCTCGAGCTGTTCGACGACCTGACGGTGCGGGAGAACCTCGTCGTCGCCGCGCACACACCGCACTGGTCGGACGCGATCCGCGACGCGATCCGACTCCGCCCGCGACGAGGACGTGACGTGGGCGCTCGACGCCTTCGGGATCGCCGATCTCGCGGCGGCACGGCCGGACGAGCTGTCCAACGGCGTGCGCCATCTCGTCGCGATCGCGCGGGCCACCGTCCGGCGCCCGACGCGTGCTCCTCCTCGACGAGCCCGCCGCCGGACTCGACCCGACCGAGACGAGCGAACTTGCTCGACACCTCCGTGCGCTCCCGGCACTCGACATCGCCGTCCTCCTCGTCGACCACGACATGGGGCTCGTGTTCGGTGTCTGCGACGAGATCACGGTGCTCGACTTCGGGCGGGTCATCGCCACGGGCCCGCCCGCGACCGTCCGGGACGACCCCGCCGTCGTGGCCGCCTACCTCGGATCGAGCCGGTGACCGCGCTCGAGGTCCGCGGCCTGGTCGCCGGATACGAGGGCGTGCCCGTGGTCCGCGGGATCGACCTCACCGTCGCCGCGGGCGAGGTCGTGGCGCTCCTGGGCGCGAACGGCGCGGGCAAGAGCACGACGCTGCTCGCGATCTCCGGGCTGGTCGCTCGCTCGGCCGGCGAGATCACCGTGCTCGGTCGCCCTGTCCGCGTCGGACGCCGCGGCACGGCGCCACGGCCCTGGCGGGTCGCCCGGCGCGGGCTCGCGCACGTGCCCGAGGACCGTTCCCTGTTCTTCGAGCTCACGGTCGCGGAGAACCTGCGGCTCGCGGGCCGCGACCCCAGCGGCCGGGCCGACGCGCTCGAGCTGTTCCCCGCGCTCGCCGAGCTCGCCGATCGGCAAGCGCGGGCCTGCTGAGCGGCGGCGAGCAGCAGATGCTCGCGCTCGGGCGCGCGATCGCGGGCTGCCCTCGGGTGCTGCTCGTGGACGAGCTCAGCCTCGGGCTGGCACCGATCGTGGTCGAGCGACTGCTTCCCGTGGTCCGGCGCATCGCCGACGAGACAGGGATCGCGGTCCTGCTCGTCGAGCAGCACGTCGGCATGGCGCTGGACGTCGCGGACCGCGCGTACCTGATGCGCCGGGGCGAGATCGCGCTCACCGGCCCGGCCGACGAGCTGCGCACCCGGCGCGACCTGATCGAGGCCGGCTACCTCGGCGACCGGGACGCGTGACGCACCCTCTCAGGGTCGCAGCTGCAAGGCTGCCCGGATGCAGCGTCGCCCGTCCCGCACCCCGCGTCACGACGAGCGTGGTGGTCTCGCCCGGATCCTGGTCATCGCGGTCGTCGTGCTCAGCGCCGCGGGCTTCGCCGGCTACTGGTTCCTCATCCGCTCCGATGCACCCCCCAAGCCGACGATCACTGCGACCGAAACCACCGGGGGCACCGCCGTCGACGGCACCTGGTCGCTCCACGCGAACGATCCCGACGCCTCCTTCGTGCGGTACCGCATCAAGGAGACCTTCGCGGCCGGGCTCGTGGACAACACCGCCACCGGCGACTCCACCGACGTCACCGGCAGCCTGAAGATCAGCGGCACCACGGTGGCGGACATCACGATCACCGCGAACCTCGCGGCGCTCCACTCGGACAAGGACTTCCGCGACCGGGCGCTGCAGGGACGCGGGCTCGAGACCGACCGGTTCCCGACCGCCACGTTCGTGGCCTCGGGTCCGATCACCCTTCCGGCTCGGCCGACGAAGGGCGCGACGGTGTCCGTGGAGGTCCCCGGCGACCTCACGCTCCACGGCGCGACGCAGATCGGTGGCGCTCCCCGTCGAGGCCCGGTGGGACGGCACGCGCATCCAAATTGTCGGAGATCTCCCGATCGTCCTGGTGGACTACGGGATCACCGCCCCGAGCGGCGGCGTGATCGCCTCGATCGAGGACCACGGGAGCCTGGAGTTCAAGGTCTTCTTCACGAAGGAGTCCTGAACCGGCCGGGCGATTACCCTCGACCGATGGAACACACCCAGCTGTCCCCCAGCGCGCACGACCGGTTGGTCGCCGAGCTGGCCGAGCGCACCGGATCCCTCCGGCGCGAGATCGCGGACCGCATCGAGCGGGCCCGGGAGCTCGGTGACCTCAAGGAGAACGCCGACTACGACGCGGCGAAGAACGAGCAGGGCCTCAACGAGGCCCGGGTCCGCCAGCTCGAGGCGATGCTGCGCGACGTCGAGATCGTCGAGGGCTCGGGCGGCGACGTGGTCGAGGCCGGTGTGATCGTCGAGCTGCGCGTGGCCGGCGACGACGAGACCCAGAGCTACCTCATCGGCTCGATCGAGGAGCGCCACGACACGTACGACGTGCTCTCGACGAGCGCGCCGCTCGGCCAGGCCGTCGCGGGTCGCCGGGCCGGTGAGTCGGTGACCTACGAGACGCCGCGCAAGGTCACCCTCGAGGTCGAGATCGTGTCCATCCGCCCGCTCGACTGACGGCGCCGAACGCGCGTCGCGTCAGCGGCCGAGGAGCCGTCCGAGCCGTCCCCGACCGCGTGAGCCGTCGAGCAACGCAGACCGGATCGCGTCCTTGTCGTCCCGCCCGAGCTTGGCCCCCGACCGGTCCGTGAGCGAGAAGCGGTCGACCGCGCGGCCGTCCCTCGTCTCGAGCTCGGCGGCGTGGACGCTCGCGCCGGAGATCGAGAGCGCCGACGCGATCGTGGCCAGGAGCCCCGGGCGGTCGAGGTGTCGCACCTCGCACAGCGTGTACCACGGCGACCCGGCGTCGTCGAAGGCGATCTCGGCCTCGGGGAGGGCCTCGGCCTCGATGCGGCCACCGAGACCGCCGGCCACCGAGGTCTCCAAGGTCTGGACGTCCGGGATCGACGACGCCGGGGCGCGGCGCGACGGTGAAGGTCTCGAGCGCGGCCCCGTCACCCCACGTGGTCACCCGCGCCGCGAGGACGTCGAGCTCGAGCTCGGCGAACACCTCGGTGACCGCGGCGAGGAGTCCGGGCTGGTCGCGGGCCGCCACGTCGATCGTCCACGCTCCTCCGCCGTCCGGCGCCATGGCGACGCGCACCTCGCGCCGATCCGGCCGAGGATCGAGCAGGCGGGCATGGGCGACGATGCGCTCGGGGAACTCCGCCAGGAGGTACGGGCGCGGGGCGTGGTGGATCCGGTCGGCGACGGCCGCACCGTCGCCCCGGGCCAGTCGGAGGGCCTCGGCCCGCCGCGCCGCGAACGCGCCCGGCTCGTGGTCGCGGTCCATGCCGTCCTGGGCCGCGAGCACCCGCGACACCATCGTGTCGAGGCGGTCGCGGTCGACGGCGTCGAGCGGTCCCATCAGCAGGTCGAGCAGGTAGAGCGACCGGACGAGCTCCGGATCCGCGAGGTGGGCCGCGAGCGAGAGCGCCGAGGCCTCGCTCGCCGCATCGGCGCGCCGGCTGACGCCCCGGAGCAGCCCCTGCTCGCTCGTGAGCACGAGCACGCCTTCCCGGTCGTCGTCGTCGAGCCCGAGCCGGTCCGCGAGCGCCTCGACCAGGGCGACCGGTGGGTGCTCTCCGGCCACGTCGAGCACGAGCGCGACGAGCACGAGACGGTCGGGGTGCCCGAGCCGGCCGTGGACCGCGACCGCGACGGCGTCGGTCCGGAGCAGCTGATGGAGAGCGTCGACCGTCTCGAAGCGGACCACCTGGCCCGGATCGATCAGCTCCGGGTCGCGGTGCCACCGCTCGACGGCCTCGGCGACCTCGGGCAGCGCGCGGATCAGCACGCCCGACGTGTCGAGGAAGCGCCACCCGCGGTCGTTGCCCCGGACGAGCACCTCGACGAGCCGGCGGGTCGCGTCCGCGCTCCAGGCCGGCGCCTCGCCCCGGGCGATCCAGTCGAGGAGCCGCGGTCCCGGGCGTGCGCCGTCGGAGATCCGGAGGGCGGCGTCGAGCGCGAGGGTGATCTGCAGCTCGTGGGGTGCCTGCGCCGCGAGGTCCACCACGCCGTCGTCGACCCAGAGCCAGCCCGACGGCGGCATCGCCTCCACGACGTCGTCGCGGGCCTCGCTGCGCATCGCGCGCAGGCGCAGGCGCAACAGCGGCGGGGCGGCCAACGTGGTGACCAGCACCACCAGGAGCAGCGACGCGTAGAGGTCGCTGTCGAGGACTCCCTCGGTCAGACCGATCGTCGCGAAGATCAAGCCGACCTCCCCCCGGGGAAGCATGCCGAGCCCGACCAGGAGCTTGTCGCCCGGGGCGTTGAACAGCGCCACCGACGACACCAGCTTGCCGATGACCGCGACGACGGTCAGCGCCGCGGCGACGCCGAGCACGGTCGGATCGACGAAGCGCTCGACCTCGGCGGCGATGCCGATCTGGAGGAAGAACACGGGGACGAAGAGGTGACCGACCGGCGTGAGGTCACGCCGCGATTCGCTCGCGGGACTCCGTTTGGGACAATGCGAGGCCGGCGACGAAGGCGCCGACGATCGGCGCGAGCTTCGCGACGTCGGCCAGCTCGGCGAACGCGAGGGCGAACGCCAGCGCCAGGGCGACGAGCGTGCCCGCGGCACGCGACCACTTCTGGATCGCCCGGAAGAGCACGATCCCCAACCGACCGCCGAGCACGGAGGTGACGACGAGGAACCCGACGGCGAGCAGCACCGTCGAGATGACCGTCGACGCGGAGACGCCCCCGTCGCCCACGATCTTGACCACGATGGTCAGGAGCACCAGCCCGAGCACGTCGTCCGCCACCGCGGCGCCCATGACCGTGCGGGCCTCGACCGTGGCGAGCGCTCCGAGGTCGCTGAAGACCCGGGCCGTGATCCCGACGCTCGTCGCCGCGAGCGCGGCGCCGAGGAAGAGCGAGGTGTTCGAGTCCTGCCCGAGCGCGAGACCGGCCGCATAGCCGCCGACCAGCGGGACGAGCACGCCGACGACCGCGACGCTGACCGAGGCCCGACCGACCGCCGCGAGATCCTTGATGTCCATCTCCATGCCGACCTGGAGCAGCAGCAGGATCACGCCGAGCTCGGCGAGCACGTCGAGCACGCTCGAGGTACCGACCAACCCGAGCAGCGAGGGCCCGACGAGGATGCCCGCCACGATCTCGCCGACGACCGCGGGGATCTTGAGGCGCTCGGCGACCTCGGCGGCGAGCTTGGCCGCCACCAGGATCACCAGGACGTCACGCAGTACCTCGGCCGGGGTCATGCCGACGGCTCCACGGCCTGCATGAGGTAGCCGCGTGAGCGGACGGTGCGGACCTCGAGCCCGAGCGACGCGATCCGCCGCCGCAGCCGGACCATGTGGACGTCCAGGGCATTGCGGGACGGGAGCCCTTCCGGCCAGGCCCGCCGCCGGAGTGCCTCCCTCCCGGCGACGGCGCCGAAGCGGTCCAGCAGGCACTCGGCGAGCGAGCGCTCCACGGGTGACAGCGAGACCCATCGGCCGCGGAACCAGACGAGTCCGTCGTCGTCGAGCAGGGGACGCTCGCTGCCGGCTCGCGTGACCAGCGTGCCGAGCCGGGCGCGGACGTCCTGGTCGTCGGCCGGGAGGCGGATCCAGTCCTCGAGCGGGTCCGAGCAGTCCGGTGGCGGCTCGCCGGGCTCGACGAGCAGCAGCCGTGGTCGGGCCGTCCGCTCGAGCTCGGTGCGGCGGAGGGACTCCTCGGGCCAACGCAGCAGGACCACATCCATGCGGGGCACCGTAGGGACGGCGCGTTTCGTGCATGTTTCGAGCCGGTGAAGGGTCTCGGTCGCGGCGCGCGCACGCGGAGCCCACCACGACGGGCATTCGGCCGGAGCGGCGCAGGGGGCGACCAATATGCTGACAGCGTTCGCGACCACGAGGAGCGCAACGTCGGGATGGGCCAGACACTGAGTCAGAAGGTGTGGGAGCGCCACGTCGTGCGGCGGACCGACGGCGAGCCCGACCTGCTCTACATCGACCTGCACCTCGTGCACGAGGTCACCTCGCCGCAAGCGTTCGACGGCCTGCGCCTGAACGGGCGCGGGGTCCGGCGCCCGGAGCTGACCGTGGCCACCATGGATCACAACGTCCCCACGGCCGGGCTCGAGCTCGGCATCACCGATCCGGTCTCGCGCCGCCAGATCGAGGTGCTCGCGCAGAACTGCCGCGAGTACGGCATCCGCCTGTTCGGGATGGGCGACCCCGGCCAGGGCATCGTCCACATCATCGGGCCCGAGCAGGGGCTCACCCAGCCGGGGATGACGATCGTCTGCGGCGACAGCCACACGTCCACGCACGGCGCGTTCGGAGCGCTCGCGTTCGGCATCGGCACCAGCGAGGTCGAGCACGTGCTCGCCACCCAGACCCTCCCCCAGCGCATGCCCGGCACCATGGCGATCACGGTCGAGGGCGACCTGCCCGGGGGGGTCACGGCCAAGGACGTCGTGCTCGCGATCATCGAGCGCATCGGTACCGGTGGCGGGATCGGCTCGGTCATCGAGTACCGCGGCGACACGATCCGGGCGCTCTCGATGGAGGGCCGCATGACCGTCTGCAACATGTCGATCGAGGCGGGCGCCCGCGCCGGGCTCGTCGCACCCGACGACACCACGTTCGCCTACCTCGAGGGCCGGCCCCACGCCCCCCGGGGCGCCGAGTGGGAGGCCGCGCTCGACGACTGGCGCAGCCTCGTCAGCGACGCCGACGCGACCTTCGACGAGGAGGTGACGATCGACGCCACCACCCTCGCGCCCTACGTCACGTGGGGGACCAACCCGGCGCAGAGCGTGACGATCGACGATGCGGTCCCCGATCCGGGCTCCTTCTCGGATCCGAGCCTCGAGGAGTCCGCCGAGCGTGCGCTGCGCTACATGGGCCTCACGGCGGGGACACCGATACGCGACATCCCGGTCGACACCGTGTTCATCGGCTCGTGCACCAACGCTCGCATCGAGGACCTGCGCGCCGCGGCCGCCGTCGCCGACGGGCGTCGGGTGCGAGACGGAGTGCGAACGCTCGTGGTCCCCGGCTCGTTCGCGGTCAAGCAGCAGGCCGAGGCCGAGGGCCTCGACGCCGTGTTCCGCGCCGCCGGGTTCGACTGGCGGGAGCCCGGTTGCTCGATGTGCCTCGCGATGAACCCCGACAAGCTCTCGGTGGGCGAGCGTGCGGCGAGCACCAGCAACCGGAACTTCGAAGGGCGCCAGGGAAAGGGTGGGCGGACGCACCTCGTCTCGCCGGCGGTCGCCGCCGCGACCGCGATCGCCGGTCACTTCGCGATCCCCGAGGACCTGGAGGCCTGATGGAACCGGTTCGTGAGATCGTTGCTCGCGCGGTGCCGCTCGATCGGTCCGACGTCGACACCGACCAGATCATCCCGTCGGACTGGCTGAAGCGCGTGGAGCGGACCGGCTTCGGCGCGGGCCTGTTCTCCGAGTGGCGGGAGCGGTCGGACTTCGTGCTCAACCTGGCCCATCACGAGGGAGCGCACATCCTCGTGGCCGGGCCGAACTTCGGGACGGGTTCGTCACGCGAGCACGCGGTCTGGGCTCTGCAGGACTACGGCTTCGAGGCGGTCATCTCGTCCCGGTTCGCCGACATCTTCCGCAACAACGCGCTGAAGGGCGGCCTGGTCCCGGTCGAGGTGCCCGAATCCGTCGTGCGGCGGATCATGGACGCGATCGGGAACGACCCATCGCTCGAGATCGTCGTCGACGTGGTGGATCGCCGGGTCGCCGTCCCCGGAATCGACCTCGACGAGCCGTTCGACCTCGACGACCATGTGCAGCACCGTCTCCTCAACGGGCTGGACGACATCGGGCTCACCGAGCAGCACGCCGACGCGATCGCGACCTTCGAGGCGTCGCGGCCGGCCTGGCTGCCGACCACCGCGTGGAGCGCGACCACCGCGGCGCTCGAGCGCGTCGAGCGCGACCGACATGATGATGGCGTTGTACACGGCGTGGGTGATCATGCCGGTCCCGAGCCGCCGGTAGCGGAAGCGGAGCACGCCGAGCACCGCGCCGACCGGCGCGATCAGCAGGAAGACGCCGAGGTTGCCGCGCGCGTCGGTCGGTCCGAGGTGCACCGCACCGAAGATCACGGCCTGGGCGAGGATCCCACCCACCACGCCGAACCGCTCGACGAAGCCGCTCATGAGGAGCCCACGGAAGAACAGCTCCTCGACGAACGGCGCGCCGATCACCGCGACGAAGAGGATGACGACGACCGTCAGCGGTCCCCGTTCCATCGGCTCGACCAGCCCTTCCCGGTGCGGCTCGATGCCGATGCGCTGGAGGATCAGGGCGAGCGTGCCCACACCGACGAGCAGCGAGGCCCCGAAGCCGACCCCCAGCGGGAGATCGATGCCCCGCATCCGCAGGCCGAGGTCACGCAGCGAACCGGTGCCGTGGCGCCGGACCGCGATCCGGCACGCCGCGAGCAGACCGACCCACAGCCCGACCTGGGCGAGCAGGGCGAGGATCGGGCTCGAGGGCCGCACGCCCACGCCGGAGCGCAGGAACACGTAGACCACGATCGAGAGCGCGACGCCGACGACGGCGCCGCCGATGGCGATCCATCCGGCTCGGATCGGCACCGATTCGTCGAGCGTCACCGCGGGTGCCGGCGCGGCGGTGGACGCCGCGAACCACTCGTCGGTGTAGCCGGTCCACCGCGCCCCGTCCCACCACCTCCACGCCGAGCTGCCCCAGGGGTCGGCGTACCAGCCCGCCGGTGGCACCACGGACGGAGGCGGGGTGGTCACGGACCCGATCCTGCCACCGAGGTCGGGCGCGGGGCGCGCGTTCAGCCCGGGAGCGGCTGGACGCGGTCGCGTTCGAGCGTGTCGTCGATCGCCACCGCGAGCTCGACCGCGAGCTCGCGGGTCTGCGGCCGGTCGAACAGGTACGTGAGGAATTCGCGGTAGTCCATCAGAAACGCCTCCCAAGGTGTCTGTCTGCTCCTCGGGTATCGGCGACGGTCGCGCTCGGACTTGAGCACGAGCCTCAAGTTGGTGGGTTTGTCGGATTCGGGCCGGTGGACGCGGCCCGGGGTGGGTCAGCCGGGGCGGCGGGCGCCGAGCAGCGCGAGCTCGCGCCACTTCCAGTGGCAGTCCACCTGGGTGAAGCCCGCCGACCGGAGCCAGCCCAGCTGGATCTCCACGCGAGCAAGGTGGTTCGACGGGTCGTCGTCGGCGGGATCGATGCCGAGGACGCGGAGGAAGTCGTCGTGCAGCTCGGGGGTCGCCGACGCCACGTGCTCCAGGTTGAGGAACGTGCCCCCGGGCGCGAGGTGCGCGAAGACCTCGCGGGCGAGCACCTCCTTGCGAACGTCGTCGACGTGGTGGATGGCGAAGCTGCTCACCACGAGGTCGAACGAACCCCAGGACCCGGGCAGCCCATCGTCGAGATCGTGCGCGACGACCTCGACATCGGTCCCCGCGAAGCGCTCACGCGCGAGGGCGAGCATCTCGGCGGAGAAGTCGACGGCGACACCGCGGGTGCCGGCGCGGAGCTCCCGCACCATGGCCATCGTGACGCCGTCGCCGGTGCCGAGGTCGAGCACGCGCCCGACCTCGGCCGGCAGGAACTCCGCGAGCGCCGTCATGCCCTGGGTGCGGTAGGGGATGTCGTCCCGAGTGCCGAGGTACGCCCGCGCGTGCTCGGCGTCGATCCACCGGTTCTCCGCCCGTCCCCGATCGGGGAACTGCACCGCCGAGCCGGTCACGGTCCGACGACACGGTCACGCGGCGCGGGACGTTCCCGCAGGCGCACGACCTTGTTGACCGCGGCCAGGTATGCCCGTGCCGACGCCTCGACGACGTCGGTCGCGACCCCGCGGCCGCTGGCGCGGACACCGTCGGCGTCGAGCTGGATCACCACGTCGCCGAGCGCGTCGCCGCCCTGGGTCACCGAGGACACGTGGAAGTCCGTGACCGAGCCCGTGATGCCGGTGGCCTCGGCGATCGCGGCGACCGCCGCGTCGATCATCCCGTTCCCGGAGCCGGTGGCCTCCACCTTCCCCTCGCCGTCGCTGAGCACGACGCTCGCGGTCGGCGTCTGCTGCGTGCCGCCCCGCAGGTCCAGGCTCACGATCGCGAACTTGTGCACGACGCCGGTCCCGAGCTCCTCGGCGACGATCGCCTCGAGGTCGGCCTCGGTGATGTCGACCTTGCGGTCGGCCAGCTCCTTGAACCGGATGAACGCCTGGTTGAGCGCGTCACCCTGGACGTGCAGACCCATCTTCGACAGCGAGTCGGCGAACGCGTGCCGGCCCGAGTGCTTGCCCAGCACGATCTGCGCCGCCTCCTGGCCCACGGTGCCCGCGTCGATGATCTCGTAGGTCTCGCGGTCCTCGAGCACGCCGTGCTGGTGGATGCCGGCCTCGTGCGCGAACGCGTTCCGGCCGACGATCGCCTTGTTGAACTGGACCGGGTAGCCGGTGAGCCGGGAGACGAGGCGCGAGGTTCGGGCGAGCTCCTCGGTCCTGATGCCGGTGTCGACACCCACGAAGTAGTCGCTCCGCGTCTTGATCGCCATCACGACCTCCTCCAACGCGGCGTTGCCGGCGCGCTCGCCGAGGCCGTTGACGGCACACTCCACCTGCCGCGCGCCGTTGGACACCCCTGCCAGCGAGTTCGCGACCGCCAGGCCGAGATCGTTGTGGCAGTGGGTGGAGACGACGTAGTCGCCCTTCACCGTGTCGAGGACGTACGCGATGAGCTTGCCGAAGTCGTCGGGGACGCCGAAGCCGACCGTGTCGGGGATGTTGAGCGTCGTCGCGCCGGCGTCGACGGCCACCTGGCAGACCTCGCACATGAAGTCCGGGTCCGACCGGAAGCCGTCCTCGGGCGAGAACTCGACGTCGGCGAGATAGGTCTTCGCCCGCGCGACTCCCGCGCCGGCCTCGGCCTTGACCTGGTCCGGCGTCATCCGCAGCTTCTTGCGCATGTGGATCTCGGAGGTCGCGATGAAGACGTGGATCCGCTTGCGCTCGGCATGGCGGACCGCCTCCCACGCCCGGTCGACGTCCTTGAAGCCGGTACGCGCGAGCCCGGCGATGGCCGGGCCCTCCACGGTCTTGGCGATCGCCTCGACCGACTCGAAGTCTCCGTCGCTCGCGATCGGGAATCCGGCCTCGATGACGTCGACCCCGAGACGTGCGAGCTGCTCTGCGATCTCGAGCTTCTCGCCCACGTCGAGCGAGATGCCGGGCGACTGCTCGCCGTCCCGGAGGGTCGTGTCGAAGATCAGCACCCTGTCCATCGGGGTCCTCGGTTTCTGTTCGGGTGTTCGGGCAAACAAAAACCCCCTCGGGCCCGAAGGCGCGAGAGGGTTGGCTGCGAGTACCTCTTGGTACTCGCGCTACGTAAGGAGCAGGTTCTGGGAGGCGGTGAGGCACGGCATGAGTGAAGGGATCATCGCACATCCGGCCGGCAGGGTCAACGGCACCGGCGCGGCGGGGTGCGAGACTGAGGCCGTGCGCACCTTTCTCCGCCGCGGCACGATCGTCGCCCTCCTCGTCTCGCTCGGCTACGCGGTGTGGCGGGCGGTGTCGTCGCGTACGGCACCGAGCGGTCTGAGCTACGAGGCCCAGCCGTTCCCGATGCCCCCCCGACCGCGACCGGTCGCCGCGCCGGTCGAGCCCGCGATGCGCGCCGCGCCGTCCGCGCCCCCGACGCGCGGTCACGGCGACGTCGGTCGAGCCCGACGCCGACGGCGCCTGCCCGGCGACGCATCCGATCAAGGGCAAGCTCACCTCCGGCATCTATCACCGGCCCGGCGCCTTCGCCTACGAGCGCACTCACGCCGACCGGTGCTACCGGGACGAAACCTCCGCCGAATCCGACGGGCTGCGCGCGTCCAAACGCTGAGCGCGAACCCGCTACCCAACCCCGTCGACGGGCAATAGGTTCCCCGCGTCCACGACCACGAGCCTGGGAGCACACGTGAGCAACCTCTGGACTGATTTCAAGAAGTTCCTGATGCAGGGCGATCTCGTCGCGATCGCCGTGGCGTTCATCCTCGCCGGCGCGTTCAAGTCCGTCGTCGACTCGCTCGTGGCGGATGTCGTCACCCCGATCATCGGTGGCGTCTTCGGTCAGACCGAGCTTCAGCAGCCTCACGCTCGACGATCGGGAAGCGTGCGGATCGCGTACGGGTGGTTCCTGAACAGCATCATCAGCTTCGTGATCATCGGCGCGGTCCTCTTCGTCATCGTCAAGGCCTACGAGAGGGCGAAGTCCCTCCGCAGCAAGGAAGAGGTCGCCGAGGATCCCGACCGAGCTCGACGTGCTCACCGAGATCCGCGACCTGCTGGCCCAGCAGCGCAGCGCCTGATCGACGGCGGTCAATCGAGCTCGATGGCGCGGGCGTCGAGGATGCCCTCGGACGCGCGCAGCGCCTCGACCACGGCATCGTCCACCGGCGTCGTGGTCGAGAGCGCCATGAGCGCGGCCTGACCGCTGCTCGTCCGGCCGACGACCATGTCGTCGATGTTGACCTTGGCGCCGCCGAGGATGGTGCCGACCGTGCCGATGACGCCCGGCACGTCGCTGTTGCGCACCACGAGCATGTGCGCCGACGGCGGCACGTCGATGATGTGGTCGTCGATGCCGACGATCCGCGACGCGCCCTGCTTGCCGTAGAGCGTGCCCGCGACGTGCGTCTCGCGACCCCGGTACCGGCCGCGGAGCTCCACCAGGTTCACGTAGTCGCGCGTCGAGCCGACCGTGGTCTCGCGTACCGTGAGCCCCCGCTCGGTCGGCGATCTGCGGGGCGTTCACGAAGCTCACGGGCTCGTCGACGACCGGGGCGAGGATCCCCTTCAGGGCGGCGAGCGTCAGCACCTTGCAGTCGTAGTCGGCGATCTGGCCCTCGTAGGAGACCTCGAGGGTGTCGACGATGCCACCGGCCAGCGCGGTGAACAGCCGCCCGAGGCGCTCGACCAGCGGCAGGAACGGAGCGACGGTGGCGTTCGCCTCCTTCGCCGCGAGGTTGACGGCGAAGGGGACGAACTCGCCCGCGAGCGCGAGCACCACCATCTCGGCGATCGTCTGGCCCGCCTTGTCCTGGGCTTCGACCGTCGACGCCCCGAGGTGCGGCGCGACCACGACGTTCTCGAGCGCGAAGAGCGGCGATTCGGTGGTCGGCTCCTCGGCGAAGACATCGAGCGCGGCGCCCGCGATCGTGCCGGCCACCAGGGCGTCGGCGAGCGCCTGCTCGTCGATGATGCCGCCGCGCGCGGTGTTCACGATCCGCAGCTCCGGCTTGGCCCGAGCGAGCAGCTCGGCATCGAAGAGCCCGATCGTCTCGGGTGTCTTCGGCAGGTGGATCGAGAGGAAGTCGACGGTCTCGACCAGGCGGCCGAGGTCGGGCTCGAGCTCCACGCCGAGCTGGCGGGCCCGGTCCGCGCTCACGTACGGGTCGTAGGCCACGAGCCGCATCCCGAAGGAGAGGCACCGCTGGGCGACGAGCACCCCGACCCGACCGAGGCCGACGACGCCGAGCGTCTTGCCGTGCAGCTCGACGCCGGTCCAGCGGGAGCGGTTCCACTTGCCCGCCTTCAGGTCGCGGTCGGCCTGGGGCAGGTTGCGCGCCTGCGCGAGCAGTAGCGCCATCGCCTGCTCGGCCGCGGAGATCACGTTCGACTGCGGGGCGTTGACCACCATCACGCCGCGCGCCGTGGCCGCGGCGACGTCGACGTTGTCGAGACCGATGCCGGCACGACCGACGACGACGAGATCGGTCGCGGCCCCGAGCACCTCGGCGGTCACCGTCGTCGCGCTGCGGATCACGAGCGCCGCGGCACCGGGCACCGCGGCCAGCAGCTCCTCCGGGCTCAGGCCGAGCTGCACGTCGACGTCGAGACCGGCGGCGCGCATGTGCTCGAGGCCGCGCTCGGCGAGCTCTTCGGTGACCAGGACGCGTGGACTCACGCCATCTCCCCTCTCGGCCCTGCGGGCCGGGCCTCGGTCGGCGTCGCTCACGCCATCTCCCCTCTCGGCCCTGCGGGCCGGGCCGGTCGGGCCCCGCTCCGCCGACGCGGTCGTCTCGGCCCTCGGTGGTCGGCGTCGCTCACGGGACTCCTCGTCATCAGCAGAGGAAGTCGGCGATGCGGCCGACGCCGACGCCGAGGTCGTCGTCACCGAGCGCGAACGAGAGGCGGGCGTATCCGGGCGCGCCGAAGGCCTCCCCGGCACGATCGCGACCTTGGCCTGCTCCAGGAGCACCTCGGCCAGCTCGAGCGTGGTCGTGACGACCCGGCCGCCGAACTCGCGACCGAGCACACCCTCGAAGCTCGGGAAGCAGTAGAACGCGCCCTGGGGCTCGGGACACACGACCCCGGGGATGTTGCTCAGCAGCGCGTGCATCTTCTTGCCCCGCCGGTCGAAGGCCTCGCGCATCTCCGCGACCGCGTCGGAGGTCACCCGAGACGGCGGCCAGCGCGGCCCGCTGCGCGACGTTGTTGACGTTCGACGTGGAGTGGGACTGGAGGTTCGTCGCCGCGGCGATGACGTCCTCGGGGCCGATCATCCAGCCCGACGCGCCACCCCGTCATCGCGTACGTCTTGGCGACGCTGTTCAGCACGACACAGCGGTCGGCCAGCTCGGGGACGACGACGGGCATGGAGCTGAAGACGTTGCCGTCGAAGGTCAGATGCTCGTAGATCTCGTCGGTGACGACCCAGATCCCGCGCTCGACCGCCCACCGGCCGATCGCCTCGACCTCCTCGGGCGGGTACACCGCGCCGGTCGGGTTCGACGGCGAGACGAAGAGCAGCACCTTGGTGTTCGGCGTGCGCGCCGCCTCGAGCTGGTCCACGGTGACCCGGAAGCCCGCCTCCGCGGTGGTCGGGACCACGATCTCCTGCCCGCCGGCGAGCGCGATCGCCTCCGGATAGGTGGTCCAGTAGGGCGCGGGCAGCAGGACCTCGTCGCCCGGGTCCAGCAGCGTCTGGAACGTGTTGTAGACGGCGTGCTTGCCGCCGTTGGTGACGAGAACCTGACCGGGCGCGCACCCGAGGCCGGAGTCCCGGAGGGTCTTCGCGGCGATGGCGCGGCGCAGGTCGGGAAGGCCGGCGGTGGGCGAATAGCGGTGGTTGCGGGGGTCCCGGCACGCCGCGACCGCCGCCTCGACGATGTGCTCCGGCGTCGGGAAGTCGGGCTCGCCGGCGCCGAAGCCCACGACCGGCTCGCCCGCGGCCTGGAGCGCCTTGGCCCTGGCGTCCACGGCGAGCGTCGCGGACTCGGCGATGGACGCGATCCGGCGAGAGACTCGGCTTTCGTGGGTCACGCCGCCATCGTGTCACGCGGGGCCCGTCGAGTCCGGACCGAAATCGCCGGCCCGGACGGGGGTCACGCCCGACCAGACCCCCGATCCGGGAGGACCCACCACTAGCCTGGCGCCGTGCATGACGCGCTCCCGCCATGCCCGGCTCCGCCTCCTCGGCGCAGCGCTCGTGGCCACCTCCGTCGCCCTCCTCGCGCCGCTTCCCGGCCGCGGCCGCTCCGGCGACCCAGCCGCCCCAGTCCTACGTGGTGTTCGACGCCGGGACCGGGAAGGTCATCGAGTCCAAGGATCCGCACGTCCCGCACCTGACCGCGTCCACCATCAAGGTGCTGACCGCGCTCGTCGCGCTCGAACACCTGCCGATGAGCGTCGCGGTCCACGTGAGCGCCCTCGCCGCGAGCCGGCCCGCCGCGAAGATCGACATGAAGGAGGGCAGCGACTGGCCGATGGACCAGACGCTCGACTCCCTGATGATGGTCTCGGCGAACGACGCCGCGTACGCGCTCGCCGAGACGACAGGTGGATCCCTCGACGGCTTCGCGACCATGGTCACCGCCAGCGCGCGGCGACTCGGGCTGCGTGACACCGACTTCCACGATCCGGCCGGGCTCGACGGCAAGGACGGCTACGGCGGCGGGACGACCTCGAGCGCGTACGACCTCGCGATCGTGGCCCGGAACGCGTTGACCGTCCCGGAGATCGCCGGGCCCGCGTCGAAGGAGACCCTCGAGTTCACCGACCCGAGCGGCGCGGGCCGCCGGCTGGTGAACCACAACCGCGGCTTCCTCACGACCTATCCGGGCGCGATCGGGTTGAAGACCGGGTTCACCACCGCGGCGAGCCGCACCCTGATCGCGGCCGCGACGCGCGACGGGCGGACGTGCGTGTCGGTCGTGATGGGCACCTGGGACGACACCGGGTGGGCCGGATCGCTGCTCGACGACTGCTTCGCCGCCACGGCCGCGCCGGCGGGCGCCGAGCAGCTGCCGCCCGTCCGGATCACCACCGCCGATGCCCGGCTCGGGGTGCTCGCCGCACTCCCCCGCACGCTCGGCGGGACCACCGCGAGCGCAGCGGCACCCGCGGTCGCGACCACGACGGCCGCGGCACTGGATCCCGCCGCCCACGGCCGGTGCGGGCACGGCGGTCGCGAGCCGCATGGCGGCGGCCACCGAGACCGCGGCGCCGGCACCGTCGACGTCCTCCGACGGCGGCGTGCCGTGGGGATCGGTCCTGCGCACCGCGGGGCTCGTCCTGCTCGGGCTGCTGGTGATCCTGGTCCTGCTCCGCCGGCGGGCCGTGAAGCGGCGGCGCGGCGCCGGCGGATCGCCTGGCAACGAGCGCACGCCGAGGCGCGCCGGCGCGGGATGATCGACGTGATCGAGACGGAGGACAGCGAGGTGCGGCTCATGCCGACCCGCACCGCCACCAACCACCATGTCGCCGCGACCGGCCGCCGCCACCCGCCGGACCGGCGCGTCGTGCGGCCGACCCGACCGCGCCACGCCGACCAGGAGCGCAACCGGTGACGCACGAGGGACCCGACGCGGCGCCCGAGGTGCTCGTCGAGGTCGACGGGCCGATCGCCACCCTGACCCTGAACCGCCCGCACCGTCGCAACGCGATCTCCGGACGCATGCTCCGGCTGCTCGGCGACGCGCTCGAGCGGGCCGACCGCGATCGCGGGATCCGCGTGGTCGTCCTCACCGGGGCGGGCGCCGGGTTCTGCTCCGGCCTCGACATCAAGGACGCGGTCGCCGGCACGGGCATCGGCGGTGGGGGGCAGGTGAACCCGGAGGGATCGAACGCGGACTTCGGCCGCACGACCGATCTCCCGACCGTCACGCTGCACGAGATGAACACCCCGGTGATCGCCGCGATCAACGGGGCGGCCGCGGGCTACGGCCTGGATCTGGCGCTGGGATGCGACCTGCGGCTGGCGGCGGAGTCGGCGCGCCTCCTCCCCGGGTTCGCGAAGCGGGCGATCGTCCCCGAGAGCGGCGGCACCTGGTACCTCCCCCGCCTCGTCGGGTGGGCGAAGGCGGCCGAGATCGCCTACCGGGGCCGCGACCTCACCGCGACCGAGGCGCGCGACCACGGCATCGTGAACGAGGTCGTCCCGGACGACGACCTGATGGCGGTCACCCGGGACTGGGCCGGCGAGATCGCAGCCAACGCGCCCCTCGCGGTCCAGGCGATGAAGCGCCTCTTCCGGGCGGGCATGAACGAGGACTTCCGCACCCACTCCGAGCACGTGCTGCTCCAACTCGCGAGCCTCATGGGGACGCAGGACTTCCAGGAGGGGCTGCGCAGCTTCATGGAGCGACGGGCCCCGGAGTTCGAGGGCCGCTGAGGCTCAGACGACGGCTTCGTCGGAGGACGGGTCCCACGCGCGGAGGTCCGCCAGCCGGGGGTCGTTCGAGAACACCTCGACGATCGGGCCGTCGATCTGGAGCCGGCGCTGGATCACGCGAACGTCGTTCTCCTCGTTCCAGAGCGAGAGCATCACCGCGACCCCGGCCTCGCCGGCGCGCGCGGTGCGCCCGGAACGGTGGAGGTACGCCTTGTGGTCCTCGGGCGGGTCGTAGTGGATGACGACGTCGACCCCGTCCACGTGGATGCCACGCGCGGCGACGTCGGTCGCGACGAGGACCGGCAGCTTGCCGCTCTGGAAGTCGGCGAGGGCGCGCTCGCGCGCGGCCTGGCGGAGGTCGCCGTGGATCGCGCCCGCCTTCACCCGCTCCCGCATCAGCTGCTCGACGACGCGGTCCGCACCGCGCTTCGTGCGGCAGAACACCAGGGTGCGATCCACACCCCGCGAGATCGCGGCGGCGACCTTCACCTTGTCCATCTGGTGGACGAGGAAGAAGCGGTGGTGCATCTCGTCGACGGTCTCGTCGTCGGACTCGACCTCGTGCGAGACCGGGTCCTTCAGGTACCGGGCGACGAGCCGGTCGATGCCCCGGTCGAGCGTCGCGGAGAAGAGCATCGTCTGGTGCTCGCTCTCCACCCGGTGGAGGATCTTCTGCACCTGGGGGAGGAAGCCCATGTCGGCCATGCGGTCCGCCTCGTCGAGGACGAGCACCTGGACCGCGGCGAAGGAGAGCTCGCGGCGCTCCATCAGGTCGATGAGCCGGCCGGGCGTGCCGATGACCACGTCGACCCCGGCGCGCAGCGCGTCGATCTGCGGATCCATCCCGACGCCGCCGTAGCAGGCGATCACCTCGAGCCCGACGCTCTTCCCGAGCGGGGCGAGGACGTCCTTCACCTGGTTCGCGAGCTCGCGGGTGGGCACGAGGACGAGGCCGTGGGGACGGCGGGGCTCGGCGCGGGTCACGCGGTCGAGCAGGGGCAGGCCGAAGGCGAGGGTCTTGCCCGAACCGGTCTTGGCCTTGCCGAGCACATCGGCACCGGCGAGGGCGTCGGCGATGGTCAGGGCCTGGATGGCGAAGGGCTCGATGATGCCCTGGGCGGCGAGGGCGTCGGCAAGAGGGGCCGAGACGCCCAGATCCGCGAACGTCGTGGTCATACGCGTGCTTTCACTGGGATGAACCACTCTAGGTCAGCCGTCGAGGGCTCCCGGCAACCGGGCGCGCACGGGACCGCTCCTTGCTGAACTCCGGCTGAGGCGTTGCCGGCCGCCCCGCCCGGGGCGTGGCAGCATCGTCGGATGCGTGTGTTGGTCGTCGAGGACGAGGCGAGCATCGCGACCGCGCTGGCGGACGGCCTCCGCGCGGAGGGCTTCGACGTCGACGTCGTCGGCGACGGCACCGACGGGCTCTGGCGAGCCCGGGAGACCGAGTACGCGGCGATCATCCTCGACATCCTGCTCCCGGGCATGAACGGGTACCGCGTGTGCCGCACCCTCCGGGACGAGGGCGTCTGGACGCCGATCCTCATGCTGACGGCCAAGGACGGCGAGCTCGACGAGGCCGAGGCCCTCGACACGGGCGCCGACGACTTCCTCAGCAAGCCGTTCTCGTTCGTGGTGCTCGTCGCCCGGCTGCGCGCGCTGCTCCGCCGGGGCGCCGCGCCGCGCCCCACCGTGCTCAGGGTGGGCACGCTCACCCTCGACCCGGCGTCGCGCCAGTGCACCCGCGGCGACACCCCGATCAGCCTGACCGCCCGCGAGTACGCGCTGCTCGAGCTGCTGATGCGCCGGTCCGACGCGATCGTCCCCAAGACGGTCCTGCTCGACGAGGTGTGGGGGCCCGACTTCGAGGGCGACCCGAACATCGTCGAGGTCTACATCGGGTACGTCCGCAAGAAGATCGACGCGCCGTTCGGGCGCCAGACGATCCTGACCGTGCGCGGCGCGGGCTACCGGCTCGTCGCCGACGGTCGCGACGGCGGTGAGGGGCATGGCGGCGACGAGTAAGCGCACGTTCGGCACCGTCCGCTGGCGTATGACGATCGCCGCGACCCTGATCGTGACCACGGCGCTGGCCGCAGCGGCCTGGCTGCTCGTCGCCTCGGTCCGCACGTCGTTGAAGGACGACCTCCGCACCGAGAGCGCCCTCGCGCTCGCGGAGGCCCACGAGCGCCTCGAGCGCGGCAATCCGGTGGACCAGCTCCCGTCGCCGGGCCCGCCCGGCTTCACGGTCCTCGTCATGGACTCCCGGGGCAACATCATCGGCGGGTCCCCCGGCTACTCGGAGGGTCGCTGGGCCGACTGGATCGGGAACGGCGACGGCACCGACAAGGTGGTCGGCCCGCACGGCCGGCCGTTCCCCCGGGCCGTCGCGGCCGAGCACAACGTCTGGTTCGTGGGCGACCGCGTCATCGACGTGATCCAGATCCCCCTCGATCGGGCCCGGAGTCCCGGCTACCTCGTCGCGGCGGGACCGGGGGGTGCGATCGAGTCGTCGGTGCACACCCTCACCACCACCCTCTGGTGGACGCTCCCGGCCCTCATCGCGCTCGTGGCGCTCGTCGCGTGGGCGGTCACGGGCCGCGCGCTGCGACCGGTGGAGGTGATCCGGACCGAGGTCACCGAGATCACGCACTCGAGCCTCGACCGGCGCGTGTCCGAGCCGCGCGCCCAGGACGAGGTCGGTCGCCTCGCGCGCACGATGAACCAGATGCTGGACCGGCTCCAGGGTGCGTCCGAGAGCCAGCGCCAGTTCGTGTCGGACGCCTCCCACGAGCTGCGCTCCCCGGTGGCCGCCATCCGTGCGACCGGCGAGGTGGCGCTCGCGCACCCCGACCGCAGCGACTGGCCCGAGGTCGTGCGCCGGATGCTCGACGAGGACGACCGGATGGAGAGGATCGTCGGCGACCTCCTCGATCTGGCACGCGGCGAGGAGGGCGAGCTGCCCACGGCGCTCGTCGACCTCGACGACATCGTCCTCGAGGAAATCGCGCGCGTGCGGCCCGGCACCTGCAGATCGCGGTCGAGCGCGTGTCCGCCGGCCGGGTCCGCGGCAGCCGTGAGCAGCTGATGCGCGGTCGTGCGCAACCTGCTCGACAACGCCCTGCGCCACGCGTCCACCACGGTGCGCGTGTCCCTCGCGACGGATCCCGACGGGGTCGTGCTCGTCGTCGAGGACGACGGTCCCGGCATCCCGTTCGCCGACCGCGAGCGCGTGTTCGAGCGGTTCACGCGACTCGACGAGGGCCGGGCACGCGACGCCGGCGGCCTCGGCCTCGGACTGGCGATGGTCCGCTCGATCAGCGAGCGGCACGGGGGCACCGTCGCGATCACCGATCCCGGCACCGGCGACCTCCCGGGCGCCCGGCTCGAGGTCCGGCTGCCGAGCGCGGACTGACCGCTCCTACCAGGGCATCGCCACGCCGCCGTTGGGACGGAGGATCTGGCCGGTCATGAACGACGCCCGCTCGGAGACGAGGAACAGGATCGTGTCCGCGACGTCCTGGGCCACGCCGACCCGCTTGAGCGGCGCCATGGCCCCGAAGCGCTTCCGGTAGCCCTCGAGCTTCTCGGGGTCGACCTCGCCCCGGTCGTCGACGAAGTTGTGGCGCGAGAAGTTGGTCTCGATCACGCCCGGCGCGAGGGCGTTGACGCGGATGCCGAGGGGGCCGGCCTCGCACGCCAGCGTCTTGGTGAGCATCGCGACCGCCGCCTTGGTCATGCCGTAGCAGGCGAGCGTCGGCGCGGGCGTGTCGATGGCGCCGGACGAGATGTTGACGATGTTCCCCGAGCCCTGGTCGGCCATCACGCGCATCGCGGCCTGGCAGCCGTAGAACACGCTCTTCAGGTTGACGGCGAGGATCCGCTCGAACTCCTCGTCGGTGCACTCGGCGACCATGCGGTTGTGCGGGACGCCGGCGATGTTGCCGACGACGTCGACCCGGCCGAACTCGGACTTCGCGCCGTCGATCAACGCGTCGATCTGGGCGCGCTGGGTCACGTCGGTCGGGAGCGCCCGCGCGGTCCCGCCGGCCGCGGCGATCTCGTCGGC
The DNA here is from genome assembly GCA_963805415.1 of uncultured Acidimicrobiia bacterium. Classification (GTDB taxonomy): domain Bacteria; phylum Actinomycetota; class Acidimicrobiia; order IMCC26256; family JAENVU01; genus JAENVU01. Next base: position 608,250 of record CAWDUD010000009.1, read on the forward strand.
GGTCGCCTGGACCGCGCCCGCGTCGATGTCGCCGCCGACGACCGTCGCACCGGCCTCGGCCAGGGTCAGCGCGGTCGCCTTGCCGATACCGCTGCCGGCACCGGTGAGCACCGCCACCTGACCACTCAGATCGAAACCGCTGACGGGCATGACCGACACCTCCGGACGTTGGACGACCGCCGGAGGTTACGGGGACCGCCCGGTATCCTGCGATTCCCCCATGCCCGAGCTGTCGATCGCCTGCCTCAACCTGCACTGGTGCGTGGACACGCACGGGCAACCGTTCGACGCGATGGGTGCCTGCCTCGACCTCGACGCCGACGTGCTCGTCCTCCCCGAGGCCTGGCGCCCGCACGGCCGGCCCGCGTTCGTCGAGGAGCTCGCCGACCGCACCGGCGCCACGCTGCACGACGTGGCCTTCATGTCCGACCGCAACCCGGCCCGACCGCGGCACCTCGCCCCCGAGCCCGGCCCGGCGGGCACGTGCGGACTCGCGGTCCTCAGCCGCCTGCCCGTCCGGTCGTTCACCAACCTCCCACTGCCCAAGGCGCCCGGCGACGTGATCGAGCGGCGCCACGCGATCGTCGCCGAGGTCGAGGTCGGCGGCGCCGTCGTGGCGGTGGCCGGGATCCACGCCTCGCACCGGTTGTGGGGCTCGCTCCCCCAGCTCCGGGCGGTCGACCGCGCGCTCGAGGCCCGCGGCCTGCCGTCGGCGATCGCGGGCGACTGCAACATGTGGGGACCGCCGATCGGGCTCGACGCTGCCTGATCGGCGGCGGGCCGTCCGCGGGCGCACGTGGCCCGCCGGCCGTCCGCACAGCCAGATCGACCACGTCTGGATCGACGACCGGCTCGAGGTGCTCGACAGCGGGGTCGGCTCCGCGTGGGCTCCGACCACCGTGCCGTCCGGGTGACGCTGCGCGTGCGCTAGACACGAGGCCGCGGGCCGCGTCGGAGGAAGGGGACGTCGATGGCGCACGAAGTCCGCGGGGTGGTCGCCCGGGTCCGAAGGGCGAGCCCGTGCGCACCGAGACGATCCTGGTGCCCGATCCGGGTCCCGGCGAGGTGCTCGTCCAGGTCCAGGCGTGCGGCGTCTGCCACACCGATCTGCACTACCGGGAGGGCGCCATCAACGACGACTTCCCGTTTCTCCTCGGCCACGAGGCTGCCGGCACTCGTGGAGGCGGTCGGCCCCGACGTCACGAGCGTCGTGCCGGGCGACTTCGTCGTCCTCAACTGGCGCGCGGTGTGCGGCGAGTGCCGCGCCTGCCGGCGCGGGCGGCCCTGGTACTGCTTCGCGACCCACAACGCGACCCGGAAGATGACCCTCCCCGACGGCACCGAACTCAGCCCGGCCCTCGGCATCGGTGCGTTCGCGGAGAAGACCCTCGTCGCCGCAGGCCAGGCCACCAAGGTCGATGCGACCGCGGATCCTGCGGCCGTCGGCCTGCTCGGCTGCGGGGTGATGGCCGGCCTCGGTGCCGCGATGTTCACCGGCAACGTCCAACGCGGCGACAGCGTCGCGGTCTTCGGATGTGGCGGCGTGGGCGACGCCGCGATCATGGGGGCACGCCTCGCGGGCGCAGCCAGAATCATCGCGGTGGACGTCGACGCGACCAAGCTCGAATGGGCCCGCGAGTTCGGCGCCACGGACGTGGTCGACGCGAGCAAGCAGGACCCGGTCGAGGCGGTGCGGTCGCTGACCGAAGGCTTCGGCGCCGACGTGTGCGTGGAGGCGGTCGGCCGGCCCGGAGGTGATGCGGCAGGCGTTCTTCGCCCGAGACCTGGCAGGAACGCTCGTGCAGGTGGGCGTCCCCGATCCCTCGATGACCATCGAGCTGCCCATGATCGAGTTCTTCGGGCGGGGCGGAGCGCTGAAGCCGAGCTGGTACGGCGACTGCCTGCCCAGCAGGGATTTCCCGGTGCTCGTCGATCTCTACCTCAGGGCCGGCTCCCCCTCGACAAGTTCGTGAGCGAGCGGATCGCCCTCGACGACGTCGAGGAGGCGTTCCGCAAGATGGAGCGGGGCGAGGTCCTCCGCTCGGTGGTCGTGCTGTGAGCGCACCCGGCGACCGCAACAGCATCCGCTCAGCCCCGCGGGGCCCAGCGGCCCGGCCCGAAGGGCCACGAGCGGAAGATGGAGCGGGGCGAGGTCCTCCGCTCGGTGGTCGTGCTGTGACCCGCACCCGCGACCGCAAGAGCATCCGCTCAGCCCCGCGGGGCCCAGCGGCCCGGCCCGAAGGGCCAGGAGCGGAAGATGGAGCGGGGCGAGGTCCTCCGCTCAGTGGTCGTGCTGTGACACGTGCTCTCCCTCGATCGGTGGTCGTGCTGTGAGCCGGCTCGATCACGTCGTCACCCACGGCACGTTCTCGATCGACGGCGAGGACTTCGCGGTCGACAACAACATCTGGATCGTCGGCGACGACGACGAGTGCATCGTCGTCGACGCGGCGCACGACGCCGCGCCCGATCGTGAACGCGGTCGCCGGCCGCCGCGTGGTCGCGATCGTCTGCACCCACGGGCACAACGACCACATCAACGCCGCGGCCGCACTCGCCGACGCCACGCAGGCGCCGATCTTCCTGCATCCGGACGACCGGATGCTGTGGGATGTCGTGTACCCCGACCGCTCGCCCGACGCGGCCCTCACGGACGGTGAACGGCTCTCCGGCGGCGGCACCCACCTCGTCGTGCTGCACACGCCGGGCCACTCCCCGGGCGGGGTGAGCCTCTACGACGCGGGCCACGGGCGTGTCTTCTCCGGCGACACGCTGTTCCGGGGTGGTCCGCGGCGCGACCGGTCGCTCCTACTCTGACCGCGACACGATCGTGAGGTCGATCCGCTCGAGACTGTTGACCCTTCCCGCCGACACGATCGTGCACACCGGACACGGCGACGACACCACGATCGGCGCCGAGGCCGCGGCCCTCGACGGATTGAGGCGCGCGGTCAGGCTGCGTAGGCGTCGCTGCGCACGGCGGTGTACTGGCCGTTGCGGATCACGACCGAGCGCCAACGGTCGAACAGCGCGTACCCGATGTTCTCCTCGGGCGGCGCGGTGCCGAACCGGTGGATCCCGCCGAAGCCGTCGAGGATCGCGTAGCCGGTGCCGTCGGGAGTGGCGACCACATCGCGGCCGATGTCGAAGCCGAAGTACGTGGTGCCCAACATCGAGATCGTTCCGAACGTCCATGCACCGCCGAAGCCATCGAGCTCCACGAGGCCCTGCCCGTTGCCGGTGATCGCGATCGATCGGGCGATGTCCCAGCCCTGCCAGTAGGGATACCGGCCCGCCGGTCGTCTCGCGGTGCCGACGGCATGGATGCCGCCCCAGCCGTCGAGCATGAAGTAGCCGGCACCGTCGGCGGTGATCGCGATCGAACGCGCGATGTCGAAGCCGAAGTACGGCCCCGCCAGATGGCGCAGCGGCCCGGTCGCGGCCGAGCCGTACAGATGGACCCCGCCGTACCCGTCGAGAACCACGTAGCCGTTGCCATCCGGTGTGGTCGCGATGTCGCGGGCGATGTCCCAGGCGAACGCGGGAGCGCCGAAGTACGGCGCACCGACCGCCTTCACCGCGCCGTCGCCGTTCAGCACGTAGTAGCCACCGGTGCCCGCGGCGACCGCGCGACCCGCGTGACGAATCGAGAGGGGACACTCACGCGCCTCGGAGGCGCCGAGCGCGAGCCGGTCCGGCGGGCAGCTCCCGGCCAGCCCGTTGAAGGTGAGCATGCGGTTGTACGTGGAGATGATGACGTCGCCGTAGTTCGGCGCGCTCGCCCACTTGCCCGGTCCGCCCATGAGGTTCCATGTCGGGGCGGTGCCCTTGGCGAAGAAATGGTCGTAGTTGGAGTTGGCCAGCGCGCGGTCGAGCGTGCCGTCCGAACGCCGGCCGTACCACTCGACGACCGGATAGTGCGTGAGCGTGGCGGCGCGCGAGGTCGGGTCGGCGAAATTCTTGAGGTGCTGGATCTGCGCGCGGATCCCGACTCGCGCGCTCGGGAACTGCCGGCCCGAGTTGCACGAGTCGCACGCGCCCATCCCTGCGTAGTTGTAGTTCCCGGGCTTCACGATGCTGCCGACGAACCCGAAGTACCCGGTCTCGATCACCGACTGCGCGAAGGCGAGGTCGCCGCGTACTCCTTCGGCCTTGCCCTCGGAGATGTAGTACGCGGCGAGCTGGTCGATCGACACCGGGATCAGGGGCGTGCGCTTCGTGGCGCGGTACCAGGTCGCGAGCTGGGAGGCGGACAGCAGACTCGGGCCCATGACCGGGATCCCGACCGGCGCGGGTGCTGCACCCGCGGGCGACGGCGCCGCGCCGGTGTCCGCCAGCACGACGAGCGACGCGACGAGCACGGTCGCGACCAGGACACGCAGGAGCTTGACGGGCTGCATCAGTTCTTCCATCGACGGTTGGGGCACCGGGATTGAGCACGCCGGGTGGCACCCCGGCGGCTCACCGCCACGAAGCGGTGACGCGACCGTCACGCTCCGCGATCACCAATGCTCGCGCGTTCTGTACGGGTGAGTACGGATACTGCGTAATCGCCCCCCGCGAACGGCGCGCCTGCCCACGTCGCGAACCGTTGGCGAACGGACATTCCGCTCATACTCGCGGCCGCGTCGAACGCGTCGAGTGAGAGTCGGGCGGGATCGAGCGTGAAACCGGCGACGAGCCGGCCACCGGGCGTGAGATGCCCGGCCAGGTTCGCGAGCACCTGGGCCTCGGTGCCGGGCGCGACGAAGATCATCACGTTGCCCGCGAGCAGGATCACGTCGAAGGACCGCTCGAGCGCCATGGTGGCCAGGTCGTCGTGGCGCCACTCGATGTGCGGCGCCTTGCGGGCCGCGGCCCCGACGAATCCGGCATCGAGGTCCACCCCGACGACCCCCACGCCGCGGCGCTCGAGCTCGATCGCGACCCGGCCCGTACCGCACCCCGCGTCGAGGACCGTGGCGGGCGCGTAGGTCATGACGAGGTCGGCCTCCCCGTGCAGGTGGGTCCCCGCCGCCGCGAGCCGCTCCCAGCGTTCGTCGTACGCGTCGGCCGACGGACGGCGTTCTTCGGACCAGCGTGAACGACCGACCACGCTCAGCCCCCGGTCCCGAGCGCCTTCCCGGCCGCCAGCTGGCTCGGCGCTCGGCGCTCGTAGACGGCGATGCCGTCGATCGTGCGCACGTAGCGGTACCCGCGGTCGACGAAGTGTCGCAGATCCGGGAGGGAGCTCATGGGGAAGAACTGCGAGCCCCGGAAAGCGGCGGGAGTCGTGTCGAGGATGTAGCGCGGTGCGCGTCGCTGCAGATCCTGCATCAGCTCGACGCGCGCTCCCGGCGTCGGGACATCGGCGGTCGTGTCGCCGGCGGGCCGCCCACCCCAGTCGCCGTTGACGAAGCCGGTGCTCAGGAAGCGCGTTGCGGGGCGGGCGCCGGAGGCCCAGTAGATCTCGGGCATGTGCCCCCAGACGAAGACCTGATCGGTGCGATGCAGATGGGTAGTGAGGTAGGCGCTCACGCGCTCGTACTTCGGTTCGTCGGCCCACGGACGCCACACGAACCCGAGCACGGTGAACGCGAGCCCCAGGCCGACCGCGACCCCGAGCGTGACGCGAGCAAGGACGCACGCGGCAATCGGCTCAGCGCGCCCGCGGTCAGCAGCGCGAGCGGTGGCAACAGTTGCAGGTAGTAGTGCCCGAAGAACCGGAACCCGACCGCGACCGAGATCGCCGCCGAGAGCAGCCACAACCAGAGGTCGGTGTCCTCCCCCCGCACCCGATGCCGCCAGGACCACGGGATCGTCCAGACGATCGGTAGGTTGCAGGCCAGGAACGCGAACGTCATGACCCCGAACAGGCCGGCGACATAGGCGCTGACCGTGCCGAGCCCGAAGTAGGAGCCGTTGCCGGCCACGGCCCAGAAGAGCAGGTCGCCCGGGCCGACCAGCAACGCCACGACCCCGAGCGGGATCGCGACACCGAGCAGCGCGCGGCCGACGCCCCGGCGACCGTCACGCCGCCACGCGAGGTACAGCACCGGGAGCAGGGTGGCGGCGCCGGTCTGCTTGGCGAGCGTTGCGAGCGCGACGGCCATCCCCGAGCCACGGGCGCGGCCGCGCTCGGCCAGCAGGACCGCGGCCGGTCATCGCGGGCAGCATGAACACCTCGAAATTCGCGGCTTGGCCGTCCTGGGGCGCGAACGCGACCGACGCCGCGACGAACAGGATCGCCGCGGTCCAGGCGGCGCGCTCGCCGTAGCGACGCCGTGCCTCGGCGGCGAGCAGGAGCGCCGTCAACGCGACCGCGAGCATCGCGGCGACGCGGACCGACCACAACGCGGTGCTGCCGACGATCGAGAAGGTCGCGGCATACAGATACGGAACGAGCGGAGGTTTGCGGTCGGTCGCGTCCTCGTACAGGGAGCCGCCGTCGCGGATCACCTGGGCCTGGGTCGCGAGGAACGTCTCGTCGGAGTTGAAGACGTCCACGAAGAACGCCGGCAGGCGGAGCGTCGCGGTGAGGAGCAGCACGACCGCGACGAGCATCCGGCGGCGGGCGCGTGGCGTCGCCATGAACCGCGGCGCGAGTTGGGGGGTGGCGACGGACGTCACGAATGAGACCTTGGGACGGCGGGGACCACATTCTTGCGCGCGCGACGGGGCTGGCCGCGGATCATGCCCGGACAGGTGGCATGATCGACGCTCCATGAGGATCCGCCTGCGGACCATCGCGCCCGTGCTGGCGGCCGCGGTGGCCGTCATCACCCCCGTGCTCGGCCCGGCGTCCGCTGGCGGCGCCCGGCCGGCGGTGCGCAGCGTGTTGATCATCTCCCTGCCGGCGACGTCCTGGCGGGACCTCCGCGACGGCACGGTGCCCCACCTCCGCGGCGCTGCTCCGCACCAGCGCGCTCGCGGACTCTCGCACCCGCACCGTGCGGAACCGCACCGAGCCCGGGCCCGGCCTACCTGGCCTTCGGTACCGGCGCCCGGTCGGTGGCCGGGACCGACGACGCCGCCTCCAACGTCAGGCCGACGAGAACTACGCCGGGACGCCCGCCGGGGCGGTGTTCGAGACCCGTACCGGGCGGACCGGCTGGACGCGGCGGTCGGGGCGCTGGGATGGTCGCAGCTGGTGATGCAGAACGACGCCAACTCCTACGGCGCCGAGCCGGGGACGCTCGGATCAACCCTCGCCCGACGCCGGCTCGGACGGTGGACGATCGCGAACAGCGACACCAGGTGACGCCGACCGGCGCCGTCCTGCACCGCGAGGCCGCGCTCACGTTGATGGACCGGACCGGGCGCGCGCCCGGGCCGTGTGAGCGGGCTGCTGCGCCCGGATCCCACGGCGCCGTACGGCATCCGGCTCGACCCGGCGGCGGTCGAGCGGGCCTTCCCGGCCGACTTCACCAGCCGGCGCCAGGTGGTGCTCGTCGAGGCGTCCGACCTCGCCCGCGCCGACGCCTACCGCCCGCTTCGCGACCCCGCACCAGCGCTCGGTGCTCCACGAGGCGGCGCTCCGGCGCAGCGACGCAATGGTCGGTCGGCTCCTCGACGAAGGTGGACCTCGCCCACGACGCCGTCATCGTCGTCTCGCCGTACCACACGAGCCGGACGCGGACGCTGACGCGTCGCGGCGATCCACGCGCCGGGATCGCGCCGGGACTGATGGAATCGGCGACGACCCGGCGCTCCGGATTCCTGCAGATCGTGGACCTCGGTCCGACGCTCCTCGACCTCGTCGGCATCGAACGCCCCGACGCGATGGAGGGCCGCCCGGCCCGGTTCCATCGCGCAGGACGGGGCAGTACACGGATCGCGTCGACTGGCTCGTGCGCGCCGATCGCGGCGCGCAGTTCCGTGACGCGACCATCGGCAAGACCACCGCCACCCTCGTGACCATCACGATCACCCTCGCGGTCGCGGCCGCGCTGTGGTACCGGCTTCGCGCGCCGGACGGTCGCGCGCAGCCGCGTTGCGATGGGCCTGCCTGCTCTCGCTCGGCTACGTCGTCGCCACCTTCGTCGTCGGGCTGCTCCCGACGTTCCGCTGGGGTACTGCGACCTACTTCGTGCTGGTCGCCGCGATCGCGCTCGCGTTCGCCGACGCTCAGCCAGCTGCTCGGCAGGCGGGGACCGGTCGACCCGCTGCTCGTCGGGACTCGGCATGCATCGTCGTCACTCCATGTCGGCGACCTCCTGAGCGGCGCCCGCCTCGAGCTGAACACCGTCTTCGGCTACACCGCGACGGTCGGGATCCGGATCGCCGGGATCGGCAATCCGGGTTCGGCCGAGCTCAGCGCGGCCGCGCTCCTGTTCGCCGATCCTGCTCAGCTGGCGGCTCGCGGTTCGCGGGGCCGCGGTCGGGTACGGGGTCCTCGGGCGTCGTGCTCGTCGTGATCGGCGCTCCGTTCTGGGGTCAGGACTACGGCGGCGCGCTCGCGCTGGCCGCCGACGTTCGCGCTCTGGTGGCTGCTCACGAGCGGACGGCGGGTCCGCGTGGCGCACGGCCTGACCATCCTCGGCGTGCTCGTGGTCACCGGGCTCGTCGCCGGACTGCTCGACCTCACGCGTCCCGTCGGACCAGCGCACCCATGTCGGCCGCTTCTTCGAGCGGGTCGGCAATGACGGCATCGGCGCCTTCTTCGGTGTCATCGGTCGCAAGGCGTCGCTGATGATCAGCACCTTCTCGAACACCGCGTGGGTGCTCGTGGTGATCACCGTCCTGGGGTTGGCGTGGCTCGCCGTGCGCCGCACCACGTCTCGGCACGGCTGCTCGAGCGTACCCCCCGCTGCGCCCGGGCTTGTCTGCTTCGCGACGCTGACCGTCCTCGCGACCGCGCTCAACGATTCGGGCGTGCAGGTGACGGGGATGCTGCTGGCGACCGCGTTGCCGGTATGCGTCTTCCTGGTCACGCTCGGTGAGCCGACGTCCGAGCCGACGAGCGTCGCCGGCCCCCGGCGGAGCACGAACGTTCCGACGGTGTGATCCGCCGGACCGGCCGCCACCGGGTCAGAGGTCGGCGCGATCCATCAGCCAGGCGAGCATGTGCTCGTAGATGGAGAGGATCCGGTCGCCGTAGGTGTCGCCGTCGCCCACGTGTGGGTGAGGCCGTTCCATGTCGGCACCTTGCCCTTGAGATGGTGCTGGTCGAGGTTGGCGACGACGGGCGGCGGGTTGAACGACGCGTTCGTCACGGTCGGGTCCGCATAGACCCGCAGCTGCTGGAGCTGGGCCCGCACGCCCGTCCGCGCGTCCGGGAACGCGCGGCCGTGCGGCGCAGCTGTCGCAGGCGTCCATGCCCGGCGAAGTTGTTGTCGGTGGGCGTGAGCTGACCGCCGTCGGGGAAGGAGAAGCTTCCGGTCTCGAGGATCGACTGGGCGAAGGCGATGTCGCCGCGGACCTGGGCCGCCTCGCCCTCCTCGATGTAGAACTGCGCCAGCTGGGCGACCGGCACCGTGATCCGCGCCCGCCGGTGCGTGCCCTGGAACCACCGGTGATCTCGCTCGGACCGAGCACGGAGTGGCTCATGATCGGCGTGTCCACGCCGTCGCTGATCGACTGCCAGCGGGCCAACCAGAACCGGGCCCGGCGAGAGCCTCTCCTGCGCCTCGGCGATGTCGGCCTCCCGGCGTCGGGAGCTCGTCGGCGGTAGCGATCGGCGCGGGCGTGCCACTCGACCTGGGCGTTCTCGGCCTCGCTTGGTGGCGCGGATCGCCCGGCGACGGGTCACGAGCGCGCGGCGCACGACGCGGGCCTGCTTCTCCCCGACCTGCTGCGCGATCTTCTGCCGGTAGCCGAACTCGACGGCGCTGCCGCGACCTGGAGCATCTGGACGACGACGGTCGGGCTGCCGGCGCTCTTGTAGTACGCCGCGGCCATTGCGCCGGCATCCTTGCGCGCCGCGCGGTACGCCTGGTCGGCGGCCACGGCGGTACGTGCCGAGGAGGTCGGCCTGCTCGATCGCGAGGTTCTCGGCCAGCCGGGCCTCGTTCAGCCGCCGGGCCGTTGCGTCCCGCCGGGTGACGGCGAGCGACCTGCGCCTGGGTGCGATCGCCGACCAGCGCGGTCAGCGACGCGATCTCGGCCGCCGGGCTGACGTCGTGGACCACGGGCGCGGCCGGCCGGGCCGCGGACCGCCCGCCGCGCGGCCGAGCCGGCGCCGGCCGGCGCGGTGGGGCCGGCCAGGACGGCCGGGCCGACGACCACGAGGACGGCGACGAAGGAGCGGGCGTGCGACGCACAGGAGAGGTGATCGACATGAGGACGCCGGATCTTCACACAGCACCTTCCGCGCGGACCAGGCAGGAATTCTGCGGAATCGATTCAAGAAATCTCCATGACATTGCCGATTCTCCGCATACCCCCCAAGAAGGTCCGTGTCCGTCACCACGCTCCAGAGAGGGCAGATGTTCATCTTCTTCCTGCAACTGCGCGACACGTTGCACGGAGGCCGGCTCTACACCTTCACCGTCCTCGTCGCGCTCACGTGGGCGCTGTGGCTGGTGAAGCTCTCGCTCTCACGGCGCTACCAGCCGTGGGTCGGCGGACCACCGTGCCACCGCATCGGTCGTGATCCCCGTCGTCGACGAACCGGTCGGGCTGTTCCACGAGGTGCTCGACCACATCACCGAGCAGGCCCCCCACCAGGTCCTCGTCGTGATCAACGGTCCGCGCAACGAGAAGCTGGAACAGGTCTGCGACGGCTATCCCGACGTCGAGTGGATCTGGACGCCCGGTGCCGGGAAGCGCAACGCGATCCGGGAGGGACTCGAGTACGCGACCGGCGAGATCGTCGTGCTCGTCGACTCGGACACGATCTGGACGCGCGGCACCCTGCGCGAGCTGCTGAAGCCGTTCGCGGACGCGGAGGTCGGCGGGGTGACCACGAACCAGCGCATCATCGACCCCGAGCGCAACGTGCTGACTCGCTGGGCCGACTGGTTGGAGAACATCCGCGTCCAGTACTCGATGCCGGCGATGAGCGTGCTCGGCCAGGTCGGGTGCCTTCCCGGCCGGACCATCGCGTTCCGCCGCCAGGTGCTCGTCGACGCGATGCCGGGATTCCTCGGCGACCGGTTCCTCGGCGTGTTCCTCGAGGTGTCGCGACGACCGCACCCTCACCAACCTCTGCCTCAAGCAGGGCTACCGCGCCGTGTACCAGTCGACGAGCCACGTCTACACCGACGCGCCCGTCGGCATGCGCAAGATGGCCAAACAGCAGCTCCGCTGGGCCCGCGGCAGTCAGTACAACACGCTCCGGATGCTGCCCTGGATGATGCGCAACACGCCGATGCTCGCGTTGTTCTACGTGACCGACATCCTCATGCCGTTCCTGCTCCTCGCGTGCGTGACCGGCTTCGCGGTCCGGGCGCTGCTCGGCGAGAACGTGAACTTCTACGAGGGGATCACGTTCGGGTACGGCGCGCTCGTCGGCACCGCGATCATCGTCGTGCTCACGCTCATGGCGACATGGCTGTCGGCCTACATCCGCCAGGCCCGACACTTCGAGGACCACCCGAAGGATCTCTGGCTGCTGCCCGGCGTTCACGCTGCTGAACACCTTCATGCTGATGCCGATCCGCATCTGGGGGTTCGTGCGCATGGCCCGCAACGACGGGTGGGGCACCCGTCGCCAACGCGTTCCAGGGCGAGGAGGAGCAGACCCGCCGGCGAAATCCCTGGGGAGTGATCCCCTACGTCCTCGCCACCGTCCTCGTCTTCGCAGGGGTTGCCTACCATGGGTAGTTCGCACCGCATCCAGCTCCGCGTCATGGGCGCGCTGCTCGCGGGCATCGGGCTGTTCGTCTACACGACACCCGCGCCGCCACCCGACTCGCTCACCGCGTCCGCCGCACGGAGCACCGGACCGGTCGTCGGCCCCTCGGCCTCGGCCGCGGCACGCGCCCGCGCCGGCGCGCGGCGAACGCCCGCCGCTCCGCGGCGTCGGGCACCGACGCTCTCGACGGTGGCAGCCGCGCCGCGAAGTCCACGACGCACCCCTCGCGGTCCACGAGCACCACCACGCCACACGCGACGCTGAGCAGTGCCCGACGCCACGTCGGTGACCCGTTCCTGCGCCTCGGGCGCTGCACTGCAGCGACTTCCCGTGGCAGCAGGACGCCCAGGCGGCCTACGTCGCCAACCTCGACGACCCGTGGGGCCTCGACGGGCCGCCCGGGCCCGCAGACGACGACGGGATCGCCTGCTCGCTCCTGCCCGTGGACCCGGCGCGGCCCGCCTCCACGCCGGCGGGGGCCCGGCCCCCGGCGGCACCCAGGCCCGAGGGCATGCCCGAGACGCCCGACGATCGAGCAGCTGCTCGCGCCGGCGGACAACTACTTCGGGGTCTCCACGCCCGGAGGCGCCGTACGACTGGAAGGACTTCCAGATCTTCTCGGCGTCGGCGAAGAAGCTGCCGAGCATGGTCGAGTTCTTCGTCGGATGGGACCGGGACTACCCGTCGAGCCAGATCGATCGAGACCTGGCGACGCGGCGCTCTCCCGTGCGTGTCGTGGGAACCACGCCGACACGGTGCAGCCGGTGGGACCCGACAGCGACAACACCCTCGCGCCCGGCTACACGCTCGCCTCGATCATCGACGGCAGCCACGACGAGTACATCGACCGCTTCGCCACCGCGGTGCGGGACCTCCACCTGCCCGTGGCGATCCGCTTCGCGCACGAGATGAACGGCAACTGGTTCCCGTGGTCCGAGGAGACGCAACGGCAACTCCAGGGGCCAGTACGTGGAGGCGTGGCGGCACGTTCACGACCGGTTCACCGCCCTCGGGGCGACCAACGCGATCTGGATCTGGAGCCCGAACGTGATCACGGCCCGGCCGTCGGTCCGCCTCGCGCCGCTCTACCCGGGGGACGACTACGTCGACTGGATGGGGATGGTCGGCTACTACCGCCGCGTCTACGTCGACGACAAGGGGAACCCGAAGCCGCCGACGTTCGACAACACCTACTCCGGCACGCTCGCCGAGCTGCGCGCCGACCGCGGTCAAGCCGATCGTGATCACCGAGCTCGGGGCGACCGAGGTCGGCGGGAACAAGCCGGACTGGATCCGGAGCCTGTTCGAGGGCCTCGCGGACAACCCCGACATCATCGGGTTCGTCTGGTTCGACCACAGCGTGAACGGCACCGACTGGCGCATCGAGTCCTCGGACGCGGCACGCGAGCAGTTCGCCAACGGCATCGCCGATCCGCGCTACCGCGCCGGCACGCTCCGACCGCCGAAGCCGGGGACCTGACCCGCGCCCGGCCCGCGCGCTCAGCGTCTCGACGATGCGCGAGCGCTTTCCCGGGATCGGCGCGGACTGGGCCCGCTTCGACGGTCCGGCGGGCACCCAGATGGTCGACACCGCCGTCGACGCGATGGCCGACTTCATGAGCTCGGGCGACAGCGCCAACGGTCACGGTCACTTCGCCGCGTCCGCGGGCGTGCACCGAGCTCGTCGAGGATGCCCGCGCCGAGGTCGGCGCGGCCTGCTCGGCGCGGACCCGGCGGGATCGTCTTCGGCGCCAACATGACCACGCTGAACTTCGCCCTCACCCGGACACTGGCCCGGGAGTGGCGGCCCGGCGACGAGATCGTGGGGACCCGGCTCGACCACGACGCCAACGTGACGCCGTGGCAGCTCGCGGCCGACGAGCGCGGCGTGCGGCTCCGGCTCGCGCCGTTCGACGTCGCGCCGGGCCGGCTCGACCCCGAGGCGGTGACCTCGCTGATCGGCCCGCGGACCCGCTGGGTCGCGATCACCGGTGCGTCGAACGCGCTCGGGCACCATGCCCGGCGCTTGGCGCCGGTCGTGGAGGCCGCACACGCCTCCGGCGCCCGGGTCCTGGTCGACGGGGTCCACCTCGTCCCCCACCGCCCCGTCGACCATCGCCGCGCTCGGGGGTCGACGCCTTCCTCACCTCGCCCTACAAGTGGTACGGCCCGCACTCCGGAGTGCTGTGGCTGGCGCCGGACCTCCGCGAGTCGCTCGTCCCGTACAAGGTCCGGCCGGCGTCCGACGCCGCGCCGGAGCGGTTCGAGACCGGCACGCCCGCGTTCGAGACCATCGCCGGGATCCGCGCCGCAGCCGCATTTCTCGGCGAGATCGGCATGGAGCGGATCGCGAAGCACGAGGCGGCGGTGCTTCGGCCCGTTGCTCGACGGGCTCCTGGGCCATGCCCCACGTCGTGGTCCACGGGCCCCGGCGACACGGCCGACCGGACGCCGACGGTGTGCTTCAGCGTCACGGACCGGACTCCCGACGACGTCGCCGCGCGACTCGCGGCCGACCGCGTCGCCGCTGTGGTCAGGCGACTACTACGCAGTCGAGACGATGGCGCGCGCTCGGGCTCGCCGGCCGGGGCGCGCTCCGGGCGGGGGTCTCCTGCTACACCTCAGCCGGCGACGTCGAGCGCCTGCTCACCTCGGTCGGACGGCTCGCCCGCTGATCGGCCCGCGGGTCCCGGGATCGCTGCCGCGTTCCGGCCACCACACCCGCGATCGACTAGACCGGCTTCGTGTCCCTCGCCGGTTGGATCGCCCTCGCCGTCGTGCTCGTGCTCGCGGTCGCGGCCGCCGTCGCGGCGGCGTCGCGGCGTCGTGCCGTCCGGGTCGGGGTCGGGCTCGGCCAGGAGCTGCGGGACGAGCAGGCCCGTCACGCGGAGACCCGGAAGAACACCGAGCACCTCGAGACCCGCATGCGGTCCCTGCGCAACGAGCTCGCGGACGCGCACCACACCGAACGCCGAGCTGACCGCGCGGATCGGGCGGGCCCCCGGCGACTCGAGCCAGGTGCTCGGCCTCTGGGCACTGGAGCGGCACCGCCAGGCCCGACTGGCCGGCACCCCGCTGCTCGGGCTCTCGGTGGGCCCCGGCGTCGACCTGCAGCCGGCGCTGACCGAGGCGATCCGCGGTCGAGCTCGAGGTGCTGCGCGAAGAGGTCGGTACCCATGCGGAGCTCGGCCTCGGTGGACCTCGAGGACCCGGTCGACGCCCGTGTGGCGCTGACCGTGCTCCGGGTCGTCCAGGAGCTCACCGCGACGCTGGCCAAGCGGGCCGAGGAGCTCGTCGGTGACCGTCACCCGCGATCAGGACACGACCGTCGTCACCGTGGCCGCGATCGGCTGGACCGAGGTGGCACCGAACGCGACGGCCTTCGAATCGGGTCTCGCGGCCCTCGACGGAACGCTCGAGCTCCGCCCGGACCCCGACCGAGACGCCACGCTCCTGGCCGTGGTGCGGCTCGGGATCCCGGGCGGTGGCCCGATCCCCCTCCACTGAATCGAGGCCCCATGGCACCGTCGGAGCGCAAGGAGATCGAGCACCTCATCGCACGGTTCCGCGTCGACGAGGCGAAGCACTTCTCGCTCGCGGACTGCGATCCGGGCTCGACCGACGGAATCACGAGCAAGGACGTCGCGGAGGAACGCCTCGCGGTCGGCGTGAGCGAGACTCGCCGAGCTCCAGACCCGGCTCGCCGCCCAGGAGACCTACGGGATGCTCGTGGTCCTCCAGGCACTCGACGCCGCGGGCAAGGACGGCGTGATCCGTCACGTGATGTCGGGGCTGAACCCCCAGGGCACCCGCGTCGTCTCGTTCAAGCAACCGTCGCACGAGGAGCTGGCCCACCACTTCCTCTGGCGTACGACCCGCGATCTCCCGCGCCGGGGCGAGATCGGGATCTTCAACCGCTCGCACTACGAGGAGGTGCTCGTCGTGCGGGTCCACCCGGAGTTCCTCGCCGCCCAGCACCTGCCTGCCCGGCGCCGACGGCGGGGGGCTCTGGGGGCGGCGCTTCCGCGAGATCAACGAGTGGGAGCGCACGCTCGTCGACAACGGGTTCCCGATCGTGAAGATCCTGCTGCACGTCTCCCGGGACGAGCAGCGACGCCGACTGCTGTCCCGGATCGACACGCCGGAGAAGAACTGGAAGTTCTCGATGGCCGACGTGCACGAGCGCGAGCACTACGCCGACTACCAGGCCGCCTTCGAGCAGATGATCCGCCACACGAGCACCGAGATCGCGCCGTGGTTCGTGGTCCCGGCGGATCACAAGTGGTTCGCCCGGTTGGTCGTGGCCGAGGCGGTCGCGGCGACGCTGATCGACCTCGACCCCGAGTTCCCGAAGCTGTCGCGCGACGAGCTCGCCGCGCTCTCCGTCGTCCGCGAGGCGCTCGAGCGGGACTGAGCGCTACGCCGCGATCGCGTCGTCGACCGCGAGCGGATCCGGCCGGCGACGGCCGCCGGCGCGTGCCGCGGCCTCGAGCGACGCGAGCTCGGCGTCGAGTCGCGCCCGGGTCGCCAGCACCTCGGTGACGTTGTCGACCGCTCCGCCACCGGAGAGACCGCGGAGCCAATGAGCGATGAGTCGAGCCATGGGGCTGCTCCCTTCGGGTCGACTCCCACTCTGCGGTACCGATGTTGCCCACGGGTGGCCGGAGTTCGTCGCCGGGGTCAACAGCTCATGACGAAAGCGTGACTCGGTGCGACGGCTCAACGGAGCGCCGTGGCACTGCTTGGTCTTGCGGCCACTGCCGCACGGGCAGGGCTCATTGCGTCCGGCACGCGGAAGGACGTCCATGACCTCGCCGGCGTGACCACCCCGACGCAGGGCGTCGGCCATCACCCGCATCAGGCCGTCGACGTGCGTGAAGAAGTGCAGATAGCCGGCACAGAGGTGATTGAGCCCGTCCTCGCCGGCGGCCGTCCGCGCAACGCGGTTCTTCGGGCACTCCCCCCGGCACGCGAAGAGGACCGGACATTCGCGACACTGGGTCGGCAACGTGTCGCGCTTGGCCGTGCCGAAGGCACGCTGCGCGGGCGCGGCGACGAGCTCGACCATGTGCGTGGTCATGATGTTGCCGAGCAGGTGCTCCGGGTCGACGAAGTGGTCGCACGAGTACAGGTCCCCGTTGTGCTCGAGCGCGAGGGCGCTCGCCACACGTCTCGGCGAAGACGCACAGGGCCGGCGCGGTGCCGTACCAGGACGCGAGCGCGGCGTCGAAGGTCTGCACGAAGACCTCGCCGACGTCCCGTCGGACCCACTCGTCGAACACCTCGGTCAGGAACCGGCCCCACGCGTCCGGGTCGACCGAACGGTCGGTGAGGGTCGTCCTCGCCCTCCACGACGCGCTCGACGATCGGGATGAACTGCACGAAGGTCGCCCCCAGGTCGTCGCGGAAGTAGCGGTAGACGTCGAGCGGGCGGTCCTGGTTGGCGGCGTGGACCGTGCACAGCACGTTCCAGTCGACGCCGTGGCGGACGAGCCGCTCGAGCCCGGCGCGGACCCTGGCGAAGGTCGGCGCGGCCCTGCTTGTCGACGCGGTACACGTCGTGGACGGATTCCGGCCCGTCGATGCTGATGCCGACGAGGAAGGACTTCTCGCGGAGGAACTCGCACCACTCGTCGGTGAGCAGCGTGCCGTTGGTCTGGATCGTGTGGTGCAGGCGCCGGCGCGGTCCGGCGCACTCCTCGGCGAGCGCCACCGCCCGGCGGAAGAAGTCGAGCCCCATCAGCGTCGGCTCGCCACCCTGCCAGGCGATCGTGATCTCCGGGCCCGACGTGGGCTTCGATCAGCTGGCGGAGGTAGACCTCGAGGACGTCGTCGCCCATGCGGAACCGGTCGCCGGGGTAGAGCGCCTCCTTCTCCAGGAAGAAGCAGTACGAGCAGTCGAGGTTGCAGATCGGGCCGGAGGGCTTGGCGAGGACGTGGAACCCCGGCGGGGCGGTCGGCGGGCGCGTGCGCCGGCAGGCGCGGGACCCGGCCGGCGCGGCCCCGCGCGGGTGCAGCGTCACCGGCGTGTCGGTCATGGACCCGACACTACGGCGGGGCGGCCGCGGCGGATCCCGCGGCCCCGCGCAGCCGGCCGGCGCGCCGGTCGAGGGGGAAGCGCTCGTCGCCCTCGGGAACCCGGTCGAAGAAGCGGAAGATCATCGTCTGGGTGCCGTACGCGACGAGGCCGCACTCGGGGTCCCAGAGCTCGAGCTCGACCGAGGCGTACCCGTCGGCCGCACGGCGGGCGCGGCTGCGGGCGAGCAGCCACTCCGAGCGGGCGGGTGCCGAGCACGTGCACGGTGAGGTCGGCGCTCGGGCCGTACCAGTCGAGGTCGAGCGGCTGGCCCATGCGCTCGGAGACCGCGCCCGGCATCGTGTCGCAGAGTGCGACGAGCGCGAGCGGGTCGATCGTGCCGTCCGGGCAGCACGGCGGCTCGTCGAAGTGCTGGTAGGCGGCGCGCTCGCTCGTCTCCGGGACGTAGGGCTCCCACGGCGCGTGCCCGAGCACGGGCCGGCCCTCGACGTGGTGCACCCAGAAGGGGAACGGGTCGCCGTCGAGCTCCACGCCCTCCGGGAGCGGGTCCCGGAACGACGGCAGGGTCTCCGGCGGCGGCAGCGGCGGCGGCTCGACGTCGGTGAAGACGAAGCCCGGGCGGCTCGCCCCGAAGACGGCGATCGCCGTGAGCCCGGCGCCCGAGCCGGGCGTCCGCATCGTCGCGGTCGCCTGGGCGACGGTGCGGCCGGCTCGCAGCACCTCGACGTCGATCTCGGCGTCGCCGGCGGCGACCGGCGCCGCGAACACGCAGGAGACCGATCGCAACGGCAGTGCGCCCGGCAGCGCCGCCTGCATCGCCCGCGTGGCGGCGGCGAGCGCGGTGCCGCCCTGAGGCACGTTCGGGGCGGACCACGTCGCGGGAATGTGCACGTGGAACCGGTCGGCGGTCTCGGGGTCGGCGCGTGACCGCGGTGGCTCGCTCGAAGGCGCTGGGCATCCCGGCACCCTTGCCGCTGCGACCGCGGGCCGCCGCCAGCGATTCGGGATCAGCGGCGCCGGGAGCCCGTGAGGTCACGGCGGGCCCGCAGTGCCGCCACCCGTGGCGGCCGCGTCCTCGGCGCGGCCACCCGCGGCGGGATGTGCGACGGGCGCCGGGCCGGGACCCGCGCCGTGGCGCCCGCCGGGCGCGGTCGGGCCGGGCCGGGCGGGCACGCGCCTCCTGCATCCGCCGGGAGAAGAGCAACATGATGGCCGAGGCCGCCACGCCCATCGCGCCGATCGAGAGCCGGTTGGCCGCGTCGGTGCCGGCGAGGACGAAGTGGCCCGTGGCGAGGAGCCACAGCGGCAGTGCCGCCATGTGGATCCGGCGCCAGACGGTGCGCGGCAGACGGGACCGGGCGAGCGAGGTGAGCTCGACGGCCAGCAGGACGTACATCGCGACGATCCCGACCGCCACCGCGAGCGGGTGCCACGACGAGGCGAACGGGCACCAGCACGTCGGTGAGCCCGAAGTTCGTGTACGTGTCGAGCAGGATGGCGCCCACGTGGACACCGACGAAGGTCGTCGCGAGCCCGCCGAGGAACCGGTGCAGGTCGAGGATCCACGCGGGGCGGACGCCGAACGGGCGCACCCGGCCCGAGAGCCAGAGTCCCCACACCACGCTCGCGGTCAGCAGGAGCCACGACACGATGCCGCCGGCGCGCGCGACGTACCAGAACAGGTGGTTCATGCCACGACCTCCGCTCCCTCGAACCGTGACCAGGTGTGGCCCCTGGTCACGCCGTCCCGGGTCACCACCATCGCGGTGGCACCCACCGTCTCGCGCGCGTTCGATGCCGGCCGCGCCGTCGAGGAACGCGACCTTGCTCAACACCTCGGCCTGCCACGCTCGCGACGCGATCGGCGCTCGCGCAGATCGAGTCCGACGTCGAGCTCGCGCCCGTCGCGGGGTCGAGGACGTGGTGGTGGCGGGTGCCGTCGGTCGTCGTCCACGATCCGGCGCGACCGTGACGTGGTCGCGACGCCACCGTCGGCGATGGCGATCCGCCCGACCGGCTCGTCCTCGGGACGGTCCCGGAGCGCGATGCTCCAGGCGGTGCCGTCGGGACCGGGTCCGACCACCCGGAGGTCGCCGCCGACGTTGACGCAGGCCCCGCGGGCGCCGAGCGCCGAGCTCCTCGGCCACGAGATCCGCGGCGAGACCCTTGCCGATGCCGCCCGGGTCGAAGCGGGCGCCGTCGAGCAGCCGCACGGTGCGGTGCTCGGCGTCGAGCTCGGCCGGCCGGGTCCAGGCGCTGCGCGGTGGGCACCGGCGGGGCGCACCGGGACGCCGAGGCGGTCGAAGGACCGGCGGTAGCCGATGGCCTCGATCGCCGTCGAGGCGCCACGGGTCGAAGCGGCCGTCGGTCATCTCATAGCCCTCGCACGCCCGGGCGAAGAGGGTGAAGGTCTCACCCGACACCCGGCACGCCTCGCCGTGCATCGCGGTTGAGCTCCGACACCTCACTCGTGGGGAGGAATCGGCTCCAACGGTGCTCGAGACCGTGCAGGCGTGTCCGGGCGACGGTCAGCAGGCTCGGGCGCCCACCGACGGTCGTGACCTCGGCCGTGGTGCCCATGACGGCGAAGCGGTCGTTGAGCACGTCCACGATCAGCTCGGCCGACGACGAGGTGTTCGCGGTCGTGGCCGTGGTCGAGCCGGTCGAGGCACCCCAGCCCGAGGACTTCGACGCCGTGCCGGTGGACGAGGTCGTGGAGGTCGAGGTGGAGCCCGGGTCGCCGCGGGCCGCGGCCGGTCGACCCGTTCGTCGCGGTGGTCGCCGAGCCGCGGTGGTGCCCGTGCGACGCCATGCAGGCGCCGAGGGTCACCGGTCGCGACGAGGCTGGCGGCGACGGCGGCGATCCGCGACCGGTGGGCCGCCCGCCGGCGGCGGCGGGTGGGGACGATGGGGTCCGGCATGGGCCGCATCCTGGGCGCTCGCCGTAAGACGGCCCCGAGCACTGCGTAAGAACGACGCAAGAAGGTGGGGCCCCCGCCCGGGCGCCGTCCGGAGAGCCCGTACAGTCCCGGCCGTGGAAGGAGCCCGGGTCCTCGTCGCCGAGGACGACCGCAGCGGTGCGGGAGGCGCTCGTGCATGGCCCTCGAGCTCGAGGGCTACGAGGTGCACGCCACCACCAACGGCGTGCGAGGCGCTCGAGGAGTTCGACCGGAGCGACCCGCCGTCCTGGTGCTCGACGTGATGATGCCGACCGTCGACGGGCTCACCGTGTGCCGCCGGCTCCGGGCCCGCGGGGTGACCACGCCGATCCTGGTCCTCACCGCCCGCGACCAGGTCGCGGACCGGGTCAGCGGGCTCGACGCCGGCGCCGACGACTACGTCGTGAAGCCGTTCTCCCTCGACGAGCTCCTCGCCCGGCTCCGCGGCGCTGCTCCGCCGCCGGAGCGCGACACCCGACACCGAGGATCTCGTCGTCGGCGATCTCCGGCTCGATCCCCTGCGCCGCACGGTGACCGCGAGCGACCGCACGATCGATCTGACCAAGACCGAGTTCGACCTGCTGGAGCTGCTCATGGGCAACGCCGGGATCGTGCTCTCCCGAGACCAGATCTACGAGCACATCTGGGGCTACGACTTCGAGACGGGCTCGCGCTCGCTCGACGTCTACATCGGCTACCTCCGGCGCAAGACCGAGGCCGACGGCGAGACGCGCCTCGTCCACACGGTGCGCGGCGTCGGCTACGTGGTGCCGCGACCGTGAGCCTGCGGTGGCGGATCGCGCTCGAGCATGGCGCTGATCGCCGCGCTCGCCTCGTTCTTCGGTGCGGTCGCCGCGTACCTGAGCACCCAGGACCGGCTCGACCGCGAGCCTCGACGAGTCCCTGACCAGTCGGGCGCCACGACGCTCACCGGCCGGCCGACGACGCCCCCGGACGGCGACCGCGACCGCAGCGGGCCGCTCCCACACGCCCGACCGCGATCCGTGCCCGCCGGCCGGGTTGCTCCAGCCCGCGAACGGCGGCCAGGTGATCGGCAGCCGGCGGCACCGTGACGAGCTGCATCGCCGAAGGCGTCGCGCTTCCCGGTCGACGACGCACCGATGGCCGCGGTGCGCACGAGGGGCACGACCCGCCTCGACACGGTGGGCGTCGGCGGCGAGGACTACCGAGTGGTCACGCTGCGCCGGGCCGACGGCAGCGTCGTGCAGTTCGGGCGCAGCACCGCCGAGAACCACAACGTGCTCGACTCGCTCCGGGCTCGACTCGTGCTCTTCGCCGCGCCGCGGTGCTGCGCGGCGGCCGCGCTCGGCTGGTTGCTCGCGACGCGCATCGTCGCGCCCGATCCGCCGGCTGCGGGACGGCCGCCCAGCACATCGCCGACACCGGCGAGCTGGACCACGACCTGCCCTCGACCGGACCCGGCGAGGTCGGAAGCCTCACGACCGAGCTTCGCCACCATGGTCGCCGCGCTCGCCGACAGCCGGGCGCGCGCAGCAGCGACTCGTCGCCGACGCGAGCCACGAGCTGCGCACGCCGCTGACCAGCCTCCAGACCAACGCCGAGCTGCTCGGGCGGGGCGACCAGCTCGACCGTCGAGCAGCGCCGCCAGGTCTCGGACGGCATCCGCTCCGAGGTGCACGAGCTGACCGATCTCGTGACCGAGCTCGTCGCGCTCGCCCGCGATCCCGGGAACGACGACGAGCCGGTCGACCGCCGTCGACCTCGACGCGCTCGCCCGCGACGCCGTCGGTGCCGCCCGCCGCCGGAGCGACCGCACGATCACGGTCTCGGTCCACGACGCCCGGAACGTGCCGGGCCGCGAGCGGCTCCTCGGGCGGGCGGTGACGAACCTCGTCGACAACGCGCTGCAGCACGGCACGGGCGACGTCGAGGTCGGGCTCGAGGCCACGACGATCTCGGTCCGCGACCACGGCGGCGGGATCCCCGAGGCCGACCTGCCCCGCATCTTCGACCGGTTCTACCGGACCGACGCGTCGCGGACGGAGCCCGGCTCGGGTCTCGGGCTCGCGATCGTCGCCCAGATCGCGGAGCAGCACGGCGGCACCGTCTTCGCCCGCAACCATCCCGACGGCGGGGCCGTCGTGGGCTTCACCCTGCCCGTCCCCTGACCCGGCGCCGACCGCCCCGCGCCCAGGCCCCGGACGCGACCGGTCCCGCCGGTGGGGCCGGCGGGACCGGTGCGGGGCGGGCGGGGCGGGCCGGGCGGGCCGGTCGCCCGGTGGGGTCAGGCAGAGGCGGACGAGCCGTCGGCGGCGCCGGTGCCGGGACGTCCCGGAGGTGCCTGGCCCTGGGGGCCGGGACCGAAGCCGTCCTCGGTCGCCGTGACGTTGAGGTCCTTGTCGAAGCGCACGGTGACCGTCGAGCCGTCGGGCCCGGTCAGGTGGGCCTCGTAGGTCGCACCACCAGAATCCGTCTCGACCCGGATGACCGTCGCGCCCGGGACCGCCTTCCAGCGCGGCGGCCTCCACCCGGGCGGCGGTGTCGCCCGTGAGCAGGGTCTCACCGGGCCCGTGGCTCACGGTGCTCGGGTCGGGCGCGGTCCCGTTCGGCGCCGCCGGTGCCGGGGCGGTCGCGCTCGACGAGTCCGTGGCCGTCGAGCGCGACCCCGAGCCACCGGTGGCGGCCCCCGCGAGCCCGGCGGCGCCGACCGCGAGGCCGACTGCCACCGCGGCCGTCGGCAACCAGCCGCGGCGACCGCTCGGCATGCGCCGGCGCGGCCCCTCCGATTCGGGGTTCGTCTCCATCGGTTGTCTCCTTCTGCTGTCGGTCGCTCCGCATCTCGGAGCACGGTGAGTGTCGGGGACCCACGAAAGATCCCACCGAGATGCGGGTAAGAAGACTGCGAGAACCGGCGGGACGGCGCGCCGGGAGCAAACCCGACGGGCGCGGCGCAGATGTTCGGTACCCTAACCATGTGGGCATCGAACGAAGATCCGTACGGTCCCGTCGGGCGCCCGGCTCCGACGCCGGCTCGGCCGCGGCCGCCGACGTCGCCCGCACGCTCGCGGTCGCGTCCCGCCTGACCGAGCGTGCGCTCGACGACATGACGCTCCCGCAGTTCCGGATCCTGCTCCTCGTCGCACGCGCGCCGAGCGCGCCAGCGAGCTCGCGTCGCAGGCCGCGGTCACCAAGCCGTCGCTCACGGGGGTGCTCGACGGGCTCGTGGCACGCGGCTGGGTCCGACGGCGTGAGGTCGACGGCGACCGCCGGGGCGTGACGCTGGTCGTGACCCCCGCGGGACGGAAGGCGCTCGCGGCGGCGCAACGTGCGGTGGGCGCCCGCGTGGACGAGCTGCTCGCCCTCGTCGACCCCGACCGACGCGCGGTCGCGATCGAGGGCATCGTCGCCCTCGGCGAGGCCATCGACCTCGATCTCGCGCGCCGGCGCGCGGCGCGATCGGGTGGCGAAGCGTGATCGGCGCGCCGCGCCGCGCTCCCGAAGCGGCCACCGAGCGCCCGATCCCCGAGCCGCGCCCACCGGAGAGCGGCGGATGGATCCGCCGTCTGTGGCCGTTCCTCATGGCCCACCGCCGCAACGTGGTGATCGCGTTCGGCATGGCCGTGCTCGGCCAGGCCGTCTCGGCGTTCACGCCGGTCATCGAGCGGACGATCGTCGACGACGGCATCGTGGCGCGGACGGCCACGGTCTGGCCCTACCTCCTGCTCCTCGTGGTCGCGGGTGCGTTCTCGTTCTGGGCGGCCTACGTCCGGCGCTGGGTCGGCGGCCGGGTGAGCCTGGACGTGCAGTACGACCTGCGGGTGGCGATCTTCGAGCGCCTCCAGCGCCTCGACTTCGGCACGCACGACGAGCTGCAGACGGGCCAGCTCGTCTCGCGGTCGTCGTCGGACCTCGGGCTCATCCAGGCGCTGCTCGCGTTCCTGCCGATCATCGTCGGGAACCTCGTCATGCTCGTGCTCTCGCTCGTCGTGATGGTCTTCCTGTCGCCGCCCCTCACGCTCGTGATGCTGCTGGCAATCCCGCTGTTGCTCGTCGTCTCGATGCGCATGCGCAGCGCCGTGTTCCCCGCGACCTGGGACGCGCAGCAGCGCGCCGGCGAGGTCGCGGGCGTCGTCGACGAGGCCGTGAGCGGTGTCCGCGTGGTCAAGGGCTTCGGCCAGGAGGACCGCGAGCTCGACCACCTCGCGGACGCGTCCGGTCGGCTGTTCGCGTCCCGCAGCCGGCTGGTGCGCCTCCAGGCGCGCTACTCGCCGGTCCTCCAGGCGATCCCCGCGTACGGGCAGGTCGCGGTGCTCGCCTTCGGCGGCTGGCTCGCGCTCGACGGCCGGATCACCCTCGGGACGTTCCTCGCCTTCTCGACCTACCTCGTGCAGCTCGTCGCGCCGGTGCGGATGCTCGCGGGCCTCTTCGCCGTCGCCCAGCAGGCCCGGGCCGGCGGGGAGCGGATCCTCGACATCCTCGACGCCAACACGCGGCATCGAGGAGGCGCCCGATGCGGTGGAGCTCCCAACGGTGCGCGGCGACGTGCGCTTCGAGGACGTGCGGTTCGGCTACACGCGCAGCACGCCCGTGCTCGACGGCTTCGACCTCCACGTCCGCCCCGGCGAGGTGATCGCGCTCGTCGGCGCGAGCGGATCGGGCAAGTCGACGATCACGGGGCTGCTGCCGCGCTTCTACGACGTCGCGGCGGGGCGCGTCACGATCGACGGCATCGACGTCCGCGACGTCACGCTGCACTCGCTGCGACACCAGGTCGGAGTGGTGTTCGAGGACGCCTTCCTCTTCTCGGACTCGGTGCGCGCCAACATCGCGTACGGCATCCCGGAAGCCACGGACGACGCAGTGCGTGCGGCCGCGGCCGCCGCCGGCGCGACCGAGTTCGTCGAGGCGCTCCCCGACGGCTTCGACACCGTCGTCGGGGAGCGCGGGCTCACGCTCTCCGGAGGCCAGCGTCAGCGCATCGCGCTGGCCCGGGCGATCCTCAGCGACCCACGCATCCTCCTGCTCGACGACGCCACCTCCGCGGTCGACGCGACCACCGAGGAGGCGATCCACGCCACGCTGCGCGAGGTCATGGCCGGACGGACCACCATCCTCATCGCGCACCGGCGCTCCACCCTGCAGCTCGCGGAGCGCGTCGCCGTGATCGACCACGGGAAGGTGAGCGATCTCGGGACCCACGACGAGCTGCTCGCCCGCAACCCGCAGTACCGCGCCCTGCTGAGCGGCCCGGACGGCGACGGCGACGAGACCGGCACGCTCGACGGCTCCTTCGACCAGTCCACCGCGGACGCGTGGTCCGCGAGCCCGGTCGAGGGCCCCGTGGCGACGGCGACGGTCACGCCCGTCGCCCGGTTCGGACCGGGCGGTGGACGCGGCGGCGCCGGCGGCGCGATGGGCATGACGCTCGCGGCGACGCCGGAGCTGCTCGCGAAGCTCGAGAAGCTCCCGGCTGCGGACGACACCCCCGCCGTCGACGCCACCGCGATGGCCGCACCCACGCGCGAGCGCTTCCACATCCTCGACTTCGTGCGGCCGTGGCGCGCCTGGCTGCTGCTGGGTCTCGGTCTCGTCGCGGTCGACAGCCTCCTGACCCTGCTGGGGCCGTTGCTCGTGCGGCGCGGCCTGGACTCGGGCGTCCACGCCCACGACCTCGGCGTCGTGTGGGCCGCGAGTGCGCTCTTCTTCGTCGCGGTGTCGCTCGACTGGGTCGTGACGTGGTCCTACACGTGGATCACCGGCCGTACGGCCGAGCGCGCGTTGTTCGGGCTGCGGGTCAAGATCTTCGCCCACCTGCAGCGCATGTCGCTCGACTACTACGACACCGAGCTCGACGGCCGGATCATGACCCGCATGACGACCGACGTGGAGGCGCTGTCGCAGCTCATCCAGACCGGGCTCGTCACGGCGGTCGTCGCCGCGATCACGAGCGTCGGCGTGTTCGTGTTCCTCGTGATCCTGTCTCCGCCGCTCGCCGCGGCCGCCGCGGTCGTGATCCCGCCCCTGATCGTCGCGACGTGGTGGTACCGCCGCCACTCCTCCGTCGCCTACGGCCGCGCCCGCGAGGCGGTCGCGAACGTCAACGCGAACCTGCAGGAGAACCTGTCGGGCGTGCGCGTCGCCCAGGCCTACGTGCGGGAGGGGCACAACGTCCGCGGGTTCCGCTCGGTGAACGACCAGTACCTGACCCACCGCCTGCGCGCCCAGCGGTTGATCGCGCTCTACTTCCCGTTCGTCTCGTTCCTCGCCGACCTCGGCGCGGTCGCGGTGCTCGGCGCGAGCGCGGTCCTCGTCCCCGACGGTGTGGTCACCTCCGGGGTCGTGATCGCGTTCCTGCTCTACATGAACATGTTCTTCTCCCCCATCCAGCAGCTCTCCCAGACGCTCGACACCTGGCAGCAGGCCAAGGCGTCGCTCGACAAGATCGAGGAGATCCTCGACGCGCCGACCGGCACGCCCGAGCCCGAGACCCCGGTCCACCCGGGCCGGCTCACGGGACGCGTGCGGTTCGACGGCGTGCGCTTCGCGTACCCGTCGGCGGTCGGCGACCCGGCGCTCGACGACATCACGCTCACGGTCGAGCCCGGGGAGACGGTCGCGCTCGTCGGCGAGACCGGAGCCGGGAAGTCGACACTCGTGAAGCTCGCCGCACGCTTCTACGACCCGGACGCGGGCAGCGTGTCGGTCGACGGCATCGACCTGCGCACCATCGACCTCGGCGAGTTCCGACGCCAGCTCGGCATCGTCCCGCAGGAGGCCTTCCTCTTCACCGGCTCCGTGCGCGACAACATCGCCTACGGACGCCCGTCGGCCACCGACGCCGAGGTCGAGGCCGCGGCGCGCGCGGTCGGCGCGCACGAGTTCGTCGCCGGGCTCCCCCACGGCTACCTCGAGCCGGTCAACGAGCGCGGCCGCTCGCTGTCGTCGGGCCAGCGCCAGCTGCTGGCGCTCGCCCGGGCCCGCCTCGTCGACCCGGTCATCCTCCTCCTCGACGAAGCCACCTCCCAGCTCGACCTCGCCAGTGAGGCGCGGGTGCAGCACGCCATGCAGGCCGCGGCAAGCGGGCGCACGACGATCCTCGTCGCCCACCGCCTCCCGACCGCAGCCCGCGCCGACCGCATCGTGGTGGTCGACCGCGGCCGCATCGTGGAGGAGGGCACCCACGCCGCGCTGCTGGCCGCGGACGGCCCCTACGCCCGGCTCTGGGACTCCTTCGGTGCCACGGCCGAGCCCGGCACCGCCGCCGCGGCGGTCTGACCGGGCGCCGGGCGCCCGGGGCATCGCTACGATCCGACGGTCACGCCCGCGATCGAGGGGAGCCGCACGTGACCGCGGGGCATCCACGCACCGAGGAACGGACCTCCCTCCACCCCGGAGGGGCCCGATGAGTGCCGACCGCACGTTCCGCTTCGGAGTGCACTCCTCCGACGCCGCGCCCGGACCCGCGTGGACCGACGCGGCGCGGCGCATCGAGTCCCTCGGGTTCTCCACGCTGTTCCTGCGCGACCACTTCGACGCGCAGCTCGGCCCCCTCGTCGCGATGACCGCGGCCGCCGTCGCCACCACCGACCTGCGGGTGGGCTGCCTGGTGTTCGACAACGACTACCGCCATCCGGCACTGCTCACCAAGGAGCTCGCGACGCTCGACCACGTGTCGGACGGCCGGGTGGAGATCGGTCTCGGCGCGGGATGGATGGCGCCCGACTACACCCAGACCGGGATGGACTTCGACCCGCCGGGCGTGCGGGTGAGCCGGATGCAGGAGGCGGTCACCGTCGTCAAGGCGCTGCTCGGCGGCGGGCCGGTCACCTTCCGCGGCGACCACTACACGATCACCGACCACGAGCTGTATCCCGCACCGGTCCAGGACCCGCGCCCGCCGATCATGATCGCGGGTGGTGGGCCGCGCATGCTCGGGATCGCGGCGCGCGAGGCGGACATCATCGGCCTGAATCCGGCGCGCAAGTCCAACGCGGACTGGGCCGATCAGAACCTCGCCGACGCCACGGCCGAAGCCACCGACCGCAAGCTCGGCTGGATCCGCGACGCGGCGGGTGACCGCTACGCCGAGCTCGAGCTCTCGATCGTGGTGCCGTTCGTGCTCGTCACCGACGACCGCGACGCGACCGCGACCGCGATCGCCGGCTCCCTCCCGCCCGACCACGACGCGGACCTGACCGCCGCGGGCGTGCTCGCCAGCCCGCACGTGCTCATCGGGAGCGTCGAGGAGATCGCCGACACGATGCGGGAGCGGCGCGAGCGTTGGGACCTGTCGTACTACGTCTTCAACGACGACTCGATCGACGCCGTGGCGCCGATCGTCGCCGCCGCTCGCGGGCACCTGAGGAGGGCCATGACCCACGATCTGCTCATCGCCAACGGCGTGGTCGTCGACGGGACGGGTGCCCCGGCGCGGCGCCGGCGGACGTCGCGATCGACGGCGACCGCATCACGGCGGTGGCCGAGCCGGGCACCGCCGGCGCGGCCCGCCGCACGATCGACGCCGACGGCCGCTCCGTCACCCCCGGCTTCGTGGACCTCCACTCGCACCTCGACGCGCAGATCGGGTGGGATCCCCTGATGTCGTCGTCGTGCTGGCACGGCGTCACGTCGGTGGTCATGGGGAACTGCGGGATGACCTTCGCGCCGGTCCGGCCCGGCGCGGCCGGGGTCCTGGCGAGCGCCATGGAGTCGGTCGAGGACATCCCCGCGAGCTGCATCCTCGACGGTCTCCCCTGGAGCTGGGAGTCCTACGGCGAGTACCTCGACGTGATCGACGCGATGCCCAAGGGCATCAACGCGGGCGGGTACGTGGGCGACGTCGCCATCCGCATGTACGTGATCGGCGACGCGGCGTGCGACCCCGACTACGTGGCCACCGACGAGGAGCTCGCCGGAATGGCCCACGAGGTGGAGTCGGCCATGGAGGCCGGCGCGCTCGGCTACTCGATCTCACGCTCGCTGACCCACCGCGTGCCGGACGGCCGCTGGGTCCCCGGCACCTGGGCGGAGCCCCGGGAGTTCTTCGCCGCCGCTGCGCCGCTCGGCCGCCTCGACCGCGGGGTGCTCGAGTGTGCGCCGCGCTACAACGAGACCGACGGCTCGACGTCACGCGTCGACGACGAGATGGCCTGGATCGCCGAGCTCAGCCGCACGCTCGGCCGGCCGTTCACGTTCAACCTCATGCAGATGCGGTCGCTCGGTGACCACTACCGGCGCGTGCTCGAGCTCACCGCCGCCGCCAACCGGACCGGCGCGCGCCTCCGGCCCCAGACGACGCCGCGCGGCATCGGCGTGCTGTTCGGGCTCGGGGCGGCGACCCCGATCGACCATCTCCCCGCGTTCGCCGCGATCGCGGACCGTGCGCCCGCCGCGATCGTGGCGGCACTCCGGGACCCCACGACGCGCGCGGCGATCGTCGCCGACGGCGCGGCGGCCGACGTGGCGTCCTTCGATCGGATGTACCTCATGACCCCGGACGCGGGCGCGGTGTACGCCTACGGTCCCGACGACTCGATGGGGGCCCAGGCGCGCGCCCGGGGCGTCTCGCCGGTCGAGCTCTACGTGGACGCGCTCGTGGCGAGCGACGGCGCCGCGGTCGTGAACTGGCCGGTGCTCAACGAGGACTTCGACGCGATCGGCGAGCTCCTCGACGCCCCCGAGACGATCATGGGCCTGGCCGACGCCGGCGCCCACGCCACCCAGATCATGGACGCGAGCCAGCCGACGTTCTTCCTCGCGCACTGGGTGCGCGACCGTGGCGCGCTCGACGTTCGAGGACGGGATCCGGCGGCTCACCTCCGACACCGCGGGCTTCGTCGGCTACCGCGACCGCGGGGTGCTCCGGGAGGGTGCGTACGCGGACGTGAACGTGATCGACCTCGACGGCCTGTGGCTCCCCCTCCCCGAGATCGTCGAGGACTTCCCGGGTGGCGCACCCCGGTTCGTCCAGCGCGCCCGGGGGATCGACCACACGATCGTGAACGGGCAGCCGTTCCTCGAGGCGGGCGAGCACACCGGCGCGCTCGCCGGGCGCCTGCTGCGCAGCGCCTGATCAGGTTCGCGGGGCGGCGACCACGGCTCGGGATCCCGGTCGGGCCGACCACGGCTGCATCGCAGACTGCGCGGCGAAGTGGGGTCCCGGCCGAGCGAGGCCGAAGCCCTGCAACGCGTCGCAGCCTTCGTGAACGAGCACGGCCAGCTGGGTCTCGTTCTGCACACCTTCTGCGATCACGCGAATCCCGAGGTCGTGCGCCATACGGATGATCGTGCGCACCAGGGTCTCGTCGCTCGCACTCGACCCGAGATCGTGCACGAAGATCTGGTCGATCTTGAGCCACGCCAGCTCGAGTCGCTTGAGGTACGCGAGGCTCGAGAACCCGGTGCCGAAGTCGTCGATGGCGAGCGCGAGGCGGGCCTCGCCGAGGGCCCGCAGGTTCGCGTCGACCGTCGGATCCGGTTCGAGGAGCGCCGATTCGGTCAGCTCGAGCACGACGCGCTCCGGATCGACACCGGCGGCGTGCACCGCGGCGGCGGCCGTCGCCGCGCGAAGTCCGGTTCGCGCAGCTGGCGCGGCGAGAGATTGACCGTCACGATCAGATCGGAGTCCGGGCCGGTGCTGCGAAGTCCGTCGATCGCCTGGCGGAGCACCCACGCACCGATCCGCACGATGTCCCCGGTCGACTCGGCCAACGGCACGAAGTCGGCGGGAGGGATCTCGAGATCGCCGTGCCGCCAGCGCACCAGGGCCTCCGCACCGATCTGGCGGTGGTCACCGGCGCGGTAGATGCGGCTGGAACACGACCCGCAGCTCGCCCGCGTCGAGCGCCTCCGCGAGCTTCCGTCTCCGTTCGATCGTCTCGATCGCGCGCAGCGTGCATCGCCGGGTCGTAGACGCAGACCCCGCCCCGGACCCGCGACTTGGCCTCGTACATGGCGAAGTCCGCGTCCCGCAGGGCGGCCTCGACCTGATCGACGTGCCGCTGCGCATCCGGGAGCACGCCCACGCTGGCCGGCAGCATCACGGTGACGCCGGCGACCCGGTACGGCTCGGCCAGGAACGCCGCGATGCGGTTCGCGGCGAGGATCGCCTCCTGCGCGCCGGCGAGGTCCTCGAGCACGACGACGAACTCGTCCCCACCGATCCGAGCGATGCACTCGTCGGCGCGCATCTCCGATCGCAGCCGGTCGGCGACGGCCTTGAGCACCACGTCGCCGTCCGCGTGGCCCAGGCTGTCGTTGACGAACTTGAAGTCGTCGAGATCCAGGAAGACGATCGCGCACGACTGCCCGGTCCGGGATGCCCGGCGCAGGGCCACGGTGAGCCGATCCATGAGCGCCGTGCGGTTCGCGAGCCCGGTCAGCGGGTCATGCGTCGCGCTGGAACGCCAGCTGCACCGCAGCTTCGGCATTGCGGTCCGCGGCCAGCTGGTACCGCAGGGCGGCCAGGAGGACGATCAGACCGCCGGCGATCGCGACGACCGCGATGATCGGGGCGACGTCGTCGCGGGCGACGAGCACGAGCACGAACGGGGTCAGGCACGCACCGGCGATCCCCACGCTCCTCGCCCGACCGGCGACGACGCCGACCGGCTCGGGACTCGCCCGCAGGTACCGCATGGCCGGATGGACCGCGGCCGCCGCGATCAGGGCGTAGGACATCAACCACCCGACGTTCATGAGCCACATGGGGGTCCCGCTCTCGGGCATGCCGAGCATCGCGTAGGACCAGTCCGCGAGGAACATCACCACGAAGCCGAGCACGAGCAGGATCCACGGCGCGGACCGGCGGACCTCACCACCTGCACCGTGCCCGACGCGCCAGATGACGACGATCACGACGAGATCCAACGGCGGGTACGCCACGGTCGGCAGCCAGTCCCAGTACCCGAGGTCGCCGTGGACCAGCGCCGGGTGGACGTACACGACCCAGAGGATGAGCCAGGTGGCCACCGCGAAGATCGCCGCTTCGAGGAGCACCAACAGGTCCCGCGCGGTCGCGCGCCGCCCCAGGAGGCCCAGCGCACCAGCCGCGAACAACGGGTACGCCACCAGGTACGAGATGTTCGCGAGGAGCGAGCTGTAGCCCGGCGCATCGGCGACGATCTCGGTCAGGTCCCAGAGCAGGTCACCGATCGCCGTCCCGACGAGACCGAGCGCGAGCAGCACCCACGGCCAGCGCGGTCGTGGGTCCCGGACCGGGATCGCCACGGCCATGACCGCCACCAGGCCGAAGCCGCCGAGCGAGTACCAGAACGTCGAGAAGACGGTCGGGTCGGTGAGCCAGGACAGCAGGCTGCAGCCCAGCGCGAATCCGAGGACCGCGACGACCCACCACCGGGACGTGCGCATCGATCGCTCACCTCCGCCTCTCGGATCGCCGCGGCGCGGCTGGCCCACCCGGCGGCCGGGTGGGCCGCCAGGACCCCCAGGGTGTCGACATCCCGGAGTTCCCCCTGAAGCGGATCCCCTGGCCGGTCAGGCCACGCCGAGGCGCTCGAACTGCTCGTCCGGGGCGTCCACCGCGTCGAGCGCCTGGCGCAGGAGCTCGATCATCTCCGCCTCGTCGCGTCCGCCGGTGCGGTTCTCCTGCTCGTCCGGATCGACGGTCGAGGTCGTAGAGCTCGTGGCGGTCGACCGGCGCGTTGCCGACCCAGAAGGGCACGAGGTCGCCGGCCCGGTACGGCTGGCGGATGACGGGCACGGTCGAGCCGGGCATGTGGTCGAGCCAGGCCCGGTCGTCCGGCGCCGGCAGGCCGTCGAAGCCAGGGATGTGCAGCGGCATCGTGGACCACCGGTTGGACCACATCGAGAGCGGGAACTGGTCGCCCACCGGGCCGCGGGCGTACTTGCGCCGGCCGTCGGTGACCTGCGCCCATCCGCCGAAGCTCCCCCCGAGCGCCCACTCACGCACCGAGGTCGTCGCCGCCCGTGAGGAGCGGGACGAGCGAGCGGCCGTGGGTCGGGTGCGCGACCGAGACCGAGAAGACGTCGGCGACGGTGGCGAACAGGTCCACGTTGGTGGTGAGCGCGTCGCACGTGCCCCCGCCCGCGACACCCGGCCAGGAGACGAGCAGCGGCGTGTGCCCGAGCGGCTCGTAGTGGGGCACCGAAGGCTTGCCCCACAGGTCGCGCCCGACGCGCTCCTCACCCAGATAGTGGCCGTGGTCGGTCGCGACGACCAGCGCGGTGTCGGCCCAGAGGTCGCGCCGGTCGAACTCGTCGAGCACCCGGCCGAACCAGTGGTCGATCATGGAGAGCTTGCTGCCGTAGTTGGCGCGGATGTGGCGGCCTTCGGCCTCGGTGATCTGGCCGCGGACGATCGCGCCGTCCGCGTAGGGCGGCCAGATGATCATCTCGTCGGTCCACGGCCCGTCGTCGTAGCGACCGACCCACGGGGCGGGCGTGTCGAACGGCTCGTGCGGGTCGAACTCGTCCACGAACAGGAACCAGCGGTCGTGATGCGGTGCGGCGTCGCGCAGGAAGCGGGCGGCCTCGACCATCGTCCGGGGACCGGGGAAGTCCTCCTCGGCGCGGAAGAACGTGCGCGACCGGTCGTAGCCGCGGTCGAGCGGCGGCGAGCCGTGGATCCGCTCGTAGAACCATCCGGCCCGCCGGGCGGGCAGCGTGGGAGCACCCATCCAGGTCGGGTCGGCGTAGGTGCGCCACAGGTCGCCCTCGTGCCCGCGGACGTAGTCCCAGCCCCCGAAGTCGGTGTGGTAGTTCTCCCCGCCGGTCTCGAACAGGTGTGGATGGTCGGTGACGAGCATCGTCGTGACGCCGTGCTCCCCCAGCACGCGGGTGACCGGCTGCTCCCACAGCTCGATCGAGCCCCACGGCTTCCACAGGAAGTCGAGCGCGCCGACCAGGATGTCGTGGCGGGCGGGCATGCAGGGCAGGGACCCGGTGACATGGCGCGTGAAGCGGGTGGCCTGCTCGCGGGCGAAGCGGTCCAGGTTCGGCGTCGCGAACTCGTCCCCGCCGTAGCAGCCGAGCATGTGGCGGTTCAGCGAGTCGAGGAGCACCACGCACACGTTGGTCGGTCGGGAGCTCATCTCGGGTCCTTCCCGGACGGTCAGCCGCGCCGCTGACGGGCGAGCAGGTCGTCGATCGTCTCACGCCGCACGAGCACGCGGGAGTCCCCGCCGGCCACCTCGACCACGGCCGGTCGGGGCACGCAGTTGTAGTTGCTGGCCAGGCCGAACGTGTAGGCGCCGGTGTTCGGCATGACCACGAGGTCGTCCTCGGCCACCGGGGGGAGGTCGACCGCGTCGGCGAGCACGTCGCCGGAGTCGCAGTGCATCCCGACGAGCGTGGTCCGGACCGGCGTGCCGGCGGCGAGTGCGAACGGAGCCGCGGTACGCAGTCCGGTCACCGCCTCGATGTCGTCCGAGGTCCCGCCGTCGACGGCGACGAACGTCATCCCGGCCGTCGCGCTTGACGGTCCGGACCGAGTAGACGGTGACGGCGGCGCGCGCGACGAGCGACCGGCCCGGCTCGACGATCAGCTCGGTCCGGGGGTCGAAGCCGGCCGCGCCCATCGCGTCGTCGAGCGCGGCGACGTGGCCGGCCATGGTGGGAGCGGCCATCGTCGCGGTGAGCGGCACGCCGAGCCCGCCGCCGGCGTCGAGCACCGCGAAGGACCCCAGGTCGCCGACCCGCCGGACCGCCTCGACGAACGGCTCCAACCGGGTGACCTGCGAGCCGACGTGGAAGTGGAGGCCCCGGAGGCGGAGATGGCGCGTGCGGTCGACCGCCCCGAGCACGGCCGGCGCCTCGGTGACGGTCACACCGAACTTCTGGCCGTGGTGGGCCGTCGCCATCGACGCGTGCGTGGCCGGCGCCACGCCCGGAGTGATGCGCACGAGGACGTCGACGGGCCCGGTCGCGACCGCGTCGAGACGCTCGACGTCCATGGGGCCGTCCAGGACGACCAGCCCCACGCCGGTCGTGGCGGCCTCGGCCAGCTCCGCGCGGCTGCGACCGTTGCCGTGGTGCACCATCCGCGCGGGCGGGATCCCCGCGGCCCGCGCCACCGCGAGCTCGCCGGCCGTGGTCACGTCGGCGCCGATGCCGTGCCGGCCGATCCGCGCCAGCACCGCGACGATCGGGAGCGCCTTGGTCGCGAACACCGCGCGGGCCGGCCGGTCGACCGCCGCCAGCGCGGCGACGTACTCGGCGGCACGGCCGTCCACGTCGCCGGCGTCGACGACCTGGAGCGGCGAGCCGTGCTCCCGGATCAGCTCGGCGACGTCGCAGCCGCCGATCCGGAGAGTGCCGACCGCGCGAACCGCCGTCGCGGGGAGATGCGGATCGGCCATCCGCCTCAGGGTACCGACCCGCGGCCGGCGCCGGTCAGGCGACGGGCTCGGAGTGGGGGACGGCCGGGGTCGGTCGGCCGAGGATCCGCTCGAGCGCCTCGGCCGAGATCGGCCGCGAGAAGAGGTACCCCTGCCCGTGTGCGCACTGCTCGCGGCGGAGCGACTCGAGCTGCCCGCGGTCCTCGATCCCCTCGGCGACGGTCTCGAGACCGAGGGCCCGACCCAGCTCCACCATCGTGTGGATGAGCGCCGCCGATTCGGGTGAGCTGGCCATCGACGCGATGAACGACCGGTCGATCTTGAGCGCGTCGACCGGGAACTGGCGCAGGTAGGCGAGCGACGAGTAGCCGGTCCCGAAGTCGTCGATCGCGACCTGCACGCCCAGCGTCTTGAGCTGGCTCAGGTGCGCGATGGTCGAGTCGGCGTCGCGGATGAGGTCGGTCTCGGTGATCTCGAGCACCAGCGACTCCGCCGGGAGCCCGCTCGTCGCCAGCGCGCCACGCACGTGGTCGAGCAGCAGGGGGTCGCGAGCTGGCGCATCGACACGTTCACCGCCATCGTCATCGCGTGGCCGCGCCGATGCCACGCGGCGGCCTGGCGACAGGACTCCTCGAGCACCCACTGCCCGACCTCGACGATCGAGCCATCTCCTCGAGCATCGGGATGAACTCGTCCGGCCCGACCACGCCGCGGCTCGGGTGCTGCCAGCGCAGGAGCGCCTCGGCGCCGAACACGCGCATCGAGTCCAGCTCGAACAGCGGCTGGTACAGGAGGAAGAACTCGTCGCCGTCCATGGCGGACTGGAGGTCCAGCTTCAACGCGAGCCGGTCGAGGACCGCCGCCTGCATCTCGGGCTCGAACAGCGCCCAGCAGTCCTTTCCGGTCGCCTTGGCCCGGTACAGCGCGATGTCCGCGTCGCGCAGGAGGTCCTGGCGCGGTCTCCCGCTCGCCGGAGGCGACCCCGATGCTCGCGGTGATCGTGAGCGGCGTGTTCGGCTGGCTGTCGAGGACGAAGGGCTCGGCCAGGACCTCACGGATGCGCTCGGCCAGGAGCTCCGGGCCCGCCGGCGAGGGTCATGCCCTCGGAGAGCACCACGAACTCGTCGCCGCCGAGCCGCCCGACGGTGTCGGTGGCGCGCAGCGTCGACCACGAAGCGGCGGGCGACGGCCTGGAGGATCTCGTCACCGGCCTCGTGCCCCAGCGTGTCGTTGACCTCCTTGAAGTTGTCGAGATCGATGAAGAACGCGGCGACGGGGTGCTGCTGGCGCGCCGCGCGGACCAGCATCTGCTCCGCCCGGTCGTGGATCAGGGTGCGGTTGGCGAGCCCGGTCAGCGAGTCGTGCAGCGCCTGGTGCGCGAGTTGGTCCTGCGGCCTCCTTGCGCTCGGTCACGTCGCGGAGGTTGGCGACGAAACCGGCCACCGACGGCTGGTCCCGCAGGTCGCTCAGGACGGCCTCGGCTTCGCGGGTCGTGCCGTCCGTGTGCAGGATCCGGAACTCGACCGGCTCGGTCACGTCGTCGGACTGCAACCGGGCGGAGAACTGCAGCGCGACGCCGCTCGCGGTCCTCCGGGTGCACGACGTCGGTGGCCTGCATCCCCACGACGGCCTCGGGCGGCAGGCCGACGAGCGTCGCGGTGGCGGGG
Source organism: uncultured Acidimicrobiia bacterium (assembly GCA_963805415.1). GTDB lineage: Bacteria > Actinomycetota > Acidimicrobiia > IMCC26256 > JAENVU01 > JAENVU01. The sequence goes on from CAWDUD010000009.1 coordinate 645,968, forward strand.
CTCGCGTAGGTGATCGCACCATCGCCCGCCACCACCAGGGTGGTGTCCGACGAGTGCTGCACCAGGGAGCGGAATCGCTCCTCGCTCGTCCGCATCGACCGCTCGGCCCGCTCCTTCTGCTCCATCGTGGCGCCGGCCATGCGGATGACGAACAGCAGCACGAACGCGCCCATCAGCCCGAGCGCCTCCGCGTGCGTGGTCGAGAGGAACGACGGCGCCCACTGCATCCAGATCGCGATCTGGCCGACCGTGATGCCGGCCACGCTCCACAGCGCCGTCACCCGCCACGCCTTCGACCCGTCGTGGGAGACGTTCTCGAGCGCGACGAACGCGAACGCCATGACCAGCACCGGGCCCCACCCGGAGAGGTAGATGACGGCCGTGACGGTGGCCGCGTGCCAGGCCACGCGTGCGTGGAGCCGGAGACGACAGGGCCGGCGGCGGTACCAGACCTCGAGCGCGATGCTCAGGGACGGGATCGTGACGAAGACCGCGAGCCACAGCCAGAGCGGCTGCTGCGCGATCATCCGGAACCGCTCGAGGAGCAGGATCACGACGAGCGCGGCCGGTCCCATCACGTAGCCGAGCAGGTAGGGGTTCAGCCGGATGCGCCCGACCTGGAGGTCGGCCGGGGCCGTCCCCGGGCGCGGCGCGTCGCCGGACGGTGCTCCAGAACGCGCTGAGGTCGACATCGGCCGGCCCCTTTCGTCCTGGTCAACCGATCACCACAAGTTCGGCCCGACGCACCCCGGGCTTGAGCCCGGCCGCAGAGCTGCTGCGACACAGGGGCTTCGGGCCCGTCCCGGTCCTCAGGTCGACGCGACGAACTCGTCGATCGCCCGGAGATGGCCGGCGCGCGCGGCCGCCATCGAGGAACGCGACGTCGAACGAGTTCCGCGCCAGCGTCGACACCTGGGCGTCGGTGAGCCCGAGCGCCGCCGCGGTCTCCTCGTAGTTCCGCGCGACGTAGCCGCCGAAGTAGGCCGGGTCGTCGGCGTGGATGCTCACGCGCAGGCCGAGGTCGAGCATGCGTCGGAGCGGATGCTGCGGCGAGTGCGGGTACCACGCGCAGCTTCACGTTCGAGAGTGGGCAGACCGTGAGCGGGACGCGCTCGGCGACGAGCCGGTCGACGAGCTCCGGATCCTCGAGGCAGCGCACGCCGTGGTCGATGCGCTCGACGTGCAGCACGTCGAGCGCCTCGCGGACGTACTCCGCGGGTCCTTCCTCGCCGGCGTGCGCCACGACCCGCAAGCCCTCGGCCCTCGCTCGTCGCGAACACGGCGGCGAAGCGGCCGGGTGGGTTCCCCGCTTCCGACGGAGTCCAGCCCGACCCCCACGATCGAACCGGCGGTACGTCGAGCGCGGTCTCGAGCGCGGTCATCGCCCGCGCCTCGGGAAGGTGGCGGAGAAAGCAGAGGATGAGGTGTGAGCTGATCCCGAGGTCACGCGCCGCGTCCCCCGCGCCGCCGCGATGCCCTCGAGCACGTCGGCGTAGGCGACACCCCGATCCGTGTGGGTCTGAGGATCGAAGAAGATCTCGGCGTGGCGCACGCCGTCGCTCGCCGCCCGGCCGAGGTACGCCCGGGTGAGGTCGTAGAAGTCCTGGGCCGTGACGAGGACGGAGCAGCCCGCGTAGTACAGGTCGAGGAACGACTGCAGGTCGTCGAACACGTAGGCGCGGCGCACCGCGTCGACGTCGGCGAAGGGCAGCACGACGCGGTTGCGGGACCCCAGCTCGAACATCATCTCCGGCTCGAGCGTGCCCTCGATGTGCAGATGCAGCTCGGCCTTGGGGAGCGCGACGACGTCCATCAGGGGCCGCCCGACCGGGATCGTGGTCCGGTCACGCGGCGGAGCTGGTGCAGGTCGCGCCGTAGCCGCCGTACACGTCGGCCACGGTCGCGAACCCGTGGGCGCGCAACAGCGAGGACGCGGTCGCGGACCGGTAGCCACCCGCGCAGTAGACGACAGTCGGACGCGACGGATCGAGCTCGTGGATGCGGTCCAGCAGATTCGGCAACGGGAGGTTCATCGACCCCTCCACCGCCCCGCCCTCGCACTCGGTCGGGTTCCGTACGTCGACGACCTGGAGGCTCGGATCGGTCGCGCGCCATTCGTCGAGCTCCGACGCGGTGATCCGCGGCGCACGCTCGGCCAGCTCGGGATGGGCGACGAGCACGCCGTCAATGTCCGCGAGCGCGCCGACGACGTGGTCGAAGCCGATCCGCGGCCAGGCGGATCCTCGCTTCGTTCGCCCGGCCCGGCTCGGCCACCACCACCACCGTTTGGCCGGGGCGGAGGACGTCGCCCGCGTACTCGGCGAAGCGCCCGTCGAGTCCGACGTTGACGGCACCTCGGAGGTGCCCCGACGCGAACAGGTCGAACGGGCGGGCGTCCACGATGATCGCGCCACCCGCCTGTCGTGCGAGCACGTCGTCGAGATCGAGCATCCGGAGTCTCGCCGTGGTCGTCGAGCAGCTCCCGTTCCCGACGGTTCGAGTCGGCGGCGAACGCGAAGTAGAGCGGCGCGACGGACTGACCCTGGGTGACCGCGTCCACGAAGGCGTCCTCGCTCATCGGCGCGAGCGCGTAGTTGGTGCGGCGTTGCTCGCCGATGGTCGACTCGCTCGCGGCGGCAAGATTCTTGCCACACGCCGAACCCGCACCGTGGGCCGGGAAGACACGCGTCGAGTTCGGCAGGGTCAGGAGCTGGTCGTGCACCGAGTGGTAGAGCATCCGGGCGAGCTCGTCAGCGGTCCGACCGACGGAAGTGAGCAGGTCCGGCCGACCGACGTCGCCGATGAACAGGGCGTCGCCGGTCAGCACCCCCCACGGATCGGGATCGTCGGCGTGCTCCCAGACCACGATCGACATCGACTCGGGCGTGTGGCCCGGCGTCAGTCGGATCTCGAGAACCACCTCGCCCAACACCAACCGCTGACCCTGGTGCAAGCCCTCGATCGAGAAGTCGGCCCGTGCGGGCTCGCCGAAGGAGATGACGGCGCCGGTCGCCGCCGCGAGCTCGAGGTGGCCGGACACGAAGTCGGCGTGGAAGTGCGTCTCGAGGACGCGTTCGATGCGCAGACCGAGCCGTTCGGCGTCGGCGAGGTACTGCGAGACGTCCCGCTGGGGGTCGACGACCACGGCGCGACCCGTCGTCTCGTCGCCGATCAGGTAGCTGAACAGCGAGAGACAACCGAGCTCGTACTGCTGGAAGATCATGGGGCTCCTCTCGGGGGAAGAGGTCAGGCGAGCTTGAGGAACATCTTCTGCACGTCGGTCACGTCGTAGCCCGCGGCCGCCGACCGGTCGGGGTCCTCGAGGCACCAGGTGAGCCCCGCCGACACGAGCAGGAAGCCGACTTGCTCGAGCGCCTTGTTGGCCGCGGCGATCTGGGTGACGATCTCGCGGCAGTCGCGACTGTCGGCCAGCATCTGGTGCAACCCGCGCACCTGACCCTCGATCTTGCGGAGCCGGCGCTGCAGGTCCGCCACGTTCTGGTCGTCGAGCTCGAAGCCCGGGTCGGTCACTCGCTTCGTAGTCATGTCGTCATCGTACCAGTACCCACCGGGGTATACAAGGTACCCGGGGGGTATCGGCGTCCCCCGGGTCGGCCGCCCTCGTCGCCATCCGGATCCGGGGCTTGACCCGGCTACCCCCATGGGTATACTCAGGCTACCCCATGGGGTATCCCCCACCAGGAGCACCGGCCATGTCGATCGCCACCCCGAGCCGCACCGCGGATCACGAACCGTCCGCGCCACCCGATCCCCGCGCCCTGTTCTCCCGCCTCGGCGCGGCGATGGCCGCGCCGGCGCCGGCCCGTCATCGTCGGTGTGGCTGCTGATCGCCTTCGCCGCCGCCCCGCTCGCCCTCACGCTCACCGGCGCGCTGTCGGGCGCCGGGTGGGAGGCGCAGGGCTCCACCGCGCAGACCGTCCGCGACGAGCTGCGACACGACTTCCCGGCGCTCGGCGCCGAGAACCCCGTCGTCGTCTACTCGCAACGGGCGCCATCGCGTCCGACCCCGCCGGGCTGCGCGCGCTCGTCGCCGAGCTGACCGGAGGCACCGGGCGCGCGGCGGTCGCCGAACCCGCTCACCCTCCCGCCGACCGCGGGCCTCATCGCCCGTGACGGCCGCACGGCCATCGTGCCCGTCGAGCTCGGGCGTCGACCGACGACGCCTCCCGCCCGAGGCGGCCGGGGCGCTCGGCGACTACGTCGGCACGCTCGCGGTGCCCGCCGGAGCCCGCGCCGAGGTCACGGGCGAGTGGCCGGTGTGGAGCGACTTCAACCAGGTGAACGCGGAGGCGCTCCACAAGGCCGAGCTCGTCAGCGGGCTCCCCACGCTGATCCTGCTGTTCGTCGCGTTCGGCTCGCTGATCGCCGCCGGCATCCCGCTGCTGCTCGCGCTCGCGGGTATCGCGGTCGGCTTCGCGGCCCTGCACCTACTCTCCTTGGTGACGCCGCTGTCGGTCTGGTCGATGAACTTCTCGATGATGATCGGCCTCGCGGTCGGCATCGACTACAGCCTCTTCATCGTCAGCCGCTACCGGGAGGAGCGCATCGAGGGCAAGGACGCCGATCGCCGCGATCGAGAACACGCTCTCGACCGCCGGCAAGGCGGTGTTCCTCTCGGCGCTGACCGTGGTGCTCGCGCTCGAGCGCGGTGTTCCTCGTGCCGGTCATGGTCTTCCGTTCGATGGCGCTCGGCATGATCCTGTCGGTCGTCGCGGTCGCGCTCGCCTCGCTGACGCTGCTGCCCGCCGTGCTCGTCGCGCTCGGCGACCGCGTGCTGGTCGACGCGCGGCCAGCAGGACCCGGACATCGTCGCCGAGAGCCGGTGGGCGCGCTGGACCGGCGTCGCCCTCCGGCGCCCGGGGGCCGTGCTCGCGGTCGGGCTCGTGCTGCTCGGCGCGTTGATCCTCCCGGCGGTCGGGATGCACCTCGGGATGCCCGGCGCGCGGGTCGTCGACCAGGGCCGGACGAGCCGTGACGGCTACGAGCTGCTGGTCGAAGTCGTTCGGCCCGGGCGCGGCGGCGCCGGCGTTCGTGACCGTGCCCGCGGCCGACGCGCCGACCGTGGTCGCGCATCGCCGAGGCCGACCGGCCGTGGTGGACGCCCGCGTCGTCAGCGAGCCTGCGCGCCAAGGGCCGCACGCGTCGTCCGGGTGATCGGGCGGACCGCGGTCGACGACTCCCGGACCGCCGACCTGGTGCACCGGCTCCGCGACCGGCTCGCGACCGCGGCCCCCGCCGCCCGCGGTCGGTGGCCCGGCGGCCCAGAACGCGGACCTCACGGCGGTGCTCGTCGGGCGGGCGCCACTCGCGATCGGCGTCATCCTCGTGATGGCCTTCGTCCTCCTGCTCCTCGTGTTCCGCAGCCTCGCGATCGCGCTCGCGTCGATCCTCATGAACCTCGTGACGGTCGGGGCCGCGTTCGGGTTCGCGACGCTCGTGTTCCAGCACGGCATCGGGACCTCGTTCATCGGCATCGAGCACCAGGGCTTCGTCGACGCGTGGGCACCGTTGTTCTTCTTCGCGCTGCTCTTCGGGTTGTCGATGGACTACCAGCTGTTCCTGCTCGCCGCGATCCGGGAGCGCTACGAGGCGACGGGCGACACCCACCGCGCGATCAAGGAGGGCATCGCCCGGACCGGGCGGCCGATCACCAACGCCGCCCTCATCATGATCGTGGTCTTCATCGCCTTCGGCGTGACCGGACCGATCCCGCCGACCGAGCTCGGGCTCGACACTCGCGATCGCGGTGCTCCTCGACGCTACGGTCGTGCGGGTGCTGCTCGTGCCCGCGACCATGGCACTGCTCGGCGAGCGCAACTGGTATCTCCCCCGCTGGCTGGGCCGGGTCCTGCCCGTCGTGAGGTTCGGCCACTGACGCCACACCACGGGGGAGCACCCCCAGCCGGGCCACGCGACCCGACCCCGATCCGGGGCGACGAGGAGCCCGCCGCGACGTCCACGTCGCGGCGGCGCCAGATCCTGCGCTTCGGGCTCGGGTCGGTCGTCGCCGCGCTCGCACTCTGGGCCGCGGTGACCGCGGCCGGCGGGATGCGCGAGGCGGCCGGCGCGCTGCACGACACCGACCCGTGGTGGGTCGGCGTCGCGGTGGCGTGCGAGGCCCTCGTCGTATCTCCTCTCGGCGCGACGGTTCCGACGGCTCGCCGGCCCGGGCGCGGCGCTGACGGCCACCGGCCGCGCTCGGCATCACGCTGGTCGCGCACGGGCTCGGCCTGCTGACGCCGGCCGCACCGGCCGAAGGCATCGCCTACCAGTACCGCCAGCTCGGCGCCCACGGGCTGGCACCGCGGCGCCGCACGCTCACGATCCTCTTCGAGCAGTGGTTCAGCACCCGGGTCTTCTACCTCGTGCACGCGGTCAACCTGCTGGTGATCGTCGCCACCCGCGACTTCCCCACCGACATGCGGTGGCCGCTCCTGGCCGCGGTGATCGTGATCATCGTGCTCGTCGCTCACCGCCTCCGCCGCGGCCCGCCCGCGCATCGCCGAGCGCCTCGCAGTGGTCGCGGGCGCACTGCGGTTCTGGCGGCCCCGGCCGTCGGTCGAGGACCGGCGCGCCGCCGGCCGCCGGTTGCACGCGGCTGCGATGGACGTCGTCGGACCGCCGCGCCGGCGCATCCGCCTCGCGGTGCTGTCGGTCACCGCGCTCCTCGCGGACGCGGCCGCGTTCTGGGCCCTGCTCGCCGCCGTCGGCCTCCACGTGGGGTTCGACCTCGCGCTGCTCACGGTGGGCGCGGGTGCCGCCGCGGCGTCGATCCCACTGCTGCCGGGCGGCCTCGGTGCCGTCGAGGCCGCAATGCCCGCGCTGCTCGCTGGTACGGCGTGCCCTTCGCCACCGCGCTCTCGGCGGCGTTGCTCTACCGGGCGGTCGGGACCTTCCTCCCCGCGCTGGCCGGCGGGGTCTCGCTCGCCGCCCTCCGGACCCGCCGGGTCAGCTGACCGACGCGGGGTCGACGCCGACGCCCCCCGCGGCGCTGCTCGCGTACGCGGCGAGCGCGAACCGCAGGACCTCGACGGCCTCCTCGGCGCTCCAGCGCAGCGGACCCTCGCCGGTGTGCAGCCAGCGGAGCCAGTGGCGGCCGGAGTCGCGGAAGCTGCTGCCCCAGTCGTCGTCGAGCGCGTGCGCGCTGCGCATCTCGCCGTCGACGTAGACCTCGAGGCTCGGCTGCTGGATGCCCCGACCGGTACAGCGGTTCACGCGCGCGAAGCCCGCGCTCCCGGTGACCTCCCAGCGCTCGTCGTTGGTGTAGTAGTCCGAGCGCAGGTACATCTCGGGCGCGAGCGTGATGTCCCAGACTCCCCGCACGCCGTTCTCGTGCTCCCACGCGATCGTCGTCGGCGCGTCCACGTCCACGCCCGGAACGACGCTCGGTCGTGCCGATCCACGCGCGCACCTCACGAACCGGGCCGAACAGCCAGAGTGCGGTCGAGAGCTTGTGCCACCCGTCGTCGAACACGAGGATCCCCCGGCCGCGCTGCATCTGCTGCAGCTGCCAGTGGTAGCTGCTCATGGGCACGTCCCAGCCGCCCCGGCCGGTCCCCACCATCTTCAGGTGGTACCCGCGGACCTCGCCGATCTCTCCGGACGCGACGAGCGCCTCGAGCCTCCGCAGCGGTTCGTAGAACAGGTAGTTCTCCATGACCCGCAGGACGCGGTCGTTCGCCGCGGCCGCGGCCAGCATGCGCTCGGCCTCGACGAGATCGCTGCACAGCGGCTTCTGCAGGTTGACGTGCCAGCCGTGGCCGAGCAGCTCGACGACACCGTCCGGATGCAGCGGGATGGGCAGCAGCGCCTCGACCGCGTCCACGCCGACCCCGCTGGCGGCGAGGTCGGTGACGGAGGCGAAGGCTGCGGCTCCGGGCCACTCGGCCTGGCGCTGCGCACGCCGCTCGGCGTCCGGATCCACGAGCGCGACGACCTCGACATCGGGGTTGTCGCGGTAGGCGCGCACGTTGAGGTCGTAGATGCGACCCGAGACCCACGAACGCGGCGCGGACCGGACGGTCGTACGGGTGGAACGTCATCGGACGACCACCGCCGGGCCACCGGCCGCCGGTCCGGCCGGAGGCGCCAGCTGCTCCATGAACTCGAGGCGGATGCCGCCGGGCGCGGCCACGAACGCGATGCGGCGCGTCCCGAACGCGCCCTCGACGACCGCGGGGCCCCACAGCACGTCGTGGCCGTCGAGCTCCGCGTCGAGATCGTCGGTGAACAGCGCCGGGTGCAGGAACCCCTCGGCCGGGCAGCTCGACCGTGTCCTCGTAGATCGCGCGCGTGAAGAGCGTGATCATCACCGGGCCGAGGAACACGTCGGCGCGTTCGCCGCCGTTCCAGTGCATGCGGTCGCGGATCTCGGCGCCGGCCTCACGGTAGAAGGAGCATGCCCCGTCGAGATCGGACACCTTCACGAGCCAGGTTCGCCAGTCCGACCACCGCCACCGCTCGACCTCCTCGCCGACGCCCGGGGCCGTGAGCGTACCGACAGGAGCCGCCCGCGGTGATCCGCGCCCGAGGCCGACGAAGATGGCCCGATGACCGTCCGTCACGGGCCCGGTCGCCGGCGCGCCCCGCGCGACCGTCCTGGTCCTCGCCACGATGCTCGCCCTGTCGGCGACCGGATGCGGCACGTCGTCGACGCCCGCAGCCCGGGTGGCCACGCCCGGCTGCACACCGACGCCCGCGGTGGCGCGACCGGCCCCGGCGCGATCGACTCCGGCGCGATCGAGCGGCGATCTCGATCATCTCGTCGTGACGATCGTCGACCGGACGCGGCCCAGCCCCGGAACGGTTGCCGGCACGGCCCTCCCCTGCCGGATCCTGCGAACCGACGTCCGGATGCCGCGACCTCGGCGCGGCGCGCTGCCGCTCGTCGTCGTCGCGGACGGCGCGGACGGCGATCCCAGCGCGCTGCGACTCCTGCTGGACGCGTGGGCGCGGGCGGGATACGTCGTCGCGGCCCCGAAGTTCCCACCGACCGAGAAGGGCGCGGGCGGCGGTGCGCTCCCCGCGTCGAGCGCGGACCAGGCGCACGACCTGAGCCTGGTGCTCACCGACCTGCTGGCGCGTGCCGCCCGCCCGACCGGGGCGCTGGCCGGCCGGATCGATCCACACCACGTCGGCGCGGCCGGCATGTCGTTCGGCGGCCTGGCCGTCTACGGCCTCATCTCGAACAGCTGCTGCCGGGACGACCGCATCACGGCCGCGGTGCTGCTCGCGGCGGTGCGGCGTCAGTTCCCGGACGAGCACTACGAGGAGAACCGGGCGCCGGTGCTGCTGATCCAGGGCGATGCCGACGGTGGGTACCACAACAGCCTGGAGGCCTACCCCGAGCTCAAACCACCGAAGTGGTTCGTCACCCTCCACGGATCGCACCACTCGCCGCCGTTCGAGGTCCCCCCGGGCCCCATGGCGCCGCTGGTCGCCCGGGTCAGCACCGCGTTCTGGAACCGGTACCTCCGGGGCGACGCGGCCGCGACGAACGCCATCGTGCAGGCGGTCCGGGCCACCGACGGCCGCGCCACCCTCCGCCGCGCGACCACCACCGCCCCCGCGCACCCGGGCGCGTGAGACCCGGCCTCAGGTGACCGACCTGCCGTCCGGATCGCTCGCGGCGCCGGCCCCGGCTGCGCCGTTGCAGCCGTGACCGACGGCGCGAACAGCACGCGGTCCAGGACGAGGAACTGCGCGATCCAGAGGATCCCGAAGCCGCCGAGGTGACCGATCAGCACCGCCGCCGTCCGCCACGGCTGGACGAGGTGGGCCGACGCGGCCTGGTGCGCCGCGATGCCGACCGTGACGGTCGAGAGCGCCAGGCCCGCGAAGGACAGCAGCCAGAACGGCAGCATCTCGCGCCACGGGTCGCTCGCGCCCTGCTTCGCCCAGGTCCAGCGTCGGTTGAGGTGGTACGACGGGATCGTCGCGAGCGCGGTGGTCAGGACGTTGGCGGGCATCGCTCCGAGGCCCACGACCGTCGTCAGCACGACGAGGCTCACGAGGCTCAACACCGTGGTCACGACCGACACGCTCATGCACCGGCCGAGCCGTCCCGCCAGCGTCCGTTCGTGCCGTCGCACCTCGGCGACGACCATCACCGTCTCCATGCGGTCACCGTACGGAATCCACGGTCAACGGCTCGTGGTGGCTCGGTCAACGCACGGCAACTCCGCGCGTTCGGCGCGGAGAGTGGCGAGGCGCGGTCAGGACGCGTGCGGGCCGGCGATGGCGCGCCCGGTGCTCGGCGGTCTCCTCCAGCAGCGCGCGGCGCTCCTCGCTGTGTGCCCAGGCCACGATCACCGCGACCGCGGCGATCCCCCCGAGCAGCCAGCCGGTGATCACGCCGCGCTGCCAGCGGTGGCGGTCGTAGCCCGACCAGTACCAGATGCGCGGCGGGATCCGAGCGGTGTCCCGGGACCACCACGCGACGGCCGGGAGCGCCGCGAGCGCTCCCGCGAACCAACCGACGATGCAGGCGATCACCATCCCGCCCGGGCGCGACCGGTCCGCCGAATGACGCGGCGACGGTCGGTGCGGCCCGTGCTCACGACGGTGTCGGTCCGGGCAGCGGCGCGCCCGAGGCGATCGCCGCGGATCGGCGGCGCAGCGTCAGGACGGGTGCGACGAGGGGAGCAGCCTGCCGCGATCCGGTGAACGCCGACGAGATCAGGGTGAGGATGACGCCGGTGCGCACGAGCACGAGCATCGGGAGCACCGCGTGCACGACGTCGTGGCCCCAGAGACCGTGGAACATCCCGAAGACGATCACGTACACCGCGAGGTCGACCGCGCAGTACGCGAGCCACAGCCGTCGGGAGAGGGGCAGCAGCACGAAGAAGAGGACCAGCCAGATGTCGTAGGTCGGCGAGTACACCTTGTTGCTGAGCACGAACCACGCGACGGCCATCGCGGCGGCCGGCAGGGGCGCGAGGCGGCCCCTCGCGGTCCACCAGGTGAGCGCCGCGACCCCGGTGACGAGGAGCGCCATCGCCATCGCGTTCGCGACGCGGGCACCGCTCGCCCCTGCGACCGGGAGGCCGAACCACCGGTCGACGTAGTACCAGGCGGAGCCCCAGGTCGCGACGCGCCGACCCTGGAACGCGTTCGGCCACCACCACCCGTGCGGGTTCGCGAGCAGCACCGGCAGGTTGAGGGCGAGCCAGGCCCCGGCCGCCCCCCCGACGAGGCGCGCCGCGCCGCGGCGGTCGCCGTGGGCCCAGCGGGCGGCCGCGAGCACCGGTATCACCACGACCGGGAACAGCTTCACCGCGGTACCGACACCGAGCAGGGCACCCGCCGAGCGGTCGCGGCCCTCGCTCGAAGAGCAGGAGGCCACCGAGCAGCGTCGCGATCGCGAACATGTCCCAGTTCTGGAAGGCGAAGAGCAGCACCGGCGTGCCGAGCGCCCAGCGCCACGCGCGGCGCCCCGGCCCGGCGCTCGAGCGCGACCGTGATCCAGACGGACAGGCCACCTGCGGCGAGCGCCGTGACGGTGAGGACACCGAGGGGTGTCGGGCGGATCAGCGCGGCGAGGTAGAGGAGCATCCCCGCACCGACGGGGTACTCGAGCATGCGGTCCAGGTACGGAGGGGCACCGGGTGCGATCGCGCGGTGGAGGAGGACGTGCGGGAGGTCGCTGAGCGACGAATGACCGCCGCGCCCGTACACCAGCAGCTGGAGTCCGAACCCGACGAGGAGCAGCCCGACGTTGGCGACGACCATCCAGGTGACCCGCGACGGCCTCCGGACGGCGGCCGGATCGGTGCCGGCCCCGTCGGAGCGGGTCGTCGGATCCGTGCCCAGCATCACGTACCCGGTCTAGATCTCCGGTGGTCAACGACCGGCCGCGCCCGGGTCAACCGACGGCAAAACCGTCGGCGCCGCCGCGGACCGTGGTCGGACGCGCGCCGCCTCAGGTGATGCTCGGGACGACCAGCTCGAAGACCGGCTCCGGGCCCGGCCCGAGCAGCAGGAGCCGGCCGCCCTCGGCCTCGGCGAGCGACCGGGCCAGCGCGAGGCCGATGCCCGACCGTCCCGCGTTCGAGACGCGCCGCTCGAAGATGCGTTCGGGGTCGGCGACGCCCGGACCCTCGTCGGTCACCTCGACGACGGCACCGCTCGCCGCGAGCCGCGCCCGGACCGCAACGGTCCCCCGACCGTGGACCAGCGCGTTGTCGAGCAGGACGTCGAGGATCTGGCGCACCGCTCGGTCCGAGACCGAGCCGTGGGGGAGACCGGCGTCGACCTGCACGTGGAGCGCGCGACCGAGCGCGGCGACGCGCGGCCGCCACTCCGCTTCGAGCGCCCCGAGCACGGCCGGGAGATCGGTGGGCACGGTCGCGGTCGGGGGCCTCCCGGGCGAGCGCGAGCAGGTCGTCGATCGTCGCCTCGATCCGGTCGGTCTCCACGAGCGCCTGGTCGATCGCGACCGCGGGATCCATGTCGGGATCGAGCCGAGCCGATTCGAGCGTCACCCGCAGGCTGGTGAGCGGCGTGCGCAGCTGGTGCGAGGCGTCCTCGCTGAAGGTCCGCTCGCGCGTGAGCATGCGGTCCAGACGTGACGCGGTCGTGTCGAGCGCCTCGGCCACCGCATCGACCTCCTGGACGCCGCTCTTCTCGGTCCGCACGGTGAAGTCGCCGTGCCCGAGCTCGGCCGCGCTCGTCGCCAGGCGCGCGACCGGGCGGGCGAGGCGCCGCGACTGCCAGAATGCGACGAGCCCGCTGGTCAGCAGCGCGAGCACGGCGATGGCGGCCATCACGAGGATCGCGTTGTGCGTGCGGTCGGTCACCACCGACATCGGCGTCGAGGCGCGCAGCGCCCCCACCACCTGCTCCCCGCGGTGAGCGGGACGCCCACGACGAGCCGGCCGCGGATGATCTGGTCGCGCACGTCGCCCCGGAGGCCGGCCCGGACCACGCGATCGGCCGTGAACGGGCCCTTCCCGACGACGAGCCGCCCGTCGGGCCGGTAGAGCCCGATGACGTTCGGATGCTCGACCGCGACGAGGTCGACCGGGCTGTGCGAGTCCGGGAACGTGCTCGGCACCTCGCCGGCCGCCTCGGCAGCGGCGCGTTCGAGGCGGACGACCTGCTCCTCGCGGTGGAGGTTGCCGAGCGCGCTCGCCAACGGTGCCGCGAACAGCGCCAGTGCCATCGCGGTCACCGCGAGCATCGAGATCAGGATGCGGCGCCTCACGGGATCTCGTAGCGGTACCCGACGCCGCGCAGCGTCGAGATGCGGCTGGGGCTGTCGGCCTCGCCGGGTGCCTCCCCGAGCTTCCGCCGCAGCGACGAGATGTGCATGTCGAGCGTCTTGGTGGACCCGAACCAGTGCTCGTCCCACACCTCGCTCATGATCCGCTCGCGGGTGACCGCGCTCCCCGCCTCGGACATGAGGAAGGCCAGGAGCTCGAACTCCCGGGCGCGCAGCTCCACCTCGTTCCCACCGACGAGCACCCGGCGCGCGTCGAGGTCCACCTCGACGTCACCCACCACGAGGCGGCGGGCGTCGGTCCCGGCCCGCTGCCGGCGGAGGTGCGCCCGCACGCGTGCGAGCAGCTCGGGCAAGCGGAACGGCTTGGTCACGTAGTCGTCGGCCCCGGCGTCGAGCCCGATGACGACGTCGACCTCGGCGTGGCGGGCGGTGAGGATCAGGATCGGGAGGTCCGCGTGCGCGGCGACGCAGCCGTCGGCACACCTCCACCCCGTCGAGGTCGGGCAGACCGAGGTCGAGCAGGACGAGACCGGCACCACTCGGACCCGCCTTCGCGAGCGCCTCGCCGCCGGTCGCGGCGAGCTCGACCCCGAACCCCTGGGAGCGCAGCGCCCCGGCCAGGGCGCGCGCGATCGGCTCGTCGTCCTCCACGACCAGGATCAGGGGCTCGACCACCTGGGAGAGGCTACGAGGGCCGCCACGCGGACCGGCACCGCAGCCTCGAAGGATTTGCCCGGCGTTGACCCGCCGACTGGCCCCGCCTGACCGCCGGCCGCGTAGCTTCCGGACCCCGGGCGGTCTCCGCCCGTGGGATCGCGGCGCGGACGCGCCGGAGAGGCGACGAACGCATGGCACCGACGCGACACGAGGCACCGGGCCGCACGGCTCTCGGCCGGCGCCGTCTCGCCGTGGGTGCGGCCGCGGGCGTGCTCGGCGCAGCGCTGCTCGCCGGTTGCGGCAGCGGGTCGCATGCCGCGACGGGACCGTCGCGGTCACGACCGGTCCCGACCTCGGACGCTCCCCACGGCACGAGCACGACCACGGCGCCGGCGCGTCGACTCGTCGTCGCGGCGGCGCCGTTCACCCTGCCGCGGGGCTCGGCCCGGGCCGCGCTGGTGGCCGACGGTGACCACCTGCTGCTGCTCGGCGGGCTCGACGCGAACCGCGACACCACCGCCGAGGTGCTCCGGATCGACCCGTGCGCCGCGACCGTCACCACCGCCGGCCGGCTCGCGACCGCGGTCCACGACACGGCGGGCGCGCTGGTGGGGGGCGTGCCGACGATCTTCGGCGGGGGCAACGCGACCGAGTCCGCGACGGTGCAGGCGTTCTCGGGGAGCGCGGCCTCGGCGGTGGGATCGCTGCCGATCCCCCGCTCGGACCTCGCGGCCGCGACCGTCGGACGACCGCGTGTTCCTCGTCGGCGGCTACGACGGTTCGTCGGTGCGCGCGACCACGATCTCCACCACGAACGGCACCGACTTCCAGGTGCTCGGCGACCTGCCCACCCCGGTTCGCTACCCGGCGGTCGCCGCGCTCGGCGGTCGGGTGTACGCGATCGGCGGCACCACCACCGGGAACGCGAGCGGCGCCGTTTCGGCCGTGCAGGCGCTCGACCCCACGACCGGCACGGTCCGTGCGGTCGGGACGCTCCCGTTCGCGGTGACCGACGCGGTCGCCGCGACGATCGGGGGCCGGATCTACCTGATCGGCGGCCTGGTCGCCGGCGTGCCGTCGGCCGACGTGTGGCGGCTCGGGGTCGGCACCGGCGCCGGGCCGGTGACGCTCGAGCGCGCCGGCTCGCTGCCGACCCCGACCGCCGACGCCGCGGTGGCGGTGCTCGGCGGCCGCACGTACGTCGTCGGCGGTGAGAGCCCCGACCTCCTGTCCTCCATCGTCACTCTGGAGCTGCGATGACCGCTTCCCGCTCGACCTCGCTCGTGGTCTTCGTGGTCTCGCTGGTCGCGACGGCGTGCGGCTCGTCCGGCGCCGGCGCCCCCCACACCGCGAGCACGACGACGACCACGCGCTCCACGACGACCACCACCTCGGCCGCCGATCCGATCACCGGGGCGGGTCCGGGAGTGAACGTGTACGCGGACACGCAGGTGGGCGACGTGAGCCCCGCCGTCGCCGGGGTCCCCGACCGCGTCTACGTGCCCAACACGCTCTCGAACACGGTCGACGTCATCGACCCGTCGACGCTCACGGTGATCGACCACTTCGCGGTCGGGGAGACGCCCCAACACGTGGTGCCGTCCTACGACCTCTCGACGTTGTACGTGAACGACAACAGGGGCAACACCCTCACCCCGATCGACCCACGCACGGGCAAGCCCGGGCCCGCCATCCCCGTGGAGGACCCCTACAACCTGTACTTCACCCAGGACGGGACGCGGGCCGTCGTCATGGCCGAGCGGAACTCACGGGTGGAGTTCCGGGATCCGAAGACCTTCGCGCTCGTGAAGTCGGTGCCCGTCGCGCACAGGGGCGTGAACCACGCGGACTTCACGCCGAACGGCAAGATCATGATCGCGAGCTGCGAGTTCTCCGGCTACCTGGTGCGGATCGACGTGCCGTCGATGACCGTGACCGGTGAGCTCGACGTGGGCGGCATGCCGGTGGACGTCCGCTCCTCCCCCGACGGCACGAAGATGTACGTCGCCAACCAGGGCCGCGGCGGGGTGTCGATCGTCGACCCGGAGCAGATGGCCGAGGTCGGCTTCATCCCGACGGGCCGGGGCGCGCACGGGCTGTACCCGAGCCGGGACGGGACGAAGCTCTACGTGACGAACCGTCTCGCCGGCTCGATCTCGGTCATCGACTTCGCGACGGACCGCGTCGTCGACACCTGGCGGATCGGCGGCTCCCCCGACATGGGCGGTGTGAGCGCCGACGGCACGCGCCTCTGGCTCTCGGGACGGTACGACAGCGCCGTCTACGTCATCGACACCACGACCGGCAAGCTCGTCGCCACCATCAAGGTCGGCAACGGCCCGCACGGGCTCGCGGTGTTCCCCCAGCCCGGTCGCTACAGCCTCGGCCACACCGGCAACTACCGGTAGCGCTTCGCGGGGGCATCGGCCCGGTCAGCGGCGACCGAGCAGCAGCACGACCACGATGATGATGATGAGCAGAACCACTCCGCCGCCGATGTACATCCGGGCTCCGATCCTGTCGCGAGGGGTGAGACCGGTCGAGCCTCCCCCGCGGGGCCGACCGCCAAACCCGGCCGGGAGCCGGGACGGTGGGCCGGGCGCGTCACGTTTGGCCTCGCAGGGGACCGGGAAACCCTCGCGCATGGAAACCACCGAGCTCTCCGACCGGTCGTGCACCCCGGCGAACGAGCGGCGGTCCGTGGGCCGGTCCCACGACCTTCCTCCCGAGACGATCCTCGCGGACGCGGTGACGGCCGCCGAGCGGCAGCTCGCGGACGCCCGCGAGCAGCTCCGCGCGGCGCGCCGGCGCGTGGTCCAGCTCGAGGAGGTCGTCGAGAGCTGGCGCGACCTCGCGAACCGTCTCTAGCGCGGCACCCTCGCGCGAGCGTCGGGACCGGCGCGCTTCCCCACGCGCCGACCCCGACGGTCCGCGGGCCGGGACCTCGCGGTCACGGCATGAGATCGATGTTGTCGCGGCGGGTCTCGACGCGACGTGTCGTGGTGCCGCCACCCCACGACGACCAGAAGATGATCGAGAGGAGCAGACCCACACCGCCCACGATCATCAGGATCCAGCCGACGGTCGCGATCTCGATCCCCTGGACGGTGGCGGTCACCGCGAAGGCGAGGATCGCCCCCACGGCGATGAGAAAGATGCTGGCGCCGATACCCATGGTCGTTGCTCCTGTTCGTCGGGGCCGTTCGTCGGCAGGCGTACCCCGCCCGGCGGCCGCCCAACCCCGTTCCCGCCCGAAATGTCCGGAGCGCACGGCGACCGACGTTTCACGGCCCCGGGGCCGGGTACCCCCGAGGGGCCCGAACATCACCGCGGTCTGCGCGACACCGCACTGCCCCCGAGGAGCCGCATGTCCCCCACCGAGGATCCGTCCGACGCCCTCGGAGGCGAGTCGCCGAAGGACGCCGCGACACTGCCGGGCGACGCCACGACCGGGCCGGAGGCGCTCGTCGCCGGTCGCTACCGCACCGTGGCGCGGATCGAGCGCGCCGGCGGAGCCCTCGCGCTGGTGGCGGAGGAGGTCGGCACCCGGCGGCGGGTCGTGATCGACTTCGTCGACGTCGACCCCACGGTCGTCGCCGACGCGGCCGAGCAGCTGCGCGCATCGGCACGTGAGGTCGCTGCGGTCGACGACCCGACGATCGTCGACGTCGTCGACGTCGTCGAGCACCGGGGTCGCATCGGCGTGGTATCGGAGCTGGTCGCCGGATCCGACCTCGCGAGCCGGCTGCGGACCGGTCCGCTCCCACTGGGCGACGCGGCCCGCATCGGTCGCCGCGTCGCGGACGCGCTGACCGCGCTGCACGCCGCCGGGCTCCACCACGGCCCGATCACGCCGGAGCAGATCGTGGTCGACGAGTCCTCCGGAGCTGTCTTCCTGACCAACTCCGTGCTCGGGTCGGTCTCGGTGCTGCCGCCGCACGTCGCCACGTACGCGGCGCCCGAGCAGCTCGACGACACCGTGACCAACGCCGCGACCGACGCGTACACGCTGGGCGTCCTGCTCTCGGAGATGACAGTGGGCGCGCCGCCGCATCCCGACTGGGACGAGGCGGTGGTGGCGGAGCGCAAGCGCCACGATCAGCCGGCGCCACCGTCCGCCGCCGGCGCGCTCGTGCCCCCCGCCTTCGACGAGCTCGTGCTCGGGCTGCTCGATCCCCGTCCCGTCGCGCGTCCGACACCCCGTGAGGCCGCCGAGGTCCTGCGCGGCCTCGAGACGCCGTTCCGCACCAGCCGGGTGGCCCGGCGCGGCCACCACGACGACGGTGGAGCGGGAGGAACGACGGCGCCCGCTCGTCCCCGTCCTGGGGGCCGCCGTCGCGATCGGGATCCTCGCGGTGGTGGCGGTCATCGTGCTCCTCGCCCGGGACGACGGCACCTCCACGACGCGCGTCCCGTCGGTCGTGGGCCGGACCGAGGCCGCGGCGACCGCGTCGCTGCGCAACGCCGGCTTCCGGGTCTCGTTGGTTCGTGCCGCGGACAACCTCGTCCCGGCCGGCGTGGTCGTCGAGCAGTCACCCACCGGCGGGCGGAAGGTGGACCATCACAGCGTCGTCGCCATCACCGTCAGCTCCGGTCCACTCCTGCCGGCTCCCGCCCCTCCGCCGCCGGTCGTGGTGACCCCCACGGCACCGAGCACCAGCACGACCACCTCGACGACGACCACCTCGACGACGACCACCACGAGCCCGCCGTCGACCTGAGCCTGTCCGAGGTCGAGCCGGCGCGCCGCCCACACGCTGCCCGGACGCGACGAGAGCCCGACACCGCCGGAGCGGTGCCGGGCTCGTCGCGTCGGGATCCTCAGCGGTCGCGGGCGTCGTCGATCTTGTCCTCGACCCAGTCCTTGGCGTCCTCGACCTTCTGCTTGACCTTGCCGGCGGCCTCGTCTGCCTGGCCCTCCCGGCGGAGGTCGTCGTCGCCGGTCAGGTCCCCGGCCGACTGCTTGATGCGGCCCTTCGCCTCGTCCATCGTGCCGTCCATGAGTGTCTCCTTGGTGTCGGGGGATCGGGTGGTTGGCGGTCGTGCTGCGCGTGCGACGGGCGTGGGCCCGGCGCGTGGAGGCGGAGCGTCAGGCGAAGATGCTGACGCCGCCGGGGCCGACGAGCAGCCCCAGGATGATCAGTGCCGCGCCGTACAGGACTGCTCCCCGTACGAGCGAGACGATGCCGGATATGACCAGGATGACTGCGATGATCCACAGGATGAATGCCATGTGAGGGGGTATCCGGTTCCGTCGTCCCGCAAACATGATGCGGGTGCGACCCCGGTCACCCGGCGACGGAATCACGAGGTCGTCGTCGCCCACCCCTGCCACTCGCGGCACGCGGCGCCGCGCGCCTCGACGTACGCCTTGAAGCGCGCGAGCGAGCGGACCGCGCGCTCGACGGCGCGCGTCGACCGCTCGGGCGAATCCCCCGCATCGTGGCCACCGGTCTCGAGCCGCAGCGACACGCGCGAGCGGTCGCCCTCGAGCGACTGGAACGTGACCGTACCGTCATAGCGCGCCGAACCCGGTCCGCACTCCCACCGGATGCTCCGGTCGGGTCGCTGGCGCGTGACGAGCGCCGTCCACTCACAGCGCACCCCGTCGATCTCGCCCACCCAGTGCAGCCGGCTCCCGCCCATCTGGGTCACCGACTCGATGCCCTCGAGAAACTGCGGGAGGAGCTCGAACTGGGTCCACGGGTTGTACGCGATGCGGACCGGGACCGCGAGGTCCACGGAGTGCTCCACGACGATCGCCGCGTCGTCGGTCACGAGGTCGCCGACCACGGCCGACGTCAGTGGTTGGTTCCGCTCGTCGCGGTCGACCCGCTCGCCGAATCGCTCTCGCGGAGGGTCTCGGGCTCGTGGCCCTCGGCATCCAGGCCCAGCTCCTTGGCCGCGGCCGCGCTGAACCAGCTGTCGTCCGCGGTCTGACCCGGGCCCGGCGGGACGTGGATGCTCGCCACGTCCTCGCGCGTGAGGTGCCCGCTGCCGCCCGCCGCGGCGTCCCGAACGGACGACGCGGCGTCGCGCACGGCCGGAGCCACCTGCTGCTCGAGGGCATCGACCGCCGGACGGGTGTAGCGGTTCCACGCCTGCTGCGCGCCGTAGGCGGCGAGCCCCAGGATCGCGGTCTTGGTGACGAGACGAGCGACCTTCACACCGCACCTCTTCTCGGGAGTTCCTCGGGGATTCGAGATTGCCGCCGGATCGGGTCCGACGCGCAGCCGTCAGGGGCTGCACTGGTCCAGCGGTACCCACTTGCCCGGACCCGGAAACCACGTCACCCGGTAGGTTCGGACGATGGCCTCGCCCCGAGCCGTGCTCTTCGACGTCGGCGGGATCTTCCTCCTGCCGCGTGCGGAGCGGATCGTCGGCGCCTTCACCCGGGCCGAGCTGAGAGCTCCGGTCGATCGTCTCACCGAGGCGCACTACCGGGCCGCCGCCGCGTTCTCGACGACGCTGGACCTCGAGGCCGACTGGTCCGGTGCCTGGGCGCGCTACCTCGCCGACTACGCCGCCGCGTGCGGGGTCGGCCCCGGCGACGCCGAGGAGCTGCACCGCCACCTCGACAGCGAGTTCGCCGACGCCGCCCTCTGGCTCGAGCTCGTCCCGGAGTCCGTGGTGGGCTGCGTGACGTCGCGGCCACGGGCGTGGCGCTCGGCGTGGTGTCCAACGCCGACGGCGTGATGGCGACACGCCTGCGGGAGCTTGAGATCCTCCAGGTCGGGCCGGGACCGGGCGTCGAGGTCGGGTGCGTGATCGACTCCGGGGCGGTCGGGGTGATGAAGCCCGATCCGCGCATCTTCGAGCTCGCGCTCACCGCCCTCGGGGTGGACGCCGCGGACTCGTGGTACATCGGCGACATGCCGGCGTTCGACGTCGTCGGCGCGCGGCGCGCGGGCCTGCGACCCTTCGTGCTCGATCCGCTCGGCATCCACCGGGACGCCGACTACGACTCGGTCGCTTCGCTCACCGAGCTGGCGGCGCGCGTCCTCGCGAGCTGACGCGCTTCGGCGGTTTGCCGGCGGTGCCCGACGGGGCAGGCCCCGCGTGTGGACCACGAACGCTTCGACCTCGCCTCCGCACGCGTCGCGCCGCCGAACGGGGCGAGACGGCCCTGTGGGTCGGTCGGCTGCTCGCCAGCCCGGGGAGCGACAACGCCGTGCTCGCCGCCGCGCTGGCCCAGCAGGAGCACTGGTGGGTCGGCCCGGTCCTCGTGCCGGTCGGCGAGCTCGAGCGCCTCGCCGGCCCCGAGGACGATGCGCTGTGCGAGATCGACGAGGACGAGTGGACCGAGGACGTCGCCGCGATGGAGGAGAGCGTGGAGCAGGGGTGGGAGCCGCCGCCACTGCTCGCCGAAGGCCGGGGCGGCCGGCTCCTGCTCCAGGACGGCAACCACCGGTACGAGGCCCTGGTGCGGGAGGGCGCCGCCCACGCGTGGGTGCTCGTCTACTTCGACGACGCCGACGCGTGCGAGGAGTTCCGCACCCGGAGCACGGCCGCGCGCTCAGTCGCGTCGGGTGCGGGCGAAGGGGAGACGCTCGAAGGCCTCCCGCACGCGTGAGGTGTCGGCCGAGGACGCGGCCGAGCGCTCCGCCGCGGCCAGGATCATCGCGGCGTGGCGACGCAACGGGGCGCGGACGGGCTCACGGCGGGGCTCGTCCAGCGCGTCGTACATCCGTCCGATGCTGTCGAGGAGGTACGACGCACACGGAGGGATGCTCCGCCGCGTCGAGCCGGAGCTCGTCGTACGCGAGCGCGAGCAGCTGCTCGGGCCCGTCGGCGTGGGCAACCACGAACCGGCGACCGTCGCACTGCATGTCCGGTACCGGTGGATCGCGATCGAGGAACGCTCGCAGGACGGCTCCGATGTGCACGATCGCGTCCTGCGCGGTGGTGGGGTCGTTGACCCCCGGCGAGAGCGCCTTGAGCCCGACGTCCACGAGCTGGCGCAATCCGTAGCCCGCGTCCTGCTGCATCGTGCGGCTCGACGCCGAGGTGCACCGACTCCCGGCACCGCGCGACCGCGGCGTCCGCGTTCTCGGGCTCCGGCCAGAGCGTGCACAGCCGCGAGCCACGGACCAGGTACTCCCCCACGCCGACGTCGAGCCGCACGGTCCCGCCCTCGGGCACCGCGCGCAGGAGCTTCTCGTGGTCGAGGAGCTGGACCCAGCCGTCGCGGTCGACCCGGACGGTGAAGGACGGTCCCCTCGGCAGGACGTCGGGCCGGACCGGCACCGACGGCTCGAACAGGTGATGGGACCAGTGCCGGTCGATGGCGTTCGCCGTGTCGCGGGTCACGCCGTCGAGGATCTCGCTGATGTCCATCGTGTGGGCGTTGTGGTTCATGAACGCGACGATCGCGAGGATCGACGCGATGCCGAGGAGCACGCCGACCGCCACGGACACGTTGGGGATGACGGGGTTGCCCTGGCCCTCGAGCGGGGCGCGCACCGATCGCAGGACGACGAGACAGAAGGTGAAGGTCCCGACGACCAGCCCGATCACCCGCTTGTTGAACGGGTCCCGGAACAGCCCGCTCACGACGCGCGGCGAGTACTGGCTCGACGCGAGCTGGATGGTGAGCAGCGACACCGAGAACGCGATGCCCGCCACGGTGATCGTGGCGCCGGCGACGGTGCTCAGCACGGCTCGCGCGCTCTGGACCGTGGAGGTGAAGCCGAGCGGGAGCCGGCTCGCGCCGCTGCCGAGGGCGTCGTCGAGGGCGAGTCCCGCCTGGCCGAGCACGATCCCCGCGATGACGCAGGCCATCGGGACGACGAACAGGCTCCCCCGCAGCCGCTCGAGGAACGCCGAGATCGCGATCTTCATGGCCATCCTTCAGCGGCCGGTGACCGTGAGTCGGCGGTGCGACCGTTCGTACGCCCGGGGCAGGGTCGGCGGAACAGGTCGCACCGCCGACGAGGGACTTCTGCCCCGCCGGGAGCCCGCCGCAAACATCCCCGGTGACGTCACGTGACGGTCACGGCCGGCCGCGTCCGGCCGCGCCCGCGGCCGGGGCCGGACCCGAGGCGCTACGGTCCGCGCTCGGACGATCACGCCCAGGAGGTGGGTCATGACACGCGTGCTCGTCGCGCTCGACGGAACCGACGACTCGGTGCGGGCCGCGACCACTCGCGGCCGGGCTCTTCGGACCCGATGCCACGTACCTGGTGGTCAACGTCGCCAAGACGGCGCTCGAGTTCCCCGAGACCACGACCTTCGGCGGCGTGATCCCGCTGGACCCCGAGACCTGGTCGTCGCTCGCGGAGACGATCGACCGGCGCGGCCGAGCACGCCGAGGCCGCAGTGCCGAAGCCGCCGGGCTCGACCCCGCGGAGATCGTCGTCGAGCACGGTGATCCGGTGCAGGCCATCTGCGTCGCCGCGTCCGAGCACGACGTCGACGTGATCGTCGTCGGCTCGCACGACAAGGGCCGGCTCGCGCGCCTCGTCTCCCCCTCGGTCGCCGACGGGGTCGTCCACCGCACGTCCGTCCCCGTGCTCGTCGTGAGCGGCAGCCACCGGAGTCCTGACCGTCACGCGGCCTGGTCGCGCCCGTACGCCCCCACCACCGACTGGAGAACCGATGCAGCCCGTCGCCCTCGACGAGTACCCGATCCACCAGGCTCCGCTGTCGCTGCGCCACGTGCCCTCGAGCGACCGCAACTTCTACGATCGGTGCTACTTCAACGCCCACGACCGGACCGGCGACGTCTTCCTGATCACCGGCGGCGGCGTCTACCCGAACCTCGGCGTCGTCGACGCCTACGCATGCGTTCGGCGCGGCGACACCCAGTGGAGCGTGCGGTGCTCCGACGCGCTCGACGACCGTCCGCTGGACCTCGCCGTCGGCCCCTACCGCATCGAGATCGTCGAACCGCTGCGCCGGATCCGGGTGGTCTGCGACGCCGACGAGCACGGCATCGGGTTCGACCTGACCTGGGAGGGCACGCACCCCGCCGTGATGGAGCAGCCGCACCTGTCGCGCACCGGGCCGCAGGCGATCCTCGACGCGTCCCGGTTCGCCCAGCTCGGCAGCTGGGAGGGCTCCCTTCGCGTCGGCGGCGACGAGCTCCGGGTCACACCCGACACCTGGGTCGGGAGCCGCGACCGCTCGTGGGGGATCCGCCCCGTCGGCGAGCCCGCACTGCCCGGCCGCGGCGCCGAGGAATTCTTCGAAGGCCTCTGGTGGTTGTACGTGCCACTGCGGTTCGACGACTTCTCGCTCATCGTGATCTGCCAGGAGAACGCCGACGGCTTCCGCACCCTGAACGACGCCACGCGCGTCTGGC
Source organism: uncultured Acidimicrobiia bacterium (assembly GCA_963805415.1). Lineage (GTDB taxonomy): Bacteria > Actinomycetota > Acidimicrobiia > IMCC26256 > JAENVU01 > JAENVU01. The sequence goes on from CAWDUD010000009.1 coordinate 670,174, forward strand.
CCGACGGACGGGTCGAGCAGCTCGGCTGGCCGGAGGTCGAGATCGAGTACACGAGCGGCACCCGCGTGCCCGAACGTGCCCACATCGACCTCACCGAACGTGGCGGCCGCAAGCTCGCACTCGAGGTCGAGTCGCTGGGATACGCGGTGCTCCACCAGGGCGCGGGCTACGGCGCCGACACGGGGTGGACGCACGGGACCTGGCGGGGGCACGACTGGGTCGAGGGTGCCGTCTACGACCTGACCGACCCCGCGCTCGTGGCGATGCGGGCCTTCGGCGTGATCGACCACGTCGGCCGGGCCACGCTCGACGGCCAGGTCGGCTGGGGACTGTTCGAGCACGGCACGATCGGTCGCCACGATCCGTCAGGGTTCACCGACATCGGATCCGTCGCCCCCTGACCGCGGCGCGGCGTGCGAAGATCGCCCGCATGTTGCAGATCCACGACGCAGACGGCGTACGGGTGCTCACGCTCGATCGGCCCGAGAAGCTCAACGCGATGACGACCGCGCTGTACCGCGCGTGCGCGGGGGCTCTCGCCGAGGCCGCCGCGAGCGACGCTATCGGCGCCGTCGTCATCACCGGCAACGGCCGCGCGTTCTGTGCCGGCAACGACCTCGGCGAGCTGATGGGCGCGGCGGCCGGTGACGCGGGTGCCGACCAGGGTGCGGCGTTCGCCGCCTTCATGGACGCGGTGTCCACCTTCCCCAAGCCGTTCCTGGCCGCGGTCAACGGCGTCGGCGTCGGGATCGGGATGACCCTGCTGCCCTACTGCGACGTCGCCCTGATCGCCGAATCCGCGCGCCTGCGCGGTCCGTTCGTGCCGCTCGGCGTCGCCCCGGAGGCCGGCTCCTCCGCGACGTTGGCGGCGACGATGGGCTGGCAGCGGGCCGCGCGCCTGCTGCTCTCGGGCGCCTGGCTCGAGCGCGGCCGACGCCGTCGCGAGCGGGCTGGCGCTCGAGGTCGTTCCCGACGGCGAGGTGCTCGAGCGCACGGTGGCGATCGCACGCGAGATCGTGACCGCGGGACCGCTCGCGTCGATTGTCGCGACGAAGACGTTCATCGTCGATGCCCGCCGCGATCTCGTTGCCGCCGCCCGGGCACGCGAGGATGCGGCTTTCGCCGCCCTGTTCGCCACCGGGGTGCCGGGCACCGAGACCACGTTCTGATCGCGCGGCCTTACGGCAACCCGTTCGTCATCACGGCCAGGAACGCGGGGTACGCCGGCTTGGACGTACCGTCGTTGCGAAGGAGCCCAGCGTTGTCCCACACGTCGCCCGGATCGGCCGACTGGTCCCGGATCGACTTCCACGCGAGCGGGCCGGTGAACGCCGCGTAGTCCGTGTTCCATCCGAGGTAGTAGTCGTGTACCCATTGCGCCTGGTCGGCTTCGCTCATCGCGAACACGCTGGTGCCGGTCGGAACGCCCATCTCGGTGCCCCACACCTTCTTGTCCCCGTCACCGAATTCGACCATGACGTCGTAGACCGCGCGCGTCTGCGTATAGGAGTTCCACGAGTGCGCCTCGAGCGGATTGGTCGGGAAGGAGTAGGGATGGTGACCGACGCCGTCGAAGAAGTCGCGAGCTGCCACGCAGGTACAGGCCCCGCGTCCACGTCATCGGCGAGATCAACACACCGTCCGCGGCGTCGGGTGCAGGCGACATGCCGCCGGTGATGACGGTGGCCGTCGGGTCGACCGCGCGGATCTCCGTGGAGGCGTCCTTCAGCATGGCCGTGTACTCGTCGAGGTCGGGTTTCGGCCGGGCGTAGACCTGGTTGTTCGGCTCGTTCCAGATCTGCCAGATCGTGATCGTGTCGCGGAGCGGCTGGCCGGCCGCGGTCGCGCCCGATTGCGACCCGTACCGTGCCGCCGCGCCCGCGACGAAGCGACCGTAGTCCGCGGGATTCGCGGGCAGGCAGTGTCCGTAGGCGACCTGGTCCTCCGGACACGCCGGGCCCGACGGCCCACGGGGGGCTGTAGGACGGCGTGCCGATGATGGTCAGCCCGTGCGCGCGGGCGTCGAGCACGGCCGCGTCGAGCGCGGCCCAGTGGAACTGGCCCGGGCCGTCGTGCTCGATCGCGTTCCAGAGCACGTCGAGCGAGATCCAGTGCACACCCAGAGTCGACATCGCGTCGAGGTCGGCGGCCCGACCGGCGGGCGACTCCTCGATGAGGAGCGGATCGGCCGAGATCCCCGCGCGCGACCGCGACATCAGCCGGGGTGGTCGTGTCGAACGTCAGACTCGTCGTGGCGAGACCGTCGTCGGGGTTGACGACGCGCAACGCGTAGGTCGCCGGCGGCGCGGACGCCGGCACGGTGACGGCGACCGTGAAGCCGGTCGCGCTCACGGCCGTCGGCGGACCGACCGTCGCACCCGGCACGGTGGTCGTCACGGTGAGACCCGGAACGAAGCCGGTGCCGGTGACCCGACCGACGTCGTCCGCGACCGGACCGGCCGGGGAGACAGACCGGCGACGGTCGGTGCCGGCGCACGGTACGCCGGCCGGAAGACATGGACTCCGTCGTCCGAACCCGCGTACAGGGAGCCGCCGAGGACAACGGGCGATGACCAGGGCCCGCCGCCCGGTGGGCTCGTCCAGAGCGGATCGCACGCCCGGGGCTGGGACGCGCAGTTCACGGTTCCGGACGCGTCGTACGCCCGCAACCGGGTCGTCCCGCCCGTGTACACGACGCCGTTCGCGACCGTCGGCGCGCCCGTCAGCGCACGCCGTGCCCGGCAACGACGGCGCGGATCGCCACCGCGGCGCGCAGACCCGGGGCTCACCACCGCACCCGACGGCGCCGGCCGCGTCGAAGGCGTACACCGAGCCGTCGATCAGCACGTCGACGGTCCCGCGGGCGACGGCGGCCGGCTCGGACGCCGACCCGCGTCGCGGTGACGCGTGGCGCTCCACAGCGGCGCGCAGACCTTCGGCGTCCCACCGCAGTTCGATCAGCCCGGCGGCATCGACCGCGCTCAGGCCGGTGGGCCGCCGCGCGAGGTACACGACTCCCCCGACCACCACCGGGGGCGCGCCCGGTGCCCGAGGCCCGCCAGCGCGGCGCGCAGGTGCGGGGCGACGCCACCGCACCCGTCGATGCCGCGCGCGTCGTAGGCGAAGAGGTCGTGCCGTCGCTGACGTACACGGTGCCGGCGACGACGGCCGGCGACCCGTCTCCTGCGGGTGCGATCGGATCGCCGCTCCACAGCGGGAGCGCAGACCTTCGGGGTCCCGGCGCAGCCGGTGACGCCGGCCGCATCGAACGCCATGAGCCCGTGCGCCCCCGCGACGTAGACGGTCCCGTACGCCACCGTGACCGAGGAGCGCGCGTAGCCGGTCGCGTGTGCTCCGCCAGAGCGGCGCACACCGCCTCGGCGTCCCCGCCGCACCCTGCGGTTCCGGTGGCGTCGAACGCGTAGACCGCGTTGAGACCCTGGACGTACACGATGCCGTCGACCACCGCGGGTGGGCTCTGCAGGAGATCACCGACGACGTGGTCCACACCGGCGCACAGGTCCTGGGCGTCCCCGAGCAGCCCTGGTCGCCACCCGCGTCGAAGGCCGAGAGCGTGCCGTCGCCGGAGACGGCGAAGACCGCCGCGCCCCACACGGTGACCGGCCCGACGACCGGCGCACCCGTCACGCCGACCCATGCCGGGGCCAGCACCGAGACGGTGCGGACGCCGAGGACCGACTCGGTCGCCTGGGCGCCGCTGTGGCCCGAGTCGCCCGCGGTACTGCGACCAGCATCCGCTCGCGACCACGACCAGCACGGCCGGCACGGCGAGCCGTCGCCAGAACGCGAACATCCAGCGCCTCCGCACCATTCGACCCGATCGAACCCTGCGGCATGGTCGCGACCAGACCCGGCCCTGTCAAGGCCGCCGGCGACGTCGGGCACGCCCGGGTGACGTGCAAGCATGCCCGCTCCGGCCAGGTGCCGGCAGGGGTGGGCGTCGAGCCGGGCCGGCTGCGGACCGGCGAGGAGGGGGACGGATGAGCGACGCCCGAGCGAGATGCGACCAGCGCCGCCGGGACGGTGCTCGCTGACCCTCGCGACCGCGCAGTTCCTGATGACGCTCGACAGCTCGGTGATGAACGTCTCGATCGCGACGGTCGCCAAGGACGTCGGGACCACGGTGACCGGGATCCAGACCGCGATCACCTTCTACACGCTCGTCATGGCGTCACTGATGATCGCCGGCGGCAAGCTCGGACAGATCTTCGGCCGCAAGCGGGTCTTCGCGGTCGGGTGCGTGATCTACGGCGCCGGGCTCGCTGACGACGGCGATCGCACCGAACCTCACGGTCCTGATGATCGGTTGGTCCGGGCTGGAGGGCGTCGGCGCCGCGCTGATCCTGCCGGCCATCGTGGCGCTCGTCGCGGCGAACTTCGGACGGGCCGACCGACCGCGTGCCTACGGACTCGTCGCGTCTGCCGGCGCGATCGCGGTCGCGGCCGGACCGCTCATCGGCGGGATGTTCACCACCTACCTCTCGTGGCGCTGGGTCTTCGTCGGCGAGGTGCTGATCGTCGGGTGATCCTCGCCATGAACCGGCGCACCGCCGACGCCGCGATCGACCAGCGCCCGCAGCTCGATCTCGTCGGAACGCTCCTCTCCGCCGTCGGCATGGCCCTGATCGTGTTCGGCATCCTGCGCGCCGGCGCCTGGGGCATCGTCACGCCGAAGTCCGGCGGGCCGACGATGTTCGGCCTCTCGCCCGTCGTCTGGCTCCTGCTCGGCGGGGGTGTCGTGCTGCGCCTGTTCCTGACGTGGACCACGCACCGGACCAGGAAAGGGCTCGAGCCGCTCGTCGACCTCACGATCTTGCGCAACCGGACGCTCGTCGGCGGCCTGCTCGCCTTCTTCTTCCAGTTCCTCGTCCAGATGGGCCTGTTCTTCGTCGTCCCACTGTTCCTCTCGGTCGCACTCGGGCTGTCGGCCGTGGAGACCGGGGTCCGGCTCCTCCCGCTCTCGCTCACGCTGCTCCTCGCCGCGGCCGGCATCCCCAAGGTGTTCCCGAACGCCTCGCCTCGGCGGGTGGCCCAACTCGGATTCGTCTCGCTCTTCGCCGGCATCGTCGTGCTGATGGTCCTCCTCGACGTCGGCGCCGGGGCCGAGATCATCACCTGGCCCATGCTGCTCGCCGGGCTCGGCATCGGTGCGCTCGCCTCCCAGCTCGGCGGCGTGACCGTCTCGTCGGTGCCCGGACGAGCGCAGCGGCGAGGTCGGCGGGATCCAGAACACGATGACCAACCTCGGAGCGTCGATCGGCACCGCGGTCGCGGGCGCGATCCTGATCGCCGCGCTCGACGAGCTCGTTCCTGCCGGGATCCAGACGAACCCGGACGTTCCCGAAGCACATCAGCTCGGAGGCCGCGGTGAAGCTCGGCGGCGGCGTGCCCTTCATCTCCGACGCCGATCTCGGGACCGCGCTCACGAAGGCCGGGGTCGACACGAGGACCGCTACTGCGATCAAGGCCGACAATGCGGACGCCCGTATCAAGGGGCTGCAGGCCGCGCTCGGGCTCCTCGCCGGTCATGACGCTCATCGCGGTGTTCTTCACCCGCAGGCTCCCGGCGACACCGATGAATGCCGACCCGGAGCCATCCGACCGCCTGCCGCGTGCCGGGCGGGCGGATCCCGGATCGGCGTCCCCGATCGCAAGGTGGTACGATCCCGCCGGTGCGCACGGACCGCTTCCGCCCTCCTCGCGCGCTGCTCGCTCGCTGCGCTCGCGGCGTGCGGCGGGAGCTCGGGCTCCGGCGTCGACCTGCATGGCGAGCACTTCCAGGACGAGCGGAACCGGAGGACGGTGACGGTCGAGGCAGTCGACAACGACTTCGTCCCCGCCTTCGTCACGGTGCGGGCCGGCACCAAGGTCACCTTCGTGAACGACGGCCGGAACGTGCACGACGTGATCGCGGTGGACGACACGTTCCGCCCGATCGAGCCCAACCGGTTCGCCCGCCACGATGCGGCGAGCCGCACGTTCGACGAGCCCGGCGACTACCCGTACTACTGCTCGCTCCACGGCACCGCGACCCACGGCATGCGTGGCGCGATCCGGGTCGTGGGCTGAGCCGGCAAGGAGCGTCCCGACGGGGTTCAGCCGTGCTGGAAGAGCGGCTCCTCCTCGCGGTTGGACCCGAGGTCGCACACCGCGTTGCGGTGGATGCACGCGTCGACCTCGTGGGCCAACCCGGCCGGGTCCCAACCGTTCAGGAAGTCGGCGTGGCCGGAGAACAGGTTGCCGGACGCGAGGCGGAGCTCGATGCCCGCTCCCCGACACCGTGAAGTTCACCGACACCGTCAACTGCGGGACGTGGACCGGGTGGCTCGCCGGGCACCGTCCGTGTGCGGAGTACGCCGCGTGCGAGTCGGTGGTCGACCGCGTCGAGGTGCTCACCGTCCCAGCAGTCCGGGAACGTCACCACGAGGTGCAGCGGCGCGCTCGCCGGACACTCGGGCGCCGACGCGCGCCAGCGTCGATGGAGGATCCGCACGTCCAGCCCACCGCCTCCCCCGGCTGACGGTTCGTGGCGGTGGCGTCACCGGCCACGAGCGCGAGCCCGAATGGGAACGGACTCCACCGTGCGGGGCGCAACTCCCGGCGCGGCGCGGTAGTAGGCGACGATCTCGCGAGGACGTAACGCGAACGTCGTGGTCGTAGAGGGACGGCTGCCAGTAGCTCGCGGTGTCGAACTCCTTGTCGCACGTCGAGGGCTGCCCGGGTCAGGTCCTGCGGCCGGCTCCACGCATCGGCCCGCACGGCACCGTAGAAGTCGTGCCGGTGGGATCGACCCGGCTCGCCGAAGTGGACGATCGGGTCGTCGAACGCCGGAGTGGCTGTAGCGGCACGTGACCACGAACTGGCCGACGCGTCCCTGCGGCCCGGTGTAGCGCGTCGGCCCGACCGCGCCCGGCGGGTCCGGCGCGGGCCGCCGCGAGCGTGGGCGCGTCCGTCTCGCGCGTCGCCAGGCGAACAGACCCGCGGCACCGACCAGCACGACCAGGCCGACGGCCGCGCCGCGGCACCGTGCGCGCGCCTCACACTCCGGCGGGCCGGTCCGGCACCGTGATCGTGGCGAGGTCGGGAAGGTCGGGGCCGCGGAACCGCTCCGGCGGTCTCGTGACCCGACCCGGCATGGCGTCCTGCGCGGGCGGGACCGGCGTGTGCTTCCACTGGGACTTCGGCGGCGCCGGGGGCTCGTCGAGGAACACGCCGACGAGATCCAGGGCACCGGCGTTCCAGTCACCGCCGGTGCCGGCCGCACCACAGGGGGCCAACGACTCGAGCGCGGTCGGCGCCGTCGTCGAGAACGTGTTGTCCGAGAAGCAGTTGCCGAGCGTGTCGGTGGTCGCGCCGGTGTTGAACACGTCGAGGGTGCCCACCGCGATGTCGGCGACCCCGGAGCCCTCCACGACGTTGCCGACCACGGCGGTTCTCGCTCGGGTTCCAGAACACGACGCACTTCTTGAAGAGTCCCTTGACGGCTTTGCAGTCCTTCGTCGGGATCCTGGGGACCGTCTTGTCCCGCGTCTGACGGCAGGGCGTGTCCCACGCGGTTTGCGGCGGGGCGAGATCGTTGGCGTCCTCTTCCGGGTACGGCACGAGGCCGATCCCGGTCCGGTCGTGGTCGAAGACGCGGTTGGCCTGGATCCGCTCGCGCACGCCACCCGGAACGAGGATGCCGTTCCCGTTGGCGAGCAGCGCGACGTCGATCGCGGGGGCTTCGCCGTTGTTGTTGTCGTAGACGAGGTTGCCGGCGATCGTCGTCTCGCGCGACGGGTAGCAGAGCTCGTAGGAGCCCGAGTTCGGGACGATGCCGGCCCGGTTGTGCCGGAAGGTCGAGTTGCACGATGTAGAGATCGCCACCCGAGTTGGTGCCCGAGTAGCCGAGCCCGTTGTTCTCGGAGACGACCGAGTCGATGACGGCGTCGCACTTGAAGCACTCACCGATGTAGAAGCCGGCGTCCGGGCTGCCACTTCCGTAGCTGTGGTCGAGCTGGCCGTGGTAGGCGTCGAACGCGTAGATGCCGTAGTCGCCGTTGCGGTAGGCCGTGAGGTACGAGCCTCGGTAGCGGTCCGAGCCGGTCCAGTAGAAGCCGTTGCTCACGAAGTTCCGCGCCGTCATGTTCTCCACGACGACGCCGTCGGTGTCGAGGACCCGGATGCCGTTCTCCTTCTTGAAGCCGCCGTCGAGGATCACACGGTTGCGGTCGGTGCCGCGGATCGTGAGGTCCGGCGTGGTCACGTCGACCGCCTCGCGGTACACGCCCGGGACTCGACGAGCACGAGATCGCCACGGTGCGACGCGCAGACCGCGGCCTGGATCGTGTCGTGGTCCCGGGGAACCCGGATCGTCTCGACGTGGTCGGCGGCATCCTTGTGCCCGCACGCCTGGTCGCCGGAGCCGTCGCTCCCGCACGCCACGAGCGTCGGACCCGAGGACCACCGACACGATCACCCACACCGTCGCGAGCCGCTTCCGCATCCCGTGGTCCTCCCCAATGGACTCGTCCGGAAGCGGGCATCGTGGTCCAGCCGCGAGCGCCCGGGCAAAGCCGGCTCGGGTTGAGGCGTGCCGCGAACCGGGTACGGCTCAGGGCAGATCCGTGCCGACCTGCGATCCCCGACGAGGTGTCACATGACCCGAATGCAGAACCTGACCGATACCGCGGCGCCGGACTTCCGCGCGCCCTCGAGTCACGGCCAGACGCTCGAACGTGCATCCTTCCTCGACAAGGTCGCGCTGGTGCTCGTGTTCCCGGCGCACGACGCGCGCCGACGCCCTGCTCGCCGAGTTCGACCGTCGGCAGGTGGACTTCGGGCATCGGCGGGTGCAGGTGCTCGCCGTCGTGCACGACACCGCGAAGGCAGTGCGCGCCCGGGCCGAGTCGGTCCCCCTCGAGGCCCTCACGGTGCTCGCCGACGAGGACGGGTCGATCGCCGAGGCGTTCGTCGTCGGAGAACGGCCGGGGTACGTCGTCGTCGACAAGGACGGCGTGGTGCGCGGGACCTGGGTCGGCGACGGTGCGTCGAGCGATGTCGACCGCGTGCTCGCGGCCTGCGACGGCCTGCCCGCGGCCACCTGACGGCGGTATCGATGACCGGTGGGCCGACGCCGGTGTCCCGTTCGGTCCCCCCCGACCCCACCCGGGCCAAGGAGGAGCTCCGCGAGCGGTACTACGGGTTGCTCCAGGAGCTGCGGGTGGTGCTCCCCGGCGTCCAGCTGCTCATGGCGTTCCTGCTCACCGTCCCGTTCAGTCAGCGGTTCGAGCGCCTCGGGAACGGGAGCCGGACGGCGTTCGGGATCGCGCTCCTGTGTGCGGTCCTCTCGGTGGTCGCGTTCATGGCCCCGACCGCGTTGCACCGGTTCGGGCCGCGCCGCGGCCGGGCGGCCCGGCTCCGGCTCAGCATCCTGATCATGCGGGTCGGACTCGCGCTGCTCGGCCTCACGATCCTGATCGCGTTCGGGGTGGTGGCGGAGTACCTCTTCACCACGCCGGTCGAGGTGTTGCTGGTGACCGTCGGCGCGCTGGCCATGCTCGGGCTGTGGGCGGTCCTGCCGCTGGCACTCCAGATCCACGAGCGCCGGACGCTCGGGCCGCCGACGGGCGACGACCTCGCCCCCGACGACCTCGACCTCCCATCCCGCCGGTGAACCGGACGGGGGCCAGTGGTCAGGCTCCGCTCAGCGGCGGGGTCCCGCCTCGGGACCGATCGGGTCGCCCGTCATCCCTGCGTAGCGCGACGGGTCGAACGCGCCCTCCACGGCACGCCGGTGCTCGGCGTCCTCGGCCCGCTCGGGCTCGTAGTCCGGCGCGTCCCGGACCGCCGACTTCGGGCAGGAGAGGTGGACGGTGCGGGCGTCGTCGTCGATCCGCTCGACCATCCCGGCCGGGATCATCCGGCGCTTGCCGAAGATCCAGAACCCGGTGTCGACGATCAACCGGCCCGATCCTTCGTCGAACACCGCCTCGTCGACCTCGCCGATGTGCCCGTCGCTGGCCTCCACGCGGTAGCCGCCGAGGTCGGGCGGGGGCTCCACCGCGGACGGCTCCTCGGTCCAGACGGTCCAGATCCAGATGTCGCTCATCGTGTGCTCCTCGTCGCGATTCTCGTCGCCCGCGCGCGTACCCGGGGCGGACGGCCGGGAAACCGCGACGCCCGGCCGGACCGCGGCGGTTGGGCGGGGGGACGGGCGGGTACGGCCCGGCGATGACCGCCCCGACCGCCCCGTCCGGCGACGTCGAGGACCGCCATCTCCGGGCGACGTTCGAGCGCTCGATCGATGACGGGCGGGTCCGGCTCCACCGCCCACTGCACTCGCTCGTCGCGACCGGGATCGTCGGTGGCTTCGACGTGGGGACCGGAGTGCTGGCCTACCTCGTCGTCCTCACCCACAGCCACGACGAGCTGCTCGCCGCGCTCGCGTTCTCCGTCGGGTTCGTCGCGCTGACGCTCGCGGAGAGCGAGCTGTTCACCGAGAACTTCCTCGTCCCCGTGACCACGGTGGTCGCCCGGGACGCGAAGGCCCGCTCGCTCGCGCGCCTGTGGGTCGTCACCGGTGTCGCGAACCTCGCCGGCGGCTGGATCATCGTCGCACTCGTCATCGTCGCGGTCCCCGACGTGGGGCCCGCGGCGCGCACGATCGGGGCCCACTACCCCGCGATGGGCATCGGGGGGGGAGGCCTTCGCTGCGGGCATCCTCGGCGGAGCCACCATGACGCTGCTCACCTGGATGGAGCGCGGCACGTCCTCGGTCGGCGCGAAGCTCGTCGCCGCCGTCGCCGTCGCGTTCGTGCTGGCCGCCCCGCCGCTCAACCACGCGATCGTCTCGAGCCTCGAGATGTTCGCCGCGCTGCAGAGCGGCGCGCGGTTCGGCTACGCCGACTGGCTCGGCGCGGCCTCCTGGGCCGCGCTCGCCAACCTCGTCGGCGGCCTCGGGCTGGTGACGACCCTGCGCCTCGTCCAGGTCGGCAAGCGGGCGATGAGCGAGGAGATCGAGCGCGCACCGGACGAGCCCCGACCGGTGGCGGCCGCACCTGTGGACGAGCTCTGAGCTCCGCTGCCGGCACGGGGGCGTCCGCTCCGGCCCCACTCGCGCGCCGCGCGCTCGACGGGTCCTCCACGCTGTAGGTGCCGACCAGGCGGGCCTGCTCGATGATGTGCCCCTCGATGCGGTCGAGGAGCTCGCGCCGGGTCAACCCGCCCTCCGCGTCGAGATCGGTGTCGAGCGCATAGACGTGGAAGAAGTAATGGTGGACACCATGACCCCGAGGCGGTGCGGGACCGCGGTAGCCGAGCTCGCCGAAGCTGTTCGTCCCCTGGGTGACGTGGCGGTCGGGGCCACGGCCGATCACGGTACGGTCGGGTGGGATGTCGTACACCACCCAGTGATCGAACCCGAAGGTGGTCGGCGCGTCCGGGTCGTGGCAGACGACCGCGAGTGAGCGGGTCGTCGACGGCACCGATGCGATCTCGAGCACGGGCGACACGTCGTCGCCGCGGCTCGTGTTGCGGTCGGGCATCCGCCCGTCCGCCTCGAAGTCGGGGCTCGTGACCGTGAGCGCGCCGAGGTGCATCGCCGCCATGATCGGCCTCCTTCGCCGCGCGCTCCCTGTCGCCTCGGACGGGGTCTCGGGACCCGGTACCCGGTCGGTGCCTCGCCCAACCACGACGGTGCGCACCGCGCACGCCGTGTGGGCCCGACCCGATTCGATCGCGCCCGGATCGGGTAGGTCGAGGCCATGTGGCTCCGCACGACCGGACGGTTCCGGCTCCTCGGCGTGATCGGCGTGATCGGCGTGTGCACGCTGGCCGCGGCCGCGTGCGGGAGCGGCGCCGGGAGCAGCAATCCCGCCCAGCCGCGTCCCGACTCGTCCAAGTTCGCCACCGGGCGCTTCGACGATCTTCCGCGCTACCCGCGGGCCGACGCCACCGGCCCCCGGAGTCACGAGCACGGCGTCACGGTCCGCACCTACGAGGTGCACGACCTGACACCCGAGCGACTCATGCAGTGGTACACCGATTCGCTCCGCGCCGACGGGTGGGCGACCGTGACGGCGGCGCATCCCGAAGCCAAGATCTGGCGCGGTGAGTGGGAGCAACACCACCAGCGTCTCCTCGTGAGCGCCTCGGCCGCGCCGGCGCTCGGAAGCGACACCGCGCGCGTCGGGAGCACGATCCAGTACAGCCTCACGCTCGGTGATCCGGGGGTGCCGGTCGCCGGCGCGAACGCCGGCAGCTGACGACACCGTCAGCCGGCCGACTCGCCCGCGCTCGCGATCTCCAGTCGCGCCGCACCGCGCTCGGGCTGCGCCGCGAGCGCGGCAACGGCGCCGGACCGAAGCCGGCACGGCTCCGCTCGGCCTCGCTCTCCCCGCCCCAGTACCCGTACTCGCGGTTCGCGCGCGCGCCCACGCCCGGCAGGGCTCCATCACCGGACAGCTCTGGCAGACCCGGCGCGCCCGACCCTCCCGCAGCGCCCGCGCGCCCGCGCGCTCGTCCGGCGCGGCGAAGAACAGCGCGGCCTTGTCCACGCACGCGGCGGACCCGTACCACGACGGCGGCTTGCGGATCCGGGGCAGTGGATCCCGGCGGCGACGGCGACGACGCGGTGCACTTCCCTCGGGTGAGGTGCCCGGCTCCGGACGCACGCGATCGGAGATCTCCGCGACCTGGGTCGTCGACATCGGCGTCGTCTCCACGAGCTCCCCCTCGAACCAACTCGGCCCACGACCGATCGTGCGCTGGCTCCAGCTCTACCCACCCGCCCGCAGATCCATGCGCGCGCTGACGGTTGCGCGGGACGGTTGTCGGAGCAGCACGCGGGGTACCAGGACCTCATGGTCAGGATCGGTCTGGTGCTCGGCGGCGGCGGCTACGCCGGCCAGGCGTACCACGCCGGAACGCTCGCCGCCCTCGAGCACGACACCGGCTGGAGCGGCCGGGACGCCGACGTGATCGTCGGGACGTCCGCCGGCTCGATGACCGGAGCGCTCCTGCGCCGGGGCGTCGCGCCGTCGGACCTCGCATCCTGGTTGACCGAGGCACCCGACGGCACGGACGCGCAGCATCCCCTGGGACGGCGTCCGCAGTTCGACCCGCTCACCTGGAACAGCGTGGTGCGCCCGCCGCGCCTGCCCGCCCCGCAGCTCATGGCCCGCGCGCTGCGTGCGCCCACCCGCGTGCGTGCGCTCACGGTGGCGTCCACCTTCGTCGGTGACGGCACCCGCACCCTGCTGCCGCACCTCGAGCCCCTGGCCGACATGGCCTGGCCCGAGCGCCCGCTGTGGATCGCCGCGGTGCGCCGGCGCGACGGGCGGCGGGTCGTCTTCGGCAAGGACGGCCCGAGGGTCGCGCTCGTCGACGTGCTCGCCGCATCGTGCGCGGTCCCCGGCTACTTCGCGCCGGTGCGCATCCACGGCCACGAGTACCTCGACGGCGGCGCCCACTCCTCGACCAACGCCGACGTGCTCGCACCCGAGGGTCTCGACCTCGTCGTGGTGATCGCGCCGCTCGCGGCCGCCGGGACCACCCCCCGGTCGGTCGACGGGGTCGTGCACCGCATCGCGGCGCGCCGGCTCCGTCAGGAGATCGCGGCGCTCGAGCGGACCGGCACGCACGTCCTCGTCTTCGAGCCGGGCCCCGACACGGTGGACATCATCGGCCACGACCTGATGCGATCCGACGTGCACGACGTGGTGCAGGCGTCGTTCCTCGAGGCCGGTGCGCGGATCGCCGCCGCCGAGTACCAGTCCGTCCGACGACTCTCGACCCGCGGGCACCGCCGCGCGCCGGTGGTCATGGTCCCGGGCGGACCGTGACCGCACCGCGCCCGGGGACCCTGCCGCGCCCCGACCCGAAAGCGACCCTTCCAGGAGGAGACGACATGAGCAACGAGCTCGACGGCAAGCGCATCGCATTCCTGACGGCCAACGAGGGCGTGGAGCAGGTGGAGCTCACCGACCCGTGGCGCGCCGTCGAGGAGGCGGGCGGTACGCCGGTGCTCGTGGCGCTCGAGCGGGGCACCGTCCAGGCGTTCGAGCACCTGGACCACGGCGACACGTTCGACGCGACCCTCGCCGCCTCCGAGGCGAACGCGGAGGAGTTCGACGGCCTCGTGCTCCCCGGCGGGGTCGCCAACCCGGACCAGGTGCGCACGGACGGCGACGCGGTGGCGTTCGCCTCCTCGTTCTTCGAGACCGGGAAGCCGGTCGCCGTGATCTGTCACGGACCGTGGACGCTGGTCGAGGCGGGGGTCGTCGCCGGCCGGACCCTCACCAGCTGGCCGAGCCTGCACACCGACATCGAGAACGCCGGCGGCACCTGGGTCGACCAGGAGGTCGTGGTCTGCCGGGCAGGTCCGAACACCCTCGTGTCGAGCCGCAAGCCGGACGACCTGCCGGCGTTCGACCGCGAGCTCGTCTCGGCGTTCGCCGGATGACCGCCGCCGGATCCGGACCATCACGAACGGGGGAAGCGCATGGCGGCTGACCACGAACGCAGCCTGGACGAGGAGGGCGTCCCCGATCTCGGCGGGCCCCTGCCGGAGAAGGTGGGGACCGGTGATCCCCAGGAGGGGCTCCCGCCGCCGAACGACCGTCCGGGTCCCTCCGTCGACTGGGGCGTGACCGGCGAGGAGGAGCGCCACGGCGAGCCGCTCGGGGTCCGGGTGGCCCGTGAGGTGCCCGACACCGAGGTGACGGGCGAGGAGCCCGGGGTGCAACTCGTCGGTGACGACGTGCTCGACGACCGGGAGAAGGACCTCGTCGCGGACGCCACCCCGCTGCCGCCGGGTCAGGGCCAGAGCAGCGAGGAAGCCGCGGTGCACGTCGTGGACGAGGACGACTCCGCCGCAGTGCTCGACGACGACGAGCTCTCGACCGAGCCCTGAGGCACGACGACCCGTCGACGAGGTCGCTCGCCGGCCACCGCCGCACCGGTGGGTACGAGCCCGCGGACGCCAGCGCCGAGCTGCTGCTCCCAGCGCCCCAGGAACGCCTCCTGGTCCAGGGCCGACCTGGTGGAGGTGGATGTGGTCGTAGCCGGCGTCGAGAAAGGCCTGGACCGAGGCCAGGACCGGCTCGAGATCCGGCCCGCAGGGCATCGAACCGACGATCTGGTCCGGGGGCGGGTCGGTGACGCCCGGCGCAGGGGCCTGCGGTGGGGTGTGCGGATCGGGCCACTCGCCAGCGGGACCCCCGAGTTCCGCGGCGCCTCGGGGTCGGAGGCACCGTCCGGGCGCTCGGTACCGTGGGTGCCCCCGGTCGCGATCAGTGCGAAGCCGGATCGGCGACGCCCTGCCCGAGTCGCCGCGCCGACGGCGGCGTCTCGCCCGAGATCGTCTCCTGGTACTGGCCGTCGAGGAAGCGGTCGATGCGGATCGGGTGCAGCAGCCGGAGCTGCGCGACCGTCGCCGACGTCTCTCCCCGGATGCGGACGGCGGTCTCCTGCCCGGACCCGATGTCGTCCTCCGGGTGGCGGGATCCCATCCCGCCACCGACCATCGCGCCGACGGTACCGAGGAAGAGCCCACCGACCGCCGCGCCGATGACCGCCCGCGCCCACCACGCGGCAGGCGCCGACGCGATCCCGACGCTCAAGCCCGCGCCGATCACCGCGCCGACGAGGGCGAGCGCGGCGGCGAGCACCAGGGCGGGCCGGGCCATCTCGTCGGTGACGAAGGTGCCGAGCACCCCGCCGCCCCACGTGTGGTCGAGCTCCTCCGCCATCTCGCCGCGCGCCACGGTGGCGAGCGACTCGTCCACGACGACCTCGCCGACGCGGGCGCGGCCGAGTCGCTCGGCCGCACGACGCGCCCCGTCCGGGGTCGGAAAGACGGCGACCAGCTCACTCGACTGCCGTGCACGCGCGCTCTCCATGAGTCACTCCTCTCGTCGTGGGCGTCGTTCCCTCCGTCCGGATGCGCGAAACCTCCGCCCGTCGCGTCGGGGACGGTGCGCGCGGTCAGTGATGCGGGCGGAACCGGTGGAGGATCTCCCGGGCGACGGCGCGACCGATCCGCAGCGGCACCAGGCCGAGACCGATCGCGAGCTGCGCGAGGTGAAACGCCTCGAGCACGAGGCCCGGCCCGCCGTCGACCGTCTCGGGCGACGGGGTCACCCCGAGCGGGGGTGCACCGGTCCCCGTCGTGCGCGCCTCGAACGTGGGCACCGGTTCGGGCTCGGCGGACGCGACCGGCCCGGCGGCCTCCGGCGAGCGGACCTCGGCCGCTCCTCCGACCGCGCGCCAGACCTCCCCGACCGTGGTGAACGTCGCGCGCGGCGCCAGGGTGCCGAGGAGCCCGACGATCTCCTCCGGCGCGCCACCCAGCCCGCGCGGCTTCGACGATCGCGGCACCCTCGGCAGGGAACCGCGCGGCGAGCAGATGGCCCGCGAGGTCGCTGCGGTCCCGGGCAGCCTGCGCACTGACCGATCCCGCCGGCTCCCGGCCCTCGATCGGGCCGACCCCGACCTCGACCCCGTCGGCGGTCAGCTCCTCCGCGACCGGCAGCTCCGGCGCCTGGTCGTCTCGCTCGACGCCCGACCCGCCGCGCAGGATCTCGTCGACACCCGCCGCCAGGTCGTCGTCGAGACGGGCACCGTGTTGCACCGAACCGCGTTCCATGACTCCCGTGCCTCCCGGCGTCCGACGCTGACGCTCGCGTCCGTTCCCGGCGCAGGACGGCGCGAAACATCCGCACCGCGCGACATGCCTGCCGCGCGGCCGACCGCCACGAGCGGGTTTGGCCCGCGATCCGGCCGGGCACGCTCGCCCGGTCCCAGGAACCGAACGAGGAGGCACGACGTGTTGGTGCTCGGAGTGATCATGTTGGTGCTCGGGTTGCTGTTCGGCATCCCGATCCTCTGGACCGTGGGGGTCGTCCTCGCGGTCGCCGGGGCGGTGCTCTGGCTGGCCGAGGGATCCGGCGCGTCGTGGGGCCGGCGCTGGTACTGACCGGGCCCGTCAGCGTTCGAGCTCGGCATCGTCGATGCCGAGCTCGAACCAGACGACCTTCCCGTCGTCGCCGTCCCGGGACACCCCCCAGCTGTCGGCGAGGTCGGCCACGATCTGCAGCCCCCGACCGCTCGGCTCGGTGGGCCCGGGCGTCCGCATCGTCGGCGTGCGGTCACTCGGGTCCGCCACCTCGACCCGGACGGTGCCGCGGGTGGGCGTGACCTGCAGCGTGAACCGGCCGCCGCCGTACTTCACGGCGTTGGTCGCCAGCTCCGACGTGAGGAGCGCGACCACGGCGCCGGTCGGTCCCGGGAGTGGTGGGAGCGCGCCCAGCACGAAGGCGCGGGCGTCGGCAATCGACGCGGCAACGGCCGGGAAGCTGCGGTTCGGGCTCATGGCTCGACCTCGAGCGTGTCGGCCAGCCCCATCGCGTCCAGGACGCGGGCGACGAGGGGCGACGGCTTGCGCAATCGGACCGCGTCGACCTGTCGCGCGGTCCACAGCAGCACTGCGATCGTCGAGCTGTCCATGAACTCGACCGCCGACAGGTCGTAGACGATGCACGCCGGCCGGGACGCGACCAGTGCCGCGGCCCGCTCGTGCAGCTCGCCCGAGTTCGCGAGATCGAACTCGCCGCTGAGCACGACGACGGGATCGCCGGACTCCTCCACTTGGATCTCGATCACGATGCCCTCACTCGCGTCAACCCCAGCTCCCATCTGATCGCGAGCACTGCGATGTCGTCGTCGCTGGTCTCCACCCCCAGCCCCTCGACGATACGGCTCACCAGCTCGGGAAGCGGTGCATCTCCGCGCGCCACCTCGGCCCGCAGCCGGTCGAGCCCGATGTCCAGCACCTCACCCCGCCGCTCGACGAGACCGTCGGTGTAGCCGATCACGGTCCCGGTCGCGGCGAGGTCGATCGTCGTGGCCCGATAGTGCTCGTCGGCGCGCACGCCGATCGGCACGCCGACGTGGACGTCGAGGAAGTGCGCGCCCGCCTCGTCGAGCACCAGCAGCGACGGATGGCCGGCGCTCGCGACCGTCAGCGTGCGCGCCTCGATGTCGATCAGCCCGCAGACCACGGTCGCGAAGCGATGGTCGCGGCCGACGTCGGCGACGTGAGCGAGCTTGTCGAGGATGACGGGTGGTCCTCCACCCTCGAGCGCGTACGCGCGGATCGCGAACCGCAGCGACGCCATCATCGCCGCGGCGGCGAGACCGTGACCGGAGACGTCGCCCACCGAGAAGAGCAATCGCTCGGTGGTGAGGGGCAACACGTCGTACCAGTCGCCCCCCACCTCGGTCCCCGCCGCGCCCGCGAGGTAGCGCGCCTCGGACTGCAGTCCGGGGATCGCGGGCAGCGCGGTGGGGAGCAGACTGTGTTGGAGCGTGCCCGCGATTTGGCGCTGCTCCTCGAACAACGCCTCGTTCTCGGCGGCGAGCGCGCCGAGACGGGTCGCGAGATCCTGGGCCCGCCGCCGGCCCCGGGTGATGCGCTCCACGAGCGCGGCCGCGCCGAGCACGAGCACCGCGCCGGCGCCGGCGAGCAGCCACGGCAGCTGCGCGGGCAAGGATCCCGCCAGCTCCCCCCGCGCCTGGCCCACGAGCAGCAGCTGCCGGTCGCCGAAGGGGATGCGGGCGTGGGCCTGGCGGCCGGTGTCCCGGGTGCCGTCGATGCTCGAGGCCAGCAGGTGGGACGGGGCCGGCCGGCCGCCGAGGTAGATCGCGTAGTCCAGGCTCGCGAACGCCGACGTGTCGTCCACGGTGGCCCGCCGGTCCTTGGGCAGGTCCCGCTCGGCGTAGGCGACGTACGCGCCCCCGGGTCCGGCGGCGACGCCGTACCCGAGCCGCCGGCGCCGTGCCGACAGCAGGTCCTCGACCGTCAGCGACGTCCGGCCGGCGACGCGGGTCAGGTACGCGACCCGCTCCGCGCGGGACCCCCAGCAGCTCGGGCGGCGTCCCCACGACGGCGATCGGCGCGCGGAACCCGTCGCGCGTGGTCCAGAGCGAGACCGATTGGAACGACCGCTTCGGTCCGGTCGCCGGCGCGAGCAGCCGGCGGAAGGTCGCGGCGTCTCCGCCGGTCACCTCCGCCGTCGCCACCGGCCCGCCGAGCTGGCTCGTCAGGGTCGCCACCGCGCCACCGGCCACGGTCGCGGCTTCCCGGACACGCTGGCGGAGCAGGTTGCGCTCGTTGGAGTCGTGCGCGGAGCGCGCACCGAGCGCCAGCCCCGCCGTCACCATCGCGCCCACGACGAGGACGACGACGGTGGCGGTGTGCAGAGGTCTGTCGCGCCGCGCCGGCGCCGGGGAGTCCCGCGCTGGAGTGCGCGGCGACCCTCCGGGCTCCTCGGTCCGGTCTCCCACCCCGACCTCACGTTCCGTGTCGACGATTCGGTGCCCGCGGCCACGAACGTACCGGGCCCGGGCCCCGGTCCGCCACGCGTCGGCCCGGGCGGATGGTTCGGCGCGGCGCGGACCGGGAACACCCTCGACACCCGTCCCGGGATCCGATGTCTGCTGTCCTCATCTTCGCCGTCGTGCTGCTCGTCGCTGCTGCGATCTCGGGGCTGGCGCGCCGGAGCATCCTGTCGACCGCGGTGCTGTTCCTCGTCTCGGGATTCGTCGTCGGGGCGGGCGGCCTCGGGATCCTGTCGGTGAGGCCGACCGACTCGACGGTCTCGGGCCTCATCCAGGTCGCCCTGTTCTCCGTCCTCTTCACCGACGGCATGCAGGCCGGCGTCGACGACCTCCGCCGGCGCGTGGCGGCTGCCCGGACGCGGTCCTGCTCGTCGGGATGCCCATCACGTTCGCCCTGACCGGCCTCCTCGCCCACACTCTCGGCGGTCTGTCGTGGAGCGAGGCACTGCTGGTCGCCGCCGCGCTGTCGCCGACCGACCCCGTCCTCGCCTCCGCGATCGTCGGCCGCCAGGAGGTCCCGCCGCGCGTCCGGCAGCTGCTGAACGTCGAGAGCGGGCTCAACGACGGGCTCGCCCTGCCGGTCGTCGTGATCATGGTCGACATCGTCGCGAGCCGTTCGGTCGACGCGCCGTCCCTCGTCCTCGCGCTCGTCGGTGGCGTGGCGCTCGGCATTGCCGTCCCGCTCCTCGCCGTCGGGCTCTTCGCCGTGCTCCCCCTCGAGGTCAGCGAGCAGTACGAGGCGCTCGCACCCGTCGCCGTCGGCATGGTGGTGTTCTCCGCCGCCGAGCTCACGGGTGCGAACCCATTCCTCGCCGCGTTCGCCGCCGGCTCGACGATCGCGAGCGTCGCGCCGACCCTACGACGCGCCTTCGCGAACTTCGGCGAGCTCACGGCGGAGCTGTTCAAGCTCGCAGCCCTGCTCGTGTTCGGCACCCTCGTCACCGCCGAGCTCCTCGGTGGCATCGGGATCGGCGGTCTGGTCTTCTGCGTCCTGGCGCTGACCGCCGCGCGAGCGATCGCGGTGGCGGTGGCGCTGTTCGGCAAGGGCCTGACGCGCACCGAGCTCGTGACGATCGGGTGGTTCGGGCCGAAGGGGTTCGCCTCGGTGGCCTACGCGCTGCTGATCCTGAGCGCCGGGATCGGCGGAGAGCACCGGATGTTCGCGTTGATCGCCGCGACCGTCACGCTCTCGATCGTGGCCCATTCGTCCACCGACGTGGCGGTCGCGCACCGGTTCGCCGCCGAAGCGGCGAGGGAAGCGCGGGCGGAGGCGGCCGGGCCGCGGCCCCGCGCCGGCTGACGGAGCGGGTCAGCAGTCGGGGTCGGGATCCCGCAGCGCACGCAGCACGTCGCCGTCGCTGGTCGAGGCCTCGGGACCGAACGAGAGCGTGAGCGTTCCCTTCGCGGCGCAGTGCGGGCAGCGCAGCGCGACCACCGCGAGCATGTCGTCCGGGTCCGACGCTCCCTCGAGCCGACGCAGATCGCACACCGGCACGGCAGCCGCGTCGCTCAGCTGATGACAGGTGAGACACCGCACGCGGCCGTCGCGCGGCTCGAACTGGCCGGTGAACCCGAGGTCGCCCATCTGCTCGAGGAGCGTCAGCAACGTCACCGCCTCGCCCTGCACGTACGAGTCGGGCATCGACGGTGCGTCCGAGCCGATCGCCGCACCCGGCCGGGGCCCGGCGGCGTCGGTCATCGGTCGGCTCCCGGGTCCTCGCCGAACACCGGGCGCAGCCGGTCGCGGGACCGTCCAGAATCGGTTCCGTCCGTCATCTCCCACCACCTCCGTCCATCGAGCAGTCGTTCCCGACGCGACTCGGGCCGAAACCCGGCGCCGGTCGGACGCGCCGCTCCGTCAGCCGCCGGTGACCGACGACGGCCGGACGCGCAGGATCGCGTCGTCGACGCCGTTGGACGTCGTGACGTACAGCGCGCCGTCGGGACCCACGGCCGGCGTCCGCAGCCGCCCGTGGTCGGTCAGCGCGAACGACCCGGCCGTGACGCGCAGCCCGTCGGTGGAGATGCGCAACATCCGCAGGTGGGTGTCCTTGAGGACGGCCATGACGAGCCCGCCGTTCCACTGACCCCACTGCGAGCCGTTCACGAACGTCGCGCCCGACGGCGCGATGGTCGGACAGCCCGAGGACCACGTGGCGGGGACCGCGGACGGGTACCGCGCGGTGTCGGTCATCGGCACCTCCTCGTTGTAGGCCGGGTCACCGAAGGTCCTCGGCACCGGATCCCACCCGTAGTTGCCACCGGTCCGAAGCAGGTTGACCTCGTCGTCGCATCCGGGTCCGTGCTCGACGGCGAAGGCCTGACCGCCCCGGAAGGCGAGACCCTGCACGTTGCGATGGCCGTAGGACTCGATGCGGGGGTCGAACGGCGCTCCCATGTTCCCCGGCGCGGGCGCGCCGTTCTGGTCGATGCGCAGCACCTTGCCGGCGAGCGACGTGGGGTCCTGGGGTGCGGTGCCCACCGCGGCGTCGCCGGTCCCCACCCAGAGGTAGCCGTCCGGGCCGAACTTCAACCGGCACCCCGAGTGCCGACCGAGATCGCCGGCAGCATTCACCGGCACCCCGTTCAGGACGTCGGTGCGGTCCTCGATGCTGAGCAGGTACGGCGAGAGTGTGAGGCGCGCGATCCGGACGTCGGGACCGAGCGTGGAGGCGAAGCACACGAAGATCCGCCGTGACGTGTCGAAGTTCGGCGCGACTGCCAGGCTCATCATCCCGGCCTCGGACTCCACGAGGAGGTCGGCGGGCCTCCAGTGGAGCAGCGGCTGGTTGCCGCCGACGATGGTGAGACCGTAGGGCCGTTCGGTGAAGAGCATCTGGTTGCCGCTCGGCGTCCAGGCGACGTCCCAGGGGATGGAGAGGCCCGACTGGGCCGCCGAGATGCTGAGCGGCGGCGGCGGGACGCACCCGAGCGCCGCGGGGAGGAGCGCGAGCCCGAGCAGGGTCCACACCTTCCACCCGGGGCGGCGCCGCCCGCGGCCAGGCGCTCGAGCCCGCCCGGTGACCGACGATCCGACCTCGTGCTGCATCCCGTGACCTCCGCTCCGTGGCCGGCGATCATTACCCGCCCACCGAGCCGGGCACACTTCGGCGCCGGGCGACGAGGCGGCGACATCGGGGATCGGGAGGGGTGCAGACACCCCGGCCCGCGCCCGATCCGTCTGGGGGTACGAACCGGGCGGGGCCGACGGGCATCCGGATGTCCGGCCCGTCCGGTCGGGCGAACCGGGGGCCGACGAGCTCGGAGGAGACATGACGGCTTCCCAGCCGTCGCGCCGCCGTCGATCCGGGCTCGCGGCGGTAGGTACCCGGTGACGCGATCTCCAAACCGGCGCGAGCCCCGGCGAGGCCCCCGAGACCGGACCGCGGGCTCAGCTCGCGTGCCGGTCCCGGGGGATCACCAGGACGGGGCACGGACAGTGGTGCAGCAGGGCGCTCGTCACCGACCCGAGCAGGACGTCCGCCAGCGCGCCGTGTCCGTGCGATCCGACCACGATGATGTCGGCGTCCGCCTCGTCCGCGTAGGCGCAGATGCGGTCCGCGACCGAGCCGTGGGATCGCTCGAGCACCTCCTGATGCAAGGGCCGGGACCCGAACGCCCGCGCCGAAGCCGCGAGCGCACCCTCGGCGGCGACGACCGACTCGCGGTACCGGTCGTGCGCCTCCTTCTCGCCCATGACCGGACCCTCGAACCCACCCGCGTCGGCCATGGGGTCGAGCTCGGGGTCGATCACGGTGACGATCGAGAAGTCGGCGTCGGCGGGCAGCAGCCGCGACGCCGCGTCGGCGCCGGCACAGGACGCGTCCGAGCCGTCGGTCGCGATCACGACACGGAGCCGACCTTGCGCGTTCGGGTTCGACACAACGGTCACCTTCCTCCGCCGGGCTTCGGCTCGAGTGCGCCGCCGGCGGCTTCGCGTGCGGATCGACGCTACCCCCCCGCGTGGGTCCCGGAAACGCGCGGCGACATCCGTGACCGCCGACCGCCCTGATCCGGGTCTCCGGTGCTAGCCGGCGAGCGCGGCCGAGAGGCGCGCCGTGAGCTCGCGCTCGGAGTCGTTGAGGCGCGCGTGCGCGATCGCGATCGCCGCGTGGTCCGCGAACAGCGACGCCGACTGGAGGTCGAGATCGGTGTACACGCGCTCCCGGGAGCCGCTCAGGCTGAGGACGCCGAGCAGCTGGTCGCGGTGGATGAGCGGGACGCACACCGCGCTCTCGGTCGGGACGAGGTGACCGTCGGGTCCGTGTCCCGACACCAGGATCGGCAGGCGCTGGAGCGCGACCCGTCCGGCGAGCCCCTCGCCGACCCGCGCGTGCGTGGTCACCCGAGGTGTCGCCGACCGAGCAGACCGCGGCCAGCGTCTCGCCGCCCTCCACCAGCATGATCGAACCGCTCATCGGCTCGAGCAGCTCGACCGCGCTCGTGAGGATGATCTTGAGGACCTCCTCCAGCACCATCACGGAGTTCATCGCGGTGCCCACCGTCTGGAGCGCCTCGAGCTCCTTCAGCCGGTCGGCCATCGCCGTGGCCTCCACGCGCTCGGTGATGAGCAGCTGCGCGACGCGTCGGAGATGATGCTCCTTCTCCATCACGTAGGCCGCGAGCGCGAGCACCAGCACCACGGTGCCGACCCGGAACGCGGGGGTGCTGGCGAGCCCGAGATCGTTGCCGTCGGCCGAGGCGAGCAGGGCGATGCTCGCGGCGAGGCACACCAGCCCGGAGAAGGCGACCGTCCAGAGCTGGGCCCGCCGCCGATCCACCGCTTCGAGCGTCGGCGTCGCCTCGTGACGGATCCCCCCGAGCCTTGCCTCGGCCAGGACCGTGTCCGACCCGGACGGCGCCGTCACCGGAGCATCCGTCACGGCCGTTGCCATGGGTCAGGCATCGGCCGAGCCACCGCGGGGTGTAGCCCGCACTGAACTTCGGAGAAAGGCGATGGCCAACGACCGAGCCACGGGAACGGGGTCAATCGGCGGCCCGGTGGTCCCCGACCTCGACCGGGGCGAGGTAGGGCGCCGGGGCGACGCTCGAATAGTCGGTCACCGGGAGCCGGAGCGGTCGGGCCACCGTGACCAGGTAGCGGAGCGAGGCGTCCGCGGCGCGGACCGCCGCCCGGTGCGACATGTACACGAGCTCCCGGCCGTCGGGCACGATCCGGCGGATCGTGCGGTCGAGGTAGTCGAGCTCGCCCGACAGGAGCGGGTCGAACGTCGCCCGGTCCTCGGCGCGGTGGTCGCGATGGGTCAACGACACCCACTCCTGACCGACGACGGTCCCGTCCGGGTCGCCGCGGACCGCCCGGAAGGCGCGGTTGGTCGCGAGCATCCGCAGGTCCGCGTCCAGGATCGCGAGCGGCAGCGAGACCTCGCCGCCCGCGTCCACGAGCAACCGCGCGACGCGAGCCGGGTCGGGCGTGGCGCCGGGCGGCGCGCCTCCGAGGTCGCACGCGAGCGCGCGGACCACGTCGGACCGGACCTTGACCGCGACCTCGACATCGAGGGCGGTCTCGAACAGCCGGCCGATCCGCGCGCTCATCTCGACGGCCAGGTCCACCTCGCCGTCGGTGTGGGGCTGGCCCGGCCGGCTGCGGGCGAAGGTGATCGAGCCGCGCGAGAGGTCGTGAACGGCGACCGGCACCGCCAACAACGACCGGATGGGGTTGATCGCGAGGTGCTGGCGGAGCTCGGGACGGAGGAGACCGCGGAGCACGTCCTGGGGGACGTGTGAGAACCGGGTCACCCGCTCGTCGGCGTACGCCGTGAACGCGAAACCGGGCGTCTGGGTGGCACTGCCGATCGCCTCGATGGCCGCGGTGATCAGCGACGCGTGCGCGGGGCTCGGATGGTCGATCACCTGCAGCGTCGGTCTGCCGGCGGGGTCGAAGCACATGACGACGCACAGGTCGCCGAGCAGCTCGGCGCCGCGACGCGCGGCGAAGGCGGCGACCGAGCGCGCGGTGACGAACGGGTCCGTCGCCATCGCCTCGAGCTCCTCGAGCACGTCCTCGGTCGTGGTCTCGCCCGGCCCGAGCTCGTGCTCGGCGGCAATCGGGGGCTCCCGCCGCGCGGCGGCACGACGCGACGCGAACTGCTCCAGCGCAGGCGCGGAGACCTCGTAGCGACCGCCCACGCGGATGGCCGCGAGCTCACCGGTGCGCACCCACTTGTACGCCGTCTGGTAGTGGACCCCGAGACGGTTCGCGGCCTCTTTGAGGTTCACCCTTCTCCTTCGGGTCACCCGACACCCGGCGACGGTCGCGGTCGCTCGCAGACGCTCAGTCTCGTGCGGCCGGCGCGGGCGACATGGGATGCGCTGAATTTCGCTAAACCAAGGCCCTCGTCACGTGCGGTGCCCGCGCCGAAGTATCGGGGTACCGCAGCAGCACCGTGGGTCCGCCTCTCGGACCGGCCCCGTCGGGGACTCGAAACAGCGTCGGACGGCCCGAAGCAGTGGGAATGGGGATTCCCTCATTGCCCCGGGCCGTCCGGCCTGCGGTCGACCGAGCCGGGCCGCCGCGCTCGGGTCAGGCGGGCAGGATGATCGTCTGCAGCTCGGTGTAGGGGTCGATGCCCTCCGGGCCGAGCTCCCGGCCGATGCCGGACTGCTTGAACCCACCGAACGGCGCATTGAAGTCCAGGATCGTCGACGCGTTGACCGCCACGACGCCGGTGCGGACCCGCGCCCCGACCTCGGCACCGTGCTCCGCGTCGGCGGTCCAGACCGACCCGCACAGTCCGTAGTCGCTGTCGTTCGCGATCTGCACCGCTTCGTCCTCGCCGTCGTACGGGATGACCGAGAGCACCGGTCCGAAGATCTCCTCGCGCGCGATCGTCATGCTGTTGTCGACGTCGGCGAAGACGGTCGGCGCGACGTACCAGCCCCTCTCGTGCGACGGTCGCTCGCCGCCGACGGCGACGCGCGCGCCCGCGGCCTTGCCCGCCTCGATGTAGCCCTCGACGCGCGTGCGCTGGCGCTCGGCGACGAGCGGGCCGACCTGGGTGGTGAGGTCGAGCGGGTCGCCGACGTGGAGGTCGCCGACCTTCGCCGCGAGGGCGTCGACGACCTCGTCGTAGCGCGACCTCGGCGCGAGGATGCGCGACTGGGCGCCGCACACCTGGCCGTTGTTCATCAGACCCGACATGACCATCTCGTTCAGCAGTGCGTCCTCGAGCACGACGTCGTCGAGCACGATCGCCGCCGACTTGCCGCCGAGCTCGAGCGTCACGCGCTTGAGCTGCTCGCCGCACACCGACGCGATGTGCTTGCCCACCGCGCTCGATCCGGTGAAGCTGACCTTGTCGATGCCGGGGTGGCGGAGGATGTGGTCGGCGTTCTCCCGACTTGCGGGCACGATGTTGATCACACCCGGCGGGAGGTCGGCCTCCACGATCGCCTCCGCGAACAGGTAGGCGTCGAGCGGCGTCTCGGGCGCGGGCTTGATCACCATCGGCACCCCCGCGGCCATGGCCGGACCGAGCTTCAGCGCCATGATGAAGAGCGGGACGTTCCACGGGATGATCCCGGCGGCGACGCCGACCGGCGCGCGCCGCACCTGCACCCGGCCGCCGAGCGCACCGGTGCGGTGATCGACGTACCGGTAGGTCTTGGTGTAGTTCGCGTAGGCGTCGAGGACCATCGTCGAGGAGAAGACCTGACCCATGATCGACCAGGACTTCGGCGAGCCGTTCTGACTCGAGATGAGATCGGCGATCGGCTCGGCGCGGGCCTGGAGCGCGGCGCTGAGACGGGCGATGGCGTCGCCCCGCTCCTCGGGCGCCATCGTCGGCCAGGGACCGTGGTCGAACGCGTTGCGGGCGGCGGCGACGGCCTTGTCGATGTCGGCCGGGGAGGCGTCGGGCACCTGGCCGATGACCTCCTCGGAATGCGGTGACACGACGTCGATCACGTCGCCGCTCTCGGGCTTGACGTACTCGCCGCCGATGAACAACGTGTCGTGGATCTGCACGGTGGGATCTCCGGGTTCGATGGGACAATTTGGCGATGAGCACCGTACAGGCTGTCGGCGCGCATCGTCGACGGCGACCGGATGCCGAGCGCGAGCCGCGAAGCGCCCGGCGGTGGGCCTGGGGCGGGTGGGCGGCGGACGGATGCGCGTGCAACGATGCGCCGCGTGACGGTCATCGATCGACGCTCGCGCGCGAACAGGTCTCGGGGTCCCGGCACCACACCGCGCGCATCGTCGTGCGGGACGCCCTCCGCCGCACCGCGGCCGAGCTGAGGTGTGTGCTCGACGCGCTCGACGTCGAGGTCACACGTGAGGCCGTGCACCACGCGCGTGTCGCGATCCGTCGGGCGCGGACCGTCCTGGACCTCGGCGACACGCTCTTCGTCGCCGGCTCCGTCGACGAGTTGGCGCGCGAGTTGCGCTGGATGATGGACGGACTCGGCGCACTCCGCGACCTCGACGTGATGATCCCCCGGCTCCGTGCCCTCGACACCGACCCGGCGGTGGTCGGGGCGTTCGAGCGGGAGCGAGGCGAGGCCGCGGATCACCTCCGGGCGATGCTGGCCACACCCCGCCGCCAGGCGCTGCTCGCCACGTTGGACGATTTCGCGCGGCACCCGCCGACCGTCCCGCAGGCAGACGACATGGCCAGCGAGCGCCTGCACCCGATCGTGAAGGCCCGGTTGCGCAAGCTCCGCCGGGCGGTCGCCGAGCTCGGCGAGCAGCCCGGCCCCGCCGCGTTGCACCACGTCCGGATCCTCGCGAAGCGGTGCCGATACACCTGCGAGCTGTTCGAGCCCGAGTTCGGCCGGCCGGCGGCGAAGCTGGCCCGACGGCTCCGCACGCTCCAGGACGAGCTCGGGGCCCTGAACGACACCCGCGTCCTGGTCGCGCGCCTGGAGTGCCTGGCGGCGACACATCCCGACCTCGCCTTCGCGGCGGGTGCGGCCGCGGGCACGGCGACCGCCGCCGACGCATCCGATGCCGCTCGGTGGCGACAGGCGTGGGCCCGCGTCGATCGCAAGCAGCTCCGCCGATGGCTCTGAGGGTCGTTCGCTCCTGCCGCCGGGACGCCCGACCGCCGCGGCACTCGCCCGCGGGTGACGCCGGGTGGCGTCACCCTTCGTCGGGGACGCCGTAGGTCGTCTGGTACCGCGAGAACCGCTGCCGCTCGCGCGCCGGGTCGAGCCCGGTGTCCGCCAGCGCGTATCGGTGCTCGCCCCGACCGCCGCGAGGCCGCGCCGCGAGGTGCGCCTCGACGGCCGCGGCGAGCGCCGCGGGCCACGCGATCCCAAGGCGGTCGTAGAGGTCGCGGACCGTCGCGACCGGCGCGTCCATCAGATCCACGTACCGGACGTCGACGAACTGACCGTCAGGGAGGTCTCCGGTCGCACGCGCCGCGATCGCGTCCTCCAGCATGTGCGCGTACCCGATCGAGATCCAGGGTGCGAGTGAATCGACGTCCACGACCTCGCAGCGGGTCGACCGGATCGTCCCCATCAGGCTGATCGTCGACGCCACGGACTGCAGCGGGTCGCGGTGGATCTGCACCACGCGCGCATCGGGGTAGACACGGAACAGCGTCCGGAGCTGGCCGAGGTGGCTCGGTGCCTTCAGCACCCATCGCTCGCCGCGCCGGCGCCGTTGCAGGGTCTGCAGCACCCGTCGGTGGTAGCGGTAGGCCTCCGTCTGGTCGGTCGCGACGAGGTACGCCGAGTACGTGGGGATCTCGTACGTCCCGCCCCACTGGTCCGACAGGAACTCGAGCATCGTCGCGAAGATGCACTCGTTCGGCTCGTCGCCGTCGTTGTGGTGCATCGCGTCGTACGCGGGCTGCAGGTCGGCCCAGAACGCATGGACGCCGTGACCCGCGGCGCGTGCCGTCTCGGCGTCGGTCCCGGCGGCATCGCCCGGGTGCAGGAGCTCCCAGGTCAGCGGCACCCGGCTCGCCGGGTCGAGCGCGAGCAGCTCGTGGAGGATCGACGTCCCGGAGCGACCGGTCCCCACCACGAAGATCGGCTCGGTGATCACCTCGTCGAGGATCGTCGGGTCCGCGCTCCATGCCGCCTGGAGCAGCAGCCGCTGGCGCAACGAGCGCAGCAGCTCGGTACGCGCCGACGATCCGGCCCGCCAGGGTCAGGCGCGCCTCGTCGCGCAGCGCGGCGACGAGCACCTCGAAGTGCGGTCGCCACGTGTCGCCGCCGAAGTCGTCGAGGCCGGTGCCCGCGCGCGCGGTGGTGAGCAGCTCCTCCGGCTGCAGGCTCACCAGCCGGTCGGCGCCACCTGCCGCGATCGCATGCGCGTCGAAGTGCGTCAGCCACTCGGGCGGATCGGGCCGGTGCCACGCCATCCGGGCCCCCTCAGCTCCAGCGCCGCTGCGCGGCACGCGACCGCCGGGCGAGCTGGTCCCGGCGGGCCTCCGGCGACACCCGCGGATGGGTCGACGGCAGTGACGCGCGCAGGTCGGTCCGGGCCACCACCCGCGCCGTCGGTCGCGGCTTGGTGGTCGCGCCGACGTACCGGTACACGGCCATCCCGACGGCGCGATCCTCGGTGTCGAGCCAGTTCGGGACCCCGGGGTCGGTCGCGGCGACCACGATCCGGACCCGACCGTCCTCGTCGACGAACGCATCGTGCCCGTTGCAGCTCGTCAGCCGCTGGTCCCAGGCACCGGAGTCGAACCAGTGGAGATGGTGGATCGACCAGTTCCAGTAGTGCGCCTGCGGCAGGTCGTGCTCGATCACGAGCGCCTCGTCGGGCGCGAGATCGAAGCACCCCCCGCCGTAGGCGATGCTCGGCGCGCCACCCGGCGGCGTGGTGGGTGGGGTGAACCTGTTGTGCTCGAGCAGGTCCCGGGAGGCCGCGACGTACCCAGCCCAGTACTCGATCGACCGCTCGACCCATCTCGCCGCGCGGTCGAGACCGGCGGCGACGCCGTCCGGGCCGACCGCGGGTGCCGGCCGGCCGACCGTGTCGGCCCGCTCGATGGCGAAGCTCGCGACCGGCTCCGTCTCCCAGTCGTAGAGATACTGACGGATCATCACCATTCGCGCGGTGGGATCGGTCCGGAGATGAGCGGGGCCGCCGGGTCCCGGACCGATCGTGAGCCGGACCTCGCCGTCACCGCCGACATCGAGCGCGGTGAGCGCCACCTCGTCGACGACTCCTGGCTCGTCCAGGTGCATGTCCCCCTCGACGAGCGAGAACAGCGCTTCGTGCACGCCGTCGACACGACCGCGCAGGAGGTAGTCGGCCGCCGGGTCGATCGCGGCACGGGCGTACACGTTGTCGGGGTTCGGCGCGCCCCACTGCGACCACGGCAGCTCGTAGCGGATCAACCGCGGATGGCGGGGATCGGCCTGGTCGAGCTGCTCGGTGAGCGCGAGCGAGGTCTGGCGGGCCAGGTGGCGGACCGTCGCGGCGCGCCCGGACGGATCTCCGAGCGCGTCGGGGAATCCCAGGTCGTCGAGGCGGCGCGCCAGCCGGTCGAGCCGTGCAGCGAAGTCGGTCCAGGCACCGACCGCGACGTCGTCCGGCGTGCGCGCGTCCCCGATCATCGGTCCACCGTAGGCGGCCGTCCCGCTCGGCCGCTCGGGGCCGCGACCCGGGACGCGCGCATCGGCACGGGTCTAGGTTGCCGTCCGTGACCGGGACACCGGGGACCGTGCCGTCCCTGCAGGAGCTCGCGCCCGAGCCGCACGCGGCGTGGAGCGCGGTGCTGGCGAGCATCACCGCGCCGCTCGGCGCCGAGGCGACGGTCGCGCTGGCAGCAGTGGTGAGGAACGCGCTCGGCGTCGACCCGCGCGACATCCCCTCCCTGCCCACCGCGCCGGACGCCTCGCTCGACCCGGCGGTCGCGGCGTTCGCCGAGCAGTTCGTGGTCGACGTCAGCGCCGTCGACGGCGCCGCCGCCATGGCCGTGCTCGGGAGCCAGGCGTTCGAGCGGTGCAGGTGCTCTTCGTCCTCGATCTCGGTGCGCGCCTCGCCACGGTCTGGCGCACGTTGACCGACGAATGGCTCGAGCCCGCCGCGACCGCACCGACGGCGCTGTGGCCGGCGCTCGAGGAGTTCATGCGCTCGGTCGCGAGGCTCGACGCGCTGGACGCGGTGACCACCGAGGTGGTCCGGTTACGCGGCGCGCGCGCCCATCACTGCCGGTTGTGCCAGTCGCTGCGCAACGTGCGCGCGGCGAACGACGGGTACGGCGACGACTTCTACGACCGGATCGACACCTTCGAGACGAGTGATCTCCCGGCGCGATGCAAGGTGGCGTTGCGCGTGGTCGACACCATGCTCTGGCACCCCAGCGCTCCGACCGAGACGTTGCAGCAGGACGTGGCCGCGACCTTCACCCCGGCCGAGACCGCGGAGCTCGTGCTCGACGTCGTGCGCAACGCCGCCAACAAGATCGCCGTCTCGCTCGCAGCCGACGACCCCCACGTCACCGACGGCGTCGAGTACTACGACACCGACGAGACCGGCGATCTGGTCTACGGGCTGACGCCGGACCGCTCGGCGTCAGCGCGCGGCATCCGGACGCCACCTCCCCGACCGGTTCGGCTCGGCCGCGCGGCCGACGGGGAACCGGAACACGAACGCGGCGCCCGGCGCGCAACCCTCCACCGTGATCGTGCCGCCGTGCGCCTCCACGATCTCCCGGGTGATCGCGAGCCCGAGACCCGTGCTGGAGCTCCCACGGGTCCGCACGTCGTCGACGCTCCCGAACCGCTCGAACACGCGCTCGCGGTGCTCGACCGGGATGCCGTCGCCGTCGTCGACGATCCGGAGGAGGACCTCGGTCTCGGACTCCCCGACCGACACCGCGATCCGCCGACGCGCGTAGCGGTCGGCGTTGTTCAGCACGTTGCGGATCGCGCGCCGGAGCTGGTCCGGATCCCCCAGCACCTGCCCGCCCGAGACCTCATGGATGTCGAGCGCGACGCCGGACCGCACCGGCAGGTGCTCGACCTCGCGGATGACGAGGTCGTCGAGGTCCACCGAGACCCTCACCGGGTCCTGCGCCCGCGCGTCGAGACGGGCCAGCGTCAGGAGGTCGTCGACCAGCCGCTGCATCTCGATCACCTCGACGAGCGCCTCCGCCTCCGCCACGCGCCAGTCGGGCTCGGTCCGCGATGCGAGATCCACCTCGAACCGGGCGCGGAGCGACGTGAGCGGGCTCTGCAGCTCGTGGGATGCGTCGGAGACGAAGCGCCGCTGACGCTCGGCCGCCTCGTCGAGGCGGGCGAGCATCGAGTTCATCGTCCGCGCCAGCCGCCCGACCTCGTCGTGGCTCGCGGGCACGGGGACCCGCCGGTGCAGCTCGCCCTCCCCGATCTCGCCGACCTCCGAACGGATCGCCTCGACCGGGCGGAGGGCACGGCCGGTCACGCGCCAGGTCACCAGCGCGACGACGGCCACCAGACCGAGGATCCCGAAGCCCAACGACTCACCGAGGTGGCGAATGGCGTCGTCGGCGTTGGAGAACCGGTCCCCGGCGGAGACCACCACGGGACCGCCGGGCGTCTGCACGCGGACCGCGGCGATCCGGAACCGGCCGTGCTCGAGCGCAGGGATCGTGCGGGTCATGACGACGGTCGAGCCGGTCGGCGGAACCGTCGCGATCACCCGCGGCCGGCGGTGGAGGTTCCGGCTCGCGGCGATCACGTGACCGCCCGCCGCGACGACCTGGGTGAACGCGGCGTCCTCGGTCGCCGCGGTCAGCGTCGCCGGGAGATCACCCGCTCGGGCCAGGCCGCGACGTCGGCGGCGCGGCTGCGGGCGTTCCGCTCGAGGCCGGCGACCAGCGAGCGGTGCTGGTTCGCGATCAACAGCACCGACCCGACGACGAGCGCGGCCGCGACCACCACCGTGGCGAAGATCGTCGTGCGGACCCGGACGGTCGAGAGCCACCTACGCATCGACGTCGAGGCGGTAGCCGACGCCCCGGACCGTCTGGATCGTCGCCCGACCGAAGGGCTCGTCGAGCTTGCGCCGGAGGCGGCGGACGTAGACCTCGACGATGTTGTCGTCACCCTCGAACGCGAAGTCCCAGACGTGCTCGAGGAGCTCGCGCTTGCTCACCGCGGTCCCGCGCCGACGGGCCAGGTACTCGAACACGGAGAACTCGCGCGGGCTGAGCGGGATCTCGGTCTCGCCCCTGAGACAGCGGTGCGCCGCGGGATCGAGGGTCAGGTCGCCGAGCTCGAGCACCGTCGGGCGTTCGGCCCTCCCGCGGCGGACCAGCGCGCGGAGCCGGGCGAGGAGGACCACGAAGGAGAACGGCTTGGTGAGGAAGTCGTCGGCACCGGTGTCGAGCGCCTCGGCCTCGTCGTACTCGCCGTGCTTCGCGGTGAGCATGAGGATCGGGGTCCAGTCGCCCGCCTCGCGCAGCGCGGCACAGAGCCGGTAGCCGTTCATGCCCGGGAGCATGACGTCCAGCACGATCGCGTCGTACCGCTGCTCGGTGGCCATCCAGCGGCCGTCGGTGCCGTCGAGCGCGACGTCGACCGCGTACCCCTCCTGCTCGAGGCCACGCCGGACGGTGGCGGCGAGGCGCTTGTCGTCCTCGACGATCAGGATCTTCACTGCAGGGAGCTCCGGTCGGTCGGGCTCGCAGCGGGTCCGGGGGACGCGTGGATTCGCGGGGCACACGTCGACCGTATGCGCCTTCACCTGAACGCCGGGTGAACGCCGGTGTCGACGCCGGTCAGGCCGCGCGCCGGATCCGGGTCGGGGCGAACGGGACCGGCAGCACCCATCGATCGGAGCAGCGGCGGACCAGATACCCGTCCGTGGTGGATCCGGCGACCTCGAACCCCGGGCACCAGATCGAGCAGAAGTGGTCGAGGACCTCCACCGGATGTCCCGGCCGGAGCGCATCCGGCGCCGTCGCCACCGGGGGATCGTCCATCTCGCACCTCCTGA
The DNA here is from genome assembly GCA_963805415.1 of uncultured Acidimicrobiia bacterium. Taxonomy (GTDB): domain Bacteria; phylum Actinomycetota; class Acidimicrobiia; order IMCC26256; family JAENVU01; genus JAENVU01. The sequence goes on from CAWDUD010000009.1 coordinate 704,486, forward strand.
TCCCCCGTGCACGCGTCGGGTCACGCCACTCCGGGGCACCGGGGCCGGGGGGACGACCGGTACCCCGGAGGGCAGAGATCGGAGGAGTGTCCGATCGGCGGTGGGGCGACCGCCGGACATCGTCCTGCTCCTCCAGGCGGCTACGGCTTCACTCCGCAACCGGGAACAGGGTGGGCCCTGCGGGCTGACGATCCGCTGAACGCGCCGAGACCTCGACCAGCGCGGCCATCAGCAACGCGCACGCGCCGTCGAAGAAGCCCGGCCGCAGCTCGCGGCCGCGCAGGTACGTATGGGCCATCCGCAGCGGCGTGGGCCGCCCGTGGGCCAGCAGCACCAGCTCGGCCACGGCCTCGTCCCGACCGCCGGCGTCGTGAGCGGCGTCGACGGCTCGGCGCGCGAGCGCGACGTGGAACGGCTGGCGGTGGAGCGCGCCGGGCGGTCGCGGCATCGTGAACCACCGCACGAGGGCGCGATCGTCGATCTCCGGGATCGGCTCGGCTCCGGGATCGGGTGTGAACATGGCCCCATCGTGCGCCCGCCCGGCTGAACTCCCGTTGAACGCCGCTCCGGCACCGCGGTCGGACACCGCGGTGGTCCCGGCCTCGGTACGCTGCCCGGCAGGGCGGCGGACAGAAGGGTGCCGGGCAGTGCCATTCGTTCCCGAGTCGATCCAGCTCACCGAAGCCGGGCCCGCGAGCCCGTACGACTGGTTGGTGTCCGCCGAGCTCAGCTGGACGGGTACGTTCCGGGGACGGGTCGGACGCCTCCTCGTGCCGGGCAGCCCGACGGCTCCCGTCACGACCGACCTCGCGTCGGTCCCCCGCTCGCTCACCTGGCTGTTCCCACGGTACGGCAGCTACACCAAGGCCGCGGTGCTGCACGATTACCTGTGCCACTCGTTCTCGGTCGAGTCGGTCGCCGTGTACCCGACCCCGGCCCAGGTGGCGGGGTCCGGTGGGGATCCGAGCGCGACCCAGCTCATCGGGCTGCAGGACCGGTCCGACGCCGACGAGGTCTTCCGGCTCGCGATGAGCGAGTCGGGGTGCCCTGGGCGCGGCGCTGGCTGATGTGGTCGGCGGTGAGCTGGGCCACCCTCGCGACGTGTCTCCGGACCGGCCGCGCGTCGAAGCGCGCGCAGACCCTCGCCGGCCGACTGCTGCTGGCGGTCCTCGTCGTCGGCACCATCGTGCTCGCGTCGGTCGGCACCTTCGACGGCACCGTCGACGCTCTCCCGGATCCGGCCTGGCTGCGGGTCGGGATCGTCGCGGTCGCCGGCGTGACGGCGCTCGAGCTCGCCGTGCTCGTCGCCGGCTACCTCGCCCAGGGGCGGTGGGACCGCTGGCTCGTGTACCTCGGCGCCTTCGGCTTCACCGCCGTGTCGTTCCCGCTGATCGTCACGGCCGCGGTGCTCAGCGTGCTGCTCGGCGGCTACCTGCTGTTCGAGGACGCCTGGTCGGGATTCTCGGCGACGTGCGTGTGGCTGCGACGGTTCTTCGCGACGCCGCCACCGGAGGCGTGGACGCCGCGCCAGGCGCGTCTCGCGGCCGTGCGCGCCAGCTGACCGGCAGCGGGGACCGGGCTCACCTCACCCCGATGGCGGGGATTTCCCGCGATCGGCGTGCATACGTCGGGCGCGCGCCGGGTACGAGCGTCCCCTGGCGGCGAACGGGGGGATCGGATGGGGTCGAGCACGGCGGTGAGCGAACGGCAACCGGACGAACCCCCACCTCCGGTCGTCCTGCTGCTGGGACCCCCTGGCGCGGGCAAGGGCACCCAGGGCGCGCGGCTCGCCGAGCTCAGTGGTCTCGCCCACGTGTCGCTGGGCGACGAGCTCCGCGCCGAGATCGCAAGCGGCTCCGAGCTCGGCGAGCGGCTCCGGAAGCCGGTCGAGGCCGGCGACCTCGTGCCCGACGCACTCGTGTCGGAGCTCGCCCTCCGACACGTCGACCGCCACGCGCTCGCCGGACGCGGGGTGCTGCTCGACGGCTTCCCCCGGACGGTCGGTCAGGCCGAGACCTTCGATCGGCGTCGCCCCGGCGTCGTGACGCTGTGCCTCGTGTTCGTCGTCCCCCGCGAGCGGCTGCTCGAGCGACTGCTGCGCCGGGCCGGGCGCGACGACGCTCGCGAGACGATCCGCAAGCGCCTGGCCTCCTACGACCGGGCGACCAGGCCGTTGGTGGAGCGGTACGCCCGGGAGGGCGCCGCGCGTACGTGGACGGCAACGCCGCGCCCGAACGTGTGACCGCGCGCGGCATGGTGCAGATGCTCCGGGAGAGCGGGATCCTGCTGTCAGGTGCCCCGGTCGGCCCCGACCACCGGTCCTCGACGCCCGATCCCGTCGGCTGACCGGGCCGGCGCCCTCAGCCGGGCCCGTCCAGACTCGCGGCCTTCGTCAGCTCGGCGAGCGCGGTGGGCACGGCGTCGGCGAGCACCTGCAGGTCGGGTACGAGATCGCGACATGCGATGAACCCGAACTCCACGTGGTCGAGGTAGGAGATGACCGTCACGTTGAGCCCGCAGTCGTCGAAGATCGGCCCGAGCGGATGGAGCGCGACCAGCCGCGCACCGGCGAGATAGAGCGGGAACGGTGGGCCCGGCACGTTCGACACGATGACGTTGATCACCGGGCGGATCCGCTCGCCGATCCGCAACCGCGCGTAGGCGCGGATCGCGCGCGAGAAGAGCACCGGCGCCGCGAGCTCCGCCCACTCCTGGAGCGTGGACCCACCGACCATCTCGTGCACGCTCTTGGCACCGGCGGTGGACTCCTCGACGGCGCGGACCCGCGCCACGGGGTCGTCGAGCTCCACGGGGAGCGCCGCGAACATCGCCGAGACGCGATTCCCGGCGCGTGGTCGTCCCTCCCGGCGGACCGATGTGGGCACCGCGGCCACCAGGGGCTGGTCCGGCAGCTCGTCCCGACCCTGGAGATAGCCGCGGAGCGCACCCGCCGTCACCGCTAGGACGACGTCGTTCACGGTGACCCCGAGGGCATTCTTCACCGTCTTGATGTCGGCCAGCGGAACCGAGACGAGCGCGACCGCACGCTGCGGCGTGATCGTGCGGTTCATCGACAGCCGGGGGGTGGCGAGCGGCAGCGTCAGGTGGATCGGCGTGCTCGTGTCCCGGCGCGCCACCCGTACCACGCTGCGTCCGAGCCCGCGCCGCGGCGCGTGCGATCCGCGCCGGTTGGGTCACCACCACGCCGGCCGCACGGCCGAGCATCTCGAGGTCGCTCGGGATCCGGTCCGGCGTCCACGGCGCCGCCGGTTCGGGAGGCTCGGCCGGCGTCTCGGCTCCGAGATCGAACAGGGTCGCGAGGATCTCGACGCCCGAGGCACCGTCGATCATCGAATGGTGGAGCTTGGCCACGAACCCCTGGTGGCCGTCCTCGAGGCCCTCGACGACGTAGGCCTCCCACAGCGGCTTGCGCCGGTCGAGTGGCCGGCTGGAGATGTCGGCGACGAATTCGGACAGCTCGGCCATCCCACCGGGTGCCGGCAGGGCCGCCCGGCGCAAGTGGTACGAGAGGTCGAAGTCGGGGTCCTCGATCCACACCGGGACGTGGAGGCCGAGTGGTACCTCGACGAGGCGACGGCGGAACGCGGGCACGAGATGGAGCCGCGCCTCCAGCAGCTGGCGGATGGTCTCGTGGGAGAAGCCGTGCGGCGCGGTCGCCGGATCCACCACCGCGACCCCGACCACGTGCATGTGGGCCGCCGGCGTCTCCAGCGCGAGAAACGCTGCATCGAGACCTGAGAGTCGCTGCACCGTCCACCTCCTGTGCCTGCGATCCGCCGACCGGCGACCGCACGGAGCGTACCGCCGATGGCGCCACCCGCCTCGGGCCGAGCCCGGCCCGGGCGGATGCGACTCGCGATGAGAGCTACTCGCCCGGCAGTGCGGTGAGCACCACCGCCGCCAGGAGGACGGCGAGCGCCACGTTCGCGACGACGATGAGCGTGGACCGGCGCGGTCGGACACGTCGGGCCGTCAGCACCGCGACCACGCACTGGCAGAGGTAGTAGCCCGCGAACGCCCGCGAGGCGATGCTGACGATCCCGAACACGTCGGTCGCCCACACGATCACGAGCGCGCCGCCGCGACCACGACCAGGTAGCCGACGTTGCCGTGCTCGTGACCCGGTCGGGAAGTGATCATCTCGCTCCCGCCCGCGGTGTCGGCCGCGGCAGCCGACAGCTGACTGGCGAGCGCGGCGATCACGATGAGGGGTCCGAGGATCGGTGTCACGAACCGGGCGGCATGCACGATCGCCGTCTCACGGGCACCGCCGCCCAGGTGGTCGAACAGCGGGACGATCAGGGTCGCGAACAGCACGTAGATGACCCCACTGAGGATCTGGGCCCGGCGCATGGTGCGGACGCGCAGCGCGCCGTCGTAGTACCGGCCGAGATAGCGCGAGGTCTCGAAGCCCTGCACCACGAGCAGCATCCCGGCGAGGCGACGCACGAGCGTGACCCCGTCGATCGGGATGGGATGCGCACCGAACGCTTCGACGGCGGCCGTCGGGTGTCCGACAGCGTACGCGAGCATGCCGGTCAACAGCCCGGCGATGACAATCAGCTTCACGTCGACCGCCGGCACCTCGAACGCCTCGATGCCTCGCAGCCCGCGGAACCAACCGACGCTCCCGATCGCGACGAGCACGCCCGTCGTCAGGAGCCGGCCCCCGAGGGCGCTGTCGACCCCGACCGCGTCGAGCAGGAACGATGCGAGCAGCCGAAGGTAGAACCCGACCGAGATCATGTACGCGAGCCCGAGCAGGAACTGCGATACCCGGTCGATGTCGACGAGACGCGCCGGCGGATGCTCCGACCCGAGCAGCTCCTCAGCGTGCGCGATGTTGAAACGGACCGTGGCACCGATCGCCGCGCCGAGGCCGACGATCCCGAGCATCGCCACTGGCGCCCAGCCCCCGACGGTGTCCGCCAGGAGCGGTGCGAGGACGAGGAACCCGCTCCCGATGATCGACGCCAGCGGAGTGGCGGTCGCGCGCCACGCGTCGGAGGACCGGACCCGCGGACTCGCGAAGAGCGCGGCACCCATCGCCAGCGCCACACACACCGCGAGGGCGGTCAATGCCGCGGGCCGGGTCGCTCAAGGCGAGCACCGAGAGTCACCGGCGTCAGGCCTCCTTGACCACGGCGTACCAGACCCGCTCGGCGACGACATGCAGCACGTCGCCGAGCCGGGACATCCGGCGATACGCCTCGCGCCGACCGGTCACCTCACCCAGGTCCGAGACGGCGAGCAGAGCCGACATCGCCGCGCGGTAGACGCGTTCGACGTCGCGTTGGCTCTTGATGGCCTCGTCGGCGCACTCGGTCGCGCCGTCCGGCCGGTCGAGGCTCGCGAACGCGGACGTCAGGCTGCGAGTACCTGTCGCGAGGTGCTGCGCCATCTCCCGCATCGGTGGGTCGGGTCGCATGTCCATCACCTCCATCTCGCGGACGAGGTTCTTCGCTCCGTTGAGCAGCTCGTCGAGGTCGGCGGACAGGGTGTACAGGTCCTCCGCGTCGAGCGGGGGCGAGAACGCATCGCGGAACGCCCGCCACAACGCGCGCTTGGTCTCGTCGGCGCGGTGCTCGCAGTCCCGGACGGTATCGGATGCACGCTCGTCCTCCGCGGCCCAGGCCACGAGCGCATCCAGACCTGCGACGGTGATCGTCGCCTGCTCCGCCAGCATCACGAGCAACTCGGGGCTCTCGGGCAGGAACCAGTGTCGAACACTCACGTCGACCACCTCCAGGGAACGAGTGCGAGCGCGGCGAACGCCGCGGCGGCCGGGACGGTCACCAACCAGGCCAGCAGCATCGACCGCACCAACGGCCAGCGGACGTGGCGCCAACGGCGCCGGCCGCCGCCGACCCCCACCACCGACGACGCCACGACCTGGGTCGTGCTCACGGGCGCGCCCGTCAACGACGCTCCGAGGATGACAACCACCGATGCGGTCTCGCTGGCCAGACCGTCGAGCGGACGGAGCCGGATGATCCGCCGGCCGATCGTGCGCACGATCGGCCAACCACCGAGCGCGGTCCCGAGGGTCAGCGCGTCCCGCACGCGAGCTCGACCCAGACCGGGGCCGACCGGTGCCCGATCTCGCCTGCGGCGAGCAGCAGGGCGACGATGATCCCCACGGACTTCTGCGCGTCGTTGGCGCCATGGCTGACCGCGAGGCCCGCCCGACATCACCCACTGGCACGCGGTCACGGGCGCCTGCACCGCTCTCCGCAGCGGTCGGGCCAACCACCGGGCGAGGCGCTCCAGCGCGAAGCCCGCGGCCAACCCCAGCAGCGGCGCGAGCGCCAGCACCGCGCCGATCCCGAGCACGCCCACCGGACGGATGCCGTCGAACCCACCCCAGGAGACGGCTCCCGAGCCGCCCTCCACCACGGCCGCACCCACGAGACCGCCGAGGAGCGCGTGACCGGAGCTGGAAGGGAGCCCCCGCGACCAGGTGACCAGATTCCAGATCACGGCCCCGGTGAGCGCGGCACCCAGCACCCGCGTCACGTCCGCATCGGGCACCGTCACCACGCCGGCGACCGTGTCCGCGACCGCGCGGCCCAGCACGAGGGGCCCGATCACGTTGCCGATCGCGGCGAGCGCGACCGCCGGACCCGGTCGCGCGGCGCGTGTCCCGACCAGGGTCGCGATCGCGTTCGCGGCGTCATGAAGCCCGTTCGTCGCCGAGAACGCCAAGCCCGCGGCGACGGCGAGCACGAGTCCGGCATTCATCGACCGCCAGTCTCTCGCTTCGGCGCCGGTCCGGCAGGCCTCACGCGCCGGGCGCCGGCGACCCTGGTGCACCGTCTCCGGGCACGATGCCGAGGTCGGCACTCACCGCGCGGATGTGGGCGAGGCACGCGGACACCGAATCCGTCACCAGCATCTCGTCGAGATCGATGGCGTCGACGGTGTGCGCACCGAGGAGACGGTCCCGCAGGACCGCGAGGATCGGTTCCCAGAACTCGGTCCCGAGCAGGACGATCGGGAATCGGACGATGGTCCCGGTCTGGATGAGGTTCGCAGCCTCGAACATCTCGTCGAAGGTGCCGAGGCCCCCGGGGAGGGCGACGAAGCCGACCGAATGCTTGACGAGCATCACCTTGCGGACGAAGAAGTGGTGGAAGGTCATCACCCGGTCCACGTAGGGATTCGGCTGCTGCTCCACGGGCAGCCGGATGTTGCAACCGACCGAGCGCCCACCCGCCTCACGGGCGCCCCGGTTGGCCGCCTCCATCAGCCCCGGACCTCCTCCGGTCATCACGGTGTAGCCCGCCCGGGCCAGGCCGGCACCGAGCTCCCGACCGAGTGCATAGGAGGAATGGCCGGCCCCGAGTCGCGCGGAGCCGAACACGGTGACGCAGGGCCACAGATCGTGCAACCGCTCCGAGCCGCGGAGGAACTCGGTGAGGATCCGGAACGCGCCGCGCGTGTCCTCGAACCGTGACTCCGGCCCGACGAGGTACTGCTCGGGGTCCCGGGCCGGCGGGAGGGGCTCGCGATCGGTCACGCGCCCGGAGGCTACGACAGGTCGAGCACCGCCCGGAACGGCCGGTGGTCGGAACCGATCGGCTCCAGGTCGCCGACCGTCCGGGGATGCAACTCGGGCGAGACGAGCACGTGGTCGAGGCGCGCGACCAGCGTGGGGACCCAACCGGGGAGCCACGGCACCGTCCCCCACGACGGCTTGAGCGCCTTGCCGAGCATGGCGTGCCCGTCGCGGAACCGACCGCGCAGCAGCTGCTCGAAGGGAACCTGGAGGTTCCCGGCGTTGAAGTCGCCGAGGACGACCGCGGGACCATCGAGCTCCTCGAGCAGGCCACGCAGTGTCCGCAGCTGGTTGCGCCACCGGCGGAAGCTCCCCGGCGTCGACGGCGCGTCCGGGTGCACGGCCCGGACCGAGACCCGCGCGCCGCGGTCGACCCACGTCGCCGCGACCAGCTGGAGCTCGTCGTGCTGCTCGACGCGGCGCGTCCTCGAGGGGCGTGCGCGAGAAGATGCCGACCACGTAGTCCCCGACCACCGGCTCGGGATGGACCCGCGACGGGAACTGCTCCGCGCCGCCCAGCCGGTCGAACCGATCGAGGAGGGCGGTCGACAGCTCGGTCATGACGAGCAGGTCGGCCCCGCTGTCGAGGAGCTGGCGGATGGCCGCGTCCGGTTGCGGGTTCGCGACGTAGAGGTTGGCCAGCGCGACCGTCATCGACGCGCTCGGCCAGCGGAACTCGACCGAGCGTCGGCCCGGCAGGAGCTTCGGGACCAGGAGCGGCAATCCGGCCACGACGACGATCGCCCCCGCGGCGGCGAGCAGCGGGTGGCCGGTGGCCAACGCCGCGACCGCGACGGCGAGCGACCCGAGGGCGCCCGGCGGGACGACGAGCTGCAACCCGGCGACGACGAAGTTGGGGCACCACCCGAGCAGGCTGGTCGCGGTGCCCGCGAACGAGCCCACGACGACCATCCAGCCGATGATCCCCCCGAGAACCGTCAGCAGGTCACCCAGGCCGTGGCCTCGTCGAGCGCCGCGACGCCGAACACCTGCACCTCGCCGGGAACCATCCACCCGAACAACGACGCCAGGTGGTGGATCCATTCGGCGTCGGACACGAGGGCGAGGCGCTCCCAGGCCTTCCAGTGCTCGAGCCCGAGCTTCGTGTCCTCGAACATGGCGCTCGCCGACATCCCCTCCCATTCCGGTCCGAGCACGACGAGCACGCGCGCCTTCCCGGTGCGGTCGATGAGCCCCTCGACCGCCGGGATCAACGTCTTCCGGTAGTCGTCGGTGTGGATCTTCCCGTTGGCGACGAATCCGACCGTCGTGTCGGGAAGTCCGATGATCGGCGTGAACATCGGGATACCCCCTCGGTGACGGGGTCACGGAGCCTTCCGACGGTACCCCAATCCGTGAGGCGGCGACGGCTCTTGCGGTGGTCGACCGGGTTCCCGCGCGCTGGTGACCACGGCAACGGTCGGCCGGCGGGTGGGATCGGCGAGCGCTTCGCGACCTCCGATCTCGGCGTGCCGAGCGTGGGAACGGTGCTGTCCGCTCCGCGGCGAGCGGTACTGTCCGTCCGCCACGCGCGTGCAACCGGCTCGCAGAGAACCCGGAGCAGCCCCTGACCGCCGAGGAGCCGTCCGTGACCCCACCACTGTCCGGCGCACCGGTCCTGCCCACGCTCTCGTTCGCGCTGACGACGTACGCGACCGACGCCCCGGACGACTGGAGCGCCGTCGTGGCGATGGCGCGCGCCTACGACGGCGCCGGCATCGACCGAGTCGTGGTCTCGGACCATGTCGTCTTCGGTGAGCACCTCGACGCGTACGGACGCCCCGAGACCGGCGGCACCCGAGGGGGCCGCCAGCCGACCGGGCCCGACGGACACTGGCTCGAGCCCCTCACGACGCTCGGCGTCGTCGCGGGCGCGACCGAGCGCGTCCGCCTCGGCACCGGGATCCTCCTCGCCGCGCTCCGCCGTCCGGTCGTGTTGGCCAAGGCGGCGGCCACCCTCGACGTCCTCTCCGGGGGCCGCCTCGACCTCGGCGTCGGCGTCGGCTGGCAACGCGAGGAGTACGAGGCGGCAGGGCTCGACTTCGCCCGGCGGGGCCACCTCCTCGACCACACGCTCGACGTGTGCCGCACGTTGTGGACCGAACCGGTCGCCGACCATTCCTCGCCCGACCTCGTGTTCTCGGGCATCCACATGATGCCCAAGCCCCTGCAACCCGGCGGTGTGCCGATCTGGGTCAGCGGTCGCATCAACCCGCGGGTGGTGGACCGGCTGTGCCGCAACGGGCTGCGCTGGATCCCGTGGGGCGACGACGCGATCGATCTCGAACGGTCGCTCCCGGCGATGCGCGATCGGATCGCGGCGCACGGCATCGCACCGGACGGGCTGCAGGTGGTCGCGAACCTCCGGGTGTTCACGAACGACGCCGGCACGATCGACGTGACCCGGACCTTGGAGCCGGTCCCGGCGCTCGTCGCCGCGGGGGCGACCGACTTCCTGGCCCGGCTGCGGAACCGGGAGCCGGACGCCCGGACCGAAGCGGCCCTCGGCGAGCTCGTCGCCGGCTTCCGGGTCGTGGTCGGCCGGGATCCGGCGGTGTGACGCGATCTCAGCGCCGCGGTCGACCCGCGGCCGGGGCGTACACGGGAACGCGCAGGTCGCCGACCGCGGCGCGGTCGCGACGCGCCGCGACGGCCTCGTCGTGGCGCATCCACTGATACAGCACGATCCCGAGCGCGACGAGACCGAACACCTCGCCGAACGCCCACAGCATCCCGGCCCCCAGCCGCTGGTCCGCGAGCGGAGTCGTCGCCCACGCCGGTGCGTGCCCGGCGTACCAACCCGAGGCGAGCACCCGACGCTCCCCCAGCAACGCCACGCCGAGGAACGCGTGGAACGGGAGCACGACCGCGACGAACAACATGCGGCCCCCGTATCCGAAGGCTCGCGGCAACGGGTCCACCCCGATGACGTAGGCCATGAACAGGCACCCCACGACGACGAAGTGCACGTGGATCAGGACGTGCACCCAGGGGTCGCCGAGCGAGAGGGCGTAGAGGCCGGTGAAGTAGAGCACGACGAGCGTGCCGCCGAACCACACCCAGACCAGGAGCGGATGCGTGAGCACGGCGACCGGCCTGCTGTGCAGCAGGCGCAACAGCCGGCTGCGCGTCCGCCGCTCGCTGGCCTGGAGCGCCAGGGTGAGCGGGGCACCGAGCACGAGGAGCACCGGGGCCAGCATGCCCAGCAACAGGTGTTGGGCGACGTGCATGCTGAACAGCACCGTGTCGTAACGGGCGAACCCGGATTGCGTCGCGAACGCGATCACGACGAGCCCACCGCCGAACGCGCCGGTTCGCGGCGTGGCCACGCGCGCCCCCTGCTCGCGAGCCGCCGCACCCCCGACGCGTAGAGGACCGCGACGGCGACGACGACCAGCAGGAGCGGATCGGGAACCCAGCCGCCGAGCAGCGTCGACCAGGACGGGCGGGCGAGGCCCGATACGCCCAGGAGCAGCGCGGTGGTGCTCACGGGTCGAGCGTAGCGGCGTGTGCCATCATCGAACCATGACGGACGGTGCGGTCCCGAACGCCCGGTCCGGGCAACCGTCGCTGCTCGGTGTCGGCACCGTGATCTGGCTCGCGTCGGAGCTGATGTTCTTCGGCGGCCTCTTCGCCGCCTACCTCACGTTGCGCTCGAACGCCCGCGTGTGGCCGCCAGCGTCCGTACACCTCGAGCTCCTCGCCGCGAGCGTCGCGACGCTCGTGCTCATCGCGTCGAGCGGCACGATGCATCTCGCGACCCGAGCGCTCGAGCACGGCGAGCGGGAGCTGATGCAGCGGTGGCTCGTGGTGACCCTCGCCCTCGGCGCGTTGTTCCTCGTCAACCAGATCCGCGAGTTCTTCGTGCTCGACTTCTCACCGTCGTCGAGCGGATTCGGCTCGATGTACTACCTCATGACGGGATTCCACGCGCTCCACGTCTTCGGCGGTCTCGCGCTGATCACGGTCGCGATCGTGATCACCACCGGCGCCGGACCGCTCGAACGCCGACGACCGATCGTGGAGTCGGTCTCCTACTACTGGCACTTCGTCGACGTCGTCTGGGTGTTGCTGTTCGCCACGCTCTTCCTGCTCAGGTAGGCCCGGATGCGCCGCCTCGCGATCGCCCTGCTCGTCATCACGCCGACCGTGGTCGTCTTCGCGGCCATGACGGCGCTCGGCGGTCCGGCGTCGGGTGCGCTGGCACCCCACGTCGCCCCCCCGAGCCCGCTCGTCGAGCAGGGACGGGAGCTGTTCCTCACCTCCTGCACCGCCTGCCACGGCAAGGGCGGCGTGGGAACACCGCAGGGACCGGCGCTCGTGGGGGCCGGTGCGGCGAGCGCAGATTTCCAGCTCTCCACCGGGCGGATGCCCCTCGCCGACCCGAGCGCGCAACCCGTGCGCAAGCAGCGCGCCTTCGATCCGTCGCAGATCCGCGCCCTCGTGGCCTACGTCGCCTCCCTCGGCCCCGGACCGGCGATCCCTCACGTCGATCCCACGGCCGGGAGCCTGAGCGAAGGTGGAACGCTCTTCCGGTTCAACTGTGCGGCGTGCCACAGCGCCAGCGGAGTCGGCGGTGCGCTGAGCTTCGGCACGGACGCGCCGTCCCTCCGCGCGGCGACCGCGACCCAGATCGGCGAGGCCGTCCGCGTGGGTCCCGGACAGATGCCCGTGTTCGGACCCGACACGTTCTCGGACCACCAGGTGAACTCGCTGGCGCGCGTACGTGCGGTACCTCCGGTCGCCCGACGATCCGGGCGGGTACTCGCTCGGGCGCATCGGACCCATCACCGAGGGCATGGTCGCGCTGTTGCTCGGCATCCCCCTCCTCCTGTTCGTCTGCACCCGCATCGAGGAGAGCCATGAGCGACGACGCTGAGCAGCGCGCGACCCGCCACATCGCCGATCGCGCTGGGGGTCACCACACTCGCAGCGCTCGGGCTGGCGGTGGTCTACCTGACCGGGGGCCAGACCCAGCTCGAGGGCATCGGCCTGGCACTGGCGCTCGGCGGGCTCGGCTACGCGTTCGTCGTGGCGGCCCGCCGCCTCCTCCCCCAGGGACCCTTCACCGAGGAGCGTCACCCGCTCGCGTCGAGCAGCGACGACATCGAGGCGGTGACGCGGGACTTCGAAGCGGTGTACGACCTCGATGCCGAGGGCGACGTCGGAGTCGAAGCAGGGCCTGGCTCGCCGCCGCCTCCTGGGGCGGATGCTCGCGGCGGCCGGGGGCGCGTCGGGCCTGGCCGCGCTCTTCCCGATCGCCTCGCTCGGGCCTCGCCCCGGTCGCTCCCTCTTCACGACGAAGTGGCGTCGGCGCTCGGCCCTGGTCGACGACCAGGGCAACCGGGTCAGGGTGGCCGATCTCGCCGTCGGCGGCGTGATCACCGTGTTCCCCGAGGGCCACGTGGGAGCGGCGGACAGCCAGACGTTGCTGATCCGCCTCGCCGAGACCTCGGTGACCACCCGACCGGGCCGCGAGACGTGGGCGCCGATGGGCTACGTCGCGTACTCGAAGGTGTGCACCCACGCCGGCTGTCCGGTCGGTCTCTACCAGCAGTCGCGCGAGCGCCTGCTCTGTCCGTGCCACCAGTCGACCTTCGACGTGCCGAACGGCGCGGAGCCGGTGTTCGGTCCGGCCACCCGCCCACTCCCGCAGCTCCCGCTCATGGTCGACCCCGACGGGTTCCTGCGGGCCCAGCGTGACTTCGACCAGCCGATCGGCCCGGGCTTCTGGAATCGGGGTCGCTGATGGCGCTCGGGGGCGCCGGACGCGGCCTGGACCGTCGGCTCGGACTGGCGCGCTTCGCCCGGACCGCACTGAACAAGGTCTTCCCCGATCACTGGTCGTTCATGATCGGCGAGATCGCGCTCTACTGCCTCGTCGTCCTCATCATGACCGGGGCCTATCTCACGTTCTTCTACGTCCCCGACTCACGCCAGGTCGTCTACCACGGCAGCTACGCGCCACTCGACGGGGTCTCGATGTCGGCGGCCTACCAGTCGACGTTGCACATCAGCTTCGACGTCCGGGCCGGTCTGCTCATGCGCCAGATCCACCACTGGGCCGCACTCCTGTTCGTCGGCGCGATCCTCGTGCACCTGCTCCGCATCTTCTTCACCGGCGCGTTCCGCAAGCCGCGCGAGCTGAACTGGGTCGTCGGCCTCAGCCTGTTCCTGCTCGCCCTCGGGAACGGGTTCACCGGCTACAGCCTCCCCGACGACCTGCTCTCCGGCACCGGGCTGCGGATCGCGTACTCGGTGTTGCTGTCGTCCCGCTGATCGGGACCTGGCTGGCGTTCCTCGTCTTCGGCGGGGAGTTCCCGAGCAACGACATCATCCCGCGCCTGTTCGTCATCCACGTCCTGGTCATCCCCGCCCTGATCGTCGGGTTGCTGACGCTGCACCTCGCCATGCTCGTGCGCCAGAAGCACACCCAGTTCCCCGGTCGCGGTCGGGCCGAGACGAACGTGGTCGGCTCGAAGCTCTGGCCGACCTTCGCCGCCAAGACGATGGGCCTCTTCTTCTTCGTGTTCGGGGTGTGTGCCGCGCTCGGAGGCCTGTTCCAGATCAACCCGGTCTGGCTCTACGGGCCGTTCGACGCGTCGGCGGTCAGCGCCGGCTCGCAACCCGACTGGTACATCGGCTGGCTCGAGGGCGCCCTCCGGTTGATGCCCCCCTGGGAGATCCGGGTCGCCGGCTTCGAGATCCCGAACCCGTTCTTCCCCGGCGTGCTCCTCCCCGGGATCACGTTCACGGTGATGTTCCTCTGGCCCTGGATCGAGGAGCGGCTCTCCAGGGACCATCGGGACCACCACCTGCTCGACCGCCCGCGTGACCGGCCCCGGCGCACCGCGCTCGGCGTCGGCGTGCTCACCTTCTACGGCGTGCTGTTCCTCGCCGGAGGCAACGACGTCATCGCGGCGCGCTTCGGTCTCTCGGTCAACTCCGTCACGTACGCATTCCGCACGCTGCTCGTCGCCCTCCCCGTGATCGCCGCGCTCGTCACCTTGCGGTTGTGCAGGGAGCTCGCCGCGCGCGACCCCGACGAGGAGGGCTCGCTCGCGCAGCTCGAGCGCACGTCCGACGGCGCGTACGTCGAGCGAGCGACACGAACTGACGTCAGCGCTGCTCGTCCGAGACCACCGTCGTTCCTCGCTTCGCGGACGTACCCGGCGATCGAGAGCGCGAAGAGGCCCGCTCCGATCACGACGAGCCACCCGCCGAACGCGAACCCGCTGGCCATGACCGTGGCACCGAGCCCGACCGCGAACGGCCAGACCGACGACAGCGGGAAGGCGGCCACCGGGCCTGCGCCCTCGGCGATCGTGGCGTCGGATCGGTCCTCGGACCGTTCGGGCGCGTGGCGTGAGAGCAGCCAGATCGACGTCCCGGCGAGGAGCCCCATGACGGCGCTCGCCGCGAGCATCACCGCACCGGCCTCCTCGTAGGACACGAACCAGTACACGATCCCGATCACGACGAAGAACGCCGTCACCCCGAGGAAGACCCTGGCCTCGGTCTTCACGGCTGCGAATCCGGTGCCGCCGCGCCCGTCTCCTCCGCCGGATGGTGGAGGTCCCAGACCGGGCGTTCGGAGCGGATCGGAGGGAGCGTGTCGAAGTTGTGCTCGGGCGGCGGCGAGGTGGTGGCCCACTCGAGCGTCTGGCCGCCCCACGGGTCGTCGCCCGCCGGTGCGCCGTGCCGCAGGCTCCGGAAGAGGTTCCAGACGAAGGCCAGGACACCGACGGCGAGGATGTAGGAGCCGATGGTCGAGATCAGGTTGAGCGTGCCCCACCCGTCCTTGGTCGTGTAGCTCGCGACGCGGCGCGGCATTCCGTCGAGGCCGAGCTGGTGCTGGACGAAGAACGTCACGTTGATGCCGACGAAGAACGCGACGAAGTGCACCTTGCCCCACGCCTCGCTCAGCCGCTTCCCGGTCATCTTCGGGAACCAGTAGTAGATCCCGGCGAAGGCGCCCATCACGATCCCCATGATCACGTAGTGCAGATGGGCGACGACGAAGTAGGTGTCGGTCAGGTTGAAGTCCACGGGCGCCATCGCCTGCAGGACGCCGCTCAGCCCTCCGAGCAGGAAGACGAGCAACATGCCGATCGCGAAGAGCATCGGGGTGTCGAGCGTGATGTGGCCACGCCACATCGTCCCGATCCACGTGAAGAACTTGATCCCGGTCGGCACGGCGATGAGGAGGCTCATGAGGCTGAAGAACGACAACGCGACCGCGCCCGTCGCGAACATGTGGTGGGCCCAGACACCGAACGACAGACCGCCGATCGCGAGCGTGGCGAACACGAGCGTCTTGTACCCGAACACCGGTCGACGCGAGAACACCGCGAAGACCTCGGTCACCACGCCGAAGAACGGCAACGCGATGATGTAGACCTCCGGGTGCCCGAAGAACCAGAACATGTGCTGCCAGAGGATCGGGGTGCCGTCCTTGGTGGCGTCGAACACGTGGGTGCCGAGGTGCCGATCCGAGAAGAGCATCACCAGTGCGGCGGTGAGCACCGGGAACGTGAGCAGCACCAACATGCTCGTCACGAGCATGTTCCACGTGTAGATCGGCATGCGGAACATCGTCATGCCCGGGGCCCGCAGCATGAAGACGGTCGTCACGAGGTTCACCGCGGTCAGCACCCCCGCCGTGCTCGTCACGAGCACGCCGATGATCCAGAGATCGGGGCCGACGCCCGGTGAGTAGACCGCGCCCGAGAGCGGCGCGTACGCGAACCACCCGAAGCTCGCGGCACCGCTCGCGGTGAGGAAGCCCGAGATCATCGTGAGGCCACCGAAGAGGTAGAGCCAGTACCCCAGCGCGTTGAGACGCGGGAAGGCCATGTCCGGGGCACCGACCTGCAACGGCACCAGGTAATTCGCGAGTCCGAACGCGAACGGCACCGCGAACAGGTAGATCATGATGCTGCCGTGCATCGTGAAGAACTCGTTGTACGTCTGAGGATCCACGAGATGCTCGTTCGGCTGCGCCAGCTGCGTCCGGATGGCGAGCGCGAGGACGCCACCGAGACAGAAGAAGGCGATCGCCGTGAAGATGTAGCTGAGGCCGATCCGCTTGTGGTCGGTCGTCGTGATCCAGCGGAGGATCCCGGTCGCCGCGGCCGGTTCGGGGACGTCCTCGGCGTCGGGTCGGTCGAGCGTGACGGTCATCCGCGGCCCCCGTGGTCCGAGACCCAGCTCCGGTACGCCGAGTCGGAGACGGCGCGCACCGCGAAGGTCATCCGGGAGTGGTCGAGGCCGCAGAACTCCGCGCAATACCCCTTGTACAGCCCGGTTCGGTCCACGGTGATCTCGAACTGGTTGTCCACGCCCGGGGACGACGTCGCGCTTGAACAGGAACTGCGGCACGTAGAACGAGTGGATCACGTCGCGTGAGGTGAGCACGAAGCGGATCGTGCGATGGACCGGCACGACCATGACGGGCGTGCGTTCGGGCAACCCCGTGATCGTGATGCCCTCGCCGCGGTAGTGGAACTGCCACTGCCACTGGAATCCTCGGACGTCGATGGTCACGTACGGATGCGCGCTCAGCGCGTCGACGCGGTTCTGGACCGACCACGAGGCGACGAACAGCCCGAGCACGATCACGATCGGGATCGCGGTGTAGGTGATCTCGAGCGGGACGTTGTACTGACGCTGGCTCGGGATCCCCTCACGACCGCGCCGGGCGGTACCGCAGCACGCACCAGATGATCAGGGAGACGACGAGGGCGCCGATGCCGATCGCGATCCACATGCTGACCCGCCACAGGTCGCCCATCTGGCCGCTCTGGGTGGTCGCGCCGCGCTTCTCGCCGAGGTCGCCGCGACAACCGGCGAGGACGGCCACGAGCACGGTGCCGGCAACGACCCGCCCCGGTCGTACGCGCGGAAGCATCGCTCAGAACCTAGCCCGGACCCGACCGCGCGGGGCACGCGCCGGCCGACGGTCGGCGCGTCGGTCGTCTCCTCACCGGCGCGACCGGCGACACCGACCGGGCAGCGCCCGGTCACCCCGACCGGCGCGCCGCCTCGAGGACCAGGCGGCGCTCGGCCGCGCCGATCACCGATCGGGCCCGTTCGACCGCGTCCGGATTCACCGAGATCGAGGTGATCCCGTACCGCACGAGATGCTCGGCGAACTCCGGCTTCGTCGAGGGCGCCTGCCCGCACAGCGACGAGGTCATCCCGGAACTGCGCGCGGCGGTGACGATGTTCCGGATCGCGTCCAGCACCGCCGCGTCCGACTCGTCGAAGAGCTCTGCGCAGATCTCCGAATCCCGATCGACCCCCAGCATGAGCTGGGTCAGGTCGTTCGAGCCGATCGAGACACCGTCGATGCCGAGCGCGGCGTACTCGGGGATCCGGTAGACGACCGATGGGACCTCGGCCATGACCCACCGGTGCAGACCGCGCTGGCGCCCCAACGGGCTCGCGTCGACGAGCTCGAGGCAGGCTTCGAGCTCCCACCGGGTCCGCACGAACGGGATCATGAGGTGCAGGTTCGGCGTCTCCTCGCGCACCCGGGCGAGGAGCTCGAGCTCGAGCGCGAAGAGGTCCGGCTCGCGGACGTAGCGGTAGCAGCCCCGGTAGCCGATCATCGGGTTGTCCTCGACCGGCTCGTACTGCTCACCGCCGCGGAGATGACGGAACTCGTTCGACTTGAAGTCGATCGTGCGATACACGACCGGTCGCGGCGCGAAGGCCCTGGTGATCCGGAGCAACGACGCCGACATCCGCTCCAGGAACTCGTTGCTCGCCCCGCGCGCCATGAGACTGCGCGGGTGCTCGCCATCGAGCGCGTCGGCGATCATGAACTCCGCCCGGAGCAGGCCGACACCGTCGACGGCCATGGCCGCGACCTCTTCCGGCGTGATCTGCGATGGCCAGGTTCGCGTACACCCGGGTCCCGAGCGCCTCCGGCGCGCCCGCCGTGGTGGGCGCCGCGCCGGGGGCCGACACGGTCGCCGGCCCCGGGGCACGGAGAGCGCCCGTCACGTCGCCGGCGAACACCGCGCCCGCGGCGCCGTCGACGGTGACGAGCTCTCCCTCCCGCAGCACCTCGGTTCCCCGGCGGGTCCCGACGACGCACGGGACGCGCATCTCACGGCTCGCGATCGCGGCGTGACACGTGACGCCGCCGCGGTCGGTCACCAACGCCGCGGCCCGCCGCATGGTGGGCACCCAGTCCGGCGAGGTCATGGGCGCCACCAGGATCTCGCCGGCCTCCAGGTTCGCCCCTTCGTCCGCGCTCCGCAGGACCCGCACGCGCCCGGCGACGATCCCCGGGGCGGCGGCCAGGCCGGTCACGAGCGGCTCGGCGCGGACGTTCGCGCCCGCCGACTCCGCCGTGTCGGATGGGCCCGGGGGGAGCAGGGTGGTGATCGGCCGGGACTGCACCAGGAACGTCGCGCCGTCCTCGATGGCCCATTCGGTGTCCTGCGGCTCCCCGTAGTGC
This sequence comes from uncultured Acidimicrobiia bacterium, assembly GCA_963805415.1. Classification (GTDB taxonomy): domain Bacteria; phylum Actinomycetota; class Acidimicrobiia; order IMCC26256; family JAENVU01; genus JAENVU01. The sequence continues at coordinate 723,535 of CAWDUD010000009.1, forward strand.
TCCTCGACGTGCGCCGCGAGGCGCGCGAGATCGAGCACCTCGGCATCGGTCAGGACCCGCGTCGCCGCCACCTCCGCGCTCACCTCGCTCCTTCGGTCGTGACCGTCGGGGCCCCGATCGATCATGAACGTCTGGTGCCCGATGTGCGCGTCGAGCAGGCGGGGACCGTCCTTCGCCACCGTGTAGGTGTCGGGTTCGACGAGGCCGCCCACCACGACCTCGCCCAGACCGCGGGCGGCCTCGATCACGACGCGCGTCCGGTCGCCCGTTGCCGGGTCGACGCAGAACATCACCCCCGAGCGATCCGCATCGACCATCCGCTGCACGACGACCGCGATCGCGGGCTCGTCCCGGACACCCTGCCTCGCGCGGTACGCGAGCACCCGCGCGCCGAACATCGACGCCCAGCAGTCCACGACTCGCCGAGCCAGCTCGTCGTCGCCGAGGACGTTGGTGAACGTCTCGTTCATGCCCGCGAACGAGGCCGAGGCGGTGTCCTCCGTCGTGGCCGACGAGCGGACGGCCACGCGGGTGTCCGGTCCGAGCTCGTGATACGCGGCGAGCAGCTCGGTCCGCAGCCCGTCGGGAATCTCCATGGAGTGGACGAGCGCCCTCCCACGAGCGGCCGCGGCGTCGAGCGCCGGGAGGTCGTCCGTATCGAGCTCCTCACCGATTCGGCGGAGCTCGTCGCGTACTCCTGCGGAGTCCGCCGCCTGGAGATACGCGTCGGCGATCACCACGAACCCGGGCGGCACCGGAAGCCCCGCGCGCGTCAGCTCACCGAGGTTGGCGCCCTTCCCGCCCGCGGCGGCCACATCTCCTCGGCCGAGCTCGCGGAACCAGCGGACGCCCGATGCGCGGGCGGCCGGGCGGCCGGAGGTGGTGGGGACCGTGGTGTCGGGCATGGCTCGACCCAACCACCTCCCGGGCCCGAGGTCCAGGGACGAACGGCCCGGACCGGGGGGAACGCCGGAAGCTCCACCGTCCCCGGGGTCCGAACCCGATGCGCACGGTCGGCGGACCGAAACTCGTGCGCTCAGGCGCTCGACGCCGACGGCGACGCGCCGAGCGGCTCCGGGCGGGTCCAGCGCGCCGCCCTCCGCTTCACCCGCCGCCGGCGGCGCGACGCCCGGTCGCGCGGGCGCGGAGCCGGGCCCGGGTCCTGTTCGAAGAAGCGCCGCTTCGCGACCTCGACGAGCGCCAGATACGACGCCACCATCACGGCCAGCGCGAGGAAGAACACGACCGGGAGCGCCCGGAAGCCGAGATCCCCTGCCACGGGCGAATACGGGAGGGCGACACCGATCGCGACGACGGCGAGCACCCCCACGACCATCGCAAGGCTGGGCCGGCTCCGCCAGAAGGGCACCCGGCGCGTGCGGATCACGAAGACGACGAGCGTCTGGGTGGCCAACGACTCGACGAACCAACCCGTCCTGAACAGGCTCGGCCCGGCACGGAAGACCCAGAGCATCAACGCGAAGGTGACGAAATCGAACAGGGAGCTGATCGGACCGAAGAACAACATGAAGCGGCGGATGAAGCGGATGTCCCAGTGCGACGGGCGGACCACCATCTCGGGGTCGACCAGGTCCGACGGGATCGTCATCTGGCTCGAGTCGTAGAGCAGGTTGTTCAACAGGATCTGTGAGGGGAGCATCGGCAGGAACGACAAGAAGGTCGACGCGATCGCGGCGCTGAACATGTTCCCGAAGTTCGACGACGTGCCCATCAACACGTACTTGATCGTGTTCGCGAACGTCCGTCGACCTTCCGCCACGCCGTCGGCCAGGACATCGAGATCCTTCTCGAGCAGGACGATGTCCGCCGCGTCCTTGGCCACGTCGGCACCCGATTCGACCGAGATCCCGACGTCGGCCGCATGGAGTGCCACCGCGTCGTTGACGCCGTCGCCCAGGAAGGCGACGTCCCGGCCCGCATTGCGGTGGGCCCGGACCAGACGGGCCTTCTGCTCCGGGCTGACCCGGGCGAAGATCGTCGTCCGGACCACCCGGGCTCGGAGCGTGTCGTCGTCGAGCGCCTCGACCTCGGCACCGGTGAGCGTGCCGGCGACGTCGACACCGAGATCCCGGCACACCTTCTGCGCCACGATCGCGTTGTCGCCCGTCACCACCTTGACGGTGATCCCGAGCTCGGAGAGGCGGCGCAGGGATGCTGCGGCGTCCGCCTTCGGGCGGTCGAGGAAGACCAGGAAGCCCGCAAGGGTCAGATCGGTCTCGTCGCCGGCCGCGACGCCGGTCACCCCCGGGGCCGGACGCGACGCGACGGCGACCACGCGGCCCCCCGCACCGAACTCGGCGTCGAGCGTCCGTCGCGCCGTGGGGGACACCTGGGCGCAGCGGGCCAGCACGCTCTCGGGCGCCCCCTTGGTCACCAGGAGCCGGCCGCGGTCGGGATCCTCGATCAGCGCCGACGTCATCCGGCGCTCGTGATCGAACGGGAGCATCGCCAGTCGGGTCGGCAGGCTCGCCGCCGCCGACTGGTCACGAGCCTCCCAGAGGGCCAGGTCGAGCGGGCTCCCGGCGACCGGGACCCCGCCCTCGATCACGGCTTCGTTGCAGACGAGACCGAGATCCAGCACCTCCGCGGACACCGCGCCGTCCTCGTCGACCGCCCGCTCGAAGGTGATGCGCCCCTCGGTGAGGGTGCCGGTCTTGTCGGTCAGCAGCACCTCGACGTCGCCGAGATCCTCGATGCACACCAACCGCTTGACCAACACGTGCTTCCGGGCGAGGCGGCGAGATCCCGCGGCGAGGCTGGTCGTCACGACCGCCGGCAGCAGCTGGGGCGTGATACCGACCGCGATGGCCAACGAGAAGAGCAGTGATTCGAGCAGGGGTCGCGACAGGAGCACGTTGATCGCGAAGATCGACGTCGTCAGCACCCCCGCGACCCGGACCAGCAGGACCGAGAAGTGTCGGAGGCCCGCCTGGAACTCGGTCTGCTCGAGGCGCTCGCCCAGACCGAGGGCGATCCGCCCGAACTCCGTGCGTCCACCCGTCGCGACCACGACCCCTTCCCCGGTACCGGCGCGGACGACCGTCCCCATGTACGCGCACGCACTCGTCGCGTCCGGCTCCGTCCCCGCCGCGACTGCCGCGGACGACTTCTCCGCGGGCAACGACTCGCCGGTCAGCACGGACTCGTCGCACTCGAGCCCGTCGGCGGTGAGCACCCGGACGTCCGCGGGCACGATCGCGCCCATCGCGAGGCGGACCACGTCGCCGGGAACCAGCTCGGCGACCTCGACGGTCTGCACGTGATCGTCGCGACGCACGACGACGTCATGACGGATCCGGGAGTGCAGCGCTTGCGCCGCCAGCTCGGCGCGGAGCTCGTTCACGAAGCCGAGCCCGACCGAGAGCAACAGGATGGCGGCGATGATCGCCGCGTCGGAGCGATCGCCCACGAAGAACGACACGACCGCGGTGATCGCGAGGAGCAAGAGGAGGGCGCTGCGCAGCTGGCGACCGAGCACGACCCACCACCGCGTCCGATGCGTGCGCACGGCATTCGGGCCGACCAGCGCGCGGCGCCGGGCCACCTCGTCGGCGCCCAACCCGGCCGGGCCCACGCCGAGTCGCTCGAGCACGCCATCCGGACCGACCACCGCCGCCTCGGCGCACCCGAGCCCGGACCACCCGGGTTCGGGATCCCCGGCGCCGGGCACCGCGTCCATGGACCGCATCGTTGCCGCGCCGGGAGTCGCCGTCGAACCCGCGTCAGCGCCGGTCGTGCGAGCTCGCACCCGCGACGCCGACGTCGGAGCGGCCCCGGGCCATCGGAGACGGCCGGACCGGCGCGCGTCCGGGCGGCTGGGTCGGGGTCGGGGCCGGCGCGGGCGGTGGGGGGATCGGGACCGTGACGGCGTGCGCGGACGGCACCGTGATCGACGTCCCGTGGTGGGTCACGTCGAGTGGCTCACCGACGAGCACGGTGTACGTGGCGGTCACCGGCCCGACGTCGACCGAGAGGCGTCGGTCCCGGAGCGAGACCTTGAGCGCGAGCCGGGAGAGGTCGGGAGGCAGCCGAGGCGCGAAGCTCAGCTGACCGCCGTGGTCCCGCATGCCCGCCAGGCCCGACACCAGCGCGATCCACGTTCCGGCCAGGGCCGCCATGTGCAGACCGTCACGGGTGTTGTGCTCGAGGTCGTCGAGGTCCATGAGCGCCGCCTCGGCGAGGTAGTCGAACGCAAGGTCGAGATGGCCGACCTCCGCGGCGATCACGGCCTGCATGCAGGCCGACAGCGAGGAGTCCCGGACGGTGATCCGCTCGTAGTAGCCGAAGTTCGCGGACTTCTGCTCCGCGGTGAACGCGTCACCACAGCGGTGCATCGCCAGGACGAGATCGGCCTGCTTGACGACCTGCTTGCGGTACAGGTCGAAGTAGGGGAAGTGCAGCATGAGCGGGTACTGCGAGCTGCCGGTACCCGCGAAGTCCCATACCTGGTGATCCGTGAAGCCCTCCGCCTGCGGGTGCACGCCGAGCGCGGCGTCGTACGGGACCGCCATCCTCGCGGCGGCGTCGCGCCAGCGGGCCTTCTCCTCGTCGTCGACACCGAGCTCGACGGCCCGGTCCGGATATCGGCTGGCGACCGCGGCCGCCGCGCGCAGGTTCCGTCGGGCCATCAGGTTCGTGTAGACGTTGTTGTCGGCGATGGCGCTGTACTCGTCGGGCCCGGTCACGCCGTCGATGCGGAACGCCCCTCGGGCGTCGTGATGGCCCAGGGAGCACCACAGCCGGGCGGTCGCGACCAGCAGCTCGAGGCCGACGGTGTGCTCGAAGCTGTCGTCGCCGGTTGCATCGACGTAGCGGATCACGGCATCCGCGATGTCGGCGTTGACGTGGAACGCGGCCGTGCCCGCGGGCCAGTAGCCGGAGCACTCCTCGCCGTGGATGGTCCGCCAGGGGAACGCGGCGCCGCGGAGGCCGAGCTGCTCGGCCCGCTCGGTGGCCATGTCCACCGTGGAATGACGCCAGCGCAAGGCGTTCGCGACGGTCTCGGGCGCGACGTAGGTCAACATCGGCAGCACGAACGCCTCGGTGTCCCAGAAGCAATGACCGTCATAGCCCGGTCCGGTCAGACCCTTGGCCGCGATCGCGCTGCCCTCGGACCGGGCGCCGGCCTGGAGCACGTGGAACAGCGAGAACCGCACCGCCTGCTGGATCTCGGCATCGCCGTCGACCTCGACATCGGCCCGCTCCCAGAACGCGTCGAGGAGGGCCCGCTGCTCGGCGAGCAGCCCGTCCCAGCCCTGGTCGCGCGCGACCGGCCAGCGCGGCGTCGGTCTGATCGCGGACGGCCGGCAGCGACCGGGAGGCCGACCACCCGTACGCGACGAACTTCACCAGCTGCAGCCGTTGACCGGGCTCGAGGACCGCGGTCACCGTGACCCGACCCAGGTCCGGGAGGCTCTCCGCCTCGACGTCGGTCGAAGCGGGACCTTCCACCACGTGGTCCATCACCGCGGCGATCCGCAGTCCGCTCCGGCAGGTCGAGTGCACCAATCCGGCACCGGTACCGCCGGCTGCGTGTGCCTCACCGACCAGTGGAGCCTCGAGCGCCGCCTCGACCCGAGGATCGCCGCCGGCCGCCGGGAGCTGCTCGTTGGCAACGAGCTCGGACTGCACCACGAGCCGCACGGGACCGTCGAGGGGCTCGACCTCGTAGCGAATCGCCGCGATCGACCGCTGCGCGAGCGACACCAGCCGGGTCGAGGACACCCGGACCCCCCGGCCGGCCGGCGACACCCATTCGACGACGCGCCGGAGCACGCCGGCCCGGAAGTCCAGGCACTGCTCGTGCGCGCGCAGCTCGCCGTGGCGAACGTCGAAGGGCTCGTCGTCGACCAGCAGCCGGATGACCTTGCCGTTGGTCACGTTGATCCGCGACTGTCCGGACTGCGGGTACCCGTACCCGGCCTCGGCGTAGGGCAACGGGCGCAGCTCGTACACGCCGTTCAGGTACGAGCCCGGGAGCCCGTCGGGCTCGCCCTCGTCGAGGTTCCCGCGCCAGCCGATGTGCCCGTTGGCCAGCGAGAACAGCGACTCCGCCTGGGCCAGCACGCCGAGGTCCAGCCCGGTCGCACGAAGACACCAAGGCTCGACGCGGAATGCCGGATGGTTGATCATGGCGCACCCAGCAGCTCGGCGAGGTCCGCCACGACGACGTCGGCGCCGTGCGCGTGCAGCTCGTCCGCCTGCCCGACCCGGTCGACTCCGACCACCAAGCCGAACGCCCCGGCGCGACCCGCCGCGACCCCGGACAGCGCATCCTCGAACACCGCCGCGGCAGCCGGGGCCACCCCGAGCTCGCGAGCCGCCGCAAGGAAGTAATCCGGTGCCGGCTTGCCGGCGAGGCGGTCCCGCGCGGCGGTCCTGCCGTCGACGCGCACCTCGAAGAGGTCCGCGATGCCCGCCGCCGCGAGCACGGCGGCGCAGTTGGCGCTCGAGGACACCACGGCCCGGCGGATCCCGGCGGCCCGCGCCGCGCGGACGAAGCGGACGGAGCCCTCGTAGGGCTCCACGCCGTCGGTGCGGATCCGGCGCAGCACGATCTCGTTCTTTCGACGTCCGAGGGCCTGCACCGTCTCGGCGTCGGGCGCGTCCTCCGGGCCACCCTCCGGAAGCTCGATGCCACGCGAGGCGAGGAAGGACCGCGTGCCGTCGGCCCGAGGCTTGCCGTCCACGTAGGTGTCGTAGTCGTCGACCGCGTCGAACGCGACGAACGGCGCCCCTGTCTGCTCGGCCCGGGCTCGCAGGTAGCGGTCGAACATCTCCTTCCACGCGGCCGCGTGCACCGCGGCGGTCCGGGTCAGGACACCGTCGAGGTCGAACAGGCACGCCCGGATCGATCGCGGCAACCCGAGCGTCACCACCCGGTCGCGCTCGTGCCACCCGGAGCTCGCGACGGTCCGACCGCTCGGGTCAGTCATGCGGGGCCACCGCCGGCGGTGACGTTCGGGTGCTCGCGGCGTCGAGGAACCGATAGGCGAGGAGCTTCACGCGGTCGTTCACGAGGAACCACACCAGTGCGTACCCCCACACGAACAGCGCCCAACTCCAGCCGAGCGGCGTCATGAACACGCCGTACACCGCGAGCAGGGTCGCCACCATCTGGGTGCCGAACACCGCGACCGACAACACGCGCGCCGGACGTGTCGACCAGAACGGGCCGCGCGTGCGCGTCAGGAAGATGGTGAGGTGCCCGGCGACGGACAGCTTCAGGTACATGAGCGTCTGGATGTGGTGACGGTCGAGGTCGAAGACCTTCTCCGCGAGTGCGAACAAGCCGAACGCCGAGACGACACCCATGACACCGAGCACCGCAGCGATTCCGAGCACCACGCGCATGTTCCAGGCCTCGGGTTGCTGCTCGTACTGGACGTTGTCGTAGGCGATCGACAGGATCGCACCGTCGTTGAGCAGCGCCAGGATCACGATCATCACCGCGGTCAGCGGGTAGAAGTCGAAGACCAGGATGGCGAAGGTGATGAACAGGAGCACGCGCAGCGTCTCGGCGATCCGATAGATGGCGTAGCTGTTCATCCGCTGGAAGATCCTCCGGCTCTCCTTGATCGCATCGATGATCACGGACAGGCCCGGTGTCGTCAGCACGATGGAAGCAGCCGCGCGCGCCGCGTCCGTCGCGCCCGAGACCGAGATGCCACAGTCGGCCTTCTTCAACGCGGGAGCGTCGTTCACGCCGTCGCCGGTCATCCCGACGATGTGTCCGCGCTGCTGCAGGACCTCGACGATGCGGAACTTGTGCTCGGGGAACACTTGGGCGAAACCGTCGGCGCCGTCGATCGCCGCGGCGACCGAGGCGTCGTCCTCGCCCGCGCCGTCACCGAGGACGGCGGCATCGAGGATGTCCGACCCCGTCCCCAGCTTCTTGGCCGTCTCCTGGGCGATGGCCAGCGCGTCCCCGGTGACCATCTTCACCGCCACACCCATCTGGCTCGCGGTGGAGATCGTCGACGCGGCGTCGGCGCGGGGCGGATCGAAGAGCGGCAGGACGCCGAGGAACCGCCACCCACCGGCGTCGTCGCCGTCGGATCGGGCGACGCCGAGCGAACGGAACCCCCGCGCCGCGAAGGCGTTGACCGCGTCGTCGACCGCCGACTCGACGTCGGCGGTGTCGGCGGCGAGCGCCAGGATGACCTGCGGTGCGCCCTTCGTCACCGTGAACGTCGCGCCGTCCGCATCCACGACCGTCGCCTCGGTGCGCTTGCGCACGGCGTCGAACGGCTGGAAGTGGCGGATCTGGTACGCCTGCAGCACCTGGTCATCGGAAAGGCCACCGAGCACCGCGAGATCGATCGGGTCGTCGTTGTCGGCCCGCGAGGCCAGGGCCCCGCACAGGACGACCTGCTCGACGGTGACGCCGACGACGGCGAAGGGGTCGCCCAGCGTCAACGAGTTCTGGGTCAGGGTGCCCGTCTTGTCCGCACAGAGCACGTCGACGCCCGCGAGCTCCTCGATGGCCGCGAGCCGGCTCACGATCGCCTGCTGCCGGGCCAGGACGCGAGCGCCGACCGCCATCGTCACCGACAGCACCGTCGGCATCGCCACGGGGATCGCGGCCACCGTCAGCACGAGCGCGAACTGCACCGTCGTCAGGATCGCGTCGCCCCGGAAGACCGCCACGACGATGATCACGGCCACGAGCGCCGCCGCCAGGACGATCAGGGAGTTGCCGATCCTCAACACGGCCCGCTGGAAGTGGCTGGTCGTACGGGCCTCCTGCACCAGCTGGGTCGTCGTGCCGAAGTAGGTCCCGGCGCCGGTGGCGTAGACGAGGGCGTTGCTCTCGCCCTGGCGGACGATCGACCCGGAGAAGATCGCCTCTCCCGGCCGGCGGGTCGCCGGCAACGACTCTCCGGTCAGCGCCGACTGATCCACCTCGATCGGGTCACCGTCGATCAGGCGGGCATCGGCCGGGACGATGTCGCCCACGCGCAGCCGGATCACGTCGCCCGGCACCAGCTCGCGTGCGGGCCGGGTGAGCCAGCTCCCGTCGCGGCGGACCCTCGCCGTGATCGCCAGGTTCGCCTTCAACGCCGCGATCGCGTTGCCGGCCTGGTGCTCCTCCCAGAACCCGACCACGGCGTTGGCCATGAGCAGCACCAGGATGATGAAGAAATCCGGCCAGTGCCCGGCGACCGCTGACAGGACCACCGCGATCTCGATCATCGCGGGGATCGGTCCCCACAGGTAGGTGAGGAACTGCAGGATCGCGTTGGCCTGCTGCTCCTCGATCTCGTTGGGTCCGTCGCGGACCAGACGCTCCTCGGCCTCGGTCTGGCCGAGACCGTCCGGCGACGACTCGAGGCGCTGCTCGAGTTCGGCAAGGCTGAGCGTCTGCAGCTCCGTGTCGGCGGTCACGACGACGCCGGCCGGGGATCCCGCCACTTGCCGTCGGCGTCGCGCACCAGGTGGGCGGCATCGAACCGGTGGACCAGCTCCGGATCGACTGCCCAGACGGTCAAGGCGGGAACCTCCGATCTCCGACCGACACGGATCGTCGTCATCTTGGCGGATGTCACCGGTTCTCTCCAGCGCGCCCATCCCCCCGGGATCCTCGACGTCGGGGACGGTCGCCGTGGGGCCGCTTGTCGCCGGAGCCCGGAACCGCGCGAGGCTGCCCGCGTATGACGTTCGTGGGTCTGATCCTCCGCCAGATTCGCGCCCGGCCGCTGCGCGCGGGCCTGACGGCGCTGGCGGTCGCGATCGGCGTCGCCGCCGTCGTCGCCCTCGGCGTCCTGACCGTGAGCCTGAAGACCACCGCGACGGAACTCCTCAAGGTCGGGAACGCGGACTTCACCGTCGCCCAGCGAAACACCAACGACCTCATCAACAGCACGATCAGCGAGGCCGACATCGCCTCCATCAACCGGATCCCGGGCGTGGATCGCGCGGTCGGGGCGTTGATCTCGACCGACTCCTACGACTCGAACAACCCGCTCGTCATCGAGGTCGGTCTCGCCCCGACGGACCAGGCGCCCTTCGGTGTCAACATCCTCCACGGGCAGTCGTACGCCACCAACGCGACGAACCAGGTGATGCTCGGCTACACGTTCGCCAAGAACGTCGGCAAGCGCGTCGGCGACACGATCGTCATCGACAACCACTCGTACCACGTGGTCGGCCTCTATTCGACGAACGTCTCCTTCGGGAACAGCACGATCATGTTCCCGCTCTCCGCGCTCCAGGGACTGAACCGGCTGTCGGGACAGGTCTCGCTCGGCTTCGTCAAGGTCGACGCCGGCGCATCCATCCCGACGGTCCGCAAGGCGATCGAGCACCAGTTCGCACAGCTCACCACGATCCAGTCCGCCCAGGACTACGGCCGCGCGGACCGGAACCTGACGCTGATCTCCGCCGCCAACACCGGCGGATCGATCCTCGCGGCCATGATCGCGATCACCGGGGTGTTGAACACGTCCCTGCTCTCCTTCTTCGAGCGGATGCGCGAGTTCGGGATCTACCGATCCATCGGCTGGACACGCCGCCGTGTCATCGGCCTCGTGATCGGCGAGGCGCTCCTCGTCAGCCTGCTCGGCGCCATCATCGGGATGGCGGTGGGCTGGGCGGCGATCAACGTCCTCCAGCACCTTCGGCAGCTGCGCGGCATCTTCGTCCCGACCTACGACTCCGCGGTCTTCGTCCGGTCGCTCGCGTTCGGTGTGCTCGTCGCGTTCATCGGCGCGCTCTATCCGGCGCTGCGCGCGGCGTTCCTCGCTCCGCTCAAGGCGGTGCGCCGTGAGTAGCAGACGGACCGAACCCCCCGACGACGGCACGGCGATCTTCGCGAAGCAGCTCACCAAGCGGTACGGGCGGCTCTCGGTGCTCGACGGCATCGACCTGGAGATCGCGCACGGCGAGTTCGCGGTCCTCGTCGGACCGTCGGGCTCGGGCAAGTCCACGATCCTCCACCTGCTCGCCGCACTCGAGAGCCCGGACCAGGGTGAGATCGTCGTCGCCGGCCACCGGCTCGGGCACCACGCCCACGGCTTGAGCCGCTACCGGCGCAAGGACGTCGGAATCATCTTCCAGCTGCACAACCTCATCCCGCGGCTCACCGCCCGGGAGAACGTCGAAGCCGCGATGTTCGGGACCCATCGGCGCCGCCGTCAACGAGTCGCCCGCGCCGACGAGCTGCTGGAGCGGCTCGCGCTGGCGCACCGGACCGACGAGCATCCCGCCACGCTGTCCGGCGGCGAGCGGCAACGGGTCGCGGTCGCGCGGGCCCTGGCCAACGACCCGCAGATCCTGCTGGCGGACGAGCCGACCGGAAGCCTCGACGAGGTCTCCACCGACGTCGTCCTCCAGATGTTCGCCGAGCTCATCGGGGCCGGGACGACGATCCTGGCCGTCAGCCACGACGAGCGCCTCAACCGACATGCAGACCGGCTGATCCCCGTTGTCGACGGCCGGACCGTGGACCACGAGAGGTGAGACGCCGCGACGCGTCCGCGCCGGCGCTCGTCGTCTCCAAGGTCGCGAAGCGCTTCGGGCGCACGGTGATCCTCCACGACGTCGACCTCGTGGTCCACGGCGGGGAGGTCATCGCGCTCACGGGAGAGAACGGCGCGGGCAAGACGACGCTCATGCGCATCTGTGCAGGGCTGATCCGGGCGGACGCGGGGTCGGTGACCGTCGGGGGTCGGATCGGGTACTGCCCGCAGATCCCCGGACTGTTCGAGCTGCTCACCGCAGACGACCACCTCGTCATGTTCGGTCGCGGCGCGGGAATCGACCGGGCGGAGTCCTTGCGGCGCGGCCACGAGATCCTCCAGGAGTTCGGCTTCCCCTCGACCGATCGGGCAGTGACCCGCGACCTCTCCGGAGGAACCCGCCAGAAGCTGAACCTGGCGCTCGCGCTCCTCGCCGATCCGACGATCCTCCTCCTCGACGAGCCCTACCAGGGCTTCGACCGCGGGACCTACGTGAACTTCTGGGACCATTGCCAGACGTGGCGGGACGCCGGCAAGGCAGTGGTCGTCGTCACGCACATGCTCGCGGAGCTCGAGCGGGTGGACCGGGTGGTCGAGCTCCCCGCGCACCCCTCGCGGGCACTCCCGGGGACCGGTCGATGAGCTCGTTCCGCCGCATCCTGATCATGGCGGAGATGCACGGTCGGGACCTCACGAAGCGACACGCGGCGCTCGCGCTGCTCGTGGCGCTGCCCCTCAGCTTCTATCTGGCGTCGTCGGGCAGCGGCGAGAAGTCGATCGTCGCGGGAGGCGTGGGCATGGCCTTCGCGGTGTCGGGCGCCACCCTCTTCTCGGTGTTGTCCTCGGGCGAGGTCGACCAGCGACTGGTCCTGGCCGGGTACCGACCGCACGAGCTGTTGCTGGGGCGGCTGCTCTTCCTCGCGCCGATGGGCGTCGCGATCGCCGCCGGGTTCAGCGTCCTGATGACGACCGTCTCCCATCCGGCCCGACCGTGGCTCACCCTCGCCGGGCTGGCCGCCGTCGCACTGCAGTCCATCCCCTTCGGGCTGGCAGTGGGCGCGGCCGTGCCCCGTGAGCTCGAGGGCACGCTCGTCCTCATCGGCGTCGTGGGGATGCAGCTGGCGGTCGAGCCGACCTCGCCCGTGGCCCGGGTCCTTCCGTTCTACGGCCCCCGGGAGCTGATCGCTTCGAGCCTCGGTGCCGAGGGTCCCATCGCGTGGCCGATCCTGCTGGCCTCGATCTACGGCATCGCGCTCTTCGTCCTGGCCCGGTTGCTCATGAGCCGCCGCGTGGGCGTGCAACGTCACTCCGACACGACGGATCCCGAACCCCTCGGACCCACCTCGACCGGCCCGTGACGCGTGTCGCGCCACGGTGCCCGGTCGTGGCGGCGCTGGACGCCGGGAGCGAGGTCAGCCGGCCGCGGCGGCCTGCAGGGTGGCGACGTCGATCTTGCTCATCTGCAACATGGCGGCCATCGCGCGGGTGCGCCGCTCGGGCTCGACGTCGTCGGCGAGCGCCTCGTGCATCCCGACGGGGCAGACCTGCCAGGAGAGTCCGAACCGGTCCTTGAGCCACCCGCACGGCCCGTACTCGCCGCCGTCGCCGAGCCGCTCCCAGTAGTAGTCGACCTCGGCCTGATCGGCGCAGTCGACGAGCAACGAGATCGCCTCGTCGAAGGTGAACTCGGGACCTCCGTTGATGGCCGTGTACCCCTGCCCGTCGAGGGTGAAGTCGACCGTGAGGATCATCCCCGCCTCGCGAGGGCCGGCGTCGGTGTAGTGCGAGACGTTGGTCACCGCGGAGTTCGGGAACACCGAGACGTAGAACTCGGCGGCGTCGAGCGCCTGCGTGTCGAACCAGAGGTTGGGTGTGATGGTGGGCATGTCGTCGCTCCTCGGTCGGCCGAGCCCGGTGGGGCCCGGGGTACTCAGGTCGTGGGCCAGGCCGGGTCGCGTCCGCTGAGGGCGACCACCCGGTCGAGTCGGGAGCCGCCGGTCACCGGGACGGGAGCCGCGTACGCGTCGCCGCGCTGCTCGGCCTGTTCGGGTGCGGCGAACGGCACGAGGAATCCTTCGACCACGGCCAGCTCGTCGTCGGTGACGGCGTACTCCTGGCCGGTCGCCCCGCGAGATCCCAGCCGTGGACCACGAGCTCCTCGAGCGCGACGACGGCGGCGACCGATCCGGGGAGCTCGATGCCCCCGGCCCGGGTCGTGCCCTCGTACGCGGTGTCGTCCTGCCACGCGGCCACCAGCGCCGCGAGCGCCGCCGGCAGCTGCGTTGCCCAGTCCTCGCGCAGGGACGACGAGTCGCCGGGTGGCGGCGGGCCCTCCCGGTCGAGGTTCGTCTTCATCGCGGCATCGGTGAACGCACCGGTCAGCCCGACGACGTGATCGAGCAACGCCGCGACGTCGTACGCCGCGCAGGGCGTGGGCAGCGCCGAGATCGGTCGGGTCGACGCGGCCCGCGACCTCGGTCATGCGGTCGGCGGCGGTCTGCAGCTCGGGACGTCTCATCTCGCTTCCTTTCCGGTCGTCACAGGAGGTCGGTGGAACAACGCCTCGAAGGACCGGCGCAGGTGGCGGAGGCTGTCGCGCACGACCCCCGGGTCGGCCGCGGCCTTGCTCACGACGAACGCGCCCTGGAGCACGGTCTGGGTGTAGACCGCCAGGCTCGGTGCCTCGGCGGGATCCTCGCCGGCGGCACGCAGCGCGGCTGCGATGTCGGCCTCGAGCGTCGCGGCGTGGTCGAGGATCACCGCACGGCAGGCGTCCCGGATCGCGGGATTCGTCGCGAAGACCTCCTGCACCATCGTGCCGGCGACACAGCTGTAGGCCTCGGGGGCATCGCCGATGAGGGAAGCCCGGAAGTCGAGGTAGGCGAGCACACGCTCGGCCGGGTCGTCGGGGTCGTGGTACGGCGCGGCCGCGAACAACCGGCCCGTCGTGACCGACCAGTGCTCGGCGGCGGCGACGGCGAGCGCCTCCTTGCTCGCGAAATGATGGAAGAACGCACCCTTGGACACGCCCGCCGCGGCACAGAGGTCGTCGATCGTCATGGCCGTGATGCCCTTGGCCCGGATCACGTCGAGCGCCGCGTCGAGGAGGCGCTCGCGCGTCGCCTCGCCCCGGGATGCAGTGCGGTCCGGGCCCGGCGTCGTGGTCATGCCCCGATCATACCGACCGGTCGGTACTGCGTCAAGCGCCGACCGCGGGACAACCCGGCCCCGGCGGAATAGAATCAGTACGGAGTTGTTTTTCGTGCGAGACGAGCTCCACCGAGCGAGGAGGCGACCATGACGGCATCAGCGAGGACACCACCGCCCGTCGCGGTGATCACCGGAGCGTCCCGGGGACTCGGACTCGCGCTCGCGACCCGGCTCGCGACGCGGGGCTGGAGGCTCGTGATCGACGCCCGGCGATCGGACCGGCTGCAGGAGGCCGCCGACGCCCTGGCCCGCGAGACCGAGGTGGTCGCCGTGACCGGCGACGTCACCGATCCCGCCCACCGCGATGCGCTGGCCGACGCCGCCGCGGCCCTGGGACCGGTGCGACTGCTCGTCAACAACGCGAGCACCCTCGGCGCGAGCCCGCTCCCCCGTCTCGACGGCATCGACCTCGACCTGCTCCGGCACGTGTTCGAGACGAACGTCATCGCGCCGATCGCGCTGACCCAGCGCCTCGACGCCCAACTCCCACCGGGCGCGACGATCGTGAACATCACGTCCGATGCCGCGGTCGAGGCGTACGAGGGCTGGGGCGGCTACGGGTCGGCCAAGGCCGCACTCGAGCACGCGAGCCGCGTCCTCGCGGTCGAGCGACCCGGCCTGCGGGTGCTGGTCGTCGATCCGGGCGACATGCGCACCGAGATGCACCAGGACGCGTTCCCCGGCGAGGACATCTCCGACCGACCCGACCCGGCGACGAGCGTTCCCGGGCTCCTGGCGCTGATCGAGGGCGACGCGCCCAGCGGCCGCTACGAGGCCCGCGCGGTCCCGTCCGAGGCGGGTGCACGATGAGCGCGGTGCTCACCGCGACGCCGTTCGCGTTCGCGCTGGACGCTGCGCACGAGGCCGGTGAGCCGCCCGAGGCACGCGGGCCGGCGCGCGACGAGGTGCGCCTGCTCGTCAGCGAGGGCCACCGCGATCCGGTCCCGACGACGTTCGCCCACCTCCCCCGGTTCCTCCGGCCCGACGACCTGCTCGTGGTGAACACCTCCGCCACGATCCCCGCGGCCCTCGACGGCCGGCTCGCCGACGGCACACCCGTGGTCGTGCACTACTCGGGGACGCTCCCCGGTGGTGTCGCGCTCGTGGAGGTTCGCACCCCCGGCCGCGGCACGACCACACCACGGCGGCTCACGACGCCCGAGCCGGTGTCGCTGCCCGGGGGCTCCACGGCGGAGCTGCTGACCCCGTTCGCCGACAGCCGGCGGCTCTGGATCGCGCGCCTCGACGGGGTCGACACCGCGTTGCGGCTCCTCGGCCGCCACGGCCGACCGATCCGGTACCGGCACGTGCACCGCGAACTGGCCGATCGACGCGTACCAGACGGTCTTCGGCCGGACCCCCGGCAGCGCCGAGATGCCGTCGGCGAGCCGTCCCTTCACGGACCGGCTGGTGACCCGGCTCGTCCGGGCCGGCGTCGGGATCTCCCCCCTGCTGCTCCACACCGGTGTGTCGTCGCTCGAGGGCGGCGAGGCCCCGTACCCGGAGCAGTTCGTCGTGCCCACCGGCACCGCCGCCGCCGTCAACGCGGCACGAGCCGCGGGAGGCCGGATCGTCGCCGCGGGCACGACCGTCGTCCGCGGCACTCGCCACGACCACCGACGAGCACGGCGTCGTGCACCCGGGACGCGGCTGGACCGACGCCTTCGTGGACGCCGACCATCCGGTCGCGTCGGTCGACGGGTTGCTCACCGGATGGCACGAGCCCGAGTCCACCCACCTCGAGATGCTGCGCGCCCTCGCACCACGCGAGGTCCTCACCGCCGCCTACCGTGCCGCGATCGAGCTCGGCTTCCTCTGGCACGAGTTCGGCGACAGCCACCTGATCGTCCCGGAGAGAAGCACGTGACCGACACCCCGAACGCCACGGACCGGACCGCCACGCTGCCGGCCGGTCGCCGCGCGGTCCTGTACGCGCTCCGTCGTCGTGGCCACGCCACGGCCGAGCAGCTCGCCGGCCAGCTCGGGCAGTCGGTCAGCGGCGCGCGCCAGCACCTCACCGCGCTCGTCGACACGGGGCTCGTCGACGCGCAGGAGGTGGTCCCCGACACCGCACGCGCCGGGCGGCGCGCGCTCTCCTACAGCGTCACCCCCGCCGCCGACAGCCTCTTCCCGAAGGCGTACGGCGAGCTCACGAACGAGCTGCTCGGATACCTCGACGACACCGATCCGGCCATGTTGGAGGCCTTGTTCGCCAAGCGCCGGGACGCTCGCGTGGCGGGCGCGACCGAGCGGCTCGCGCGCAAGCGCACCCTCGCCGCGAAGGTCGCCGAGCTCACCCGCGTGCTCGACGAGGACGGCTACCTCGCCACCTCGGAGCGGATCGGTCCGGGCGCGTATCGCATCGTCGAGCACAACTGTGCGATCTGGGCGGTCGCGCTGCGGTACGGGCAGGCCTGCACCAGCGAACTCGACTTCATCCGCACCGTGCTGCCCGATGCGGACGTGGAACGCGTGCAGCACATGGTGGCCGGCGCCCGGCACTGTGCCTACGAGATCCGTCGCCGCGCCACCGGCGCGCGGCCGGCGGCGTGACTCAGGCCGCCGCGACGTCAGGATCGGCCGGCGGCGCCGGCAGGCCACCGAGGCTCCCGGCGATCGCGAGCGCCGCCGCGGCGCCGATCGCCCCGACCAGGATCACCCCGCTGAACGAGAGTGGGACCACGTACAGGCTCAGCACGAACGCCGCCGGGACGTTCCCCTTCAGGAACACCACGCTCACCGCGACGATCCCGGCGATCATGACGAGATCCGGGTTGATCCCGATCACCTCGTTGCTCACGACGGCGAGTGCGGAGACCGCGAAGTAGAGCGGGAAGATCGGCCCGCCGCGCCATCCCGCGGCGAACGCGATGATCAGCGCCAGCCACTTCGCCACGGTCAGGTACAGGAGCTCCGCCGTCCCGAGGTGCACCAGCTCCTGGATCCCCTGTTGACCCGAGAACAGCACGAAGTGACTCCCGAGCGCCATCGTCGAGAACACGAGACCGGCCGCCATCGCGACCAGAATCGGTGAGCGCCGGAAGACCATGGCGTCCTCCGCACCGCGCGACGACGTGCGCGGCCCAGGCGGCCGGGACCGCGACGGCCGCCGCGAACGTGAGCACCACCAGCGCGTCGCCGATCCCCATGAACCCGATCGAGCGCTCGAAGCGGAAGCCGAGGTCGATCTGCCCGTAGGGGAGCCAGCGGTACGCCATGACGCCGGCGACCCCGGCCAGCCAGTACGGCAGCGCGCGCAGCGCGCCGGGCAGGCCTTCGATGCGGTCGGTGCCCCATGCCTCGCGGACGAAGGCGCCGGCCGACGTGATCCGCGCGCCGATCCACGACGCGACGCCACCGACGAGCCCGGTGAGCGCCGCCTCGAAGCCGACCGGCCCGCCCGTGACCAGCGCGGCGAGCGAGTTGAGGACGGTGGCCGGCGTCGTCCTCGGATCGACGTGGTCCCCCGCACGCCAACGTGCGATCACACGCGCCAGCGGCTGGGGATAGTTGCCGAGACACCGCTGCCCGAGCCCGACGAGGACGCCCCCGAGGAGCGGGATGGCGAACAGCCACCACGATCCGTAGGGATCGACGTCGAGCGCGTCGGGCAGATCGGACCAGACGAGTCGGGTTCCGGTCTCGACCAGCCAGAGGAACGACCCTGCGAGCACCCCGGCGAGCGCTCCGCCCGCGACCGCGGTCGCGAGGAGCGCGGCGAGCGAGCCGGGTCGACTGGTCCGCATCACCGGACACTATGTGGACGCGCCTCCCCGCGGCGCGACGGCCGCGCACCTCTGGCGCGGGAACGGGCGACGTTCGCGTCGTGGCCATCCGGGTGGCCATCGCGCCGGGACGGGGCAGCCGACGAGGAGGCACGATGGCGACGGCGAAGCAGAAGGCGGCGGCGCGCAGGAACCTCGAGAAGGCGCGGGCGGCGCAGCGCGCGCGGGCGCACGGCCGGGTCCGTCCCCAGGAGGTCATCGGGCCTGTCGACCGCAAAGCAGAACGACCTCCCCGAATCGGACTTCGCGTTTCCCGAGGAGCGCAAGGAGCCGCTGACGGACGCCCGGCACGTGCGGAACGCGATCGCCCGCTTCGACCAGGTCGAGGGCGTGTCCGACGCCGGACGCGATCGGGCGTGGAAGCGGATCACGGCGGCGGCGAAGAAGTTCGACGTGGAGGTCTCCGAGTCCGGCTGGCGCGAGCTGTTCGCAGGGGGCAAGGCGCGGAAGAAGTAGGCGAGCCCGTGCGTCGCTCGGTCAACACGGCTTGGGGGCCGTGCGGACCCCGAGCCCGGCGCTGAGGTCGTGCGCGATCGTCTGCCCGTAGATGCGCGCGCCGTCGTCCGTGAGGTGCGCCACGTCCGCCGTCCGGATCACGGCGACCTTTCCACACGTCTTCTTGCTGCCGACCTCGTGACCCTGCGTATCGGCGAGCGAACCGCCGGCGTCGACCGTGTGATCACCGGATATCGACGCGTACCCGTCGAAGAGCTTGTGCGCGAACCGAAACGGTGGCAGCGCGAAGGGGGGCGGGCTCACCCAGTACATCTCGGCGCCGGCCGCGTGCACCTGCTTCGACAGGGCGACCGCACGGCGTTGCCACGCCGCCAGGAACGCCGGTGATCCGGCCACGATCGGCCGGCCCGCGGCGTCACGCACGGGCGGGCCGTAGTTCCCGACGAAGATCGCCATCACGATGTCGGGATGCTCTGCGGCGAGCAGCGGACGAACCGCGGTGACCCAGTCCATCCCGGTGATGAGCCCGCTCCCCGACACCGCGTGACGTGACGTCTCGATCCCCAGCGGCGCGAGGCTCTCCGCGACGGCGCAGGAGGCCTGCACCATGATCGAGTCGCCGATCAGCATCACGCGGTGGACGCCGGGCGCGGCGAGGATGGGTTTGCCGCGCGCCGGCACGACCACGGGGCAGTCCCTTCCCGGGTTGCGCGGCGACGCCCGGCGCCAGTTCCGGTCCCAGACGACGTACCCGGCGGCCGTCGCGACGAGGACAGCGACCAGGACGACGACACCCACCGTCGTCACCCGGCCGAACCCGCCCCGCTGGCGTGTGTCCCGAACTCCCAAGGCCTACCTCGTCGCCGTGACGTCGCCCAGGTACCCCGCGGCACCCGCGCGCAAACGACGCCGGGACAGCTGAGGTGGACCGGCGTCAATCCGGCTCGGGCGGGGGCAGGGTGCTCGGGCCGACGTGGCGTGCGAGCCAGCGGTTCATCAGCCGGCACTCGGACCAGACGTCGACGATGCGCTGGGCGGCGGCCGGGGTGTGCATCCAGCGCGCGACCGGGAACGACTTCCCCGCGGTCAGGCCCTTCATCCGCAGCAGCTCGACCCGGGGATGGTCACGCGGATAGCCACGCGGGGCGGTCTTCAGCGCGTCCATCGACCCGATGTCGAAGCGACGCTTCCGCAGCGCGTCGACCACACGGACCACGGCGGAGCCGCTCCGCGGGTCGTCGACCGCGGCGCGCCACCGCTCCAGCTGATCCGAGGCCATGTGGTAGTAGCCCGACCCGACGAAGAGTCCCTCGGCGCTCACCTGCACGTAGTAGATCGAGCCGTCGTCACCCTCGGTCACCGCGCCCGCCGCGGTCTTGTAGGGCGTCTTGTCCTTCGAGAACCGCACGTCCCGGTACGGCCGGAAGACCCGGAGCCTCCCGTGCGCGGATTCGATCCGATCCGACAGCGCGTCGAACGGGGCCCGCACCGCGTCCTCGTAGACCGCCTTGTTCGCGAGCCAGAACGTCCGCGTGTTGTCCAGCTCCAGGCGCGCGTAGAAGTCGAACGCCGCCTCCGGCCACCCGCGGAACCCACTCGCCATCTCGTCCTCCCCGACTGGCGGTCATTCTCGCCCACCGCGGCACGGCCGCGCGCCGGACCGCCGACTCATGGTCCGCGCTGCAGCTCGGCGACTCGGCGATGGTGGACGACCGCGGCGACCCCGAACGACGCCAGTCGCGACCGCGGCGGCTCGGCGCGGGAGGTGAGCACGATCGGAACGGTCGCGCCCAGCACGATGCCGGCCAGGGTCGCGCCGGCCAAGCGTTCGAGCGACTTCGCGAGGATGTTCCCCGCGTCGAGGTCGGGCACGACGAGGAAGTCGGCGTCCCCGGCGACCACCGACCGGATGCCCTTCACCGCGGCGACCTCGGCCGACACCGCATCGTCGAGCGCCAGCGGACCGTCGACCACGGCACCCGTCACCTCGCCGCGCTCGTTCATCGCCGCGAGCGCCGCGGCGTCCGCCGTCGAGGGGATCACCGGCGAGACCGTCTCGACGGCGGAGAGCACCGCGACCTTGGGTTCGTCGAGGCCGGTCAGATGGGCGAACTCGATCGCGTTCCGAATGATCGCGACCTTCTCCACGAGATCGGGGGCGACGTTGACCACGGCATCGGTGATGCCGAGCAGCTTCGGGTAGCCGGGGAGCTCCGCGAGGAAGACGTGCGAGAGCCGATGCGCCGAGCGAAGCCGGCTCAGGATCGGGTGCAGGAAGACATCGGTGTGGAGGTGGCCCTTGCACAGGATGTCGGCCTCGTGCCCGACCACCAACTCGACTGCCCGCCGACTCGCCTGCGCGGCGTCGTCCGCATCGATGATCGGGACGTCCGTGGCGCCCGGAACGGACTCGGCGGCGGCCCGGACCTCGGTCAACGGCCCGACGAACGTCGGCACGATGATGCCGCGCTGCGCCGCGGCGACGGCACCCTCGACCACCCCGCGCTCGGTCGCGTCGACGATCAGCGCCCGAGGCGGGGATGCTCGGCCCGCTTCCTCGACGAAGTCGTCCAAGGTGCTCGGTCGGGAGACCACACGTCCTCGATTCCGGGGTCGGCCGGTCCGCTGCCACCGCCGCCGGATACGGTCGGAGTCGGGTTCGGGCGTGCCGGTCTACCAGGACGCGCGAGGGCCGACGCCGCCGGACGGCGGCCCCGCTTGCGTCGGCGCCGCCGTGGTCGCCGGGCGACCACTCGACACCCGAACCGCCCCCGGGGTAGAACAGGTTCTACTTCACCGCCGGCTCCTGGAGGATCCGATGCGCACGCCCATCTGCGACGACCTCGGCATCGAGTTCCCGATCTTCGCCTTCACCCACTGCCGCGACGTCGTCGTCGCGGTGTCGAAGGCCGGTGGATTCGGGGTGCTCGGCGCCGTGGGCTTCAGCCCCGAGCAGCTCGAGATCGAGCTCCAGTGGATCGACGAGCACATCGGCGACCGCCCCTACGGCGTCGACATCGTCATCCCGAACAAGTACGAGGGCATGGACACCGACATGTCCGGCGACGAGCTCGCGACGATGCTCCGGGACATGGTCCCCCAGCAGCATCTCGATTTCGCCCGCAAGCTCCTCGCCGACCACGGCGTGCCGCTCGCGGCCGAGGGAGAGGACAACTCGCTCCAGCTCCTCGGCTGGACGGAGGCGACCGCCACGCCCCAGGTCGAGGTGGCGCTCCGGCACCCGAAGATGACGCTGATCGCGAACGCGCTCGGGACTCCGCCGCCGGAGGTCATGGACCTCATCCACGGCGCGGGCCGCAAGGTCGCCGCGCTGTGCGGCTCGCCGTACCAGGCGCGCAAGCATGCCGACGCCGGCGTCGACATCATCATCGCCCAGGGCGGCGAGGGCGGCGGTCACTGCGGCGAGGTGGGCTCGATCGTGCTCTGGCCGCAGGTGGTCAAGGAGGTCGCGCCGGTCCCGGTGCTCGCGGCGGGCGGCATCGGCAGCGGCGCGCAGATCGCGGCGGCACTCGCGCTCGGCTGCCAGGGGGCGTGGTCGGGCTCGCAGTGGCTGATGGTCGAGGAGGCGGAGAACACGCCGGTACAGCAGGCCGCGTACGTGAAGGCCGGCTCGCGCGACACCGTGCGGAGCCGGTCCTTCACCGGCAAGCCGTGCCGGATGCTGCGCAACGACTGGACCGACGCGTGGGAGACGGCCGGCAACCCCGAGCCCCTCGGGATGCCGCTCCAGTACATGGTCTCGGGCATCGCGGTGTCGGCCACCCACCGGTACCCGGACCAGACCGTCGACGTCGCCTTCAACCCCGTCGGCCAGGTCGTCGGTCAGTTCGAGAAGGTCGAGAAGACGAGCGCCGTGATCGAGCGCTGGGTGAACGAGTACCTCGAGGCCACCGAGCACCTCGACCAGTTGAACGCTGCCGCGGGCGTGTCATAGCCCAGCGGCAGGATTTGCCATCGGTTGACCACGTCGTGGGCCGCGCCTGACCGCGTCCTCCCTACCGTGCGGGGCTCCCCCACGTTCAGGAGCGACCATGCGGACTCCCCCAGCGGTCCTGGAGCGGATCGACCCGGCCGACGCGCCCGTCGGGACGGCTCCCACGCCCTCGCGCACCCTGGTGGTGATCCCCACCTACGACGAGGCCGCCACCATCGGCCGGACGCTCCGGCAGGTACGCCTCGCGCTCCCCGACGCCGACGTCCTCGTCGTCGACGACAGCAGCCCGGACGGGACGGCCCACATCGTCGAAGCGCTCGGCGCCGAGCTCGGGCGGATCATCCTCCTCCAGCGGCCGGGCAAGGCCGGCCTCGGTACCGCGTACCGGGCCGGCTTCGCGTTCGGCCTCACCCGCGGCTACTCGGTCCTCGTCGAGATGGATGCCGACGGTTCGCACGATCCGGCCGCCCTGCCGGCGCTGGTCGGCGCGGTCGAGGCCGGCGCAGCTCTCGCGATCGGGTCGCGCTACGTCGACGGTGCCACGATCCCGGGCTGGACCGCTCGGCGTCGGGCGCTGTCCCGCTCCGGGAACCGCTATGCCGGAGCGGTCCTCGGCGTGGACGTCCACGACCTCACCTCCGGCTTCCGCGCCTTCCGCGCCGATGTGCTCGCCGCCGTGCACGCGGAGACCACCGAGGCCACCGGATACGCGTTCCAGATCGAGCTGGCCTACCGGGTCGCCCGGTCCGGGCGGACAGTCGTGGAAGTGCCCATCGTGTTCAACGACCGCCTCGCGGGCGAGTCGAAGATGTCGACCCGGATCACGATCGAGGCGCTCGGGCGAGTGACCTGGTGGGGTGCGCGCGACCGACTCCGCGAGGCGATCGGGAGGCCGGTCGCCGCGTGAGCATCGCGCTCGACCCGGCGGGTGCCCAGCTCGGGCGGACCGACTCCGGACCGATGCCGGTGGTGCCGGCCGTGGTTCGGGATCACGTGCTCGACGCCGCGCTCGTGACGGTCGTCGGCGCCGGCGCCGTCCTGCGCCTGTGGAGCCTGGGACTGCAGAAGCTGAACTACGACGAGTCGTTCACCGCGATGGCCGGTCGGCTCCCCGTCGGGCGGCTCGTCCCCTTCCTGACCGCACACGACTCGCACCCACCGCTGGACTACCTGCTGCGCGCGCCGCTCAGCCGTGCCGGCATGAGCGAGTTCTGGGTCCGGTTCCCGTCCGCGCTCTGCTCGATCGCCGCACTGGTCCTGCTCGCCGTCTGGCTCCGGCCCCGGGGCCGGGTGGCCGTCGTGGCCACCGGACTCCTCGCGGTGAGCGCGTTCCAGATCGCCCACGGTCGCGACGCCCGCATGTACGCCGAGCTGGAGCCGCTCGGCATCGGGATCGCGATGCTCACGGATCGATGGCTGCGCGCGCCCGCCCGGCACCACGCCCCCCTGCTCGGCGTGCTCGTGCTCGCCGGCCTGTACACCCACGTCTCGATGTTCCTCCTCGCGGCCGGGCTGTTCGCCGTGGCCGGCGCGCGGCGCGACCGCCACGCGTGGCGCTGGCGGGCGGCGATCGTCGGCGCCGTCGGGGTCTGGGCCGTCACCTGGGGGCCGCACTTCCTGGTCCAGGCACGGGGCGGCCACTCGTCGTGGATCCCGCCGACCAGCATCGACACCCTCGCCACCGCGATCGCCCGGTCGGTGACCTTCGACCCGGCATGGACCTTCACCGTCGTGGCTGCGATCGTGGCCGGTGCCGTCGTCATCGTTCGGACGGATCGGACGCTCGCGCGGGTCTGGGCGGCGTGCTTCGCCGTGCCGATCGCGATCGCGGCGCTGGCGGGGCTCGCCGAGCCCGTCGTGCTCGACCGCACGTTCACCCTCATGGCCTGGGCGCCGGTCGTCGCGATCGCCTTCCTCGTCGAAGCGTTGCTCCGGCGCCGGCACCTGCTCGGCGTCACCGCGGTCGCGGCGACGGCATTCGTCGTCGTCCCCGGCGCGACCTGGTCGCTCACCGCCCGGCGCGGGCCGTCCGATCCGTTGACCGCGCTCGACCGGCGGATCCGACCCGGCGACGTGGTCGCGGTGCGGCCGGCGAGCAAGGCCCCGGAGATGCAGTGGTCGCTCGCGGTCCGCAACGGGCTCGCCGGCCGTCCGGTCCAGGTCGCGGGGCTCCCGAAGACCTTCGCGCTGCAGCTCGGGACGGGGCCCGCGACCGGGCGCACCTGGTACCTGGACTGGCGCACCCGCCGCTGGCCGATGCCCGCCGCGCCGACCTCGTGCGGTCCGGCGTGGCGCTCGGGCGGCGTCCACGTCGGCTGTCTCACCGACCTCCGCGCGGCGCGACCCGGTCCCCGCTGAGCGGTCGCCCACCCCGGCGTGCCGGACCCGATCGGCGGGCGGCGCCGAGATCTGTGCGAGGCTCCGCGCATGGCGGCAACGACGACGTCGGCAACCGATCGTCTCGTCGCCGTCGACGATCCCGGTGATGCTCGACGGGGTCCGCGCACTCCTCCGGGAGCGCGGGCCGGCCGGCGGACGAGGGGCGCGTGAACCCGCTCCGCACGCTCCGTTCGGTCGTCCGGTTCGGGCCGGTGCCGACGGATCGGATCGAGCGCCGGCTCCGGCGGGCCGCGTCGGTGGAGGACCTGCGCCGCGTCGCCCGGCGCCGGCTGCCGGGCGGCGTGTTCGACTACATCGACGGCGGAGCCGAGGACGAGCGGACGCTGGCTGCGAACCAGGCCGCGTTCGCCTCGACCACGTTCCGGCCGCGGGTGCTGCGCGGCATCGAGCAGACCGACATCGGCACCCGGGTCCTCGGCGCGCCGGCCGCCTATCCACTCGTCCTCGCCCCGACCGGCTTCACGCGCATCGCCGACCCACAGGGCGAGCTGGCCGTCGCGCGTGCGGCCGCGCGCGCCGGTCTCCCCTACACCCTCTCGACGTTGAGCACCCGCTCGATCGAGGAGGTCCGCGGCGTCAGCGACGGGCGGCTGTGGTTCCAGGTCTACGCGTGGCGGGACCGCGGGCTCGTGGCCGAGATGGTGCAACGGGCCGCGGCGGCCCGGTACGAAGCGCTCGTGCTGACCGTCGACACCGCGGTCCACGGCCGCCGCGAGCGTGACGTCCGGCGCGGCTTCTCGCTGCCCCCCACGATCGGTGCCCGCACGATCGTGGACGGCGCGCGGCATCCCGGTTGGACCTGGTCGTTCGTCCGCAGCGAGCCCATCCGCTTCGCCAACGTGGTCGGTCGCGAGGTCGGCGACGGCGCCTCGCCGGTCACGCTCGCGGACTACATCAACACCCAGTTCGACCCGGCGCTGGCCTGGGACGACGTCGCATGGCTGCGTTCGGTCTGGGACGGGCCCGTCGTGGTGAAGGGCATCCAGACGGTGGAGGACGCGGTGCTCGCGGCCGATGCGGGCGTCGACGCGATCGCGCTGTCGAACCATGGTGGTCGCCAGCTGGACGGCGCACCGGCGACGTTCGACCTCGTCGCACCGGTCGCGGACGCGGTCGGCGATCGCACCGAGATCATCTGCGACGGCGGGGTTCGGCGGGGCAGCGACATCGTGAAGGCGCTCGCGGCCGGCGCGACCGCGTGCATGGCCGGACGCGCGTACCTCTACGGACTCGGCGCGGCGGGCGAGCGGGGCGTCGACCGCGTCCTCGAGTGGTTCGGGAACGACCTCACGCGCACGATGACCCTGCTCGGCGCCGCACGGGTCGCCGACCTCGACCGGTCCCTCCTCGAACGACCGTGACGAAGGCGTCGCAGTCCGACCGGGTGTCGGCACCCAACGCCTACGATCGTCGCGGTGTCGATGACGGCCACCGAAGCCGCGGCGCGGGCCGAGCCCTACCGGCGCGAGCTCGTCGGGTACTGCTACCGCTACTTCGGCTCCTACCCCGAAGCCGAGGATGCGGTCCAGGAGACGATGGTGCGCGCCTGGCGGCGCGCCGAGACCTTCGCCGCCGAGTCGTCGGTGCGCACGTGGCTGTACCGGATCGCCACGAACATCTGCCTGGACATGAAGCGGGCGCCGCAGCGCCGGGCCCTCCCGATGGACCTGAGCACGCCGGGCACGGTGCCGGACGGTCCGCCCGAGCTGCCGACCGCGCCGGCCGAGACGTGGATCGGCCCGATCGGGGACTCCCACCTGGCGGCTCGGTCGGACGACCCGGCGGACCAGGTCGCGGCAGCGTGATTCGGTCCGGTTGGCCTTCCTCGCTGCGCTCCAGCTGCTCCCGCCGCGCCAGCGCGCGCTGCTGCTGCTGCGCGACGTGCTGGCCTGGTCCGCGGAGGATTGCGCCGATCTGCTGGAGATGACGGTACCGGCGGTGAACTCCGCCCTCGCGCGAGCTCGGCGTACCGTCGAGTCGCACGACGAGGGGCCGCCGCGCCGTGCCGCGGACGACGAGGAACGCGTGCTGCTCGCGGCGCTACGTCGCCGCCTTCGAGGCGTACGACGTCGATCGCCTCGTCGAGCTGCTCGCGGACGACGCCGCGTTCAGCATGCCGCCGTACCGCTTCTGGATCCGCGGCCCCGAGCAGATCGAACGGTGGTGGAACGGGCCGGGGCAGGTCTGTCGCGAACTCGAGGGTGATCACGACCGGGGCCAACGGGATGCCGGCCGCGGCCGTGTACCACCCCGTGTCCCCGGGGCGGTGGGAGCCGTTCGCGGTGCACGTGGTCGAGATGCGCGACGGACGGATCACCGCGCTCACGCACTTCATGGGACCGGAGGTGTTCGCACAGCTGGGGCTCCCGGACGCCATCGAAGATTTCCCCGCCGGGACCGATCAGTTCTGACCCTCCGCGTCGTCCATACCGTCGAGCGGGCGCGACCGGCGCCCGGGAACGAGGGAAATGACCATGACCCGCACCGTCACCGCACACATGTTCTCCTCCGCCAACGGAGTGTCCGAGTCGCCCAACCTCTTCCAGTTCGACGCGTTCGGTGCGGAAGAGGGTGCGATGATGGGCGCGACGATCGCGGGGGTGACCGACGTCGTCATCGGCCGGACGCTGTGGCAGGAGTGGTCGGAGTTCTGGCCGACGATGCCGGCCGACGACCCGTTCGCGTCGTTCATCAACCCGGCCCACAAGCACGTGGTCTCCTCCACCCTGAGTGGCGAGCTGCCGTGGAACAGCTCGGTGATCGAGGGCGACCCGGTGGACCACGTCCGCCGGCTGCGTGACGGGGAGGGTGGCGGCATCTCGGTCGCCGGCGGCATCGAGACGGTGCGCAGCCTCTTCCTCGCCGGCGTGGTGGACCGCCTCATCCTGACCGTGCACCCGGTCGTCACGGGTGAGGGACGCCGCCTCTTCGACGAGCGCACGCCGCTCACCCGGTTGCGGCTGGTGGAGAGCACCATCACCTCGGTCGGCAACGCGATCCTCACCTACTCGCTCCGGGACTGATCCCCGAACGGAGGGTTCCGATATGGAGCTCAAGTCGATCCGGTACGAGCACCACCACCCGGGGGTCGCGTTGGTGACCCTCGACCGGCCCCATCGTCTGAATGCGTGGACCGGCCGGATGCACACCGAGCTGCGCTGGGTGATGCAGGAGGCCGAGCGGGACGACCGCGTGCGGGTGGTGGTGATCACCGGATCCGGACGCGGCTTCTGTGCCGGGGCCGACACCGCCGCGCTCGAAGGTCATGCCGAGCGCGGCGGCTACGACCCGGGGACACCCGCGGACCTGGCCCGGCCCGCGGCCGGCGCGGGTCCGGCGTTCCAGGCCGATTTCACCTGGCTGCTGGGACTCGAGACCGTGACCATCGCGGCGGTGAACGGACCCGCGGCCGGTGTCGGACTCGCGCTCGCGTGCTGGTGCGACCTGCGGTTCGTCGCGGCGGACGCCAAGCTGACCACGGCGCACGGACGACTCAACCTGCCGGCGGAGTTCGGCCTCTCGTGGCTCCTCCCGCGGTTGATCGGCCTCGGGCCGGCGAACGACCTCCTGCTCTCGAGCCGGGTCTTCCTCGGCCGCGAGGCCGGACGTGTCGGCCTCGCCAACGTCGTCGTCGACGAGCCCGACGATGTCGCACCGCAGGCGCTGGAGTACGCCCGGATGCTGGTCGTCACCATCGCGCCGGCATCGCTGGCGACGACCAAGCGCCAGATCGCCACCGACCAGCTCCACGACGATCCGGCGGCGTCGGTGACCCACGCTCAACGCCTCCTCGACGTGATGATGACCCAGCCCGACTATGCCGAGGGTGTCCGAGCGTTCACGGATCGTCGGACGCCGCACTGGACGCAGGACCCGCGCGCCACGACGTGATCCCGCGCTGCCGTGGCACGCCGAGAGCGCACGTCGATCGAGATGCCGTCGGCCACGCCCTTCGCCGCGGGACCTGACGAGGAGCTCGGCGGCTCGGGCACTCTCATCTCCGCACGCGGCCCGACGCGCGACGGGTCAGGGACGGATCTCGTAGAAGGCGTTGACCGGATGGTCGACGTCGAGCCGCCGGAAGCGGCTGAAGCCGGCGGCGCGGGCCATCTCCTCGGCTTTCGCGGCCGACAGGCCGAGGGTGCCGAGCCCGGCCCCGTCGGGCGCCGACATGGCCGACGACATGCACGACAGGACGCTGATGCCGTACATCAGCGATGCCATCGGGTTCTTCGTGGCATTCAGCGCGAAGGAGTCGTGGGCCTTGATGTCGACGAGGAGCCACGTTCCGTCGTCGGCGATGGCACCGCGCAGTGCCTGCATCATCTCGAACGGATGCGTCATGTCGTGGATGCAGTCGAACGTCGTGATGAGCCCGACCGATCCGTCGTGCGGCAGCGGCTCCTCGCGGGGGTCGACGAACGACACGTTGGACGCACCGGCGGCCGCGCGCTTCACCTCCGCGTGGGCGAGCGCGTAGCGGCTGATGTCGTAGCCGCGGAAGCGGCTGCTCGGGAACGCGCCGGCCATCAGCAGCAGCGCGCCCCCGGCGCCGCACCCGACGTCGGCGACGCTCGTCCCCGCCGCGAGTCGATCGGTCACTCCCTCGAGCGCGGGGAGCACGACGGGGAGCAGGTTCGCGAGGTTCCACGGCTCGAAGGAGCGCTCGATGCCCACCGCGGCTTCCGGGCCATGGCTGTCGTAGTCGTGGCCGAGACCGGTCCGAAAGCTCTCCGGCATCGCGCCGCAGCGCGTCCATCGTGTTGGGGAACCGGTGGAACATCCCCATCCCGTACGCGGGATGGTCGGGCGTCGCCAGCACCGCCGCGGCCTCGTCGGACAGGGAGAACCGCTCGTCGTCGTCGCACTCGATGATCCGGGCGGCGGCCTGGTTGTAGGCCCACTCGCGAACCCAGCGCTCATGGAGCCCGGTCAGCCCGGCGAGCTCTTCCGAGCGCAGCGGCCGGGCCGCGGTCCGCATCGCCGAATAGATCCCGAGCTTGTCGCCGAGGTGGATCATCCCGGTCGTCACGGCGCCCTCGAGCTTGCCGAAGACGAGGAACGAGAACATCTGCAGCTTCTGATCGTCCATCCGCCAGCTTCCCTCCGACCGGTACCCCCGGGCCGGGCCGACGCTATCGAGCTGCGGCGAGCGCCACCGAGGACGCGGGCACCACCACGATCCATCCGCCGACGGAGACGGCGGCCTGCACCTCCTAGAGTGCGCCGCATGAGCGACGCAGCCGCCAAGGCATTCCAACTGTTCCAGGCCGACATCGGGACGGACGAGGGCACCGGCGAGTGGTTCCAGGTCACCCAGGACCAGGTGAACCAGTTCGCCGACGTGACCCACGACCACCAGTTCATCCACGTCGATCCCGAGCGGGCGGCGGCGACACCGTTCGGCGGCACCATCGCCCACGGGTTCCTGACCCTCTCGATGCTCACCCACCTCGCGGCCGGGGCCAGCGCCGCGCCGCCCGACCCCGCGAAGTACGAGGGCATCCTGATGGGCATCAACTACGGCTTCAACAAGGTGCGGTTCGTGAGCCCGGTCAAGGTCGGTGCCCGCATCCGGGCCCGAGCCGTGACCTCGAACGTCGAGCTGAAGGGCAACATGGTCGAGGTGACCCGCAACTTCACGGTCGAGATCGACGGTGAGGAGAAGCCGGCGCTGGTCGCCGAGTGGCTCACCCGGACCGTCTACGCCTGACCTCCCACGACGACGAGGGCCGAGCCCGCTCACTCCCAGCGCGCGAGCTGGGTGCGGAGCCAGCCGTGCTCCCAGAAGCTCTCGTCGCCGCCGTGCTCGAGCAGGTACCGGTGGGCGCCGGCCATGAGCGCGCGGAGCCGAGCGTGCTCGGGTGCGACGGCCTCGACCCCCTCGCCGAGACGGATCGCGAGCGGCGCGTCGCCACGGGCCAGCGCGGCCTCGGCGCGATCCAGGGTGACGTCGACCCCGGCCGCGTCGACCAGCTCGGCGAGGGCGGCCGGCGTGGGATCGGGGTACAGCTCGGTCGTGGACGCCAGCTTGCACCAGCCCACGTACTCCTCCCAGAACGTGCGCACCGCCCACGCCACCTTGCCGTAGCCCTGGCCGACGCGGAGCTCGGGCGGGAGCTCGATCTCGCGCATGAGCGTCCACACGTCGGTTCCGGCGTTGAACCCCTCCAGGGCGCGGTCGTGCACGTAGGTCACCGCGCCGTGCAGCCGCTCCAGCGACGCCTCGATCAGGTCCGCGCCGACGATCGGGTCGTGCCGGCCGGTCACCAGGACGTCGGGTCGGAGCTCGCGGACCATGCGGTTGGTCGCGAGCTGGGGCTCGACGAACCGGTACCTGTCACCGCGGATGGTGTTGAGGTTGGGGAAGTGCGGGAACAGCGGCCCGAACAGGTTGCTCACGAGCGCGACCCGGTGCTCGGGCAGCCACACGACGCAGCAGTCGATCGTCTCACCGACCGCGGCGAGCAGCTCGATGCGCAGTCCGTCGACGGTCAGACCGAGGCGCTGGTCGAACGTGACGTCCGGCGTCGGCACCGACTGCGCCATCGACACGCCGGGGTTCTCCTGGTGGATGCGCCGGGCATCGGTGCCGAGCATGTCGAACCAGATGCCCGCGGTGCGCATGCGCAGACCCTGGATCCGCTGGTCGTCGCGTTGGCACGCAGGGTTGTTGGCCTGGGCCAGGTAGGTCGTCCCGGGCTCCCGGAACAGGTCGACCCCACCGACGTGGTCGACGTGGGCCTGGGTCGTGATGATGTGGTGGGTCGGGCCCGGGCGGACGGCGTCGAACAGCCGCTTGTGATGCGGTGCCTCGAAGCCCATCCCGGTGTTGACGATCACCCGGCCGGTGTCGGTGAGCACCAGGTACGCCGCAGTGGTGCCCCCCGAGCGGTGGACGAGCCCGTCGACGACGGGGTGGGCCGTCTCGTCGTAGGTCGGGACCATCAGCTCGCGACCGGGCCGGGTGTCGATCAGGTGGTCGACCTGGTCCTGGATGCTCACGTGACCTCGATTCGGATCGGGAAATGGTCGAGGTACGCGCGGAACCGGGCGCGCACCTCGTCGGGAGTGGTGGAGAAGTCGCGCCGCAGGTCGTAGTGGACCCGGCCCTCCTTCCCCCGGGGGTGGGCGGTGCGGTACGTGGCGATCTCCGCGCGCGCGGTGTCGGAGAGCTCGATCCCTGCGATGTCGTAGACGCGTGCGATCGTGCCGAGCTCGTCGGCCATGTACTCGTCGAAGAGCACGTCGACGGTCCGGTCCATCGGGAGCAGGTGGCGGTCACGCAGCGACGCGTCGAGCAGGCGGCCGATGCGGTCGGTCCAGTAGTCGCGGTACCACTCCGGCCGCGGGCTGCGGTACGCCGCACGGGCGCCATAGGTGAGCATCGTGATGGTCGACTGCACGACCGCCACGGGATCGCGATGCGTGACCACGAACGTCGCGTCCGGGAACGTCGCGAGCAGCGGAGCGATCTGCTCGAGGTGCTGGGGAGACTTCAGCACCCACCGCTCCCGCGGGCGGTACCACTGCAGGATCTGCAGCACCCGCTTCATGTACGCGTAGTGCGGGGTCTGGTCATGGGCGAGGTGGTAGTCGCGCCATTGCGGCGCCCGTGCGACCCACTCGTGGTTGTAGCTGGCGAAGTCGGGCGTCTGGAGCTCGATCTCCTCGTGGACGTGGTCGGGCTCCATCGGGTGCATCGCCGCGACGAACGGGGCGCCCGCCTGCATCGCCTCCCACGCCTGCCGGCACCTCCTCCAGCGCGGGTCCACGCCGTCGACGGCCCGCTCCCGCGGATCCGGCACCGGCTCGTAGGACTCCCACAGCGGCACGGACCGGAACCGGGTGTCCGCCGCGAGCAGGTTCACCAGGTGGGTGGTCCCCGAGCGGGGCAGGCCGATCACGATCACCGGCGCCGTGATCTCGACGTCGAGGATCTCCGGGTGGCGCGCGAGCAGGTCGTGGATGCGCAGGCGGTTCGCGCCGGCGCGGACCGCGTCGCCGAACATGAGCAGGCGACCGAGACCCGTGCGCTCGGGGTCGGCGTCCATCTCGGCGAGCTGGACGCCGAGGCGCTCGCGGAAGTCGTCGGGTCCGAAGTCGTCGAGCCCGGTGCGCTCGACCGCGGCGGTGCAGACCGCGTCGACGGTGAGGTCGGTGTGCTGCCGCTCGCCGTACTCGAGGCCCATCCGCTGCACGTCGTTGAGCACCGGCGCGGCGAGGTCGTCGATGCGGATCTCGTTCGTCACCGTCGGCTCACCGGGCGAGGTAGCCGCCGTCGACGGCGAACGCGGCACCGGTGGTGAACGCCGACGCGGCGACTGCAGAGGAACAGCACCGCGGCGGCGACCTCCTCGGGGGTGCCCATCCGCCGGATCGCCGCCTTGCTCACCTCGGCCTCCAGCAACTCCGGGAGTCCCTGCATCGGCGCGGTCATCGGCGTGTCGATGAGGCCCGGCGCGACGGCGTTCACGCGGATGCCGTCGCGCACCCAGTGCACGGCGAGGTTGCGGGTGAGCGCGAGCAGCGCGGCCTTGGCCGCCGAGTAGCCGGGCACGATCGTGGTCGAGCGGAACGCGGTCATCGACACCACGTTCACCACGCTCGCGCCCCCGTCCATCGGGCTCGCTGCCAGCGGCGCGCCGCAGACGCGTCGTCAGGCGCATCGCCCCCTCGACGTTGAGGGCCAGGGCCGCGGCGAAGCCGTCGGGGTCCCACTCGTCGCGCCCGTCGGGGAAGGTGGCGCCGGCGTTGTTGACGAGGACGTCGAGCCGGTCGACCTCGTCCGCGAGCGCGTCGATCGCGTCGGCGTCGCGCATCTCCAGGCTGTCGGAACGCGAACGGCCGAGAGGTCGGTGTCGTAGTCGGCGGCCGAGGCGCGGGTCCCGGTCACCGACACCGAGGCGCCCGCCGCGGCGAACGCCGCGGCGATCGCGTGCCCGATCCCGCTGGTGCCGCCGGTGACGAGGACCGCGGCGTCGGCGAAGTCGAACGTGACCCCGTTCATCGGGTGCCGTCCATCGTGATCATGACCTTCCCGCAGTCCTTGGACCCTTCGAGCACGGCGAGGCCCTTGCCGAACTCCTCGAGCGGCAGCGTGTGGGTGATCAGCCCCGAGAGGTCGCGACGGGCGAGGAGATCGATCGCGTCCTCGAAGCGTTCCGGATACTCCATCGACCCGCGGATCGTGAACTGCTTCATCAGCACGTTGACGTAGCTCGTCGGCACCGGGCGGTAGTGGAGCGCCACGATCACCAGGCGGCCGTCCACGCGGCCGTGCTGGAGAACGTCGCCGATCACCGACGTCCGCGCCGGACGCCTCGATGAAGACGTCGGTGGCCGCGGTCGGGCCGAACATGAACGGCGCCGTGCCGTGGATCCGCTGCAACTCGTCCCACACGTCGCACCTCCGCCGGGTCGAGCACGTGCGCCGCGCCCATCTCCTGCGCCAGCTCCCGGCGGGCGCGGCTGAAGTCGACCGCGACGACGTCCTCGATCCCGCGATCGGCGAGCGTCGCCAGCGGCCGTCAACCCGATGGGCCCGCACCCGAAGACGGCCACCTTCTCCCCGGCCACGACCTCGGCCTGGTTGACCGCCTGCATGCCGACGGCGAGCGGCTCGGCCAGCGCAGCCGTGGTCAGATCCATGCCGTCGGGCACGCGGAACAGGCGCCGCCCGGTCGCCGCCTCGGGCACGTGCAGCAGCGGGGTGAGCCCGCCGACCGGTCCCGCCGGTGCCCATCGTGCCGGACGCCGAGATCGGACGGGCACACGATCACCCGGTCGCCCACCGCGACGTCCGGAACCTCGTCGCCCACCCACTCGACGATGCCGGCGATCTCGTGGCCGAGCGGGATCGGCCGGCCCGGCGTCAGTCCCAGGTGGACGTAGGAGACGTCGGTGCCGCAGATGCCACACGCGGCGACCCGCACGAGCGCGTCACGCGGGCCGGGTTCGGGGTCGGGGATCTCGTCCAGTCGCCAGTCGTTCGCGCCGTGCAACATGATCTGCTTCATCGGTAGGATAAGCCGCGGTCTCCATCGGCCGCACCGTAAATCGAATGCGGCCGTCCCGCCACGCAGCGTCGCAGAGAGGCGCTACTTCGGGCGCTTCGCGCTCGGCTTCGCGCCGGAGACGTTGAGGCGATACGCGGCGCGCACCAGCGCCGTGAACGCGCTGGATCGATCTGCTCCCCCTCGTGGATGTCGATCGCGCGACGGGTGTTCCCCTCGAGGCTCGCGTTGAAGAGCGTCGCCGGGTCCGGCAACGAAGCCCCCTTGGCGAAGGTGAGCTTCACGACGGACTTGTAGGACTCGCCGGTGCAGATGATGCCGTCGTGTGACCACGTCGGCGTGCCCGGGCTCGTCGCCTTCACCCACTTCACCTCCTCGACGACGTCCGGGGTCCGCCTCGTGATGAGCGTGCGCATCCGGTCCAACGTCTCCCCGCGCCAGTCCCCGAGCCCGGCGATCGATCTGGTCGATCCGCTCGGATGCCGACTGGCCCTCGTGCTCGCCTGCGCTCATGTGCTCCTCCTCGGAGGTACCGGTCCTCTCTCCTACCCGATCGGTCGGAGACCCGGGTCGGGCGCACCCGCTGAATCCACTGATTCTGCTTGATGCATCAAGTTGGTTTGATGTAATCTTCGCCGGGGTGCGGAGCGAGCGTCCCGGACCCCGATCTCGGCCCGCCGGAGTTCCTCCGCTGGCCGGCCACCCGCTGCGGTGGCGTCTCCTGACGCGAGCTGGCCCGGAGCGACCGCATGGTGCACGAGCTCACCGGGCTGGTCGGACGAGCCCCAGAACCTGGTCTCGTACCACCTCGCCAAGCTGCGCGATGGCCGTCTCGTCTCGGCGCGACGCAGCTCCGCGGATCGCCGCGACACCTACTACACCCTCGACCTGGCCCGCATCGGTGGGCTGCTGTCGGCGAGCGGCGGGGCGCTCCACCCCGGCCTTCGTCTCGCGCGACCGTCCGTCGGCGGACACGCGCGCGATCCGGTGCGCGTGTTGTTCCTGTGCACCGGGAACAGCGCGCGTTCGCCCATGGCCGAGGCGCTGGCCCGGGTGCGCTCCGGCGGGTTCGTCGAGGCCGCACAGCGCCGGGAGTCACCCCAAGCCGCTCCATCCCGACGCGGTCCGCGTGATGCGGGACGAGCACGGCATCGACCTGACCGGTCACGAGCCGACATCGTTGGAGGTGTTCGCCGATCAGCAGTTCGACTGGGTGATCACCCTGTGCGACCGGGTGCGCGAGGTGTGCCCCGAGTTCGCCGCCCACCCCGAGACGATCCACTGGAGCATCCCCAACCCCACGGCGACGAGGCCGGCGGCGATGCCTATCCCCGGTTCCAGCAGACAGCCTCCGAGTTGGAGACCCGCATCGAGTTCCTGCTCGCCGTGCTCAGCGATCGCACCGTCGCGCCCCGACCCACCAAGGAGATGCCATGACCGAGCCCAGCGAGATGGTCAGTGTCCGCTACATGGTCGGCGACGTCGACGAAGCCGTCGGCTTCTACACGAAGGTCCTCGATTTCGAGGTGCTCAACAACTTCGCGCCCGCGTTCGCCGACGTCGCCCGCGCCAAGCTGCGGCTGCTGCTCAGTGGACCGACGAGCTCTGCCGGGCGGCCCATGCCGGACGGTGCCACGCCCGAACCGGGCGGGTGGAATCGCATCCACCTGATCGTCGACGACATCGAGGCGGCCGTTGCCCACTGCCGTGACGCCGGCGCCCGATTCCGCAACGACATCCTCGAGGGACCCGGCGGCCGGCAGGTCCTGCTCCAGGACCCGTCCGGCAACGTCGTCGAGCTCTTCCAACCCGCCGCTCAGCCCGGCTGATCCGGCAGGATCCGATGGTCGGGGTTGGGAATGGCGAGACGGCACGTCGACGATCGTCCCGGCGAGTCCGGCGCGGGGACCCTCGGGCTCGGGGAGACGACCGCCGGCGCCGGGCCGGTCAGGCCCACGCGGAGTCGGTCTCGAGATCGGCCACGAGCTCACCGGCCTGGATCGCGGCGACCACGGTGTCGTAGTCACGCTCGTTCTGGTCCGCGTACGCCCGGGCGAAGCTCGCGACCGCCCGATCGAAGCCCGGTCCGGCGCCGAGGTACGCCGCGATGGCGATCGCGTCACCCGACCGGGCGTGCGCCCGTGCGAGCGTCGATCCACACATCTCGCCGAAGGCCAGCAGCACCTCGGGCTCCATGAGGTCGATCTGCGGCTGAGCTTCCCGTCCCAGAGCTGGCGCACGTAGAAGTCACGCGCCTGACCCGTGAAGTCGACGGCGCCGGTCCCAGCCGAGGAAGATGTCGCTCGACGACTGCGTGAGCCGCTGCCCCTCCACGACCCGACGACCGTGATTGGCGTACACGCTCGTGCCGACATGGGGCTCGAGCACCGAGGCTTCCGCCTCCTTGACCTGCAGGAACAGCGGGTCGGTCTCGTCGCGCCCCTGCATGTACAGGATCCAGCATCGCGTGCCGACGCTCCCGACCCCGACCACCTTGCGCGCCACGTCCACCATCTCGAAAGATTCGAGCAGGCGGCGACGATCCGGCTGCAAGCTCTGGCGGTAGCCGCGGAACCAACCTCGGAGCAGGTCGGTCAGCTTCTCCGCCTCGGCGCTGGACACGAGCTCGTCGATCCGCACGATGAACGGCGGGTCACTCACGATGCGCAGCTCTCCATCGACGCGCGCGGTGAGCTTGGCGAGGGCGCGGACGCTGTTCTTGCCTCGGGCCTTGGCGAGGTTCTTCTCGAATCGCTTGACCGCACCCGCGGGCATTCGGTCCCGGAAGATCTCGGAGACGTCCGACTCGTCGAGGCGGTCGTACCAGAGGTCGAGCGTCCGCATCTCCGCGAAGCCGCGCATGGCTCGGCGGTAGGCGCGCGCCGTTCCCTCGACGATCGGCGCGCGGACATCGTCGTCGAACTCCCGGGCGCGCGCGGCGATCTCGAAGCTCGCGACCAGGCGCTTCACGTCCCACTCCCAAGGGCCCGGAAGCGTCTCGTCGAAGTCGTTGATGTCGAACACGATCGTGCGGTCGGGCGCGGCGAACCCGCCGAAGTTGGCGAGGTGTGCGTCACCGCACGCCTGGACCCGAAGTCCCGACGTCGGGATGGGCGCGAGGTCTGCGGCCATGATCGCGGCCGCACCACGGTAGAACGCGAACGGCGACGCCGTCATGCGAGCGTGCCGAATCGGCACCAGATCGAAGAGACGCGTCGTGGCCTGTTCCTGGAGGACGGTGACCGGACTCCGACGTTCCGACGCCGGCAACCATTCCCCGTGAGAGGCCCGAGTCACCAAGGTGCGCGCCCGCCCGTCCCCGCGCGGCACGCTCCTCCGGGGACGGATGCTGGACAGGCTTCGCCGTCGCCATGAGCACTGCACTCCTCGGTGGCCGGCAGGACCTGCACGCGACCTACGCCCGTCGATGTCCAGGGCGGCAGAGCCATGACACTACCCATCGGTCACCGGGTCCTCCCCGCGGCCCGCGTCGTCCGTGTCCGACAGCAGGTCGACGCGTGCCGTCGTGGATCAGACGCCGGTGAGGCCACCGCCGACGCGCCCGGCGGGGTCGGCGATCAGATGTTCTCGACCGGTGTCGATGCGTGGAGGTGCACGATTCGCCAGCCGCTCGGACGACGACGGCAGATCAGCGTCAGTCGGAACTCGGCGGCCGTCTCCTCGCCGGCATGGCAAACCTCCCGACCGAACGCCACGATCCAGCCGACGTCACCGTGGCGCCGGACCTCCCGCGAGTCCCATTCGAAGGAATACGACACCGACTGCCCGGCATACGCGTGCACGAACTGTTCGAACGACGACCGGTCAGCCACCACGAGATGCTCCGAGGCGATGAAGGAGACCTCGTCCTCGTCGAAGACGTCGAGCAGCGCGCGCGGGCAGCCTGGCTCGCGAACGCGGTCGAGAACTCGTCGAGGACGTCACCGAGATCGATCCCTGCCACCAGTCGATTATCGACGGAAACGCAAGGACGGAAAAGGGCAACCCCGGACCGTGGCTCACGGTCGCTCGGCGCGCGAAGCCGGCCCACTCCAGCGGTCGACGGGGCACGCCGTACGGGAGCCGTGCCGCCATCGACGGTCAGCGCCGGAAGGCGACCAGTGGTGACACGGTCCGCACCCGCTCGAACAGCGGCGTGAGCCACCGGTCCGCCAGTGGCATCCCGGCCGCGGCGACGACGCCGCCGAACGCAAGGCCGGCGATGACATCACCTGGGTAGTGGGCACCGACGTAGACCCGCGTGAACGCCATCAGGACCGCGAGTGCCAGCATCAGGATTCCGATCCAGCGGACCGCCAACACGAGCCCGATCGCGACTGCTCCCGCGACGAGCGAGTGATCGCTCATGAAACCCGGGTCCTTGGCCTTGT
The DNA here is from genome assembly GCA_963805415.1 of uncultured Acidimicrobiia bacterium. Classification (GTDB taxonomy): domain Bacteria; phylum Actinomycetota; class Acidimicrobiia; order IMCC26256; family JAENVU01; genus JAENVU01. The sequence continues at coordinate 763,228 of CAWDUD010000009.1, forward strand.
CCACGAGCACGAGAACGTGCGGGTGGGTCGCGAAGGGCCTGGCTCGCCCGATGGCCGAGGCGATGGGTTGGTTGACCGCGAGCGCGATGACGGCGGCAGCAGCGGTCCACACGGTCCGTGCCATCACCCGGGCGTCCTCACGCAGGCCGATGACGAACGCGACGGCGAGCCCCACGCCGAACACGACGATGCCGAAGCCGGCGTACACCTTGAAGAAGCCATGAGCCCACGAGGTGTCGCGTGCCCACTGGTTGACGGTATGGAACAGGCTCCAATCCATCCGAGAAGGGTACGGGGCCCATACACCCCTGGGCGTCGCTCGGGCCGAGACCTCCCCGAACGTCTCGCCACCGTCGCGCCGGGGGGACGGCGCGGCGTCATGCCGAGACGGTGAACTCGGTGTGCATCCCGGCCGAGAAATGGTCGCGGTGGCCCATCCTGCCATTGCCCATGCCCATGCCCATGTCCTCGACGATGTTGCAGAACGCCACGTAGCGGCCGGGCTCGAGATCGAACGTCTCGTGTCGGGACGTGCCGGCGGGAACGTCGGCGATCTCCCCCACCGTGACCTTCTCGAGCCGGCTCTCGTCGACGGAGCCGTCGGCCTCGGTCGGCAGGGACGCGGCGCTCACGGCGCGGACGATCACCAACTCGTGGGTGTGATGACCGCCGTTCGCCGCCGTGATCGTCTGCCGGCCCGGCTTCAGGACGGGCTGGTCGGCCGTGATCGACCACTCGTCGAGTCGGAACTGGCCGGCCTTCGACTCCGAGGTACGGCCGGATCCCATGGAGCCACACGCCGCGGTCGTGAGCACGAGCCCGACGGTCGCGAGCAGCAGCCGGGGCTTCATCCCATGGTCTCGGACACCGCGCCACCCAGCGCGGCGAGCGCGGCGGTGAGCCGGTCGGAGGCCTCCGCCGCGAGCTCGACGAACGACGGGGCGGTCATCAGCTCACGAGGATCGACGACTGCGATGCGCGTGCCGGAGCCCTCGGGCTCCAGCACGACGTTGCACGGCAGGACCAGCGCCACGCTGGGGTCGATCTCGAGGGCCCGATGCGCGAAGTCGGGGTTGCAGGCACCCAGGATCTTCAACGGTGCCCGCTGCACACCGAGCTTCGCCTCCAAGGTCGCGGCGACGTCGATCTCGGTGAGGACGCCGAAGCCCACGTCCCCGAGCGCGCGGCGTACCGCTCCTCGGCCTCGTCCATGGGGAGGTCGACGGTGGTCCGGATGCTGTGCATCACGAGACCCCCGGACGTCGTAGGGGCAACCCGCCGCGGTGTCCGGCGGACCTGCGCATGATCACCATGATTCGACTCCGATGCGTTGCGACAGCGTGACGCCCGGTTCCAACAGATACCCCTGCGGGTATATTCCACGAGGTCGCCCGTCGAGGACGTCTCTGGGCGGACCGGAGTCGGTCGGTAGGGTCACGACACGCAGGCCGAGCGCGACGTGAGGACCATCGACGCGACCCTCGTGATACGCGCCGCCCAACGATGAGCGCCGACTTCGAGGAGATCGACCGCCGCGACACGCCCATCGGGGTGATCAGTGTTCGGCGTCGGCGCGAGCCGACCCTCCAGATCGACGTCTACGAGGTGAAGCTCGGCGACGAGTACCTGATGTCGAGCCTCTTCACCGCCGCCGAGATCGCGCTCGCGGACCTCGCGCTCGCCGAGCTCGCCGGTACCGATCTCGACGTCGTCGTCGGCGGGCTGGGCCTCGGCTACACCGCACGGGCCGCCCTGGGGAACCAGAGGGTGCGTTCGGTGCACGTCGTCGAGGCGCTCGACGCGGTGATCGAGTGGCACCAGGACCACCTGGTCCCACTCGCGAGCGTCCTCACCACCGATCCGCGCTGCCACCTCATCTCCGGCGACTTCTTCGGTCTGCTCGCTGCCGGCTCGGGCTTCGGCCCCGACGTGCCCGGATCGTTGCCACGCGGTGTTGGTGGACATCGACCACTCGCCGAGCCATCTCCTCGATCCGGGCCACGCGCCGTTCTACGAGCCCGACGGGTTGCGGCGGCTGGCGGCGCGCCTCCATCCCGGTGGCGTGTTCGCGCTGTGGGCCGACGGTGCGCCGGACCACGAGTTCCTCGCGGTGCTCGAGGAGGTGTTCACGTCGTCCACCGCGCACGTGGTGACGTTCCCCAACTTCTACACCGGCGGGGACTCCTCGAGCACCGTGTACGTCGCGCGCTCCGGAGAAGGACGACCCGCTCGCCACGAGAGCTGAACGGATCGGTCATCGACTTCTCGGCTCCGGTCGGACGGGCGCGGGCCCGCGCCGTCGAGGTCGTACACGGTGAGCCCGAGCTCGGCGATCAGGTCGAGACTCACGCAGATCCGCCCGGTCAGCTCGGCCGGGGCGTCGCAGAGCGCGACGACCGCCTCGGTCATCGCCTCGAGCGACTCGATCAGATCGGCGGTGAGGGAGTCGCCGACGAGGGCTGCGGCACCCTCGGTGAGCACCGCGGCACACGGTTCCACGGCGTTCACCCGGACCCCGCTGCCGGCCAGCTCCTGCGCGAGCCCGAGGGTGATGCGGTTGAGCGCGGCCTTCGACGCGCCGTAGAGCGCCATCGTCGAGTTCGCGCCGCCGGCACGGGCGGTCGCCGACGTGATGTTCACGATCCAGCCCGCCCCGCGCCGACCATCCCGGGCACGACCGCCTGCGCGAGGTCGAGCGGCGCGAGAGCGTTCACCTCGAAGAGGATCCGCCGGCGCTTCAACGGCATGTCCGCGACCGGCGCGTACATCGCCGCGGCGGCGTTGTTCACCAGGACGTCGACCGGTCCTCCCAACCGTGCGACCGCGGCGTCGACCACGCCGGCACGATCGCCGGCATCGGCCAGGTCCGCGACGACGATCGCGGCGCGGCGACCCTTCCCTTCGACCCGGGCCGCGGTCTCCGTGAGGCTGCCGGCGAGGTGATCGTGCGCCTCACTCGTCCGGGCCACGATCGCGACATCGGCACCCTCGGCGGCGAGCCGCACCGCGACGGCCGCGCCGATGCCGCGGCTCGCGCCCGTGACGAGTGCCCGGCGACCTGCGAATCGTCCCGTCACGGCAGGAGCTCCTCCGTCGGCGTGGGATCGGGGTCCACCCGGTCACGATTCAGCGCGAGCACGAGTCACGCGCGGATCGGCGGGTGGGTCGTGGTGATCGTGACGGTGGTGGGCGTCACTCACGTGGGCGTGGGAGTGGACGAGCCGCTCGTGGCGGTGCAGGTGGCTGTGCGGTTCGGTCGGGTCGACCCCGGGCGGATGCGCGTGTCGATGGTGGGCATCGTGCACATGACGATGTTCGTGTTCGAGCCGTTCGTGCACGTGGAGATGCTCGTGGCGGTCCGCGAGGAGGAGGGCGACACCCACCGCCATCGCGCCGGCGGCGAGGAGATCGAGCCCGTTCCAGGATTCGTCGAGCAGCGGGACCGCGAGGATCGCGCCGGCGAACGGCGCGGTGGCGAAGATCGCCGCTTCCCAGCGCGGCACCGAGGAGCCGGAGCGCGTAGGCGTCGAGGAGGATGCTGATGCCGTAGGCGAGCGCGCCGAGGACGAGGGCTCCCGCGACACCGGCCAACGAGACGCTCGACTCGCCGCGGAAGAGCGAGCGTGATGTTGACCGCGGCCGCGATCCCGGTCTTGACCGCCACGATCTGGAACGGGTCTCGCCCGGAGATCGACTGGGTGAGGTTGTTGTCGATCGCCCAGCCAGAGCACGCGAGCCCGATCAGGACCACGCCGAAGCCGTCGACCGGTCCGCCGCTCCCCCGAAGACCGATGAGCGCCGATCCCCCGAAGATCGCGACGGTCCCGAGGCTCGCCGCGGCGGCCGAGGTACTCGTGCATGACGACGATGCCGACGACGAGCGTGAGCGGGCCCTCCAGGTTGAGCAACAGGGAACCGGCCACGCCGCTCACCCGTTCGAGCCCGACCATGAGCAGCACCGGGGCGACGACCCCACCGGTCGCGACGACGGTCGCCAGTCTCGGCAGGTCCGTCCGTTGCAGCGCGGCCTCCTGCCTCCGAGGCCGCGTGGCGACGAACGGTGCGACCGCCACGAAGGCCCCCAGGTACAGGAGCCCGGCCAGCAGCTGCGGGTCGACCGAATCGAGCAGGAGCTTGGAGAACGGGGCGCTCGCCCCGAACAGGCACGCCGCCAGCAGGCCGATCGGATGGCCAGAGCGTTCTCGGTGCACCGCGCGACGGTACCGGCCGACGTCGGCGGTGTGCGTGCGAGCCGTGGACCACGAGCTGGGTGCCGAACCAGTCGTGCAGACTCTTCGTCGTGGAATCGCCGACCGCAGCTCGCCGGTGAGCGCCGCCGGCTGGCTCGTCATCGCGCTGCTCGGCGTCGGAGCCATCGTCTGGGGAGCGGAGCAGTTCGCCGAGCACCTCTCGGTCGCGTCCGTGCGACTCGGGGTCAGCAGCTTCGCGCTCGCGATCTTGCTCGCCGGTGCCGAGCCCGAAGAGCTGGCCACCTCGATCACCGCTTCGTTGCGAGGTGCACCCGCGATCGCCCTCGGTGACGTCATCGGCGCCAACATCGCGATCTGCCTCGTTGCACTCGGTGTCGGGGCTGTCATCACCACGCTGCCGTTCGGCGCCCAGGTGCGCCGCTACGCCCTCGCCGGCGTTCCCGCCGGGGTGCTCGCCGCCGCGATCGCCTGGGACGGATCCGTTTCGCGGATCGAGGGGCTCGTGCTCGTCGCCGCGTACCTCGTCTTCGTCGCCGTGATCTGGACCGTGGAGCGCCGCCCGCCGGTCCTCGGTGAGACGGGCGACCTCGCGGCAGCCGCCCACCATGATCGCCAGGGGGCAACTCGATCCCGCGTGGGACGCGAGCTCGCCCTGGTGGTCGGAGGCGTCGCGGCGATGGCGGTCGGCGCGTCGGCGCTCGTCGAAGGAGTGCGGCGCCTCACCGAGGTCGAAGCCACCCAGACCAAGCTCGGGCTCGTCGTCGTCGGATTCGCGACCGCGTTCGAGCTCGTGGTCCTCGCCTGGTCCGCGGCCCGGCGCGGCGTCACCGGGGCAGTCGTCGCCGGCGTCATCGGCTCGTTCACCTACAACGCGACCATGACCCTCGGCGCAGGCGCGCTCGCAAGCCCGTTGCGGATCACCGACGCCGCCTCACTCCACACGCCCTGGCTCGCCATGGTCGCGTCCATCACCCTCATCGTCGCACTCGCGCACCGTCACCACGCACTGACCCGCACGCACGGCATCCTGCTGCTCGCGGGCTACCCGGCCTTCGTGATCATCGTCCTCGTCCGGTGAGCCGAGGATCCCCTGCACGGCGGTACCGGACCGAACGGGTGTCGAGGAACGCGCCGACCGGGTGGACGCTCCCCGCCGCACACGCAACGTCGTGAACCGACGCCAGGTCAGCGCCCGAGGTCTCGGAGCACGCCTTCGACCTCGCTGATCTCCGGATAGTCACCGACTCCTGTGGCCCGGTACACCCATCGCACAAGTCGGTCGCTCCCGACGAGCGCGACACCGGAGAGGCGGCGCCAGTCGCCGGTGATGCGACCCTGGCGCGAACCGCGCCCGAACGCGGCGACGTACCGGCGGATCGTCGAGGGCCGGAACCACTCCCCGAGCCCGGCCCTTCCGATGTCGAGCGCGCGGTAGAGGTTCGCGTCGGGATCGACGAGACATTCGAAGGGCATGCCGTCGGCCATCACGCGTTCGGCCTGCCAGGCCGCGCCCGTGCCGACCACGATCACCGACGCGCCGAGCTGCTCGATCGTCGTACGGGCCTCGCGCAACTGCGCGAGGAAGTCGAGGCAGGGGATTCAGCCGTAGTACCTGATCGCGACGACCAGCAGCATCCGCTCCATGAACGCACCGAGCTCGACGGGCTCACCCGTCGCCCGCTGGACGACGACCTCGGGCAGCGCCGAACCGACCGCGGTCACGTTCTCAGCTCCTCGTCGTGGACGCTGGGCGGGCCCGACGCCGGCGGATCGTCGCGATGACGCTCGACCCACTCGTCCATCTCGGCCCAGACCCCGTCGAGCCATTCGCCGCGGTCTCCTGGGTCATCCGGGATGCTCGCCCGGGGAATGCGCTCCACGCGGACGCGCACCGCCGACCTCAACGGGACGGACCGCGCAAGAGCGCGGAAGCTCGCGTACGCGTCGAGACCAGCGTGGCTGATGACGACGACGTCGGCGTCCGGGAGCGCGTCGAGCAGGGCGCTGACGCCGCCCACGCGCGGCGGGAGGAGGTGCCGAAGTCCGGCGATGCGTGGGGCACGCGCCGGATCCGACTCCTCGATCTTCTTCCGGAACCGCTCGAGGAGCTCCGGTCGGAACAAGCGTCCTTCGGGGAAGATCGCGACCGAGGTGCGCTCGTCGAGACCGGCTCCCATCGTGGCCACCGCGGCCCGAGCCTCGGGTCCGTTCTCGCGGGCGATGAAGACCGAGCCGGTACGCCGGTAGAACAGGTCGAACCCGGGGTCGGCCAGCAGCGCGGCCATGATCACCCCGCGCATCGCGAGGTCCCGGTGGTAGCCGAGCAGTGCCGGCAGCGAGCCGTCGAGGGAGCTCACGTGCCGGCACAGCACGACGGCCGGCGCCGGCTCGAGCCCGCGTAGGCACTGCGGATCCAGCCCGAGGCGAACGCCGAGCCACCGCCGCGCGCTCCGCGCGAGCGTCTCGACCGACCACCGTTGGATCCGCTCGTGGCGGCGGATCGAAACCGGCGTGTCGAGCCGGGCTCCGAAGCCGCCGAGGATCCAGTACCACGGGGCGAGCAGGATCTCGGCGCTGTCGTTGACCCCGTAGCGGAGCAGGAAGAAGTAGACGCGCATCGTCGGGAACCGGTGCCGAGCACGCGCGAGGTCAGCGAGCGCGAGGACGGGGACCGCGACCGGCAGCGCGACCAGGCCCAGCGTCGTGACCCCCAACATCGTCGGGACGGTCCGGGCGCGCCGGCGCCACCGCGACGACGCCGGTTCGATCACGGTCACCGTCGGCGCGGCGGTCGCGCCGGCCCATCGAGCTGCAACAGCCGATCGCGGGCTGCAAGACCCTGGATCGGCTTCGAGCCATTTCAACCGGCCGCACCTCTCCGGAGGATCCACAGTGACCGGGAACCCGGTCGCCGCCCTGCGCATTCCGTCGTCTCGAGGGCGCGGACGAGCCAGAAGCTGCAGATGGTCAAGGTCCTTCCTCGCGGGGCAGACCGTCGTCACCGAGGTACCGGTCAGACCGGTGCCGCGGTCATGCCTCCGCCGGTCCCGCGCGGTGGGGCTCGTCCGGGGTGAGGAGCGCCTTGACGTCGGAGAGGAGCAGGAGCCCCACCGGAACACCGTCGTCGACGACGATGAGGGAGCCCGAGGCGTGCTCGAGGCGGCCGAGGATCTCGACGTCGAGCAGTTCGTCGATCGAGACCTCCTCGCCGGCGTCGGCGGTGAGGTTGGGGGCACGGAGGACGAGCTCGCGCACGCGGTGACCACGCAGGCGCGCGTGCACGATGGTGCCCGCCTCTTCGGCCGAGGCACCGAAGTACACGAACATCCCGATCAACGCGAGCCAGAGGTCGAAGAGCACCCCGACGACGATCAGCGCGCCCGCGAGCACATGGCCGACACGGGTGGCGATGCGCGTCGCGCGAATCAGGTCGTGGCGACGCTCGAGGAGGGCCCGCAGCACGCGGCCGCCGTCGAGCGGGAACGCCGGGAGCAGGTTGAAGGCCCCGAGCAACAGGTTCAACCACCCCAGGCGCACCAACCACGCACCACCGAGGAGATCGACCGGAACCAGGGACCCGCCGAGCGCCGCACCGGCACCGAGCGCCGCCACACCGAGGCCGAGACTGGCGAGCGGACCGACGATCGCGACGGCGAACTCGTCGGCTGCGGTCTCAGGGAGACGCTCGAGCTTCGAGATCCCGCCGAGCGGGAACAGCAGGATCTCGTGCACCTCGCCCCCGCGGCGCCGGGCGACGAGGCTGTGCGCGAGCTCGTGCAGCACGACGCTCCCGAACAACGCGACGAGCCAGAGCAGGCTCCACGCCACGCCCGCCGCGCCCGGCTCGGGCGCGGCGACCGCGAACAGGATCACGAGGACCAGGAACGAGGCGTGGATCCGGATGTCGATCGACGCGATGCGGGCGACGACGACCGACCACCGGTGCGGCGGAGGCGGTGCGGGCATGCACCGACGGTAGGGCGGATGTCGGCCGCGACCCAGGGCCGAAGGTCACGAGGGGCCGGACCCGACCGAGCCCGGTCACGGAGGGAGCGGCATCCTCGCTCCGTGTCGGGCCGGAGACCGGAGACGGCCAGGACTAGCGTCCATGCAGATGGCGGCGCCGTGGGCGAGGAGTGGAAGCGTTTCGCTCGGGGCGGACGGCGGGACCGTCACGCTGGTCGACGAGTCGGCGTTCTGCATCTCCGACGCGTCCGGTGACGTTCGGCCCGGCGCACCGCATGGGTTCATCTTCCGGGACACCCGATTCGTGTCCGACTTCCGCGTCCTGCTCAATGGTGAGCAGCCCGAGTCGCTCGCGGGGACGACGCTCGACCCGTTCTGTGGTGCCTTCGTGTTGCGCGATCGGCCTCGTGCCGGCCGGGCCGACTCGAGCTTGCTGATCGAGCGGCGGCGGTTCGTCGGGTCCGGCATGCGCGAGGACCTGGTGGTCCGGAACTTCGGCCGCGAGCCTGCGTACTTCGAGTTGGAGCTGTTGCTCGGCGCCGACTTCGCGGGCCTGTTCGAGGTGAAGGAGGGCCGCGTCGACGTCGAGTCCGTTCCGGGAGCGCCGTTCGGCGACCGGCGGGTCTCGTTCGACGGCGGGCGATCACGAGCGAACCGATGCACTCACTTCGATTTCTCGGAGCCCGGCGCATTGACCGAGCGCGGAGCGCAGTGGCAGGCAGTCGTGGGTCCCCGCGAGGAGTGGTCGCTGTGTGTCGGGATCACCGCGGTGATCGAGGGGGTCGAGGCGGAGCCGAGGCATCGGTGCGGGCAGCCGGTCGAACGGTCCATGCCGGTCGAGCGGTTGGCCGAATGGCGACGTCGGCTCCCGCAGGTGACCGCCGGCAACGACAGCTTCAACGTGCTGCTGCAACGGTCGACCGAGGATCTGGCGGCACTCCGGATCTTCGATCCCGACTACCCCGACCGGACCGTCGTCGCGGCGGGTGCCCCCTGGTTCATGACCGTGTTCGGTCGCGACTCGTTGATCACGAGCTGGATGGCGATGCTGGTCGATCCCGACCTCGCCCTGGGGACGCTCCAGACGCTCGCCCGGTTCCAGGGCACGAAGGTCGACGCGGCGACCGACGAGGAGCCCGGGCGGATCCTGCACGAGATGCGCTTCGGTTCGAGTGCCTCGCTCTCCCTCGGCGGCGGTCAGGTGTACTACGGCAGCGTCGACGCAACCCCGATGTTCGTGATGCTGCTCGGAGAGCTGCAGCGATGGGGGCAACGACGCGACGAGGTCGACGCACTCCTTCCCGTCGCGGATCGATGCCTCGAATGGGTCGAGTCCTACGGCGACCGCGACGGCGACGGATACGTCGAGTACCAGCGGGCGAGTGACCGTGGACTCCGGAACCAGGGATGGAAGGACTCCTGGGACGGTGTGCGCTTCGCCGACGGGACACTCGGCGAGCCGCCGATCGCGCTGTGCGAGGTTCAGGGCTACGTCTACGCGGCGCTGGTCGCACGCGCGTACTTCGCGATGGAGCACGGTGACGAGGACCGGTGCGAGGATCTCCTCACGCGGGCCGCGGAGCTCAAGCGACGCTTCAACCGTGACTTCTGGCTCGACGAGCACGGCTGGTTCGCGATGGGCCTCGACCGCGAGAAGCGACCCCTCGACGCCCTCACCTCGAACATCGGCCACTGCCTCTGGACCGGCATCGTGGATGACGACAAGGCGCCGATCATCGCTCGACGATTGGTGTCGCCGGACTGCTTCTCGGGCTGGGGCGTGCGCACCCTGGCCGCCTCGATGGTCGGCTACAACCCCATCTCGTACCACTGCGGGAGTGTCTGGCCCCATGACACGACGATCTGCGCCGCGGGTCTCATGCGCTACGGCCGCGTGGAGGAGGCACACCACCTCATGGAGGGCCTCGTCGCGTCGAGCGGCCACTTCGACTATCGGTTGCCCGAGTTGTTCGCCGGGCTCGATCGCGATGACGTCCACTTCCCGGTCCGCTATCCGACCTCGTGCTCGCCCCAGGCGTGGGCGGCCGCCGCACCCCTGCTCCTGCTCAGGACGATGCTGCGGTTCGAACCCGACATCCGCAATGGGCGGGTGCACGTCGCGCCTCGACTCCCACCGTGGATCGGCCGGCTGCACCTGGAGAAGCTGCCCCTCGCGGGTGGTCATCTCTCGCTCGAAGCCGACGGTGACCAGCTCGACATCGTCGAAGCACCCGCGGGTCTCCTCGTGGAGAACACCCCGCGCCAACGCCTGATCTGACCGGCGTCGCATCTCGTGCAGCTCCCCGTGTCGGACCGACATGTGGTTCGCCGGCCCCGTTCCGTGCGCCGGACCTCAACGATCTCCCTCCCCCTCGACGGGCGGGGCCTCGACCGCCGCGAGCGCACTGGCCAACGCGGGCTCGAGCCCTCCCGCGGTGTCGACCGTGACCGCCTCGGGCCATGGATCGGCGACGGCGGCCATCGCGTCGGCCACGGCGCCCGTGGCATCCGACACGTCCGCCCCCTCGGCCGCGCGCGCGTCCGAGCCGCGCCCGGGTCACGGTCCGCGGCGCGTCACACCGGAGCTCGACGAGCTCGGCGCACGAGTCGGCGGCCAGCGCGCGGGCCGCGGCCCGCCGGGGCTCGGCGCTCCACGACGCGTCCAGGATGACCGGCTCACCGCGCGACAACAGGGCACCGGCGTGCGCCAGGAGGGTGGCGTAGGTCGCGTCGGTGGCCCGCGCGTCGTACGGACCCTCCCCGTACGCGGCGTCGCTCCGCTCCGTGTGGCCGAGGCCCAGCAGGTCCTTGCGGATCTCGTCGGATCGCAGCACCGTCCAGCCGAGTCGCGCCGCGAGCTCCACGGACAGGGTCGACTTGCCGGTCCCGGGCAGTCCTCCCACCAGCGCGAGGACCACGCGACCCCGGCGGAGGTGGTCGTCGGCCAGGGCCAGCAGGCTCGCCGCGGTCGCGGCGGCGGACGCATCGCCCTGCGCGACGCGGAGACACGCGACCTTCGACCGCACGTGGGCCCGGTACGCGAGGTAGTGGTGCGCGAGCGTCATCGGATACGTCTCGGCGGCGAACTCGCGGTACCAGCCGAGGAACCGCGACCGCGCGGTCGGCGGCACCGAGGCGCTCCAGGTCCATCGCGAGGAACGCGACGTCCGCGAGCACGTCGCCGTAGCGGAGCGAGTCGTCGAACTCGAGACAGTCGAGGATCCGCGGGCCGTCGTCGAGGCAGAAGATGTCGTCGGCGAACAGGTCGCCGTGGCCGTCGCACACCTTCCCCTCGGCGATCCGCTCCGTGAACAGAGCGGCCCGGCCGTCGAGATACCGCCGCACCCTCGCCGTGACCGCGCCGGCGACGTCGGGGTCGAGCACGGGCCCGACGAACGGCTCCATCGTCGCGAAGCTCGACTCCCAGCGCGCCCGCACCGCCTCCACCGTCGCGGTGGCCGAGATCTCGGGCGACCGATCGGCGCGGGCGTGGAATGCCGCAAGGACGCGGGCGATCGCACGGAGGCACGGTCCGACGTCGCCGCCCGCGTCGACCATGGTGGCGAGCCGGCGGTCGTCGGGCATCCGTCGCATGACCACGACGTGCTCGGAGGGTGTGCCGTCCGGGCCGAGCACGTCGGCGACGCCGAGGTACACGTCCGGCGCCAGGCGCCGGTTCAGCGCGACCTCCCGCTCGCACTGCTCGCGCCGGAGCTCGGGGGTCGACAGGTCGACGAAGTCCAACACGCACCGGCTTCTTGACCTTGTACGCGCGGTCGCCCAGGAAGAGCACGGTCGACACGTGCGTCTCGCGCACTGCGGCGGGGAGCATCGTTGGGATCTCTACCCCGGCGAAGCCAGGAGCTGGGCCGCGAGCTCGGCGGTGGGCTCGTGCGCTGACAGGTACTGGATGAACTCGAACACGACTCCCCCTTGATCCGTGTCCTCGCAGCATGAGCGTGGAGGGGGTGGCTCCGTCAGGGCGGAAGTACCCGAACCCGGGGGCCCGGTGAGCCCGATGAACGTGCGGGACTTCCGGCCCTGGGCCGCGCGGCCACCGGACGCGAGACTCCGGCCATGGCTGCTGTCGAGACCTCCCGCCCCTGGACGCCCGGGGTCACCGGTTCGTCGCCGGCCGCGTCGGAGTCACTCGCGACCGAAGCGCCGGCCGGGCTGCGATTCGAGCCGCTCGACACCGGAACGCGATCGCCGGCCGGCTGAGCCGAGCACGGATGACCGACCCGTCGGCACTCATCGAGCTGCGCGACGCCTCGCGCACCTACGAGGTCGGCGCGACCCGGGTGGTCGCGCTCGACCGCGTGAACCTCGACGTGCGGCCGAGCGAGTTCGTGGTGGTGCTCGGCCCCTCCGGATGCGGCAAGACGACCCTGCTCAACCTGATCGGCGCGCTCGACGTGGCGACCGGCGGCTCGGTCGTCGTGCACGGGCACACGATCGTCGGCGCGTCGCGCGGCACGCTCGCCCGGTTCCGCCGCGAGACCGTCAGCTTCGTGTTCCAGACCTTCAACCTCTTCCCCGCGCTGACCGCGCTCGAGAACGTCGAGTTCGGCGTCGACGTCACGGGCCGGTACGCCCACGAGCCGGACCGGGCGCGGGCGGTCCTGGCGCGGGTCGGGCTCGAGGATCGCGCCGACCATTTCCCCCACCAGCTGTCGGGCGGCGAACAGCAACGCGTTGCGATCGCCCGCGCGCTGGCGACCGGGAACCCGGTGCTCCTCGCCGACGAGCCGACCGGTGAGCTCGACTTCCGCACCGGCGTGCAGATCCTCGAGCTGCTCCACGAACAGGCCCATCACGGCATCACGGTGATCATCGTCACGCACAACCGCGAGATCGCCCGGGTCGCCGATCGCGTGGTCGAGCTGAGCAGCGGTCGCGTGGTCGCCGACGGCCCCCCGCCCGGTGGCCAGGTGCCCATCCACGACCTGCGCTGGTGAGCATGAGCATCTGGTGGCGGTGGTCGTGGCGCGACCTGCGCCGGCGCTGGGTCCAGGTGACCGCGATCGCCTTCATCATCGCCGTGGGTTCGGGCACGTATTCGGGCCTCAGCAGCACCGCGCAGTGGCGGCGGACGTCCTACGACGCGAGCTACGCCCGGCTGCGGATGTACGACCTCCGCGTCGAGCTCGCGGCCGGGAGCTCCGTCGACGCCGGCGCGCTCCAGGCCGTCGGTCGGAGCCTGCGTCGCCGGGGCGTGCTCCGTGCGGCGTCGACACAGCTCGTCGGACCGATCCAGGTCGACGCCTCGTCGCCGGGCGCGACGGTCCTGGTGCCCGGGCGCATCGTCGGCATGGCATCCCCACCGAGCGGGGTATCCGTCAGCCGTCTCGGCGTGACGGCCGGGCGGGGGCTGCGCCCCGGTGACGCCGGCCGACCCGTCGCGGTGCTCGACGAGCACTTCGCCGATCGCCGCGGGGTGCACGTCGGCACGACCATCCACGTCAGCGGCGGTCGGGCGCTCTCCGTCGTCGGTCGGGGACTGTCGCCGGAGAGCTTCGTCGTGTTCAACGACACTGGCGCGTTCCTCACCGACGCCGACTTCGCGATCACGTTCGTCACGCTGCGCACTGCGCAGTCGCTGCTCGCACAACCGGGACGCGCCAACCGGCTCGTCGTCCGCGTGCCTCGCGACGTCGACCCCGCCATGGCGCGCCACGAGCTCCGGCGCGCCATGGCGAAGGCGTTCCCCGGGGTCGGGATCACGCTGACCGGTCGTGCCGCCGATCGCGGCTACCGCCTGCTCTACGACGACATCGAGGGCGACCAGCGCCTGTACGACATCTTCGCCGTCTTGATCCTGCTCGGCGCCGCGTTCGCGGCGTTCAACCTCACGAGCCGCATCGTCGAGGCCCAGCGACGCGAGATCGGCATCGGGATGGCGCTCGGGGTGCCGAGCCGGCGACTCGCGATCCGGCCCCTGCTGATCGGGGTGCAGGTGGCGCTCCTCGGCGTGGCGATGGGTGTCGCGGTCGGCCTGGGCGTCGGTGCGCTCGTGCTCGATGTCCTGCGCAGCACGTTCCCGCTGCCGGTCTGGCGCCAGGAGCTCGAGCTCTCCACCTTCGTACGCGGCGCCGCCCTCGGCGCGATCCTCCCCGTGCTCGCGACCTTGCTCCCGGTCTGGCGCGCCGTCCGGGTCTCGCCCGTGGAGGCGATCCGCTCCGGTGCCCAGATCCGCGGCAACCGGCGCGCACTGCGGTGGGTGCGGCGGGTGCCACTCCCCGGCCGGAGCGCCGGTGCCCTCCCGTTCCGCAACGCCGCGCCGCGCCGCGCCGGACCCTCATGACCGCGCTGGGCATCGCCGCGTCCATCGCCGTGCTGATCGGTGTGATCGGGATGCTCGATTCCTTCTACGCGACCATCGACCGGGCCGACCACGAGTTGGAGCATTCGGCGCCGCAGCGGCTGATCGTCACGCTCTCTGGCTTCGTGCCGGTGTCCTCGCCGACGGTGACCGACGCCGCGCCGGTCCGGGCTGGTCGGATCGTCCATGACCGAGCTCCAGCTCCCGGCCGAGATCCGGCGGTCGGGGAAGCCGGGCATCGACGCCCTCCTCGTGGTCGGAGACCTCGACAGCCGGATCTGGCGCCCGACGATCCGGGACCGGCGTCCGGGCCCCGGTGTGGTGCTGACCGAGAAGGCGGCCGACGACCTCGGCGTCCGGCCGGGAGACCGGGTCCTGCTCCATCTCCCCCGCCGGGACGGGCCCGTGAGCTACCGCTTCGTCGACCGCTCGGTCAAGGTGATCGGCCTCAACCCCATGCCGTTGCGCTCCTTGGCGTGGCTCGATCGCGCGTACGGAGAGACCCTGACCAATCTCGCCGGAATCACCAATGTCGTCGTCGTCGAGCCACGCGTCGGGGTCCGGACCACCGCGATCCAACGGCGGCTGTTCCCGGTCGCCGGCGTGTCCTCGGTCCAGCCCGTCGCGACCTTGTCGGACGGCTTGCGCAAGGAGCTCGACCGCGCGCTCGGCATCCTGACCATCGTCGAGGTGATGGTCCTGGTCCTCGCGCTGCTCATCGCGTTCAATGCCGCCAGCATCAATGCGGACGACCGCGCCCGGGAGAACGCCACGATGTTCGCGTTCGGCTTCCCGCTCCCGTCGGTCGTGGTCATCGAGGTGGTCGAGAGCCTGATCGTCGGCGTCATCGGCACGGCGGTGGGTGTGCTCGCGGGCTGGTGGCTGCTCGACTGGCTGGTGACGGAACTGCTGCCCACGACGCTGCCGGATCTCGGCATCGTGACCGCGCTGTCGACCCGTACCTTGCTGATCGCGGTGGGGTTCGGCGTCCTCGCCGTGGCACTCGCGCCGCTCCTCACGATCCGCAAGCTGGTGCGCATGGACATCCCGTCGACCTTGCGCGTCGTCGAGTGAGACCCGTCCGGTCACGCGACCCGGCGGCGCACGGAGCCCGCTGGACGGTCAGGCCGGGACCGGCGCGGTCCACAACCGCCGGAGCTCCTCCGGCAGGACCGCGCTGATGTCGGCCGCCTCCTCGGGCACCAGGGCGCGGAGCTCGGCGAGCACCGACGCGACGATCCGGCGGGCGTGCTCCACGCTCATCCCGCTCCGGGTCACGATCGCGGTGACCAGGTCGTCGACGGTGCGGGCTCGCGTCGCCGCTTCGCCGGAGCGCCGGGGTGACTCCGCCAACTCGCGGACGTCGGCGGGGAGGTGCGCGAGCAACTGGTCGCGCTCGTCCTCGGGGATGCGTTCGGCAAAGGTCGCGAGCACTGCCCGCACAGCGGTGCGGCCGTCGACCGGCTCGACACCGGCGCCGGCGGTGGCCTCGAGCAGTCGGCGCATCGCGTGGGACGGCGCCCGGGCCGCGTCCGATCGCCCTTCCGACGGGCGGGTGTCGCCCGGGAGCAGCCCGACGTGGAGATAGGACTCGATGCCGCGGACGCCCGCGGTGTCCAGCACCGCCCACTCGATGCTCGACCGATCCGCCGCGCTGGGAACCTCGCCGTGGAGCAGGACCACGTGGTCCTCGACCATGACGTGCACCCGGGGGATGTCGAGGCGCTGCTCGAGCGGGCCGAGGCTCGACCGGACCCGGTCGGCCAGGATGTCGTCGGAAACCAGCGGATCGGGGCGCCGACCGGTGAGCGAGTACACGAGGCCATGCGCCCGACCGAACTCGTAGCGGGCGCGCCGTCCGACGGCACCGACGTTCCGACGGAGTGCCCGAACCGGTGCGGTCTCTCGCCCCAGCACTCCGGCTGCGACGGCGAGGCCCGCACCGGCCGCCAGGGTCGTTCCCAACGCTCTGCGCATCACGCCTCCTCGAGTGCGGGCACGATCAGCCCGTAATGCCCGTCGTAGCGGTGGTACAGCAACCGGCCCCGCCGGTCGTCGGGGTCGAGGAAGAACAGATGCCGGAGGCCGCCCAGTTCCAGGAGGTCGACGGCCTCCTCGGTGGTCGCGGTCGGCGGTCGCTGCTCGCTGTGCGCGATGGGGACCGCGGGGTCCGTCAGCGAGCACGTCGCCGACGGTTCGGACAGCACGTACCCGCCGTCATGCGTGCGGGCGATCACGTTGTCCTCTCCCGTCTCCAGGTTGACGAAGAGGTAGAAGTCGTGGTCGAGCAGGTCCAGATCGAACGCCGCCTCGTCGGGCGTCATCGCGTCGACGGCGAAGGTCTTGGTCCGCACGACCTCGCGCTCCTCGATCGGACGCGGGAAGTATTCCGGGCGCGTGGTCTCGCGGTCGCCGTGGTGCCACTCGGATCGGTCCATGCCCCGCACCCGGCGGAGCTTCGACCGCCGCCGCTGGACGACCTGCTCGATGCGCTCCCGCAGGCGCGCGTCGAGCAGGTCGATCGCCTCGTGCATCGTGGCCGCGGCGACATGGGCGTGCACGACCCGCCCGTTGACGTCGACCTCACCCTTGGCCGATGCCGGCCGTTCGCGTGCCGGGTCGTCGTGCTGGGTCAGCACGACCCGGGCACCGAGGACCGGCGCCGACGCCAGGCCGGGCAGCCGGTTGACCTTCGCTTCGGCGTACTCGCGCTCCGCGGCCGTCACGTCGCCGCGGGCCTGCAGCACCACATCGGTCGTCGTCGTCATCGCGCCCTCCATCTCGGAACCGGGGACCCGCCGATCGTCGACCCTCGGGCACCGGGCTGCCCAGGGTCGAAGGTCACCCGGCAACGACAGAGGCCCAAGGACTCTGTTCTCGAGCTCCGCGGCGCGTGGATCATGACGGCATGAAGATCGGGGTCATCGCTCCTCCTTGGTTGCCGGTGCCACCGACGGCGTACGGCGGGACCGAGGCGGTCGTCGACCGCCTCGCCCGTGGCTTCGTCCGTGCCGGACACGACGTGTTGCTCGCGGCGACCGGCGACAGCACCTGTCCCGTGCCTCTCGCCGCAGCGTCGCCGCGAGCCCTGGGCGTCGGCTCGTCGTACTCGGAGTACGACCACGTGTGTCGTGCCTACGACGCGGTGCGCGACTGCGACGTCGTGCACGACCACACGCTGCTGGGCCCCGAGATCGCCGCGGACCGCCGCGACCCCCGAGTCGTGACCACGAACCACGGACGGTTCGCCGGCGACCCGGGCGAGCGATACGCGAGGATCGATGGGCGGATCCCGATCATCGCGATCTCGCACGCGCAGGCGGCCGAAGCTCCGGACCTGTCCGTCGCGTCGGTGATCCATCACGGGCTCGACGTCGACCGTTATCCCCGCGGCGACGGGCAGGGCGGGTACTTCCTGTTCCTCGGCCGCATGACCCGGGAAAAGGGGGTGCACCGGGCGGTGCGAGTCGCCCGCGAGGCCGGAGTCCGCCTCGTCATCGCCGCCAAGATGTCCGAGCCCCCCGAGCTGCGCTACTTCCGGGAGGAGGTCGAGCCCCTGCTCGGTGGCGACGTCGTCTACGTCGGCGAGGCGCGCGAGCGCGAGAAGCTGGCGCTCCTCGCGGGAGCCCGAGCCCTCGTGAACCCGATCCGGTGGGTCGAGCCATTCGGTCTCGTGATGATCGAGGCGCTCGCATGCGGCACACCGGTGCTGGCGTTCGCGGAAGGCGCCGCTCCCGAGATCGTCGACCATGGCGTGACCGGGTACCTGTGTCTCGACGAGGCGGACCTGGTCGCCCGCATCGGTCAGGTTGCTGCGCTCGATCGGGATGCATGTCGCGCGGCGGCCCGGTCGCGGTTCTCGACCGAGCGCATGGTGCGCGATCACCTGACCCTGTTCGACGCGCTGCGCGCGGGCGCCTCGGAGGCGCATCCGTCCGGGTTGGCGCACCCGCGCCGCACCCCGCTCGTACCCGAGCCGGAGCCGGCCTCGCACGACGCTGCAACCGTCGGGGCCTCGAGATGAGCCCGGACGCCAGGCCCACGCCCGATCCAGCAGTTCACTCCCTCGGTGGCCCCATCGGAGCGTGTCCGGCCTGTGGTGGCCACGGTTTCCTCGTGGTCGACCGTGACGAGGAGGGCGACTTCGTCGTGCACCGACTGCGGGCAGCGCTGGCACTACTCGATGGGCTTCGTCAGCCCCACCGACCCTGCCGACCTCCCCGGCCCGTCACCCACGAGATCGGCACCCGCCCGGTCGCCGCGGAGCCGGCGTCCGCGGCCCGGACGCGTCTGAGCGTGTCCGAGGCGGTGCGACTGCTCGATCGGCGCTTCGAGGCGATCGTGTTCGACTGGGACGGCACCGCCGTCCCCGACCGTCGCAGCGACGCCGAGCGGGTGCGCGAGCTCGTCGAGGCGCTCTGCGCGGCCGGGCTGGAGGTCGCGGTGGTGAGCGGAACCCACGTCGGGAATGTCGACGGCCAGCTCCGCGCCCGTCCGCCGGCGCCCGGCCGCCTGGTGCTCGCGCTGAACCGTGGCTCCGAGGTGTACGAGGTGGACGAGACCGGACCGCATCTCGTCGAACGCCGCCAGGCGACCCCTGCCGAGGACGCGGCCCTGGACGCCGCCGCCGAGGCGACCGTCCGTCAGCTGGCCGCGGCACGGGCTGACGGCGGAGATCGTGTCGCGCCGGCTCAACCGCCGGAAGATCGATCTCATCCCCCTGCCCGAGTGGTCCGATCCACCGAAGGCACACATCGGCGCCCTGGTCGACGCGGTCACGGCGCGCCTGCTCGACGCCGGCCTCGCCGGGCTGACCGAGGTCGTTGAGATCGCGTCCGCCGCCGCCCGCGACGCCGGGCTCGCCGATGCCAAGGTCACGAGCGATGCGAAGCACGTCGAGATCGGATTGACCGACAAGGCGGATGCCGCCCGATGGCTGATCGAGGACTTCGCCGCGTCACGGCATCCGTCCCGGCGAGGTGCTCGTGCTCGGCGACGAGTTCGGACCGCTCGGCGGCCTGCCCGGGAGCGACTCGCTGCATGCTGGTGCCCGAGACCGGCGGTGCCGTCGCCGCCTCGGTGGGGCCGGAGCCGACCGGAGTGCCGACGGGAGTCGTGCCCCTCGGAGGCGGGCCGGCGCGCTTCGCGACCGTCCTCGCCGACCAGCTGCAGCCGCCGCGCGCGCTGGATCTGCCCGTCCCGATCGAGGGCGCCGACGTGGAGCGTCACCGTGACCGGCAGCCCCGGACAACGAGACGAACGGGACACGGAGGCGCTGCTCACGATCGCCGACGGTCGGGTCGGGACGAACGGTGCGCCCGTGCTCGCGAGTCCGGTCGCCGAGGCGCGAGTGCTCGTCGCCGGGGTCTACGACGGTGACGGACCGCAGACACACCTGCTCGAAGGGCCGATCTGGTTCCGGCTTCCGGGCGAGCCCACGGTCGCAGGCACGCTTCGTCGCGCCCTCGACCTGCGGACCGGGGTGCTCCACGAGTCCATCGACACCCCGAGCGGAACCGTACGGAGCGTGCGGTTCTCGTCACTCGCCGCACCCGGGACCGTCGTGCTGCGGGCGATGCTCGACCCTCCGCCGGCGAGGCACGCGAGCCCCCCGCTCGTCGGGCCGAGCGGCGATGCTCCGCCCGTCACGACCCCGGGGGACACCGCGGCGTCGATGACGGTGACAGGTTCCCGAGGCGGCATCACGGCGGTCGCGACCCAACGTTGGGTCGCCGGCGACGACGGATCGGACCGCGTCGACCGGGTCGCGGTGATCGAAGGCGGCAGCGACACAGCCGCCGGTCGCGGCCGACATCGCCACACGCCAGCGCGCCGCCGGCGGACCGGGGTTTCGACCGGCTCCTCGCAGACCACCGGGCCGCCTGGGTCCGCCGTTGGGACGACGCGGACATCGTCATCCACGGCGACGACCGGCGGCAACGGGCGGTGCGCTTCGCGCTGTTCCACCTGATGGCCTCGGTCGGCGGCTCCGGTGAGGCCGCGGTCGGCGCACGCGGCCTCACCGGAGCCGCGTACCGGGGACACGTGTTCTGGGACGCCGACGTCTTCGTGCTGCCGTTTCTCGCCGCCACCCATCCCGAATCGGCGCGGGCGATGCTCGAGTACCGGGTGCGGCGGCTGCCACACGGCCCTCGCAGTCGCCCGGACACTCGGCGCGTCGGGCGCACGGTTCCCGTGGGAGTCCGCCCGCAGCGGGCGCGACGTGACACCCTCCAGCCGCGCGAGATCGTGCCGGGCGACTGGTGCCGATCCGCACGGGTTCACTCGAGGTGCACATCGTCGCCGACGTCGCGTGGGCGACGGCCTGCTACCTGGACTGGACCGGCGACGAGGTGTTCGCCCGCGGCGACGGCACCACCATCCTGATCGAGACGGCGCGGTACTGGGCGTCCCGGATCCGGGTCGAGCGCGACGGCACGGCGCACATCTACGGGGTGATGGGGCCGGACGAGTACCACGAACCGGTCGACGACAACGCGTACACGAACGTCATGGCACGCTGGAACCTCCGCCGAGCGGCGGCTGCGGCCGTGCAGGACACCGAGCCTGCCGAGCGCCGTCGATGGCTCACGCTCGCCGACGCCCTCGTCGACGGCTACGACCCCGAGACCGGGATCTACGAGCAGCACGCCGGCTTCCATCGGCTCGAGCCGCTCGTCCTGGCGGAGGTCGCGCCCCGTCGCCCCATCGCGGCCGACCTGCTGCTCGGGCGTGAGCGGGTCGCGTCGAGCCAGGTGATCAAGCAGGCCGACGTGCTCATGCTGCACCAGCTCGTCCCCGAGGAGGTCGAGCCGGACTCGCTGGAGCCCAACCTGCGCTTCTACGAGCCTCGCACCGCCCACGGCAGCTCGTTGTCGCCCGGGATCCACGCCTCGTTGCACGCCCGCGCCCGCGACGACGCGCGTGCGCTCGAGTCGCTCGATCTCGCGGCCGGCATCGATCTCGAGGACACCACCGCGACGACTGCCGGCGGACTCCATCTCGGCGCGATGGGGACGGTGTGGCAGGCGCTCGTCTTCGGCTTCGGCGGGCTTCGGCCCACCCCCGATGGCGCGCTCGAGATGGACCCGCGTCTCCCGGCCACGTGGCACGGCTACGAGATCCGGGTCCGCTACCGGGGAAGCCGGGTCCGGCTGCAGAAGGAACGGGGTTCGTGTGCCGTCACGGCGTCGACTCCCGTCACGATCCGGATCGGCGGTGCGACACACCTGATCGGTCCGTCGGGACGTTCGTTCGTCCGCCGAGGGAGTCGCTGGGAGGCATCATGACGTCCACGGTCATCGCGGCCATCGACGGTTCGGCCGCGGCGTGGCCGGTCCTCGAAGTCGCCGGGGCGTTCGCCCGCGCGACTCGCGACCACCGTGCAAGCGTTGCACGTCGCCGAAGACGGCGACGATGCCGCCGACGCGCTCGCCGCCGCTCGGGGCACGCCACTGCGGATCGCCACGGGTGACGTGACGAGCTGCCTCGTCGACGCCACTGCCGCCGCCGAGGTGCTCGCGATCGTGCTCGGGGGCCGGGGCCGGCCCGGCGGCGCGCGCCCGGCCGGCCACGTCGCCCTGGAAGTCATGGCCCGGGTCGACAAGCCCGTGATCGTCGTGCCACCCGATGCCGCGCATCCCGCGCGGCTCGAGCACGTGCTCGTTCCCGCGGAGGGTCGGCCCGACGGCACAGGAACGCTCGCCGCCCTGCTCGAGCGCCTCGCGCGATCGGGCCTGCAGTTGACCGCCCTCCACGTCGCGGACGAAGCCTCGCTGCCGAAGTACTCGGATCAGACTCAGCACGAGACCGAGGCGTTCGCACGCGAGTTCGCCGCCGCGGAACCTCCCCCGCTCGATCGACGTCGAACTCGGCTTGCGGGTCGGGCAGCCGGCCGCCGAGGTCCTGGCCGCGTGTGACGAGCCGACGATCGACATGGTCGTCGTCGCATGGTCACGCGATCTCTCGTCGGGCCGAGCCCGGGTCGTCCGGCAGCTGCTGGAGCGGAGCCGCATCCCCGTGTTGCTCGTCCCCGAAACCGACGACGCCGCCCCCGGAGAGGGGACTTCGGACCCTGGCCGGCGGATGGGTCGGTTCGCGCACTGTGGGCCGACACCCTTCAGGCCACGAGGAGGACTGACATGCGCATCGACGAGGACGTCGAGATGATCACCACCCGGCCGGTCGTGCTGATCGACAGCCAGGCGACGCTCGCAGATGCCGCACGCTTGCTCACGAACGAGTCGATCGGTGTCGCCATCGTCCGCGGCTACCACCCGCCGGCGCTCGTCTCGGAGCGCGACCTGGTGGTGGCACTCGCCGAGGGGGCCCGTCCCGAGCTGGAGCACGTCGACTCGGTGATGAGCCTCCAGGTCGCCTGTGCCGGCCCGCACGACTCGATCGGCACCGTTGCCAGGATGATGCTGGACAACGAGATCCGTCACGTCCCGATCGTGCAGGATGGCGCGGTCGTACGTGTCGTGTCCGAACGCGAGGTTCTCCGCGCGCTGCTCGCCGACGAGCCTGCGTAGCGAGAGCCGCCGATCCCCGACGTTGGAAAAGTCGTCGCCCGGTCAGGCCCGCGCCGCGCTTCGCTGAGCGACCCGACGACCGGTCGCCGGGGGTTCCGCGACCGGGTGCACCCTGATCCTGGCACTCCCGGATTGCACGGACGCTGCCGATCGGCTCAGCCGTGGGCGTTCGACCCGTGGTCCATGAGCTGAGCGTCGAACCAATCGTGGAGTGCGGTCACGAGGGCCGGCTCGGCGGTGCGGTAGACGATCTGGGCCCCTCGGCGGATGACCGCGTACTCGACGTGCACACGTCGGGCACCGTTGCGCAACACGGCGATACCTGGCATGTGCATGCCGTGGATCGCCATGGGGTCCGCGAAGTCCCCGGTTGCGAACCGAGTCGCTTCCTTCTCCAGGTGGCCTCGGATGAGCCGGATCTGTCGCGCATCACCCGCATCCTCGGCGACGACACGCTGCACCCCACCGGTGGCGGTCTTCTGGAACACGTGGGTGGTCCTGCTCTGGTCGAAGGGCATGACCGTGGCCCCGCGGGCCTCGACCTGTGCCTGCCGTGACGCCTTCGCATCGGACCCACCCTGATCGCACGCGGACAGGCCGACGAAAGCGGCCGAAGCCAGCACCGCCATCGAGAGGAACCTCGGAAGAGCGTTGCTTCGTCGGGACCGGAGTCGCGGCTGCGTCATGCGGAGACCGCGAACTCCGTGCGCATGCCGGCGGAGAGGTGAACCTGTTCCATACCGCCCATCATGCCGTTGCCCACGCCAGTCTCGCCGACGATGCCGGCTGCTACCCCGATCGCTGTCCGTTCGAGAGCGAGGCTCCACTCGTCGCAGAGGTCCCGCCGCACTGCTGGAACGCCAGCAGGATGCTCGAGGATTCAGCCGCTTCCCGAGCCGCGCTCGAGCTCGCGGTCGACATCGGCCTCCGTCACGGGCCGGCGGAAGTAGACGTCCCAGGCATTCAGGATCAGGCCGACACCCCACCCGAACAAGACCCACGCCGGCCAGAAGTAGCCGGCACCGGTGACCGCCCAGATCCCGATCAGCATCGCGTTGACGACCACGTAGGCCACGACGTGAGCTCCGAAGTCGCGCCGGTTCTCCAATCGCTTGCGTGCTTGGGTACGAACATCAGTGTCGTCGGATGCCATGACCGACCTCCTCCTCGACTTGCCACGTCTGGCTTCTCGCGGCCGCCTTGTCCGGCGCGGCGGGCTTGACGCTCGTTCGTGACTGCGGCATGAAGTGCTCTCCTGAGGATTCCGTTGTGGGCTCACGGTATGAAGCCCATGCGGACCCCGATAGATCCATTGGTCCCGAAGCCGCCTTCGATCGTGTTGGTCCCGCTCGTCGTCGAAGCCGTGCTTGCGCACGCGGCGAAAAGTGCGAGCCGCGCCGATCAGGACGATGGTCGTGAAGATCCGGGGCGCGCTGCGCACATTCAACCCGATTCCGTGACTTGGCCACGCGGGATCCGCGGCCGATGCCGTCGGCATCGGCGTCGGGACTTCTTCGCAATCGGCAACGGCCGGACCGAGGTATACAGGCGCGCATGGCGGCTCCCATGGGCTTCGAAGCTTCTCGCGGATCGCGCTACCCGGGTCCGAACGCCCAACTGGGGGCGAGCGCATATCTCGAAATCACTCCACGCTGGGACGGCGACGCCGCAGCCTTCAGCAGGCGATCGGCGGGCATGTTCCGGTCGAGCCGTGCCGGTGACCTCGAACGCGTGACGCTCGCTTTGCTCGCTCGCATCGCGGCGCGTTCATCATCGTCGGGAGCGCGCTCGGACTGGTGATGGCCTACAACGTCGCGACGACGCTCGTCCCCAGGCCTCCTGGCCCGGTGCGCATCTCGTCATCCCGTGGGCGAACCTCGCGGTGATCTTCGCGACGGTGCTGGTGGTGGCCCTCGTCACCACGTACCTCCCAGTGGCACCGAGCGGCACGACAGCCGTCAATAGTGTGGCGATGCGGGCTCGGCGAATCGGGCTCCACCCGCGCCATCCAACTTCGCGTATGGGACAACGCTCACCGTCGCCATCGCACGGCTCTCCGAGATCCTCCTCGCCACACGTCGTCAATGACCGGCCTGCTCCGCGAGAGAACGGCGAAGGGGAGGCGCACTCTCGCGTGGGCGCGTTGCTTGACGCGACCGGGTGCGCCGAGTGAACTGCGTTCGCAGCCGGCGTTCGGTCAATCGCCAGGAGAAGCCATGATGGGTTGGCAACGTCGCCGTGTCGTCGCCATCGTGGCGTCGCTCGTCATCCTCGTGGGCGCGTGCGGTGGCGGCAGCAAGGGCAGGTCGGGCTCGTCGGGCACGACGACCTCCGACTCTGGGAAGCCCACCTCTGGCGGCAAAGTCGTCTATGGGCTCGAGAGCGACACCGGCGGGGGCTTCTGCCTCCCGTCCGGACAGCTCGCGATCTCCGGCGTCATGGTGGCCGACTCGATCTACGACCCGCTCACGTGGCCCAACGACAAGGGAGAGTACGTCCCCTACCTCGCCGAGTCGGTCACACCAAACGCCGACTTCACGGAATGGACGATCAAGCTCCGGCCAGGCATCAGCTTCACCGACGGCTCGCCACTCAACGCCGAGACCGTGAAGCTCAACCTCGACTCGTACCGGGGCGCAAACCCGAACATCAGCTCCTCGTTGTTCTCGCTGGTGCTCACGCCCGTCACCGACGTGACCGTGACTGACCCGCTCACGGTCGTCGTGAAGATGTCGTCGCCATGGGTGGCGTTCCCCGCTTACCTCTTCAGCTTCGGGCGCATGGGGATGCTGGCCAAGGCCCAGCTCACCGACAATCAGACGTGCCCGAGGAAGCTGATCGGGACCGGGCCCTTCAAGCTCAAGGGCAGCTGGACCCCGGGCACACCCGTCGAGCTGGTGAGGAACCCCGACTACTGGCGCAAGGATGCCAGCGGCAAGCAGCTGCCCTACCTCGACGCGATCACCTTCGTCGGCGTCGCCGAGCCCGCGCAGCGAATCACCCAGCTCGAGGCCGGACAGCTCGACATCATGCACACCGACTTCGAGTCTGATCTCGATCAGCTCGAGCGAAAGGCCGATGGCGGCTCGATCAACCTCACGATCGAGACGAAGGGCCGCGAGAACCGCTACTACCTGCTCAACGCGGGCAGACCGCCTTTCGACGACCCTAAGGCCCGCCTGGCGCTCGCGCTCGCGCTCGACCGCGACGAGATCAACCAGCTCCGCAACCTCGGCCGCGCGACGGTCGCCAACGGACCCTTCGACAAGGGCGTTCCCGGCTACGTCGCCGACCCCGGCTTCCCGAAGCACGACCTCGCGAGGGCGAAGAAGCTCGTGAAGGAGGTGAAGGCCGCGCACGACGGCCAGTTCAAGGTGCAGTTCGTGATCCTGCCCGACAGCGAGAACCGCAACGAGGCCGAGCTCCTCAAGCAACAGATCGAGAAGGCCGGTATCTCCGCCGACATCCGGGTGGTCGATCAAACCGCGGAGATCAACACCGCGATCTCGGGCGACTTCGACGTGCTGCTCTGGCGCAACCACGACGGTGAGGACCCTGACATCAACTACGTCTGGTGGCACAGCGGCCAACTCACCAACTTCGGCAAGATCGACGACCCCAAGATCGACCGCCTGCTCGAGCAAGGCCGAGCAACACCCGATCCTGCGCGGCGCGCCGCGGCGTACGAAGGCATCACCAAGGAGTTCGCCAAGAACATCTGGAACGTGTGGGCCTGGTACGTCACCTGGGGAATCGCGACACGTCCGAACGTGCACGGCATCCTGGGCCCATCGCTACCCGACGGCAGCCAGCCGTTCCCGATCCTTGCCGGCCTCCACCCGACGGCCGGGATCTGGCTGAGCAAGTGAGCCTCGCGACCGATCACCGCTCCTGAGCGTTGTCGCCATGCGCCGCATCACCGGAATGCTCGTCCGTCTCGTGGTCGTGCTCCTCATCGTGACGTTCGGAACCTTCATGCTCGTCCGGCTGTTCCCCGGCGACCCGGTGAAGAAGATGATCCCGTTCGGCACCAACCTCAAAGCGCAGCGCGCCCAACTGCGCAAGGAGATCGGCCTCGACAAGCCGGTCCTGGAGCAATACGGCTCGTGGATCGCCGGCCTCGCCACCGGCGACTTCGGCAAGGTGTACCCGTCGCGCACGCCGGTGTCGGAGGTGTTGGCGAGCGCAGCGCCGGTGACGCTCCTGTTGATCCTGTACGCCCAGCTGCTCGCACTCCTGGTGGCGATCCCGCTCGGGGTGCTCACCGCCTACCGGGCGGGCACATGGCTCGACAAGATCACCAGCGCCTCGGCGTTCGGGCTCCTTTCGATCCCGAGCTTCGTGCTCGGGCTCTATCTCGCGTACTTCGTCGGAGCCAAGCTGCAGTGGCTCCCGGCCGGGCAGTACGTCGCCTTCAGTACCGACCCCGTCGAACACTTCCGTTCGATGGCGCTGCCCACGATCTCGCTCGCGGCGGGAGAGATCGCGCTGTACATGCGCCTGTTGCGCAGCGACATGATCGCAACCCTCCAGGAGAGCTACATGAAGACGGCGCGCTCGAAGGGCCTGAGCACCCGGCGCATCCTCTGGCAGCACGCCTTCCGGCCGTCGAGCCTCACGCTGCTCACCTTTGCCGGTCTCAACATGGGCACGCTGGTGGGCAGTGCAGTGGTGGTGGAGACCGTGTTCAGCCTGCCCGGGCTCGGTACCGAGATCTACAAGGCCATCATCGGCCAGCAGTACGTGGCGCTCCAGAGCTACGTCGCGCTCATCGCCGTCGGCTACGTCCTGATCAACTTCGGCGTCGACGTCCTCTACACCGTCCTCGACCCACGGATCCGGCATGGATGAGTCACCCCGTCGCCCGGAGCTGCTCGAAGCCGAAACCGAGATCGCGGCCAGAGAATCGCCGTCTCGGCGACGACGCCGCGGCTTCGGGCTCAGCGGCTGGATCGCGGTCGGCTGGATGGTGCTGCTGACTGCCTCCTCGCTGCTCGCACCCACCCTGCCCTTCGCCGACCCCAATGTGAGCAACGCGTCGATCGCGCGCCAGGGGCCGTCGGGCGCGGCCCTTCTCGGAGGCGACGCCAACGGCCGTGACGTACTCGTCCGCGTGATATACGGAGCGCGAGCCTCACTGCTCATCGGTTTCGGCGCGATCGCGCTCGGTCTCGTCGTAGGTGGCGCGCTCGGGTTACTCGGCGGCTACTACGGACGCCGGATCGACGCGATGGTCGCGGGAGCGTTCGACGTGATGCTCTCGATCCCCGCGCTGATCCTGGCCCTCACGTTCACAGTGTTCTTCGGACCCAACGTTCGCAACATGATCCTCGCCCTGGGAATCGTGGCCATCCCGCAACTCGGCCGCATCACGCGCGCGAACACGCTGACATGGTCGAAACGCGAGTTCGTGCTCGCCGCTCGCGCCCAGGGCGCACGCAACGGGCGGATCATCGTGCGCGAGATCCTGCCCAACGTGCTGCCCGCGCTCTTCTCCATCGCACTGCTCGGCGTCGCCGTCGCCATCGTTGCCGAGGGCGGGCTGAGCCTGCTCGGCGCGGGCGTGAAGACCGGCACGATCACGTGGGGCACGATGATCGCCGCGGGTCGCGCCGACCTCGCGGTCACCCCATGGGTCGTGCTCGCTCCCGCAACCGCGATCTTCCTCACCGTGCTCGCGCTCAACTTCCTCGGCGACGCGATCCGCGCCAGGTTCGACGTCCGCGAGGCAGCGCTGTGACCGAACCCGAACGCGTCGTGGACACCCCCGGGAGCCCGCTGCTCGAGGTCACAGAGCTGACGACCCACTTCCTCACACCCGAAGGTCGCGTACGCGCGGTCGACGGTGTGTCGTTCACCCTGGACCGGGGCCGGACCCTGGGCGTGGTCGGCGAGTCGGGTTCCGGCAAGACGGTGCTCTCCGACTCGATCATGGGGCTTCTGCCGCGCCGCGGCGTCGAGCAGCACGGCTCGATCCGCTTCGAGGGTCGGGAGATCGCCGGGCTGACAGCCGACGAGATGCGCCCCCTTTGGGGCGCGCAGATGGCGATCGTGTTTCAGGATCCGATGACCTCGCTGAACCCGGTGATGCGCATCGGGCGCCAGATCACCGAGTCGATCCACGAGCACTTCCGCGTGTCACGCGACGACGCCCGTGAGGCGGCCCTCGCGTTGTTGCGCTCGGTCGACATACCCGATCCCGAGCGCCGACTGCTCGAGTTCCCGCACCAGCTCTCAGGAGGAATGTGCCAACGGGTGATGATCGCCGTGGCGCTGGCATGCGGCCCGAAGCTGCTGGTCGCCGACGAGCCCACGACCGCGCTCGACGTGACTGCCCAGGCCCAGATCCTCGATCTCCTCCAGACGCAGCAACGCGAGCGGTACATGGCGATGATCCTGGTGACGCACGACCTCGGCGTCGTGGCGACGCGGGCCGACGAGATCGCGGTGATGTACGCAGGACGGATCGTCGAGCGGGCTCCCACCCGCGCGCTCTTCGCCGACATGCGCATGCCCTACACCGAGGCACTGCTCCACTCGATCCCGAAGCTCACCCAACCGAGCCACACTCGCCTCGAGGCGATCAGGGGACGGCCACCCGACCCCCTTCGGATCTCGCCGGGTTGTCGCTTCGCACCCCGCTGCCCCTACGCACGCGATCGGTGCCGGGTGGAGGAACCGCCGCTCCGGCCGGCCGACACGCCAGGCCACGAATACGCCTGCTGGTACCCCGTCAATACGCTCGCCTCCCCGAGGAGCGGCTGAGCGCAGCGTGGAACGACGAGACCAAGCTGGCTCTGTTGCGTCGGCGCACAAGCACGTTTGGCGGTGAGGTGGCGTGATGAGGCCTCGTCGTTCCCATCCGGTACCAGTTGTCCCACGCTCAGCATTCGTCGGGATCCGGTCCCCGCCCGAAATCATCGTCCTCGCAGATGCGGCCGTGCCCTGTCGGCACCTGGTCAGACGGCGGGCGCGGCGTTGCCGAAGGCGGCGGCGCGGTCGCGTTCCACGAGGTCCGCGTCCGCCCGACGCATGCCCTTGGCGACGTAGTCGTCGGCGTACTCGGCCTTGACCTCACCCCACTCGTCGAGGAGCCATGCGGGTGCCATGCGGCGCGGAACCGTGACGACCGCCGGCTCGTCGTAGGTGCCCCACACGCGGTCCCAGAGTGGAGTGGTCACGCCGAAGCTCCGCTTCGGTGCACCGAAGTGGTGGTGCAGATGGTTGCGGCGCGCCCATCGGGCGTATCGATTGCGTGGCGCGCGGGTGTGCGTGCGCCGGTGCGCGACCTCGTAGGCGAAGTACATCGCAATGAGCCCGAACGTGAAGGCCGTCGCCCGGCGCCGGCCCGCGGTCAGGACCGCGACCGGGTAGACGACCGCCGTGGTGGTCGCGGCCGACGCGATCTTCTTCGACGTGGGCGAGAAGTACGTGACGTCCGCGTGGTGCTTCAGGTGCTCCACCGACGGCAGCCCCCGCCCGGCCGGTTCGTGCATCGCGAACCGGTGGAGCCCGTACTCGAGCGCGGTCCAGGATGCGGCGCCCACGAGCGCGTCAAGGGCGGAGCGTCTGATCCTCACCGCACCAGGATCGCAGACGACGACCACGCACGGCCAGAGCTCAGAATCAGATCAGGCCCGCTCGGCGCGGGGACGCCGGGACGTGCGCGAGGGGGTCAGCGCGCGCTCACACCGATTGCGAGCGAGGGAACCTCGTAGCCGTCCGGAGATTCGAAGTCGGTCAGCATCGGCTCCAAGGTGCGGCGGATGGCGGCCACGTCGTCCGGTGGCAGGGAGGCGATGAGCAGCGCGATCGGTCCCGACACCTCACTCTGCAAGGTCCAGAAGTCCTCGAAGTCGGTGAAGGCCATGCTGCCACCGAGCTCCACGACCTCGACGGCGGAGAAGCCGGCGGGCTCGAGCAGGGCATGGTTCGATGCCGGGTCCGCGAGCGAGAACGGCCCGCCGGGACCGAACGGGGCCCCGGGTGGCTGATGTCCGTTCTGGAGCACCGCACCGACGAGCAGCGTCATCCAGGGGTTGCGGTCGGGCGGCCCCCAGACCGCGTAGGCGAGGCGTCGCTCCGGGCGCAGGACTCGCCGGGCTCCGGCGATCGCGCGCGCCGGCTCGGGCATCAGCATCACCCCGAAGCGGCAGAGCACGCCGTCCACGCTGTCATCGGGGAGGTCGATCTCCTGGGCGTCCATGACCCGGCACTCGACGTTGCTCAGTCCACGCGCGTGCCGCGCCACGCTGCGCGGCGTCGACCATGCCCGGCCCGAGATCCGTCGCGATGAGCCTTCCCTCCGCGCCGAGCCGTTCGGCGGCGAGGAAGCCGGTCTCACCCGGCCCCGACGCGAGTTCCAAGATGGTCTGGCCCGGTTGCGGGTCGAGCTGATCGATCAGCCACTCCGACACGTGGCGCTGGCTCTCGAACAGGCGGACACGATGACGCTCCCAGGCAGCCGACAGATCGTCGGACCACTGCTGGGTCTGGCTGGTCGGGTCGGGCGCATCGTTCGGAGCCACACCGAGACCGTAGCAAGGCAGTCACGCTCATTCCCAGGGGCCACGGCACCGGCAGCGTCGGGCTCGCCAGCGACCAGATCGACGCGCTCGACCGCACGCTGCGCTGACCGCCGGGAGCGGTCGAACGCGAGTTCCCCCACGTGCCTCGTGCCGTCCCGAGTGGACTTTGGGCCCTGGTCACGGCGAGCCTCGCTCGCAATACTGACGGCATGGGACCCGCTCATGGGTACGGTGGTCGTGCTCCGCCGCGCCGGCCGGCTCCGGGGCCCGGGTTGACCGGGCACCGTTCGCCGCGACTCTTCATGGTCGTCGCGCTCATCGGCGCGATCGGATTGCTGGCCGGATGCGCCAGCACCACCTCGACGACGGCTGGGACCAACACCATCGAGGGCGGCGTGAAGATCCCGGGGACCTCGGACACCCGGTCGGGATCGACGACGAGGGTGCAGGTCGCGCTCGGTGACACCAACGGCTGCCGGCCCCATGACCCTCACCGTGTCGCCCGCCACCGCCCCCGCCGGCAACGTCACCTTCGTCGTCAAGAACAACGGCACCATCGTCCACGAAGCCGTCGTCCTCAAGACCAACACCCCCTTCGACCAGACTCCCCATCACCTACGGCGGCGACCCACCCGTCCCCGTCAACACCGGCGCCGACAAAGTCAGCGAAGACACCAACATCGGCGAGACCGGCGACCCCGACCTCGAACCCGGCGGCACCCGCACCTTCACCATCAAGAACATGACCGCCGGCCACTACGCCATCGTCTGCAACATCGCCGACCACTACGCCAAAGGCATGCGCGCCGCATTCGAGGTCACGCGCACCCGTCCACGACGAGGTGAACGTGACGCTCGGTGACACCAACGGCGCCGGCCCCATGACCCTCACCGTGTCCCCCGCCACCGCCCCCGCCGGCAACGTCACCTTCGTCGTCAAGAACACCGGCACCATCGTCCACGAAGCCGTCGTCCTCAAGACCAACACCCCCTTCGACCAAACTCCCCATCACCTACGGCGGCGACCCACCCGTCCCCGTCACGACCGGCGCCGACAAAGTCAGCGAAGACACCAACATCGGCGAGACCGGCGACCCCGACCTCAAACCCGGCGGCACCCGCACCTTCACCATCAAGAACATGACCGCCGGCCACTACGTCATCGTCTGCAACATCGCCGACCACTACGCCAAGGGCATGCGCGCCGCACTTCACGGTCGGTCTGACCGATGACCGACAGACCGCGAACCTCGCTCCTGCCCGATCGGCTGGCTCGCGCGCGATCCTCGACCGTCGCTGCGTCATCGTCGTCGTCGGGATCGGCGTGCTCGTGTACGGGACGAACGCGGTGCTCACGAAGGTGCACGGCAAGACCCGCGGCAGCCTGGTCGCCGTCGCGACCACGATCTTCTTCGTCGTCCTGCTCGCGCTGGCGTGGGTGCTGCGGCAGCTCCAGCGCCGGAAGATGATCTGATGCCGGTCCCGGCCGCGCCCGACGCGCGAATGGCTGTGGGCGAACGAGCCGTGCCGCGCCGCGTGCCCGGTCAACACCGACGCCGGCGCGTACGTCACCGCGATCGCCGACGGCCGCTTCGAGGAGGCGTACCTCGATCGCCCGGGCCCCGAACCCGTTCCCGTCGGTGTGCGGCCGCGTGTGCGCGGCGCCGTGCGAGCGGGCGTGTCGCCGCGGCTCCGTCGACGCACCCGTCGTCGATCCGGGCGCTCAAGCGGTTCGTCACCGAGCGGTTCGGCGTCGAGAGCTTCGCCGCGAACACGATGTGGCACGCGCGCGCACGGCGAGGTGCCCCCGGCCGACCGGTCCGAGCGTCGGCGTGATCGGCGGCGGGCCCGCCGGGCTCGCCGCCGCGTGCGACCTCCGGCTCGCCGGTCATCCGGTGACCGTCTACGAGGCGCAGGACCGCCTCGGCGGGATGATGGTGCTCGGCATCCCCGAGTACCGGCTCCCCCGCGCGCTGATCGCCCGCGAGATCGAGGCGATCATCGAGCTCGGCATCGACGTCGAGACCAACGCGCGCGATCGGCGAGACGCACTCGATCGCCGAGCTCCTCGACCGCCACGCGGCGCTGTTCCTCGCGGTCGGCACCGGGCGGGCACGCGACCTCGACCTCCCGGGCCACGACCTCGACGGCGTGCTGCGGGCGGTCGAGTACCTCCTCAACGTCAACCAGGGCTTCCGCGTCGACCTCGGCGAGCGGGTCGTCGTCGTCGGCGGCGGCAACGTCGCGTTCGACGCGGCCCGCACCGCGCTGCGTGCCGCCGCCGCCGGCGACGGAGGCCCCCGCCGCCGGTGCGCGCTCGGCGACGCTCGGACGAGGACGCGCGCCGGGCGATGACGACGACGCTCGACGTCGCCCGCGCCGCACGGCGCGCCGGCGTGCTCGACGTGACGATCGTCGCGCTCGAGTCGCCCGACGAGATCCCGGCCGATCCCGAGGAGATCGACGAGGCCGAGCGCGAAGGCATCCGCATCGTCTACCGCCGCGGGCCCGCACCGCTTCGTCGGCGACGCGGAGGCTCACCGGGCTGGAGACGATCGCGGTGACCTCGGTGTTCGACGCCGACGGGCGCTTCTCACCGACCTTCGAAGCCCGGCACCGAGGAGGTGATCCCGGCCGACACGGTCATCCTCGCCGTCGGCCAGGCGGCCGACGTCGACTTCCTCGACCCGGCGTCGACCTCGAGCGCACCCGCGCCGGCGGCGTGCAGATCGACCCGAGCTCGCTGCGCACGTCCGACCCGCGGATCTGGGCCGGCGGCGACGTCGCCCACGGCCCGCGGAACCTGATCGACGCGATCGCCGACGGCCGGCGCGCCGCCGCGTCGATCCACGGCGTCCTCGCCGGGTCGTCGCCGTCGCGCCGCGGCCCACGAGGTCCGGGTCGAGCTGCGCACCGGGCTTCCGCCGGCTCGACAGCGACTACGACGCGATTCCCCGCCAAGCGGTCCCGGCGACGCCGACCGACCGCCGCGTCGGCTTCGGCGAGGTCGAGACCGGCTACGACGAGCGCCAGGCGCGTCTCGAAGGGCTGCGCTGCCTGCGCTGCTTCGACAACGTCATGCTGTCGCCGGAGCTGTGCATCCTCTGCGGGCTGTGCGTCGACGTGTGCCCGCCGAACTGCATCACGATCGCCCGCGCCGATCACGTCGGGCTCGGCACCGAGCAGCAATCGGTGCTGCTGCTCGACGAGGACCTCTGCATCCGCTGCGGCCTGTGCGTCAATCGCTGCCCGCCGGGTGCGCTGTCGATGGTTCACGCGAGGGAGCTGACCCATGGCTGACGTCGAGCAGACGCGCTCGAGCCCGGCCGCACCTCGGTCGACCACGGCATCACGGCGCCGCGTCAAGCGCAGCGACGCGTGGCGTTCGGTGTTCCGCCACGCGCAGCTCGACACGCCGCGCGGCCGTGCGCTGCAGTCGTTCAGCAACGTCTTCCTGCACGTGTACCCGGTCAAGATCCCCAAGCGCGTGCTGCGAACCTGCGCTACTCGTTCCGGCTCGGATTCATCGCGGCCGTGCTGTTCGGCATCCTGCTCGTCACCGGCGTGTACCTGATGTTCGTCTACACGCCGTCGGTCGGCTCCGCGTACGGCGACATGCAGAACCTGAAGACCGGCGTCGGCTTCGGTCAGCTGATCCGCAACGTGCACCGCTGGGCCGCGCACCTGATGGTGCTCGTCGTCGCGCTGCATCTCGTGCGGGTGTTCTACGCCGGCGCCTACAAGAAGCCGCGCGAGTTCAACTGGGTCATCGGCGTGATGCTGCTGCTGCTCACGCTCGGGTTCTCGTTCACCGGCTACCTCCTGCCCGTGGGACCAGCTCGCGTACTGGGCGGTCACCGTCGGCACGGATCTCGTGCACTACGTCCCGCTCGTCGGCGGGAAGCTGCAGGACCTGCTCGATCGGCGGGCCCGCAGGTCGGTCAGAGCACGCTGCTGCGCTTCTACGCGCTGCACGTCGCGGTGCTGCCGATGCTCCTCGCCCTGATGCTGATGGTGCACATCTGGCGCGTGCGCAAGGACGGCTTCGCCGTCGAGCGCACGAGCGTCGGCGCGTTCGCCGAGGAGGCGACCGAGCGCCCGGCCCGCGCGCACGCCGCGCCCGCGGCGGCGGCATGGCCAAGGCCGACGCCCGAGCTGTACGGCGGCCGCGTGCGCCTGCTCGGCGTCGTCGACCGCGAGTCGGTCACCGAGGCGGCCCGACCCGTCGACGACACCGTGTTCACCTGGCCGCATCTCCTCGTGCGCCACGTCGTCGTCGCGCTCGGAACCGCCGCGGTCGTGCTCGGCCTCGCGGTCGTCGTTCAGCGCCCCGCTGCGCGGCCTCGCGAACCCGAACGTCACGCCCGAGCCGGCGAAGGCGCCGTGGTACTTCGCCGGGCTGCAGGAGCTGCTCTCGCGCTTCGATCCGCTGGTCGCCGGCATCCTCGTCCCCGGCGGGGCGGTGCTCGTGCTGCTGCTGCTGCCGTACATCGACCGCAATCCCGACACCGCGAGCGAGCCACCGCAAGGTCGCGATCCTGCTGTTCAGCGTCGTTGCTCGCGATCGCCGTGGTCGCTCACGGTGGTCGGCACGTTCTTCCGCGGACCCGGCTGGAAGTTCATCGCGCCGTGGACCCACTCGTACATCGAGTTCTAGGAGACCACATGGACGACAAGAGCCGGACGCGATTTCCTCCGCGGCGGGTGGAAGCTCGGCGGCGCGCTGCTGATCGGCGCGGCGGCGTACACGGGCTACGAAGCGCTGCGCCCGCTCGCATCCGGCGCGGGCGGCGCCAAGATCACCGTCGGCACGATCTCGAGCTTCGCCGACGGGCACGAGCACCTACGTCCCCGCCGGGCGCATGTACGTCGTCAACGCGAACAACTACCTCTTCGCGCTCTCGCAGAAGTGCCCGCACCTCGGCTGCCACGTGCCGTTCTGCGAGAGCTCCGGGCGGTTCGAGTGCCCGTGCCACGGCTCGATCTACGACCTCGCCGGCGAGTACATCGCCGGCCCCGCGCCGCGGGGCATGGACCGCTACAAGGTGACGCTCGACGGCGACAACGTCGTCGTCGACACCGCGCGTCGAGATCACGGGACCGCCCCGCGGCGCCAAGCACTTCCTCACGCCGCCCAAGGGTCCCGGCTGCATCGGGAAGGCCTGACGTGCCGCGCGAACGCCCGAACCGCCGCCGTTCGAGCCCGAGTGGCTCGACCGCAGCCTGAATCGCTACCTCGCGTGGGGGCTCGTCTTCATGGTCGTGCTCCTCGCCGGCTTCGTCGCGTACCGCGTCCGCGAGCCGGGCCTGCGGCGCGACGGCCACGCCGCGCGCAGACCGACGAGCTACACCGCCGATCGGCCGCAGATCTTCGCCGCGAGCTGCGCGCAGTGCCACGGGAAGGACGCGACCGGCGGCGGCAGCGCGCCGACGCTGAACTCCAAGCCAGTTCCTGAAGAACACCACCGACGACCAGATCTTCGCGCTCGTCGTCGGGCGGCGTGTCCCGGGGACCGAGATGCCCGCGTGGAGCCTCGACTACGGCGGCACGTTCACCGACGAGCAGGTGCGCCAGGTCGTCACCTATCTGCGCTCGCTCGAACCCGACGCGCCGAGCGTGCCGGGCTGGCGCCAGGGAGCGCAGGCGAAGCCGTAGCCGGCCATGTCCCGGGTCGTGGCATAGGCGACGGTGTCCGCATCAGCCTCGGGCTTTGTGCGGGCTGACTCGGTGAGGGTCGTCTCGGTCACCTCCGAACGCCGTCGAGCATCGACGGATTGGGAGAAGGCGCACCTCAGAGCGTCCGGCTGAGTCAGCCGCCGGCGAGGGTACGGCACCGGATCGCGTCAAGGGGCTGGCCGGCCGCATGGAACCCCTGGGCGGCGGTGCGGAACCGTTCCACAGCCGCGACCGCCGTCGCCCGACGCGCAGCGCCACATGACCGCCGGCCTCGTCGACCGCGGCGTCCCAAGCCGGGAGCTGCATGACGACACGGGCGAGCGTCTCTGCTTCGTCGGCGTAGGCAGTCGCACGGTCCAGCTCGCCGGCTCGGGCCGCGGCGATGGCGGCCGGCACGGCGAAGGTGATGCGGCACCCGGGACACGTCTCGATCGGGCCGCGGATGGCCAGCTCGGCCTCGTCGAGGACGGTCAGCGCGGCGACCGGGTCGGTGGTGCCGGCGACGAACGGTGCCGTAGATGCGGTCGAGCAGGTGGAACCCGACGCTCGATTCGCGGGCGACTTGGAGGGCCTCGCGCGAGGAGGCGATCCGCGCGTCGGCGCGTCGCCCCTCGTGGAGGGCCACTTCGGCCCGGCGCTGCAGGGCGTGGGCCTCTCCGGTCGGGGCGGCGATCGACCGGTGCAGCCGGCCGGCTTCGGCGAGGTCGCGCTCGGCATCGGCGAGGTTGCCGGCGAGCAGCTCGGCCTCGCCCCGCAGGGTCAGCGCGAACGCTCGACCGCGGGCTGCACCGAGGCGCTCCGCTTCGGCCGCGAGCGAGTCGGCGAACGCGATCACCTCGGAGTACGGCGCGGCCCCGTAGAGCAGGCGCTGGGTCACGCACAGCTGGCCGTCGAAGACCGCGACCGCGAGCTCGGGCAGCGTGGACGTGTCACGAACGTCGAGCGACAGGCTCTCGCGCAGCTGGCCACGCGCGTGCGCGGCGAGTGCGTTGGCCCACGACGCGGCCACGACCGCCGCCGGGTCGCCGAGCTCGAGCGCGAGCGTCCGGCTCTCGGCCGCGTGGATCGATGCCAGCTCGGGATCGCCGAGCCCGATCGCAGCGACGCCGCTCAGGGTGAGGGCCCGGGCGAGGCGCCCTTCGAGCGTCACGGGCTCGACCCGCTCCACCGTGCGCAGGGCGCCGGCGAAGTCGCCGAGCTTGAGCTGGGCGAGCGCCTGCTTGGCCCGGATGTCGTCGGCCGCGCCTTCGCCGGCGACTGCGGCCGCGGCGGCGTACGCGGCCGGGTGCGCCGCCCCGCCCGAGGGCGTCGAGGGCCTCGGCTCGCAGGCACAGCGCGTCGCGGATGGTCCGGGGCGTGGTCGAGCAAGCGGCTCGAGCTGGTCGAGCGCGTCGACGTACGCGCCGAGCCGCACTGCTCGTCGGGCCGCGGCCAGCAGCCAGTCGACCGCAGCATCGGGGCGCTGCCCCTCGAGCCAGTGTCGGGCGATGAGCGCTGGTGCGGCGCCGGCGCGCTCGAGCCGGCGGGCCGCGTCGCGGTGCACCGCCACGCGCTGGTGGGGCGGCGAGCCGCTCGGCGAGCGCCTGGCGGACGAGCTCGTGGCGGAAGCGGTAGCGGCCCGTCGCTGACCACGATCACGCCGGCGGCCAGCGCAACGTCGAGCAGCGCGAAGGCGTCCTGCTCGGACGCAGGCCGTGAGCGCAGCGACCTCGGCCGGGTCGAGGTCGCCGCCGACGAGCGCGAGGCGGCCGAGCATCGAGGCGTGGGGCTCGGCAAGATCGACGAACCGGACGAGCGCGGCGTCGCCCGGCCCGAGGCTCGTCGGCCGTCGCGCGTCGATTCTGCCGGGCCAGCTCGACGAGGAAGAACGGGTTGCCGCCGGCGAGCCGCGACGATCGCCTCGACTGCCTCGGGTCGGGCCGTGCCTGGCGCCGCGGCGATCGACCAGCGCCGTGGCCTCATCCTCCGGGAGCGCGTCGAGGTCGAGCTGGAGCACGAGCCCGGCGCGGGTCGAGCGACGTGCACGACGCGGTCGAGTGCTCGAGGCGATCGCTCGCGTGCGGTAGGCGAACACGACCATCGTCGCCGCGCCGGCCGACGGCCGCGAGCTGGATCAGGACGTCGATCGTCGCCTCGTCGGCGACGTCCGCGTCGTCGACGAACAACACGAAGCGCCGGCGCCTGTCGCTCACCGCAGTCGAGGACGCGGCGTACGGCGCCGATGACCTGATGCCGGGTGAGCGTCTTCATGGTCGGGCTCGTCCCGCAGCGACCAGCGACGTGAGCTCGGCGACGATCTCGCGCGCACGCGTGCCGACCTTGTCGAGGAGCAGCCGGTCGCGTGCGACCAGCTCGTCCAGCAAGGCTGCGACCGGCGCGTACGGGCTGGAGGCGGGACTGGCGCTGGTACTGATCGGGAGCCAGCCCGGCACGGTGCGCCGCGACCTCGAGCTGCCGGCACAGCGCCGACTTGCCGATGCCTGCGGGGCCCCGGACGAGTACCAGCGAGCGACGTCGATGAACTCGCGTCGCCGAGCGAGAACGCCGGCCGCGCGGGCGAGCTCGAGCTGACGGCCGACGAACGGCGGGCTCGACCGGGCCGAGCCCCGCGACGCACGCGTCGTACAGTGCGTCGGTCTCGGCGTCGGGCAGCACACCAACGTCTCGAAGCGAGCGCGGTGCGCAAGCGTCCGTACCACTGCACCGCGGCGTGGCGGTTTCCCGACAGTCATCGCGGCGCGCATCAGCTCCCGATGCGCAGGTTCGTCGGTAGGTTCGAGCTCGACCAATCGCTCCCACTGCCCGCCGTGGCGCAGCACGTCGAGGTAGCGCGTGCGCGGCGCGCGTCGCGGAGCCTGGGTCCACTCCTCGTAGACGCGACCCGGGGAGCAGGTCGCCCTCGTACATCGCCGCTGGGACACGCCACGCGTCGGCGTCGCCGGATGCCAGCGCGGCCTCGGCCGCGCTCAGGAACTCGACCGCGTCGGTGGTCACAGCACGCTGAGGGAACAGCGCGACCTCGCCGCGTCGCAGCACCACGGCGTCACGGGCATCGAGCGCGCGGCGTGCGAGGTGTGCCGCCTTGCGCAGGTTCGCCGCGCCGGCATCGATCTCGAGGTGGGGCCACAGCGCCTCGATGACCGCGTCGCGCGGGAGGACGAAGCCGTCGGCGAGCGCCAGCAGCTGGACCAGCTGCGCGGCCCGGGTCGACGGCCAGCCGGATGCGTCCACCTGGAGCTCGGCCACCACGACTTCGAAGCGGCCGAGCAACCGGATCTGGATCGCCATCTCCTGCGGGTGCGCATGCATCGCATCACCCCGTTGGTCGCTCCTCCGATCGTAACGACATCCGTGTGAACGGGTCGCGGCCGCGGGCCGAAGCGGTCGAAGGCCTCAACAGTCAGGCGCGGATCGGCATCTCCACCGGGCGGCCCTGCGCCGATCCACGCCTTGAAGCCTCCGTCGAGGTGCGCGACGTCGCCGTAGCCGAGCTGCTGCAGCGCGACCGCGCCCAAGGCCGAACGGGAACCGGCGGCGCAG
The DNA here is from genome assembly GCA_963805415.1 of uncultured Acidimicrobiia bacterium. Lineage (GTDB taxonomy): Bacteria > Actinomycetota > Acidimicrobiia > IMCC26256 > JAENVU01 > JAENVU01. The sequence goes on from CAWDUD010000009.1 coordinate 804,003, forward strand.
TACACGATCACCCGACGAGTCGGATCGAAGCCGTCGAGGTGGTACGGCGTCGAACGCATCGGCATGGAACTCGAGCATCCCCCTCGGTGCGAGCACCGCTCCCGGGATCACCCCGTCGACGGTCTCCGCCGGCTCGCGCAAGTCGACCAGGAGCACGTCACCCGCGGCGAGCTCGTCGGCGACGTCGTCGGGGGTGAGGTTCTCGATCCGCGCCTTGGCCGCTGCCACCATGTCCTTCACACCGTCCATCACACGCTCCTCCTTCTTCGTGGACCACATGACGGCAGTGTCGTACTCGGCCGTTCCCGGAACGTTCCTCGGCGGGTCGTGCCGCGGCGGTCTCGCAACGACGCGGGCCGAAAGCCGAGAACAGCGGGACACGTGCGGGTACACGAGCATCCCGGAGGACGTCCCCCGATCCCCTGGTTGGAGGTGTCGAGAGGCCGCCCGGGCGAGAGATCGGTGACGTCAGCCGGCTTCGTCTGGTAGGCCTGGTTCCGTGCACGCAGCAGTCGAGGCCGGCCGCGCGGCGTTCCTCCGGCGCGAATGGCGCACCGCGTACGACGAGCTTGCCGCCGCCGCGGACGAGGTGCTCGTGCTCGACGACCTCGAGCGGCTCGCCACGGCAGCGCACCTGATCGGCAGCGACGACACCGCGGACCGCTGGGCCCGCGCCCATCAGGCGTGCTTGCAGGCCGGCGAACCGTCCCGCGCGGCGCGCTGCGCGTTCTGGCTCGCGTACGGGCTGGCCGTCACCGGTGAGTACGCCCGCAGCAACGGTTGGTTCGGCCGTGCGCACGAGCTCGTCGACCAACTCGGCGCCGAGTGCGCCGAGCTCGGCTACCTGCTGCTGCCACCGGCAATCGCCTGCTGCGAAGACGACCCCTCGGCCGCGCTCGAAGGCTTCGAAGCCGCGAGCGAGATCGCGGCGCGGTTCGCCGACCCCGACCTGGGTGCGATGGCCGACATGGGGTGCGGGCAGGCGCTCATCGGGCTGGGCTCGCCCGCGAACGCACGAGCCAGGCTCGACGCCGCGCTGGTCGCGGTCACGATCGGCGAGGTGTCGCCCATCGTCACCGGGATCGTGCTGTGCGGAGCCATCGACGCATGCCACACGGGCCTCGAGATCCGGAGAGCAGCGGAGTGGACGGGCGTGCTCAGCCGGTGGTGCGACGAACAACCCGACCTCGCCCCCTTCCGAGGGCAGTGCCTCGTTCACCGCAGTGAGGTGATGCAACTCCGCGGCGACTGGGCCGCCGCGGCGACCGAAGCCGAGCGTGCCTGCGAGTTGTTGGCGGGCGCGCCGGCCGTCGGCGAGGCGCTCTACCGCCGCGCGGAGCTGCACCGGATGCAGGGGGAGCTCACCGACGCCGAGGAGCTCTACCGCGCCGCGCTGGTCGCCGGCCGGGAACCCCAACCTGGCCTCGCGCTGCTGCGCGTCGCGCAAGGAGACCTCGCGGCCGCCGATGCCGCGATCCGCAGGGTCCTGGTCGAGACGAGCGGACCAGGTCACCGGGCACGGGTGCTCGGTCCGTACGTCGAGATCATGCTCGCGACCGGCGACGTCGAGACGGCGAGCCGAGCTGCAGACGAACTCGTCGGGATCGCACAGGCGATCGGCACCGACTACGCCGTCGCGGTGTCGGCACAGGCGACCGGCGCGGTGCACCTTGCGAGCGAGCACCCCGACGAGGCGCTGAAGACGCTTCGGACGGCGTGGCGGCTGTGGCGCACGCTTCACGCGCCGTACGAGGCGGCCGAAGCCCGGCGCCTGATCGGTCATGCCTGCCAGGCGCTCGGCGATGCCGATACGGCGGCGATGGAGCTGGACGCTGCCCGACTCGCGTTCGACGCGCTCGGCGCGCACCGCGAGGCCGCGCTCGTCGCCGAGTCGGTATCGACGGTCGAGCCCGACGTCGGGGGGTTGAGCGGTCGCGAGATCGAGGTGATCGCCCTCGTCGCCAAGGGGCGGTCCAACCGCGAGATCGCGGCCGAGCTCGTCATCAGCGAGCACACCGTGGCCCGCCACGTGCAGAACATCTTCGCCAAGCTCGGCGTCAACTCTCGCGCCGCCGCCGGATCGTTCGCCTACGAGCACGGCCTCGTGGGATGACGCGGAGGCGACTCGTCCGCGTGGTCAGAATCCACCACGGTTGACCGCACGCGATGGTGGTTCGAGGCGATGCGCCGTGGGCGCCGTCGGTGCATCGTGGAGCCCATGGATGCGACTTCGGCACGCGAACAGATGCTGGCCGGTTTGGACCTCACGCATCACCGGCTCGAGATCGGCGGGATCCGAACCGAGGCGCTCGAAGCCGGGCGCGGTCCCTTCATCGTGCTCCTGCACGGCGCGATCGAGTGCGGCGGGGCCATGTGGGCCCCAGTCGTCGCCCACCTCGCGGAGCGGTACCGCCTCCTGATCCCCGACCTGCCCGGTCTCGGCGAGTCCGAGCCGGCGACGAGATTCGACTTCGCGACATTCACGACGTGGTTCAACGGTCTGCTCGACCAGACCGCGTTCGACGGCTGCGCGCTCGTCGCGCACTCCATGGGCGCCAGCCTCGCGGCGCGCTACGCGGTCGCCAACAGCGCAGCGGATCAGCGAGCTCGTCGTCTGCGGCGGACCCGCGATCGGCCCCTACCGCATGCCCCCGCGCTTGCAATATGTGGCCATCCGCTTCGCCCTCCGGCCCACGCAGGAGGAATTTTGATCGGTTCAAGCGCTTCGCGCTGCTCGACGTCGACGCCACGCGGGGACTCGACCCCGACTGGTTCGACGCCTGGGATGCCTGCACCCGCGCGCGAGCGAGCGATGCGACGACGAAGAAGATGATGCGTCATCTCGTCAGCGAGCAGCGCAAACCGATCGACGACGAAGACCTCGACCGCATCAACGTCCCGACCACCCTCGTGTGGGGTCGCGGCGACCGCATGGTTCCCGTCGCCGTCGCCGAGCACGCCGCCGCGCGCCACGGCTGGCCGTTGCACGTGATCGAGCACGCCGCGCACGCACCGCACGTCGAGCAACCCGACGAGTTCGTCGACGTCATGCGCGGTGTGCTCGGCGCGTCGCGGCGTGACGGCGCTCGAACCGCCAGGCCGGTGCGAGAGGAGGACGAGCTCGGACGGACACTCAGCCGAGAGGAGATCGAGGCCCTGCTGCCGCGCCGCGCACGGCAACCGCAGAGCATGGACGGATCGTCGTCCGAGACCGCCGAAGGAAGGAGCAACGCATGACGCAGACCAGCGCGGACCAAGCCGGAGGGCTGTCCGCACGGAAGCAAGCGGTCCGCGAGACGTGGGCCTTGGGAGATTTCGCCGCCGTGGCCGAGCGCGAACTGTGGCCAGTCGGCGAGCACATCGTCGAACGTCTCGCGGTACAGGCGCACGAGACGGTGCTCGATCTCGCCTGTGGCACCGGCAACGCCGCGCTCCGTGCCGCCGCCGCGGGCGCCAGCACGATCGGCGTCGACCTGACACCCGAGCTGCTCGCGACCCGCGCGAGCTCGCAACGCAGGCGGGAGTCAGGGTCGACTGGCGCGAAGGCGACGTTGAAGAACTGCCGGTCGACGATGCAAGCGTGGACGTGGTTGTCTCGACGTTCGGCTGTGACGTCGCCCCCCGTCACCACGTCGTCGCCCACGAGATCGCGCGCGTGCTGCGCCCGGGAGGCCGGATGGGCCTATGCGTCTGGCCGCTGGACGGAACGATGGGCGCGATCATGCGAACGATCGCCGGGTACCTCCCGCCGCTTCCGCCGGGCGTGGAGCGGCCGCTGCGCTGGGGCGATCCCGACCATGTTCGCGAACTGTTCGCCGGCACCGGCATCGAGGTCGGCTTCGAAAATGCGGTGCTCGAGCACGAGCCCTTCTCCTCACCGGAAGCCGATGTCGACTGGCACGCGTCACGCTTCGGGCCGCTGATCCGTGCCCGGCAGGCCGCCGAAGCCGAGGGGCGGTGGGAGGAGCTGCGCAGCGCGCTCATCCCGCTCCACGAGGATCGCGCTGCGCTCGAGTACCTCATCGTGCTCGGCGACAAGCACGACGCAGCACGATCATGACGCCACGAGGTCGTGGGACTCGAACAGGCGGTCCGCGACGACTGCGAGCACGACCCCGACGCCGGCGAGGACGGCGAAGGCCCCCGACCGAGAGCCCGTCCTGGAGTTGGTTGTCACCGACGGACCAGTAGAAGAGCGACAGGTACTTGGCCGGGTCGAGCCACGAGACGACGGGCGCCATCGAGCTGACGAGATACGACGCCGCCGCCACCGTGGACGCGACCCCGAGGGCCAGGCCGCGGTTGCCCGTGCCGGCACCGATCGCGAGCGCGAGGAGACCGAAGTCGATCCCCAGCAGGAGCACACCGACGGTCGCGGTGGTCAACTCCCGGATGCCGAAGCTGAGCTCGAACCAGCGGCCGACGAGCACGGCGAGGAAGGTGAACACGCAGAGGATCAACGCCTGGAGCGAGAGCGCGCCGATCTTCTGCGCCACGACGCCGCGTCGCGAGAACGGCAGCGACAACACGAGCTCGAGGTGGCCGTCCTTCTCCTGGCCGGCGATGGCGCTCGCGCCGTAGCCGATGGTCAGCAGCAGGATGATCAGCGGGAAGAAGTTCGCCCAGACGTTGGCGTTCATCCACCCCACGGGCGACGTCAGCGAGCCCGAGATGCCGAAGAGCGCCGCGACGCCCGGGCTGTTCTTGGTCAGGTTGTCGAGCTCGGACGAGCTCTTGAACGAGGGGTAGAGCGCGACGACCACCACGACGTAGAGCACCAGGCCGATGGTGAAGCCCACGAGCGCCTTGCGTCGGAAGGAGAGGTCGAGCGTGGTGATCTCGAGGTTCGCCTTCACGAGGACACCTCCGGTGTCGCGGTAATAGGCGAGGAAGAGCTCGTCGAGATCGGCGTGGTGCGCGGTGACGTCGAGCACGTCCTGCGCCAGGGCCGCCTCGAGCACCGGCGCCGACACCGCCGGTGACGTGGAGATCGAGGTCGTGGTCATGGCACTCGACGTTCGTCACCCCGTCGAGTCGGCGGAAGGGTTCCGGATCGGGCGGGCCTGCGAACCGGAAGCCCATGACCCGAGGGGCGCGCGCCCGGAGGTGCTCGACGGTGTCGGTCACCACGAGTCGGCCGTCACGGATGATGGCGACCCGGTCGGCGACGCGTTGCACCTCGGCGAGCGAGTGGGACGACAGCAGCACCGTGCGGCCCCCCACCGCGGTCTCGCGGACGAGGCGCTCGAACTCGGCCTGCATCAGGGGATCGAGTCCGGAGGTCGGCTCGTCGAGGATCAGCAGTTCCGGGGAGTGTGCGAACGCGAGCAGCAGGCCGACCTTCTGCCGGTTGCCTTTCGACAGCTCCCCGACCGGGCGATCCATCTCGACGCCGAACCGGGCGACCAGGTCGTCGGCCACCGACGGGTCGTGCGCGCCGCGGCGCGCGGCCGAACCATGCGAGGTGCTGCGCACCGGTCATGCGGTCGAAGAGCTTCAGGTCGCCGGGCAGGTATCCGACCCGGGCGCGGATCGCGACGCTGTCGCGACGTGAGTCGAGGCCGAAGAGCGAGGCCGATCCCGACGTCGGGCGTTGGAAGTCGAGCAGCGTCCGGATCGTCGTCGACTTCCCTGCGCCGTTGGGGCCCAGGAAGCCGAAGACCTCACCCGGCTCGACGTGGAGGTCGACGTCATCGATGCCTCGAGCACTCCCGTATCGCTTCGTCAGCTGACGGGTCTCGATCACTGCGTGCGGTCACGATGGTGCGCTCCTCTCTCCTTCGGAGTCGCGGAGCATGGCGGCGATCGGCGCTGCGGCGCGGGTGACCGCCAACTTCGGATCGACGAGGTGGTGGAAGAGCAGGCCGTCGAGCGCGGCCGCGAGCAGCAGTGCCGTTGCCTCGAGGTCGAGGGTGGTGTCGATCTCGCCCGCGTCACGGCCTTGCTCCAGCCGCTCGAGGATCAGCGCCCGGAAGCGGCGCGCCGCGTTGCGGCTCCACGACCGGAACTTGGGGTCGCGGGTCCCCTTCACCATCGCTTCGGCGAGAATCGTCGCACCCGGCGTCCGCCCGTGCTCGACGATCCAGTCGAGGATCGCCGCGACTCCCTCCCGCACCGTTCCACCCGAGGCGAACGCGTCGATCGAGGGGCCGAGCTCGCTGAGCAGCGCATGCTGCGCCGCCTCGACGACCAGCGCGGCCATGGTCCCGAAGTAGTAGTGCACCAGCGCGGGATTCACCCCCGCCCGGTCCGCGACCGCTCGTCCCCGGACACGGTCGATGCCGACCTCGGCCATCAACGCGACGGTGGCGTCCAAGATCCGCGCGCGCGTGGAGCTCCCGCCATCGCCGGATGCGTCAGAGGGACCGGATTTGGTCATCTGCTTAAAGCATATCGCCAAATCCACGGCGGTCGCGACGACGTTGACATTCCGACTCCGCCGTGTTAGTCATATGACTTAGACGGTTGACCAAGCTCGGAGGACACGATGGACGAGACGAAGTTGATGGAGTTCGTGAACAAGGCCGTGGGGGACGTCGGCGCGGTACTCGCCGGCTCGATGGTCGTGATCGGCGATCGTCTCGGCCTCTATCGGGCCATGGCCGACGCCGGCCCGATGACATCGGCGAGACGTTGGCCGCGATGACCGGAACCTCCGAGCGATACGTCCGCGAATGGCTCGGCGCGCAAGCAGCGGCCGGATACGTGCGCTACTGCGGTGACGATCGTTACGAGCTGCCCTCCGAGCACGCGATTCCCCTGACCGACGAGACGAGCGCAGCGTGCGTCATCGGCGCGTTCGAGACCGCCGTCGGCGCGGTCGCAGGCCACCGATCGGATCGCCGACGCGTTCCTGAGCGGCGACGGCGTCTTCTGGGGCGATCACGACACTCACGTCCACACGGGCTGTGAGCGGTTCTTCCGTCCCGGCTACGTGAACTTCCTCACGTCGACATGGATCCCTGCGCTCGATGGGGTCGAGGCGGCGGCTGCACGCCGGCATCCGCGTCGATCGATGTCGGGTGCGGACGTGGCGCATCGACGATCCACATGGCAGAGGCGTACCCGCAGTCCACCTTCGTCGGAGCGGACGCCCACGACGGGTCGGTGGACGCGGCCCGTAAGAACGCCGCCGACGCCGGCGTGGCCGACCGTGTGATCATTCGAGCACGCGACCGCGAAGTCCTACGACGGTGAGTTCGACCTCGTCGCCTTCTTCGATTGCCTGCACGACCTCGGCGACCCGGTCGGTGCGCTCGCGCACGCCAAGGCCCACCTCGCCGACGAACGGAGCCGTGCTGATCGTCGAGCCCATGGCCGGCGATCGGGTCGACGACAATCTCAATCCGGTCGGCGCCGCGTACTACGGGTTCTCGACGTTGCTGTGCACGCCGAACTCCCTCTCGCAGGAGACGAAGGCCGCGCTCGGTGCGCAAGCCGGCGAGCAACGGATCCGCGACTGTGCCGCGTCGCAGGCCGGATTCACCCGGTTCCGCCGAGTCGCCGAGACGCCCTTCAATCTCGTCTTCGAAGCCAGGGCCTGAACGATCGTCATAACGTCGACCCATGGCCACACCTGCTCGCACCGACGCGACCGACGCCCTCCTCGGCGCCGCCGAAGAGCTGCTCATCGAGGTCGGCTACGCCGGCATCACCACCCGCAACCTCGCGGAACGCGCCGGCGTCAACCACGGTCTGGTGCACTACTACTTCGGCTCGATGGAGGATCTGCTCCTCCGCGTGGTCGAGCGCTTCACCGACGCGCTCATCGAACGTCAGCGAGTCATGTACGCAGCGGAGACGCCGTTCATCGACAAGTGGCGCACGGCGATGCGGTACCTCGAAGAGGACACCGACTCCGGCTACCACAAGGTGTGGCTCGAGATGCAGGCCATGGGTTGGAACGTGCCGTCGGTGCGGGAACGTCTCCAGGACGTGCACCGCCGCTGGATGTCCGTCGTGAAGCCGGCCTTCGACGCCGGCCTGAGCGAGCTCGGGGTGGACAAGCGACGCTTCCCGACCGACGCGGTCGTGTCGCTCGTCGTCACGTTCAACCAGGGAATCATCGCTCGAGCGCCTCTCCGGCGTGGATTCCGGGCACCAGGCCCTGTTGCAACTGATCGACCGCAACATCGAGAGGCTGTGGAAGGAGCGCCGCCATGCGAACCCACCGAAATGAGTCGTTCGGTCGCCGCGATCGGAGATCGCGATGAGAGCGGCGCAGCCCGACGCCACCGGGACCGTCGTACGCGACGGGGTGCACACCGCGTACGAGGTCTTCGGCGCCGATCACCCGAGCACGGTGCTGTTGCTCCCGACGTGGTCGATCGTGCACAGCCGTCACTGGAAGGCACAGGTGCCGGTCCTGGCCCGTCGTCATCGTGTGATCACCATCGACGGGCGAGGCAACGGCAACTCGGATCGACCGAGCGGCACGGACGCCTACCTTCCCGACGAGTTCGTGGCCGACGCCGTGGCGGTGCTCGACGCGACCGATACCGAACGGGCCGTCGTCGCCGGCGTCTCCTTCGGTGGCTGGCTGGCGTTCCTGCTCGCGGCACGAGAGCAGTCGCGGGTGGCGGGCGCGTGCTTCATCGGCGCCGCGATCCCGTTCCTCGACGTCGCGGTGCCCACCGATGCTCCTCGCCGACTTCGACACCGAACGAGACACACTACGACGGCTGGGAGATGCACGAACCGTCACGCGTGGCAGCGCGACCACCGGCGCTTCCTCGAGTTCTTCTTCTCGCAGGCCCTGGTCGAGGCCCACTCCACCAAGGAGTTCGAAGACTGCGTCGCACTGGGGTCTCGACACGACGCCGGACGTGCTCGCCGACACCGCGACGGCCAGATCGCCGGCATCCTCCCGCTGCTCGGGCCAGCCGATCGACGAGCTGTGCGCGGCGATCACGTGTCCGACGCTGCACATCCACGGCGATCAGGACGAGATCACGCCGCACGCATGGGCGGTCCGACTCGCCGATCGACTCGGCAGCCGTCTCGTCACCGTCGAGGGCGGCGGCCACCTCGTCCAGGCGCGCGATCCCGTGCTCGTCAACAATCTCCTGCTCGGGTTCGTCGACGGCATCATGCCGCCGCCGGCACGTCCGACGACGTGGACCCGCGCGCTGCGGCGTCCCCGTCGCGCGCTGTACGTCTCCTCGCCCATCGGTCTGGGCCACGCCCAACGTGACATCGCCATCGCGCAGGAGCTCCGCCGGCGCCAACCGGACCTGCAGATCGAATGGCTCGCACAGCATCCCGTCACGACGGCCCTCGCCGCCCAGCACGAGTCCATCCATCCCGCGTCCGCGCTGCTCGCGAGCGAAGCGGCCCACATCGAGTCCGAGTCCCACGAGCACGACCTGCACGCGTTCCAGGCGATCCGCGACATGGACGAGCTGCTCGTCTCGAACTTCTCCGTCTTCGACCAGCTCCTCGACGAGGAGCACTTCGACCTCGTCATCGCCGACGAAGCCTGGGACCTGGACTACTTCCTCCACGAGAACCCCGAGAGGAAGCGTTGCTCGTTCGCGTGGATGACCGACTTCGTCGGCTGGCTCCCCGTCGACGCGGATCCCGACGAGATCCGGCTCACCGCCGACTACAACGCGGAGATGATCGAGCACGTCGAACGATTCAAGCGGGTGCGGGATCGCTCCATCTTCGTCGGAGATCCCGACGACATCGTTCCCGCGAGCTTCGGTCCCGACCTGCCGGCGATTCGGAGCGTGGACCGAAGAGCACTTCGACTTCGCCGGCTACGTCACCGGCTTCGATCCGATCTCCGACGATGAGCGCGACTGCACTCCGTGCCGAGTTCGGCTACGGCGACGACGACACGATCTGCATCGTCACCGTCGGTGGTTCCGGAGTGGGCGAATCACTCCTCACCAAGGTCATCGCAGGCACACCCGTACGCGCGTGACCTCATCCCGAGCCTCCGCATGATCGTCGTGGCCGGGCCACGCCTCGATCTCTCCCGCCTGCCGCGGTCGACCGGGGCTCGAGCTCCACGCCTACGTCCCGGGCCTCTACCGCCATCTCTGCGGCGTGCGACGTCGCGGTGGTCCAGGGCGGGCTCACCACGACGATGGAACTGGCGGCCGGGACGACGGCCCTTCGTGTACTTCCCGCTCGCCAACCACTTCGAGCAACAGCATCACGTCCGGCATCGCCTCAACCGCTACCGCGCCGGGGTCGCGATGGACTACGCGACCTCCACGCCCCAGGACATCGCCGCCACGGTCGCGAAGGTCCTGACGCAGCCCATCGACTACCTGCCGGTCGCAACCGACGGCGCTGGCGCGCGCCGCGACGCTCCTCGCCGAACTTCTCTGACCACGGGGCCCGGACAGCAGCGCATGGCGTTGATGCATCGCCACCGCGGGAACGAGTTCGCGAGGGTCCGCAGTCCGATGTCGTCGGGAAGACTCAGCCGGTGAAGCCGGCGCGCCGGCTCGCGGAGCCGTGCCCTCACGAACGGAGGTAACCGAGCTCGTGGGCATCCCGCTCGAGCGTTTCGCGGAACTTCGGGTGCGCAATGCCGATGAGCGCGTGGGCGCGTTCGGCGATCGACCGGCCCCGGAGTTCGGCGACGCCATGCTCGGTGACGACGTGGTCGACCGTGTTCTTCATGGTCGTGACGGGTGCGCCGGCGCAGAGCCCGGACACGATCCGCGAGCACGATTCATCACTCGTCGTGGAGTGGAGCACGACGAATCCCATGCCGTGCTCGCTGTACATCGCTCCCCGCGCGAAGTCGGCCTGTCCGCCGCTCCCCGAGTAGTAGCGGCCGGCGATCACCTCGGAGTTGCATTGGCCCAACAGGTCGACCTCGACAGTGGCGTTGACCGATACGAAGCACCGTTCACGCCCGATCACCCGCGGGTCGTTCACCCAGTCGACGGGGAGGAACTCGACTGCGCTGTTGTCGTCGAGGAAGTCGTAGAGGCGGCGAGTACCGAGCGCAAAGGTCGCCACGAGCTTCCCTGGACGGGTGACCTTTTGTGTCCCGGTCAGACGCGCCCGCTTCGAACAGGTCCATCAGGCCGTCGGAGATCAGCTCCGTGTGCAGGCCGAGGTTCCGATGGTCGTGCAGCAGTTCGAGGATGGCGTTGGGAATCGCACCGATCCCGGTCTGAATCGTCGCTCCATCCGGCACGCGTTCGGCGACGAACGCCGCGATGTGGCGATCCTTCGCCGACACCGACGGTGCCGGCACCTCGACGAGTGGGTAGTCAGCCTCGGTCCAGCCGAGAACCTGGCTCAAGTGGAGCGAGTTCTCCCCGAAGGTGCGCGGCATCTGCGGATTGACCTCGATGAAGAACGGAAGCTGTCCGATGAAGCGCGCCGTGTAGTCGGCGTTGGTGCCGAGCGAGACGTAGCCGTGCGGATCCGGTGGTGACGCGGCGGCCAGAACGATCGGTTGCTTCGCTTCGCGGCGCAGCAGCGCCGGCATCTCGCTGAAGTTCACGGGGACCAGATCGCAGCCACCCTCCGCGAAGGCCGATCGCGTCACCGACGACAAGAAATACGAGACGTGACGGAGTTGATCTCCGTACGCGGCGTGCACGTACGGGTGGTCGTGCAGTGTGTGCATCTGATGCACGCGTACCTGCGTCAGGTCACCTGCGTGCGCATCGAGCACGTCGATCAGCGTTCGTGGCTCCCCGTTGGCGAGCGGCACGATGACGTCGGCTTCCGGCGCGACGTGGGCGAGCACGGACTCGGGAGGTGAGGCCTTGGGGGTCGTGACCATCGCCCCGCATCCTGCCAGCCGTGAACGGTTCCGGTCCCGATGAGAACGATCCGAAGGGTTCCGGACGCGCAGATCGCCCGAAGGTGCCTACGGTAAAGGCGTGAAGGAACTTGTCTACGGACGGCTGCTGCTCTCCGCCGCGACCCGCTCCGCCGACCGGGTCGGCTTCCATGACGGCGCCTACCACGGGACGTTCGGCGGGCATCTCGAGCGGACGCTGCGCCTGGCGTCCGCGATGCAGACCGAGCTCGGCGTGGGACGAGGCGACCGGTACGCGGTCGTCGCCGGGAACGGGCACGAGTACCTCGAGCTGTACCACGCCGGTTTCCTCGGCGCCGGAATCGTCAGTCCGTTGAACTTGCGGCTCAGTCCGGCCGAGCTGACGTTCATCCTGCGCGACTCGGGCACCGACACCGTGTTCGTCGACGCGCTCTTCGCAGGCGTCGTCGATTCGGTGCGACGCGACGCCGACATCAAACGCGTGGTCCTCATCGGCGGCGGGGACGCACCGCACGATGTCCGGTACGAGGAGCTTCTCCAGGCGGGCGACCCGGTCGTGCCGCCCGAGCCCGACGAGGCCGACCCGGTGATCCTCATGTACACGGGCGGAACCACGGGGCAGCCGAAGGGTGTGCTGCTCGAACAACGCGCCGAGATGCTCAACCTGTATCACGCGGCCATCGCGGTCGGCCTCGACGAGGACCGCGTCTACCTCCACCAGACGCCGATGTTCCACGCCGCGTCGATGACCGGCGTGCTCGGGATCCCAGCGAGCGGCGGCGTTTCCGTGTTCGTGCCCTACTTCGAACCGGCTGTAGTCCTCAACGCGATCGAGCGGTACCGCGTCAACATCACCCTGATGGTGCCGATCATGGTGGGAATGCTGCTCGGTGCGCCCGAGTTCGCACCCGAGCGCCTCGCGACGCTCGAGTCACTGGTGTACGGCGCCGCGCCGATGCCGACAGGCCTGCTCGAGCATCTGCTCGCGACGTTTCCCCGGCTCGACCTGTATCAGGGCTACGGCATGACGGAGGCGTCCGCCGTCCTCAGCCTGCTCAGCGCCAAGGATCACCGGCGGGGAGGGGACGTCCTGCGATCGGCGGGCCGACCGGTCTACGGCGTGGAGATCACGATCCGCGACGAAGACGGTCGTGAGCTCCCGGTCGGCCGAACCGGTGAGGTGTGCGCCCGGTCCGGCAACTTCATGCGCGAGTACTGGAACCGCCCGGAGGAGACAGCCGCCGCGTTCCAGGATGGTTGGTACCACTCCGGCGACACCGGCTACGTGGACGAGCAGGGCTTCCTCTTCATCGTCGATCGGCTCAAGGACATGATCGTGACCGGCGGAGAGAACGTCTACTCGATCGAAGTCGAGAACGCGATCTCGACCCACCCCGCCGTCGCGCAGGTCGCGGTGATCGGCATCCCCGACGACGTGTGGGGTGAAGCGGTGCACGCCGTCGTGGTGTTGGAGCCGGAGACGCACGCGACGGCAGAGGAGCTCACCGAGCACGCGCGCCAGACGATCGCCGGATTCAAGCTCCCCAAGAGCATCGAGTTCCGCACTGATCCGCTCCCGCTGTCGGGCGCACTGAAGCCACTGAAGCGAGAGTTGCGCAAGCCCTACTGGGAAGACCGCGAGCGCAGAGTGTGAGATGTGGAGCACTCCGCCCGGCGAGCCGCGTGACGATCGGGCACGACGTCTACCGACCACACGAGTGGCACTCCGCACCCGCCGAATACGAATCTCGCGGCGCCGGGGGTGACGGTTGTTCTACGCCCGCTCGGCGACGGACTCTTCCGGCTCAGCATCGCTGCTCACGCAGCGTGCACCGTCGCGTCCGGTGCGCGCGCAGAAGCGATCTGGGATCACCCTAAGGGGTTGACCGTGCCTCCGTCGAAGCGCGGCGGCCTCACCCTGTCCGGCGGCATCGGCTGGAAGGTCCGCAAGTACGGTGCCAAGCGCGGCGGTCCGCTCAACCGTTGCTCATTCGCCAGAAGCAGGCCCGTGACCAGCACAGATGGCGCGACACCGCAGGCGTAGGCCGCGGTCAGGCCGCGACGTACCATGACCTGGCGGGAAGTTCGCCGGTGTCGAAGCGGTCTCCACAGCGCTCTGACCAGCGTAAACACCATCCCCGCCCTCGTAGCTCAGGGGATAGAGCATCGGTTTCCTAACTTCTTGTCACGCCTCCTTCCGGTGCAGGTCACAGGATCGAGTTCCAGGTCAACGTGCGTTTCGAGTTACCGCCAGTGACCGCGAGTGACCACCAGTACCGTGATGACGGGCACGCAACGGGCACGGGTTCCAAGGGCACGAACGGGCACGCCGCGCGCAGAGCGGTCGTTGCGCACCGGCTCACCGTTGTCATCCGGTGCCAAGATCGCGGCGCGACGCGCATCACGGCGGAAGCGGTCGGACGGGTGAGGCTCGGTGCCGGGCGGAGAGGACGAGTCACCCCCTCATCGGGCCGGTTGCTCCCTACACGAGCGTCTAGCAGCCCGGGGACTCGTGCGACACCCCGTCAGCACGAGTGATTCCACAGAGCTTCTGACAGTCCCACCGGCGGGTCGTCACTGCCGTCCGAGCGCGGAGCGCTCTTCAGCGCCGGCGACGTCGCGTTCCTGGTCGTGGGACGGGCGCAGCAACTGGATGTCGACGGCGTGGATCACGCCTTCGAACGGGAAGGTGCTCTCGTAGCGGTCGCTCACCGGCATGCCGTGGTCGTAGCCGACACTGCTGCCGACGCTCGAGACGACCCGCATCACGAAGGGGATCTCAGCCCACCCGACCGGGCGGCCGTCGACGACGACGGTGGCGGCGGCGGCGTCGCCGGTGCGACGGAACCGCACCCCGAGCACGCAGGACCCGGTCGGCAGCGGCTCCTCCGACTCGATCACGGTGTGGTCGCCGAACGCGTTGTAGTCGAAGACCAGGCGATCGTCCTGGACGAAGACGGACAGGCCGGCGTTGCCGTTGCCGAGCGCGTAGAGCACCCCGCCCTCCCCCGCCGCGCGCTCGACGCGGGCATCGAGGGCCCAGCTGCGGCCACCGATCGCCGGTGACACCTGCCCTGGCAGGTACGACATCGGCGGGCGGTACCGGTAGTGCCGGTCCGGGCGGTGGGGGGTGCGCTCGGCGAACCGCGTGCCGAACAGCTGCATCATGCGGTCGTCGAGGGGCAGCACGCCGTGCGCCTCGGCCTCCTGCCACCAGCGCTCGACGAGCCCCGCGAGCCGCTCGGGCTGTTCGGCAGCCAGGTCGTGGCACTCCGACGGGTCGCGGGTCAGGTCGTAGAGCTCCCAGGAGTCGTCGTCGAACGAGGTCCCCTCGTCGTGGCGGGTGACCGCCTTCCAGCCGTCGACGTACATGCCCCGGTGACCCATCATCTCGAAGTACTGGACACGACGGCGGCTGGGCTCCCCGGCCGCGTCGGGCGCGAAGGTGTAGGCCATCGACGTGCCGGCGACCGGCAGCTGGGGGACGCCGCGGTAGGTGTCGGGGGCCTCGACGCCGACGAGGTCGTAGATGGTCGGGGCGACGTCGGTGACGTAGTGGAACTGGTCGCGGATCGCGCCCACGTCGTCGATCCCCCTCGGCCAGTGCACGATGCACGGCACGTGGCACCCGCCCTCGTGGGTGTTCGACTTGTACCACTTGAAGGGCGTGTTCCCGGCCTGGGCCCAGCCCCACGGGTAGTTCGAGTGGGAGTGCGGTCCACCGATGTCGTCGAGGCGCTCGACGACGTCCTCCGGCGTCTCGAACAGGAGGTTGAAGAACTTCATCTCGTGGAGGACACCGAAGGGGCCGCCCTCGCGGCTGGCGCCGTTGTCGGAGAGCACGACGATGATCGTGTCGTCGAGCAGGTCCATCCGGTCGAGTCCGTCGACGAGCCGTCCGATCTGCTCGTCGGTGTGCTCGAGGAACCCGGCGAAGGCCTCCTGGAGGCGGGCCGCGAGGCGGCGGTGCGCCTCGGGCATGTCGTCCCAGGCGTCGACCCCGGGGTTGCGCGGCGCCAGCTCGGTGTCTGCTGCGATGACGCCCAGCGCCCGCTGGCGGGCGAACCAGCGTTCGCGGGCGACGTCCCAACCCTCGTCGTAACGGCCCCGGTGACGCTCGAGGTACTCGGCCGGGGCCTGGTGGGGCGCGTGGGTGGCGCCCAGGGCCAGGTAGGTGAAGAAGGGCCGGTCGGGACGGATCGACACCGAGTCGTTGACGAACTCGAGCGTCTTGTCGACCAGGTCCTCGGTGAGGTGGTAGCCCTCCTCCGGCGTGCGCGGTGGTTCGATGCTGTGGTTGTCGTAGATGAGGTCGGGCGTGAACTGATCGGTCTCGCCGTCGAGAAATCCGTAGAAGCGGTCGAAGCCCCGCTGCAGCGGCCAGTTGTCGAACGGGCCGGCCGCGGAGGCCTCGTTCATCGGGCAGAGGTGCCACTTGCCCACCATGAAGGTCGCGTAGCCGACGCCGCGGAGCACCTCGGCCATCGTGGTCGCCTGCTCGGTGATGCGGCCCCGCATGTGGGGGAACCCGGAGTTGAAGTTGGAGATCGCCCGCATGCCGACGGTGTGGTGGTTCCTCCCCGTCAGCAGGGCGGCCCGCGTCGGCGAGCACAACGGCGTGACGTGGAAGTTGCTGTATCTGATCCCGCCGGCCGCCAGCCGGTCGACGTTGGGGGTCGGCAGGTCGGACCCGTAACAGCCGAGGTGGGAGAACCCGAGGTCGTCGAAGAGGATCACGATGACGTTCGGCGCGTGCTCGCCGGGGTGCTTCGGCTCGGGCCACCACGGCTCGGATTCCGCGAGCGTGCGGCCGATGGTGCCGCGGAAGTCGGCACGGTCGGGTGCGCCGCTCACCATCCGCTCCGCATCGAGTGCATTCTGCCTCCCCCGTCACTTCCGGACCGCCGGGACCGTCCCACTCCGCGGGACCGAGCGGAGCGCGGGGAACCGCCCAACTCGTACAGTCCCCCTGGGAGCTCTCGTTGCACGGTGGCGAAGCGGGCCGGGAGCGACGCAGCCGGAGGAGCGGGATCGTGGCGCACACGGTGTTCACAAGAATCGAGGAGGCGAGCGGCGAGCTCGCCGATCGATCGGCGGCCGCCGACGAGCTCGGGCGGTTGCCCGACGACGTCGGCAAGCGGCTCAAGGACATCGGCGTCGTCCGGATGCTGCAACCGGCCGACTTCGGAGGGTACGAGGCGGACCCGCGACTTCCTCGCCGCGGTGATGGAGATCGGTCACTCGTGCCCGTCGGCCGGGTGGGTCTCGGGCGTGGTCGGCGTGCACCCCTGGGAGCTCGCGCTCTGCGACGAGCGGCTCCAGGCGGAGGTGTGGGGCGACGATCCCGACACCTGGATCGCCTCCCCCTATGCGCCGATGGGCACCGCCACACCCGTCGACGGCGGCTACACGGTGGAGGGCCGGTGGAGCTTCTCGTCCGGGACCGACCTGTGCGACTGGGTGGTGCTCGGGGCGATGGTGCCCGGCGGTGGCGTCGACGGCGTGCCGTTCATGGTCCACGTGATGCTTCCTCGCGGCGACTACGAGATCGACCCCGACTCGTGGAAGGTGATGGGTCTCGAGGGCACCGGCAGCAAGGACGTGCTCGTGCGCGGCGCCTTCGTGCCCGACTACCGGACCATCGACGCGGTGAAGGTGATGAACGGGCGGGCCGCGGTCGAAGCCGGTCGCACCGAGGCGCTGTACCGCCTTCCCTGGTCGTTG
>CAWDUD010000010.1:0-7263 GCA_963805415.1 uncultured Acidimicrobiia bacterium
AGCTCGAGCAGGAACGCCTCGAACTCGTCGTCGGCGCGGTCGATCTCGTCGATGAGGAGCACGGGCGGGCGGTCCCGGTGGTCGATCGCCCGCAGCAGCGGACGCCGGACGAGGAACCGCTCGGTGTAGAGCTCGTCCTCGTCCACCGGGCGGCCGGCGGCCTCGGTGGCGCGCAGGTGGAGGAGCTGGCGGGGGTAGTCCCACTCGTAGAGCGCCTGACCGGTGTCGATGCCCTCGTAGCACTGCAGCCGGAGCAGCTCCGTGCCCCGCCACCGGGCGATCACCTTCGCGAGCTCGGTCTTGCCCACGCCGGCCTCGCCCTCGAGGAGCAGCGGCCGGGCCAGCTCGATCGCGAGGTACACCGCGGTGGCGAGGCCGACGTCGGCGAGGTAGTCGTGCGCGGCGAGCGCGTCACTCACCTCGTCGACGGCATCGACCATGGGGGCAGGCTACAAGCCGACCGCGGCGCCCTCGGCCCGGGGGTCGGTGGCGACGGTCCAGCCCACCGGAGCCGGACGGATCGCGTCCGCGTGGCCCATGCCGGAGTCGAGCGCGCCCACCTCGACCAGTTGATGACCGCGGGCACGCAGTCCGTCGAGCACCGCCGGAGGAATGCCCGCCTCGGTTCGCACCTTCCAGTCCCACGGCTCGACCCGCCAGCGCGGGGCGTCGATCGCCGCCTGGGGATCGGCACCGTCGTCGACGATCGCGGTGAGCAGCTGCGCGTGCACCTGCGCCTGCGCGTCGCCACCCATCGAGCCGAACACGAGGTCGGGCACGCCGTCGCGCAGCACCATGCCAGGGATCAGCGTGTGCATCGGCAGCTTCGCCGGTGCGAGCGCGTTCGTGCGTGACCCGTCGAGCGCGAACGACGAGCCGCGGTTGTTGAGGTTGATCCCCCACGCGGGGACGTGGACGCCCGAGCCGAACCGAGGAAGTTGGACTGGATCAAGCTCACCAGCAGGCCATCGCCGTCCGCCGCGCACAGGTACGCCGTCCCGCCGCGCTGGGGCCGGCCGGGTACCGGGACCGTGGCCCGATCGAGGTCGACCGCGTCGCGACGGGCCCCGATCCAGGCATCGTCCAGCAGGTCCGCCGGCGTGACGCTCATCGCTCCCGGATCGGAGACATGGTCGTCGCGGTCGCGCAGCCCCAGCTTCACCGCCTCCACCACGACGTCGCCGCGGGCTCCGGGATCCATGCCGGCGAGGTCGAAGCCGTCGAGGATGCGGAGGATCTCGAGTGCGGCGACCCCCTGGGTCGGCGGTGGCAGCTCCGCGACCTCGACGTCCCGGTAGGCGCACCGCAGCGGGTCCTGCCACGCACCCGCGTGCGCAGCGAGGTCCTCGGTCGTCATGAGGCCGCCCAGGCGCGCGACCGCGGCCTCGATGTCGGTCGCGACCGGCCCGCGGTAGTACGCGTCGGGCCCGTCCTCGGCGAGGGTCTCGACCAGCCGGGCGAGCGGTTCCTGGCGGAGCACGTCCCCCGTCGCGAGGCCGCCGTACACGGCCTGCCAGTCGACGAAGTCCCGGTAGAGCGGCCCGTAGCCCTGGGCCGCGGCCGCCCCGAGCGGCGTGAGCACGAAACCGTCGCGCGCGTAGCGGACCGCGTCGGTCGCGAGGTCGCCGAAGCTCATCGTCCCCCACCGGTCGAGCAGGTCGAACCAGCCTGCGATCGCGCCCGGCACGGTCACCGCGTGCGGGCCGACGAGCAGTGGCGTCCCCGCCGAGCGCGTCCGTCACCCGCTCGATCGTCGCGGCACACGGTGAGCGCCCCGACCCGAGGTAGCCGTGCAGCCCACCGTCCCAGACGATGGCGAAGAGGTCGCCGCCGTAGCCGCAGTAGTACGGCGCGACGACACCCAGCGCGAGGTTGGCGCCGACGATCGCGTCGACGGCGTTGCCACCCCGGGCGAGGACGGCGCCGCCCGCGGCCGAGGCGAGGTAGTGGGGCGTGGCGAGCCCCGCCCGCGGGAACGGCGCCGCGACTCCCGGCACCATCACCGGCGGCTCACTCGTCGCCGACCGGCGCGGGCTCCGACGGCACCGTCGTGAGGTCCAGCTCGGCCGCGCCGAGGCGGGCGAGCATCTCGTCGTCGCCCTCGGCGATGCCCCCCTTGACCGGGTCCTCGACGAGCCGCTGCATGTGCTTCAGCCCGTACCCCGCGTACAGGCCGTCCTCGACCCGCTCGTCGAAGCTCCAGCGCAGCGTGGCCATGCGCCGCTTGTCCATCCGGCCGGTGTTGGGGTCGCCGACGAGCTCGGTGCGCGCGCGTCCGAGCGCGCCGAAGATCCCGATCGTTCCGTACTCGTACAGGTGGTGGTAGGCGGGGTCCATGCCGAGCGACCCGAGATCCGTGAGGAACAACGATCCGTACAGCGGGTCGTTGTCGATGAACGCCTTCGGGAACATGCCGAGCGCCTCGAGCAACCGGTACGCGGCGAAGACGACGCGCCGGAGGAACCCCGGCAGCATCAACACGAGGCCGAGCTCGCTGTCGACGGTGCTCCGGGTGCCGCCGAACTTGGCGCTCTGCAGCTGCGTGCCCATCGCGGCCACCATGTCGACGAAGGACTCGTCCGGATCGAACCGGCGCTTGAGCACGAGCAGCGGCGCGCCCCGCTTCATGCGCTGCTTGGCGGAGTAGGAGACCCAGATGCCGTCGCGCTGGTACAGGCGGCCCCCGGCGACGAACCGGTTGAGCGCCGGGAACTCGGCCATCCCCTGGCGCGACGCCCAGAGCACCACGTGGAAGAGCCCGGCCCGGGTGCCCGGGTGCGCCTCGTTGAACGCCCGCAGGAAGCGCTCCGCGTTGCGGACGTCGATGCGCTGCTCGAAGTAGACGACCGAGTCGTTCCGGGTCCGCATGACGTAGGGCATGACCCGGCGGAGATCCGTGCCGTCCTTCACGAGTCGGCCGTCGGCGCGGCGCCACCAGAACACGGCCGAACGCTAGCCGGGCCGTCCGGAGCCCGAGATCGCGTCCTCACCCGGACGGGTCGATAGCCTCCGCCGATGCGCATTCTCGTGGTCGGGGCCGGCGGCGTCGGTGCTGCGATCGCGGCGATCGCCCGTCGCCGTTCCTACTTCGACCACCTCACCGTGGCCGACCTCGATCCCGAGCGCGCGGCCCGAGCCGTCGGCGCGCTCGACGACCCCCGCTTCGCGGCCGCGACCGTCGACGCGTCGAGCGCCGACTCGGTCGCCCTCCTCGCCCGGGAGATGCACGCCGACGTGGTCGTCAATGCCTGCGACCCACGGCTGAACCCGCCGATCTTCGACGGCGCCTTCGCCGCCGGCGTGACCTACCTCGACATGGCGATGCACCTCTCCCACGCCCACCCCGACCGTCCGTACGAGGAGCCGGGCGAGAAGCTGGGCGACGCGGAGTTCGCGGTCGCCGACGCCTGGGCCGCGGCGGGCCGGCTGGCGCTCGTGGGCATCGGGGTCGAACCGGGGCTGTCCGACGTCTTCGCCCGCTACGCGGCCGATCATCTCTTCTCCTCGGTCGACGAGGTCGGGGTGCGCGACGGCGCGAACCTCGAGATCGAGGGCTACGACTTCGCGCCGACGTTCTCGATCTGGACGACCATCGAGGAGTGCCTCAACCCGCCGGTGATCTGGGAGCGCGAGCGGGGCTGGTTCACGACCCCACCCTTCTCCGAGCCGGAGACGTTCGTGTTCCCGGGTGGGATCGGTCCCGTCGAGTGCGTGAACGTGGAGCACGAGGAGGTGCTCCTGGTCCCCCGCTGGGTGGCCTGCAACCGCGTCACGTTCAAGTACGGCCTCGGCGACGAGTTCATCGCGGTGCTCGAGGCGCTGCACAAGACGGGGCTCGACCGGACCGAGCCGATCCGGGTCCGGGACGTCGAGGTGGCGCCGCGTGATGTCGTGGCGGCGTCGCTGCCGAACCCGGCCGAGCTCGGCGACCGGATGCACGGGCGGACCTGCGCGGGCACGTGGGTGACCGGCACCGGCGTCGAGGGCTCCCCCCGCGAGGTGTACCTGCACCACGTGGTGGACAACGACTGGGCGATGCGCGAGTACGGGCACCAGGCGGTGGTCTGGCAGACCGCGATCAACCCCGTGATCGCGCTCGAGCTGCTCGCCGGCGGCGTGTGGTCCGGGGTGGGGGTGCTCGGCCCGGAGGCGTTCGACGCAGTGCCGTTCCTCGACCTGCTCACCGAGTACGGATCCCCCTGGGGGATGGAGGAGCGGACGCCGTCCGGCGCCTAGGCGATGCTGCCGGTGGAGCGGCGCAGCCGCTCGTCGCGCATCGCCCGGCCCGAGCCGCGCAGCTCGTCGACCTCGCGACGCAGGCCCTTGCGGGCGGCCCCGAACCGCCAGGCGAGGGCAGCGACGAAGGCGGGGACCCCGAGGGCCGCGAGGCACACGATCATCGCGGTCCACCAGCCGGCCCGGGAGTAGCCGGACCAGAACCACACGATCGACGGGATGCGGGCGGAGTCGAACGCGAACCAGAGCACGCCGACGATCCCGATCCCGTAGCCCACTGCGAGGAACATTCCGCCCCCAGGTCCGATGCCGGCCCACGCCGAGCCCGGATTGTCCCATCTCGGACCGCCGGTGTCGAGACGGCGGGGGGCAGCGCCGGTCAGCCCGGCGCGATCAGCGGCTGGTAGTCGGCCGCCCCGACGGGGGCGCCCGTCGTGGTGCCGTCGCCTCGGGGCACCTCGACCCGCTCGCCGTTGGTCTCGAACACGACGCGGTCGATGGTCGGCACGCTCGTCAGGGTCAGCACCACCTGGGCGATCGTCTGGACCGGGATCGCCTGGGGCCCCTCGAAGCTCGTGTCGAGCCGGACGGTGGCGCGCCCCTGGCGGACGTCGACGAGCGACACGGCACCTCCGGCCAGGGTGGTCACGAGCCCTCCGGCCGACTCCGCGGGAGTGGGGCCTGACTCCAGCTGGCCGAGAGCGACGGCACCGGTCGGCGCCTGCTTGGTCTTGCGGACCGTGCCGACGAGTCCCCGCGGGGACACGAGGTAGACCACGATGCCCGGGCCGCCGACGCGCGGTAGCGTCGTCGTGGTCGTGGTGGCGTCGAGCAACCCGAACGGCACGTCGTCGTGCTTCACCGCGACCGGTTGGTCCTGGCTGTCCACGCCGCATGCGCCGAGCAGCACCGTGGCCACGAGCAGCACGACCGCGGGACGCTTCACGCCGACCGCCACGGGATCTCGACGACGAACCTCGCGCCGGGACCGCTCCGGGCGTCGAGGACCTGCACCCGGCCGCCGTGGAGCCGCACCTGCTCGGCCACGAGCGCGAGCCCGAGCCCCGAGCCGTTGGTGCTCCCCCGCCGGCCCGCGGCCGAGCCGCGGTGGAATCGCTCGAAGATCAGCGCCCGCTCGTCGGGCGCGACGCCGGGGCCGGAGTCCTCGACCTCGATCCGGGCCATACCGTCATGGCGGTCCAGCCGGATCACCTCGACGCCACCCGCATAGGAGCGGGCGTTCGCGGTCAGGTTGCCGATCACGCGCTCCAGGCGGCGCTTGTCGACGAGGAGCCGCTCCCCCGCGACCTCCGGGGCGACCTCGAGGCGCACGGTGCCCTCGAGTCGGGCGGTGTAGCGCCGCACGAAGTCGTCCAGCGCGACCGGCTCGAGCCGCACCTCCTCGGCCCCGGCGTCGGCCCGGCTGATCTCCAGCAGGTCCTCCACGAGCTGACTGAAGCGGGCGATGTCGGCGCACAGGAGGTCGAAGATGCCCTGCATCTCGGCCGGGAGCTGGTCCCGGCGGCGGCGCATCAGCTCGGTCGCGGCGGCGAGCGTGGTGATGGGCGACCGGAGCTCGTGGCTCACGTCCGAGGTGAAGCTGGCCTCGCGCTGGAGCCGGTGCTGCACCGCGTCGACCATGTGGTTGAACGAGTCGGACAGCAGGGCGAGGTCGGGGTCGTCGTACTGGGCGAGCCGGGCGTCGAGGTCGCCCCCCGCCACCTGCTCGGCGGCGCGAGCGGTCGCGGTCAGCGGGCGCACGACCAGACGGGCGACCCACCAGCGCGAGGAGCGCGCCGAGCACCGTCGCGAGCGCACCTCCCGCCACGAGCGCCGCCGAGATCGTGCGCAGCGTCCGGTCCAGGGCCGCGGTCGACGCGACCTCGTAGAACTCGGCCGACTCGGCCGGCAGCGGGACACCGACCACGAAGACCGGCGTGCCGTGGGACCGGGTCCGCTGGTGGGCGCTGGTGTCCCTCGCCACGAGACGGCGCAGGTCGGCGGGAATGTCGGACCGGCCGACCCCCGCGCTCGTCGCGAACCACGAGCCGTCCACGTGCACGAGCGCCTTGCTGTCCCGGGCCGGCTCGAAGTCCGCGACGGCGGCGGCGCGGTCCGGGGTCGCCAGCCCCTGGCGCATGATCCGGGCATCGGCCCACGCCTGGCGGAGCAACGACCGCTCGCGTTGTGCCACCAGGTAGCGCTCGCAGATGGCGAAGGTGGCGACCGCGATGGTGGCCGAGATCAGGAGGCTGCCGAGGGCGAAGGCCACCACCACCCGCAGCCGCAGACTGCCGCGGATCCGACGACGGCGCGGCGGCGTGACGCGGTCGGGTGATTCCACCGTGTGCGGGGAGCTCACCGCTCCAGCTTGTAGCCGAGCCCGCGCACCGTCACGATGGTCTCCGGGTTGCCGGGGTCCTTCTCCACCTTGGTACGCAGGCGCCGGATGTGGGCGTCGACGAGCCGGGTGTCCCCGAAGTAGTCATAGCCCCAGACGCGCTCGAGCAGGTGCTCCCGGCTCAGCACGATCCCCGCGTTGGTCGCGAGCTCCGACAGGAGGTTGAACTCCGTCTTCGTGAGCGAGATCGGCTCGCCCGCGCGCAGCACCACGGCCTCGTCGTGGCGCAGCTCGAGGTCACCGAAGCGGATCGGCAGCGACCGCTTGCCGTCGCCCTCGCCGGGCCCGAGCGTGTTGACCCGGCGGAGGTGGGCACGGACCCGGGCCGCGAGCTCCTTCAGGACGAACGGCTTGGTCACGTAGTCGTCGGCACCGGCCTCGAGGCCCGCGACGATGTCGTGGCTGTCCGAGAGGGCGCTCACCATCACGATCGGCAGGGCGCTGTCGCTGCGGATCTTGCGGACGAGCTCGAACCCGCTCATCCCGGGGAGCCGGATGTCGAGGAGCACGAGATCGGGCAGCGAGCCCGTGAACATCTCGAGTGCCCGCTCGGCAGATTCGGCCTCCCGGACGGAGAACCCCTCGTCCTCGAGCGCGACGCGGATCGCCGTGCGTATGCGATCGTC
>CAWDUD010000011.1:0-76824 GCA_963805415.1 uncultured Acidimicrobiia bacterium
GAACCTGAAACCGTTGGCTTACAAGCAGTCAGAGCGTCGTTGTCGACTTCGGTCGGCAGCCGTGATGGCGTGCCTTTTGAAGAATGAACTTGCGAGTTACGGTTCGTGGCAAGGTTAACCCGAGAGGGGGAGCCGGAGCGAAAGCGAGTCTGAACAGGGCGTTCAGTCGTGGGCCGTAGACCCGAAGCCGAGTGATCTAGCCATGGGCAGGTTGAAGCGAAGGTAAGACTTCGTGGAGGACCGAACCCACCGCAGTTGAAAATGCGGGGGATGACCTGTGGTTAGGGGTGAAAGGCCAAGCAAACTCGGTGATAGCTGGTTCTCCCCGAAATGCATTTAGGTGCAGCGTCGCGTGTTCAGTATCGGGGGTAGAGCACTGGATGGTCTAGGGGGCTCACAAGCTTACCGAAATCAACCAAACTCCGAATACCGATACTCCAGAGCGCGGCAGTGAGACCATGGGGGCTAAGCTTCATGGTCGAGAGGGAAACAGCCCAGAACGTCAGCTAAGGCCCCAAATTCCATGCTCAGTGGCAAACGATGTGGGATTGCCCAGACAGCCAGGAGGTTGGCTTAGAAGCAGCCATCCTTGAAAGAGTGCGTAACAGCTCACTGGTCGAGTGATCCTGCGCGGACAATGTAACGGGGCTCAAGCATGGAGCCGAAGCTACGTCATTCCCCTTATTGGGGGATGGGTAGGGGAGCGTCGATCTCAGCTGTGAAGCCGCCGCGTGAGCGAGTGGTGGAGCGTGGTCGAGTGCGAATGCAGGTATGAGTAGCGAACGAGGGGGGAGGAACCCCTCCGCCGAATGACCAAGGGTTCCTGGGGAAGGCTCATCCGCCCAGGGTTAGTCGGGAGCTAAGGCGAGGCCGAAAGGCGTAGTCGATGCACAACAGGTTGATATTCCTGTACCACCGTGTCCGCGCCCATCCCAAGAGGGAAGCGACTGGAGGCTGTCTTCGGACGAATCCAGCACGCGCGCTGGCGGGAAGCGAAGGGGGGACGCAGGAGGGTAGCTCAACCCAGGCGCTGGTTGTCCTGGGGTAAGCGTGTAGAGGGTCCGATAGGTAAATCCGTCGGGCATGTACCTCGAGACGCGATGCCGAACCGATTCAGGTGAAGTGAGTGATCCCATGCTGCCGAGAAAAGCCTCTAGCGAGTTGACACGGTGCCCGTACCCCAAACCGACTCAGGTGGTCACGTAGAGAATACGAAGGCGATCGGGAGAACTCTGGTTAAGGAACTCGGCAAATTGCCCCCGTAACTTCGGAAGAAGGGGGGCCTCAGTAGGGTGAAGGGACTTGCTCCCCGAGCTCGAGGAGGCCGCAGAGACCAGGGCCAAGCGACTGTTTACTAAAAACACAGGTGCGTGCAAAGCCGTAAGGCGACGTATACGCACTGACGCCTGCCCGGTGCCGGAAGGTTACGGGGAAGGGTTAGCCGCAAGGCGAAGCTCTGAACCTAAGCCCCGGTAAACGGCGGCCGTAACTATAACGGTCCTAAGGTAATAGACCCTCACGTGCGAGGGAGTTGCCCCTCAATGCGGTGACGCATTAAGTGCAGCTGGCCAAATGCTGGAAACCCCGAGTATCCGGTGGTACTCGTCCATGCGTGTCACACCTTCATGCGAAGGTGGGGCGTGGACAGTCACAATCCATCCGGTGCGGACAATCAGCAGGAAAGGCCAGGTATCGAGCAGTGGATCGTCGGCTTCGTCGACGGTGAAGGCTGCTTCTCGATCTCGGTGGTTCGGAACCCGGGTTGCCGACTCGGCTGGCAGGTCCAGCACGAGTTCTCGGTCACCCAGGCCGCAACATCCAGATCCGCCGTCGATCTCCTCATCCAGGAGTTCGGCTGCGGGTACGTGATCGAGAAGCAACCGCCACGACAACCATCGGGAACCGCTCCTCCGCTTCTCCGTGAAGCGCCGGAGCGATCTCTTGGAGATCGTGGTGCCGTTTTTCGAAGAACATCCATTGAGAACCGCGAAGCGTCTCGGACTTCGAGAGGTTCGCGTCCGTCCTCCGCAGCATGGAGGACGGCGTGCACCTCACGGAGGACGGACTTCGGTGGATCGCTCAGGAGACCGAGCACATGAACCGCCGGCAACGGTCTCGGTACCTGGAATCCTCAGAGGCCATACGCCAGCCCTCTCATCTCCGACGATGAGACGAAGATATGGTCCTAGCCCCATGGCGACATGGGGGCTCCAAGAGCGAAATTCCTTGTCGGGTAAGTTCCGACCTGCACGAATGGCGTAACGACTTGGCTACTGTCTCAACCAGAGACCCGGCGAAATTGCACGACGAGTAAAGATGCTCGTTTCCCGCACTAGGACGGAAAGACCCCGTGGACCTTTACTACAGCTTGATGTTGGGTTTTGATATGGATTGTGTAGGATAGGTGGGAGTCTTGGAAGCTGCGGCGTCAGCCGTGGTGGAGACAACGTTGAAATACCACCCTGTTCTTATTGGAACTCTAACCTGGGTCCGTGATCCGGATCAGGAACAGCGTCAGGTGGGTAGTTTGACTGGGGCGGTCGCCTCCTAAAGAGTAACGGAGGCGCCCAAAGGTTCCCTCAGCCTGGTTGGTCATCAGGCGTCGAGTGCAAAGGCACAAGGGAGCTTGACTGCGAGACCTACAAGTCGAGCAGGTGCGAAAGCAGGGCTTAGTGACCCGGCCGTGGCATGTGGAAGCGCGGTCGATCAACGGATAAAAGGTACCCCGGGGATAACAGGCTAATTTTGCCCAAGAGTCCACATCGACGGCAAAGTTTGGCACCTCGATGTCGGCTCGTCGCATCCTGGGGGTGAAGCATCTCCCAAGGGTTGGGCTGTTCGCCCATTAAAGCGGTACGCGAGCTGGGTTTAGAACGTCGCGAGACAGTTCGGTCCCTATCCAGTGCGGGCGTAGGAGAATTGAGGGGAGCTGTCCCTAGTACGAGAGGACCGGGACGGACGCAGCTCTCGTGTGCCAGTTGTTCCGCCAGGAGCATGGCTGGTTGGCGACCTGCGGACAGGATAAGCGCTGAAAGCATCTAAGCGCGAAACCTTCCTCGAGATGATTTCTCCCACCGGGTTAACCGGGTAAGGCCCCTGGAAGACGACCAGGTAGATAGGCCGGAGGTGTACGCACGGTGACGTGTTCAGCCGACCGGTACTAATCGGCCGAGGGCTTGGGATCTTTGTTGTTCGTGCTCGCTATGGAGTCCTCAAGGGACACCCACAATTTCATAGATTTCCGGTGGCTATAGCGGCGGGGAAACACCCGTTCCCATTCCGAACACGGCAGTGAAGACCGCCCGCGCCGATGGTACTTGGGGGGGAGCCCCCTGGGAGAGTAGGTCGCCGCCGGGATTTTTCCCGAGGCTGGGAGGCGTATCGTGCGCCTCCCAGCCTCTTTTTCACGTCATGGCGTAGTGATGGTGGGCGATAAGCCAGCGCCCGGTCGGAGGATCGGGCCGACGCGGCCCGGGCCGGGTCGCGCCGGAAGGGGTCGGGCGGCACGCGGCGGCAAGCCGCGCGCTCGAGCGCGGTGCGAGCGGCGCCAGCGCGGGGATCCGCCGTCGGCGGCGCAGGCCCAGGCAGGTGGGTTCGGGAAGGCCGGCCGGTCCCGCACGGGGTCGCCCAAGGCCGGCGCGTCCGAAGTCGGGCGTGCGCAAGGCCGGGCGTCGCGAGGCCGCGGCGCGGCCGGTCCGGGCAAGCCGCCGGCGCGGTCCGAGCCGGGAAGCCGCCCGCGCGAGCGTCCGGGAGGCGCCGGCCGTGGCGCGCCGGCACGGGGCCGCCGCGGGGGGCCGGGCCCGGCGGGCGCGGCGAGCCGGCGGGGTCCGGTCGGAGCGATCCGACCGCCGGCCGCCCGGAGCGTGCGGGCCGGCCGGTGCGCGCGGAGGAACGATCGGGACCTCGCGCCGGAGGATCCCGCGCCCGACGCGCCCGAGTTCCGCGAGACCGGCACCGGCGGACACAAGGGCGAGCGCGCGGGACCGCGCCGCTGCGCGTGGTGCGGGGCAAGCGGGGCGCACCCGCCCGGGGGGCGGCGGGCACCGCGGCGGGCCAAGGAGGGTGCACCCCGCAGGCGGCGGAAGGGCCCGATGTCGGTGCGGGACGAGATCCTGCGCCACGGTGGTGCGCGCGGCGAGCGCTGGTTCGACGCCATGGCCCGGGCGTCCGAGGCGTTCGCCGAGGACCGCGAGCGGGACGCATCAGGATCCTGCGACCCGTCCGCAACGCGCTGCCGGACGCGCCGTCGGTGCGCGAGCTCCTGGGCCTGTGCCTGTACCGGGCCGGCCAGTACAAGGCGGCCACCGAGGAGCTCGAGCGCTATGCGGAGATCACGGGCGACGTCGACCAGCACCCCGTGCTGATGGACTGCGCGCGGGCGCTGGGCGACCCCGCGGGTGGACGAGCTCTGGCAGGAGCTCGCCGAGGTGTCGCCCACGGCGCGCGCTCGTGACCGAGGGCCGGATCGTGCGAGCCGGGTCGCTCGCCGACCGGGGCCGCCTGGCCGAGGCCGATCGAGCTGCTCTCCCGCCGCGGCCGCGGCCACCCCCAAGAAGGTGCTGCCGCACCACCTGCGCCTCTGGTACGCGCTCGCCGACCTCGAGGAGCGGGCCGGCAACATCCCCCGGGCCCGCATGCTCTTCGACCGGATCCGCCGGCACGAGGCGGGATTCGCCGACGTCGCGGAGCGTCTCGCGGCGCTCGGCTGAGCGCCGCCGGAGCGGGCCGGCGGCCGGAGGCTCCGGTACGATGACCCGCTTCATGCAGCCCGCTCAGGTCGTCATCCTCGGCGCCGGCCGGTCCGTGCGCGGCGGCGGTGCCCTCCGCCATCGTCGACATCGACGAGCACGGTCGGGTCCTCGACTGGCTGCTCGACGCCTTCGCCGTCGCTCGGCGAGCCCGAGGTCTCCTTCGTCGGCGGGTTCCGGGCCGAGGACGTCGTCGACCGGTATCCCGACCTGCGGGTGGTCTTCAACCGCGACCTGGGCCGAGACCGGGCCGGTGGAGTCCCTCGCCCGGGTCGGCTGGACGCGTGCGGCCCGCGTACGTGGGCTACGCCGACGTCGTGTTCCGGCGGGCGCGGTCGAGCGGCTCGCCGCCGCGCCCGACGGCGTCGCGATCGCGGTCGACACGCGAGTGGCGCGGCCGCTACGACGGGCGCAGCCCCGCGGACCTCGCCCGCGCCGAGAAGGTGCGGCTCGCCGGCGGCGCGGTACCGGCGATCGGTCCCGACGTGCCGCTCGACGCCGCCGACGCCGAGTTCGCCGGGGTCGTGCGCCTCTCGCCGCACGGCGGTCGTCGCCGCCCGGCGCGATCATGGTCCGGGGTCGCTCGCCGCCGACCGCCGACGATCCCCGAGCTCGTCGCCGGCTCCGCGCCGACGGGGTGCGCGGTGCACGCCGTGGACCTCGCGGGGCGACTGGGCCGAGCTCGACGCCCGCCAGGACCTCGCCCGGTTCGTGCTCGGCACCAAGGCGGAGTCGCTCGAGCGGCTGCAGCGCATGGACCACGGCGCCGTCATCGGGCCGCTGGTCTCGTTCACCCGCGCCGAGTGGCGGCACGGACCGGGCGCGGTGCTCGACCGGGTGGCGCGCCGAGCTGCCGGCCGAGCGGCTCATCGTGCGCAGCAGCGCCCTGACCGAGGACGCGCTGGGGCGCGTCGGGCGCCGGCCGCTACGAGAGCATCGCCGACGTCGCGCCCGAGCCGGGCTCGCTCGGCCGACGCGATCGACCGGGTGTTCGCGTCGTACGCGCGACCGAGACCGACGGCGACCAGGTGCTCGTGCAGGAGATGGTCCGCGACGTCGCGATGAGCGGCGTGGTCATGACCCGCACCCACGCGCTCGGCGCGCCGTACTACGTCGTGAACTTCGACGACAGCGACCGACCGCACCGACGTCGTCACCGGCGGCGGCGACGCCCGCACGGTCGTGTGCCTACGCGGCGCGGAGCTCCGGCCGCGGGCTCCCGCCCGCGATCGGCGCGTGCTCTCGGCCGTGCAGAAGATCGAGCGCCTGGTGGGTCACGACTCGCTCGACATCGAGTTCGCGGTGACCGCCGCCGGCGAGGTGCACGTCCTCCAGGTGCGACCGATCGCGGTCGCCGACGCGTCGACGCCGATCGACGACGACGCGGTGGCCGCCGCGGTGCGCGACGCGGCCGCTCGTCGCGGCACCGGGCCGCCGCCGCGCCGACCCTCGTCGGCGCGCTCGACGCGCTACAGCGTCATGACCGACTGGAACCCGGCCGAGATCGTCGGCACGACGCCGCGCGCGCTCGCCGTCTCGCTCTACCGCAGCTCGTGACCGACGAGGTCTGGGCCCGCCAGCGCGCCGAGTACGGCTACCGCGACGTCCGCCCGTGCCCGCTGCTCGTCGAGATCGCCGGGCACCCCTACGTCGACGTGCGGGCGTGCTTCAACTCGTTCGTCCCCGCCGCGCTCGCCGACGATCTCGCGACGCCGGCTCGTCGACCACCAGCTGGCGGTGCTGGCGGCCGACGCCGCAGCTGCACGACAAGGTCGAGTTCGACGTCCTCGATCACGTGCCTCGCGCCCGACTTCCCGCGCCGTGCCGCGGCGCTGCGCGGCGGCGGGTTCTCGGCCGCCGACGTCGACGAGCTCCGCGACGCGCTGCGCGGCGCTGACCGCGGCGGCGTTCGCCCGGCTCCCGGACGACCTCGCGCGAGCTCGAGGCGTCCGCGAGCGAGCTGGCGTCCGCGGTCCGGCGCCGCCCGCGCCGCCGCTCGACCGGCGCGTGGTATCTCGACGCCGTCCGGCGCACGGGGACGCCGGTGTTCGCGCATCTGGCCCGCGCCGCGTTCGTGGCGCACGAGCCTGCTGCGCGGACTCGTCGAGGTCGGCGCGCGTCGACGCGCCGAGCGGGTCGACGAGTTCCTCGCGACGACCGAGACGGTGTTCGGCCGGCTGCAGGCCGACGCCGGCGCGCGTCCGCGACGGCGGACTCGACCTTCGACGACTTCGTCGCCGAGTACGGGCACCTGCGGCCCGGCACCTACGACATCACCTCGCCGTGCTACGCGGCGCGGCCGGAGGAGTACCTGCGGCCGCTGGTCGAGCACGCCGGCGCCGGCCGAGCCGCCGGACCTTCGCCTGGACCGACGCCGAGCGCGTCGGCGATCGAGACGACGCTCGCCGCGTTCGGACTGCCGGTCGGACGCCGACGCGCTCGAGCGGTTCGTCCGCGACGCCGATCGCCGGACGCGAGGACGGGCAAGTTCGTGTTCACCCGTCCGCTGTCGGCCGCGCTCGAGGCGCATCGCCGAGTACGGCGCGTCGCTCGGTCTCGACCGCGAGGATCTCGCGCACGTGCGGATCGCACGACCTCCTGCGCGCCGCGACGCGGTCGCCGGACGCCGCCGGGTTCCTGCACCGACGCGTCGCCGAGGGCCGCGAGGCGCACGACGTGACCCAGGGCGGTGTGCGCTGCCGGGCCAGATCGCGACGGTCGCGGACCTGACGTGCTTCGAGCAGGAGCGGCGCAGCCGAACTTCGTCACCCAGCTCGCGGTGCAGGCCGACGGTCGCGAACCGTCGGACCCGGACGGCGACGTCGAGGGCTGCATCGTCCTGATCCCGAGCGCCGATCCCGGGTACGACTGGCTGCTCGCCCGGGGCATCGCCGGGCTGGTCACGATGTTCGGCGGCGCGAACTCGCACATGGCGGTGCGTGCCGCCGAGATCGGCCTGCCCGCCGCGATCGGGGTGGGCGAGCTGCGGTTCGAGCAGCTCGCCGGCGCCCGCGTCGGTGCGGCTCGACTGCGGGGCCCGCACGATCACGCGTGGTCGCGGTGAGCCGCACGCGGATCGGCCTGACCCAGCGGGTGCAGGACCTGCCCGACCGGGGCGAGCGGCGCGACGCGCTCGACCAGCGGTGGCCGCCGTGGATCGCGGCGCGGGCGACGTCGCCGGTCCCGATCCCGAACCGGCTCGCGGACCCGGCCGGGTTCGTCGACGCGCTCGGCCTCGACGCGCTGGTGCTGACCGGCGGCAACGACCTCGCGACCTCGCCGGGCGCGACCGACGCCGGCACCCGAGCGCGACGCCACGGAGCTGCGCTGCTCGAGCACGCCGGCGCGACGCGGCTCCCGGTGCTCGCGGTGTGCCGTGGGATGCAGCTGCTCGTGCAGACTGCGGCGGGACGCTGCACCGCGGTCGAGGGGCACGTCGCGGACGCGCCACGAGCTGCTCGTCGAGGGCGACGCCTGGCCGCTGCGCGCTCCGCCGGTGAACTCGTTCCACGACTGGGGGGTCGCGCGCGACGGCGTCGGGCGGGACCTGCGGGTCCTCGCGGCGGTCGCCGACGGCACGGTCGAGGCGGTGGCCGCACCCGACGCTGCCCCAGGTCGGGATGATGTGGCACCCGGAACGCGCGCCCGAGGCCGACCCGGCCGACCGGGAGCTGCTCGACCGCCTCGTCGGCGGCCGCGGTGATGCGCGCCGTCGTCCTCGCGGCCGGGGAGGGCACGCGGCTGCGGCCGCTAGACCGCCGACCGGCCGAAGTGCCTCGTGGAGCTGGCCGGCCGCCCGCTGCTCGACTGGCAGCTCGACGCGCTCGCCCGCGCCGGCATCGACGACGTCTCGGTCGTGACCGGCTACCGCGCCGAGCAGATCGCCGCCGGGTAGCCGGCGGTTCCACAACGCGCGGTTCGACGTCACCAACATGGTCGCGAGCCTGATGGTGCGCCCGAGCGCAGCTCGACGGCGCCGACGACGTGCTGATCGCCTACGGCGACATCGTCTACGAGCCGCGCGCTGGTCGGGCGCTCGCCGAGTCGGCGGCGCCGGTCGCGGTCGCGGTCGACACCGGCGTGGCGGCGAGCTGTGGGAGCTGCGGATGGAGGACCCGCTCGCCGACGCCGAGACGCTGAAGATCGACGCGCCGGGCACCTCCGTCGAGCTCGGGCGGGTGCCCGACGTCCTACGACGACATCGAGGGCCAGTACGTGGGGCTGATCCGCGTGCGGGCCGACGTCGCGCCGCGAATGGTCGGCGCGCTACGACGCGCTCGACCCGGCCGGGCCCTACGAGGGCCGGGACCGGGACCACATGTACATGACCGCGTTCCTCCAGCTGCTCGATCGACGACGGCGTGCCGGTGGACGCGGTGATGGTCGACGGCGGCTGGGTCGAGGTGGACACGCTCGCCGACCTCGAGGTGTACGAGCGGCTCCACGCCGCCGGGACGCTGGCGACACGCGTGCGGCTGGACGCGGCATGAAGCTCTTCGGGCGCGGCGATGTCCAAGCGTCCGCCGGGCGCAAGGACTTCGAGCGGCTCGACCGCTGGCCGACCGCGCGATCACGTTCTACGCCGAGGACGGCGGGTCGTGGCCGCACTTCGAGCCGATCGTGCGCGGAGCTCACCGAGGACGCTCGGACGCTCGATCTGCTACCTCACCTCGAGTGAGACGACCCGATGCTCGGGACCGAGCGGCCCGGCATCCGGGCCTTCCACGTCGGCGAGGGGGTCGGTCGGGCGTACCTCTTCAAGACGATGGAGGTCGGACGTCCTCGTCGCGACCGTCCCGCAGCTCGGGATCCCGGTCCTGCCCCGCTCGCAGCGGGCGGCCGCCGTCGGCACGCAGTACGTGTACGTCTTCCACTCGATGGCGAGCACGCACATGATCTACGAGCCCGACGGGTTCGACCACTACGACACGGTGTGTTGCGTCGGTCCGTACATGGTGGAGGAGATCCGCCGCCGCGAGGAGCTCGAGGGCCTGCCGGCCAAGGAGCTGGTCGAGCACGGGTACGGACGGCTCGACACGATCCTCGCCACACCGGTGCCGCCCCGGGTGCCCGACGCCGAGCACCCGACGGTGCTCGTCGCGCCGTCGTGGGGCCCGACCTGCATCGTGGAGACGGTCGGCGTGGACCTGGTGCGGGCGCTGCTCGACGACGGATGCCGGGTCGATCGTGCGGCCCCATCCGATGACGGCGAAGCGCAGCCCGACGGCGCTCGCGGCGCTTCGCAGCACCTTCGCCGGGGCGCACGGGTTCCGCCTCGACGAGGACATCGCGGCCGCCGAATCGCTGCGCGAATCGGACCTGATGATCAGCGACTGGTCCGGTGCGGCGCTCGAGTACGCGTTCGGTCTCGGCCGGCCGGTGCTGTTCGTCGACGTCGATCGCAAGGTCAACAACCCGGACTACCGAGCGGCTCGGCATCGAGCCGTTCGAGGTCGGGGTGCGCACCCGGATCGGCGAGGTGATCGCGCCGGACCGTGTCGCCGGCGCGCCGGCCGCGGTCCGCAGCCTGGTCGCGCGAGCAGCCGAGTGGCCCGAGCGACTCGCGGTGGTGCGCGACGAGAGCATCTTCCACGTCGGCACGAGCGGCCGGGTCGCCGCCGAGCTGATCGCGGCGAAGGCGGACGCCTTCGAAGCGCGGCAGGCCCGGTCGTGATGGACCGGGCCCACCTGTTCGACCGGCTCGCCGGGGCGATGCCCGTCGGTGCCTCGGACGCGCCGATCGACGTGGTCGCGTGCGTACGGGGCTGGCTCGTCGCCGGTCCGCGGGTCTTCGTCGGCGACGATCGCGCCGCCCTCGACGCGCTGTGCCGCCAGATCGACGTCCGCGGGCGCATCTCGTCGGGGTACGGCCCCGACTGGGCCCGCCGGGACCCGGAGGTCCCGGTCGGCGCCGAGACCGTGGCCGGGGTGGTCGCGGTGCTGCTCGGCAACGCGGGCGTGATCGGTGCCGGCGTGGGGGAGCGCGACGGCGGGTGGGGTCTCAAGTGCGTCAACTCCGCGCTGAAGGCGCTCGACGGGTTCGAGGCCGTACCGGCGGCGCCCGAGCTGCGTGCGTGGGCGCTCGCGGTGCTCGACGACCGCACCCGGAGCGCGTCGTGACGACCCGGCCGGTGACCGTGCTCGCCTGGGAGGGTCCCCAGGCGCGCGCCTACCTGACCCGCATGCGCCGGGACGGTCTCCGCCCGGAGCGCGTCGTCCTCATGGTGCGCACCCCGGCGCCCGCGCGGCGCGTCCGGGTCCCCGGCGCGGGCAGCGCGATCGGGCTCCGCCTGGGCGCCCGGGTCCAGGACCGCGCCCACAACTTCCACCCCTACCGGATCCGGCGGCAGCGCCCGGATCTGGTGGCAGCGGTCGAGCGGGCCATGGCGCCGCTCGTCGCCGAGCCGGGGGCGCTCCTCGACGAGATGTTCGGCGACTTCCGCTTCGAGCACTACGCCGACGAGGTCGTCCGCGTCGCACGCGGACGACCTACCGGAGCCCTGCGCTCCACGATGTGCTGGCGCGTCTCGCGCCGGCGACGGTGCTGTTCACCGGCGGCGGCATCGTCCCCGCACCCGTCTTCGCGATCGAGGGACTGCGGCTCGTCCACGTGCACACCGGACTGCTGCCGTTCGTGCGCGGCGCCGACGTGCTGCTGTGGTCGCTGCTGGTGCGCGGGCGCCCCGGCGTGTCCGCGTTCGTGATGACGCCGGGTCTCGACGACGGCGACGTGCTCGCGACCTGGGAGACCGACCCGCTCGTCGTCGACCTCGCCGGCGAACGCCCGGACGACGAGACGCTCTACCGGACCGTGTTCTCGTTCGTGGACCCGCTGCTGCGGGCCGAGCTGCTCGTGCGCGACGTGCTCGTGCCCGATGCCTGGGACCCGACCCCCCAGGACCTGCGCGAGGGGATCACGTTCCACTTCATGCACCCGGCGGTGCGCGCCCGGGCCCTGGCGCTGCTCTTCCGCTCACCGCGCGCCGAGGGCGCGGTCGTCCGGGACGCGACGGAGGGGCTGGCGCGCTACACGCGCTACTACGAGAAGGCGTCGCCGATCGCGCCGCTGCGGTTCGCCTACGACGCGATCCGGGCCGAGCGGCCCCTGCGCGCGCTCGGGATCCGCAACCGCCAGCGCGACTACGCCGCACTCCAGCAGGACCCGCGTCGACTCGCGTCTCCACCGCCGGCTCCAGGACCAGCTCGTGGGCCAGGCGCGCGAGTGGGACACCTACGACTACGGCGAGGGGTACTGGTACCAGTCCTCGGCCGAGCTCGGCATCACCGGGCTGCGCGACACCGCCGGCCGGGTCGAGGCGTTCGGGCTCAGGGATCTCGTACGGGACCGGACCGTGCTCGAGATCGGATCCAACTCCGGGTTCCTGTCACTCGCGATCTCGCAGTCCGCTCGGCGGGTCGTCGCGTTCGAGATCAATCCGTTCCTCGTGGAGGCGGGCCGGCTCGGCGCGGAGTACCTCGGCGTGACGAACGTGGAGTTCCTCGTGTCGTCGTTCGAGGACTTCGACGACCGGGGCGAGCGCTTCGACGACGTCCTGTCCTTCGCCAACCACCACACGTACGACGGGAACACCCACCAGGGCCTCGCGGAGTACCTCGCACGGTGCCACGCGCTCCTGCGCCCGGGTGGCCGGCTGATCTTCGAGTCGCACCCGCCCGCGCTCGAGGGCCGCGACTTCGCCCGGACGGTGGAGCTGATCGGGGCGCACTTCGTGATCGACCGCTCCGAGGTCCATCGCTACGGGACCTTCCTCGACCAGGACCGGCGCTTCATCGTCGCGACCCGCCGGGACCGGGCCGCCCGGACGGTGACGGGCGCCGGCCACGGGGGGTGAGATCGGCATCGCGTTGCGTCACGCTTCGCGGGCGCGGCTACGATCGACGAGTTCACAGCCCGGCGTCGCCGGTCGTACCTCTTGGGGAAGCAATTGGGAGTCTTCGGCTATCTCGACGCCGGTTCGGGGAGCATGCTGGTCGGCGCGCTCGCCGCCGGCGCGGCCGGTGTGGCCGTGGCGGCGAAGGTCGGGTGGAAGCGCGTGTCGGGCGTCTTCTCTCGTCGGACCGCTGATGCGGAGGCCGGGTCCCTCGGCGAGGGCTCCGCGACCACGGATCCGCCGGGCTCGTCCGACGAACCATCGGACGACGGCTGAGAGCCGGGACCTGCTGGCCTGGATGTGCGATCGTCATCGACGTGCACCAGTGAGATGCGGTGAGAGGCGGGTACCGATGGACAACGTCACGAGAGCGCAGCGTCTCCGGCGCGTCATCGTCGGCGGTCTGTGCGCGGCGCTCCTCGCATCGACCGTCAGCGCCTGCGGCGGGAAGAAGGAGGTCGGCCCCGCCGTCAAGGGCCTGGACGGGCTCCAGCACCTTCTCGCAGACTCCGATCTCGGCTGCGCGAAGTTGCAGAACCGCACGCACCTGCAAGGGGCCGACGTGGAGACGGCTCGCTGCTCCGTGCGGAGTCAGAAGGTGGTTCTCGTGACCTTCGGGAACACCGACAAGGACCAAGCCGTGCTGAAGTTCTTCTCGGGCACGCTCTGTGAGGACCCCGTCGGGGCGAAGCTGTTGAGCGCGGTCCGGGGTGCGAACTGGCTCATCATCACCGTCGACTCGCCGAGCGCCGCCAAGATCGCGAACAACGTCGGCGCGGGGAGCGAACCGTACTGCTAGCCGTCGCCGCTCGGCGGACGACGGGCCTCGGGCAGCCGTGCCGCGAGCCGTAGCATCGGCCGCTCGACGAGCACCCACGAGGTCGCGGCCACCGCCAGGCTCACGAGCACCCAGAACACGAGGAGTATCGGCTCGGGCCACGAGCGCAACGAGGGGAGCTCGGTCCAGGTCATGATCATGATCGGCCAGTGCCACAGGTAGAGGCCGTAGGCGATGAGCCCACAGCGCGCCAGGGGGCGCCACGACAGCATCCGTGCGAGCAGTCCGGCGGGGCTCTGCACGAGGTGCGCGAGGATGACCGCGAAGCACAGCGACGCGAGGGTGAAGACGCCGTAGTACGCGCTGCGATGATGGAAGTTCTCGGTCTGGAGCAGGACGAGCGTGATGCCGACCGCGACCCATGCGCTCGTCGTCAGCAGTCGATGCGCCCCCTCCCTCCGGAACACCAGACCCGCGGCCGCGGTGAGCGCCAGGGCGACGCCGATGAACAGGGCCCCGGCACGCGTGTCGGTTCCCAGGTAGATGCGGGACAGGCTGGCGCCGGTCGCGGCGGAGAAGACCATCCAGGCCGCGCCCGCCGCGGCCGAGCACCAGCCGAGGACGGCGGCGCGCGCCGCCGGGATCCGCGGCAGCACCAGCAGGAGGAGAAAGGGGACGACGACGTAGAACTGCTCCTCGACCGACAGCGACCACCCCTGCGGGAGCATCGACGTCGGCAGCCTCGCCGGGTCGAAGATCTGGAACCAGTTGTTCACGTAGAACAGCGTCGCGAAGACCTCGAGCAGGCTGCGTCGCTTGAGTTCCGGCGCGCCGAAGGTCACGATCCAGACCGAGCAGACCCCGGCGACGACCACGAGGGCGGGGAGCAACCGCAGCGCACGACGCGCGAAGAAGCGCGCGAGGTTGATCGTGCCGGTCGCGTACCACTCCTGGTACAGCAGCGACGTGATGAGGAACCCGCTCTGAACGAAGAACATCTCGAGCCAGAGGAATGCGCCGTTGAAGAAGTCCACGCCCGCGCCGCCGGAGAAACCCTGGCCGTGATACAGCACGAACGTGAGGATCGCGAAGCCGCGGAACCCGTTGAAGGACTCGTGATAGCGGACTCGGTAGTCGACCCAACCCCGC
Organism: uncultured Acidimicrobiia bacterium; assembly: GCA_963805415.1. Lineage (GTDB taxonomy): Bacteria > Actinomycetota > Acidimicrobiia > IMCC26256 > JAENVU01 > JAENVU01. The sequence continues at coordinate 14,568 of CAWDUD010000011.1, forward strand.
GCCTCCGGTCTTCGTGGTCGGGTATCCTCCTTGCTCGGCATCGGCGTAGCGTATTCCGGCGCCGGTAGAGCTCGTTCCGCGCAGCACGAAGCGTGTCGCGCGACGTGAGGGTACCGACGGCATGGACATCGTGAGTGGATCTGCCGTCGACCGTCGCAGGCTGACCTACCGTCCAGGCCTCGACGGGGTGCGTGCGCTCGCGGTGACCGCGGTGCTGCTCGTGCACCACTACGGCGCGTATCACGCGCGGGGCTGGACGTCGGGTGGGTTCCTCGGCGTCGACGTGTTCTTCGTGCTCTCGGGCTTTCTCATCACCTCGTTGCTGCTCCAGGAGTGCGCCGGCCGCGGAACCATCTCGCTGCCGAGCTTCTGGGCGCGACGGATCCGGAGGTTGGTGCCGCCGCTCACCGTGTTGGCGGTCGGCGTCGCGGCGTACGCGATCTTCCGAGCGCCGCCGGCGGCGGCCGACCGGATCCGCGACGAGGGCGTCGCCACGTTCCTCTACGTGAAGAACTGGCACACCATCTTCTCGCAGGTGAGTCTCGGGACGCCGTTCACCCAGACGTGGTCCCTGGCGATCGAGGAGCAGTGGTACATCATCTGGCCGCCGATCGTGCTGCTCCTCGTCGGCGTGTTCAAGCTGCGCAGGCCGGTGCTGCTCACGATCATCGCCGGGTTGGCCGTGGCCTCGGCGGTCGACATGGCCGTGCGGTACCACGGCGGATGGGATCTGCGTCAGCTCTACAACGGCACCGATACGCGTGCGCAGGCGCTCCTGGTCGGCGCCGCGCTGGCCGTCCTCCTGCGTCAGGGCGAGGTCGTCCTGGCGCGGCTGGAGCGGTTCCTGCTCGAAGCGGCGGGGATCGCGGCGCTCCTGATGCTCGTGACGCTCTTCTTCGTCTCGGTACAGAGCGCGCCGTGGCTGTACCGCGGCGGCTTCTTCTACGTCGCGCTCGTGAGCGCGGTCCTGATCGCCGCGGCGAGTCAGCTGGCGAGCCCGATCCTCGGCCGGGTTCTCGGCTTCGGCCCCATCCGATGGATCGGTCTCATCTCCTACGAGATGTACATCTTCCACCGGCTCGTGTACATGTGGATCGACCCCTCCGTCCTCCACGTCTCGGTGAACACGCTGTTCCTCGTCCGCGCGGTGCTCACGGTCGCGGTCTCGGCGGCGGTGTTCTACCTCGTGTCGCGACCGATCCGTCGTTCCGAGGCGCGCGTCACGCCGGTGATCGCCGCGGCGCTGGTCGCCCTGGCGACACTGGTGCTCGTGACCGAGCTCCGCCGGTCCGACGGGGCCCGTCCGCTCGGGAACGAAACGCATCAGGCGGTCGTTCGGGCGCGATGACCACGCACGCGGAGCAGATCACTGCCGGGACGGGTTCCGCGGACGGGGAGGGCACTGTCCCCTTCCGTGTCGTGATCGCGGTGACGCTCGGGTTCGCGGGGCTCTTCGTGCTCGGTCTCGCGGTTCTCGCCCGGCACCGTTGGATTCCCATGCTCGACGACGCCGTCGTCGAGTGGAGTGTGCGCGACGTGTTCTCGCGTCACCCGCCGCTCGTCAGCATCGCCAGTCGGATCGGTCGGCTGCAACGGCTCGGTCACCATCCCGGCCCGCTCCAGTTCTACGTCATGGCGCCGGTGTATCGAGCGCTCGGATCGAGCTCGTGGGCATTGCAGGCATCGGCGGCCGCGGTGAACGTCCTGGCCGTCGCCGTGGGGACCTGGATCGCGTCGCGCGCCGGGCGGAACGGCGTGATCGTCGCGATCACGATGTTCGCCGCACTGGTCCTGGGGATCGGGTTCGACCGGCTGCTCGACCCGTTTCCCGCCTACTCCGCCCCGATGTGGTTCGCGACGTTCCTGCTCGCCGGTTGGGCGGTGCTGGAAGGGAGGAACGTGGGCCTGCCGGTGCTCGCCTTCGCCGGCAGCTTCTGCGCGCAGACGCACATCGGCTACCTCGGCATCGTCGGCGTGCTCGGCGCCTTCGTCGTGGGTTGGGCGCTCGTCACTCGACGAGCCGGCCTGCTGCGGTGGCTCGTGACGGCCGCGGCGGTCGGGCTCGTCCTCTGGCTCCCGCCGCTGGTGGAGCAGGCGGTCCACTCTCCGGGCAACCTGAGCCAGATCTGGTTGAGCTTCCGTCATCCGGATCGCGGGCTCGTCGGATTCGGCCGGAGCACCCGGCTGTTGCTGACCCATTTCGACCCGTGGTGGATCGTGCGGGGGACGCCGGTCGCCCGCGGCGTCGGATCGGGGCCCTCGGTCACGGACATGCTGCCGGGCGTCGTCCTGTTCCTCGCGTGGCTCGGCGGTGTCTCGCGGTGGCGGCACCGCCCGCGGTCCCTGCTCCACCTGGATCTCCTCATCGCGGTCGCGACGCTTGCCGCATGGTTCTCGATCGCGCGAATCGCCGGAGACCCGCTGTACTACCTGACGCTGTGGGGGTGGGTCGTCCAGACCGCGATGCTGGTGTCGGTCGGCTGGACCATCCTCGTGCTCGTCGGTCCTCGCCGACGGGCGACGCGGTGGTTCCGCGGGACGATCGCGGCAGTGGGCATCGTGGTGATCGGCCTCGCGATCTTCCGTGCTGCATCGGTGGAGGAACCGGGACCCTGGATCTCGCGTCCGCTCGCTCGAATCATGCGCGCGACGACGCACCACTTGGCGGACGTCGTCCCGACGGCTGGAGCCACGTCGCGGTTTCTCGTCACGGTCACCGACCCGGACAACCTCGGCGGCGCGGGGTCGGCCATGGTGAACGAGCTGGAGCGGTCGGGCTTCCGGGCGGGCATGCTGCCGCCGTTCCGATCGACGATGGGCGCGCGTCGCACGTTGACCGCCGCGCAGGCGACGGCGGAGATCCACATCGCGGTGGGTGCCGACGTCGCAGAGTGGCGCCACCGGGACGACGCTCGGATGATCGCCTTCGTCGACCCGCGCACTCCCTCGGAGCGTCGGGAGTGGCACCGTCTCGATCGTGAGATCCGGCGTTCGCTCCGCCGTGCCCACCTCGAGGCGCTCATCCCCGTCGCGGAGTCCAGCCGCCTCGGGGCCATGGTCGATCCCCGCACGCCGAGCGACGTCGACGCGAAGCTCCGACGGCTCATCGTGCTCGGTCAACCGATCGCCGTGTTCGTCGAGCCTCGCGGATAGGCGCTGCTACCATCACCCCTTTCCATTTCGGGGATCCGTGTCTCATGACTGCGACGAAGGTTCAGCGGGTGGGGTTCGTGGTCGTCGCGTCGATCGTGTTGCTGACGACCGGCCTCGTGCTCGGGGATGTGACATCGGGATTCGATCTCCGGGCCGAGAAGGCGTCGCTCGAGGCGGGGATCGGCCTCGCGTTCCGGTGTCGCAGCGCGTCGGACTGCTGGGTCCTCAGTGCGGTACCGCAGTTCGGGACGTGGCGGGTCGTCCGCATCGAGAATGGGCGCGTGATCAACGTCGGCAATCTCGGTGTGGTCCCGATCGATCGTGGCACGAGTGTCGAGGTGCGCAGTCAGGGTCGCGAGATCACGGTCGTCGTGAACGATGCCGCCGAGTTCCGGTTCCGGGACGAACATCCCGCGCCGGCGAGCCGCGTCGGTCTCGCATTCCTCGGTTCCGGCGATGTCCGGCGTGCCCGCTGGAGCGATGTCCGGGTCGTCGGACCCGGGGGCGACCGGCCGCTGGCGGGCACGCGGGTCACGCCGGTCGCGGGGAGCTGGCACGTCGGTGACTCGGCGGTGCGGATCGCCGATCCCTCCGGTGTGCCGATGCCGCTCCTGCTCGCCGGCCGACGGGCCGCGCCCTCACAGTCGAGCGCGGTACGGGCGGTGTTCGGGGGGTACTCCGGGCCCCTCGGGGGCGCGCCATGACCGCGACCACCGTCGCGCCCAAGCGAGCCACGAGGCGGAGGCCGCTCGACGGGGTGCGCGCGGTCGCCGCAGTGAGCGTCGTCGTCTACCACGTGTGCACGACGCTCGGCGACGCGTGGTTGCGCACGCCGGCGTGGGACTGGATCCTCCGACTCGGGGCCTTCGGCGTGTGCCTCTTCTTCGTGCTCTCCGGGTTCCTGCTCTTCCGCCCCTGGGTCGAGGCGAACTTCGACGAGCAGCCCCCGCCACGGTTGGGCGCGTTCTGGGTGCGTCGGCTGGTGCGGATCTTCCCCGCGTACTGGCTCGCGTTCACGTTCTACGTCGTGGTGCTCCACATCCGGGACGTCCAGACGGTCGGCGCCGGCGCGACGTACTTCTTCCTGCTCCAGAACTATCGCGGCGGATATCAGCTCGGCGCGCTCTTCGTCGCGTGGTCCCTCGTCGTCGAGCTGAGCTTCTATCTCGTGTTGCCCGCGCTCGGTGCAGGCATCAGGCGGCTCGCCCTGGCGACGGACACGGCGGGCGCGCGATTCCGTGTGCAGGTCATGTCCGTCGTGGGTCTCGCGGTGTTCTCGATCGTCTTCCGTGCGTTCTTCCTGTGGATCGTGGATGCGCCGCGGCCGCGGGCGGGGACGTGGTTCCCGCTGGCGCAGGCGCCACTGTGGCTCTTCGGGTATCTCGACTGGTTCGCGGCCGGGATGTTGCTCGCCGTGGTGGGCGCGTGGCTTCGGCGTGGTGGCCGGCTGCACTGGATCCTCGAGGAGCTCCGGACCCGTCCCGGCATCTCCTGGCTCCTGGCGGTCCAGTGCTACTGGGTCCTGACCCAGCTCAACCTCCCGGCGTGGTGGTTCGTGCCGTCGACGAACATCCAGTCCTTCCTCGCACCGGTGCTGACCGTCGCCACCGCGCTGCTCGTCATCTGGCCGATCGCGCTCGGCGACGACCGGTCGCGAGCCGCGCGCGCGCTCGGTTCGGGTTGGCTGGTGTGGCTGGGTGGGGTCTCGTACGGGATCTACCTCTGGCATCCCGTGTGGATCGGGCTGGCGGAGACCTGGAGCGACGAAGGTTCGATACCGCACACGCTCGTGGTGTGGCTGCCCCTGGTCCTCGCCGGCTCGATCGTCGCGGCGTGGATCAGCCACCGGCTGCTCGAGGCGCCGCTGGCCCGATGGTCCCATCGCCGGTTCCCGTCGACGGGTGTCCGATGACTCCGGTCGAGGAAGGTGGCGCGCGGGTCCTCGTGATCATTCCGGCCTACAACGAGGAGGCGTCCCTCGGTGCGGTCCTCGCGGAGCTCGTCGAGGTGGTTCCGCGTCGAGACGTCGTGGTGGTGTCGGACGGGAGTGTGGATCGGACGGTCGAAGTGGCGCGGCGGGCGGGGGTGGCCGTCGTCGAGTTGCCGTTCAACCTGGGCATCGGCGGGGCGCTCCGCGCCGGCTTCAAGTTCGCGGTCCGGCACGGCTACCCCCGGGCCGTGCAGTTCGATGCCGACGGCCAACACGATCCGGCCGAGATCGGTGCGCTGAACCGGGGCCTCGAGTCCGGGGCCGATCTCGTGATCGGGAGCCGGTTCGCCGACGGGGGGCGGGTCGGCTACCGGGTGGGACGTCTGCGCCGGGCCGCCATGGGGCTGCTGGCCCGCTTCGTGCGGACCTTGATCCGACAGGATCTGACCGACACGAGCTCGGGGTTCCGCGGGTTCTCCGCGCGCACCCTGGAGTACTTCGCCACGACCTACCCGATCGAGTACCTCGATTCGGTCGAGGCCCTGGTCATCGCCCATGCGGCCGGGCTCACGATCTGCGAGGTACCCGTGCACATGCGTGACCGCGTGAGTGGTCAGCCGTCGGCTCGCAACGTCCGACTGGTCTACTACTACCTCCGACTCCTCGTGGTGATGACCATCCGGATCGGTCAACGTGACCGTCTGCCGATCGAGGCGCCGGTATGACCTGGCGCGCGCACGTCGCGGTGCTGATCGTGGCGTGCGCCATCCTCTTGTTCATCCTCCGGATGGTCCGGCGGGGACATCTGCGAGCGAAGTACTCGATGCTGTGGATCTTCGTCGGCGTCGGTGTCGCTGCGCTCGCGGTCTTCCCCGACATCCTCACGTGGGTGTCGGATGCGATCGGGATCGCGTACCCGCCGGCCACGTTCCTGCTCTTCGCCGTGGCGTTCCTGATCATGTTGGCGTTGCACTTCTCGTGGGAGCTGTCGCGGTTGGAGGACCGGACGCGAGCGCTCGCCGAAGAGGTCGCCCTGCTCGCCGAGCGGCTCGATGCCGCCGCCGGGATCACATCCACGGACGTCGAGGAGCCCATGCAATGAACCGAGCTCGTGACGAAGATGCCGACGACATCGACCAGTGGGACATGGTCCACACGCTGCCACCGGCGCGCCTGGTCGATCGGGTCTCGTTCCTGCGCGAGCGCGCTGCGCGGTCGGCGCGTCGTCCATCTGGGGTTCGCCGACGCGCGCTGTGCGGCGTTCCAGGAGGAGCACGACGCCTGGCTCCACGCGACGCTGGCCGATGTCGCCTCCGAGCTGGTCGGGCTCGATCTGGATGTCGAGGGCGTGGAGGCGGCGCGCCGGGCCGGATTCGACGCCCACGCCGTCGATTGTCGTGATCCCCGCGCCGTCGCCGGCCTCGGTTTGGCGCCGGCCGACGTCGTGATCGTGGGAGAGCTCATCGAGCACCTCGACGACCCCGGTTCGATGCTCGAGGCGGTCAAGTCGCTCGTCGCCGAGGGCGGGACCATCGTCATCACCACGCCGAACGGGCACGGGCTGTTCAACGTCTGCGCCGCGGCGGCCGGCCGCGAGCTCAACCACCCCGATCACGTGGCGCTGTACTCGTGGTTCACGCTCTTCAACCTGCTCGATCGGCACGGTTGGGCCGCGGTCGAGACCGCCGTCTACGTGCCGGTCCTGAAGAGCGCGGGACGAGCTCGGCCCAGCGGGTGCTCGCGGCGGGCGCTCGCCTCGTCCTGGGAGTCGAACGGGTCGCCGCCCGACTCGGTCGTCCCTACCTTGCGGACGGTCTGATCGTCACGGCGACGCGCGCGGTCGACGCGCGCGCTGACCGCTTCGAAGAGCCACACGACGGCAACCGACCCGAGTAGCACGAGCGTGGGTTCGGCAATCGCCCGGTAGCGCATCACCCCGAACGCGGTCGCCGCGCTCAGCGTCGCGATCGCGACCAGCATCACCAGCGGGAGCACCACGATGCGTCGCCGCCGCAGGACGACGACGCCGGCGATCGCGAACGGCGCGAGCGCGTACGTGTACCAGAAGCCCGCCTCGACGGCGAAGCGATCACGTCCCTCGACCAGGATGTCGAGCTCGCGGGTCTGCTCGACGCGGTTGAGCTGCCACAGTCGACCGACCCGGGCGATCACGACGCCGGGAACCTGGAGCAGGTGCGCGCGCACGTAGCGGAATGCCGCGGTGCGCTGCTCGGCGTTCTCGATCGATTCGTCGGTCGTCCTCAGATAGTGCACGAGGTCGTCTCGGGCGACCGGCTTGGCGGGGACGCAGCGGAGGTCGTAGTACCCGAGGAACCGCCCGTGGTACGTGGTCCGGCAGTTCCCGGACGACAGCGTGATGCCGTCCGCATTGAGGAACATCGGACGATCGAAGCGCGCGAGATTGAAGGCGACCCAGGGACTGATCACGAGGGCGACCGACCCCGCCAGCGCGAGCGGGACGCCGATCCGTCGTCGGCGGGACTGTCCCCGCGTGTGCCGGACCGCGGCGGGGACGAGGATGAGCGGCAGCATCAGGAGCGCCTCGGCGCGGACGAGGGCGGTCAGCCCGATGAGCGCGCCCGCGATCGCACCGGACCTCGACGACCCGGACTCGTAGTAGGTGTAGGTCGCGAGCAGCACCACCGCGACCAGGAGCAGGAAGAGCGACTCCGACAGCAGCATGCCGTCGTTGACCCAGAGGGGCGGGTAGGTCGCCGCGACGGCCGCAGCCACCAGCCCGACGCGGGCGCCGGCGAGCCGCCGACCGACGATGCCGATCACGACGACGGTCGCGGCGCCCAACAGGCATTGGGTGATCAGCTGCGCGCGCGGCGAACGCAGCCCCAGGAGATCGAGGGCGGTGAGATAGAGGGTGAACAGCGGCGGATGGTCAGCGCTCTGTCGCGCGACGCCGGCTCGTTCGAGGAATGCGGGATTGATGAATCCGTGTCCGGTGCTCAGGAGCCGTGCCTGCCAGTAGTAGAACCACGCGTCGCCCCGGAGCGGGACGTTCCATCGCTCCCTGACGACGAACGTGACGCGGAGCGCGAGCGCGACGAGCCCGATCGCGGTGAGGCCGCGGACGAACACCCGGTCGCGGGGCCGGCGTGTCGCCGGCGGGGATGACGTCACGTCGGGCTCGTGCCCGCTCGACCGTGACCTCGCGTGGTCGCAGCGCGGCGGAGGACGGGACGGAGCGCGACGTCGAGGCCGACGGCTGCTGCGAGGCAGAGCGTGGGTTCCGCGGTGATGCGATACCGGATCACCCCGAACGAGGTCGCGGCGGCAAGGGTGACGACGACGATCGTCAGCACGAGCGGCAGGACGGGTGTCCGCTGACGGCGGAGCGCGACCAGTCCGAGCGGCGTGAGTGCGATGAGCACGTACGACTGGATCAGGCCGAGCCAGGACGCCCCGATGCTTCGCCCTTCGACCAGCGCCGATCCGTTGAGCCGTGTGGTCTGGGCCGGTCGGTACCATCCCCAGAGTCGTCCGACGCGGGCCCAGACGACCGCCGGAAGCGCATCGAGATGGCGCCGGATGTAGCGGAGCGCCCGCCGACGCAGCGCTGCATCCTGCTGTGACTCGTCGCCGGGCGGCTTCTCCATCCTCTGGTAGCACGAGGTGTACCACCCCTCGAACTCGCCCCGGTAGGACCCGTCGCAGCTCGCCGCGCTCAACACGGATCCGGTCCCCGTCGTGAGCGGGACCGGATCGGCGAATCGGGTCAGGTTGTAGATCGTCCACGGTGCGAGGACGAGCAGGCTGGTGCCGAGCGCGACGGCGCCGAGCTTCCAGCGGGTCGCACGTTCCCCACGGGTGACCACGGCGAGCAGGACGGTGAGCGCGGGGATCAGCAGCACGACCTCGCTGCGGGTGAGCGTCGCGACGGCCAGCGCCGCGCCGGCAAGTGCCGCCCGGGGCAGCGACGGCACGCGCCACGCGCGGTACCACAGCCAGAGGGCCAACGCGATCGTGCAGCCGGCGAGTGACTCGGAGAGGAGCATCGCGTCGTTGATCCAGAGCTGGGCGTAGACGGCCGCGAGCGCGGCGGCGAGGATCCCCACGCGAGGCGAATGGAGGCTGCGTCCGGTGAGGCCGATGAACGTGACCGTCAGGGAACCGACCAGGCAGGAAGCGACGCGGTGCGCGGTGACCGACGGGAACCCGAGGGCAGAGACCGCGGCGAGGTACGCCGAGTACCCGGGCGGGTGGAACGCCGACGGGAGCCGGGTGTCGAACAGGATCGCCCGGACCGGATCGACGAAGCCGTAGCCGTCGGCCAACAGGTTCGCCTGCCAGTGGTAGTAGTACGCGTCGCCGCCGAGCCGGTAGTCGCTCCGGGTCACCAGGGTGAAGTACAGCCGGATGACGAGCGCGACGAGCGTGAGCGTCGTGAGCAGCAGTCCGAACTCACTCGGACGGAAACGCCTCACCCTCGCCCTCGGCATCAGGGCGAGGCTGTCTCGAGTGACGCGGCCGCCGAGCGGTTGGTGACGAGATGGAGCGCCGCCGCGGCGGCGATGACGAGCGAGGGTTCGGCCGCGGCCCGGTAGCGCAGCTGGCCGAAGGCGATGGTCGCCGTCAGGATGATCGCAGCCGGGATGGCGACCAGCGGGAAGATCGGGATCCGGCGTCGGCGCAGCATGACGAGTCCGACCACGGCGAGCACGGCCACGACGTAGTACGAGTACAGCGTGCTCCACGCCACCGACGGGGCTCGCTTGAAGTTGTGGATGTCGAAGTGGATGTCGTCCTGGGGTCGGTACAGCCCGAGCACACGCCCGACGCGTGCCGCCATCACGACGGGGAGTCGATCGAGATGGGCGCGCATGTACCGGCGCGCCGCCTGACCGGACCTCGCGTCGAGATCGGACTCGTCGTCGGTGGGCCGCTTGACGCGGTCCTCCGTCCGGAACTGGCAGCCCAGGTCCTTGTAGCCGAGCAGCGGCCCGTAGTAGGTGCTGTGACAGTTGGCTGCCGCCTGCGTGACTCCGGCGCCGTTGGAGAGGTAGACGGGGCGGTGGAAGCGCGAGAGGTTGTACCCGACCCACGGCGCCATGGCGAGCACCGCGACGAGCGCGGCGACGCCGAAGCGCAGGAGCCGTCGGCTCCAGGGCAGGTCGCGCGCGAGCACGGCGATCGGCAGCGCGACGAGCACGACCAGAGTCGCGAGCTCGGCGCGTGCGAGCGCCCCGAGCCCGCAGCCCGCGCCCAGCGCGGCCATTCGCCCGATCGACGGCCTCGCGACCGCCCGGTACGAGAGCCAGACGACGACGGCACCGGCGAAGATGGCCGCGGTCTCCGACAGCAGCATCCCGTCGTGGACCCAGAGGTTGGGATACACGGCCGCGATCGCCGCCGCCCAGAGCCCCAGGCGCGCGCCGCCGAGCTCCCGTCCGGCGAGCCCGCAGACTGCGATCGTCGCCGTCCCGAGGACCGCCGACCACACGAGGTGCGCGGCCTGGGTCGTGAATCCGGCCGTCGATGCGACGGCGAGCCAGAGCGAGTAGGCCGGGGGATGCGACGCGGCCGGCGGGTACCCGAGCCCGATCGGTTGGACGAACCCGTAGCCCTGCGCGAGCAGGTTCGCGCCCTTCGAGTAGTACACGGCGTCGCCGCCGATCGGCACCGTGGGAAAGCGCAACCACGCGATGTAGACGAGCCGGACCGCGAGACCGATCAGGAGGAAGACGGACAGCCAGAACCAGAAGCGGGTCCGGGAGTCCTCGGCACCTTCGGCGGTCCCGGTCACCGGATGCCGTTCAGCGTGACGCCGATCGTGGAGTCAGCGGGGGACTCGTCGGCCAGGGCGAGCTCGATCGGCGCACCGCCGTGCCGGCTGAAGCGAGCGCCATCGGGGCCCACGGTCCAGCGGCCGGAGACCTTCCGCCACGAGAACGTCGACGGGACCGACTCGAGGGGCCGGGCCTCGTTGTCCCGGAGCGGATCGACCCGTGTGCTGCCGTCCGGGAGCGCGACGGAGAAGTCGGTCCAGCTGGTGCGCCCGACGCTGGTCAGACGGAGCGCCGTCAGCCCGATGCCGCGCTGACCGGCCAGGTGGCCGTCCACGAGCACCGCACGGCGCTCGTCGTTGACGAGGAAGGTGAGCTGGCGTCCTGACTGGCTGACCGAGAGCTTGACGGAGTCCGTGTCTCCGAGGGCCCCGAGGTTGCGGACCAGGTGCAGCGTTCCTCCCTGGGTCCTGAACACCCCGATCGATTCCAGCTGCGGCACGATGCTCACGGTCCAGCAGTTCGACGGATCGGCGCACCGGAACGCGATGCCGGCGCCGATGGCGCCACCGATGGCGCCGGGCGGCACGTTGTCTCGCTGTTCGGGCCAGCGGACGGCGATCAGGGCCACGCTGGCGAGCGCCAGGAGCGCGCTGCTCGCCATCAGGCTCCAGCGCAGGAACGCGTTGGAACGCTGGTGGCGCTCCGTCTCCCCCGGATTCACCGCCACATTGTCGCGCGTGTGACCGAGCGGCCCTGCGCGTGGCGGACCCACGCCGGCCGGTACCATGCAGGCCCGATCGGGGGATCGGGTGATGGTTGGGAGTGGGGTTTCCCGGACATGAGTGGAGCTCGTGACGCGGCCCCCGACCTCGGTCGAGTGACCACGGAGACGACCGTGGGGAGCTCGCGCCGGTCCGTCGCGGGGATCACGGCCTTCGCGCTCCTGGTCTACGTCCCGATCATGCTCACCGCGCCGGGGCAGGTCGCGGCCGACACGAAGAGCTATCCGTATCTCGATCCGAACCGGTTCATCGGGCGCATCTCGTCCCTCTGGGACCCCAACATCGGGCTGGGGACGGTCACCCATCAGAACATCGGGTATCTCTTTCCGCTCGGGCCGTTCTACTGGTTGACGCACGGTCTGCTCGGCCTCCCGGCCTGGGTCGCGCAGCGGCTGTGGCTCGGGACGCTCCTGTTCGCCGCGGGCCTCGGTGTCCGGTACCTGCTGCGGACGCTCGGCGTCCGGGGTCCCGGCATCGGCGTGGCGATGCTCGCGTACGCGTTGAGCCCCTACGCCACCGAGTTCTCGGCCCGCCTGAGCGTGCTGCTCGGGCCGTGGGCCGCCCTCCCGTGGATGATCGGCCTGACGGTCCGCGCGCTGCGGGAGCGCGAGCGGCGCTGGAAGTACCCGGCGTTGTTCGCGATCACCGTCCTGCTCGTCGGGGCGGTGAACGCCACGGCGCTGCTCTACGCGCTGATCGGACCCGCGGCGTGGGTGGTGTACGCGATCTGGGTGCGGCGCGAGGTCGCGTTCCGCACCGCGTGGGGTCCGGTGTGGCGAGCCGGTCTCCTGACGTTCCTGACGTCGATCTGGTGGATGGTCGGGCTGGTCATCGAGGGCGCCTTCGGCATGGGCATCCTCCGGTTCACCGAATCCGTGGAGGTGGTGTCGCACACCTCGACGGCGACCGAGATCGTCCGTGGGCTCGGCTACTGGTTCTTCTACGGCGGGGACCTCGGAGGAGTGTGGAACGACGCGGTCCTCGACTTCACGCGCCGCCCGTGGCTGATCGCAGCGAGCTTCCTCGTCCCCGCGTTGGCGCTGCTCGCCGTCGGAGTCACCCGATGGAGGCATCGGGCGTTCTTCGTCGGTCTGGTCGTCATCGGCATGGTGATCGCGGTGGCGGCGTCGCCCTACGACGACCCGACGCTCCTCGGCGCGGTGTTCAAGGCGTTCGCGACGAGCTCGACCGCCGGGTTCGCGCTGCGGAGCACGGCGCGAGCGGTTCCGCTCCTCGCCCTCGGGCTCGCCGTGATGCTCGGCGTCGGCGTCTCGAGCGCGGCCGCCGCGCTGGCTCGACGCCGTGTCCCCTGGGCGGGCGTCGTCGTCGCAGCGCTCATCGGCGTCCTCTGCGTCGTCAACGCGCCGGGGCTCTGGAACGGTCGGTACTACAGCGGCTACCTCGAGCGGGACGAGCAGGTGCCGGCGTACTGGCGCACGGCGCTCGCCGCGCTGGACCGCCAGGGCTCGGCGACCCGGGTCCTCGGACTCCCCGGTTCGGACTTCGCGGCGTACCGCTGGGGTGACACGATCGATCCGATCGAGCCCGGCCTCATGGATCGTCCCTACGTCGCCCGCGAGCTGGTGCCGTGGGGCGGGGAGGCGACCACCAATCTGGTGATCGCGGTGGATCGTCGGGTGCAGGACGGACTGCTGAGTCCCCGGGCGCTCGCGCCGATCGCGCGACTGATGGGCGCCGGGGACGTGCTGTTGCGGCTGGATCTCCAGACGGACCAGTTCAACCTCGTGTCGGCCCGGGATCTCTACCGCGACCTCGTCGGCGACGGTGTCCCGAAGGGCATCGGGACGCCGATCGCCTTCGGGACGAAGATCCCCGGGCGCCTGCTGGGGAACGACCTCGGTGACGTGTCCGAGCCGCCGCAACCCGAGCCGCCGCCGGTCGTGGTCCTCCCGGTCGAGGACCCGGTCCCCATCGTGCGGACCAAGTCCGCCGCCGCCCCGCTGGTCGTCGACGGCGACGGCGAGGGCCTCGTCGATGCCGCGGGCGCGGGCCTGCTCGACGGTCGTCGGCTCGTCGTGTCGTCACCGCAGTACGACCGGCGTGCCCCGGACCTCCGGAGTCGGGTTCCGTCGGGTGCGCTGCTCGTCGTGACGGACACCAACCGTCGACGGGGCATGCGCTGGGCCGGGATGCGCAACAACTACGGGTACACCGAACAGGCGGGTGAGACCCCGATGAAGCAGGACCTCCTGGACCAGCGACTCGAGGTCTTCCCCGGCTCGACGGATCGGTCGAAGTCCGTGGTCGTGTTCAGCGGGGTCCGGTCGGTCACCGCGACGACGTACGGCACCCCGGCGTTCGGGTTCGCACCGAGCGACCGACCCGCGCTGGCGCTCGACGGGGACCTCAAGACCGCCTGGGAGGTGGCGGCGGGCGTGACCCAGGTCCCGGACTCGCGTTGGAGGCTCCGGCTGGTCCGGCCGACGACGACCGACCGGGTCCGTCTCGTGCAGGCGATCGAGGGTCCCCGTGGTCGGTGGGTGACGAAGGTCGGATTGCGGTTCGACGGCGGCCCCGAGATCGTTCGGAACCTGACGATCCGCTCGCGGCGCCGGTCCGGCGAGGTGGTCACCTTCCCGCGCCGGACGTTCCGGACGTTCGAGCTCCGGATCATCGGGACCGACGCGAACAAGGTCGCCGACGTGCCGACGGAGAAGGGTCGACTGCGCAAGACCGGCATCGGCTTCGCCGAGATCTCGCTGGCCGGCCCGTCCGGGCGCCCGGTGCGCGCCGTCGAGACGACCGAGTTGCCCTCGGACCTGCTCTCGGCGTTGGGGAAGGACTCGGCGCAGCACCCGCTCGCGTACGTGCTCACACGCGACGCCGAGTCCGGCGAGCGCGAGATGCGTCGTCGGTTCGATCTCCCGACCGCCCGGAGCTTCGGCCTGAGCGGTTCGGTGGTGCTGAACGACGACGCGACCAGCGACGCGATCGACCGGGCCCTCGGCATCCCGGGTCCGGAGTCGGGTGGGGTCGGCGCGACCTCGAGCGAACGGTCGCAGAATCTGAAGGCGCGCGCGTCGGCCGCGTTCGACGGCGATCCGACCACCGCCTGGAACAGTCGCTCCCGCGGTCTCGTCGGTCAGTGGATCCAGGTCACCGCGCCGGCTCCGGTCACGTTCGACCATCTCGACCTCTCGCTGGTCGACGACGCCCGGCACTCCGTGCCGACGAGATTGCGGATCTCGTCCGACACCGGCGAGTCGCGGACGTTCGACGTGCCGGCCGGGACGCCCGTCGGAGGTGTCGAGACGGTTCCGGTCGACATCGAGCCGATCACCGGCCGGTCGTTCCGGGTCGTGGTGGAGGGGGTGCGCGCGCTCAGGGTCCGCGGCGCGAATCGTGCGCCGATCACGTTGCCGGTCGGCATCGCCGAGATGGGGATACCGGGCGTCCGGCGCCTGCCCGTGCCGGCGCGCATGCCCGACCGCTGCATCGACCACGCGCTCCGTGTCGACGGCTCACCGGTGCCGGTGCGCGTCCGGGGAACGACGGCCGACGCCCTGGCGGGGCACCGGATGCAGCTCGAGCCGTGTGGGCCCGATGCCGGTCCGGACCTCGGGGCGGGCGCGCACGACGTCCACGCGGTCGCGAGCCGGCGCGACGGGGTCCTGTTGGACCAGGTCGTGTTGACCTCGAGCGCCGCGGGGACCCCGGCGACCCCCGGGCAGGTCGTCACGAAGGCCGGGTCGGAGCTCGGTCCACGGATCACGGTCCGTGACACGGGCCGCACCTCCACGGAGGTACAGGTGCACGGCGCGCGCCAGCCGTTCTGGCTCGTCCTCGGCCAGAGCCACAATCCGGGGTGGCACGCGAGCATCGGAGGCCACGACCTCGGCGCCCCGGATCTCGTCGACGGGTACACGAACGGCTGGCGCATCGATCCCCGGGCGTTCGGGGCCCATCCCGTGGTCTCGGTCACCTGGGAGCCCCAACGATGGGTCTGGGTCGCCCTCGGTGTCTCGGCGGCCGCGACCCTGGGCTGCGTCGCGCTCCTCGCGGTGCCGTCGATCCGCCGGCGGCGCCGGCGGCCCGCCCGGTCGGAGGACCTCGACGGCCTGCCCCGCCTCGAATCTCCGTTCGTGCCCGCGCCGGCCGCGCCGTGGTCCTCGGCGGTGCTGCTGGCGGTCGTGGCCGGCGTGGCGGCGACGCTCGTCACCGGCTGGCCGTGGGGCGTCGCGACGGCGGTCGCGGCGGGTGCCTCGGTCCGATGGCGAGCGGCGAGGGGCGTCGTCCGGCTCCTGCCCGGGCTCATCGTGCTGGGTGTCGGCCTCTACGTGACCTCGGGTCAGCTGCGGCACCACTATCCGCCGAACTTCGAGTGGCCGCTCTACTACGAACGGGCGCGCAACGTCACGTGGTTCGCCATCATCCTGGTCGCGGCCGAGATCGCGGGGGCGCGGCGTGCTCGGCCGCCGACGAACGCGAGGTCGCCGATGAACGCGACGTCATCGACGAACACGACGTCGTCGACGAACGCGCCGGAGGTCTCGCCGTGGGGGTGGCGTGAGACCGCGGGTGTTCTCGGGCTGATCGGCGTCGGCGTGCTCCTCCCGCTCGTCGTGGCGGCGCGGGCCGGAGCGCTGGGAATCCCGCGCAGCGACGACTGGTCGTACCTGGTGACCCTGTTCCGGTGGTCCGACACCGGGGTGCTGTCCTTCAACCACTGGGTCTCGATGACGCTCGTCGGTCAGCTGGTGCTGGCCCGGCCGCTCGTCGCGCTGTTCGGCTCGTCGATCTGGGCGGTGCAGGTCGCGAGCGCGGTCCTGGGCGGCGTGGGGCTGCTCGCGCTCGTGCTCCTCGGGCGCGAGACCCTGCCCGGGGGTCGCGGCGCGTGGCTCGTCGCGTTCGCGACCGCGGTGGGGCCGCTGTGGGCACCCCTCGCCGCGACGCTACATGACCGACGTCCCCGGGTTCACGTTCGAGATGGCGTCGCTCGGCCTCGGTGCCGTCGCGTTCCGGCGGCGCTCGCTCGGCTGGCTCGCGGCCGCGACGGCGGTGGGGGTGTGGGGCTTCGGCATCCGCCAGTACGGCGCGATCCCGGTCGTCGCCCTCCTCGCGGTC
This sequence comes from uncultured Acidimicrobiia bacterium, assembly GCA_963805415.1. Taxonomy (GTDB): domain Bacteria; phylum Actinomycetota; class Acidimicrobiia; order IMCC26256; family JAENVU01; genus JAENVU01. The sequence continues at coordinate 31,277 of CAWDUD010000011.1, forward strand.
GCCGGGTGGGCGTCCTGGTCCGAGGGCGACCGCCGGCGGTTGGCGCGCGTGCGTGCCGCTCGCGGTCGCGGTGGCGGTGGCGGCCGGCGCCGTCCTGCTGTGGTACTCGTCGATCCCGGACCCCCTGCCGGTGTCGCCGAGCACGCCGACCGCGCGGCACCGTCGTCTCGACGATCGTGGCCGCAGGTGGCTTCCTGCGCCTCACCGGCCTGCTGGTCCTGCCGGTCGTGGTGTGGGTGGGCCCGGTGCGGCTCGCCCGCCGGGCGTGGGCAGCCGGCCCGATCCTCACGGTGCTCGCCGCGCTCGGCGGGTCCGGGCTGCTCCTCGCGACCCTCGCCCGCTCGGTGTGGGCGCCCTTCGTGGGCAACTACCTGGATCGTGCCGGCGTGCTCGCCAACGACGTCGTCGCCGGGCGACGGCCCGACGTCATGCCCATCGGGCTGTACCGGCTGCTCGAGGGGCTCGGCACCGTGGCCGGCATCCTGCTCGTGGTCGCGCTCGTCCCGGCGGTCGTGGATCTCGGCCGGCGCGTCCGGGCGCGGGACCTGACCGTGCGGGAGCCGATGGTCGCGGTGATGGGCCTGACCGTGCTCGGCTTCGCGGCGGCCTACGGCTTCGCGGTCCTCACCGACCTGCCGATCTTCGACCGCTACGTCCTGCCCGTCGCCCCGCTCGTCGCCCTGCTGCTCGCCGGCTCCCGTGCTGCGACGGCTCCGGTCGCCACGGCGGCGCGTGCCGACGCGTCGTGGTGGCGCGGCGCGGTCGCCGTCGCGACGGTGGCCGCCGTGGGCGCGGTGGGGCTCGTCCTCGCGACCGACTCGGCCAGCTTCGACGCGACGCGCTGGGCCGTGTCGGCCCGGGCCGTGGCCCGCGGGTACGACCCGCTCCAGGTCAACGGCGGCTTCGAGTGGGTGGCGTACCACCGCAAGGTCGGCCCGCTCCAGGGCGACACCGCCGCCGAGCGGCAGCGGCTGCGGGCGCGCTACTACCGTGGGCTCTGCGTGACCGTCGTGGTGAACCCGCGTCCCGAGGTGGCGGCGCGTGCCATCGCGCGCCGCGAGGTCCGGGGGCTGGCGCACGACCCGGTGCCGATCGTGGCGGTCCGCAGCACGACGCGGACCTGCTCGGGCGCGTCCGGCTGACCGGCGTCGGGCACGCGGGGATGGTCACACCCCCGCGGTACGGTCCGACCACCTCCCCTCCACTTCCCCGGCGACCCCGCGGCGCGTGCGCCGCTCCGTGTCCGAAGGGAACCCCATGCTGAACCTGGCCGTCGTCGCCGGTCCCGTGTCCACCGCCCCCGAGATCCGGGCGCTGCCGTCCGGCTCCGCCGTCGCGTCGGTGGGCGTCCGCACCCGCTCGGGAGAGCGCACCACCTCCGTGCCCGTCTGTGTCTGGGACCCGCCGGCATGGCTGGCCGAGCTGAGCCCGGGCGACGAGGTGATCGTGCTCGGCACCGTCCGCCGCCGCTTCTACCGCTCCGGCGGCGCCACGGGCAGCCGCGTCGAGGTCGATGCCACGTTCGTCGGGCGGCCCGGGCAGCGCCAGCGCGACGCCGTGGCGCGGCGGGTCGAGGCGGCGATGGCCGGTCTCGTCGAGTGAGTCGGGACCGTTGCGCGCGCCCGGCGGGCAGCATGATCGGAGGTGTGTGGCCTCGCCCAGGTAGCATTAGGGATCGTGACAGAGACGACATCAGCGCCACGACGGCCCGAAATCCTCGATCGGGTCGTCATCCGATTCGCCGGAGACTCGGGCGACGGCATGCAGCTCGTCGGCGACCGCTTCACCGACGTCAGCGCGGCGTTCGGGAACGATCTCGCCACGTTGCCGAACTATCCGGCCGAGATCCGGGCCCCGGCGGCACGATCGCCGGCGTTTCGAGCTTCCAGGTCCACATCGCGGACTTCGACATCGTCACCCCCGGGTGACGTGCCGAACCTCCTGGTGGCGATGAACCCCGCCGCGCTCAAGGCCAACCTCGAGGATCTGCCCGCCGGAGCCTCGATCATCGCCAACACCGATGCGTTCGAGAGCCGGAATCTCGAGAAGGCCGGCTACGCCGCCAATCCGCTCGAGGACGGATCCCTCGCCGCGTACACGGTCTATCCGGTGCCGATGACGAGCATCACCGTCGAGGCGGCGCGCGGGACCGGCGCGAAGCCTCGCGACGCCGAGCGATCCAAGAACTTCTTCGCCCTCGGCCTGATCTCCTGGATGTACTCGCGTCCGATCGACCCGATCATCGTCTGGATCAACGATCGCTTCGCCAGCAAGCCGATGGTGCGCGACGCGAACCTCGCCGGCCTTCAAGGCGGGCTACCACTTCGGCGAGACCGCCGAGATCTTCGAGACGCCCTTCGAGGTGCATCCGGCGACGCTGCCGCCGGGCCGGTACCGCAACATCTCGGGCAACGTGGCGCTCGCCTACGGGCTGATCGCGGCCGGCCAGCAGTCCAAGCTGCCGATCCTGTACGCCTCGTACCCGATCACCCCGGCCTCGGACATCCTGCACGAGCTGTCCAAGCACAAGAACTTCGGTGTCCGCACGATGCAGGCCGAGGACGAGATCGCCGCGATCAGCGTCGCGATCGGTGGCGCGTTCGCGGGTCAGCTGGGCGTGACCGCGACGAGTGGACCCGGCGTGGACCTGAAGGCGGAGGCCCTCGGTCTCGCGATCAGCCTCGAGCTGCCGCTCATGCTGGTGGACGTGCAGCGCGGCGGACCGTCGACCGGGCTGCCGACCAAGACCGAGCAGGCCGACCTGCTGCTGGCGATGTACGGCCGCCACGGCGAGGCGCCGCTGCCGATCGTCGCCGCCTACTCGCCGAGCCACTGCTTCGACGCCGCCTTCGAGGGCGCCCGGATCGCGCTGAAGTACCGGACCCCGGTCATCGTGCTCACCGACGGCTACCTGGCCAACGGATCCGAGCCGTGGCGCTTCCCCGACGTGGACGAGCTCGCCGACATCTCGGTGCCGTTCACGACCGAGCCGAACCACCTCAACGAGGACGGCAGCACCGAGTTCTGGCCCTACGTCCGGGACGAGAGCACCCTCGCCCGCCCGTGGGCGATCCCGGGCACGCCCGGTCTGATGCACCGCATCGGTGGCATCGAGAAGCAGGACGGCACCGGCAACGTCAACTACGAGCCCGGCGAACCACGAGCTGATGGTCCACCTGCGCGGCCGAGAAGATCGCGGGCATCGCCCCCGACATCCCGCCGGTCGCGGTGGACGATCCCGACGGCGACGCCGAGCTGCTCGTGCTCGGGTGGGGGAGCACCTGGGGTGCGATCAAGGCCGTCCGCCCGCCGCGTCCGCGGCCGCGGCCGGGCCGGTCGCCACCGCGAACCTCGTCCACCTCAACCCCTTCCCCGCCAACCTCGGCGAGGTGGTGGCCCGCTACCCGAAGGTGCTGATCCCGGAGATGAACCTGGGCCAGCTCTCACGCCTGGTGCGGGCCGAGTTCCTCGTCGACGCGCAGAGCCTCACCAAGGTGGCCGGACTCCCGTTCCGCGCCGCCGAGATCGAGGCGAAGATCCTGGAGATGATCGATGGCTGAGCCCGTGGCGCTCACGAAGAAGGACTTCTCGTCCGACCAGGAGGTGCGGTGGTGCCCGGGGTGCGGTGACTACTCGGTGCTCACCGCCCTGCAGCTGCTGATGCCGGATCTGGGCGTGCGCCCGGAGAACCAGGTGTTCGTGTCCGGGATCGGCTGCTCGAGCCGCTTCCCGTACTACATGAACACCTACGGCATCCACAGCATCCACGGCCGGGCACCCGCGTTCGCGACCGGCGTCGCGCTCGCCCGGCCGGACCTCGACGTCTGGGTCATCACCGGCGACGGCGACGGTCTCTCGATCGGCGGCAACCACCTGATCCACGCGCTGCGCCGGAACGTGAACCTCACGATCCTGCTGTTCAACAACCAGATCTACGGCCTGACCAAGGGCCAGTACTCGCCGACGAGCGAGATCGGCAAGGTCACCAAGAGCTCGCCGTTCGGCTCCCTCGACTACCCGTTCAACCCGGTCTCGGTCGCGATCGGTGCCGAGGCGACCTTCGTCGCCCGGACCCACGACCTCGACCGCAAGCACATGCAGGAGGTGTTCCGTCGGGCGCACGAGCACAAGGGTGCGGCGTTCGTGGAGATCTACCAGAACTGCAACGTGTTCAACGACGGCGCGTTCGACCACATCACCAGCAAGGACAAGCGGGCCGACATGCTCGTGCACCTGCGCCACGGCGAGCCGATCCGTTTCGGCGCCGAGCAGGAGCTCGGCGTCCGGTTGAACGAGTACGGCGAGGCCGAGGTGGTCACGATCGCCGAGGTCGGCGTCGACGCGCTGCTGGTGCACGACGAGACCCGGCACGACCCGACCGTCGCGTTCGCGCTGTCTCGTCTGGCCGAGACGCCGACGAGCCCGACGCCGATGGGTGTGCTGCCGCGGTGAGCCGCCCGACGTACGAGGCCGAGGTGCAGAGTCAGCTCGGCGCGGCGCAGGAGCACCGGGGTCCCGGCGACCTGCGCACCCTCATCGAGTCGGCCGGCGTCTGGGACGTCGCCTGACCGACCCCGCCTCAACCGGCGAGGCTCGTCCGGAGTGCCGCCGCGAACGTGTCCGTGAGCAGGAGTGACCCGCGCACGCTGAGGTGACGCCCGTCGCGGTACACCCAGAAGTCACCGCGGTTGGTCGCGCACGCGCGGGGGTCGCAGATCTCGTCGGTGACGTCCACGGCGCGGGCGGTGGGGACGGTGCGCACGGCGGCGGTCTCGGCCGTCACGGCGTTGGCGCGGAAGTGCGCGTCCTCGGCGCGGCTCTGCTGCGCGCCGCAGGACCGGGGCGCGAAGTACACGCGGATGGCGGCGCAGTTGCGCGCGTCCCAGGTCAGCCACTGGGGGACGGCGTGGACGACGAGCGTCGGGATCCCGGCCCGCTCGAACGTGGTGAGCGTGCGGTGGAGCGCAGCCGACCAGGCCTCCACCTTGTCCTGCTCCCCGCGGGCGACCGTCCCGGTGGCCGGATCGGTCAGGGTCACCGCGCTCCCCGGCCGCAGGTAGATCGAGGTGGACGCGCCCAGGACGACGAGGGCCGGGGGATCGGTGAGGAGCCCGCGCGTGGTGGTCCGGACGTAGCGCCGGCACGTGCCCGAGTCGGCCTGCCCGCCCGCGATCCTCGCGTCGATGAAGGGGCAGTCGGGCATGGTGGTGACCGTGAAGTCGTACCCGAGGCGGTTCGCGGCCGCGGCGAGCGGCTCCGTCAGGTGGCCCGCGTTGGAGTCGCCGAGCAGCACGATGCGGCCCGACGGATCGGCCACGCTCCACGTGCAGCGTGACGGTTGCCGGGCCACCGGCAATCCCTTGTTGCAGCCCCGCGTGCGGTCGGCGTGGTTCTGCCGGGTCGCCTGGAGGAGCGCGTGCGTCGACGCCGACGGTGTCGGGAGCGGCGCCCGCACGAGCACCAGGCACACGACGACCGGGACGGCGATGCACACGCTCGCGAGCCCGACCGCACGGACGCCCTTCCAGCCGGGGTTCAGGTGGATCGGCCGTTCGAGCCAGCGGTAGGAGACCGCCGCGGGGACGATCGAGGCGGCGGCGGCCACGATCTTCAGCCGGTCCGCGCCCGGCCACAGCGCGGCCGTGAAGACGATGACCGGCCAGTGCCAGAGGTACCAGCTGTAGGAGAGGTCGCCGATCACGGTCACCGGACGGAGGCCGAGCAGCGCCGAGACCCCGCCCGTCGTCGCGGTGCCCGCCACCAGCAGCAGGCCGGTGCCGAGGACGGGGAGCAGCGCCGCGGTGCCGGGGAACGGGGTGGTCGCGGTGATCACGGTCGCGCCGAGCGCGATGAGGACCGCCCCGGCGAGCCCGATCACGATCGCGGCCGGGCGCGGGATCCGGGCCACGCGGTGGGCCCCGAGCTGGAGCAGCGCGCCGACCGCGAACTCCCACGCCCGGGCGGGGGCCATGTAGAACGCGAACCGGGAGCTGAGCACACCGGTGCCCGCGCCGCCCGGGTCGCGACCACGCAGAGCAGGAGCGACGCGGCCGCGAGCACGAGCAGGACCGTGGTGATGATCGGGCGGGCGGGACGAGAGGACCGGCGAGCGAGCAGCGCGCTGAGCACGAGCACCGCCGGGAAGACGAGGTAGAACTGCTCCTCGACCGAGAGCGACCACATGTGCAGCAGCGGGTTCGCGGTCGGCGCGACATCGAAGTACCCGGTCGGCGAGCGGTAGAGGTAGACGTTCGACACGAAGAACGACGCCGCCAGACCCGTCCGGGCCGTGAGGTCCCGGGCGAACTCGCTGATCGCGCCGAGCGACGCGATCGCGACCACGGCGGTGGTCAGCGCCATCGCGGGGAGGATCCTCCGCACGCGACGGGCGTAGAACGACGCGAACGAGAGCGTGCCCCCTGCGTCGACCTCGCGCATCAACAGCGCCGTGATCACGAAGCCGGAGATCACGAAGAAGACGTCGACGCCGGTGAACCCGCCGTCGACGGACAGGCCGGCGTGGTAGGCGACGACGAGCAGCACCGCGACGGCGCGCAGCCCCTGGATGTCGGCGCGCCGAGGATGCGGCGTGTCGGTCGCGGCGTCCGGGCCGGCGACGGAAGCTTCCCCCGGGCGCTCCATCACGGGGCGTGACTCTATTGGCGGGCGGGGTCCTCGCCGACGCGCCGCATGCTCGACGCGCCGTGGTCGCGGGCCGTGTCAGTCGTCGAGGCTGCGGAAGACCAGGCCGGTGCGGGGCTTCGGTGCGAAGAAGGTCGTCTTCTGGGGCATGCGCACCCGGGCCCGGGCCGCGGCGCGGATCTGCTCGACGGTGACGGGCGGGAGGAGGATCGCGGCACCGGCAGCACCCTCGGCGACCATCGCCGCGATCGCGCGGGCGTCGTGACGGTAGGTCACGTCGTACGGGGCCGAGCGCGTCGGCGGCGATCTGCTCGAACCATGCCGAGGCGACGTCCGCGAGGACCGGCGCGAGCCCGGCGCGGACCCGGTCGAGCGCCGCCGCGTCGGGGACCAACCGGGCGATGCCCTCGCCGTCGACGAGCCCGACGCCGCCCTGCCGGTCGAGCGCGTCCAGCAGCCGGTCGACCGTCTCGGGGGTGTTGGCGGCCGCGTCGACGATCTCGAGGTCGCGCGCGAGGTCGAGCCGGAGGCGGGTGGGGGAGACGGCCTCCCGGATCACCCGGTGGATCGGCTGCACCCAGAGCTGGTCCTCGGCGAGCTCGACCACGAGGCACATGACGGCGCCGTCTCCCGATGTCGGCGCGCCGGCGTCGCCGCGCTCGTTGCGGTAGTTGATCGCGGTCTCGAACCGGTGGTGCCCGTCGGCGAGCACGACCGGTGCACCCCCGACGATCGCGACGATCGCGTCCACGTCGGCCGGCTCGGTGATGCGGCCGAGCTCGTGCGTCACGCCGTCGTCGTCCACGGTCTTGGCGAGGGGGAGCGCGCGGTCGGCCACCGCGGCCAGTCCCGTGGTCGGCGTGAGCCCCCAGATCGGGTCGAGGTTGACCCGCGTCGCCCGGAGCAGCGCGAGGCGGTCGCTCTTCGCCTTGGGCAGCGTGCGCTCGTGGGGGAGGACGTCGCCCTCGCCCGCCGCGGCCGGCAGGACCAGCCCGCCGAGGACGCCGACCGTGTGCCGGGGCGTGGCGCGCTCGTCGGCGTAGCTCATGCGGTAGCTGTAGAAGGCGGGCTGGTCGTCGCGGGCGAGGATGCCGGTAGCAGACCACTCGGCGAGCAGGTGTGCCGCGTGCTCGTAGCGGTCGGTGTCGCCGTCGGCCTCGGGGAGGATCAGCCGGACCGAGTTGTGCTCGGACCGCTGCGCGAGAGCGTCGCGCTGGTCGGGATCGATGACGTCATAGGGTGGCGCGATCACCGATTCGAGGTCGACGGCGTCGTAGCGGATGCCGCGGAACGGGCGGAACTCGGGCATGCAGAAGAGCCTCCGGGTCGGTCCGGCGATTGTGGCACGGGCCGGCGGCGGGCCGGGCACCGGGCGAAGGGGATAGGGGAGCACGGTGAAGCGGAACGGGGTGATCGTCTGCGATCTCGACGGCGTGCTCTGGACGGGCGCCCGCCCGATCCCCGGTGCGGCCGAGGCGGTCGCGCCGGCTGCGGGCGGCGGGCCGGCGGGTCGCGCTTCCTGACCAACAACTCGAGCCGGGTGATCGACGACGTGCGGGACCAGCTCGGGCTCATGGGGGTCGCGACCGGGCGCGCCGACGTGCTCTCGAGCGCACAGGCCGCCGCGTCGCGTGCTGGCCGGGGACCTTGCGGCCGGGGCCCGGGTGCTCGTGTCGGGCGGGCCGGGCATCGAGGAGGCGCTCGACGCCGGCGGGCCTCGCGCCGGTCGCGAACGACGAGACCTTCGCGGGGAGACGTCGCGGCGGTCGTGTGCGGGATGGACCGGGCGTTCGACTTCGCCCGGCTCGACCGCGCGGCCGCCGCGGTCCGTGCCGGTGCCCGCTTCGTGGCCACCAACACCGACCCGACCTTCCCGGCGGCGGATCGGATCACGCCCGGCGCCGGTGCGCTCGTGGCCGCGATCGCCACGGCCTCGGGGGCGGAGCCGGAGGTGGCGGGAAAGCCCGCGGCGCCGACGGTCGCGCTGGTGCGAGCCCGGCTCGGCGTCGACGGGCGTCATCGTGGGCGACCGGCCGTCGACCGACGGCGAGCTCGCCGCGCGGGCTCGGGTGGCCGTTCGCGATGGTGCTGTCGGGCGTCGGCGGTCACGACCCGGACGAGCCGGTGCCCGAATCCGCCGCCGGCATGGGTCGCGGCCGACCTGGCGGCGCTGGTGGAGCCCCTGGCGCGGTACCCGGGTCCGTGACCGACGGTTGGTAGCGTGGGCGCTCCGCTGCGAAGGAGCCGGTGATGCCGCAGTCCCCCGATCTGAGCAAGTACCTCGACGCGGGCGTCGAGTTCGTGGCGATGACGCGGTCCCAGGCGCGGGCCCGGGCCAAGGAGCTCGTGGCGCAGGGGCATCTCGCGCAGAACCAGGTGCAGGGCTTCGTCGACGACCTCGTCGAGGAGAGCCGCCGCCGGACCGATCTCGTGATGGACGTCGTGCGCCAGGAGATCCAGCGCCAGATGAAGACGCTGGGATCGCGACCAAGGACGATCTCGCCAAGCTCGAGGCCCGGATGGCCCGGCAGAAGCGCGCGGCCAAGGAGCGAAGGGTCGGCGCGAAGAAGGCCGCGAAGGCGTCGGCGAAGCCGACCAGCAAGAAGTCGACGCAAGAAGTCGGCCGCGAAGCGGGCCGCGAAGAAGGCCGCCGCAAGAAGGCGGGACGACCGGTCGCGCCGCCCAGGCGTCCTGAGCGCACCTTGCGTCGGCGACTCGACGCCGAGCTGGTGCGCCGCGGGTTGCTGCCCAGTCGGGCGCAGGCCGTCGCCGCGGTCGAGGCCGGGCTGGTGACCGTCGGCGGCGCGCCCGCCGGATCGATCACCCGCCAGGTCGCACCCGACGAGCCCGTGGTCGTGCACGGCGCCGCCGGCGCGGTTCGTGTCGCGCGGCGGCGAGAAGCTCGACGCGGCGCTCGTCGCGTGGGACCTCGACGTCGCCGGCGCCCGGGCGCTCGACGCCGGCGCCTCGACCGGCGGCTTCACCGACTGCCTGCTCCAGCGCGGCGCGCGCGAGGTGGTCGCCCTCGACGTGGGGCACGGCCAGCTCGCCTGGCGCCTGCGCGAGGACCCGCGTGTGGTCGTCCGGGAACGCACCAACCTTCGCCACGTCGACGCGCTGCCCGGCGGACCCGCCGAGGTTGCCGTCGCCGACCTGTCGTTCATCTCGCTCGTGACGGTGGCCCCCGCGCTGGCCCGGCTCACCGACCGAGGGCGCCGAGCTCGTCCTGCTCGTCAAGCCGCAGTTCGAGGCCGGCCGCAGCGGAGTCGGCCGCGGCGGCATCGTGCGTGATGCCGAGGTCCAGCGCGCCGTCCTCGGCGAGGTGACGGCAGGGCTCGGCGACGCCGGTCTCGATCGTCACCGCGGTCCTCGCCTCGCCGTTGCGGGGCGCCGACGGCAACGTGGAGTTCCTCGCGCGACGTGCGCAAGCACGGGGAGCCCGTCGGACCCGGCTGCGCTCGACGCCGCCGCGGGAGCGGCGTCGTGAACCCGGTCCGGCGGCTGGGGGTCGTTGTCCATCCCGACCGCGCCGAGGCCGACGAGCTCGTCGCCCACACGACGGCGTGGGGCGACGAGCACGGCGTCGCCGTGGACCGCGCCGAGCCCGAGACCGACCTGGCCCGGTTCGACGCGATCGTGTCCTTCGGCGGCGACGGCACGATGCTGCGGGCCGTCGATCTGGCGACGCCGGCGCAGATCCCGGTCCTCGGGGTGAACTGCGGTCAGATGGGCTACCTCACCGAGATCGATCCGGTCGCGCTCGACGAGTCGCTCGAGCGGATGCGCACGGGGGACTACGAGATCTCCGAGCGGACCGTCCTGCGCGCCACGGTCAGGTCGAGCGGACCGGCCGGCGGTGCCTGGACGGCGCTCAACGAGGCGGTGGTCGAGAAGCCGCACCCGGGCCGGCTCGTGCGCTTCGAGGTCGTGATCAACGGCGCGGCGTTCACGAGCTACGCCGCCGACGGCGTGATCGTGGCGACCCCGACCGGGTCGACGGCCTACGCGTTCTCGGCCGGCGGTCCGATCGTCTCGCCCCGCCTCGCGTGCCTGCTGCTCACCCCCGTCTCGCCCCACATGCTCTTCGACCGGACGCTGGTGCTCGACGAGAGCGACGAGCTCGAGCTGGTGGTGGTGGAGCGACCGGCGGTGATGACCCTCGACGGCCGCGAGCTCGGCGAGCTCGAGCCCGGAGCGACGGTTCGCTGCGTGTGCGGCCCGCAGCCGGCGCGCATCATCACGCTGGCGCCGCGCGACTTCCACCAGATCCTGAAGGCCAAGTTCGGGCTGGCGGACCGCTTTGATGCCGCTGTCGGAGCTGCGCATCGAGAATCTCGGCATCATCGAGGAGCTCCACCTGATGATCGGTCCGGGGCTCACTGCGATCACGGGGGAGACGGGCGCGGGCAAGACGCTCGTCACCGGTGCGCTCGCGCTGCTCGCGGGTGAGCGGGTCGACAGCGGACTCGTGCGCGAGGGCGCCGCGGAGGCGCGGGTCGAGGGCCGGTTCGAGGATGCCGCGGGTGAGGAGATCGTCCTCGCGCGGGTCGTGCCGCGGGAGGGCCGGAGCCGCGCGTACGTCGACGGCCGGCTCGCCACCGCGACCGAGCTCGCAGCCCGCGGGGTCGAGCTGCTCGACCTCCATGCCCAACACGCCTATCAGGCGCTGCTCGCGCCGGCCGCGCAGCGGCGGGTTCTCGACGCGTTCGCGGGGGAGCCTGCGGTCCGCGCGCTGACGGCCTACCGGGCCGCCCGGGAGGAGATCTCGGCCGTCGACGGGGAGCTCGCGGCGCTCGGTGGCGACGCGCGGATGCAGGCGCGCGAGATCGGCCTGCTCGAGTTCCAGGTGGCCGAGATCGATGCCGCCGGCATCGAGGACCCCGACGAGGAGCGCGCACGCGAGCAGGAGGAGGAGCGGCTCGCAGACGCGGTCGGGATCCGCGATGCCCTCGGCGAGGCGCACCGCGCGATGGACGCCCTGGTCGTCGACGGGATCGGCACCGCGGTCGGGGCGCTCGGCGACCACCCGTCCGTCGGCGGGCTGGAGCAGCGCCTGCGCGGCCTGCAGGCCGACGCGGCCGACATCGCCCACGAGCTGCTCGTCGCCCGCGACGACGTCGTCGACGACCCGATCCGCCTCGAGGCGGTCCGGACCCGGCGCCAGCTGTTCCGCGAGCTCGCCCGCAAGTACGGCGCCGATCTCGCGGAGATCCTGGGCTACCGCGAGGAGGCGGCGGCCCGCCTGGAGGTGCTGCGGTCCCACGACGAGCGCGTCGCGACGCTCGAAGGGGCCCGGGCGGCGGCGGTCGCCCGCCGGGATGCGGCCGCGGGGAAGCTGCGCGCCGCCCGGCGCGCCGCGGCCGAGCCCTTCGCCGCGGCGGTCACCGCGGAGCTGGCCGCCCTCGCGATGCCCGGGGCCTGGATCGGGGTCGAGGTCGGGGAGGGCGCTCCCGCCGACGACGGCGCGGACGAGGTCACGATGCTGCTGGCCGCGAATCCGGGGGAGCCGCCGGCACCACTGGCGAGGGTGGCCTCCGGTGGGGAGCTCTCCCGGGCGCTCCTGGCCGTGCGGGTGGCCTCGGTCGCCACCGGCGCGGTGGCCGGGGGCCGGGCGCTCGTGTTCGACGAGGTCGACGCCGGCATCGGCGGTGAGGCGGGCGCGGCGGTCGGTCGGGCCCTGGCGGAACTCGCGAGCGGGACCCAGGTACTCTGCGTCACCCATCTCGCACAGGTCGCAGCCTGCGCGAGCACCCAGGTGATCGTCCGCAAGGGCGACCGGGACGGTCGTACCGTCGCGCACGCGGAGATCGTCGGCGGGGAGGACCGAGTGACCGAGTTGTCGCGGATGTTGGCCGGCGTCGAGGAGTCCGACCACGCGCGCCGCCATGCCGAGGAGCTCCTGGCCCGGGCGGGCGCCCGGTGAGGCGCAGCGCCGCCCAGGTGGCCGCGGCCGCCGACCCGGTCGAGGCGCCGGCCCGGGTGGACCCCGGACGAAGGATCTGACCCGCCGGCTCCAACCCGGCGAGATCGCGGTCATCGATCACGCCGACATCGACCGGGTCGCGGCCGAGGGCCTGATCGGGGCCGAGGTGGGCGCGGTCCTGAACGCCGCCCGCTCGATCACCGGCCGCTACCCGAACGGCGGCCCCATCCGCCTGGTCGAGGCCGGCATCCTCCTCGTCGACGACCTCGGACCGGATCTCATGACCACGGTCGAGGAAGGCGACGTCCTCGTCGTCGACCGCGACGGCACGGTGCGCCGGGGGAGTCGCACGCTCGCCAAGGGTGCGGTGCGCACCGTCGCCGACGTCACCGACGCGATGGAGCAGGCCGCGCGCGAACATCGGCGAGGAGCTCGAGCGCTTCGCCGCGAACACGCTCGAGTACATCCAGCACGAGGCCAAGATCACCTTCGACCCGCTCGAGCTGCCCGATCTGCACACCCGGTTCAAGGGCCGGCACGCGATCGTCGTCGTGCGCGGCCACGACTACAAGACCGACCTGGCGGCGCTCAAGGCGTATCTGCGCGAGTACGAGCCGGTGCTGATCGGTGTCGACGGTGGCGCCGACGCCCTCCTCGATCTCGGATTCGAGCCCGACATCATCATCGGCGACTTCGACTCGGTCAGCGACCGCGCCGTCCACTGCGGCGCGCGAGCTGCTGCACCACGTGCACCCGGACGGCCGGGCTCCCGGGCGGGAGAACCTCGAGGCGATGCACCTCGTGGCCGGTCGCGACTACCAGGAGTTCGTGGCCGAGGGCATGAGCGAGGATGTCGCGATGCTGCTCGCCTACGAGGCGGGAGCGTCGCTGATCGTGGCGGTGGGGACGCACTCGACGATGGTCGAGATGCTGGACAAGGGACGCAAGGGCATGTCGTCGACCTTCCTCACCCGCCTGCGTCTCGGTCCCGTGCTCGTCGACGCCAAGGGCGTGCACCGCCTCTACGAGGGCCGGGTCCGCCGGCGTGACATCGTGGTGCTCGTCCTCGCCGCGTTGCTCACGATCATCGTGATCGGTCTCGTGGCCCAACCCATCCACACCTACGTCGACGGCATCCGTCTGACCCTCGACGACCTCTGGTACTCGATCACCCACTGATCGATGATCCACTTCCGGTTCCACGTCGTCTCGATCATCGCGATCTTCCTCGCCATCGCCATCGGCACGGTGATGGGGGCCACGTTCGTGGGCCGCGGCGTGATCGACAACCTCCAGACCCGCATCGACAGGGTGCAGGCGAACGCCGAGGACGAACGCGCCGAGAACAGCGCTCTCCAGGGCCAGATCGACGACGCGAACAAGTACATCGACGAGTCGGCCGGGCTCGCCGTGGACCGCACCCTGACCGGGGTGCGGATCGAGCTGATCGCCGAGCGGGGCGTCGACGGCGGCCAGGTCGATGCCCAGGCCGCGCTCGCTGCGGACCGCCGGGGCGACGGTGCCGGGGATCGTGTGGCTCGAGGAGCGCTGGGACCTCGCCACGCCGGACGAGGCCTCGGCGCTGCGGACGGCCACGGGCCTGGCCAACCGCTCCCGGCCGTCGCTGCGCAGCGCCGCCGCCCAGCTGCTCGGCCAGCGGCTCGCCTCGCCACCACCGCTCGACGACGTCCTCGGCAAGCTCGCGGACGCGAAGTTCGTGACCCTGACCGGCGCGGCCGGGAGCACCGTGCCGGCCCCGGGAGACTTCACCGGCGAGGGCGCGCGCATCCTCGTCGCCGGTGGCCCCACGTCCGCGGTCCCGGTCTCCACGGTGACCGACCTCGCCGCGCGGCGCGGTGGGCCTCGGCGGCCCCACCGCGATCGGGCAGGTGTTCGCGACGACCGACACGGTGACGGACCGGGGAGCCTGGATCGATCCGATCGCCGGCAGCGACGAGCTCCGCAACCTGGTGAGCACGATCGACGACCTGGATCTCACCTCGGGCCGGGTCGCGGCGACCCTCGCGCTCGCCGAGCTCGCGAGCGGCGCGGTCGGCGACTACGGCCTGGACCGGGACCGCGCGATCCCCGATCTCCCCGTCGCCACCGCCCCGACGGCGCGCTGAGCGACCTGTGATCGTCGTCCTCGCCTGGATCGTCGGCTTCCTCGCCGTCCGGGCGGTGATGACCACCGGCGCCGACATGCTGTACGCGCCCGCGCTGGCGCGGACCAACTACCGCGGGCGCACCGTGGCGACCGCCGCCGGGCTCTTCATCGTCATGGCGGTCCTGGTCGTGGAAGCGGGCCGGTCGGGGCTCGGCGCGATCGGTCTGGGCGACCAGCCCGGTGCCAACGCCGCTCGCCCGCTCGTGCTCTTCGCCGCCTTCGGGTTCGGCCTGCTCGGGTTCATCGACGACGCGCTCGGTGGGGAGGACCGCGGCTTCCGGGGCCACCTCCGGGCGCTGGGCCAGGGCCGGCTCACGAGCGGCATGGTGAAGCTGCTCGGCGGGGCCGCGATCGCGCTGGTGCTCGCCGCCGCGCCCGGCTTCGTGACCTGGCAGCGGCTCGCGGCCGACGCGGTGCTCATCGCGCTCGCCGCCAACCTCGCCAACCTCCTGGATCGCGCGCCGGGGCGGATGATCAAGTTCTCGCTCCTCGCGTACGTCCCGCTGGCGTTGGTGGCGGGCGCGGGACCCGTGGGAGTGGCGGCCGCGCCGGTGATGGGCGCGGCCGTCGGCATGCTGCCCGAGGACCTCACCGAGCGCACCATGCAGGGCGACACCGGGGCCAACGTGCTCGGCGGGGTGCTGGGCCTCGTGGTGGTCCTCGAGTGCTCCCGCACCGGCGCGCAACGTCGTCCTGGTGGCGCTCGTCGCGCTGAACCTCGCGTCGGAGTTCGTGTCGTTCAGTCGGGTGATCGAGCGGTTCCCGCCGCTGCGGGCGTTCGACCGGATCGGTCGCCCGGCCGACAGTCGCGCTTGACCCAGACGAGCCGCGCGTGGTGCGGCCGCGCCAGCCTCGTCTCGTAGCCCTGCGCGCGGAGCCGGGCGCCCAGGGTCGGGAAGTGCTGGAACCGCTGGGAGGACCAGCGGACGACGGCGCACACGTCGGATCGGCCGGCCCCGTGCACGACGGCGTCCTCGGTGAGGCGCAGGCTCGGGGTGGGGGAGGTGATCCGCAGGATCGACACGTCGACGAAGTTGTCCGGCACGCGCCGGCCGGCCCGCCAGACGACGCCGGGGGTGTCGCTGATGACGAGTCCGCCGGCGGGCAGGTTCGCCAGCACCCGGTCGAGCGCCGCGGTGCGGGCGGGCGCCTCCTGCGGTCGGAGCAGCTCGCCGAGGTGGACCACCGACCAGGGGGTCGCCAGCAGCGCGACCGCGGCGGCGATCGCGACGCCGCGGACCGCGCGAGCGTCGCGCCCGAGCGCGACGACCACGAGCAGCGTCAACGGCACCGCGACGTGCGCCACGTGGTTGCGCCACATCGGGGACTCGGTGAGCACGACGCCGACGACGAGCGCGAGCCAGACCGCGACCGGCCACCAGGGCGCGCGCGGTGGCGTCCCGGGCGCCGCGCCCGGTTCCGCGCCCGGCGCCGGGCCCGATCGGGCGAGGATCGCGAGGGCGATGACGAGGGCGACGACGGCCGCGGCGAGGAGCGGGAGGTCCCGTTCGAACAGCGTGGTCACGAGCTTGTGCGCGTTCGCACGGATCGGCCGGCCGGCGACGGCGTCGGTGTGATAGCGGACGTACTCGTCGTAGACCCGACCGAGCCCCCAGGGCGCCGACGCGAGCAGGACCACCGCGGCGGCCGACGACGGGCACGACGGCGATGTCGCGCGGACGGCGCCGGACCAGCACCCAGAGCGCCGCGGCGGCGAGCCCGGGGATCACGAGGAGGCTCTTGACCGCGAGCGCGGCGCCGCCGAGGAGCCCGATCACGGCGGCGCGTCGCCATCCGGGCCGGTCCCAGTACCGCAGGGCCGCGAGCACCGCGCCGGCGGTGAGCGCCTCCGCGATCCCGTCGGAGGTCAGGGGCCCGGTGGTCCAGAGGACCGAGCCGCTCAGGGCCACGAGGATCGCCCCGAGGAGCGCGGCCCCCGGCGCGGCGAGGCGGCGCCCCACGAGCAGGACGAGCACGCTCAGCACCACGCCCGCGGCGACCGCCGCGGCGCGCGGCGAGTCGATGGTCCGGAACGTCAGGAGGTCGCCGACCCAGGCGATCGGGAGGAAGAGCGGCCCCTGCGAGGAGAAGACCTGCCGGAACGGCAGCCCACCGTGGCGCATGGCGATCACCGACATCGCGAACTGGCCGTCGTCGAACCCGAGCGACTGCGGGGCGCCGAACGCAGGGATGCGGACGACGAGCGCGACGGCCCCGACGAGGACGACGTCGCGCGTGGCGCGCGGCACGGTTCTCACGCCGCGCAGCGTTCCCGCTCGTAGAGGCCCAGGCGGTTCCCGAGATCGATCCGGGGCCGGTAGCCGACCGCCGCCAGCCGGGCGGGAAGCTGCTCGTAGCGGCCGAACCGGACCGGCGCGGTGACCGCGACCGCACACACCCGTGGTTGCGACCGCGGCCCGGACCAGCCGGTCCTCGGTGATCCTGATGGCGTCGACGTGACTGTCGAGCCGGAGCACCGAGGGGTCGACGTAGAAGGGGTCGGTCCCGTGCCCGGCGCGCCAGACGAGCCCGGGGGTGTCCGAGATCGCCCAGGCGTGCGCCGGCAGCCGGCGCAGGGCGGCGACGATCTGCGCGTTGGCGCCCCGGAAGTCGCGTGGGAGGAGCAGGGGGCGGAGGTGCGCGATCTGAAATCCGACGGCGATCGCGGTCGCGACCGTGACGACCCGCCAGGAGGGGCGGAAGCACGCGACCAGGAGGGTCATCGGCGCCACGAGCGCGCCGAGGTGGTTCCGGAACATCGGGTCCTGGAGCGTGAGCACGACCAGCGTCGAGCCGGCCCACCACCAGAGGAACCACGTGCCGACCGTCGCCAGTGCACCGGTCGCCGCGGGGGCCGCACCGGGTCGCGGGATCCGGAGCCGGCGGCCGAGCGGGGTGACCGCGGCGAGGGAGCCGAGCACCGCCAGGACCGCGAGGACCGAGAGCACCGGGTCCCGGCTCCAGAACGTCGTCACGATCTTGGCCAGGTTCGCGAGCAGGTCGTGGTGCGCCGTCTTGTCGAGGTGGTAGCGGACGTAGTCGTCGAGCACGTGCTGGAGCCCCCACGGCAGTGCGAGTGCGGTCACGATCGCGATCGCCCCGACCGGGACCAGCGCGAGGTGGAGCCAGCGGCGCGCGGCGCCGACGAGGAGCACCACCGTGAGGAGGGCCGGACCCACCAGCAGGCTCTTGGTCGAGACCGCGCCGCCGGCGAGGAGGGTGACGATCAGCACACGGGTGAGGTTCGGTCGGCGGCGGTAGGCGACCGCCATCGCCACGGCGCTCGTCGCGAACGCGGCGGCCGGACCGTCGCTGGTGATCGGGCCGGTGGTCCAGAGGAGCACGCCGCTGCCGGCGGTGAGGCCGGCCGCCAGCAACGCCCGGCCGCGGTCGGTGACCTGCATCCCGATCGCGTACACGGCGAGCGTCACGACGATGCCCGCCAGCACCGGCAACAGGCGCGGCGCGTTGCGGTGGCTCAGGCCGGCGAGGTCGGCCAGGTGCACGAGTGGCAGGAAGAGCGGGCCCTGGGACGAGAAGATCTCACGGAAGGGCGCGGCACCCTGGCGCATCGCGATCGCGGCCAGGCCGTACCCGCCGTCGTCGTAGCCCAGCTGGGTCGGCGCGAACATCGACGGGAGGCGGACCAGGAGCGCGCCCAGGGCCAGCAGCGTCACGTCCGGCCACCAGCGAAGCGTCGATCCGCTCGTCGGGCGCGCTGGGCTGGTCACGATGCTCCATCACCGGCGGGTGGGGGGTCGCATGGTACCGTCGAACTCCCGTGAGCACGTGGCGGCACCGGGACCCTCGTTCGACTTCTCCGAACGGTTCGTCGCGCCCGGTGACGCCCTCGGGAACCAGCGGTGTCGATGCACCGCCGACGAGCAGGCGGAGGTAGAGGGTTGGCGAAGCACATCTTCGTGACGGGTGGCGTCGCCTCGAGTCTCGGGAAGGGGCTCACCGCGTCGTCGCTGGGCCGACTCCTCAAGGCTCGCGGGCTGCGGGTGACCATGCAGAAGCTGGACCCGTACATCAACGTCGACCCGGGGACGATGAACCCGTTCCAGCACGGCGAGGTCTTCGTCACCGACGACGGTGGCGAGACCGACCTCGACCTCGGTCACTACGAGCGCTTCGTCGACGTGCCGCTCACGCGCAAGTCGAACGCCACGACCGGTTCGATCTACCAGTCGGTGCTCGCCAAGGAGCGCCACGGCGCGTACCTCGGTGACACGGTGCAGGTGATCCCGCACATCACCAACGAGATCAAGGACCGGATCCTGTCGCTCGCGACCGAGGACGTCGACGTCGTGATCACCGAGGTCGGCGGCACCGTCGGCGACATCGAGATCCTGCCGTTCCTCGAGGCGATCCGGCAGTTCCGCAAGGACGTCGGACGCGACAACGTCTTCTACATGCACATCTCGCTGGTGCCGTTCATCGGCCCGTCGGGGGAGCAGAAGACCAAGCCGACGCAGCACTCGGTCACCGAGCTGCGGAGCCGCGGCATCCAGCCGGACGCGATCGTGTGCCGCTCGGACCGGCCGATCCCGACCCGGCTCAAGGAGAAGATCAGCCAGCTGTGCGACGTTCCCGAGCGCGGCATCGTCTCGGCCATCGACGCCGACACCCTCTACGAGATCCCGCTCGTGCTCCACGACGAAGGGCTCGACGACTACGTCTGCTCGGTGCTGCGCCTCGACCAGACCGAGCCCGATCTCTCCGAGTGGGAGGGGCTCGTCGACCGCGTGCGCGCGGCCGACTTCGACGTCCGCATCGGCGTGGTCGGCAAGTACGTCACGCTGCCCGACGCCTACCTCTCGGTCGCCGAGGCCCTCCGTCACGGTGGCTACGCGTGCGGTGCGCGCGTGCAGATCGACTGGATCGCGTCCGACGACACCGAGGGACTGCTCGCGGAGGGTCGGCTCCGCGAGCTCGACGGCATCGTGATCCCGGGTGGATTCGGGTTCCGGGGCATCGAGGGCAAGGTCGCCGCCGCCGGGTTCGCCCGGCTCCAGCAGATCCCGTTCCTCGGCCTCTGCCTCGGCCTCCACTGCGCGACCATCGAGTTCGCACGGGACGCGTGCGGTCTCGGCCGGGGCCAACTCGGCCGAGTTCGACACCCAGAGCCCGCACAAGGTGATCGACCTCATGGATGACCAGCGCGAGGTCGTGGAGATGGGCGGCACGATGCGCCTCGGCGCGTGTCCGCGCCAGGCTCGAGGCCGGGACCATCGTGCGCGAGCTCTACGGGCAGGAGGTCGTCTACGAGCGGCACCGGCACCGCTACGAGGTGAGCAACCACTACCGCCGCCGGCTCGAGGAGGGCGGGCTCGTGATGTCGGGGACGTCGCCGGACGGCCGCCTGGTCGAGTTCATCGAGCTGCCGCGCACCGCGCACCCGTACTTCGTCGCGACCCAGGCCCACCCGGAGTTCAAGAGCCGTCCCGACCGTCCGCACCCGCTCTTCGCCGGGTTCGTGCGGGCGGCCAAGGACCGGGCCGAGGGCCGCGCGCCGCAGCTCCCGCTCGCACAGGACGTCGGCCGGCTGGACACGCCGACCGCCGTCTGACCGGAGCGGTGTGGCCGGCGGTCCCGACGCGCTCGACGCGCCTGCTGGTCGAGCACGAGACCTGGTTGACGGTCGAGCGTGGTCTCGCCGCGAACTCGCTCGCCGCCTACCGCCGCGACCTCCGCCGCTACGAGCGGTACCTGCGCCGCGCCGGCCTCACCGACGCGCACGCGGTCAGCGAGGGGACCGTGGCCGCCTACGTCCGCGAGCTCGAGCGGGCCCGCGACGACGACGGCACCCCCCGCTTCGCCGCCGCCTCGATCGCCCGCGCGCTCGTGGCGGTGCGCTCGTTCCATCGCTTCTGCGTGGACGAGGGGTTCGTCGACGTCGACCCGAGCGAGGAGATCGGAGCCCCGCGGGTCCCGCAGGGACTGCCCAAGGCCCTCTCCGAGGAGGAAGTCGACGCGCTGCTCGGCGCGGTCGAGGGCGAGGACCCACGCGCGTTGCGCGACCGCGCCATCCTCGAGGCGCTCTACGCCACCGGGGTGCGGATCAGCGAGCTGGTCGGCCTGGACCGCGCCGATCTCGATCTGGACGACGGCGTCGTCCGCGTGCTCGGAAAGGGCGCGAAGGAGCGCATCGTCCCGATGGGTCGCAGTGCCCGCCACAGCATCCGGGAGTACCTCGCGCGGGGCCGGCCCGTCCTCGAGCGCCCGGCGACGCGCCGGGTCCCCGGCGACCCGTTGCTGTTGAACGCACGCGGCGGGCGGCTCTCCCGGCAGAGCGCCTGGTCGATCGTCACGGCGGCGGGGGAGCGGGTGGGGCTCGCCGGTCGCCTGTCGCCCCACGTGCTGCGGCACTCGTGCGCGACGCACATGCTCGAGCACGGCGCGGACATCCGGGTGGTCCAGGAGCTGCTCGGGCACGCCAGCCTCTCCACCACCCAGGTGTACACCCGCGTCTCGCCCGAGCGGCTCCGAGCGGTCTACGAGCTCGCCCACCCCCGAGCGAGGGTCGCCGCCGCCCGGCGGTAGGCTTCCCCCTCATGTCCGAGACCGAGAACACGACGCCGCGTGACGAGCTGCTCGCCGAACGTGACCACCTCCTCACCCAGCTCGAGCACATGGGTCGCGCCCCGGGCACCAGCGAGCTGCCCTTCGACGAGGGGTTCGCCGATTCCGGGCAGGTGACCGCGGAGCGGGGCGAGGTGGACGCGCTCGCGGGCAGCCTCACGGAGAACCTCGCCGAGATCGAGGCCGCGCTGGCCAAGCTCGAGGGCGGGACCTACGGGCGCTGCGAGGAATGCGGCAACCCGATCGACGTCGCCCGGCTCGAGGCGATGCCCTCGGCCCGCTACTGCATCACCTGCGCATCGCACCCGCATTGACCGCACGGCGCGCTGACGCGTGACGCTCGACCAGTCGACGATCGTCTTCTTCGCGACGCTCGTCGTCGCGGTGATCCTCCACGAGATCGGCCACGGGGTGGTCGCGTTCTGGTTCGGCGACGACACCGCCAAACGCGCCGGGCGGTTGACGCTCAACCCGATCCCGCACATCGACCCGTTCGGGTCGATCATCCTGCCGGCGATGGGCGCGCTCACCGGGATCCCGGTGATCGGCTGGGCCAAGCCGGTGCCGGTCAACCCGTCCCGGCTGCGCCGGCCCCGGCCGCAGATGTTCCTCGTCGGGTCTCGCCGGGCCGACGACGAACCTGCTGCTCGCGACGGCCGCGGTCCTCGTCGCCCGCTCGCTGCTCGCGGCCGCGCCCGCCGACTACCGGTTCGTGGCCGAGCACCTGCCGTCGCAGTACCACATCTACAACATCACCCACCCGCCGCTCGGCTTCGAGATCGCGTACTCGTTCGCGCTGGTGAACATCCTCCTCGCGGTGTTCAACCTGATCCCGGTCCCGCCCCTCGACGGCTCGGCCATCTTCGAGCTGGTCATGCCCGAGTCGTGGCGACCGATCTGGTATCGCTTCCGACCGTACGGGCTGCTCGTGCTGTTCGGGCTCGTGTTCTGGACCGGCCTGGTGGACACGATCATCTCGCCGTTCGTCCGGCTGCTCGACGCGGTGATCCTCGGGTGAGCGCCGGGGCGACGGCCGGACACTACGTCCGCCGCTTCTTCACGTCGCTGTCCCGCCGGCCACCTACCCCCGCCGACGAGCAGTGGGCCCGGACGCGCCTGACGCCCGCGGAGCTCCGGCTGCTGGACCGCTTGGGCAACCAGGACCGCCGCCACCTGATCGCGAGCGCCCGTGAGGTCGCGGACCATTTCGGAGAGGACTCGGTCTGGGTCGTCGCCGCACTCCTCCACGACGTCGGCAAGCACGCCGCCCGGCTGGGAACCTCGGGGCGGGTGGCGGCGACGCTCTGCAGCGGTCTGTTCGGTCGGCTCCGCGTCCAGGGCTGGGCCGGGCGTCCGGGGCCCACGGGGCGCATCGGCCGCTACGAGCTGCACGGCGAGATCGGGGCCGACGAGATCCGCCGGGCGGGCGGACCGGAGGAGGCGGCCCGGTGGTCCGAGCTCCACCACGACCCCGAGCGGGCGGCGCGCCGCGTCATCCCGGCGGCCGTGCTGTCGGCGCTCGATGCCGCGGATCGCTAGGCCCGGGAACCGGGCCCCGTCGGGGCGGCGTTCGAGGGGATAGCGTGCGCGGCACTACCGGGGGGGTGGGCAGATGGGGCAGAAGCGTCATCGACTCCGCAAGGGTCTGGTCGCGCTCGCGCTCGGCGCCGTCGCGCTCGCGCCGTCCGCGGTCGCCGCGGCGCCGATCACGGGCGACACCGGCCCGGGTGCGGCCGCGCCGGGGTCGGCGGGCCGTTCCGCATGGGAGCGGGCGCTGGACCGGGACGCCACGAGCCCGGCACCGGCACCGGCACCGAAGGGGTCCCTGCAGGCGGCGGTCGCGCCCTCGCTGAGCGCGACGCCGTCCACCGGGCTGCTGCACGGTCAGTCGGTCGCGCTCGCCGGCAGTGGGTTCGCCTCGGGTGAGCTGGTCGTGGCCGAGTGCGGGGCGAACCCGACCGGACCCGAGGACTGCGACCTGCGGACGGCGACGTTCGTCTCGCCCGATCCCGCCGGCGACATCGCGCTGGACTTCTCGGTGTCCCGCACCCTCTTCGTCGGGTGGAGCGCTGGTCGAGTGCGAGGACGCGCCCGGCACGTGCACCGTGATCGTGAGCAACCTCTCGTCGGCGGGCGTCGACGCGTCCACGCCGCTCGCGTTCGACCCCGGCCCACCGCGGGCGAACCCGACCCTCAGTGTCGATCCCGCGACCGGGCTCGTCGGCGGCCAGACCGTATCGGTGCGCGGGGACGGGTTCGAGCCGGGCCAGACGGTCAACGTCTCCGAGTGCGCACCGGCCACACCGTTCTGCACGTTCGGCGGGACGCAACCGACCGCGGACGCGACGGGCGCGTTCACGGTCGAGTTCCCGGTGACGCTCCGGGTCCTCGACGTCGACGGGCAGCCGAGCGACTGTCTCGTCGAGACCTGTGTGCTCGCCGCGATCGGGTACCCCGGCCTCGAGCAGGTCGCGGTCGCGCGCTCTGGACTTCGATCCCGGCCAGCCGCCACCGGCGGATCCGGTGATCACCGTGACGCCCGCCGCCGGGCTGGTCGACGGCCAGCTCGTCGAGGTCCACGGCACCGGGTTCGAGGCCGGCGGAGACCTGGAGCTCACCCAGTGTCCGGCGTCCGATCCCGGCTCCTGCCTGGATTCGATCGGGTACCTCCCGGTGCCCGCGGACGGCACCTTCACGACCACCGTCCCGGTGTCCCGCCTCGTCGGGACCTTCGGGCTCACCGGCATCGGCGTGGCGGACTGCGTGACCGTCGGCTGCTCCATCGCGGCCGACGAGTACCTCCTGAACGGCTTCTCGCTCTCGGCCGTCGCGCCGATCACCTTCGACGACTCGGTGCCGCCACCGCCGGTGCCGACCGTCAAGGCCGCGCCGACCACCGACCTGCCCTACCGCGCGACGGTCACGGTCACCGGGTCCGGGTTCGCGCCCGGGGAGGAGATCTACGCGGCGCGGTGCGTGGAGGCGCTGCAGTTCGGGAGCTGCTCGAGCTCGTTCACGGGCCCCTCGGTGGCGGACGCGGACGGGAACGTCAGCCTCACTGTCTCGGTGAAGCGCATCACGGCCGGACCGACCGGTCCGGCCGACTGCACCGACACGGACGTGCTGTGCTCGATCCAGGTGAACGGTGAGCGCTCCTACGAGCAGTTCTCCTTCCCACTCACGTTCGACCCGAACGCGCCCATCCCGCCGCCGCCCGTGATCACCGTCACGCCCGACACGAACCTCGACTACCGCCAGGACGTGCACATCACCGGGACCGGGTTCGCGCCCTCCGGCCCCGTCCTGGTCGAGCAGTGCGCGCTGCCGAGCACGCCGGGCGACTTCGCGACGTGCTCGGGCTCGATCCAGGTCACCGCCGACGCCGCCGGCGGCATCGACAGCTCGTTCCCGGCGACCCGCGTCGTGTTCGGCTTCTTCCAGGACTCGGTCGACTGCACCGATGCGGCCGCGTTCACTGCGTGGTCCACGCCGTGGATGCCGACGAGGCCGACTTCGGGTTCGGGCTCCCGCCCCTGCCGGGCGCGACCGCGCCCGTGACCTTCGATCCCACGTCGACTCCGCCACCACCTCCGGACGTCACCGTGACGCCTGTCGGTCGGCCTCGCCGACGGTCAGGCGGTGACCGTCGCCGGCTCGGGCTTCGCGCCGCTCGCGCCGATCGGGATCGCCGAGTGCGTTCCGGGGCCGCTGTCCTACGGAGACTGCGAGATCAGCAACGCGGTGACGCTGCCGTTCTCGCTCGACGGCACGTTCTCGAGTCCCTTCACCGTCCACTCGTCGATCACGACGAACGACGGCACCTTCGTCGAGTGCGCCGCGGCCCCGGGCGCCTGCGTGCTCGCAGTGGCCAACCTCAACGACCCCGTGATCGAGAACGTGTTCACGGCCCTCGCCTTCGGTGCCGCGGACCTCCCCGATCTCACCGTGGCCGACGTCACGGTCACCGAGGGCACCGGTGGGGTCACACCGGCACCGGTGCCCGTGCAGCTGTCCGCGCCCGCCCCCGGCCCCGTGACGCTCCATTGGACCGCGACGCCGCGGGACCGCGACCACGGCCGACTTCACCGCGACCGCCGGCACCGTCACCATCGCGACGGGCGCGACGACGGGCACGATCCCGGGCGAGGTCGTCGCCGACGGGATCGCCGAGCCCACCGAGCAGTTCTCGGTCGTGGTCGACGCGGTGAGCGGCGCGACCGCCCTGGACGCCACCGGGACCGTCACGATCCGCGACGACGACGGGTCGCGCCACGACGGCCACCATTCGCACGATCGCGGGCACCACCACGGACACGGTCACCACTCACACCACGGCACCACCACGGGCACCACCACGGGCACGATCACGACTCACACCACGACCGCCACGGCCACGACCGTCGTGGCCACGACCGCGACGACGAGGACCACCGGTCCGAGCACCCGGGCCGGCGCTGAGCGCCGGGCTCACGCCCGCGGCGGCACCACGAGGACGCGGTCCACGATCCGCTCCGCGGGGACGATGAGCACCCAGGACACGAGCGCGAAGTTCGTGGCCACGAACGCGAGCGGCAGCGACAGCAGGAAGACGAGGCCGGGGATCAGTCCCGCGACGATGTCGTGGCGGTACTCGGCATCCGAGGGCCGGTCGGTCAGCAGGTCGCGACGGTGCGCGCACACGTGGAGCACCACCTCCAGGATCGACACGGCCGCGAGCGAGCACGCGAAGACCACGATCGCGAGCGGCACCGATCCGTTGCTCCCGATGACGGCGGTCGGGAAGGGGAGGAAGGCGACCACGGCGAGGTAGAGCAGGTTGATCGCGAGGAAGGTCGTGTCGACGGCCTTCAGCCGGGCCGTCAGCGCGTGGTGCGAGATCCAGTACGAGCCCAGGATCACGAACCCGATGAAGAAGCTGATGATCTCCGAGTCGAGGCTCGCGAGCTTGCTGCCGAGCTGGGAGTCGCGCACGTGCGGGAATCCGATGCCCACGACGAGCAGCGTCATCGCGATCGCGTAGACCGCGTCGCTGAAGAACGCCACCCGGTCGAACTCGAGGCCGGTCCCGGAGCGCTCGTACCGTCGGGCCGGCTGGACGTCGGACACACGCGATCAGCCCGGCGGCAACAGCCCGGTCGCGTTCCGCACGCGGGCCATGGTGGCCGCGGCCAGCTCCGTTGCCCGCCCGGCACCGGCCGCGAGAAGGCGACCGAGCTCGGCCGGGTCCGCCGCGAGCTCGTCGTAGCGCTCGCGCGTCGGCCGCAGGTACTCGACGAGTGCCTCGGCCACCGCACCCTTGAACGTGCCGTAGCCGGACGTGCCGTACTCGGCTTCGAGCTCGGGGATCGGACGGCCGGTCGCGACCGACAGCAGCGTGAGCAGGTTCGAGACCCCGGGCTTCGCCTCCGGGTCGAACCGGACCGCGGTGTCCGAGTCGGTGACCGCGGACCTCACCTTCTTGGTGATCGTCCTGGGGTCGTCGAGCACGAGGACCGTTCCCTGGGGCGAGTCGGCCGACTTGCTCATCTTGGCCGCCGGGTGCTGGAGGTCCTTGATGCGGGCGCCCAGGGGCGGCACGGTGGCCTTCGGGACGACGAGCGTGTCGCCGAAGCGGTGGTTGAACCGGATGGCGACGTCGCGGGTGAGCTCGACGTGCTGGACCTGGTCCTCGCCGACGGGGACCAGGTCGGTGTCGTACAGGAGGATGTCCGCCGCCATGAGCACGGGGTAGTCGAGCAGGCCCGCGGTCACCGATTCCTGCCCCGCCCCCTTGTCCTTGAACTGGGTCATCCGCCGCAGCTCGCCCACGGTGGCCACGCAGTTGAGCACCCACGTCAGCTCGGTCACGAGGGGGACGTGGCTCTGCACGAAGAGGATGCAGCGGGCGGGATCGAGCCCGGCGGCCACGAGCAGCGCGCCCAGGCGGGCGGTCTCGGCCGTCAAGTCGGCCGGGTCGTAGGGCAGCGTCATCGCGTGCAGGTCCACGACGCAGAAGATGCCGTCGTCCTGGTCGTCCACCCACCGCTTCACGGCCCCGGCGTAGTTGCCGAGGTGCATCTCACCCGACGGTTGGATCCCGGAGAAGCTGCGCGCCATGGGCCGCGACGGTACCCGGCGGGTCGGCGCGGGGATCGCTCATTCGGCGCGACCCGACCGCTAGCCTGCGTGAGGAATGTCCTACGAGGTCCACACGTCGGTCTACGAGGGGCCCTTCGAGCTCCTGCTCCACCTCATCCTGCGGGAAGAGGTGGAGCTCTGGGACGTCTCGATCGTCCAGGTGATCGACGCGTTCCTGGTCGAGGTCGAGAAGCTCGACCGCGTGGACCTCGACGTCGCCACCGAGTTCCTCCTCATCGCGTCCACGCTCGTGGATCTCAAGGTGCGCCGGTTGCTGCCGGGGGCCGAGTCCGCCGACCTCGACGAGGAGCTGCTGCGGTTCGAGGAGCGGGACCTCCTCCTGGCCCGCCTGCTCGAGTGCAAGACGTTCAAGGACGCCGCGCGGGTCATGGAGGGTCTGCTCCGGCGGGGCGCCAAGGTCGTGTCCCGCTCGGCCGGGCCCGAGGAGCCGTTCCGCTCCCTCGCGCCGGACCCGCTCGCGCGCCTGACCGGCGAGCAGCTCCTCGCTGCCGCGATCCGCGGGCTCACGCCACCCTCGTCGCCCCCCGAGGTGGACCTGTACCACGTGGCGCCGATCCGCATCAGCGTGCACGAGGCGGCCGAGTCGCTGCTCGTGCAGCTGCGGGACACGGAGCCGGTGAGCTTCCGCAGCCTCGTCGCCGGCGTCGACGACCGCATCGAGGTCATCGTGCGGTTCCTCGCGGTGCTCGAGCTCTACAAGCAGGGCATCGTCGAGCTCGACCAGGTCGAGACCTTCGGCGACCTCTCGATCCGGCGGCTGTCCGAGGGGGAGTCGGTGCTCGACGTCGCGTCGATGGACGACTGGGAGACCGCGCCCCGCGTCGAGGACGACGATGCCGGCGAGGACGACGACCCGGACCTCGGCGCCTTCGAGATGCCCGAGGATCCGACCGGACGCGAGCCCGCGGACCACGAGACGGTCCCGGCCGGCTGAGTGGGGGAAGGGCGATGAGCGGACAGGTCATGACCGAGACCAAGCGCGCCATCGAGGCGGTGCTCATGGCCGCGATCGAGCCGGTCGAGCCGCAGGTCCTCGCCCAGCTCACCGAGACGCCGACCGGGGAGATCGAGGCGCTCTGCGCCGAGCTGGCGGAGGAGTACGAGCGCGACGGGCGGGGCTTCACCCTGGTGCGCATCGCCGGCGGGTACCGCTACCAGACCCACGCGGACATGGCGCCCTACATCGAGCGCTTCGTGCTCGAGGGCCAGACCGCCGCGCCTGTCGGGACCGGCGTTGGAGACGCTGGCGATCATCGCCTACAAGCAGCCGGTGTCGCGCGCGCAGCTCTCGGCCATCCGCGGCGTCAACGTCGAGTCGACGATCGCCACGCTCATGCAGCGCGGCTACGTCGCCGAGCTCGGGCACGATCCCGGTCCCGGCCAGGCGATCCTCTACGGCACGACCCCCCGGTTCCTCGAGCAGATGGGCCTGGACTCGCTCCAGGACCTGCCGCCGCTGGCGGAGTTCGTGCCCGAGCCCGAGGTCGTCGAGGCGCTCGAGCGGGGACTGCACCTCCGGGTCGACGCCGGTGCCGGGGGCGAGGCGGGGGAGTCGGGCGATGCGTCCGACCCGGCCGGTGCGGGCCCCGACCTCACCGACGGGTGACCGACGCGCCCGAGGGCGTCCGGCTGCAGAAGGTCCTGGCCGAGGCCGGTCTCGGCTCCCGCCGGGCGTGTGAGGAGCTGATCCTCGCGGGGCGGGTCGCGGTCGACGGCGAGGTCGCGGTGATCGGCCGACGGGTGGACCCGGAGGTCGCGGCGGTCACGCTCGACGGGATCCCGGTCCCGACCCGGCCCGGTCTCGTCCACTACCTCCTCAACAAGCCGGCGGGCGTGGTCTCCACCGCGAGCGATCCGCAGGGGCGGGCCACCGTCGTGGCGCTCGTCCCACCCGAGCCGCGCGTGTATCCCGTCGGCCGGCTCGATCTCGAGACCGAGGGGCTGCTCGTGCTCACCAACGACGGTGAGCTGACCCATCGCCTGACCCACCCGTCCTTCGGGGTGGAGAAGGAGTACCTCGCCGAGGTCGACGGCGTCCCGACCCGGGCGGCGCTGCGCCGGCTCCGCGAAGGAGTCGAGCTCGACGACGGTCTCACTGCACCGGCGCGCGTGACGCTCGTCCAGGAGCACGGCGACGGCTCCGCCCTGATGGTCGCGATCCACGAGGGTCGCAATCGCCAGGTCCGCCGGATGTGCGACGCGGTCGGCCACCCGGTGCGCCGCCTGGTCCGCACGCGCATCGGCCCGGTCGCCGACCGCGCCCTCGCGCCGGGGGAGTGGCGACCGCTGACACCCGCCGAGGTGCGGGCCCTGTACGGGAGCGCCGCTCCCGAGAGCACCGGGTAGCCTCGCCCGGATGTCCGTCCGAGCCCTGCGGGGTGCCACGACCTGCGAGGTCGACACCGCCGAGGAGATCACCGTCAAGACCAAGGCCCTGGTCACGGCGATGCTCGAGCGCAACGAGGCGGACCACGACGAGCTCGTGAGCATCGTGTTCACCGCGACCGACGATCTCCACGCGCAGTTCCCCGCGACGGCCGCCCGTTCGCTCGGCCTCGGCGACGTGCCGCTGCTGTGCGCGCGCGAGCTGGACATCGTCGGGGGGATGCCCCGCACCATCCGCGTGCTCATGCACCTCGAGACCGACCGCAGCCGGGCCGAGCTGCATCACGTGTATCTCGAGGGCGCGACCACCCTGCGCGACGACCTGCCGGAGTGACGGTGCGGGTCGGGGTCATCGGGACCGGCCTCATCGGAGGCTCGATCGGTCTCGCCCTCCGCAAGGCGGGGGTCGCGGTCCGCGGCTACGACACGACCGCGTCGGTCGCGGCGCGCGCGGCCGAGCTGGGTGCGGTGGACTCGGTCGCGGGCTCCGTGGCGGAGCTGGTCGCCGGGTGCGACGTCGTGATCGCCGCGGTCCCCGTCGGCAAGGTCGCGAACACCGTGGTCGAGGCGCTCGACGCGGGCGCACCCGCGGTCACCGACGTCGGATCGGTGAAGGGCGCGGTCGTCGACGCGGTGCACGCCGCGCGCCCGGAGCTCGCGGCCCGGTTCCTGGGCGGTCATCCCATGGCCGGGTCCGAGCAGGACGGTCTGGACGGCGCGACCGCCGATCTCTTCGCGGGGGCCACGTGGGTGCTCACCCCGACCGCCGACACCGACTTCGCCGCGTACACGGCGGTCCGGGGCGCGATCAGCCGGGTGGGCGCCGAGATCGTCGAGATCCCGCCCGAGCAGCACGACGCGCTCGTCGCGGTCGTGAGCCATGTGCCCCAGCTCGCGGCGACGACCCTGATGAACGTGGCCGACGCACGCAACGACCAGCACGCGCTGCTCCTGCGCCTCGCCGCCGGCGGCTTCCGGGACATGACGCGCATCGCGGCCGGGAACCCGGGGATCTGGCCCGACATCTGCGTGGCGAACCGGGGCGCGATCCTGGCCGCGCTCGACGCCTACCGGGCGTCGCTGGACTCGGTGCGCGAGCTCGTCGCCGACGCCGACGGGGAAGGCCTCCTCGGCGTGCTCGAGCAGGGCCGACGGGCCCGACGCAACCTGCCGTACGGCGCGCGGGTCTCCGGTCCGCTCGCGGAGCTGCGGGTGCCCGTGCCGGACCGCCCGGCGGTGCTCGCGGAGGTCACGACGATGGCGGGTCGGCTCGGGGTCAACATCCTCGACATCGAGATCGCCCACTCGATCGAGGGCGAGGGTGGTGTACTGGTCATGGTCGTGCCGGTCGTGGGGGTCGACGCCTTCGACGCCGCGCTCGTCGCCGCCGGATACCACGTGAGCCGCAAGGACGTGTCGTGACCACCGGAGGAGCTGCGCGATGGCGGTGACGGTGCCGAACGAGCTGACGCTGGTCGGTGGTCGCCCGCTCCGGGGGACGCTGCGACTCCCGGGCTGCAAGGGGATCTCGCACCGGGCGCTGCTCTTCGCCGCGGTGGCCGACGGCCGGAGCGTGCTGCGGGGCCTCGCCGACGGCGCGGACGTGGGTGCGACGGCCGCGTGTCTCGACGCGCTCGGGGTCCGCCTGCGCAACGCCGACGGCGCGGTGACGGTCGGCGGGTCCGGGTTCGCGGGCCTGCGTGAGCCGGCCGCGGTCCTCGACTGCGCCAACTCGGGTACCACCATGCGGATGCTCGCCGGCCTCCTCGCGGGCTCGGAGTTCCTGGCCGTGCTCACCGGGGACGAGTCGTTGTCGGCGCGACCCATGGGGCGGGTGCTCGAGCCGCTGCGGGCGATGGGCGCGCGGGTCGACGGTCGCGCGGGCGGGACACTGGCGCCGATCGTCATCCGCGGCGGCGCGCTCCGGGGCGTGCGCCACGACCTGCCGACGCCGAGTGGCCAGGTGAAGACGGCGCTCGTCCTCGCCGGCCTCCAGGCCGAGGGCGTCACCGAGATCCGCGAGCCCGAGCCGAGCCGGGACCACACCGAGCGGATGCTCGGGGCGCTCGGCGTGACCCTGACGCGGCCGGACGCCCGCACCGTGCGCGTCGAGCCCGGGCAGCCGGAGCCGTTCGAGCTGACCGTGCCCGGCGACCCGTCGTCGGCCGCGTTCTTCGTGGTCGCGGCCACGATCGTGCCCGGTTCCGAGCTGACGCTCACCGCGGTGAGCCTCAACCCCGGGCGCATCGCCTACATCGACGTGCTCCGCCGCATGGGTGCGGAGATCGAGGTGACGATCACGGGACGCGAGGTCGGCGAGCCGGTCGGGGACATCCACGTCGTCGCGTCCGAGCTCGCGGCCACCGACATCGGCGGCGACGAGGCGATCATCGACGAGCTGCCCGTGCTCGCGGTCGCGGCCGCGTTCGCGGAGGGGGTCACCACGATCCACGACGCCGCCGAGCTCGCGGTCAAGGAGAGCAACCGCATCGGCACCGTCGAGCAGGAGCTCACCCAGCTCGGGATCGGCGTCGAGCCCCGATCCGACGGCCTCGTGATCCGCGGTGGCGCGCCCGTGGGGGCAGCGCTGAAGAGCCACGGCGACCATCGGGTCGCGATGGCGGCCGCGGTGGCCGGGCTGGCGGCGGCGGGGGAGACGACGGTCCGCGGCTTCGCCGCCACGGCGGTGTCGTACCCGGGCTTCGCCGCGGACCTGGAGTCGGTGCTGTCGTGACTCCCGGAGCCGCCCGGCGGGTCGTCGCGATCGACGGCCCGTCCGGTTCGGGCAAGAGCACGATCGGGCGCGGCGTCGCCGCCGTGCTCGGCCTCGACGTGCTCGACACCGGTGCCATGTACCGGGCGATCACCGCGGCCGTGCTGCGGGCGGGGCTCGAGCCGACCGACGCCGAGGGTGCGACCGCGCTGGCGCGACAGGTTCGCATCGCGGTGGGCGACGGCGTGACGACCCTCGACGGCGACGACGTCTCGGCCGAGATCCGCGGTCCGGAGGTGACGGCCGCCGTGTCGGCCGTCTCCGCCCACCCGGGCGTGCGGGCCGAGCTCGTCACCCGCCAGCGGGCCTGGGTCGACGCGCACCGCGGCGGCGTGGTGGAGGGTCGTGACATCGGCTCGGTGGTGTTCCCCGACGCGCCGGTGAAGGTGTTCCTCACCGCCTCCGGCGCGGAGCGGGCCCGGCGGCGGCAGCGCGACGAGGAGGCGTCGGCCCGGAACGTCTCCGTGGAGGAGCTCCGGGCGTCGATGGCCCGGCGGGACACGGCGGACTCGAGTCGGGCCGCCTCGCCCCTGCGCGCGGCCGACGGCGCGATGATCCTCGACACGACCGATCGCACCCCGGAGGACATCGTGGCCGAGATCGTGGAGCGGTTCCGCACGGCGGAGGAGGGAAGGTGACGTTCTACGGATTCGCCCGCGGCCTCCTGCTCGGCATCTCCAAGGTGCTGTTCCGGATCCGCATCTCGGGGACGGAGCACGTCCCCATCGACGGCGCGTTCATCGTGGCCCCCAGCCACCGGTCCTACCTCGACACTCCGTTCGTCTCCTTCATCACCCGCCGTCGCATCCGGTTCATGGCCAAGGAGGAGCTGTTCGCGAGCTCCTTCGGGAGGAAGCTCTTCACCGGGCTCGGCGGGATCCCCGTCACCCGCGGCTCCCCGAGCGCGCGGTCGGCGATGAAGGCCGTCCAGGCGGCGCTCGAGGCCGGCGAGCCGGCGGCGGTGTTCCCCGAGGGCACGCGCAGCCACGGTCCCGACATCGCGCCGCTCTTCGACGGCACCGCGTACCTCGCGGTCAGGCTCGGGGTGCCGATCGTGCCCGTCGGCATCGGCGGCAGCGAGGAGATCCTCGCCAGCGGCAAGAAGCTGCCGCGGTTGCACAAGGTGTCGGTGCGAGTGGGTGCTCCGATCCGGCCGCCCGCGGGGGCGACGACCCGCCACCGCCCGGACCTCGTGGCGCTGAGCGACGAGCTGATGAAGTCGCTCCAGTCCCTCTTCGACGACGCCCGCGCCGACGCCGGCTGCCTCCCCTGATTTGCGCGCCCGAATCGGGGCCTGCACTCCCCGTTTTGCGCGCGCAAATCGAGGCCTGCACTCCCCGTTTTGCGCGCAAAACGAGGAGGGGGGCGTGGTCCGGCGCGTCGAGCGGGACGACGGGTGGGGCTCAGCCGTTGAGGAGGACGCCGAGGAAGAGGGCGGCGACGGCGAAGAGCACCGACACACCCTCGCACGCGCCCGAGAAGGCGGCGGCGGAGCGTCGGGCGGCCTCGTCGGGGGCGGCCCGGACCCGGGGTGCGGCGACGAGGATGTGCACGGCGGCGGCGATCCCCGAGATCGCGACGCAGCCGAGCTTGACCATCAGGGTCGCGAGCCATGCGCCGCTCTGATCCCCGACGTGCAGGGCGGTGAGGTTCCACACCCCGGTCAGGAGCAGCACCGCGAACGCGCTCCACGCGCCGACCTGGAACCGCCGGGCGACGGCGCGGATGCGCGCCCGGGCCGCCCCGGGATCCGGGTCGTCCGCCGCGGGCCGCAGGGCGGGGACCACCAGACCCAGCGTGATCTGCCCACCGACCCAGACGGTCGCGGCCAGCACGTGGAGGAACAGCCGGACGGTCGTCGCCGAGATCGGGAGCACGTGGGCTCAGCGTCCGGAGGTGCGCACCAGGTCGGCGAGCACGTCGGCGGCGGAGATCGAGCGGTCGTCGCCGGCGATGAGGTCCCGGAGCTCGCGTGGGGGAGGGAAGTACTCGTCCTCGTCGGTCACGTGGACCAGCTCGACGCCCCCGGTCGGCGCGAGCTTCGCGATCACGGCCTGCACGGTGTCCTCCGGCGCGCTCGCCCCGGCGGTCACGCCGACCACGGAGGCGTCGCCGAGCGTGGCGAGGTCCAGCTCCTGCGGGCCGTCGATGCGTACGACGTTCGGGCACCCGGCGGTCTCGGCGACCTTGGCCAGCGCGATCGTGTTGGAGGAGTTGGCGCTGCCGATCACCACGACCGCGTCGGCCCGGGCGGCGATGGCCGACAGCGCCGACTGGCGGTTCGTGGTGGCGAAGCAGAGGTCGTTGCGCGTGGCGGTCCAGAGCGCGGGGAAGCGCTCGCGCGCGTCGCCCGCGATGCCCTCCCAGTCGTGCAGGGCCAGCGTCGTCTGGGCGAGGAGCGCCACCCGGCCGGGGTCGGTCACCGCGGCGAGGGCGTGGTCGAGGTCCTCGTCGTGCTCGACGAGCCGGATCGCCTCGGGCGCCACGGCCAGGGTGCCGACGGCCTCGTCGTGGCCCGCGTGACCCACGTAGAGGATCGTGTAGCCCTTCTCCGCCCGCACCCGGGCCTCGTGGTGCACCTTGGTCACGAGCGGGCACACCGCGTTCACGACGAAGCGATCCCGGTCTCGCGCCGCGGCGACGATCTCGGGCGCCGAGCCGTGCGCGGAGAGCATCAGCGGCGCCCCGGCCGGGACCTCGTCGATGTCGTCGACGAAGATCACGCCGAGCTCGGTGAACCGCTCGACGATCAGCCGGTTGTGGACGATCTCGTGGTAGCAGTACACCGGCGCCGGGAAGAGCCGCACCATCCAGGCGAGCGCCTTGATCGCCATCTCCACGCCGGCACAGAAGCCGCGCGGCTCGGCCAGGAGCACTTTCCGGACGGGCACGGTTGAAGGCTAACGCCGGGGGTGCGCACTCCTAGACTCCCCCCATGCCCCTTGCACGCGTCGTTGCCGTCGCGCCCGGAAGTCCGGCCGCGACCGCGGGGGTGGGCGTCGGCGACGAGATCGTCGACGTGAACGGCGAGGAGCTGCGGGACGTCATCCGCTACCAGGTCCAGGTCGACGAGCCCCACGTGGCGCTCACCCTGCGCCGGGGTGACGCGGATCACGTCGTCACGATCGACAAGCCGGCGGGGGCGCCGCTCGGACTCGAGCTGCACAGCGCGGTCTTCGACCGGGTGCGCACCTGTGACAACCACTGCCCGTTCTGCTTCATCTACCAGCTGCCCAAGGGCATGCGGAAGAGCCTGTACCTGAAGGACGACGACTACCGGCTCTCGCACCTGTACGGGAACTTCACGACCCTCACCCGCTTCACCGAGGCGGACCTCGAGCGTGTGCTCACCGAAGGGCTCGGTCCGCTCTACGTCTCGATCCACGCCACCGATCCCGAGGTCCGGACGCAGCTGCTCCGGAACCGGCGCGGCGCGACGAGCCTGCGGTGGCTGGGCCTGCTCCTGGACGCGGGCGTGGAGATCCACGGCCAGGTCGTGGTGTGTCCGGGGGTGAACGACGGCGCGGTGCTCGACGACACGCTGCTCGGCGTCCTGGACCGCTTCCCCCGCCTGGCCTCGGTCGGCGTCGTCCCGCTCGGCGTGTCCGCCCACAACGGCGAGCCCGACATGCGACCCCACACCCGGGCCGAGGCCGACGACGTGGTCGACGACGATCGAGCGCGTGGCAGGCACGGTTCCTCGCCGCGCTCGGGCACCGCATGGTCTTCGCCGCCGACGAGTACTTCCTGATGACCGAGCGCCCGTTCCCCGACGGCCGAGGAGTACGAGGGCTTCGCGCAGCACGAGAACGGGATCGGGATGGCGCGCACGTTCCACGACGAGGTCGCGGCCGCGGCGAGCGGCCGGGCGGTCGCCGGGACGGGTCCGCGGTCGGGGTTCTTCGCCTGGGTCGACGGTGCACCGCCCGAGGGCTACCGGGCACCCCGCCGGCTCCAGGTCGTCGACGAGCGGACCACCACCGCCGCGCCGCGCCGCACCGTGGTGCTCACGGGGGAGTACGGCGCGCGGGTGCTGGCGCCCGTCGTGCCGACCCTGGAGGAGGTCGCCGGGGTGCCCGTCGAGATCCGGCCCGTGCCGAACTCGTTCTTCGGCGGCAACATCGCGGTCACCGGGCTCCTCACGGGCGCGGACCTCGTGCCCGTGCTCGCCGACGTCCCGGCCGACGCCCGCGTGCTGCTCCCGGACGTCGTGCTCTCCCAGGACCGGTTCCTCGACGGTGCGCGGCTCACCGACCTCCCGCGTCCGGTCGAGGTGGTCCCGACGGACGGCGCGTCCCTGGTCGCGGCGTTGCGGGACCGCCCGATCGCGGCGAGCGCGTGAGCCGCCCCGTCGTCGCGGTCGTCGGTCGGCCCAACGTCGGCAAGTCGACCCTGGTCAACCGGTTCGTCGGCCGCCGTGAGGCCATCGTGCAGGAGCTGCCCGGCGTCACCCGGGACCGCAAGGAGCTCGTGGCGGAGTGGAACGGTCGGTCCTTCCTCGTGGTCGACACCGGCGGCTGGATCGCGACCGACGAGCCGCTCGCGAAGCAGGTCAGCCTCCAGGCCGAGCGGGCGATCCGCGAGGCCGACGTCGTCCTCCTCGTGGTGGACGTCACGGTCGGCACCACCGAGGAGGACGCGCAGGTCGCCCGGATCCTCCAGCGCTCGGACCGGCCGGTGCTGCTCGTCGCGAACAAGGCCGACGACGACCGCCGCGAGCACGAGATCTGGCCGTTCGCCAAGCTCGGCCTCGGCGATCCCCACCCGGTGTCGGCGATCCACGGGCGGGGGAGCGGGGACCTGCTCGACGCGGTCGTCACGGCACTCCCGCCCGGTGACGAGGCGTCGACGAGGCCCGAGCCCGAGGGGCCGCGTCCGTTCTCGGTCGCGATCGTCGGCCGGCCCAACGTGGGGAAGTCGACGCTGTTCAACCAGCTGGTCGGCGACGAGCGGTCCGTGGTGCACGACATGCCCGGCACGACGCGCGACACGATCGACACGATCGTCGAGAGCGAGGACGGTGTGCTGCGCTTCGTGGACACCGCCGGGATGCGCCGCCGCAGCCGCGTCGACGAGGACACCGAGTACTACTCGGTGCTGCGCGCGCTCGATGCGGTCGACCTCGCCGACGCCGCGCTCCTCGTGATCGACGCGACCGAGGGCGTGTCGCACCAGGACCAGCGCCTCGCGGAGCGCATCGACGGCGCCGGGACCGCGATCGTCGTCGTGCTCAACAAGTGGGACCTCGTGCCGACCGAGGAGCGCGAGCAGATCAAGATCGACGTCGCCGACCGGCTCGGCTTCCTCGGCTACGCCCCGACGTTGCAGGTCTCCGCCCTGACCGGCCGCAACCTCAAGACGGTGCTCCCGGCCCTGCGCGAGGCCGAGACCGCCTACCACCGCCGGATCCCCACCGCCGGGCTCATCAAGGTGATCCGGGAGGCCCAGCAGAAGCACCCGCCGCCGCTCGACCGCAAGCACCGCCCCCGCATCCTGTACGCCACCCAGGGCGCCGCCGACCCGCCGACGTTCACCCTCTTCGCCACGCGGACCCTGCCGGCCACCTACCTGCGCTACATCGAGCGCATGATCCGGGAGCACTTCGACCTCGGTCCCACACCCATCAAGATCCGGGTCCGGCGTCGCCAGGACTGACCGGTTGGAGCGGACGCGCCCGTCCGGTACGGTCGGGCGCACGCCATCCTCGGGGGAGGGGTCGACATGACCGGTCGAAGGGTGCGGCTCCTCGCGATCGCCGCCGTCACGGTGCTCGCCTCGACGGGCTGTGCGACCCTGGTCGAGGTCTCACGCGGCGGGACCGATCATCCGACGGGCCGCGCGTTCCTCGAGTACTCGCCGAGTGTGCCGTCCGTCTCGGGCGACGGTCGGTACTCGGTCTTCACCGGGCCGCGCTCCGCGACCGATCCCACGTCCGAGGTGTTCCGCTACGACGCGCAGACGGGGGACACCGCTCGCGTGTCGAGCGGCGCGACCGGGGCACCGATCGGTGGCCGGGGCCCGGCGATCAGCCGGGACGGCCGGTACGTCGCGTTCGTCACCACCGCCACCCTCGTCCCCGAGGACGTGAACCTGGATCCGGCGTCGGGCTGGACCGGAGCCGACGTGTACGTCCGGGACCTGGACACCGGTGCCTACTCCCTCGTGAGCCTCGACCCGTCCGGCGGCCCCTTCGTGACCGGCGGCCCCGACAGCCTGCCGGCGACGATCTTCCTGAGCGCGGACGCCGCGCTACGTCGCGTTCGCCAAGGAGTCCTTCTCCGGCCGCACCAGCTTCTCGGAGTTCTACGTGCGGGACCGGCAGGCCGCGGCGCCGGTGGCCGTCGCCAGCGGCTACGGCGCGCTCGCCGGGATGAGCGGCGACGGCCACCACGTCTCCATCGACGACTTCACCGCGTGCGGCACGATCTGTCCGGTCCTCGACGGCGGGCGGGTCGTGGACTGGGTGGCCGGGACGACGACCCCGATCGGGTGCGAGGCCGGTGGTCGCATGCCGTTGAGCGACGACGGTCGGTACGTGGCGACCCGGCAGTCGGGCAAGGACGGCTGCCAGGAAGGCATCGTCCGCTACGACCGGGCGAGCCCGGGGACCGTCACGCCGCTCGCGACGCCGGTCCCCTCGACGGGAGCGCTGAGCTCGCTGACCATGGACTCGACCGGGTCGATCGTGGCGTTCTCCACCCCGCTCGCGCTGCTCCCGTCGGACCAGAACGGTGCCGGTGACGTGTACGTCGGACGGTTCGGGCCCGAACCGCTGCAGATCGCGAGTCGTGGTCTGCTCGACGCGGCGGGTGATGGAGACTCGGTCGGCCCCGGTCTCAGCGCCGACGGCCGGTACGTGGTGTTCTCGACCGCGGCGGCGAACCTCCTCGCGAACGACACCGACGGTCAACCGGACGTCGTCCTGGTCAACGTGCTGCGGCCGGAGATCTCGTCGATCTCGCCGACCACGATCGCTCGCGGCTCCACGAACACCGTGGTCGCCGTGGTCGGGGCGGGCTTCGGTCCGGCGGCGGACGTCGTGGTGCTGGGCGACGGTGTGACCTACGGGACCCCGAGCGTGGTCAACGGCCGGTTGGCGGTCTTCGCGATCTCGGTGGCACCCGGCGCGACCCCCGGCCCCCGTGACGTGGTCATCGCCACGCTCGGTCACTGGGGCAACGCCACGGGGTGGTGCTTCGGCTGCCTCCGGATCACGTGACGACGGGCCGGTGGGGCACGACGGCCCGGTAGCCTGGACCTGATGTCCGGGTGGCCTGCGCGCGTCGAGATCGGTGAGGTCGGACCACGCGACGGGCTCCAGAACGAGGCGCCGGTCGCGGTGGCGGACCGGGTGCGCCTGATCGACGCCCTGAGCCGCACCGGCCTGCGCCGGATCGAGGCCGTCTCGTTCGTGTCCGCGAAGGCCATCCCGCCGATGGCCGGAGCGGCCGAGGTGATGGCCGCCATCAGCCGGGTCCCCGGGGTCAGCTACCGCGCCCTCGTGCCGAACGTGAAGGGTGCCGAGCTCGCCCTCGCGGCCGGCGTCGACGAGGTCGAGGTCGTCGTCAGCGCGAGCGAGACGCACAACCGGAAGAACGTGAACCGGTCCGTCGACGAGTCGGTCGCCGCCGCCGCGGAGCTGACCGCGGTGGCGCACGCGGCCGGCACTCCGGTCGAGGCGATCGTGTCCACCGCGTTCGGTTGCCCCTACGAGGGAGACGTGCCCGAGGCCCGGGTCGCGGCGATCGCGGCGCGGCTGCGTGACGGCGGTGCCGATCGACTCAGCTTCGGCGACACCACCGGAATGGCGACGCCCCGCCGGGTCGAGACGCTGCTCGACGCCCTCGGTGAGGTGGGGATCACGGCTGACACCGTCGGCCTCCACTTCCACAACACGCGTGGGACCGGGCTCGCCAACGTGCTCGCGGCGCTCGAACACGGGGTCACGCGGTTCGACGCGTCGATCGGCGGCCTGGGTGGCTGTCCGTATGCTCCCGGCGCGACGGGCAACATCGTGACGGAGGATCTCGTGCACATGCTGGAGGACATGGGGATCGCCACGGGGGTGGACCTGGACGCGCTGATCGACTGCGCGCACCTCGCGCAGGATCTCGTGGGGCGCGAGCTGCCCGGCCAGGTCATGCGGTCCGGCCCGAGGACCACGACGGTCGGTGTGACGTGAGCGAGCCGTTGACTCGCCCAGAGTCTCGTCCGCGGTCGGGCCGGCCCGCAGGGCCACGAGGGGGTGTGACGTGAGCGCCGAGGAGATCGCCAAGCGGACCGAGCGCGCGCTCGCCGGCAACCTGGAGAAGGACCGCGCCAAGCTCGCGGCGGCCGACAAGCTGTTCGTGCGCGACCGCCTCGCGCTCCTGCTCGACGACGGCTCGTTCGTGGAGGACGCGCTGCTCGCCAACGCGCTCGCCGACGACCTGCCCGCCGACGGCGTCGTCACCGGGACGGGCCGGATCGACGGCCGCCCGGTGTGCGTGATGGCCAACGACCCGACGGTCAAGGCCGGTTCCTGGGGAGCACGGACGGTCGAGAAGATCGTGCGGCTCACCGAGACCGCGCTCCGGCACGAGCTGCCCGTCGTCTACCTCGTGGACTCCGCCGGCGCGCGGATCACCGACCAGGTCGAGCTGTTCCCCGGCCGGCGCGGTGCCGGGCGGATCTTCGCCAACCAGGTGCGCCTCTCGGGCCGGGTGCCCCAGGTCTGCTGTCTCTTCGGTCCGTCGGCCGCGGGCGGTGCCTACATCCCCGCGTTCTGCGACGTCGTGTTCATGGTCGAGGGCAACGCCTCGATGTACCTCGGGTCCCCGCGCATGGCGGCGGAGGTGATCGGCGAGGACATCACGCTCGAGGAGATGGGCGGCGCCCGGATGCACGCGACCGTCAGCGGGTGCGGGGACAACCTCGTCGCCGACGACGCCGCGGCGATCGCGGGCGCCCGGCGCTGGCTGTCGTACCTGCCGACCTCGTGGCGCTCGGACCCGCCGCCGGCAGGGGCGAACGCGCCGCGCCGCGTCCGCCACGCCGATCGGCCGCGTCGTCCCCAGCGAGGAGCGGCGCGCGTACGACATCCGCAAGGTGATCGCCGCGCTCGTCGACGACGACTCGTTCCTCGAGACCAAGGCGCTCTTCGCCAAGGAGCTCACCACCGGCTTCGCCCGCCTCGACGGGCAGGTGGTGGGCATCGTCGCCAACAACCCGCTGCACCTCGGGGGTGTCCTGTTCTCGGACAGCGCCGACAAGGCGGCCCGGTTCATCTGGCTGTGCGACGCCTTCAACGTCCCGCTGCTGTTCCTCGCCGACGTCCCCGGCTTCATGATCGGCAGCAAGGTGGAGCGGGAGGGGATCATC
The DNA here is from genome assembly GCA_963805415.1 of uncultured Acidimicrobiia bacterium. Lineage (GTDB taxonomy): Bacteria > Actinomycetota > Acidimicrobiia > IMCC26256 > JAENVU01 > JAENVU01. Next base: position 73,250 of record CAWDUD010000011.1, read on the forward strand.
CGCCACGGCGCCAAGATGATCACGGCCGTCGCCGAGGCGACCGTCCCGAAGATCAGCGTCATCGTGCGCAAGGCCTACGGCGCGGGGCTGTACGCGATGTGCGGTCCGGCGTTCGACCCGGACGCCTGCCTCGCGCTTCCGGGCGCGCAGATCGCGGTGATGGGACCGGAGCCCGCGGTGAACGCGGTGTACTTCAACAGGATCCAGGCGATCACCGACGCCGACGAGCGCGCCGCCTTCGTGTCGGAGAAGCGCGCCGAGTACGAGGCCGACGTGGACCTCGTCCGGCTCGCCGCCGAGCTGGTCGTCGACGCGGTGATCGAGCCCGACGCGCTGCGCGACGAGCTCGTCGCCCGCTTCGCGCTGGCCCGGACCCGGGTCCGTGACGACTTCTCGCGTCGGCACGGCGTCCCGCCCGTCTGATGCCGTGGTGCGAGGACTGCGACCGCTTCCTCTCGCCCTCCACCGTCACGCGTGACGGCGCGTGCCCCACGTGCGGGCATCCCGTGGAGGTCGGCGACGTCGCCCGGGCGACGGGGGAGGAGGAGCCGCTCCCGCCGGTGCCCTGGCACCTCAAGCTGCTCGCGGTCGCGGTGCTGGTCTACCTGCTCTACCGCCTCGTCCAGCTCATCGGCTGGATCGCCGGCTGACGCCGCTCCCGCCCGCGATGTCCGTCTGCCCGCGCTGGCGCGGGAGCACGCACATCGCTCGGACCACCCGCCCGGCTGCGGTCCGGGTCCGGCGCCCTGCGTAGACTCTCGCCCCTTACGGGCTGTGGCGCAGCTTGGTTAGCGCGTCGGTCTGGGGGACCGAAGGTCCCGGGTTCAAATCCCGGCAGCCCGACCACGAACCGCCCCGGTGGCCTGGGGACCGCAGTCCGCGGTTTCGTCGGCCCCGGTGTTCGCATACCGCACCGTTTGCGCCGTCCGGGCCCCACCCCTAGGGTCCCGCCGGGACGTGGCGCCGGCAGGGGTGTCACACGGGGTTCGGAGGCGCAAGATGTCAGTTCGTCCACGTCGACTTCTGGGCGCGGTCGCTGCGTCACTCCTGGTGATCGGCACGGTGCCGACCGTCGCCCACGCGACGATCGGGACGGTGTCGGGGAACATCCAGGTGATCGCGCCGCCGGCGTCGGTCCTCCCGGACGCGCTGGAGCACCCTACCGACGTCTTCGCGTTCGCGGAGCAGCAGGGCGTCACCCTCGCCTCGCCGCTCGAGACCGACATCCAGTCGCCCGGGACCTACGACCAGCTGTCGGACCTCACGGTCACCACGCTCCCCGCGGGAACCGTGGTCGACAGTCACCTGATCCACAGCGACCGGCCGGGGTCCTCACCCGCGACGGGCACGATCGACCGGAACTTCACGATCACCTTCCCGACGGACATCGTCGGGGTCATCGCGCGGCCCGGCCGCCTCGCGGACTCGGACGTGCTCGGCGCGCCCGGCACCCTGTACGGCGGGAGCTCCCGCGGGTCTCTCCTTCGGCGTCGACTCCGGGCACGACATCGTCGTCCTCCCGGACCAGCGCACCCTCCAGGGGCAGTGGCGGACGACCTCGGGGACCGACGAGGTGCGCGTCCTGACCGCACACAACGCGCCACCCACGGCGAACGCCGGCGGTCCGTACGCCGGATCCGAGGGCAGCCCGGTCTCGCTGGCCGGCGTCGCGTCCGATCCCGACGCCGACGCCCTGACCACGTCCTGGAGCCTCACGACGACGGGTGATCCGGGCGTGTCCTGCGCGCTTGCCGGCGCTGCGTCGCTCACCCCGACGGTCACCTGCACCGACGACGCCCTCGTCACGGCCACGCTCTCGGTCGCCGACGGCATCAACGCCCCGGTGACCTCGACCGCCCAGATCACGATCGGCAACGTCGCGCCCACGGCCGGAACGCCGACCGTGCCGGCGGGCCCGGTCGCGCTGGGCGCCTCCGCGTCGGTCAGCGCCTCGTTCGCCGACGCCGGGAGCAACGACAGTCACACCGCGACGATCGCCTGGGGTGACACCACGTCGTCGTCCGCGTCGATCAGCGAATCCGCCGGGACGGGGACGGCCTCGGGCTCGCACGTCTACGCGCTCCCGGGCGTCTACACGGTGACCACGACCGTCACCGACGACGACCTCGGCACGGTCACGACGACCGGCCAGATCACGGTGAACGGTCCGCCCGCGGCCGACACCGGCGGCCCCTACGCGGGGAGCGAGGGGCTGCCGACGACGCTGGTCGGCACCGCCACCGATCCCGAGAACGATCCGCTCACGGTCGGCTGGACGTTCACCCCGACGGGCCTCGACCCGGGTGGGAGCTGCGTGGCGGTCGGGGACACGACCCTGGCACCCAGCCTGGTCTGCACGGACGACGCGGTCGTCGGCGCGGACCTCTCCGCCTCGGACGGCCTGAACCCCGCGACGATCTCCTCCACCACCGTCACCGTCGCCAACGAAGCACCGGTCCTCGGTGCGCTCGCCGGACCGACCGGCCCCGTCGCCACGGGCGCGTCAGTGTCGGTGCTCGCGCCGTTCACCGACGGTGGGGTCAACGACACCCACACCGCCACCGTCGACTGGGGTGACCTCACCAACGGTCCGGCGACGATCAGCGAGTCCGGCGGTGCGGGATCGCTCGCCGCCGGGCACGCGTACTCGACGCCCGGCATCTACACCGTCACCGTCACGCTGACCGACGACGACCTCGGCGTGGACACGCGCACCACGCAGGTGATCGTCAACAGCCCGCCGACGGTGGACGCCGGGGGGCCGTACGCCGGCCTCGAGGGCGCAACGCTCTCGCTCACCGGGACCGCGGCCGACCCGGACGGCGACGGCCTCGCCGTGGGGTGGACGTTCTCGATCGCCGGTGATCCCGGTGTGGTCTGCACGCCGGCCGGCACCGGGACGCTGACGCCGACGCTGACCTGCAACGACGACGCCACGGTCACCGCGACGCTCACGGTCTCGGACGGTGTGAACGCACCCGTCTCGAGCGTCACGACCATCGCGGTCGGCAACGCGTCGCCGGTCGCGTCGCCCGCGGTCGCGTCGGCGAGTCCCGCCCCGGTGGGGAGCACCGTCTCGGTCGGGCTCACCTTCTCCGACGCGGGCCTGGGCGACACGCACACCGCGACGATCGACTGGGGTGACGGCCCGGCTGTCGCCGGCACGACGACCGAGTCCGGCGGGTCGGGCACGGTCAGCGGCACGCACGCCTACGCGGCGTCCGGCACCTACACGGTCACCGTGGTCGTCACCGACGACAACGGCGGGACGGCGAGCCAGAGCACCGAGGTGGTCGTGAACGGCGCACCGACCGCCGGTGCGGGTGGTCCTTACACCGGCCTCGAGGGTGCTCCCGTGACCCTCAACGGCACCGCCGCCGACCCGGATGCCGACGTCCTGCTGATCGGATGGACGTCCACGATCGTCACGGCCGACCCGGGGACGGCCTGCACGCTGACCGGCGACACCACGCTGACCCCGACGCTGACGTGCGACGACAACGCGATCGTCGATGTCACGCTCACCGCCGCCGACGGGGTGAACCCCACGGTCTCGGACACCGTGGCGGTCACCA
>CAWDUD010000012.1:0-49744 GCA_963805415.1 uncultured Acidimicrobiia bacterium
GCGTCCCCGGAAACCGGAGCCCAGGCGACCAGCGCGGACCTTGGTGCCGACCGCTTGTGGCCTCGTGCCCGGAAACCGGAGCACAGGCGACAAGCCCGCGGCTGCGACTCGTACTACGTGATCGTGAGGCAGCCGGAGCACGAGCCGGAGGCCGTCCCCATGGCGCCGGGGATCGTGACGGCCACGGCGTGGGCGCCCGTCGGTGCGTCGACCGCGACCGAGACCACGAGTCGCTGACCGCCGTCGGACCGGTGGGTCACTGATTCGACGGTGACGCCGGGCCCGAGGTCGTAGGACGCGTTGTCGAGCAGGAAGCCGCCCGACAGGACGACGGCTGCGTGTTGCGTGCCGCGGGCGAGAGAGGCCGGCGAGAGCCTGGTCGGCATCGGGCGGGCGGCGTCGGCCACGAACCCGTCGAGGAACCCGTCGGTGTCGTTGGGCACGAGGTTGCCGGCCTTCGAGCTGAACGCCACGTACCGGCCCGCGGTGTCGAGGTCCGCCGGCGGGAGGCTGGCGTCGCCCTGCTCCGGCGCGGCACCGGAAGCGCTCACGTTGGCGCGTCGGATCGCACCGTTGAGGACGTCGACGGCGTAGTAGCCCGGACCTCCGCCGGCACCGGGGAGGTCGTTCCGGATCGAGGGGAACACCACGACGCGTCCGTCGCCGCTCATCGTCCCGGACGAGTCGCAGCACGGTATGACCAGAATGCTCGAGCCGGTCGTCCGGTCGAATCGCGACATCCCCTGCGACGGGGACCACAGCAGGTAGCGGCCATCCGTGCTCTGGTCGGTCACGCTCGCGTTCGTCGGGAGGTGCGGGTAGGTGACGCCCTTCCAGTCGAACATCTCCAGGATCTGCGGCGACGTGCACGTCGGGTCGCACATGCGCACGTCGGCGACGTGTTTGCCGTCACCCGAGATCGTGAGCGTGTGCTTGAGGCCCGGCGTGCCGAGCGAGGTGGTCGTGTCGGCGACGAGGTCCCGCACCATGATCTGCTCGGTCGCGAGCGTGCCGGAGGGATCCTCGTCGTAGAACACGAGGTAGTGCCCGTTCGCGCTGAGCACCGGGTCCGCACCGAGGAAGTGGGGTGGCGGCAGCTGACTCCCGTCCGGCCGGAGGGTGGCCAGCTCGACCGCGCCGGTCGAGACGTTCCGAACGTAGACGTCGAACGCCGTGTTCTGGTCGTTCGCGGTCACGGCGGCGGTCGTCGCGAACGCCACCACGTTGCCGTCGTCGCTGATGCCCACCGCGTCGGACTCGGCTGCGAGCTGAACGCCGTTCGCGTCGACGCTCACCCGCACCGTCGTCCCCGCCGCGTTGTCGTGACGGAACGTGTCCACCTTGCCGTTGGTGTCGTTCGCCACGAGGTTGCTCGCGCCCGACGAGAACAGCGAGTACCGACCGTTGCCGCTCGTCAACGGCTCGCCGGCGTACCCGCTCGGGGCGTTCGCCTGCGTCCCGTCGGACGCGACGGTCACCCTCGTGATGAAGGAGCACCCGCTCGCCACCAGGACCAGCGCCGAGGCTCCGATCCACCACCGGGACGCGTGCTTCGACGACATGCCGCGGACACTACGACCGTGACCGGGCCAGAACCGCCCGCCAGGTCGCATCACCCGAGGATGCGATGCGGTCCAACCGACGTCCGCGCGCCGACACCGGAGCGTCCGGCAGTGTCCCCTGCGCCCTGCCCACGCCGACCGCTTGTCGTCGCGTCCCCGGAAACCGGAGCGCAGGCGACCAGCGCGGACCTTGGTGCTGACCGCTTGTGGCCTCATACCCGGAAACCGGAGCACAGGCGACAAGCGGTCGTGGAGGTCCGCGGAACCCTTCCGGCGCGTCACCCGAGCCAGTCGGGCGAACGTTCGAGGAGGTAGCGGCTCACGCCGAGACAGCGGTCGAGCGTCTCGCAGGGCACCTCGTCGCCGTCACGGATCCGCAGCAGCGAGACCCGCTGGTGGCCGACCACGCGCAGGCTCGTCTCCGGTGCGTCGGTCACCGAGGGATACGAGTCGATGGCCGACACCTCGAGCGGGAGATCCGGTCCGCCGACCGCGGCGAGATCGGTCGCCAGCACGAGCAGGTCGGGCGCGTGCGGCAACGGCGGGAGCGCCCAGGTGAACGAGAGCGGGAGATGGAACTCGTCGGGGGGGTCGTCGAGACCGTCACCCGCGATCACCGCGTCCTCGAAGCCGAGGAGCACCCGCGGGTCGATCTCGAGCGAGAGGTACAGGTCGACCGGGCCGTCACACCCCTCCTCGGGGTGCATGTCGACCTCCCAGTTCTGGCGGAGCGAGTAGCTCTCCACGAAGTGACGCTCGTCGTGCACGTGGAACCCGTGCTCGACGGCGTGATCCTTCAGGTCGGCGACGAATCCGGCGAGGTCGATGACCGCCATGGGCTGCTCAGGCCACCGCGGCGCGCACGGCGGCGACGGCACGGTCGAACTCCACCTGTGCGGCGTCGATCTGCGCGCCCAGGCTGAAGAACCCGTGGAAGAGACTCGGACACTGCCGGGCCTGGACGGTGACGCCCGCCGCGGCCATCGCCGCCGCGTACGCATCGCCCTGGTCGCGCAGCGGGTCGTACTCGGCGGTCATCACGTACGCAGGGGGCAGTCCGGCGAGATCGGTCTCCCGCAACGGGGACACGCGCGGGTCGGCGCCCTCGCGCTCGTGGTTCAGGTACAGGCCGTAGAACCAGCGCATCATCTCGCGGGTCAGGTAGTAGCCGGTCGCGTTCTCCTCCATCGACGCGGAGGTGAACTCGTGGTCGGTCACCGGGTACACGAGCAGCTGGAACGCGATGGCCGGACCGTGCGCCCGCGCCGCCTGGGCCATGACCGCGGCGAGGTTGCCCCCGGCGCTGTCACCGGCGACGACGAGCCGGGACGCATCGGCGCCCAACGACGACACGTGGCACACCGCCCAGTCGAGTGCCGCCCGCGCGTCCTCGACCGCGGCCGGGAAGCGGTGCTCGGGGGCGAGGCGGTAGTCGACCGACGCCACGACGGCGTCGACGCCCGCGGCGAGACCGCGGCAGATGCCGTCGTGCGTGGTCAACGAGCCCAGCACCCATCCACCGCCGTGGTAGTAGACGATCAACGGCTTCGGATCGCCGCCCGCGGGCCGGTAGACGCGGACGGGGATCCCGCCGAGGACGCCGGGAGCGGTGTGCTCGGTGACCGAGCCGATCGCCACCGCACTCGGCACCGCCGCCTGGTCCATGAGGGTGCGCAGCTCGACCGGATCGGTCCGGGGTCCGACCTCGCCGAACCCCATGGACTCGATGAGGTCGATGATCACCTGGGCCTGCGGGTCGAGCGGCATCGTCCGGTCAGTCCTCCCCATCGTGGTCGTCGTGGCGCGCAGCAGCCTCGCGCAACTGCGCGGCCAGCGCGCGCAGCGCCCGGCCGCGATGCGACAGCCGCTGCTTCTCGGCGAGAGTCATCTCGGCGAACGTGCGGCCCCGACCACCCGCGGGCACGAAGACCGGGTCGTACCCGAACCCGGATCCACCGCGTGGTTCGTCGGCGATCACGCCCTCGACCGTCCCGGTGGCGACCAGCTCGGAGCCGTCCGGACGTGCGAGCACCAGCACGGTCCGGAACCGTGCCGTGCGGGCATTGCGACGCGCCTCGGCCATCGCGGCGACGAGCGCGCCGACGTTGTCGGCGTAGGTCGCGGCCTCGCCCGCGTACCGCGCGCTCCGCACGCCGGGGTCGCCGCCGAGCGCGTCGACCTCGAGCCCGGTGTCGTCGGCCAGAGCGGCGCGGCCCGTCGCGTCCCGGACGGCGTGGGCCTTCAGGCGTGCGTTGTCGAGCAGCGTCTCGCCCGTCTCGGCCACGTCCGGCACCGAGTCGGGCCGTGGCACCAGCTCCACGGGGAGCCCGGTGAGGGCATCGAGGATCTCGCGGGCCTTGTCCGGGTTGGCCGTCGCGAGCACGATCCGCTCGGTCACCGCGGCGCCGGCGGCACGGCGATCATCTCGCGCTGCAGGGCGAAGATCTGATCGATCCCGTGCTCGGCGAGTCCGAGCATCGACTCCAGCTCGCCCCGGCTGAACGCCTGACCCTCGGCCGTGCCCTGTACCTCGATGAACTTCCCGGCACCGGTCATGACGACGTTCATGTCCACCTCGGCCGTCGAGTCCTCGACGTAGTCGAGATCGAGTGACGGGAGGGCCGCCACGACCCCGACGGAGATCGCGGCGCAGAGGTCCTGCACCGGGTGCGCGGCGAGCTTCCCCGCGGCAACGAGGCGCGAGCAGGCGTCGTGCAGCGCGAGGAACCCCCCGCAGATCGACGCGGTCCGCGTACCGCCGTCGGCCTGGAGGGCATCGCAGTCGACGGTGATCTGCATCTCCGCGAGCATCGGGAGGTCCGTGACCGCCCGCAACGAGCGCCCGATCAGGCGTTGGATCTCCTGGGTGCGCCCGCTCTGCTTCCCCTTGGCCGCTTCACGCGAGACCCGCTCGGGCGTGGAGCCCGGCAGCATCGAGTACTCCGAGGTCACCCAGCCGCGCCCGGTCCCCCGCAGCCACGGCGGGACCCGCTCCTCCACCGATGCGGTGCACAGCACACGCGTCCGCCCCATCTCGACCAGGACCGAGCCCATGGCGAGCTCGGTGAAGTCGCGGGTGAAGGCGAGCGACCGGAGATCGTCCGGCTCGCGCCCGTCGTGACGAATGCCCATCGAGACCCTTCCGTGGTGGTCAGACCGTGAACGTGAGGTCGACGGCGGCACGGGTCACCGCGGCGCCGAAGGCGTCCGATCCTTCCGCACAGACCTGGTGGGAGTCGACCCCGGGCCAGAAGTGCGTGAGCACGAGGCGCTGCGCCCCCGCGAGCCGGGCCGCGGCACCCGCCTCGCGGCCCGAGAGATGGATCGGCGACCGCCGGTCGGCGTGGAGGTAGGTCGCCTCCGACAGGACGAGGTCGGCGCCGGGCGCGAACGCGTCGACGGACCAGGCGGTGCCGGTGTCGGAGGTGTAGACGAACCGCCGGGCGTCGGGGTCCGTCGCCTGCACCGCATAGGTGGGAACCGGGTGGTCGGTCCGTGAGAAGTCGAGGGCGAGGTCGCCGACGCGGGCGCTCCCCCCGTCGGCGAGCTCGTGCCAGGCGAAGGTGTTGCCCCAACGGGCGAGGGCGCCGAGCTGCCGTTCGGCCGCCTCCGGTGCGTAGAGCGGCACGTCGCCGCGCCCGAGCGCGTAGCGCAGCATCACGTGGAGCCCGTACACGTCGACGCAGTGGTCGGGATGCAGATGGGTGATCACGACGGCGTCGAGGTCGCCCGGATCGACGTGGCGCGCGAGATTCGAGAAGGTGCCGTTCCCGCAGTCGACCCAGACGCTGGTCGCACCGTGGCGGAGGAGGTACCCGCTGCAGGCGCCGTGCTCCGGTGAGTTGTACGAGCCGGAGCAGCCCAGCACGGTCAGGTCCACCGCCACTCCTCCACCGCGCCGACCTCCGGGCCGAGGAACCGGACCCCCAGGCGACGGAACCGCTCACCGTCACCCGACGTCACGAAGGTCCGCTCGACATCCACGGGCGCCGCGCCGCAGTCCCCGCCGGTGCCGAGCACGCGCCGGGCCTCGAACGCGGTCTCGTCCACGCTCGAGACCAGCACGACGTCGGGCCCCATGACGTCGGCGATCGTGCGCGCGAGCAGCGGGTAGTGCGTACACCCGAGGATCAACGTGTCGACCTCGGCCCGGCGCACCGGGTCCAGGAGCCGCTCGGCGAGCACGTGCACCTGGTCCGATTCGACGTCGCCCGACTCGACGAACTCGACGAAGCCGGGGCACGCCGCGCACGTGAGCTCCACGCCGAAGCCGGTCGCCGCCCGCTGGTAGGAGCCGCTCGCGATGGTGCCGACGGTGCCGATCACCCCGATCCGTCCGGTGCTGGTCACCGACGCCGCGGCGCGCATGCCCGGCTCGACGACGCCGATCACGGGGACGGGGTAGCGGGCCCCGAGCACCTCCAGGGCCGCCGAGGTCGCGCTGTTGCACGCGATCACGATCGCGCCGACGCCCCGGTCCACCAGCAGGTCCCCGATCTCGATCGCGTACTTCAGGACCTCGTGGACCGGCTTCGGGCCGTAGGGGAACCGACCCGTGTCCCCGAAATAGACCGACGAGCGGGACGGCAGCAGGTCGATGAGCGCTCGCAGCACCGTGAGGCCACCGAGACCCGAGTCGAAGACGCCGACGGGTCGACGGGCGGCGGCCACCATCCGGGCAACGCTACCGGGCCGCCGCGGCGCGACCGAGCCGGTCGGCGATCGCGGCGCCGAGGCCCGTGGGCTCCGGCGGGATCGCGAGCACCACGTCCAGGCCGACGGCGTCCGCCTGGCGCAGCGCGGCGTAGACGACGGTCGCGTACGCGTCCAGGGACTCGGGCGCGGCGAGCGTGACCACGCGGTCGGAATCGGCGATGCCGGTGAGCCGGTCGAGATCGCGCCGGAGGGCGATCACTCCCACCCGACGGTCCTCCGCCAGCAGCGCGCGTGCGCGAGCGGCGAGGGCCCGGGTCGAGACCGTCTCGACCCGGGCCTCGGGCGCATAGTGCGCCGCGTGGGTGCCCGGGGCTCGGGTCTCTCCCCCGACCAGGACGTCACGGCCGAGCACCTCCGCGACCATCTCGACCGTGATCGCGCCCAGCCGCAGCACGCGAGGGTCGCCGGTCGTGCAGTCGACGATCGTCGACTCGACGCCGACCGTGCACGGTCCACCGTCGAGCACCAGGTCGACGTCGTCGCCGAGGTCCTCGACGACGGCCGCCGCGGAGGTCGGGCTCACCCGTCCGTAGCGGTTGGCCGACGGCGCGGCGATCCCGCGGCCGAAGGCGTCGAGCAGATCCAGCGCGACCGGATGCGCCGGCATGCGCAGCCCGACGGATTCGAGCCCCCCCGTCGCGAGCCGACTCACCTGCTCGGCGGCGGGGACGACCACGGTGAGCGCGCCCGGCCAGAAGGCCGCCGTCAGGGCGGCGACCGCCGGGTCCGCTCCGCCGCTCGACCAGTCCTCGACGCGGGCGGCGCGCCCGAGGTGGACGATCACGGGATGGTCGGTCGGCCGGCCCTTGACCTCGTACAGCCGACGGAGCGCGTCGGGGTCGGTGGCGTCCGCACCGAGGCCGTAGACCGTCTCGGTCGGGAACGCCACCAACCCGCCGCGCTCGAGCACCATCGCGGCGCGCCGGATCTCGGGCGAGACGCTCACCAGTAGTTGATGCGGCGCGCGCGTTCCTCGACCACGTCGAGGTCGTCGGTCCACGCGCCCGAGGACAGGTACTTCCAACCACCGTCGGGCAAGAGCGTGACGATGGTTCCGGACTCCATCTGCGCGGCCACCTTCACTGCGCCGGCGACGGCCGCGCCCGAGGAGATCCCCGCGAACACGCCGCATTCGTCGAGCAGGCGACGCGTCCATTCGATCGACTCGCGGTTGCGCACGATGGTCTTGCGATCGAGCAGCGTCGGGATCGAAGATCGGCGGCACGAAGCCGTCGTCGAGGCTGCGCAGCCCCTGCACCAGCTCCCCCGCCGGCGGCTCCACCGCCACGATGCGGACGTCGGGCTTGCGCTCCTTCAGGAAGCGACCGACGCCCATCAGCGTGCCACTCGTACCCAACCCCGCGACGAAGACGTCGACCTCGGGGCAGTCGCGCCAGATCTCGGGTCCGGTGCCCTCGTAGTGCGCGAGCGGGTTGGCCGGATTGCCGTACTGGTACAGGAACACGTAGCCCGGATCGGCCGCGGCGATCTCCTGCGCCCGGCGGATCGCGCCGTTGCTGCCCTCCTCGCCGGGGCTGAGCGTGATCTCCGCGCCGAAGATCTCGAGCAGCTGACGTCGCTCCACGCTGACGTTCTCGGGCATGACGACGCGGAGCGAGTAGCCGCGCAGCTTCGCGACGAGTGCCAGACCGATGCCGGTGTTCCCCGACGACGGCTCCAGGATCGCGGCGCCCGGACCGAGGACACCGTCGGCCTCGGCGAGCTCGACCATCTTGAGGGCGATCCGGTCCTTCGCACTCCCGCCCGGGTTCTGGCCCTCGAGCTTGGCGTAGATCCGGACCCCCGGACTCGGGCTCAGCTGGTGGATGCCGACGAGCGGCGTGTCGCCGATGAGATCGAGGACGCTCTCGTGCTTGACCACGCGGGACGGAACCGGAGCGGTCAGCCGCCGGCGACGGCGGGGAGGATCGACACCACGTCGGCGTCGGTCAGGGGGGTCGCGAGCTGGTCGAGGTACCGGATGTCGTCGTCGTTCACGTACACGTTCACGAACTTGTGGAGCGCGCCGGACTCGTCGACGAGCTGGCCCTCCAGACCCGGGTACCGGGCAGTGAGCGCCGAGAAGACCTCGCCGACCGTCCCGCCCTCGGCGGTCACGGAGGAGGCGCCGGACGCGTGCACGCGCAACAGGGTCGGGAGACGAACTTCAACGGCCATCGGGCCAGCCTATAACTCCGACCTCCGGGGTCGACATTGGGTGACGCATGCCACCGTCGCATCCGGCGCCCGGTCGGCTCAGGCGTCGAGGACGACGGCGCACTCGCCCACGACGCCGTCCCGGATGCGGTACGCACGGAGCATCGGCTCGTCGTCACGAAGGGAGACGATCACGTAGATCCACATCGGGTCCACCGCCTGGCGCACGTCGGTCGGCGACGGGTACGGATCGGTGTGCGTGTGCGAGTGCCACACCCCGACGATCTCGTGCCCGAGGTCGTCCGCGGTCCGGCTCGCCCGGAGGTAGTCCCGACCGTCGACCGTGTACGTGCGCGCCGAGGCGTCGGCGTTGGTGGCCGGCACCACCTCGCTCACGACGCCGGTCGCCTCGCGTGCGGTCAGCGGCCCGGCGACCGGACCGACCAGCAGGCCGCACGCCTCGTCGGGGAGGCCGTCGTAGCAGTGACCGACGATCCGCTCGAAGTGCGCGGCCGGGAGGCGGACCAGGGGCGGGACGAAGCTCATCGGCCCGCGGCGCGCTCGATCGCCTCCCAGACCTTCCGGGCGGTGAGCGGCATGTCGATGTGGCGGATCCCGAGGTGCGACACCGCGTCGACGACCGCGTTCTGCACCGCCGGCGCGGATCCGATGGTGCCGGACTCGCCGATGCCCTTGGCGCCCAGCGGGTTCAACGGCGTGGGTGTCTCGGTGTTGGACACCTCGAAGCTCGGGAGCTCCGCGGCGCTCGGGATGGCGTAGTCCATGAGGTTGGCGGTGAGCGGGTTCCCGTCCTCGTCGTAGGCGGCCTCCTCCCACAGCGCCTGTGCGGCGCCCTGGGCGATGCCGCCGTGCTGCTGGCCGGCGACGAGCATGGGGTTGAGCACCCGACCGCAGTCGTCGACCGCCACGTGCCGGACGTGCTCGACCCGACCCGTCTCGGTGTCGACCTCGACCACCGCGACGTGCGCGCCGAAGGGGAACGACGCCTCGCCCTGGTCGAAGTCGAGCGCGTGGTCGAGCCCCGGCTCCATTCCCGCAGGGAGGCGCGCCGGGTCCTTCGCCGCCGCTGCGAGCTCGGACCAGCCGAGGGCGCTCGCGGGCACGCCCGCGACGCCGAGCCCCGACCCGGGCACCACCACGATGTCGTCCGTGCTCGCCTCGAGGAGGTGCGCGGCGAGCGTCTTCGCCTTCGCGAGCACCTCCTCGCCGGCCCGATAGAGCGCGCTGCCGCCGATCTGGAGCGACCGCGAGCCCATCGTGCCCTGCCCCCGGGGCACGAGCTCGGTGTCCGACTGGACGAGGCGCACCTGTTCCATGGGCACCCCGAGGAGCTCCTGCACGATCATGGCGAATGCCGTCTCGTGGCCCTGGCCGTGCGCGGAGGTCCCGACGATCGCGGACACCGAGCCGTCGTCCTCGATCCGGATCTCGCCGTACTCCTGGAAGAGCCCGCCGGCGGTGATCTCGACGTAGGTCGACACGCCGATGCCCAGCTGCTTGACGTCGCCGCGCTCGCGGCGCGCGGCCTGCTCGGCGCGCAGCTCCTCGTAGCCCGCGATCCGGCACGCCTCGTCGAGCGCGCGGGCGTACTCCCCGACGTCGTAGTTCGCGCCGGTGACGGTGGTGAGCGGGAACGCCTCGGGCGGGATGAAGTTCTGCTTGCGGATCGCGACCGGATCCATGCCGAGCTCGGCGGCCGCCATGTCGACCATCCGCTCGAGCATCTGCGTCGCCTCCGGCCGGCCCGCGCCGCGGTAGGCGGCGATGGTGGTGGTGTTCGTGACGGAGCTGTAGGTGTTCACCTCCACCTTCGGGATCATGTACACCCCCTGCGCCATCGTGCGGGTGAAGAAGGGCAGGAACGCGCCGACCGCCGGGTAGGCGCCGCCGTCCTGGAAGATCTTCGCCCGCAGGCCGGTGATGGTGCCGTCCCGGCGCAGCCCCATCGCGACGTGCTGGATCTGACCCCGACCCTGGGTCATGGCCACCATGTTCTCCGAGCGGGTCTCGGTCCACTTCACGGGTCGGCCCAGCAGGCCGAAGGCCCGCACCGCCAGCGCGTACTCGACGTAGTAGGGCATCTTGGCGCCGAAGCCGCCGCCGACCGCCGGCGCGATCACGCGGACCTGCTCGGCCGGCCGGCCCGCGGCGACCGCGAGGTCGTTCACGAGCGAGTGCGGGTTCTGGGTCGGGATGCGGCAGACGAGCTGGCCACCCTCCTCGGTCACCAGGATCCCGTTGGCCTCCATGGGGACCGCCGCGACCCGCTGGTTCTCGAGCCGGGCCGACACGACGACCTCGGCGTCGGCGAGGAGCTCCGGGTCCTCGCCGAACTCGAACGCGAACGCGAGATTGGAGCCGTGCTCCTCGAACAGGACCGGCGCGTCGTCCGCGAGCGCAGCCTCCGCGTCGACGACCGCGGGGAGCGGGTCGTAGTCCACGATCACCTGCTCGGCGGCGTCGACGGCCTGGGCCCTGGTCTCGGCGACCACCGCGGCGACGATGTCGCCCACGAACCGCACCCGGTCGGTCGCCAGCGGCGGGCGGTTGAACTCGGGCGCGAGCATCACGAAGCCCTGGATCGGGTCGATCGGCAGGTTCGTCGGCCGTGTACACGGCGAGCACACCGGGCATCGACTCCGCGTCGGCGATGTCGATCCCCTCGACCCTGGCGTGCGCGATGGTCGAGCGCACGAACACGATGTGCACGAGCCCCTCGACCGCGAAGTCGTCGAAGTAAAGGGACCCGCCGCGCGAGGATGGCGGGATCCTCCCGGCGGAGGACCACACTCCCGAGAATCGAACCGGACGCTGCCACGTGCGCACTCCCTGTCGGCGGTCGGCGCAATCTATCCGGCGGTCCCACCCGCCTCGGGCGGCCCGACGAGCGTCGTCTCGGGCCCCGGCCGGTCCATGAACCGCGCCACGTCCGCCATGATCTCGGCGCGACCCTCGTCCGAGTCGAAGAAGCGCTCGTCGAAGTCCGCGCGGGTCACGAACCCGAGGCGGGCGACGCCGTCGATCGGCGGGGTGCCCATGGTCAGCGTCTCGGTCACGACGTACTGGTGGTAGTCGGCGAGCCCGACATGACGGCGGAGCGCGAGCGGCGCGTGCCGCTCGGTCCAGTGCCGGGCGAACGCGTCGTGGTCCATTGCCGGGCTCCGGCGCATCAACGAGACCATCGAGACGGCACACTCGGGCGGTCCCGCCGCGGGGACGTGCTCGTCCCGCGCCACGCCCACACCTTCTCGCCGAGGCCGTCGAGGCGCTCGCGCAGCAGGGCCTCCGGCGCGACCACGAACGCGTCGAAGGGCCCTCCTCGGGCGTAGGGGCCCTGATCGGAGACCGCGCGGCGCACCGTGATCCCACCGTCGGTCCGCAGACCCCGGCCCGGACCCCAGACGGCTGCGATCAGCACCATCTCCGCACGGTACCGGCCGCGCACCCACCACACCCCCGGCGTGGGACTCCTAGGCTCGGCCGCGTGACGACCCCGGTCATCATCGAAGCAGCGCTCAACGGTGTCAGCAGCCGGTCGCGGAACCCAGAGGTCCCGATCACGCCCGCGGAGCTCGCCACCGCGGGGATCGCGTGCGTCGACGCCGGGGCGACGGTCGTGCACACCCACGCCCACAACCTCGGTGCCCCCGTCGAGGAGCTCGTCGCCGCCTACGCCGAGAGCTACGCGACCGTGCTCGATGCCCGGCCCGGGACCGTGCTCTACCCGACGACCGGTCTCGGGACGACGCCCGCGGCGCGTTACCACCACGTGCTCGAGCTCGCGGGCAGTGGCATGGTGCGCGCCACGTTCGTCGACCCCGGGTCGGTGAACCTCGGCGGGACAGGACCGGACGGCCTGCCGCCGCCGCTCGAATACGTGTACACGAACACCTTCGCCGACATCCGGTACGGATTCGACCTGTGCGTGCGCCATCGACTGGGGCCGAGCGTCGCGGTGTTCGAGCCCGGGTTCCTCCAGGTCGTGCTCGCCTACCACGAGGCCGGCGCGCTGCCACCCGGAACGCTCGTCAAGCTGTACTTCGCCGCAGGCGGCTACCTCACCGCCGGCCGGCCGCTGTGGGGTGTCCCGCCGATCGACGAGGGACTCGACCTCTACCTCGCGATGCTCGCGGGCACCGGGATCCCCTGGGCGATCGCGATCGTCGGCGGGGCGGCGCTCGACCACCCCCTGACCCGGCGGGCACTCGAGCTCGGCGGGCACCTCCGTGTGGGGCTCGAGGACGATCCGGACGGTCCTGCGAACGCGGAGATCGTCGCCGGGGCAGCCGCGATGTGCCGCGACGCCGGGCGCCCGGTCGCGACCCTCGCCGAGACCGAGGACCTGCTCGGTCTCGCCCGCTGACGGTCAGCGCTCGGCGGCGCGCACGACCGCGTGCTCGATCGCACCGATCTCGTCGATCTCCACGCGCACGACGTCGCCGATCGCGAGGTAGCGCGGCGGGACCATGCCGTGCCCGACGCCCGGTGGTGTCCCCGTGAACACCAGGTCGCCGGGATCCAGCGTGATCGCCTGGGTGATGAAGGCGAGCAGGTGCGCGATCCCGAAGACCATGTTCGCGGTGGAGTCGCGCTGGCGGACCTCGCCGTTGACGAGACAGCGGATCCCGAGCGCCTGCGGGTCCGCGATCTCGTCGGCGGTGACGATCCAGGGTCCGGTCGGTGCGAACGTGTCCAGCGACTTGCCCCGCACCCACTGCGTGTCACCGAACTGGAGATCGCGGCGGACACGTCGTCGCCGCACGTGTACCCGAGCACCACGTCGAGCGCCCGGTCCTCGGTCACCCCGGACGCCCGGCGTCCGACCACCACCACGAGCTCGGCCTCGTAGTCGAGCGCGCCGGTGATCGCCGGGTACCGCACGGCATCGCGCGGACCGACGACCGCGTTGGCCCACTTGGCGAACAGCTGCGGTCGGTCCGGGACTGCCGAGCCGGTCTCGGCCGCGTGCTCGGCGTAGTTCCGGCCGATGCACACGACCTTCCCCGGTCGCGGGACCGGAGCCAGGAGGTCGAGGTCGTCGAGCGACCCGGCCGCGTCGCCCGTCCGGATCCGGGTGAGATCCGTGCCGGCGTCCAGGACGGTGTCGCCGTCGACGACGCCGAACCGTTCGGCGCCGTCGTCACGGCGGTAGGAGACGATGCGCATCCGTCCAACCTACGGCTGCCCGACCCGGGCGGTGGGCCCGCGCCGAGCGGGTAGCGTCGCCGGATGTCCCGCCGGGGTGACGAGACTCGTCCTCACCAACCGCCGGGCCCGGCACGACTACCTCGATCCTCGAGACCTGGGAGTGCGGCATCGTGCTCGCCGGCGCCGAGGTGAAGTCGCTCCGCGAGCACCACGCCAACCTCCAGGACGCCTACGCACGGGTCGAGGACGGCGAGGTCTGGCTCCACGGCATGCACATCCTCCCGTACGCCTTCGGCCGCGCCGAGCTCGACCCCGTCCGCCGCCGCAAGCTCCTCCTGCACGCGAAGGAGATCGACGCGATGGCGCGGGGCACGCAGGAGAAGGGGCTGACCCTGGTGCCGCTGCGCGTCTACTTCAAGGACGGGCGGGCCAAGGTGGAGCTCGGTCTCGCCAAGGGCAAGAAGCTCTACGACAAGCGTCGGGCCCTCGCCGAGCGGGATGCGCAACGCGAGACCGAGCGCGCCCTGCGCGGCCGCCCCGACTGACGTCGGGTCAGACGGCGGGGATCTCGGGCCGGCCGGGTCGGAGCGTCGCGACGTCCGTCGCGCGCCGGAGGTCGGCCGGGGTCACGATCCCGATGAGCGCGCCACCGTCGAAGACCAGCAGCACGGGGACCGCGCCGGCGCCGAAGCGCGTGGCCACCGTCAGCACGTTCTCGTCCGAGGCGGCCGTCGCCACCATCGACATCGGGAAGGCGACGTCCTGGACGCGCACGCGGGTGCGGTCGGCGACGGGCACCCGCGCGAGCCGTTCGAGCGTGACGACGCCCACGATCCCACCGTCCCACCCGACCACGGGGAGCACGTGGTGCCGGGGCGGCGTGTCGGCGACCTCCTGGGCGAAGGACTGCACGGTCATCCAGCCGCGCACCGTCTCCGGGTCGGCGCTCATGACGTCACGCACGCGAGTCGCCGAAGACGTCGAGCAGGCGTGCGTGCGCGAGCTCGGCGCTCGCGGCGCGGTAGACGAAGAGGCCCATCAGCGCTGTCCACAGGGACACGAACGGGATCCCGACGAACGGCCCGAGCACCCCGCCGACCACCAGCAGTCCGCCGAACCCCTGGCCGGCACGGGTCGCGACGACCTCGGCGCGGGTCCGGTCGCCGGTGACGCCCCAGACGGCCCCGGCGAGGATCCGTCCGCCGTCGAGCGGCGCGGCCGGCAACAGGTTGAACGCCCCGAGGATCACGTTCACGAACGGGAGCCAGCCGGTCGCCTGGACGACCAGGTCGGGGGCGCCGAGCGCCGAGCCCGCCGCGAACAGCCCGAAGAAGACGGCACCGAGCAGGAAGCTCATCGCGGGACCGGCCGCCGCGATGCGGAGCTCGGCCCCGGCCGAGGGCATGCGACCGTCGAGCTGGGCCACGCCACCGAGGAGCCACAGCGTGATGCCGCGGACCTCCATGCCGTTGCGACGGGCGACCACCGAGTGCGACAGCTCGTGCGCGAGCAGGCTGAGGAAGAAGACCACGACCGTCGGGACGACCACCGCCCAGAGCACGGGGTCCGCGAGCCCGCCGGTGAGGCCGAAGCTGAGGAGCCCGGCGATCACGAGGACCGACCAGTGGACCCCGATCTCGATGCCGAAGACCCGACCCAGTCGAACGGTGGCGCGCATCCCGACCTCCTCGAGGACTGCAACGCCAGCATGGGCCATCGCGTTCCCCGGGCCGGGGATCGGCGCACGGAACCGTTCAGGCGACCTCAGGGAATATCCAGCGCAGGTGGGGGCGTACACTGTTCCCTGCGCCCTTGCACGCATCGGGGCGCGCTTGACAAGGGGGTGCGTGGCTTCGATTCCTGGGATCGAGGTGGGTGAAGCGAGCCGACGTCGCCGGATCGTCGTGAAAGAGCCGGCACAACAAACACTTGCTGAGGACAACCTCACACTCGCTGCTTAGAGATAAGTAGCGCGTTCCTCCCGGCCCAGCCGCTCGGTCGGAACCGGAACGTCATCAAGAGCGGCTCACCGCCGGGACGGGCCTCGTGGCCCGGCGGGACACCACAGCGAGGCTGGGATCCACGCAGGCCGCCGGTGGGCGGCGAGGATCCGAGATCTCCCCACCGGCTGCGCTCGGAGAAGCCCCGCTGAAGACCGGGAAGACGGGGGTTCGACTCCCCCCACCTCCACTACAAACGTCGTGGCCGCGCAGCGGATCGACGCCGCATGGAGTCGGTTCCTCGACGACCCCGAGTGGCGGGACTACCTGGCCGCCGCCGACGATCCGACGGCGGCGCTGCCGGCGATGGCCGACGACCCGGACGAGCCCGAGGCGGCGAGGCGACGGCGCGGTCCTCGCCGACTGTCGGCGGGGCGACCCGTTCCCGCTCGTCGACCCCGGACGCCTGACCCCGCTAGACGACGTGGCTCTGGTGACGTCACCCCTGGGTGGATTAGGGTGTCGGAATGTACCAGAGGGCGGGGTGCCGACCTCGGCGGCGATCTACTGCCGGATTTCGGACGATCGGCAGGGCCGGGCGTTGGGCGTGGCTCGTCAGGAGGCGGACTGTCGGGAGTTGGCGGCCCGGAAGGGTTGGACGGTCGCGGACCTGTACGTCGACAACGACATTTCGGCGGCGGACACGAAGCGGCGCCGGCCGGAGTATGAGCGGCTGTTGGAGGACGTGAAGGCCGGCGTGGTCGATGCGGTGATCGCGTGGGACCTGGACCGGTTGCATCGTCGGCCGGCGGAGTTGGAACGGTTCTTCGAAACGGCGGACGCGGCCGGGATGCGGTATCTGGCGACGGTCGGCGGTGACGTGGACCTGGCGACGGGTGACGGGTCTGTTGGTGGCGCGGATCAAGGGTGCGGTGGCGGCGGATGAGGTCGCGAAGATCAAGCGGCGGGTGCGACGAAAGCATCGGGAGTTGGCGGAGGCGGGCGCGGTGAGTGGTGGCGGTGGTCGACCGTTCGGGTTCGAAGAGGACCGGGTGACGGTGCGCGAGTCCGAAGCGGCGATCGTGCGCGAGGTGATGGAACGGGCGTTCGCGGGCGAGTCGATCCGCAGCCTGTGCACGGACCTGAACGCGCGGGGGGTGCGGTCGTCGGCCGGGAAGGAGTGGAAGTCCTCGACACTGCAGCGGGTGCTCACGTCGGCGCGGATCTGCGGGCAGCGCGAGTTGCACGGGGTGGTGACGACGGCGCAGTGGCCGGCGATCGTGCCGCCGGAGTCGGTGGCTGGCGTTGCGGGCGTTGATCGAGGACCGGGCGCAGCGTCGGCAGCGTCCAGCCCGGAGGTATCTGTTGTCCGGCTTGGTGGTGTGTGGGTTGTGTGGGGCGCGGATGGTGGCTCGGCCACGGGCAGATGGGACGCGCCGGTATGTGTGCGCGAAGGGTCCGGGCTTCTCGGGGTGCGGCAAGGCGATGGTCATGGCGGAACCGTTGGAGGAGCTGGTCACCGAGGCGGTGATACGTGCGGCTCGACAGTGCCGGGTTCGCGAAGGGGTGGGAAGGCACGCGGAGAGTCGGAGGTGGCGGTGCCGGCCGGCGGAGCTCGAGGCGGACCAGGAGCTGTTGGACGAGCTCGCCACGGCGTACGGGCAACGCCAGATCACGATGCGGGAGATGCTCAAGGCCGGGCGCCGATCGAGGCGCGGATGGAAGCGGCCCGCAAGGCAGCTGTCGCGGGCGAGCGGGCAGTGAGCCTGCGCGAGTACGTCGGGCACAGCGACCGGCTGCGCGCCGAGTGGGACGGGATGGCGGTCTCGCGCCGGCAAGCGGTCATCGGCGCGATCCTCGACCGGGTCACGATCGGCCCCGGGGTGCGTGGCCGCGCGCGGTTCGATGACGGACCGGGTCACGCCGATCTGGAAGTTCTGAGCCTTCCCCGGCGAGGGGCAGTCAAGGCCGCCGCAGGCGCCCGCAGGGCTTGGCCTTGACGGCCCCGGACAGTCGCCAGCGCATCCTGGTGCTCTCGGGGCGGGGCCATTCCCTTCGGTCCCGCCCCGATGGTCGCCGGGCTCGGGTAGAGTCACTGTCAATGGGACGGCAGAACTGATGCCGCCCGACTTCCGTAGTGATCCGATGCAATCGACCGAGGGCGCCGGCCGCGCCAGCGTGCGTCGGGACGGCCTTCATCATGGCGGGGCAACAAGCACGTCGCGCCACGGTCCCGGCGTCGATCGAGGAATACGCCGAGAAGGCTCGGGGCCGGAGCGTTCGACCAGCTCGGCTACTGGCTCGCCTGGTACACGGAAGGCGGCTTCGAAGGCTGCGACGATGGACATGACCCGAAGCGCGATCTACCGGCGGACAAGCTGTTCCGCGAACTCACCGGCCAGCACGCCGACGAGTACGAGGTCGACGGCATCACCTGTCGACGCTCGGCGCCTGCTCGCGGCTTCCCGGCCAAGCCCGCCCACTGACGCGGTTGCCGAAATACCACGAGTGTCAACTACAGTCCCGGAAACCTGGACTGAGACGTGCGGGTCGCGGAGTGCTCACGGGCTCGCGTGGAGGCGACCACGGCTGGTCGAACGTAGGCGCCGGGTGGTCCTCCGAGCGGGGATGTGTCCTCGCGACGCTGTCGGTGACCTCGTTGAGAACAGGAGAACTCCGATGGCGACCAAGGGTCGCTCGGGCCAGCGTCCGGCGGGTGCGCTGGATCCATCGACAGTGCGTCGGTGGGTTGAGCGGACTTGTGCGGACGCAAGGCCTCCCGGTCCAGGTCAAGACGAGCGCGGCATCCGCTCGGCTCGTCGTGCTCCTCGGAGCCGGCGCGCGGTCCGAAGCGACAGCAGGCGGTGGCGTGATGCGCCCCGCGAACCGAACGGCCAGCGAAGCGGTGCGTCGTGACCGGCGACCAAGCATCACTGGAAATACGCCGGCCACAGCCGACGATGCACGATCCACGAACGGTGTGACATGCCGAAGTCTGGTTCGTGTGTCTCGCGTGCGACCTCCGGGTGCGTCGCCGATGCCAACGAACCGCCGCGGCAACGGTGCGGACCATGCGGACCAGCTACCGGCACGCGAGTCCGGCGCATCTTCGCGTCGGGCTGGAATGACCGACCCGACCGATCGGATCGTCTTCATCACACTCACCGCGCCCGGCGACGCGCGGCACCTGCTGCCATCCGGCGAGCGTGCGCGTGCACGCCCGAGGGCGGGACCAACCTCGCGTGGTGGAACACGACGGCCGGCCTGCGGTTCAGCGCACTTCATGACCTACCTGCGACGCCGGTACGGCGACGTCGAATACGCCGCGCGGCGCGAGGTGCAGAAGACGCGGCGCGCTGCACTTCCATCTACTGCTGCGCGTCGGCAACACCTCGACCGGCTCCTCGCGGACTACCGAGCGAAGGACCCGCACTGCCCGCTCCGCGAACTCGCCATCGAGCGGGGCTTCGGCCACGAGATCGACGTCAAGCTCGCGCAGCCCGGCCACGCCTGGTACTGCGCCAAGTACGTCAGCAAGACTGCCGACGACCGAGCCGTCATGCCGTGGGTCGACAAGCACACCGGCGAAGTCATCACCGGCAACGACCGCTACCGGCCATGGAGCGCATCGAAACGCTGGGGCCTCACGATGGCGCAGGTTCGTGCAGCGCAAGCGGCTTGGGCTCAAAGAACGGAGCTACTTCGCCGGAGCCCTCGGGGGCACCGCAGCCGCCGCTTCGGCGGCGGAGGCGCCCGAGGCGCCCCGAAGGGGCGCCGCTCTTGATCCCAATACGCACCGCTACACAAACGACGACGGGCCGGCCCGCAGGGCCGGATGCTCTGCTCGTCCAGTTGACGCTGAGAGGTGGTCCGCAGGAGGAGCGGCACCGCCGACGAAACTGCTGAGGTGCTCCCCCTGTTGATCGGACTCGCGTCCCTGGTTGCCGGGACAATCGTTCTCGCAGCGGACGGTGATGGCTCCGTCGGAGGTGTTCTCGTTGGTGCTGGACTCGGTCGCGACGGTCGACGGCATGCGAGAGCTACACGCTGAGAAGGAGAAGCGCCGGGCTGATCTGGACGAGACGCGACGCCTCCTGTACATGGCACTGTCCGTGTCGCAGCTGGGCAACTACATCGGATCGCCGGAGGCTGCCGGGGTCCGTCGCAAACGCGCTTGCTCACCATTCCCAACGGCTGACGATGGCGGAGGCCGAGGCGTTAGCCGTCCAGATCGCGACCGGTAAGGCCGTCGGCGACACGACGGTGACGGACCGCATGCGAGCCGAGATCCGCTCGATTACGGATGATTTAGGGGACGAGAGGGTCATAGCCGAGGCCGGGAATGGCTAGTGACGGTGGCGCAGGCCTGGGTGGGTCAGGGCCGCCAGCCGTGGCGCCAATCGTTTCGCCGCCCGTTCCGTTTCACCAGGGCACCCATGCAGATGATCGCTAGCCCCATGACGAGGAACGGAAGACCGATAACTACGACGTACCAGAGCACGGCCAGAGCGTACGGGACCCGTGCCGGTAGAGCCGTGAACCGCCGGGGACATTGCCCCACGCCTGGGTGGTGGGCGCTCTGGACTGGAGTACGAGGGACTGTGCTTCGAGCGGGGCCGGGAGGTAACGATGATCGTCCAATCAACGATGGTGAGGCTTCTAGCGACGGTTGCGCTGCTATCGCTTTTTGGGTGCTCCTCCGGAACGGCAAGCGAGAGCCAGCACGAGCGATGCGGAAAAGGCAAGTAATGCGTTCATCCGCTAGCAACCAGCGTGTCTGACGCAGTGGCGGTGGAGACGTTTGACCGTGGCTACAGCTGGACGTTCAAACATCCCGCTGCGTGGCAGCCGCGTCGAGGTACACGATGACATCGTCGTTCTCGGACGTGATCGTCTATCTCAGCAACACTGCGCTTCACGACCCGTGCGTGACGACCTCGAACCCGAGTGGCATCGTGACCAGCACTTGTCGCCCGCCGGTAGATCGACTTCTCCGCGGCCGTGTCCTCGTGACCTGGAGCAGTGTTGGCTTCCCCCACCCAGGTCCGGAGATTGCTGACCCAAACACGGTGAATGGAGTGTAGGCCGCAGGCGGGTCGAGGTCAAGAAGCCAGGGCGCGACTGTGGCGAACTTCATGGCGACAAGTCGATTACGGCGGACATTGCGCGCCCCGCCGCAGGTGGCCACTACGAAATGACTGCCTGTCTCAGAGGGCCCCACCTTGCGGCGAACTCGAAATTCATCCGTGCGATGCTGGCGAGTACAAGCGTAGCTGGTAGCTGGCCTAGCCCCACGACTCTGGGGTCATTCCGAAACGCCTGGGTGGTCATACCGGTGTGTTCGTTCCTCCGGCCTCTTCACTGTCCCTTCAGCCACCGTATGGGTGGCCAGGCGGACAGTGAACGCGTTCGGGTGACATTCGTGACCGCTGGGTGGGGCTCCACGACGGGTGACGGTGCCTGGTCCAATTCGAAGCGCCTGCAACACTCGGGAATGTGGCCGAGCATGTAGTCCCCGTTGACCTTGGTGTCGAAGCCGTGGCCAGCGGGGCCGGCACTCGCCTCTCGGGGGTGCGGTGGTGAGCGGCCGCGCTGCAACCCCCTCGCGTCGCTCACGGGGGCGGGTCAGCAAGGGCGCTTGCGGACCGTCACGCGCGAGGCACTGCGCGCCCATCGCGGTCGGGTGGCGGCCCTCCACCTCCACGCCACGGCGTTCAACACAGTGTTCCACGTCGATCTGGTCGGCGGTACCCGACGAGCGCTCCGGGTGTCTCCGGCGCTTCGGATCCACCCCCGGGAGACCGAGCAGCTCGAGGCGGCATGGACGGACCAGATCAGCGACCAGACGTCCATCAGCGTCGCTCGGGTCTGCCCCGACCGCAACGGCGGGGTGGCCACAGAGGTCGAGGTGCCGGACGTCGACGGCATCCGCACCTGCGTTCTGTTCGAATGGGTTCGCGGCGCTCGGCTCCGAGACCGTGCGGATCCCGATCGGATGCGTCAGGCGGGTGCGCTGTTGGCCGAGCTGCACGAGCAGGCTGCGGCACGAGGAGACATCGCTGCCCCCGCCGGTGCCATGGTGGCGAACCGCGTCCTCCACTTCGAGATCGACGACCGCCTCGCCGAGTGCCACGAGCGGTACGGACACGTCGTGGACGACGCCCGGCACGCGGCGCAGGAGGCGATCGATGCCCTCTGGGCGGACCCACCCCAGCGCCCGCACCTGCTGCACGGTGACTTCACCTGGAAAAACGTCCTCGCCGGACGTGACGGGCTCACCGTCATCGACTTCCAGGACGTCATGTTCGGGTTCCCGGTGATCGATGCGGTCAACACGGTCTGCCCACTCGATCGGGTGAAGGGGTCCCAACCGCTAGGCGACGCCCTGCGGGAGGGCTACCGCTCGGTCAGACCCTGGCCGATCGAGGACCCGGTGCTCTTCGGCGCCCTCATCGCCGCTCGCCGGGTGCTGCAGATCGACCTCGGACTGCAAGTGCGCCTGCCTGACCTCGACGAGCACATCGAGCACCACGTCGCCAAGCTGCGGTCCTGGCTGGACGAAGGACCCGACCTCGAGATCCAGGCGAGGTTCACCCGGTGACCGCGCCTTCAGAGCGGGATCCGCAGGTAGTGGTGCGCTGAGCTGAGCCCATCCGCGAAAGGGGGCTCTTCGTTCAGGGACGAGTCGGGTTCTCGAAGCTCGACTTGTCCTCGACGAAAAGCACCTGTCGGTGAAGAACGTGCGGCACCTGTGGCTGAGTTCTTCTTGCGGTAGTGCCCCGGCATCGGCGGGGGACTCACGCCGATTGCGACGCTTCCTCTCTGGTCACGGATTGGTCACAGACTTTTCGCGAAGGGCGCGCGAGGGACCAACAGCGGGCAGCAGCGCTCACCGACCCTGACCAGCGGAAACAGCATTCGCCATCATCCGTCGTCACCGGTCAGCACCATCCTGCGCAGGTTCGACTCCCCCCACCTCCACCATCGTGACCCTCGCCACGCGGCGGCGAGGACGATTCCCTCAACTCCGGTGCCTCGGAAGCCGATACTCCGAGCAGAGGGCGCCGACATCCCGCCCTGTGCTGGCCCACGCAGAGGATGCCCGACCCGTCGGGCCCGTCCTCCAGCAGACCTGGTCAGCGGATCGTACGTACACGGGCCAGTCCCCCTGCGGCGGCGGTGCCGCTGATGGCGATGCCGTGCCGCGTACGAGACGAGCCAGATCATGACCACGCACCTCCCGGTGGCGCGCCGTTGGGCCGCCACCCTCACCACCTGCACTCTGGCCGCGATGATCGGAGCCGCCACCCTCGGGAGCACCGCGACCGCGGCCATCGTCCCGACGGTCGTCGCTCGGGACCTCGGCCAACTACTCCGTGCTGGGCGGCTCGACGGTGACCAACACCGGAGCCAGCATCCTCGACAACAGCCTCGGGCCTCTGGCCGGGGACGTCGATCACCGGCTTCCCGCCCGGCATCGTGCTGCCCCCGGCACGACCGACACGACCAACGCCGCCGCGCAACAGGCGCAGTCGGACCTCACGGCCGCGTACGTGGATGCCGCCGGCCGGCCGCTCGACGGGACGACGACCGCCGATCTCGCGAACCTCACCCTGCAGGGCGGCGTCTACGCCGGACCGAGCAAATGGCCGCTCGGCCTGACCGGACCGCTCGTGCTCGACGGCGCCGGCGACCCGACCTCGGTCTTCATCTTCCAGACCGACTCCACCTTGATCACCGGCTCGGCCAGCACGGTGAGCCTGATCAACGGCGCCCAGGCGTGCAACGTCTTCTGGCAGGTCGGCAGCTCCGCGACGCTGGGCACCGGGTCGGTGTTCGTCGGCAACATCATGGCCCTGACCTCGATCACCGTGACGACCGGCGTCACCGTCGAGGGCCGCGCGCTCGCACGCAACGGCGCCGTGACCCTGGACACCGACACGTTCACGCAGCCGAGTTGTGCGACCTCGCTCCCGGCGACGACCACGACCACGACGGCGTCCGGACCGACCGCGCCCGGCAGTGGTACGGCCACCGCGACCGGAACCGGTGGGCAACCGGGGACGTCGTCGGGGAACGGAACGTCCGGGACTCCCGACGTGCCGGGTGTGACCGGCCCACCGCGCACCGGTGGAGGCCCGTTGCCCGGACCGGGCTCCGCGTGGCTCGGCGCGATGTTCGGTTGCGTCCTCGCCGTCGGTGCCGCCGAAGCCTGGTGGCGGCACCGGGCGCGACGCCCCGTGGCGCCGGCCACCGAGCACTAGCCCGTTGTCGGCGTCGATGCGGTCGGTCCTGCCGGTCGGCCATCGCCTGGCGATGATGCTGCTGGCGTCGGCGCTGCTCGCCGGGTCCGCGACCACCCCCGGGATCGCGGCCGCGGTGGACCGGCCGGACGTCCCGTCCTTCCGGCCCACCGGACGCGACCGGTCCGGCTTCGTGCCGCGCCGGCTCACCGACGCGAGCGTGGACCTGCGCGCCGGTCCCGTTCCGGTGCCCTTGGAGCTCGAGTTGCCGTCACTCGGCGTCAGCGCGCCGGTGGCCGGTGTCGGGCTCACACCGGGCAACGTGATGGACGCCCCGATGGGCCCGGCGGGCGACCCGGTGTGGCAGCAGGCCTTCTGGTACCGCGGGAGTGCGGTCCCCGGCGCGCGCAGCACCGCCCTCATGGCCGGGCACATCGACGGTCCAGGAGGCGCGCCGGCCGTGTTCGCGCACCTCGACGCCCTGCGGCCCGGCGACCCCGTCGTCGTCCGCGACACCCACGTGGGACTCGACGTCCGCTTCTCGGTGACCCGCACGAGCGCGTACTCGTTGGATCAGGCCGCAGCCCCCGAGGTGCTCGCGCAGATCTACGGTGCCGGACCCGTCGTCGGCACCCCGCCACAGCCGTCGACCGACGGCCGCTCCCATCTCACGCTCGTCACCTGTGCCGGGACGTTCAGGAACGGCACGCACGACCATCGCCTGGTCGTCTACGCCACGCGGATCACTTGACCCGGTCCGGCGCGCAGCAAGCCGCCGCGGGCCGAGCGCAGTACGCTCGCCAGGTGATCAACAACGTCGACGTCGTCGCGGCGCACCGCGAGCTCGTCGAAGCGAGCAACGGGGTGCGGCACCTCCTGGTGGTGGAGGACCTCACACCGGAGAAGATCGCGGCGGCCCGGGACCGCCTCGCTCGGGCCTACGAGCGCGTGACCGCGGTCGACGACGAGATTCTCTGTGTCTGACACCCGGTCCACGATGATCCGCGTCAGGCGCCGGGTGCCTCGACCTCGGCCTTGATGCGTTCGAGGGTCGTCCGCATGCCGTTGCGGTTGGTCCTGCCGCGCGCCCATCCGAGCAGCGCCCAGTACGTGCGCAGCGCGAGCGTGTCGGTCAGCTCGAACGACTCGGTCACGTCGGTGCCGTCGCCGGACGGCTCGAGCACGTAGCGCCAGGTGTTGAGCACCTTGCCGGGCGCGCCGACGCCGAAGGCGAACTCGCGGTCCGGCTCGCAGACCGTGATCTCGCACGGGGACCAGTACGTCGGACCCTTGCCGTTGCGCTTGACGTGCCCGCGGAAGCGCACCCCGACGGCCGGGGCGGTCGCACCGTCGAGCCACTCGGCCTCGAACGTCTCGGGGCTGTACGAGCCGATCCGCGTCACGTCGCTCAGCAACGCCCAGATCCGCTCGGGGGGCGCCTGCATGTGGACGGTCACGGAGTCACGCATCGGCCCACGGTAGGCCGCGGCGAGCACGTACGCTCCGTGCGTGGCCGATGTCGAGGTCCAACCCATCCAGCTCGCGCAGATCCGCGTCACGGCCGAGGTCCTCGCCCGCGCCTTCGACGACTCGCCGATCATGACCTACCTCCTCCCGCGGGACCGCTCGCGCATCATCGGGATGCGCGCGTTCTTCATCGCCGGACTCCTGGACGCGTACAAGCACGGCGAGGCCTGGGTCGCGACCGTCGACGGCACGATCGTGGGCGGCGCCATCTGGCTCTCGCCCGGTGCCTACCCGCCGGGGCCGTCACGCCAGCTGCGGCAGTTCCTCCACCTGCTCGCGCGTGGCTCCCATCGCGCCCCTCGCCCTCGTCCGGTCGCTCAAGTACCTGCGCAAGGTCGAGGCGGTGCACCCGAAGGCCGAGCACTGGTACCTCGCGACGCTCGGCGTGGAGCCGGCCCACCAGGGCAAGGGGTACGGGACGCGCCTGCTCGGCGCGGTGTTGCCCGCGCGGACGCCGCCGGCCGGTCCGCCTACCTCGAGACCGACAAGGAACGGAACCTCGCGTACTACTCGCGCCAGCGGTTCGCGGAGACCGACAAGCTCTTCCCCGCCGCCGACGGTCCACCGACATGGACGATGTGGCGCGATCCCGTCGAAGGATGAGCAGCTAGAAGCCCGAGGCGTCGCCCACCGACACCGCGTCGCCCGACGACGGGGCCACCTGGGTCCGCGCCTTGCCGTGCTCCTTGGCCTCGAAGAGCGCGTGGTCGGCGGCCTGGAGCGCCGCGTCCGGGTCGCCGTCGGCGACGACGGCGGCGCCGACGCTGAACGTCGCGTCGGGGTTGGCGAGGTTCCAGTCCTCGGCGATGCGCTCGATCAGGGGGAAGGCCGCGGGACCGACGTCGTGGAGGAACACCACGAACTCGTCGCCACCCAGGCGCGCCACTGCGTCGCCGGTGCGGATCGCGTCGTGCAGGTACTGGGCGACGGCCTGGAGCGCCTCGTCGCCACCGCGGTGGCCCGATCGGGCGTTGATCCCGCGCAGGTCGTCGAGGTCGACGACTGCCACCACGTCACGGTCCCCGAGCTGATCCAGCCACTCGACGGCCTGCCGGCGGTTGCCGACGCCGGTCAGTGCGTCGCGACGGCTCTCGTCGGAGAGCGCGTCGAAGGTCGCGAGGTCGTCGAGACGGTGCCCCGCCTGCTCCCCGAGGATCTGCGCGAGCCGCAGCATGAACTCGTCCTGGCGGCGGCGTCCGGCGCCGACGGCGATTCCCCGCACGCTCCCGGAGCGGCCGACGAGGGGGATGGTGAGCTCGGTGCCCGCGTCGACGGCGCGGACCGAGATGCCCGTCGTCCCGGAGAACGGCCGGTGCCGCTCCCATTGGATGTCGCCCTCCGACGCGGCGAGCGCGAACCGGCCGTCGCCCACGTTGAGGTACACGGCCACGTTGGGCACGCCGAGCAGCCCGGCCACCGTGTCGACCAGGCGGGCGGCCGCCGCGCCCGAGTCGGTCTCCTGGCGGAGATCGGAGCTCCCTTCGATCACCTGGCCGAGCTCGTCGCTCCGCACCGCGTCGGCGTGCTTCACGAACGCGATCAGCTCTCCGATCGCCGCCGAGAGCAGCACGCACACGACCGTCGTCGTGACCGACACGGGGGCGTCCTCGGCCGCGAAGGCCAGGCACAGCGCGGCGGCGACGACCGGCGCACACGCCAGCGACCACCAGCGTCGCTGCGTGAGCCCGATCCAGACGAAGATCAGCGTCACGATGCTCGACGTCGACATGACCCCGTCGACCGTGCGCGAGGAGCGCGAGCTGATCTCGGCGGCCACGACCATGGCGACCGCGAGCAGCGGGAGCACGAGCGTGGAACGCGTCCCCCAGCGTCGCCAGGGAAGGAACGGGATGACGGCGGCGACGAGGGTCGCGGCGACTCCCGCGAGGAAGATCGGCAGCGTCGTCCCGCCGTTCGCCGTGTAGGTGTCGCCGTTGGCGAGCACGCGCCGATGATCGTGACGGGGCCGGCGACGCCGAATGCACCTGCCGCGTAGACGGCGGCCCGACGCGGATCGTCTGCCCATTGCATAGCTGCATGGATCGACCCGGTTCAGGTCCGGTTGAGCCCTTTTTGCCGTCTGGGCCGGTCGCCCTACGCTGGCGCCGTGCTCGTCGAGATCTACTCCGACATCGTCTGCCCGTGGTGCTACATCGGCCAGCACCAGTTCGCCCGGGCCCTCGCCGACTCGCCTCACCGCGACTCGCTGGAGGTGAGCTGGCGGGCCTACCAGCTCGACCCCCGCGCCCGGAACGAGCCGACGCCCGTCGCGGACGCCTACGCCCGCAAGTTCGGCGGCGAGGAAGGAGCCGCGGAGGTCATCGCCCGCATCGCGTCTGCCGCGGCCGACGTCGGGCTCGAGATCCGCCTGGACCGGGCGCTGAGGGTCAACACCTTCGACGCGCACCGAGTCGTGTGGATGGCCGAGGGAACGGACCGGCAGTGGGCGATCGAGCGCCGGCTGCTCGAGGCCTACCTGGTCGAGGGTCGCAACGTCGCGGACGAGGGGACGCTCGTGGAGCTGGCCGAGAGCGTCGGCCTCGACCCGGCGCGCGTCGAGCGCGGGCTGCGCGCCGGCGAGGGCGCCGAGGAGGTCCGGGCGGAGCTGCGCGGCGCCGCCGACCGGGACGTCATGGCCGTGCCCACCTTCTTCTTCGCCGGCAGCGTCGGCGTCCCGGGTGCCCAGGATCCCGAGACCTTCGGCCGCATCATCGACCGGGCCGTGAGCCGCCTCAGCGGGTGAGCCGGCCGAGGTCGATCAGCAGGTGATCGGAGACGTCGCCGATCTGCTCGACGGTCATCTCCCGCTGCGCGAACCCCCACTCCCCGTCGACGCGCTCGAAACGGTCCCGGTAGCGACCGGCCACGATCGGCTGGAGGGGGACGGTCGGCGTCGCCTGGAAGACGACGAACGACGAGCGCGCCGCCGCGACGTCGCGGGCCTCGTCGATGTCGACCACGACGTTCGTGGTGAGGTGCCGCGTGAGCAGCGTGCCGTCGGCGTGGACCTTGTTGGTCGTGCGGTAGAGCTTCGCGACCGCGTCGGCGCCGACGATCGCGCCGGGCACGCCGCGGTTGGTGATCTCACCACGGGCGAACAGCGCGCCGATGCCGTCGAAGTCGGCCGCATCGACGCATTCGGCGTAGCGGTACATCAGCGTGGTGATCGCGTGGTGGCTGGCCCACTCCCCCGCACCCATTCAGGACACCCCGACGTCCACCGGCTCCGCGTAGAACTGCGAGTACCACTTCCGGAACTTCAGGATCGGGCCGTCGGTGTCCGCGAGGGCCGGGACCGGGAGGAACACCTTGTGCTCCCAGATCGGCGTGTCCTCGACGATCTGCTTGTTGATCTCGGCCACGAACGCCTCGGCGACCGTCGAGGTCATCGTGGCGTCCTCGAACTTGCGCACCGTGAAGCTGAACCGGACCTGGGTGTGGTCCTCGTCGATCGGGGTCGTGGTGGCGATGTTGATCGCGTCGACGATCCCCGAGAACCAGACCTTGGCCATCCCCGGGCCGTAGTTGTAGACGTCGATGCGACCGTGGGTGACGCCACGCGGCGTGACGTAGCTCTGCTTCGAGAGCATCGTGGAGAACGGGCCGTCCTGCTCGTAGCTCTCCATCTCCGCGACGTCGTCCGTGCCGTGCACGTACCGGAAGTGCGCGGGATCCACCCCGTTCTCGGCCATCTCCTGGGGCACGGTGTTGATCACGTAGGAGGACCGGTAGTAGTCGCTCCAGGCGGGATCGCCGACCTCCTCGATGACCGGGATCTCCCACCGGGGCTCGACGCCGTCGGGATGACGCCACGCGAACACCATCCCGTTGCGCACACACACCGGATAGGTCTTCAGCTGCGCCTTGCGGTTCGAGCGCTCCGAGTACGGGATGTTCGTGCAGGCGCCGGCTCCGTCGAAGGTCCAACCGTGGAACGGGCACTCGAGGCTCGCGCCCTGGACCTTGCCCCCGACGCCCAGGTGCGCGCCGAGGTGCGGGCAGTACGCGTCCTGGAGGTGGAACTCCCCCGCCTCCTCGCGCCAGAGGACCAGCTCGGTGCTCCAGTACCGCACCGCCGTCACCTCGCCCGGGGCGAGCTCGTCGGCGTACGCGACCATGAACCAGCCGAAGGGGTGGGGGAAGGGAAATCGACGCGTCACGGGTGTCCTCCTCGCGGAATGAGAACAGATTCTAATTTCCGCGGGCCCCGGCCGCCCTACGAATTCGGCCGAAGAAATCCTCGGCTAACCAAACAAAACCATATCGAAGGGTCCCTGTCTGAGATAGCGACAGAACGCCCGTGTCGTTTGCTGAACGGGCATGCCTCATCGCTGCCCGACGCGCTGCCGAATGCCAACTCCATGCGGTGCCTCGCGGACGGCCGACGTGCACGCTGTCGCCCCGAGACAGCGACCGAGTGCTGACGCAGAACCACCAGCGAGTCCGCGTAGCCATCCGGGGTCCACGCAACCGGGTCAACTCCAGTTTCGCTTGTGCGGATGGTGCGGGCTGGCTGTCGCCCGGAAACCCTGAGGCGGCGGGCCGTGTACCAATCAATGAACGGCTGTGTCTCCATGTGAGGACCTTCCTGGTAGAGCCAGGCCCACCGAGAGGTGGCGTGCAGAGCGTCAGCCGAAGAGATCCCTGCGGGGCTCGTCGGTGTAGACGGGGTCGCGTCCGGCGTCGAACGCACGTATCGCCTCCTGGAGGTTCTCGGTGAAGCCCAGCATCAGCTGGTTGCGGTCCTCGATCTCGATCGCGGCCTCGAGGCTCGGATTCTCCAGGTTCACCCAGAGGATGTCCTTGGTCATCGCGAGCCCGTAGGGGCTGAACTCGCACATGCGCGCCGCGATCGCCAGCGCGGCTTCGAGCAGCTCCGCGTCCGGGATCACGCGCGACACCAGGCCCATGCGGTACGCCTCGCCGGCGTCGATCCGCCGGCCGGTGAGGAGCATGTCGTTCGAGTGCGCGGCACCGACGAGCCGGGGCAGCAGCCAGCTCGCCGCCAGCTCGGTGCTGGTGAGACCGTTGACGATCCCCGTCGCGTTGAACGTCGCGCTCTCGGCCGCGAGCCGCATCTCGGCCCCGAGCGTGAGGCACATCCCGCCCCCGTACGCCGGCCCGTTGACCGCGGCGATGACGGGCTGGGGCATCCGGCGCAACGTGAGGATCAGCCGCGAGTAGTACCGCATCGACCGCTGCGCGATCCGCCCGACGGTGAGCCCGTCGATGTTGGGGATGATCCCGTAGTCCTTGAGGTCGAGCCCCGAGCAGAACGCCCGGCCGGCGCCGGTGAGGACCACCACCCACGTGTCGTTGTCGGCCGCGATCTCCTCGAGGCGCTCGTCGAGCTCGATCACCAGCTCGATCGACATCGCGTTCAGTCGCTCGGGGCGGTCGAGCGTGACCACCGCGGTGTGGGGGTGGGGTCGGTCGATCCGTACCAGCGCCATGGGCTCACGCTCTCGCATCCGACGGCGGGCGCGCCAGTCCCCGGTGCCGACTCAACCGGTGAGGACCTCGGCGAGGGTCACCGCCCGGGCCTCGTCGATCGCCCGGTGCGCGGCGACGCCGATGGCCACCGAGAGCAGTCCTGCCTCGACGTCGACCTTCGGCGCTCCCCCGACCGCACCGCTTCGAGGAAGTCCACGTGCTCGAGGTAGCTCGAGCCGTGATGGAAGCCCTCGTGTGCGACCCGCCCGTCGTGCACGGTCTCGGATCGCACCCCCGGCCGGCCGCCGGCACGTGTGCCGACGCGCACCTCGCAGCTCGGGAGGAATGCCTCCACCTTGCCGGCGTCACCGACCACCGAGAGCTCCTCCTGGTGCTCGGATCCCTCGGCGAACATGCACAGGTCCAGGGACGCGCGGGTCCCGTCCTCGTAGTCGACGACGACGAAGGCGTTGTCGAGGATGTCGGGTCGCTCGCCGTCGTAGCGCTCGTCGAGGTGGTTCACGTCCTGGCCCCCGGACGCGAGCACCCGGACCGGCGCCGCACCCACGATGTGGTTCATCAGGTCGAAGAAGTGGCAGCACTTCTCCACGAGCGTGCCGCCCGTGTTCCGGCTGAAGCGGTTCCAGTCCGCGACCTTGGGGAGGAATGGGAACCGGTGCTCGCGGATCGCGACCATCTTCACCGCGCCGACCGCGCCGCCGTGCACCTCCTCCACGAGCCGGGCGACCGGCGGCATGTACCGGTACTCGAGCCCGACCCAGACGATCGCGGCCCGCGCACGCGTGGCGTCCACGACCTCACGGCAGTCCGCAACCGTCGTGCAGAGCGGCTTCTCGACGAGCACGGGGAGTGGCGACGCGAGCACGTCGCGCAACACCGCCGCGTGGGTCATGTTCGGCGTGGCGACGACGACCGCGTCGACGAGTCCGGAGTCGAGGAGCTCCTCGTGCGTCACGAAGCACGCGAGCGGGTCGTCACCGGCGGTCATCCGGGCCCACGTGCGCGATGCCTCGTGCGGGTCCGCGACGGCGGTCACGACCGCGCCGTCGAGCGCCTGCAGGTTGCGGAAGTGCTCGAGCCCCATCATCCCGGCGCCGACGATGCCGTAGCGGATCGCATCCATGGGTGTCCTAGCGTACGAACCGTGGAGAACCTCGTCGACGCCGGGACGCGCGAGCTGGGCGCCTCCGGTATCCACGTCGGACCGCTCGCGTTCGGATGCTGGCGCTTCACCCACGAGCACGTACGCGACGCCCGCACGGCGCTCGACACCGCGCTCGAGTGCGGGATGCACCTCGTCGACACCGCCGACGTCTACGGGCTCGACTGGGGTGGCGCAGGCTTCGGAGCCTGCGAGGCGTTGCTCGGGCGGGTCCTCTCCGACGCGCCCGAGTTGCGCGACCAGATCGTGCTCGCCACCAAGGGTGGGATCCGTCCTCCGGTCCCGTACGACTCCAGCGCCGAGGGGCTCCGGCGAGCGTGCGAGGCCTCGCTCCACCGGCTCGAGGTGGACGCGATCGACCTCTACCAGATCCACCGGCCGGACCTCTTCGCCCATCCGGAGGTCGTGGCCACGACGCTGCTCGCGCTCCGTGACGAGGGCAAGATCCGCGCCATCGGCATCTCGAACCACTCGCCCGGCCAACACGACGCCCTGCGGTCGTTCCTCGGTGACCGGCTGGTGACGTCCCAGCCCGAGTACAGCGCCGTGCACCTCGATCCTCTGCGCGACGGCACCTTCGACCGGTGCGCACGCGACGGTGTGACGCCGCTGGTCTGGAGCCCGCTCGGGGGAGGCCGGATCGTCTCCGGCGACGACGTACCGCCGCCACTGCTCCACGTGCTCGACGAGCTCGCGGCGCGCGAGGGAGTGAGCCGGGCCGCGGTGGCGGTCGCGTTCACGTTGGCGCACCCCACCCGGCCGGTGTCGATCGTCGGGACGCAACGGCCGGCGCACCTCCGGGCCGCGACGGACGCGCTCCGCGTCCACCTCGACCGGTCCGACTGCTACCGCATCGTCGCCGCCTCGGACGGACGTCCGCTGCCGTGACCACGGCCCCGCCCGTCCCGACGCCGGAGATCGCCTGGTTCGGCGCGCTGTGCGACGACGACTACGAGTATCTCGGGGTCCCGGACCCCGCGCTCCGATCGTCGTGGGAGCACTGTGCCGACATCGTGCGGACCGCGGACCGTGCGGGCTTCGACAACGTGCTGCTCCCCTCGGGCTACCGGCTCGGCATCGACACCGTCGCCTTCGCGAGCCGCGATCGCCCCGACGCTCGCCCGGACGCGGCTGCTCGTCGCGGTGCGGTGCGGGGAGGTCTGGCCGCCGCAGCTCGCGCGGCAGCTCGCGACCCTGGACCGGATGCTCCGGGGCCGGCTGACGGTCAACATCATCTCGAGCGATCGCCCGGGCGAGACCCTCGATTCGGCACCCCGGTACGCGCGGACGCTCGAGGTCATGCAGGTGCTCCGCACGCTGCTCGACGGGAAGCCGGTGGACCACCACGGAGCGTTCTACGACCTGACCGTCGAGCCGCCGGCAGTCACGACCGTCTCCGGACACTGCCCGCCCTTCTACTTCGGGGGACTGTCCGAGCCCGCCCGGGAGGTCGCGGCTCGAGCCGCCGACGTGTACCTGATGTGGCCGGACACCCGCGACGAGGTGGCGGCGATCGTCGCGGATCTGCGCACCCGCGCCGCACGGCACGGCCGCTCGCTCCGGTTCGGGTATCGCGTGCACGTGATCGTGCGGGAAACCGAAGCCGAGGCGCGTGATGCCGCGGCGCGCCTCGTGAGTCGCCTCGACGACGGTGTCGGCGACGCGATCCGCGACCGCTCGCTGGACAGCACCTCGGCCGGGGTGCGCCGCCAGTCCGAGCTGCGCGCGTCCGCCACCGACGACGGGTTCGTCGAGGAGCATCTCTGGACCGGCATCGGCCGGGCCCGCTCCGGCTGTGGCGCGGCCATCGTCGGTGATCCGGACCAGGTCGCGGCCAAGCTGGCCGACTACCGCGAGCTCGGCATCGACGCCTTCATCCTCTCCGGCTATCCCCACCGGGAGGAGGCGGAGCGCTTCGCCCGGCTCGTCCTCCCCCGCATCCGACCCGAGGTCCACGCATGAGACGCATCCTGCTCGCCGTCGCGATCGCGGCGACGGTGGTGGCCGCCAGCGTCGCCCTGGCCGGGACGGGCAACGACGACTCCGGTGGGAACCGCGCGGCGCGCGTCGTGCGCACGGGCGACGCGAGTCCGCCGTCGTCCTCGTCGTCCACGAGACCACCACGACCACCACCACGCTCCCCGTGCCGGACTCCGACGGCACCCTCACGCTGCTCGACACGGTGACCGGTGACATCTCGCCCAAGAGCGTGGTCGCGTCCGGCCGGGGCCTCGTGTTCGCGCAGAACATGATGTACAAGCACTCGATCACGGTCTACGACCGGTCCGGGGGTCTCGTGAAGACGATCCCGGACACCGTCGACCTGGCCGCGTTCGGCGTCACGGATCACCCCGGGACGTCGCGCGGTGCGCCGGTCGAGGTGGCGTTCAGCCCGGACGGCTCCAAGGCGTACGTCTCCAACTACTCGATGTACGGCGAGGGGTTCGGGCCCGAGGGCAGCGACCAGTGCCATCCCGCGGACGGCTACGACCGCAGCTACGTGTACCGGATCGACGTCAAGACCCTCACCATCGACGACGTGATCCTCGTCGGCTCCGTCCCCAAGTACGTGGCGACCACCCCGGACGGCCGGTACGTGATCGTGACCAACTGGTGCACGTTCGACGCGAGCATCATCGACACCGCGACCCAGACCGAGGTCGAGCGCATCCCACTCGGCGCCTATCCGCGCGGCATCGTCGTCACCCCCGACTCGAGCACCGCGTACGTCGCCGTCATGGGCACCCACGACATCGCCCGGATCGACCTCGCGACCTTCGGCGTCTCGTGGATCTACGGCGTGGGCTCGGGACCCCGCCATCTCGTGATGTCACCCGACGGCGCGACGCTCTACGCGACGCTGAACGGCGAGGGCACCGTCGCCAAGATCGACCCGGCCAGCGGGACGGTGCAGACCAAGGTCCGGACAGGAAGCGCACCCCGCAGCATGGCGATCTCGACCGACGGCAAGCACCTCTACGTCGTCAACTACGAGTCGGGCACGATGAGCGAGCTCGACGCGACCACGATGGCCGACGTGCAGGACGTCCAGACCGGGTACCACCCGATCGGGATCACCTATGACCGCACCACCGGCGACGTGTGGGTCGCCAACTACACCGGCTCGATCATGATCTTCGGCACGGGCTGATGGTCGCGCTCCCCGATGTCACTCGGCCGGATCGGCAGCTACGGCGCTCGTCTCAGCTCGCAGCGACAGGAAGCTCTCGACGTCGATCAGCTTCAGGATCCAGCGCGCCGGGATCGGAATCAGTCGGCGGGTGGGATCCTGCAGGCGTTCGGGATCCGTGAGCTCGACCTCACGGCGGCGGGTCCGGATGCGGCACCTGCGCGCCCGCGAGCACATTCGCGACCCACTCACATTCTCCGTAGGTCAGCGCGAACACGTAGCGGTCTCCCGAACGGAAGACATTCACGGGCGTCTCGTACTGGCGACCCGAACGACGACCAACGTGCATCACGATGGCGAAGCCAGGGGCCCATCCGCGATGTGACGCGTCAGGCGGTTCGTGACGTGTCGATTGAACCTCGCCATTCGCCGTGAAAGTGGCATCAGACTGAGTCTCGCCTCTTGGCGGTCCCGCCATCCTGGACACGTGTGCCCGCGACGACACGGCCAACGACCGGCGGCGCGCACGTACACGGGCATCTTGCCCGTTCTGGTGCGGGCTCGCTCGCGCACGCGGCCCGGGAGACCTTCCGGCACGCTGGCTAGCGTGCCGGCGTGGCGATTCTGCTCGGGCTGCTCGCCGCGATCGCGTGGGGCAGCGGGGACTTCACCGGCGGGCTCGCGTCGCGCCGGACGCCCGAGACCACCGTGGTGCTCGGCACGGAGACCGTCGGCCTCGTGCTGCTCGTCGCGATCGCGCTGTGCACCGGCGGCTCGCCCACCGGTCGGGACCTCGGGCTGGGTGGCGTCGCCGGCCTGCTCGGGGTCTTCGGTCTCGTGTTCCTCTACCGCGGGCTCGCCCGCGGGCGGGCCAGCGTCGTCGCCCCCCTCAGCGCGGTGGGGGCCGCGGTGCTCCAGGTCACGTGGGGCCTCGCCGGCGGCGAGGAGCCCGGCGCCACCGCGATCGTCGGCATCGTCCTCGCCCTCGCCGCCATCGCCGTCGTCGCCGGCGCGGCGGACGCGCCCTCCGAGACGGCGTCCATGCGGCGGAGCGAGGAGATCCGCTGCGGGCTCACCGCCGCGGTCGGCTTCGGCTTCTATCTCATCCTCATCTCCGAGACGTCCGACGGCGCCGGGCTCTGGACCGTCGTCGCCGCCCGCGTCGCGCCCGTGGCCGTCGTGCTGGTGGCCCTCCTCGTCCTCCGCCGACCGCTGATGCCCGCTCGCGAGTCCCGACCGCTCGTCACGATCTCGGGCCTCACCGACGCCGGGGCCAACGCGCTGCTGCTCGTCGCCGTCCGGCGAGGTCTCCTGAGCGTCGTCTCACCGGTCGCGAACCTGTATCCCGCCATGACGGTCCTGCTCGCCCGGGGCTTCGGCCACGAGCGGATCGGGCGCGCCCGGCTCGCCGGCCTCGGCCTGGCCGTGGCGGCGTTGATCCTCATCTCGCTCTGAACCGCGGCCGACACGACGCCGGGGTGATCGGGCAAGCTGAGGGCATGGAACCGGCGCTCTTCGACGACGTGGGCGACGCGGTGCGCGGCCTGCTCCCGGAGGAGCTCGGACTCGCGGTTCCGCGCCCACCGGTACGGCATCAAGGTCTGGTTCCGGACCGAGCGCGCGACCCGGGAGCACTACGAGGCCCAGGTGGTCGGCGCCCGGGACGTCCCCGGTGCCCGCATGCTGGCGATCGAGGTCGGCTTCCACGCCGAGCATCCGAAGGAAGCCGAGAACGACGCCGTGATCGCGCGCCTGATCGCGGTCGAGAAGGTCTGGCGGCGCGAGGTGGGCAGCGAGGCCGAGGTCGGGCCCTTCCTCGGACGCGCCGAGCACTGGCGCCGGATCTCCGAGACGTGGCTCGACCCCGACCTCGGCGAGCCGGGGCTGGCCTTGGAGATCGCGTCCGCGTCTCGTCGACTACATCACCGCGCTGGAGCCACTCGTCCACCCGTCCTGAGACGGGCGCCGGTCCCCGCTCGGCCGTCAGGCCTCGACGACCCCGGTGGGACAGGACACACCCGTGCCGCCGAGCCCGCAGTAGCCGCCGGGGTTCTTCGCGAGGTACTGCTGGTGGTAGTCCTCGGCGAAGTAGAACTCCGGCGCGTCGCGGATCTCGGTGGTGATCTCGCCGTAACCGGCCGCGGTCAGGTGCGCCTGGTACACGGCGCGCGAGCGCTCGGCGGCCTCGCGCTGGGCGTCGGAGTACGTGTAGATCCCGGACCGGTACTGCGTGCCGACGTCGTTGCCCTGACGCATGCCCTGGGTCGGGTCGTGCGACTCCCAGAAGACCCGCAGGAGCTCGTCGTAGGAGACGACCTCCGGGTCGAACACCACGAGCACGGCCTCGGTGTGACCGGTCCGGCCGGAGCACACCTCCTCGTAGGTGGGATGGGGCGTGATGCCCGCGGCGTAGCCGACCGCGGTCGTGTACACGCCCGGCACCTCCCAGAACTTCCGCTCGGCGCCCCAGAAGCACCCGAGCGCGAACATCGCGGTCTCGAGACCGTCCGGGTACGGACCCTGCAGCGGATGGAAGTTCACGAAATGCTGCTCGGGGACGGGCATGGGCGCCTCCCGGCCGGGGAGCGCGCGCTCCGGGTCCACCATCGACAGCTGCTCGGGGTTGCGGAATCGGAAGACCACGCGGATTCCTTTCGACGAGGTCCGGGGACGGCCACGGGAGCGGCGCGTCCGTCCGTCATTGTCTCCCACGGGAGTCCTTCGTTACGGTCCGGCCATGACGCATCGAGTGATCCAGTGGTCCACCGGGAACGTCGGTGCGCACACCCTGCGCTCCATCGTGCTCCATCCCGACCTCGAGCTGGCCGGGGTCTGGGTGCACTCCGAGGCCAAGGCGGGCAAGGATGCCGCCGACCTGTGCGGGCTCCCCGAGCCGACCGGGGTGCTCGCGACACCGACGCCGAGGCGCTGCTCGCGTCCGACGCCGACGTCGTCTGCTACACCGCGACCGGCGACCTCCGCCCCCAGGAGGCGGTCGAGGACATGTGCCGCTTCCTCGCCGCCGGCAAGCACGTGGTGGCGACCTCGGTGGTCTCGCTCGTCTACCCGCCCAGCGCGCCGAGCGGGTGGGTCCGCCAGCTCGAGGCGGCGTGCCGGGAGGGCGACACCGCGTGCTTCACGTCCGGGATCGACCCGGGCTTCGCCAACGACCTCCTCCCGCTCGTCGTGAGCGGGTTCAGCGAGCGCATCGACACGATCCGCATCGTCGAGAACCTCGACTACTCGACCTACATGCAGCCCGAGGTCCTCTTCGACACGATGGGATTCGGCCAACCGCCCGAGTCCACTCCCCTGCTCCTGGTGCCCGGTGCGCTGACCTTCGCGTGGGGCGGCGTGCTGCACATGATCGCCGCCGGACTGGGCGAAGCGCTCGACGAGGTCCGCGAGGTCGTCGAACGATTCGACGCCCCGCACGACTTCACCACCGCGGTCGGCGAGATCCGGGCCGGCACCATGGCCGCGTTGCGGTTCGAGGTGCAGGGCTGGATCCGGGGCCGCCCGGCGATCGTCGTCGAGCACGTCACCCGGATGCATCCCGACATGGCGCCGGACTGGCCCGCGCCGCCGGGCCACGGCGGTTACCAGCTCTCGGTCACGGGTTCGCCGTCGTACACCCTCGACCTCCAGATGATGGGCGAGGACGGCGACCACAACACCGGCGGGCTCGTCGCGACGGGCATGCGCATCCTCGAACGCGATCCCGGCGGTGTGCGCGGCGCCGCCGGGCGTGCTCTCGACGATCGACCTCCCGCTCGTCACCGGGCGCGGGCTGCTGGCCTGACCGGTCAGTTCAGCGTCGGGTCCTCGGCCGCCGTCGCGAACAGCGCCAGGCGGCCCCGCTGGCGCCGCAGCACGTCCCGCCAGAGCGTGTCGGGTGCACTGGTGACGACGTCGCCGACGAGCGCGTCGACCACCATCCAGTCGCCATGGGCGATCTCGCCGTCGAGCTGCGCCGGGCCCCATCCCGCATAGCCGATGAAGATCCGCACGTTCTCGTGCCCGGCGGCGTCCGCCTCGAGGTCCACCGGCGCCAGCACCCCCACGATCGGGTCGTCGCGGTTGGTCGGGTCCACCGGCCGAGGCCGATGGCCGCTTCGGGCTGGACCGGCCCGCCCATGAAGAGACAGCCCGGCGCGGCGACGACGGCCGCCCACTCGTCGAGCGCCTCGGCCACCGCGATGTCGGTCGGGCGGTTCAGCACGAGGCCGAGCGCGCCATCGGCGTCGTGGGTGAGCACGAGGATGACCGTGCGCCGGAAGTTGGGGTCGGCGAGGTCCGGCGACGCCACCAGCAGGCGGCCACGGGTCGATGGAGCCATCGCACCATCGTCGCACCCGGCGGATCGGCTGCGCGCCGACGAGCCGGGATACGTTCTGGCGCCCATGCCCGACGCCGCCGAGTACCCACCCGCCCGCCACGTCCTGCGGGACCTCCGCGTGACCACCGAGATGGGCCGCGGCCTCGAGGCCCGGGCGTTCCTCGACGTGCCCGATCCCCTGCTCGGGCCGGGCGGCACCCCGCACGCGGGCGCGCTCGCCACGGTGGTCGACATGCTCGGCGGCGGCCTCGCGGCGACGGCCGCGCAGCCCGACTGGATCGCGACCGCCGACCTCACGCTCCATCTGCTCCCCGCGTCGCGGGATCAGGAGGGTCGAGGCGACGCGCGACCGTCCTGCGCCGCGGTCGCACCACCATCGTCGTCGATGTCGTCCTCGAGGGCGACGGCGCGCCCCTCGGGCTCGCGGCCATGACGTTCGCAGTGCTGCCCCGGCGCGACGGCAACCCGACGATCGCCGGCGCCGGCGCGGTGACGCGGATGACCATGGCCCTCCCCGACTCGGGGTTCACCCGTCCGTACGTGGAAGCGATCGGCATGCAGGTCGACGACGGCGCCGCCACGTTCGCCGTCGGCGACTACGTGCGCAACAGCCTCGGCGCGGTCCAGGGCGGGGTGATGGCCTCGGCCGCCGTGGTCGCGGCCCACGACGCACTCGCCGTCCTCGGCGGCGCGCCGACCGCGGTGGTCGAGCTGCAGATCACCTACCTCGCGCTGGCGAAGGTCGGACCGGTCGTCGGCCCGTGCCACGCCGCTCGATCTCGGCGCCGAGGCGGGCACGGCGCGGGTGACGCTCGTCGACGGTCGGTGCCGACGATCTGGTGACGTCGATCGCACGCGTCAAGGCGGTCGCGGTCCCGTGACCGGCTTCACCGATCCGGACGCCGGCCGCGACGTCGCTCGCTACCTCGGGCTCACGATGCGCGAGACGGGCGAGTCCGCGGCCGGGCGCCGCCACCGTCGAGGGCACGGTGGACCCAGCCGCGCATCTGTTCGACGCCGACGGGCGCGTCAGCACCGGCGTGCTGCTGGCACTGGCCGACAGCGTCGCCGGTCTCTGCGGCGGGCTGGCGGCCCTGCCGGGATGGGTCGTCTCCACCAATCTCCTGCTCCACGCCGTGCCCCGGAAGGTCGTCGGGCCGATCGGGCTGCACGCCGACGTCTGGCGCGCGGGCCGCAAGGCCGTGGTCACCGGCATCTCGGTGGTCGACCTCGGTGCGGATCGGGCCTTGGTCGCCGACGGCGCGCTGACCTCGGCGGTCCTCGAGCCGGAGGGCGGTCCGCCGGTCTACGACCGGCCCCTGCGTCCTGGCGAGCCCGCCGCCGGCCGCGGCGCCCGGGCCCGACGGAGTTCCTCGGCGGCCGCGCCGCTGGACGCCGACCGGCTCGCGGTCGATCTCACCGATCCCCTGCGCAACCCCTGGGGGATCCTCCACGGCGGGGTGACCGCGATGCTCGTGGACCTCGCCGGCCGCCACGCCACCGGCGGCCGCGTCACGACCGACGTCGTGCTGCACTTCCTGCGGCCGGGACGCGTCGGGCCGGTGATCGCGTGCGTGACCCGGGTCGGGACCGGCCCGACGGCACGCTGTGCCGGATCGAGGTCCGCGACGAGGGGCGGAGGACCGGTTGATGGCGGTGGCGGTCACGACCGTCGCGGGTGACCCGAACGGTCATGCTCAGACCAGCGTCGACCTCGTCGGCCAGGCGCTTGGCGAGCGCCAGGTGGCCACCGACGATCCGGCGGCGAGGACGCCCGAGCACCCGGGCCCGCCACCCGAGCCGGCGACCGGTGAGGTTCACCACGGCATCGAACCCGTCGGCCACGGCGATCATCGACACCCAGCTCGCGCTCTGGCGGCGCTCCCC
Source organism: uncultured Acidimicrobiia bacterium (assembly GCA_963805415.1). Classification (GTDB taxonomy): domain Bacteria; phylum Actinomycetota; class Acidimicrobiia; order IMCC26256; family JAENVU01; genus JAENVU01. Next base: position 41,287 of record CAWDUD010000012.1, read on the forward strand.
CACCGCGATGGCCGCGCCCGCGCCGAGCACCGCCTCGCGTGCACCCATCATGCGGCCCAGCACCTTCGCGGTCGTCTCGGAGGCACCCGGGTCCGTAGAGCGGTCCGAACGCGAGCCGCGGCGAGATCATCATGACGAGGCCGAAGCCGACCCGGGAACGGGTGACGTAGAGCGTGAGCCGGCGGAGATCCATCGACCGATCCTGACACGCGCCGGTCAGGCCGCGGGAGTCGACGGCTCCCGCACCGCAAGCCCGCCGCCCGGTAGACCGCGTCGATGACCCGCATGTTGGCGATCGGAGTCCTCGGGGCCCGTCGGGATCGGCCCGACCGTCACGCACGGCGTCGCGGAACGCCTCGAGCTGATACGTGTACGTCGTCCGCTTGGCACCGTCGACCCGGATCCGCTCCTTGGCGCCACCGGCCCGGACCGTCATGCGGTAGCCCATCTGCGGACCGGTCGGGTTGAACACCCGCAGCTCGCCGTCGGTCCCGCTCGACGCGCGAGCCCGACCTTGAGCAGGGTGGACGGACCACAGCGCACAGGTCATCGGTCCCGGTGACACCGGACGGGTACGCGAGCTCGGCGCCGCATCCACCGGTCCACGCCGGGCTTGGCGAGCCGGGCCGTCGCGCGCGTCACCTCGGGCTCCGCGCCGGCGAGCAGCCGGTTCATGTGGATCGCGTAGCAGCCGGTGTCCATCGTGGCGCCGCCGGCGAGCTCGAGGCGGTAGCGGATGTCCTTCGGCAGCGGCAGCGGGATGCACATGGAGGTGTCGACGTGGCGGATCGTCACCAGGCGACCGCTCGCGACGATCTCGACCATGCGCCGGGCGACCGGGTGGTACCGGTAGTGGAACGCCTCCATCACCACCAGGCCGCGTCGTCGGCGGCGGCCGCCGCGACCGCCTCGGCCTCCTCGGCGTTGGCGGTGAAGGGCTTCTCGCACAGCACGTGCTTGCCGGCCTCCAGCGCCCGCCGGGTCCAGAGCCCGTGCAGCCCGTTGGGCAGCGGGTTGTAGACGGCGTCGACCTCGGCGGCGAGACGAGCTCGTCGTAGGAGCCGAGCACGGCCGGGATGCCGTGCTTGGCGGCGAACGACTCGGCTGCGGTCGCGGTACCGGGCCGCGACCGCGACGATCTCGACGCCGTCGACCAGGCGCGCCGGCTTCGACGAGCGCGGCCGGGGTGATGCGTGCGGCGCCGAGCACGCCGATCCGGAGGGTGGCCATACGCGCGGACCCTATGCGGGTCTAGGTGAAGCGGGTGATGAAGCCCGCGCCGTCGGAAGATCCGCAGCATGCGGACGACGAACCAGCCCGCCAGCACCGCGAAGACCACGGTCTCGGCGGTGGCGATCCCGATCTGGGACCAGTCCAGGGCGTGGCCGTCGACGAGGCCCCGCAGCGCGGCGAACGCGTGCGTCGTCGGCAGCGCCAGCGCCACCGGCTGCAGCAGCCCGGGCAGGGAGTCGACCGGGTAGAAGATCCCCGACAGCGGCATCACCACGAACATGACGCCCCACGCCAGCGCCTCGGCCCCGGCGCCGAAGCGCAGCACGATCCCGACGACGAACAGCGCGATCGTCCAGCCGACGAGCAGCAGCACCGCGGCGATCGGCACGAGCCCCATGCCGAGCGACGACACGTCGAACGAATAGAAGGCGAACGCGCCGAGCGCGACGACGCCGACGCCCATCGCGAGCTTGACCATGCCGAACAGGGCGACGCCACCGACGTACTCGACCTCGCGCAGCGGCGTGACCATGAGGTTCAGCAGGTTGCGGCTCCACGTCTCCTCGAGCAGGCCGGTGCTGACCGAGATCTGCGACTGGTACACGACGTGCCACAGCACGATCCCGGCGATGAGGTACCCCGCGGCCCGACCACCGGCGGTCGGATGTCCCCGCGCCCGACGTAGTTCGCGAGCGCGCCGAACAGCGAGCGCGTCGACGAGCGGCCACAGCGTGACGTCGAAGAGCCGGTGCGGGCTGCGCAGCAGCACGTACGCGTGCCGGCGGGCGACCGCGCGCATCCGCAGCCAGGTCAGCGCGGGTCCGTGCATCCGCGCCCGGGTCGGTGCCGGCGGTCATGGCAGGTGCTCGGTCTGCTGGTGCTCGGGCTGACGCGCTCCCGGTGCGAGCGAGCCGGTCCTCGGCGAGGTGGAGGAACACGCCTTCGAGGTCGGTGCGGCCGAACCGCTCGGCGACCTCGGCCGGGGTGCCGTCGGCGACGATCCGGCCCGCGGCGATGAACACCACCCGCTCGCACAGTCGCTCGACCTCGGCCATGTCGTGGGACGTCACCAGCAACGCGGTGCCGTACTCGTCGCAGATCGGCGCGCAGCCCCTCGCGGACCCGCCGCGAGACGTCCGGGTCGAGCGACGCGGTGGGCTCGTCCAGCACCAGCAGGCGCGGCCGGTGCAGCGTCGCCCGGACGATCCCGACGAGGGTCCGTTGCCCCGAGGACAGCTCGGTTCCCATCGCGTCGGCGAGGTGCTCGACCCGGAAACGGCTGAGCCCCTCGGCGATCGCGGCATCAGGCCGGGCCAGCCCGTAGAGGTTGCCGTAGAGCCGCAGGTACTCGCGGCACGCGCAGCCGTTCGGCGAGCGGCAGGTACCCGGCCGCGAAGCCCGACCTCCTCGGCAGCATGGCTGCGGTCGCCGGCGACCGGTCGACCACAGACCGAGACGGTACCGGCGTCGGGCGACGACGACGCCGAGCAGCATCAGCAGCGTGGTGGTCTTGCCCGCACCGTTGGGTCCGAGCAGCGCGACCCGCTCGCCCTCGCGGCACGACGAGGTCCACACCGTCGACGGCACGTGCGCGTCGGTAGTCCTTCACGAGGCCTCGGGCCTCGAGCACGCCGTCCATGCCCGGAATGCTGACAGGTCGACCCGCCGGAGGGCGCGCCGGAGTTCTCTTGCGGCGGTTCGCGGTCGTCGATCCGTCGAGCCGTACGCTGCCGACCCGTGCCCGACTATGCCGACGAGACCACCACCGAGCTCGAGCGCAAGGCGCATGCCCTGCTCTGGATCGCGGCGATCGAGACCGTCACGTACTCGGTCCTCTTCTACTTCTGGCTCGTCCAGCCCAACGTCGCCGGCAAGGCGATCACCGGCTCGGTCCACGGCATGGTCTGGCTCACGTTCTGCGCCATGGTCATCATGATCACGCGAGGAGATGCACTGGACCTGGACCTACGCGGTCGCGGTCATCGTCCTCGGACCGATCGGCGGCGATCATGGTGTGGGACCGCATCCGCCGCGAGGGCGTCCCCGAGGAGCGCCGCGTCGCGTGCATCCAACGTGACGCTCACGCGCGCTCCTGCGCATGACGGACCACGCTTCGCGTCGCCGGTTCTTCTCATTTCGGTCATACCACCTGTGACCTAGGTCGTTCGACCTGCCCGAACCGCGCTGAACGCGCACAGAGTCACTAGGGTCGGCCTGTACGTCGGGGGAATGCGGAGTCTCCCCGGCTCAAGGTTTCCTACCCCGGTGCCGATCCCTGTTCCCTGGCTGAATGCCGGCCGATCGGGTGTCGCCCGGCCGTGGAGGGATGGGACAGATGCGACGAATTCTCGTAGCGATCCTCGTGGCGTTGATCGCCACCGTCGTCCTCGGTGCCGCGCCGAAGGCGCAGGCCGCCGACCCGGGCGCCGAGGCCGACTTCGCGAACCGGGTGAACCAGGTCCGCGCCGCGCACGGTCTCGGCGGCGTCGCGACCCACTCCGTGCTCACGGCCAAGGCCGAGGCATGGGCCCAGCACATGGCCGACAGCGGCTGCCTCTGCCACTCGAACCTTCCCGACGGCGTCACCGTCGGCTGGCGCAAGCTCGGTGAGAACATCGGCCGCGGGCCGAGCGTGACCTCGATCCACACGGCCCTCGTCAACTCGCCCCGCACTTCGCCAACATGGTCGATCCTGCGTTCCACTGGATCGGCGTCGGCGTCGCGTACGGCAACGGTCAGATGTACGTCGCCGAGGTGTTCATGGACGGCAATGCGCCGCCCGCGCCCGAACCCGTTGCTCGCGTTCGACACCCAGGGCCGCGCCATCGCCGCGCGGCCCCAGGGCGGGTTCTGGGTCATGTCCGGCGACGGCACCGTGCACGCGTACGAAGGTGCGCCCGCGTACGGGTCCCCGCACTTCCCCGGCGACTACGCCCGTGACATCGCCGTCGATGCCCGACGGCAACGGCTACGTCATCCTCGACGCGCTCGGCGGCGTCCACCGCTACGGGTCCGCCCTGTTCACGCTCTCGGGCGTCGGCGGTCCGTGGTTCGGCTTCGACATCGCCCGCAGCATCACCGTGACCCCGACGGCAAGGGCTTCGCGGTGCTCGACGGCTTCGGCGGCTACCACCGATACGGCGACGCGCCCAAGTCGTCAAGAACCTCCCGTACTGGCCGCGGCTGGGACATCGCCCGGTCGATCGCCTTCCGGCCCGGAGGCGGGCTCTACATGCTGGACGGGTTCGGCGGCGTCTGGGCCCGCGGCGGCGCCACGAGCTACGGAGCGGCCTACTTCGGCTGGAACATCGCCCGGGACATCACCGTCTGGCCCGACGGCAAGGGCTACGCGGTGCTCGACGGGTTCGGTGGCGCTCCACCGCTTCGGCTCGGCCAAGAAGCCGGCCAGGACCCCCTACCAGCTCGTCGACCGGTGGCGGTCCGTCGTGAACCAGGCGGGGACCTTCCTCGCCGTGCGCAACGACGGCTTCCCGGTTCGCGTGTAGCTACCCGCTGACGCGGACGATGAGCTTGCCGGTGTGGTCACCGGTGAAGAGCCGGTTGAGCGTCTCCGGCGCGTGCTCGAGGCCGTCGACGATCTCGGTGGCATAGGTGATCCGACCCTCGGCGACCAGCGGCGCGAGCGCCATGATCGCCGTCGAGGAAGCGGTCCACGTAGTCGAGGATCAGGAAGCCCTCCATCCGCGCCCGCTTCATGATCAGGTTCGGCGTGTTCCTCACGCCGGGGAGCTCGTCGAGGGTGTAGGTGGAGATCGCCCCGCAACACGCGATGCGCGCGCCGATCGCGAGGTTGGCCAGCACGGCGTCGAGGATCTCACCACCGACGTTGTCGAAATAGACGTCGATCCCGTCGGGACAGAGCTCGACGAGTCGCGCCGCGACATCCTCGGTCCGGTAGTTGATGCACGCGTCGAAGCCGAGATCCTCCACCACCCAGCGACACTTCTCGTCGGTTCCGGCGATCCCCACCACGAGTCCGGCGCCGCGCTCGCGTGCGAGCTGACCGGCCACCGAGCCGACACCACCGGCGGCCCCCGACACGACGAACGCCTCGCCCTCCTGCAGCCGGCACACGTCCTCGACTCCGAACCAGGCGGTGAGCCCCGTCGCCCCGTAGATCGAGAGCAGGTCGGTCGGCTCGAGCCCGGGAGGGACCACGTTGGCGAGATCGTCGGGGCCGAGCAGCCAGTAGTCCTGCCAGCCGGGCATCCCGAGCACGAGGTCGCCGGGGGCGAAGCCCTCACGCCGTGACTCACCACCTCGGCCAGGCCGGCGGCGCGGACCACGGCACCGATCTCGACGGCGGGGAGATACGAGTCCTCCTCCCGCATCCAGACCCGGTTGGTCGGGTCCACCGACAGTGCGAGGACCGCGGAGCAGCACCTCGCCGTCGGCCGGCGTCGGGTGCCGGCTCCTCGACCCGCGGGTCAGGCAGTCCTCGGTGACGAGGCCGTGCGGGCGGGCGGCGAGCAGGATGCGACGGTTGTGGTCATGGCCGAAGCTTGCCACCTCCTACGATGCCGCCCGGCGGCGCCGCGCCGGGAGTGTCCCGGAGCCGGCGATCGGGCCCGCACGACGAGGCGCGAAGGAGCGAACCATGCAGGACCTCGACGGCAAGGTCGCCGCGATCACCGGCGGCGCGAGCGGCATCGGTCGCGCGCTCGCCGATGCGTTTGCCGGGGCCGGCATGGGGATCGCGCTCGCGGACGTGGAGCCCGAGCCGCTGGGCGAGGCCGTCGCCGAGCTCGAGGCGCGCCGGCGTCGACGTCGATCGGCGTCGAGTGCGACGTCGGCGGACGCCGGCAGGTGCAGGCCTTCGCCACGGCGACGTTCGACCACTTCGGCACCGCCCACGTCGTGTGCAACAACGCCGGCGTGGGCGGCGGCTTCGGTCGGGCGTGGGAGGTCACGCCCGAGGGCTGGGAATGGACCGTCGAGCGTCAACCTCATGGGCGTCGTGCATGGCATCCGGGCGTTCGTGCCACGGCTCGTCGAGCAGAACGAGGGCCACGTCGTCAACACCGCGTCGCTCGCGGGCCTGCGACGGCGCGCCGATGATGGGCCCCTACGTGGCCACGAAGCACGCGGTCGTCGGGCCTCTCCGAGTCGCTCCTCCACGAGCTCGTGATGGCGGGGAGCGCCGGTAGGCGTGTCGGTCCTGTGCCCGTCGTTCATCCGGACACGCATCGCGGACTCGGGCCGGAACTGGCCTGCGCGCCTCGGCGCGAATCCGATGCCGGAGGGCGACTCGCCGGGCGTCGACTTCATCCGCAGCCTGGTGGAGTCCGGCATGGATCCGGCCGACTACGCCGCCACCGTGGTGGACGCGGTCCGCACCAACCGCTTCATCGTGCTCTCGGACCCGACCGCACGTCGGCGCGATCGCCGCTCGCCACGACGAGACCGCGCGACGGCGCTCGTCCCGGTGGCACACGTCCTGAGCGGCCCTAGGGCCACCCGGCGCCGGGGACCTCGACGGGACAGACCTCGATCGCACCCCGTCTCCCGCCCGTCTCGGCCGGGTTGCTCGCATCGGCGGTGCACACGAACAGCGTGGTGCGATCCGGTCCGCCGAGCATGCACGCGTACGCGCCGCGGCGGTCCACCCCGACGACGTCGGTGACCTCACCACCCTCCCGCACGCGCAGCACCCGCCCGGTCAGCGGGCACGCCGACCAGATGGCGCCCTCGGCGTCGAGACAGATGCCGTCGGGGACCGCGCCCGAGAGCTTCGCCCACTCGCGCCGGTCGGACAGGTCGCCGTCGGCGGCGATGGTCGAACGCGGTCAGGCACCCGGCCCAGCTCTCGCCGATGACGAGCGTGCCGCCGTCGGGTGTGATGACCGTGCCGTTGGGGAAGCGCAGGTCCTCGGCGACGACGTGCATGCTCGCGTCCGGGTCGACGCGCACCAGGTTCGTCGTGACCGGATCGGCGCCCGAGTCGAGGTCGAAGCCGAAGTTGCCGACGTAGGCCCGGCCGACGGCGTCGACGACCATGTCGTTGCAGTGCCACGGCGCGACCGCGCTCAGATCGGCGACCTCGGTCAGCACCCCGTCCGCGAACCGCAGCAGCCGGCGGTCGTCCATCGAGACCACGAGCATGCGGCCTTCGGGATCCCACCCGAGCCCGGAAGGCCGTCGGGGGACGTCGACGACGGTGCGAGGTCGCCGCCGCCGTGAGCGACCACACCCGGGCGTCGTGCTGGTCCGAGAAACCAGCCGCTCCTCGTGCCAGCACGGCCCCTCCGGGAACCGCAACCCGCTCGCCAGGACCGTCGTCGTCCGCTCACCCATCGGCGAAGTCTCGCACCCGGTCCGTCAGCGGGCGATCGCTCCGAACCGTCCGGACTCGTAGTCGCGGATCGCGGTCTCGATCTCGTCCGAGGTGTTCATCACGAAGGGCCCGTACCGCGCGACCGGTTCGCGCAGCGGTGCGCCGCCGAGCACGAGGTGCTCGCTCGGCTCGGAGCCCTCGTTCGTGAGCACCACCTCGTCGCCGTCGCCGTCGTAGATCCGCAACGTCCCGTCACCGTTGCCCGCGAACGTGTACACCATCGCGGTCTCGTCGGCCGGGAGCGCGACGCGGACCTGCGCGGCCGGGACGAGCGTGACGTGGAGGTAGGTCACGGGCGAGTGCGTCTCGACCGGACCCTGTACCCCGGCGTGCGTGCCCGCGATGACGCGTACCGTGGCGCCCGCCTGCTCGACGACCGGGATCTCCGATGCCGGGAACTCCTGGTAGCGCGGCGCGATCATCTTGTCGGCGGCGGGCAGGTTTACCCAGACCTGGAAGCCGTGCATCCGACCGCCGTCGGTGAGCAGCTCGCGCGCCGGCATCTCGGAGTGGATCACCCCCGACCCGGCCGTCATCCACTGCACCGCGCCGGGGCCGATCCGACCGGCGTTGCCGGCCGAGTCCTCGTGCTCGGTCGCGCCCTCGAGCATGTAGGTCACGGTCTCGAAGCCGCGGTGCGGATGATCGGGTGCGCCGTTGCCCTTGCCGGGCGCGAGCTCGACTGGTCCCATCTCGTCGAGGAGGAGGAAGGGGTCGACGAAGGAGAGCCCCGGCGTGGGGAACGGGCGGCGGACCTCGAAGCCCCCGCCCTCGAGCTGCCGCTGCGCCGTGATCGTCGCCGTCGCCGTCCGTGCCGTCATGCTGTGCTCCCGTCTCGGATCTGGGTGGTCAACCCGTACAACCCCCGCT
>CAWDUD010000013.1:0-17044 GCA_963805415.1 uncultured Acidimicrobiia bacterium
GGTCGGGAAAATGGCCGAACAGCTCGTCGAACGCCGCCCAATGGGTAGTGGCGGGGAGGGTATCGAGCAATCCTGCCTTTGCCAGGAGCAGCGAGCCCGTGCAGACGCTGGCAGTGATTTCGGTGGTCTGGTTCTGTCGTTTGATCCAATCGATCAAGTCCGGGTTATCTATTTCCGTTCGGGTTCCATAGCCGCCCGGTACCACGATCAGATCGAAGTTCGGGGACTCGGCAAAGCTTAGATGCGGTTTGACAAGTAGACCGCCCCGGCAGGTAACGATCTCCGTGGTCTCGCCAATAACTGACACTGAGAAAAGGCGTTCCCGGCCATCGCTCGCCGAGGCGAACACCTCGAACGGTCCGCAGAAATCGAGGACTTCAACCTCTTGAAAAACGAGGATTCCGACCGAGCGCTGTTTACTCATCTGTCGCTGTCTCCATGAGGTTTTGCATCGAATTCGTCGCCGTACATCTTACCGTTTAAGGTTGACACGCTCTGTATCAATGTTGTACATTTTTCGCATACAGGGGGAGTAACCCCCAATCCGGTTCTCCGGGTTGGTTTCGTAGTCGTCAATACGGACGCGCACGCGTTCCCGGCTACGAAGGCGAGCACCCGCTCGCACGGCGTAAGACCCTGGTCGTTCCATCGTGAAGATGGAAGCGGCTGGGTGGCTTAGCTAAAACCGCCAGCCGCTTAAAGGAGATCGAGCTCCAGCGAAACAAAAAGTCACACAGGCAGTTCCGGCTCCGTCCGGGGCACTGGTGGTCAATGTTCGCTACGCTCCAGAGAGGACCGCATGTTCTTCGATCCAATGTATTTGATCTTCATGATCCCAGGGTTCATTCTGGCCTTTTGGGCGCAAGCAAAGGTGAAGGGTTCGTACGAGAAATACTCGAAGGTGCCGAATACAGCCGGAGTATCCGGCGCGCAGGCGGCCCGCCGCATTCTCGACGCTGAAGGACTCCAGGCAGTTCCCGTTGAAGTGACCAAGGGCGTGCTCAGCGATCACTACGATCCGCGTCACCGGACGCTGATGCTGTCCGAGGGCGTCTACAACGGTCGTTCGGTGGCCGCGGTTGCCATTGCGGCTCATGAGGCCGGGCACGCCATCCAGCATCAGCAGGGCTACGCACCGCTGAAGGCGCGCACCGCCATCGTGCCAGCCGTCTCGATTGGTTCTAATCTTGGATTCTTCGTACTGATTGCCGGGGTCATGCTCGGTAGCATCATCATGGGTTGGGTTGGGGTCGCGCTCTTCGGGTTGGCAACGCTCTTCGCGCTGGTGACGCTGCCGGTCGAGTTCAATGCCTCGAGCCGTGCCAAGCTGGCGTTGGTGCAAGCCGGTATCGTCGATGGCGGCGTGGCGGGCGGACAGGAGAGCCAGGGCGTGGACAAGGTGCTCGGCGCGGCGGCCTGGACCTATGTCGCTGGTTTCCTCGCCTCGCTCCTGTCGCTGCTGTATTGGGTCATGTTGCTCACCGGCATGTCTCGCGACGACTAACGCAGCACGCAGCACGCAGCACGCAGAAAACGAAAGCCTGAAGAAACGCCCAAGTCGAGTGACTTGGGCGTCTCCTCTCTGTCATTCTGAATTGTGCGTCCAACGCTCAATGTCGCATGTGCTGGCGACATGATTCCCCAAAAGAGTTGTCATTCAGAACGAAGTGAAGAATCCCTCCTGTCGGCGCGGCCAACATCCGTGCAACCTCATTCAGGCGCCCTCCCGTTGCGACGCAATTTCAACCAAACGATCCAGAACCTCGCTCTCGTACAGATAGACTCCCAATGATTGCTGAAATCCTCCGATCACCAGGGCGTTGGCGTTACCGGCCTGGTTCTCCACTCCATGCTTGTCGGGGTGCGGCGCGGATTTGAACGCATATCGCTGGCGTGACCCACGATCCCCCAATATCGGTTGGGATCGACATGCCGGCAGAGGCAGTCGAAATATCCCGCCTCCCAATTGGTTCCCGAATCCTCGCTGAGCTGGCAGAGCACAACATTGCAGTTTTCGAGCTCCGCAATGTCCCATTCGATAGATCATCTGGGCGGTGATCTCCGGACGCTCTTTGTTGTTGATTGGCTCACTTTCGTTCGGGCAATAGACATCGATTCCCAGTGCGCGCACCTTGGCCGCCAGCCGCAGGTTGTATTCCTGGTCCGCCTGCGACCGCGAAAACATCAGTACCGCCGCTAAATCCACTGCGATACCGTTATGTTATGTAACCTACTGACTCAGTACGTATTGCTAGCTGTGGATACCGGGCCACGACCACCGCACCGGCCCAGAGCTTGGCCGCCATGATGAGCAGCGTCACCTGGACGGCCAGCGGTGTGTCGGCGTCCTGAGGCGACGGCAGGTCGCCGAGGAGCGCCCACAGGGCCACGACCACGCCGAGCACGACCAGTCCGGCGGCGATCGTCGTGCGCAGCCAGTCGGGCATCGGCGGGCGGGTCCGGGGGCGGCGGACCGGTCCCAAGTGCTCGGCGCGCCCCACCCACTGCGGGGGCCCGGCCGCCGGCGCCGTGTAGAGCGATCCCTCGGCCACTCGGGCCCGGAACTCGTCGTAGGCGGCCCGGGTCGTCGCATCCCGCAGGACCGTGTAGGCGGCCCCGACCTGCTTGAAGCGCTCCAGGTCGTCGGGATCCGTGGTGCGGTCGGGGTGCAGCGCCTTGGCCAGCTCGCGGTACCGGGCGTCGAGCTGGGTCGGGGTCGCGGTGTCGTCGAGGCTCAGGACGGCGTAGTAGTCGGTGGTGGACCACTCCCGGGTACGCACGCGCGTCACGATCCCGATCCTAGGAGTCCTGGTACGCCTCGACCGGGGGGCACGAGCAGACGACGTTGCGGTCGCCATGGACGCTGTCGATGCGGCTGACCGGCGGCCAGTACTTGTCGTGGTCCGCTCCGGTGCCGGCGGCCTCGGCCCTGGTGTAGGCCCGGTCCCAGGTGTCGGCCAGCAGGTCGACGGCCGGGTGCGGGGCACCCGCCAGCGGGCTCGTCTCGCGGGTCCACTCCCCTTGCTCGACGCGCCGGATCTCGTCCCGGATCGCGATCATCGCCGCGGCGAAGCGATCGAGCTCGGCCAGGGACTCGGACTCGGTCGGCTCGACCATCAGCGTCCCCGCGACGGGGAAGCTGAGCGTCGGCGCGTGGAACCCGTGGTCGATGAGCCGCTTGGCGACGTCTTCGGCGGTCACTCCCGTGGCCGTGGTGACGGGACGCAGGTCGAGGATGCACTCGTGCGCCACCAGTCCGCCCGGGCCGGTGTAGAGCACCGGGTAGTGCGGAGCGAGCCGCCGGGCGAGGTAGTTGGCGGCGAGGATCGCGTTCTGGGTGGCCCGGCGCAGCCCGTCGGCCCCCATCATCGCGATGTACGCCCACGGGATCGGCAGGATGCCCGCGGAGCCGAAGGGTGCCGCCGCGACCGCCGGGACCCGGGCCTCCGGGTCGAGCGGGTGCCCGGGCAGGTACGGCGCGAGGTGGGCGCGCACCGCGACGGGGCCGACGCCGGGACCGCCCCCACCGTGCGGGATGCAGAACGTCTTGTGCAGGTTCAGGTGCGAGACGTCGGCGCCGAACTCCCCCGGTGCCGCGAGCCCGACCAGCGCGTTGAGGTTCGCGCCGTCGACGTACACCTGGCCGCCGTGGTCGTGGATCAGGTCGCACACCTCGGTGATGGAGGTCTCGAACACGCCGTGGGTCGACGGGTAGGTCACCATCGAGCGCGCCGAGCGTGTCGGCGTGCGCGACGGCCTGGGCCTTGAGGTCGTCGAGATCGATGTTGCCGTCCGCGTCGGTCCCGACCACCTTCACGCGCATGCCTGCCATCACGGCGCTCGCGGCGTTGGTGCCGTGCGCCGATGCGGGGATCAGGCAGACGTCACGCCGGTCGTCGCCACGCTCGCGGTGGTACGCACGGATGGCGAGCAGGCCGGCCAGCTCGCCCTGCGACCCGGCGTTGGGCTGGAGCGACACCGCGTCGTACCCCGTGATCTCGCACAGCCAGCGCTCGAGGTCGCCGATCAGCTCGGTGTAGCCGGCGGCCTGCTCGACGGGCGCGTAGGGGTGGATCCCGCCGAACTCGGGCCAGGTGATCGGCTCCATCTCCGTGGTCGCGTTGAGCTTCATGGTGCACGAGCCGAGCGGGATCATCGTGCGGTCGAGCGCGAGGTCCTTGTCGGCCATGCGGCGGAGGTAGCGGAGCATCTCGGTCTCGGACCGGTAACGGTGGAACACCTCGTGCGTCAGGTAGGCGTCCGTGCGCACGCAGCGCGCCGGGAATGGCGTCGGTCCCCTCCCCCGGCGCGGCGTCCACCCCGAAGCTCGCCGCGACGCGGCGGACGACCTCGGGCGTCGTCGTCTCGTCGAGCGACACCCCGACGGTGTCGGCGTCGACGCGGCGCACGTTCATACCGTCCGCCCGGGCGTCGGCCACGACGCGGTCGGCGCCACCCGGCACGCGCACCGTCACCGTGTCGAACCACGTGTCGTTCGCCACCTCCACTCCCCCACCCCGCAGACCTTCGACCAGCGCGGTGGTGAGCCGGTGCACGCGCGTCGCGATGGCGCGGAGCCCCTCCGGACCGTGGTACACCGCGTAGAGCCCGGCGATGACCGCGAGCAGGACCTGCGCGGTGCAGATGTTGCTCGTCGCCTTCTCGCGGCGGATGTGCTGCTCGCGTGTCTGCAGCGCGAGTCGGAGGGCGGGCCGCCCCTCGGTGTCGACCGACACGCCGACGAGGCGGCCCGGCAGGGTGCGCTTGTGTGCGTCCCGGCACGCCAGGTACCCGGCGTGCGGACCGCCGAACCCGAGCGGGACACCGAAGCGCTGCGCCGACCCGACCACGAGATCGGCGCCGATCTCGCCCGGCGACCGCAGGAGCGTCAGCGCGAGCAGGTCCGCGGCAACGGCGACCATCGTGTCCTGGTCGTGGGCGCGCGCCACGAGCGCGGCGTGGTCGCGCACGGCACCACTCGATCCCGGGTACTGGAGGAGCATCCCGAAGACCCGGGCGCCGGGCAGCTCCAGCTCGGGGTCCCCGACGACGAGCTCGATGCCGAGTGGTTCGGCCCGCCCGCGCACGACGGCGATCGTCTGTGGGTGGCAGTCGGCGTCGACGAAGAACGTGTCGCCGCCCTTCGCCGCGAGCCGGTGGCACATCGCCATGGCCTCGGCCGCCGCCGTCGCCTCGTCGAGGAGGGACGCGTTGGCGAGGTCCATGCCGGTCAGGTCCGCGACCATCGTCTGGAAGTCGAGCAGCGCCTCGAGCCGGCCCTGGGAGATCTCGGGCTGGTACGGGGTGTAGGCCGTGTACCAGGCCGGGTTCTCCAGCACGTTGCGGCGGATCACCGCGGGGGTGACGGTGTCCGAGTAGCCCATCCCGATGAGCGGCACCAGCACCTCGTTGCGGGCGGCGAGGTCGCGGAGCTCGGCGATCGCCTCGACCTCGCTGCGGGGATCGGGCGTGGACAGCGCCCGCGTGCGCCGGATCGACGCCGGGATCGCGACGTCGGTCGAGCGCGTCGAGCGACCCGAACCCGACCACCTCGAGCATCTGCCGCCGGTCGGCGTCGCTCGGTCCGATGTGCCGGTCCTCGAAGCGGTCCCGCAGCTCGCTCATCCCACGTTCCTCCGCGCCGTCGGTGATCCGACCGCCCGTTGCGGCCGGCTCCCCCTCTGTCGGTGGGACCTGAGAGATTCACCCGGGCAATCCGGGCTTTCCCCGTCGGTGAGGAGCCTGCGCCCCTGCTCTCCAGAGTTGCCTCTCCCGTGCGGTTCGTGGGCCTGAGAGATTCCGGGGAGGTTGCTCCTTCGGCGCCCCCGAAGGGACTCTCCCGCACAGGTTCGTCGGCGTGTCAGCGGATCACGCTACCCGACCCTCGCCCGGCCACACCCGACCGGCCCCGGCCGCCCGCGGCTCAGCCGGACGTGACGAAGGGCGGCTTGGTGACCGTGGCGTCGACGAGCGAGCCCCGCACGTCGATCTCGACGGCGGCGCCGTCGGCGGTGTCGGGCGGCAGGAACGCGAGGGCGATCGCCCGACCCAGCGTGGGCGAGAAGTTGCCGCTCGTGACCTCGCCGACCGCGGTGCCGTCGACGAGCACCGGGTACCCGGCACGCGGCGGTCGCCGGCCGTCGACGAGCAGGCCCCGCAGCCGGCGCGCGACCCCGCGGTCGCGTTCGGCCTCGAGCGCGGCGCGGCCGCGGAACTCGCCCTTGTCCCAGCGCACGACCCAGCCGAGCCCGGCCTGCAACGGCGTGATCCCCTCCCCCAGCTCGTGCCCGTGCAGCGGGAGCCCGGCCTCGAGCCGCAGCGTGTCGCGTGCGCCGAGCCCGGCCGGCACGACCCCGGCGGCGAGGATCGCCCGCCAGAGGGCCGGGGCGGCAGCTGCGGGCACGTGGATCTCGAGGCCGTCCTCGCCGGTGTAGCCGGTGCCGGCCACCACACAGGCGGTGCCGTTCCAGGCCACGCGGGCCACGGCGAAGCGCGCCACGTCGGCACCCTCGGGGAGGACCGACCGCAGGCGCTCCCGGGCCTTCGGTCCCTGCACGGCGATCACGGCGCGCTCGGCCGTCACGTCCACCACCCTGGTGGGACCGTCGCCGGTCTCGGCCTCGAGCGCGGCCACGATGCGCGCCGTGTTCGACGCGTTCGGCATGACGAGGTACTCACCCTCGTCGACCCACCACACGATGATGTCGTCCTCGACGTGCGCATCCGTGGGATCGAGGAGGTGGGTGTACTGGGCCCGTCCCGGACCGATGCGGTCGAGGTCGTTGGTCAGCGCCCGCTGGAGCATGCCGTGCGCGCCGGCGCCGGAGACGGCGAGCGTTCCGAGGTGGGAGACGTCGAACGCGACGGCATCGGTCCGACAGGCGCGGTGCTCGTCGAGGACGCCGGCGTACTGGATCGGCATCTCCCAGCCGCCGAACTCGACGAGCTTGGCGCCGAGCGCGCGGTGTTCCGCATCGAGAGGGCTGTGCCGCAACGAGCCCGCCGCTCAGCGGCTGCGCGCCCGGCGCGGCGCGTCTCCTCGGGACCGAGATCGTGGATGCTCGCGTCGAGCGACTGCACCAGACCGGCGAGCGGCACGATGTTCAGCACACCCTGACCGCGCCGCACGAGGTCGACGATGTCGTCACCCGTCCGCGCGAGCACCGACGACGTGCCCTCGATGACGAGGCTCGCCGACGCGAGGTTCTCACCGAGGTGGTCGCGCAGGTAGTCGATCGCCTTGCGCGCCGTCTGGAGCGACACTCCCCCGTCGAGCAGGCTCTTGATGACCTTCAGCGCCACGAGGTCCCGGTACGAGTACCGGCGCTGGGTCCCGCTGCCGGCCGCGTCGGCGAGCGAGGGGCGCAGCAGGTCGGTGCGGGCCCAGTAGTCGAGCTGGCGGTACGAGATCCCGACGATGGAGCACACCTGCGGACCGCTGTAGCCCACCTCCTCCCATTGCTGGCCCGCTCCGGTGAGGACGCCCTGCTCGACCTTGTCCGGGAGCACCGAGCCCTCGGGCGTCGCGTCGGCGTCGGCCGCGGCTCCGGCGGCGGCGGACCTGGCGGCGAGCTGGCGGCGGTGCGACGTGCGACCATCGAGGGCCTTTCTGGCGGACCGGCGGTTCCGGCGAGTCACATCTTCGTAGTTACGGGGATGTCGACGGTAGCGGTCGCCGCCGGCGGCGTCAACGGGCCGTGCGACCCGTCCGGCTCAGACGAAGTCCTCGGGGGTCACGTCCTCGAGAAACGCCCGGAATTCCTCGATCTCCTCTTCCTCCTGCTCCTCCTCGAACAGCACACCGGCCTCGTCGAAGACCTCCTCGTCGACCACGATCGGCACGCTGTCGCCCAGGCGCACGGCGAGGGCGATCGCATCCGAGGGACGGGCGGAGACCTGGCGGACCTCGCCGGCGCTCTCGAACTCGAGCTCGGCATAGAAGGTGCCGTCGCGCAGGGCCGTGATGGCGACCTGGCGGACCGAGACACCGACGTCGCCGAGGACGGTGACGAAGAGGTCGTGGGTCATCGGGCGGGGCGTCTCCATGCCCTGGAGGGCGTAGACGATCGCGGTGGCCTCGGGGGTCCCGATGAAGATCGGGAGGTAGCGGCCGCCCTCGGCCTCGCGCAGCAGGACGATCGGCTGGTTCGACGGCACCTCGACTCGCACTCCGACGAGCGTCACGCGGATCACTCCGACCACCTCCTCGTTTCGACGATACACCCGGCCTCCGGCCGTGGAACGGGGGTCAGTCCCGCAGGAGACCGGCCGCCGACTCCCGCAGGAGCGCCGCGCGCAACGCGCGGCCGAGCCGGGCGAGGTCGACGAGGTCCTCCCGGGCCCGGGCCCGCGCCTCGGGGTTCTTGCGCCGGAGCCGGGGGGCGATGACCTGGTCGTAGAGACCCGCTTCGCGCTCGGCGAACGAGCGGAACATCCGGAGATGGCGGGGACCGATGCCGTGGCCGGCGAACTCGGCCGCGAGCCGGGCCACGACGAGCGCCTCCTCGGAGAAGATCACCCGGTCGCCGCTGCCCGCGGCGGGGGCCACCAGCCCGTACTGCTCGAGCTCCTCGAGCTGCGTGGCGGAGAGGCCGGCCGCGGTGGCGAGCTCCTTGCGGGTGAAGCTGGCACCGGTCGTCGCCGCGCGCAGGTCGTCCTCCTCGCTCGTGTCGGGCTCGAGCGGCAGCATCGGGAACTCGAACGTCGGGTCGGCCGCCGGCGGCGTGCTCGTCGCGCGCGCCTTGCTCGTGCGCGACGCGGCCTTCTTCGGCTTCGCCCGCGACGTGCGCTTGGTCTTCGTCGCACGAGCGGCGGGTCGCGGCCTCGCCGCCTCGGGCTCCTCGCTCGCCCCGACCGGCGTGTCGCCGTCGACGTCCGCGGGCAGCGCGTCGGGACCGGCCTCGTCGAGACGGGACTTGATGACCTTCAGCGGGAGGAAGTTGTCCTTCTGCTGGTGCAGGATCCAGCGCAGGCGCGCGACGTCGCCGTCGCGGAACTTGCGGTACCCCGACGGCGTGCGCTCGGGATCGATGAGGCCCTGGCTCTCGAGGAAGCGGATCTTCGAGATGGTGACGTCGGGGAACTCGTCGCGCAGCGCGGCGAGCACCTCGCCGATCGACTGGTGGTCGGTCCCGGTGCTCATCCGGTCCCCATGTGGAACGCGAGATGGAACCGGCCGACCTGCACCTCGTCGCCGTCGTGGAGCACCTGGGACTCCACCCGCTCCCGGTTGACGTACGTACCGTTCAGCGAGCCGGCGTCGCGGATCGAGAACGACTCCGGGGCCTCGCGCTCGATGCTCGAGTGCCGGCGCGAGACCGTGATGTCGTCGAGGAAGATCGCGGAGTCGGGGTGACGTCCGATGCTGGTGGAGTCGCGGTCGAGCACGTAGGTGCTGCCGGCGTTCGGACCCCGGAGCACGTGCAGGATCGCCGCGCCGCGCGGGACCTCCGGGACGAGCGGGATCTCCACGGTGCTGTCACCGCCGCCCGCCGGGACCGCCGCGAGCGGCTGTCCGCACGACGAGCAGAAACGCGCGGCGGCATCGTTGCGATGCCCGCAGTGGCTGCACACCATCCGGCCAGGCTACAACGCTCTACCTCTCGTGGAGGTCGAGACTGCCGGGACCTCAACCGGCCAGGAACGCCTCGTACCCGGCGGCGTCCATCAGGCCGTCGAGCTCCGCCGGCTCGGCGAGCTCCACGACGAAGATCCAGCCCGTCCCGTAGGGATCCTCGTTGAGGGCCTCGGGCCGGCCCTCGAGCTCGGGGTTGACCTCGACGACGGTGCCGGTCACCGGGCAGTACACCTCCGAGACGGACTTGGTGGACTCGATCTCGGCGATCGACGCGTGGGCGACGACCTCGAGGCCCGCGTCGGGGAGCTCCACGTAGACGACGTCGCCGAGGGCGTCCTGCGCGTAGTCGGTGATCCCGATCGTCGCGCGCGTCCCGTCGACCCGCACCCACTCGTGCTCGGTCGAGTACCTCAGATCACTCGGAGTCGCCATCACCGTTCCTCGCATCGGGGCCGAAGCTCGGGGCAGGCTACCGGTCCGCCGGCGACGGCTCCGGGTCGGATCACAAGTCGGTGATGCGCCGGGCGTAGTGGTCCGCGAGATCGGTGGCCGCGGTCGGGTCCGCGGCCTCCACCAGGACGTGGACGATCGCGTCGTCGGGGTCCGGGAGGATCAACGCCCAGCTGTCACCGTGGTCGATCTTGACGCCGTCGATCAGCGTGACGTCGCGTCCCTTGGTCCGTTCCACCATCTCGCGCATCACCGCACCCTTGCGTGACCACTCGACCGGGACCGAGCGCCGGGCCGTGAACACCGGGTCGAGCTGGTCGACGACCTCGGCGAGCCCGCGGCCGTCGTGGGCGAGCAGGTCGAGCAGGTGCACGAAGGTCGCAGTGGCGTCGAAGGCGGGCAGGAAGTCCGGCCACACGACCGAGCCGTCGGCGCCGGCCGCGAGGTCCACGTCGCGGCCGGACGCGACCTCCATGATCGAGGCGGCCGCGGTCTTGGTCCAGACCACCTCCCCACCGCCGCCGGTGACGATGTCGGCCGCCGCGCGCGACGCGGACACCGGGAGGGCCACGCGCAGGCCGGGGCGCGCCGTGACCGCGAGGCGGAGCAGCGCGCCGAGCGTCTGGTGTCCGTCGAGCGAGCGCCCGGTGCCGTCGACGAGGACCGCCGTCTCACCCGCGGGGTCGATGACCATCCCGAGATCGCTGCCGGACGAACGCACGAGCGTGCCGACCCGGGCGATCCGGGCATCGCGCTCGTCGAGGCCGAGGGTGCTGGGACGCGTGGCGGCGAACGGGTTCACGGCGAGCACGTCCGCGCCGACCTTGGCGAGCACCGCCGGGAGCGCCAGCGACGCGGCACCGAAGGAGTAGTCGAGCACGACCTTGAACGCCCGGTCGTGGACGAGGTTCGCGTCGATCGAATCCTCCAGGGCGGCGGTGTAGAACTCCAGCGCCCTCGGCGGGAACACGATGTCGCCGATGTCGCCCGCGAACGCACGGCGGAACTCCTCGCGCGCGAGAAGCCGCTCGATCTTGCGCTGGGTGAGCTCGGCGATGTCCCGGCCGTTGCTGTCGAAGAACCGGATCTCGACCCGCTCGGAGTCGCCGGGCGCGAGGCGGACGGTGATCCCGCCGGCGTTGCGTGAGTTGCGCACCTGGAAACGGGTGAGCGGGACCGTGGCCAGCTCGACGTCCTCCACGTTGACGCCGGCGAGGTTGAGCCCGCCGATGATCGAACGCTTGAGCGCGCGGGCGACGCGGCTCGTGTCGCGACTCGTCGTGACGACCGCACCCTTCTGCAGGGACGTGCCGTACGCCTGCGCGAGGCGGGTCGCCACCTCCGCGGTCACGTCGACGTTCGCGATACCCGACGCGCCGCGCCGGCCGAAGAGGGTACGGGCACGCTTGGTCTCCCAGAGGATCGACGACGTGACGACCGCGCCGGCTTCGACCGACTTGAACGGGTACACCTTCACGTCGGACGTCACGACGGCGTGCTCGCCGACGAAGCAGTCGTTGCCGAGCACCGCGCCCGGCTCGATCGCCGCGTGGTTGCGGACGTCGCAGGCACGCGCGATCACCGCGGCGCGCACGCGGCTCGACGCACCCAGGTAGGTGTGCTCGTGCACGACCGAGTGCACCACGTGCGCGTCGTGCTTCACCACGACGTCGCCACCGAGCACGGTGTGGTCGCCGACGTGCGCGCCGGACTCGATGCGGCAGTTCGGGCCGATGATCACCGGCCCGTCGATCTGGGCGTCGGGATCCACCTCGGCGCCCTCGCCGAGCCAGATGTTCTCCCGCATGCGGAAGCCCTCGATCTCGACCTCCACCAGACCGTCGAGGATGTCCTGATGGGCGCGGAGGTAGGCGTCGTGGGTCCCGACGTCCTCCCAGTAGGCGTCCACGACGTGGCCGTAGAGGTCCTCGCCCTTGGCCAGCGCCGCCGGGAAGACGTCGCCGCTGAAGTCCACGACCTCGCCCGACGGGATGAAGTCGAACACCCGGGGCTCGAGCACGTAGATGCCGGTGTTGATCGTGTCGGAGAAGACCTGACCCCAGGTCGGCTTCTCGAGGAAGCGCTCGACCCGGCCGTCCTCGCGTGTGATGACGATCCCGAACTCCACCGGGTCCGAGACCCGCTTGAGCGCGATCGTGCCGAGCGCGCCCGACTCGCGGTGCGCCGCGACGAGTCCGGTGAGATCGACGTCGGTCAGCACGTCGCCCGAGATCACGAGGAAGGTGTCGTCGAGCTCCTCGGCCGCGTTGCGGACCGAGCCCGCGGTCCCGAGCGGCGTGTCCTCGGTCGCGTAGCGCATCTCCACGCCCAGCTCCGCCCCGTCGCCGAAGTACGTGCGGATCTGGTTGGCGAGGAAGGCCACGGTGACGACGATCTCGTCGAATCCGTGCTGCGCGAGCAGGCGGACGATGTGCTCCATCATCGGCCGGTTCGCGATCGGCATCATCGGCTTGGGCTGGTTGCTGGTCAGCGGGCGCAGGCGGGTGCCCTCACCGCCCGCGAGGATGACCGCCTTCATGTCCGCTCCCTGGTGATGTCCGACCCCTCCGCTCGTCCGACCTGCCCGTCGCGCAGCGCCCGCCGCGCGATCGGGATGTACCCCGCCGCCGCCATATAGCTCAGGACGAGGCCGCTGGCGGTGAAGGTCCACGTGACCGCGGCGAGGACGTCGCGGCCGGCTCCCGGGTCGGTGTGGTCGAGCCACAGGAACATCGGGAGCGCGAACATGAGCGCCAGCGTGCCCGCTTTGCCGATCCACTGAACGTCGATGCGGCGCGCGCCCTTGGCCGCGAGTCCGAGCGTCGCGACGCTGATCAGCGCCTCACGGGCGAGGACCACGAGGCCCACCCACAGCGGGACGCTGCCGTCGATCAGCAGCGCGACGGCGCCCGAGATCAGCAGCACGCGGTCGGCCACCGGATCGAGGACCTTCCCGATCTCGCTGCCCTGGTCGAAGTGGCGTGCGATGTAGCCGTCGACCCAGTCGGTCGCGCCGAGCACCGCGAGCAGGATGCCGGCCGCGATCGGCCGGTCGTCGTGGAGCAGCAGCCAGAGGAACCACGGGATCGCGAGGAGCCGGAGCGCCGAGATCAGGTTCGGGATCGTCCACAGGCCCCGGTCGCGGAGGGGCTCTCGGGGGACGGCGGCCATGGCCTCAGGGTAGCCACACGGCCTTCAGAGGGTGTATTGCGCCGCCGTCCGGCCGGCGAGGATCGGCAGGATGTGCGCCCGCGCGACCGCGACGTGGTCCGGATGGTCACGGTACGCGCGGTAGCCGTCCTCGTCGTCGAAGTCCCCGATCACCACGAAGCTGCCGTTGCCCGGGTCGATCCCGAGATCCCGCCCGACCCGGTAGTCCCGCAGCTCGGGGATCGTCGCGGGCAGCTCCCGCAGCGCCGTGGCCACCGCGTCGATCTGCTCGTCGGTCGCGTCGTCCGCGAACGTCAGCACCGAGACGTGTCGAATCACTGCAGTCCCCCGTCCGCTCCACCGTCGACCGGGATCGCGGTGCCCGTGAGATACCCCGCCGCCTCGGAGCACACGAAGGCCACGCACGCACCGAAGTCGGCCGGCTCCCCCACCCGACCGGCGGGCACGGTCGCGCCGAGGGCGGTCGGATCGCCGGAGAGTCCCGTGATCCGCTCGGTCGCGTGCAGGCCGGGCTGGAGGCTGTTCACCGTGACGCCGTCGACCGCGATCTCGCGCGGCCAGCGTCTTCAGGAATCCGGTCAGCCCGGCGCGAGCGGTGTTCGACAGGATCAGGTTCGCGATCGGCTGGCGGGCCGCGATCGACGTGATCGCGACCACCCTCCCCCAACCCCGCTCACGCATGGCCGGCACCGTCGCACGGCACATCGCGATCGCCGAGAGCGCGTTCAGCTCGAAGGCCCGGGCGTAGGCCGTGACGTCGTCGATCGCCGCGAAGTTGCCCGGCGGGGGTCCGCCGGCGTTGGCCACGAGGATGTCGATGCCACCGAGCGCCTCCGCGGCCTCGGCGACGAAGCCCTCGGCCCCGGCCACCGTGCCGACGTCGGCCACGATGGGAACGACGTCGGCGCCGATCCGGCCGGCGGCGTCGGCGATCTCCGCGCCGTGGCGGCTGCAGATCGCGACCCGCACCCCCTCCGCCGCGAGCGCGGACGCGGCGGCGAAGCCGAGTCCCTTCGATGCCGCGGCCACGGCGGCCCGCCGGCCGGCGATCCCCAGGTCCATGCCGTCAGTATGGCGGACGGCGCGCGGGTCGGAGCAGGGCGCCCGTCGGGCTCAATGGATCGGCCCGTCGCCGTCGCGGAGCGAGGCGGCCCCGGCGCGACCGGTCCGCCGGGCGATGATCTCGGCGCAGATCGCGACGGCCGCCTCCTCCGGAGTCCGGGAGCCGATGTCCAGCCCGATCGGCGCCATGACGCGATCCAGGTCGGCGCCGGTCACGCCCGCCTCCCGGAGCCGCGCGACCCGGGCGGCGTGGGTCCGGCGACTGCCCATGGCGCCGACGTAGCCGACCCGGGTCGCCAGCGCCGCGACGATGGCGGGGACGTCGAACTTGGCGTCGTGGGTCAGCACGCACACCGCGTCGCGGAAGCCCAGCGTCGCGCCCACCGTCGCGAGGTGGCGATCGGGCCATTCGTTCACGACGGCGTCGGCCATCGGGAACCGCGCCGAGGTCGCGAACACCGCGCGCGCGTCGCACACGGTGACGTGGTAGCCGAGCACCTTCGCGATCCTCGCGAGGGCGGCGGTGAAGTCGACCGCACCGAAGATGATCATCCGGGCCGGCGCCGCGAAGGTCTCGACGAACACCTCCACGGTCCGCTCGCGCGCCTCGCCGTGCTCGCCGTAATGGCGGGTCGACGTGAGGCCCGCGCCGAGCTCGGCCCGCGGCGTCGCGGGTGACCACCCGGTCGAGGCCGGGGTCCCCGAGGGTGCCGAGCGGCGCCCGACCGTGCTCGACGAGCAGCTTGGACCCGATGCCCGGGCCGGCGACCACCGTCGCGAGCGCGACGGGGCGATCGGCGCGCAGGGCCTCGGCGAGCGCCGCGAAGATCGTGCGCTCGCTCACCAGTCCAGCGGCTCGACGTAGACGTGGACGGTCCCCCCGCAGGTGAGCCCGACCGCGAAGGCCTCGTCGTCGGAGTAGCCGAAGCTCACCACGCCGCGTGACGTGCGACCGGCGAGGACGTCGAGCGCCGCGCGGACCACGGCCCCCTCGACGCAGCCGCCCGACACCGATCCGGCGACCTCGCCGGCGTCGTTCACAGCCAGGTCGCACCGGGATCGCGCGGTCCGGATCCCTCGATGCCGACGACCCGCGCGACGGCGACCTCCCGGCCCGCGGCCCGCCACGCCTCGATCTCGTCGAGGACCTCCTTCACGACGCCATCGCCGTCCGGGCCGGGGCCCGCCGGTCCGCCGTCGTGCGCTCGATCACCTCGACCAGCGCCTCGAGCGACGCGAGCGAGTGGCCCTCGACGAACTCGTCCACATGGGGCAGGGCCGCCGCCATCCCCGCCGCGAGCGGGGCGTACCCGGGGCTCGCCTTCAGCGGGTTGACCCAGACGATCCGGTGGGCGACGCGGCGGAGCCGGGCCATCTCCGCGCCCAGGAGTTCGGGCTCGCCGCGGTCCCACCCGTCGGAGACGATCACGACGACACGCACCGGTGCGACCCGCGGACGCCCCATTCGGAGTTGAACGTGCGGAGCGTCTCCCCCAGCCGGGTGCCGCCCGACCAGTCGACGACGCGGGCGGCGGCCGCCGCGACGGCCGCGTCCGGGATCGCGGGTCGACAGCTCCTGGTGACGCGGGTGACACGCGTCCCGAGCGCGAAGGCCTCGACCCGGGTCCGCGCCACCACCGCGGCGTGCAGGAACCGGATGATCACGGGGTGTAGGGCTCCATCGAGCCGCTCACGTCGCACAGCACCACCAGGCGGGCGCGGCCGCAGCGACGGCTGCCGGGCGTGGCGACGGATCGGCTCCCCGTCGGTGCGCAGGGCCGCCCGCACCGTCCTGCGCACGTCCGGTCGCGCGCCGTCCGGCGGGTACGCGCGCAGCCGCCGGGACCGGCGCGTGGCCCCGACGACCCGCAACCGGCCCAGGGCTCGGCGGCGCTGCTCGTGCTCGGCCTCGGTGAAGGTCGCGAAGTCCCGGTGCGCGAGCACGTCGGCCGGGCTGAAGCGCAGGGTCAGGGCGGGGACGCCGGCGGGCCCGTCGAGCTCCGTGTCGCCCTCACCGTCGTCGCCGGTCTCGCCGTCGAGGGCCAGGACCGCGCCGACCGGCACCTCGCCCACCGCCGACCCGGCGGGCAGGTCGGCGAACCACGCCCGGAAGCAGTCGTCGAACCGCGTCCGGTCCTCGGGACGACGGCACAGCGATGTCCGGGCCGCCCAGTAGACGCGGTCACCGCGAGCCCATCCCACCGCGCCCAGGGCCCGGGCGAAGAGCAGGACGCTGTCGGTGGAGACGCTCAGGCCGGCGGCGCGGAGCAGGCGGGCGAAGCCGACGACCGCGCGCGCCGGATCGATCGCGTCGATCCTGGCGACCGCAGGCGCGGGTCCTGCTCAGCCACTGCGCCCCCCGGCGCCGACGAGCCGGTCGAGGCCGTGCGCGGGACGCGCAGTGGTCCTCGCGGTACTTGAGCACCACGCCGAGCGTGGCGTCGACGGACGCCTCGTCGAGTCGGGGTCCGCCCGAGGCGCTCGAGCGCCACCGCCCAGTCGATCGTCTCGGCCACGCCCGGAGGCTTCGCGAGGTCCAGCCCGCGGAGCGCCGCGACCGCGCCGGCGACCTCGCGGGCCAGGGCGTCGGCGACGCCGGGCGCCTTCGTCCGCACGATCGCGACCTCGCGCTCGAAGTCGGGGTGGTCGATCCAGTGGTAGAGGCAGCGCCGCTTGAGCGCGTCGTGGACGTCGCGGGTGCGGTTCGAGGTGAGCACGACGATCGGGGGCGTCTCGGCGCGCACCTCGCCCAGCTCGGGGATCGTGATCGTGTAGTCGGACAGC
>CAWDUD010000014.1:0-478157 GCA_963805415.1 uncultured Acidimicrobiia bacterium
AGGCTCACCACCGTCATCGCGCCGAACCCGACCGCCGAGCTTCACGGATTCCGGCCCACCGGCGTCGCGGTAGGACCCGACGGCACGATCTACGCGACGGCCGACGGTGTCAGCGGCGGAAATCGGTACCCCGCGGTCGTGAGCGTCGACTCGTGGGGCCTCCACCAACTTCGCTAAGCGCGAGCCACTTGACCCACCGAGCCCGCCATGTGTTACGGACGCGGGTGCAGACCCGCGGTGACGCCTGCTGGAGGGTCGAACGTCGTCACCCCGGTCGAGCGTCGAACTCGGACGACAAAGATTTCCCGGTTCGTGTCGTGAGACTGTACCGGGCGTGTATACCTACGGCATGGACGTAAACACACCGACGAGAGCCCACGAGTCAGGAGCGACCGGCGCAACAGCACCAAGACGATCCGACCAGCAGCGCCGGGTCAGGTCGGTTGACGAGGCGGCGGTGATCCTTGGGATCTCACGAGCGCACGCATACGAGCTCGTCGCCCGGAACGACCTCGCGCACGTGCGCCTCGGCCGGCTGATTGATCCCGGTTCAGGTGCTCGACAAGCTCCTGGACGTCAGGGATCGCCGGTGGAGCGTCGAGCATGTGCCAAGCGACTCGGCGAGCTGAACGTCGGCCGACTCGACAAGCGCGTGCGCGTAGACGTGCAAGGTCATCGCCGGGTTCGCGTGACCGAGGCGGCCGGCGACGGTGCGGACGTCGTGACCGCTGTGATCGCCGCGGTCGCGGTCCAGTGACGGAGATCGTGCAGTCGCCACTTCACGTCGATGCCCGGCTCTTCGCGTGCACGC
This sequence comes from uncultured Acidimicrobiia bacterium, assembly GCA_963805415.1. Classification (GTDB taxonomy): domain Bacteria; phylum Actinomycetota; class Acidimicrobiia; order IMCC26256; family JAENVU01; genus JAENVU01. Next base: position 812 of record CAWDUD010000014.1, read on the forward strand.
CTCCACCACCAACCGATGCGGTCGGGATTCGGCGGACCGTCGGTGACGAGAACAAATATGGACTCGACGCTCGCTCTCTGACGAGCGCGTCGACTTGCGACGATCGTTTCCGCGTCGAGACGCAGGGTTCGGGTCGGCGGTCTTCGTCGGCCGAGTCGACCAGCGTCCGTTCCGCGTCTCGCGCCGCGGCGATCGTGATGCTGCTGTCGACCGTCAGCTGCCCGGCTCGAGATCGAAGTCGGTCCACTCCAGCGCCGCCAACTCCGCGACGACACCGGCACCGCAGCAAGGCGCAGAGCCGAGACCTGCGGCGGCATCGAGCTCGCGGCGGCGTCGATCACCCGTCGGACTCATCGGGGCTCATCGATGCGCCGAGCGACCTGCGACGTGCGCAGTGTTGCCAGGCGGGCCCACGTTGGTGTCGACCCAACCCCATCGCTCGGCTTGCCCGAGCGCGGCACGGCAGCACGGTGTGGCGACTGCGGATGTGGCCGTCGGGCCGACGCCTCCGCCGCATCCGCGTGTGCCATCGCTCGACATCGCCGACACCGAGCCGTGCGACCGCGATGCGTCCCGATCGGATCGTCGGCGATCGCCCGGGCGCGCCGGCGTCGTCGCGCTTCGACGACTCCGCCCAGACCGCCTCGTTCGTCTCACGCCAGACGGTGAGGACGTCGGCGACGGTCCGACCGCCGCGTGACCCCGGCCCCGACTCGAGCCGAGCTGCGACCCGCTGGCGTCGCGCTTGGTGCCCGGAACGGTCTGGCTGACCTGGGTGGGCTTCCCGTCGCCGTCCCGGCCGGAGAACACCCGCACTTCCCAGACGCCCCGGTCGACGCTCGCGGACCGTCGCCACGGCTGCGGAAGGTAGCAGTTGTAGGGATGGAGTAGGGATGAGGCCCCGATTCGGACTCGTACCCGGAAGGGCCCCGACTACTGAATTCGCATGCCCGAGATGGCTCTGGCGATCACGAGGCGCTGGATCTCCGAGGTGCCTTCGAAGATCGTGTAGATCTTCGAGTCGCGGTGCCACTTCTCGACCGGGTACTCACGCACGTAGCCGTAGCCGCCGAGGATCTGGATCGCCTGCTCGGTGACCCAGACCGCGACCTCACCGGCCTTGAGCTTGGACATCGAGCCCTCGCCGGCGGTGAACTCCTTGCCGTTGCGGCCCATCCAGCAGGCCCGGTGCACGAGCAGGCGGGCGGCGTCGATCTCCATCTTCATGTCGGCGAGCTTGAACGCGATGCCCTGGTTCTCGATGATCGCCCGACCGAACGCCTTGCGCTCCTTGGCGTAGTCGAGCGAGTACTCGTACGCGGCCCGCGCGATGCCGAGCGCCTGCGCACCCACGAGCGGACGGCTGGCCTCGAACGTGCTCATCGCCGCCTGCACCCGGCTCGACTGGCCCTCGCGCGGCTCGCGCCATGCGGGCGTCGAGCTTCTCCTTGCCGCCGAGCAGGCAGCTGCCCGGGCACGCGGACGTCGTCGAGGACGACCTCGGCGGTGTGGCTGGCGCGGATGCCCATCTTCTTGAACTTCTGGCCCATCGAGAGCCCGGGGGTGCCCGGCGGGACGACGAAGCTCGCCTGGCCCCGACCCTTGAGCTCAGGGTCCACCGACGCGACGACGACGTGGACGTTCGGCACCTTGTCGATGCCGCCGTTGGTGATCCACGTCTTGGTGCCGTTGATCACCCACTCGTCGTTGGCCTCGTCGTAGACCGCGCGCGTGCGCAGGTTCGAGACGTCCGATCCGGCGTCGGGCTCGGACACCGCGAACGCGGCGAGGTGGATGTCCTCCGGGGTGCCGAAGCACTGCGGGCACCCACTCGGCGATCTGCTCGGGGGTGCCGTTGCCGACGATGCCCGAGACGCCGAGCGTCGTGCCCATGATCGCCAACCCGATCCCGGCACAGCCCCAGGCGAGCTCCTCACTCACCAGCGCGAACGTCAGGCCGGTGGGGTCGGAGAACCAGGACGAGACCGCCTCCCAGGAGTAGAGCCCGATGTTCGCCGCCTCCTGGATGACGTCCCAGGGGGTCTCCTCCTTCTCGTCGTACTCCGGCGCCACCGGGCGGATCACGTTCTCCGCGAAGTCGTGGACCCACTTCTGCATCTGCAGCTGGTCCTCGTTGAGATCGAGGCTGTAGTCGGTCATGGTGGTGCTCCTCGTTCCGCCCGCGCGCGGGCCGAGCCAAGTTACTGACTGAGTAACCGGCATGGTAGCCGCCGATCCGCGGCACTGGAAACATCGGGGATCCGCGGCCAGATGCCACCATGGTCCCATGTTGCAGGTCCGAGGACTGACGGTCGAGGTCGGGGGGAAGGTACGCGTCGACGAACGCGTCCTTCACCCTGCACCCCGGCGACACCGTCGGACTCGTCGGCCGCAACGGCGCGGGCAAGACCTCGATGCTCAAGGTGATCGCCGGCGAGGCCCCGGCCGCGGCGGGCATCGTGTCCGCCCGGCCGGCGTGGGCTACCTCCCCCAGAACCCGCGCCCGCGCGGCTCGGGCGTCGACGCGACCGGCCTCTCCCACGTGCTCTCGGGCCGCGGATTCGACGAGGCGATGCTGCACATCGAGAAGCTGCGGATCCGGATCGAGGAGTCCGCCGACCGACAAGGACGTCGCCCGCTTCGCCCACGCCGAGGAGGAGTTCCGCGACGAGGGCGGCTACCGCGCCGAGTCCGACGTGCGCACGATCGCCGCCGGACTCGGGCTCGGCGCCGACCGGCTCGACCTGCCCGCTGACCGCGCTCTCCGGCGGCGAGCGCCGCCGGGTCGAGCTCGCGCGCATCCTCTTCGCGGGCAGCGACCTCCTGCTGCTCGACGAGCCGACCAACCACCTCGACAACGACGCCAAGCAGTGGCTGATGGGCTTCCTCCGCACCTACCGCGGCGCGTTGCTCGTGATCAGTCACGACCTCGACCTGCTCGACGCGTCGATCACCGCGGTGCTGCACCTCGACGAGGGCGAGGTCATCGAGTACAAGGGCACGTACTCGCAGTACCGCGCGGCGCGCGAGGCCGACGAGGAACGCCGCGGCGCGCCTCGCGTCAGCGCCAGGCGCGGAGATCGACCGTCTCGCCCACCTGGCCGACAGCATGCGCGGCCAGACCGCGAAGCGGGCCAAGCCGCGAAGTCGATCGACACCCGCGTGGCCCGGCTCGTGCGCGACCAGGTGACCGGCCCGAAGCGCCAGCGGCAGGTCCGCGTGAAGTTCCCCGATCCGCCGCGCGCCGGCCGGGTGGTGCTCGAGGTCGACGGCCTGACCAAGGGGTACGGCGGACCGACCGTGTTCGAAGACGTCACGTTCGCCATCGAGCGCGGCGAGCGGCTCCTCGTGATGGGGCTCAACGGCGCCGGGAAGACGAGCCTGATGCGCATCCTCGCCGGGCAGACCGAGGCCGACTCCGGCACATGGTCCCTCGGGCACGGCGTCTCGGCCGGCTACTACGCGCAGGAGCACGAGGGCATCACCGGCCGGGCAGGACGGTCATGGACCATCTCCGCACCGTCGGCCTGCCCGATCCCCAGCTCCGGACGCTGCTCGGCACGTTCGGACTCACCGGCGACATCGCCTTCCAGGACGCGGGCACGTTGAGCGGTGGGGAGAAGACGAAGCTCGCGCTCGCGCAGCTCGTCACCGGCCGCCACAACCTCCTGCTCCTCGACGAGCCCACCAACAACCTCGATCCGCCGTCGCGTGACGCCATCGGCTCGGCGCTCGCGGACTGGCCCGGCGCGATGGTGATCGTGAGCCACGACCCGGACTTCGTCGCCGGGCTCGAGCCGCAGCGGGTGCTGATGATGCCCGACGGCGACCTCGACTACTGGTCCGAGGACCTCCTCGACCTCGTCGCGCTCGCCTAGCTGCCGGTCGCCTCCGCGCCTCCGGCGCTGCGGCTCGGGATGCGTCAGGGGCGGGTCGTCGTGGTGGTGGTCGTCGTCGTGCTCGTGGTGGTGGTCGGGTCGACGACGTGGTGGTGGGCTCGACGACGACGTGGTCGTCGCCTCCGACGGCGGTGGTCGACGGCCGGGTCGTGGTGGTCGTCGACGTCGACGGGCTCGTGGAGCTCGTCGAGGTCGTCGTCGTGGTGGTGGAGCTGTCGTCGACGACCTTGGCGACGGCGACGCCCGGCCGGCACCGACGAGCAGGAGCACCAGGGCGATCCCCAGACCGCGGCCGGCCTCATCGGGCCGTCATCGCTTCGCCATCGCCATGAACGACCGCAGCTCCCGCTCGATGTCGTCGCCGCCGGGCTGGAAGAGGATCTCGCTCGTGCCCGCCGCCGCCGTCGTCTCCAGCCGGGTGCGGAGCGTCGCCGCATCGCCGGTCCAGGTGAACCCGGCCAGTCCCTCCCCCGACAGCAACGGTCGGTCCCGTTCGGTCACGTGCACGAGGTGATCCTCGTGGATCGCGAGGTGGCGGAGGTGGACCGGCGTCCGCTCGAGCTCGGCCCGCCACTGCGGGCCGCCGGGCAGGAGGTCCACCTCGGCCGGGTCGGCCTCGTACATCCCGTGGTACACGACCGTCAGCGCAGGGCCCGCCGCGTCCAGCGCCCGCTCGGATCCCGGGTCCTCGCCGTCGTCGAGCACCGTCCCGAACGCGAGCAGCGCGCTCCAGTCGAACTCGGGAAAGCCGCCGAAGATCGACATCACCCCGTCGCCGAGCTCGCGGGCGACCGCGAGCCCCTTCGGTCCGTTGGCCGCGACGAGGATGGGCGGCCGCTCGGGGAGCTCGCCGAACGCCGGCATGAGCCGGACGACCTTGCCGTCCACGACCATGGACTCGCCCTCGAGCAGGCCCTTCACCTGGGCGATGTACACGCGGGTCTCGGCCCAGGTGAGCGGTCGTTGCCCCATCGCCATCCGCGCGGTGAAGCCGGTGCCGATCGCGACCGCCAGCCGGCCGGGGGCGAGTGCGGCGACCGTCGCGATCGCGCTCGCCTGGGTCACCGGGTGGCGCAGGTTGGGGACGAGCACGGCGGGCCCGAGGCCGATCCGGCTGGTCGACTCCGCGATGCGGGCCAGGTGGATCCAGACGTCGCCGTAGAGCACCGGCGAGTCGTAGAGCCAGACCCGCTCGTACCCGAGCGACTCCGCGAGCTGCGCGTGCGCGACCACGTCGGGGCGCGGCGGGAAGGCGCACGAGATCTGGAGGTCGGTCACGCCGCGCCGCCGAACAGGTCACGGCGGCGATGGTCACCGCTGGGCAGGGTCGCGGGGTGGACCGTTGCGCGTCGAGGTCCAGATCCGCCGCGATCCAGCACTCGCGATCGGGAGCCTGCGCGAGCACCACGCCCCAGGGGTCGACGATCATCGACCGGCCGTGCCAGTGCAGCTTCTCGGTGGAGCTCCCCCGCTGGTCCGGCGCGATCACGAAGACCTGGTTCTCGATGGCGCGTGCGCGCAGCAGCGGCTCCCAGTGGTCCTTGCCCGTCGTGGCGGTGAACGCCGACGGGAGCACCACCGTGTTCGCACCCCGGTCGAGCAGCGCGCGGAACAGCTCGGGGAACCGCAGGTCGTAGCAGGTGGCCATGCCGATGCGGAGCGGTCCGGCATCGGCCACGACGATCTCGTCGCCGGGCGTGATGGTGGCCGACTCCCGGTGCACCGCGCCGGGGACGTCGACGTCGAACAGGTGGATCTTGCGATAGATCGCGACGATCTCACCCCGCGCGTCGATCAGGCACGACGTGTTGTGCAGGTGCTCGGCGCCGCGCTCGCTGCGCTCGACGATGCTGCCCGCGACGAGCGTGATCCGGGCCGATCGCGAGCTCACGCGCCCAGGTGATCGACGGCCCGTCGAGAGGCTCGGCGCCCTCGCGGAGCTCCGCCGCGCTGCCCCACCGGTTGAACAGCTCGGGCAGGGCGACCAGCTCCGCGCCCGCGTCGACCGCTTCCCCCGCGAGCTTCGCCGCCGCGGCGAGGTTCCGGTCCTTGTCCGGCGTGGATGTCAGCTGCACCGCCGCGACCCGCATGTCCCGACCCTACGCGAGGGGTGCGAGACACGCGGAGACCGCCGCAGGTGTCCACCACCGTTCCACCGGGCTGGAGGAAGTCGGACTTCTGCTGCTGCGCGTTGACCGCCCGGCGCGGCGACTCGTGCGGGTCCTTGCCGTACTCGGGGTCGGTCGGCGCGACGTTGCCGAGCGGAGGGGCGGGCGTCCCGCTGTCCCAGTAGACGATCGCCGAGCCGTTCCACGGCAGGAAGGAGATCGGCGTGATCCCCCAGAACGGCACGACGTCGGGGCTCCGGCCCGGGAGCAGGCCCGGCAGGAGGATGCGGGCGCCGATCGTGCGTGCCTCCACCTCGGCGGTCACGTTCGCGACCTGGTGGTCGCCGAACGCGACCTGCATCAGCACCTGGTGGCGCGGCGTGTGCGGGTACGGGTCGTCGGTCATGTGCTCGGCGTATCCGTTCGCCTCCGAGCGGTCCCAGAGCATCTGCACGACCGAGAACCAGATCATGCGGTCGAGCTCGTCGGGATACGCGGGCTTGAGGATCAGCGTGTAGGTGCTGAAGTCGGAGCTGCGCTGGAGCAGCGTCGAGTAGTTCATGCCCGGCACCCCGAGGACCGAGTGCGTCCAGTCCGTGGCGATCGCGGTGAGCGCGCCGCCGAGGATGCCGCCCTGGCTGTTGCCGTCGTAGGCGACGGTGCCGTCGAGCACCGGTGTCGACGCTGCGCCGGCGCGGAAGGCCGGGGCCGACGCGAACCCGTGCGGGTCCTTCACGAGCCGCGCGAGGAACAGCTGGTTCAGGAACCCCTGCTGGGTGCGGTCCGCGACCTTCGGGAAGTTCGACACGTCCTGGAGCGTCGACACCGCGACGGCGACGTCCTCGTCGGCGAAGCCCGACCATTTCGTGGCGCAGAAGACGATCCGGTGGTCGTTCCCCATCTGGCGGACGTTGCCGGAGTTCACCTCGTCGTTGCTCCCGAGGAGGCCGTGCCCGTAGATCGCGCCGCGCGCCGGCGTGACCGGGTCGTTCCCGTCGGCCGTCGCGGACCGGGGGATGTTGCAGATGAAGCTCGCCTGGACGTTGCCGTTGCGCACCGGCAGCGCATCGGGCCCGGCACCGGCGGCGTAGTTGAAGCGATTGCCCGGGGAGCCGTCACCGGTCAGGTAGTTCGGGACCGTGAAGGTGCCCGTGACCCGCCGGAAGGTGCTGGCGTCGATGTTGTCCTGCACGCTCTGCACCGTGAACTGCGGCGCCGCGGTCCCGAGGGACGCGAACGCGTCGTCGCGGATGTGCAGCATCCGCCCGGCGAGGTTCTTTTCGCTCGCAACGGTGAAGTCCCACGCGAGCGTGAGGTCGTTCCGCGCGACGCCGGCATGGGCCAGGGTCGTGAAGATCGAATCGAAGTGCGCCCGGCGCGCCTCGATGGCGGGCGTGAACGTGGGGATGGCGTCGCGGTAGAGCGCGAAGCCCCGCTCGGGCGGGATGGCCGCGCCGCTCGCGTCGCGCAGGTGCCTCATCGCGACGACGAACCGATGACCCTCGGGCAGGTTCTTCGCGACGCGGACGACGACCGCCGCCTGACCGGCGGGGTCGGCCTGGCTGTCGAGCTCGGTCCAGATCGGCCAGTGCTCACCGGTCGCGGCGTCGACGAGCACGATCGGCTGGTCGGGGCCCAGCGAGGCACCGATGTCGGTGATCGGCGCGGCTCCGGTACGCGTGAGGTCGAGCCCGGGCACGTAGGTGATGATCATCGCCCCGGGGCTGAACCCGTCGTTGCGGTTCCACTCGGTGGGGTCGATCGGCACCCCGCTGGAGTTGGTCGGCATCGAGTCGGCGCGGAAGTGCACCCGCCGGCCGGTCGCCGACGTTCGGTCGGCGACGGTGAAGAAGTCGTTCGGGAAGGGCATGAGGCACTTGCGGGCCGCGATCGGGTCGCAGCGGTCCGCGGTCGCGACGTCGACGGCGGGCTCCCACGAGACGCTGGCGTAGCCGCTCTCGTGGTCGTCGCCATGGCGCCGCTCGGCCCGCGCCTTGATCGTGACCAGACCGGGCGTCAGGTCCGCGGCGTGGAGCTGCGCGGTGGCGCCGCTCCCGTCGATCACGAGCCGCTTGGTGATCTCGGTCGTCGCCGTGGGATCGGGCCAGCCCGCCACGACCCAGACCCGCAACGACGAGGGGGACAGATCCGAGTCGAGGCGGACGTCGACGGCGATCTCACCCGAAGCGGGTGCCTGGGTCGCATTGGCGGGCGCCACCACGTGGACCCCGGAGGGCTCGGCCGGGCCGTGACCCGGGAACCAGTGCCCGGGCACGCGACAGCCGGCCAGCACGAGCGCGATCACGGTCACCATCAACGCGGCGCGGCGCGAGTTGCTCTTCATGTCCCCAACCTCCCGAAGGTCTCGAAGCGTACCGGCGCCACCGCAGACACCGCCACGACGCCCGAGAGCAGGGCGCGGATCACGCTCGCGCCGGTGATCAGGTGAGCTCGCGCTCGGCGTGGGAGGCGAGGCGCGTCGCGAAGTCTCCGAGCACCCGCCGCAGGAACGCGGCCATCGGCCGCCCGGTGCCCGGGTACCGGGCGTCGAACTCGCCGTGCCAGACGATGTGGGTCCCCGACCCCGACGGCGCGAGGGTCACGTCGGCTCGGTAGTCCGCGACGGGCAACCCGCGCACGAGCCGGTACGCGAGGTGCCGCGGGGGGTCGAACACGACGACCTCCTCGCGGCTCGACCCACCCAGGCGGCCGAGCCGGCGGAGCGCACCGACACCGTCGGGGGCCGGCACGCCCTCGCGCTCGAGGTGGGAGGTCGTGAGCGCGGTCCACGTGCTCCACGACGACGCGTCGGCCAACCAGCGCCACACGGCGTCGGGCGGGGCGGCGCTGTCGGCGACGACCTCCACCACGTGATGTCCCACCGACGGACCCTATCGACCCCGCCACTCGGGCGTGCGGCCTTCGCGCGCGGCACGCATCCCCTCGGCCGCGTCGTCGGATGCGCCCACCACGCGCCGCATGGATTCACCGAGGCGCACCGCGTCCTCCCACGGCAGGCGCGATCCCCGCGCCGCCATCTCCTTCGTCGCGCGCTGTGCGAGTGGAGCGGCCGCGACGAGGCGCGCCGCCAGCGTGCGCGCCTCGTCCATCAGCGTGTCGCGGGGACGACCCGCCAGGCGATCCCCATCTCCTTGGCGGTGCCGGCATCCACCCGGTCGCCGGTGAGGAGCAGCTCCATTGCGTTCGACCAGCCGATCCGGCCCGGCAGTCGCATCGCGCCGACGATCGTCGGAACACCCAGGCGGACCTCCGGGAACCCGAACTCGGCGTCGTCGGCCGCGATGACGAAGTCGCAACGCAGCACCGCAGTCAGGCCGTAGCCGAGGCAGTAGCCGGAGACCGCGGCGATCGTCGGCTTCCAGATCTCGAGCCCGCTCTCGAACGAGTTGACCGTGGGGATCTCCCAGAAGGTCCCCGGCCACTCGCCCACCGAGCCCCGGCCGTCCTTCAGGTCGGCGCCGACGCAGAACGCGCGGCCCGCACCGGTCACGATTCCCACCCAGGCCTCCTCGTCCTCGCGGAACCGCTCCCAGGTCGCTGTTGAGGTCCTGGCGCAGCTCGCCGTTGATCGCGTTCAGCGACTCCGGACGGTGGTAGGTGATGGTCGCGACGTGACCGTCGCGGTGGTAGCGCACGGTGTCGGCCATGCGGAGAGCTTCGCGCCGTCCACCCGCATCGTGCGGGCCCGGGTCACGAGTGGCTCCAGGTGCTCGGTGAGGGTCCCGGCCAGGCACCGGTGCCCGGCCTCGTTCGGGTGGAAGCGGTCGGCGACGAAGAACTCCTCGCCGCGGCGCGGAACGCCTCGTTCACCCGTCGGCCGACGCCGACGTAGGCCGCGCGCGCGGCTGGATGGGTCGCGCGGATCTTTCGGCGCTCGTAGGCCGCGCCCCGCAATCCGAGCAGCGGCTTCAGGGCGGGAGGAACACGCGGGATGGATCCGAGATCGATGAGCCCGCACACGAGCGTGTCGATCCCGGCCCGGTCGAGCGCCCCGACGACGGCCCGGAAGTCGCGTTCGAACCGGGCGAGGGGCGTCGAGTGGATGGCGTCGTTCGCGCCGACCGAGATCACGGCGATGTCCGGACGCTGGTCGAGCACCGTCGGCAGCTGGCGCATCAGCACATCGGCGATGCGCGACCCCCCGACCGCATGGCGCGTCAGATGGAGCGACGCCGCGAGACGGTCGGCCGCGTGTGCGACGAACACCTGGCGGGCGTGGTCGAGCCCCGGTCCGGTGAGCGTGCTGTCGCCCAGCACGGCGATCCGCACGGGGTCGGGCGTCACGCTGCGGGCGGTCCCGTAGTACCCGGTGACGTCGAGATCCTGGAACTCCGGCAACGCGGCGTGCGCGGCGCGGTGCACCTGCACCCACAGGCTCCCGACCACCGCCGGGACCGCAACGGCCGCCCCCCTGGCCCGCATAGGACCACCGATCGTGACCCTCCGACCACCCTGGGTCAATAGGTCTCCCGGCCCGTGTGCCGGGTCGCGTGCCACACTCCCGCCCGACGAACGGCGGCGCGGCGAGGAGTCGGACGATGGACGGACACCATGGGTGAGCGGCCCCTGCGCCAGCACTACGGCGGGGTCGCCACCGCCGTCGACGCGGGCCTCGGCGTGCCCGTCGCCGAGTGGCACCGGCACCGCGCCCGGTTCCTCGACCGGCTGCGGGCGTTGCCCGCGGCGGAATGGTCGGGGCCGACCCGCTGCACCGAGTGGTCCGTGTTCGACGTCGTCGCCCACCTCACGAGCGCGGACCAGTTCTGGGTGTTCACCTTCGGCGCGGCCCGGTCGGGTACGGAGCCCGCACGCGCGCTCGACGGGTTCGACCCGTCGTCGTCGCTCGAGCCCTTCGTCGACGGCATGCGCGGCATGGAGATCGACGCGCTGCTCGCGACGATCGAGGCGAGCACCGCCGCCGTCGACGGAACGATCGCGGAGTTCGCCGACGCCGACTGGGGCCGCGTGGGCGAGTCGCCCCTCGGCCATCTCGACGCGTGGTTCCTCTTCGCCCACTGCTTCTGGGACTCGTGGCTGCACGAGCGCGACATCTTCCTGCCGCGCGAGCCGTCGGCGGTCGACACGGACGAGCTCGCCGCGCTCACCTGGTGGTCGCTGCTGATCGCCGGTCTGCAGGGTGGCCTGCTCGACGACCCGGGCGCCGTCGCACCCGGCCCCGAGACCGCGATCGACGAGACGGTCGTCTTCGAGGAGATCCCCCGGCTGGCGCTGCGGGTCCGGGTCGACTCCGGTGTGCGGATCGACCGGGTCGACCCCGCGTCGGCCACGCCGGCGGGTTCGGCACTGGCGCTCGTCGAGCACTTCGCGGGCCGGGCGCCGGTCGACGGGCTCGACCTTCCCGCCGCACTCGCGGCCCAGTGCGCCCGCGCGGCCGCGATCCTCTGACCAGGGTCAGGGGAAGCCGGGCGGCCAGTTGTACTCGGTCCATCCGGTGCCGACGACGCCGCCGTCGGTCCGGTACCGGCACATCGCACGAGGGAAGCGGGTCTCGCGTCCGTCCGGCGCGACGAGCAGCACCGGCGCGTGACCGACGGGCTCGGTGACGAAGGAGACGTCGCCGATCCGCTGCCGCGCGGCCGTCGGCAGCTTCTCCGCGTCGATGTCGACCGCGTTCTCCACCGTCGCCGCCGGGGTGAGCACGCCGTCGGGCGTCACGGTGTACCCGGTGGCGAAGATGTCCAGGTCGGGGACGATCGAACGGGCGGCGTGCACGAACGAGCCGTCGGCGAACGCTCCCGACGTCCAGTTCCAGGGGAACAGCCACCAGTCCCGGACGCCCCAGGAGTGGTCGCGCTGGCCGCCGCAGTCGACCGCGATCGTCTCGTCACCGATCGTGACGGTGCCCGTGACCCAGCACGAGATCTCGTAGCGCGTCGTCATCGCGTAGGGGAACACCTCGGCGCGCGACTCCCAGGTCAGGTCGAGCGCCACCGGCACCGTAGGGGCCGGGGCCAGGTCGCCGAACGCCTGGGCGGGGTCCGGCAGCAACCGCCCGGTGGCGGCGCTCGTCACGCGGAAGCGCCGGAACGGCTCCGGCCACGCGATCGAGTACGCGGTGCCGTCGACGTCCTGGGCGAGTGCCCCGTCGCCGGCCGGGCAGGGCAGGTCGTGCTCGACGGTCAGCACCAACGGTCGCTCCGCGCCGACGAGCGCGATCCACCACCACGTCTTCCCCAGGTTCGGGTACAGACCGGCGCGGACGTAGCCGCCGTACGAGCTGTCCGCCGCGGCCCAGTCGAGGTACCAGGACTCGCCCCAGAGCTCCTCGTCGCCGGCGGGGTGGCGACCCTCGTCGGCCGGGGTCGGGACGAACCGCGGCGGGGCGGCGTCGCTCACGGTCAGTCCGGCGCCGGCAGCGAGCTACGGCCGCCGGTGCCCCAGTACGACGCGGTGAGCTGCAGGCCGCTGCGCCCCGCCCGCGGCGACAGCTCCTCCATGACCCGCTTGTACGCGGTGTGGCGGATCTTCCACTCGCCGTCGCGCTTGACGTAGTCGTCCTCGTAGAACGCGGCGCCGCGGATGTCGAGCGCCCACTGCAGGTCGACGACCCAGTCCTCGAGGGCCCAGATGCCGGTCGCGGTGTCCCCACCGGTCAGGCTGATCTCAGGGTGGTGGGCCTTGTGGGAGGAGAGGAACGTCTCGCGACCCATCGACTTGCGGAAGAACTCGACGATCGCGTCGCGCCCGTCGTACGTGTAGGCGCCCGCGCTGTAGGCGCACGTGGCCTCGGGCACGAAGAGCTCGGCGATCCGGTCCCACTGCTTCAGGTCGAGGAACCGGAAGTACCGGTACTTCACCTGCTTGATCGCCTCGATCTCGACGAGGTCCTCAGGGGTCATGAGTAGCGAGCCTCCTTGCCGCGGGACGCGCCGTGGTGCGCGACCGCGTCGGTCAGGTCGGCCACCAGCACGTCGACCACGGACGCGTGCGCGGGCGAGAGCATCAGATGGAGCCCGGGCGGATCGGTGTTGCGGTTCACGTGCCAGCCACGGTCGTCCATCACGTCGGCGACCGCGGCGAGATCGATCGAGTCCGAACGCGGGCGAGGACGGGCCCGATCGGGTCGCCGACGAGGTCCACACCGTCCAGCCCGTGGATCGTGGCACGCACGCGATCGACCGTCGTCAGCAGGCTCCGCATGATCTCGACGTAGCCGTCGCGCCCGAGCGCGTGCATGACCGCCCATGCCGTCGCGATCGGTGCGGCGGGCTTCGCCCCGGCGACGCCGGGGGACCCGTAGAGCCCTGAGCCCCAGTCGTCGTAGACGAAGAACTGATGGCCGAACCAGTCCGCGTCGCGGTGCAGCACGACCGACGCGCCCTTCGGCACGTAGCCGTACTTGTGCACGTCGGCGCTCATCTCCGTCACGCCCTCGACGCGGAAGTCCCACGGCGGTACGTCCCGACCGAGCGCCTCGAGGAACGGCAGCACGAAACCCCCGATGCAGGCGTCGACGTGGCAGCCGATGCCCCGCTCGGCGGCGAGCGCGGCGAGCTCGGTGACCGGGTCCATCACGCCATACGGGTAGTTGAACGCCGATGCGACGACCACGGCGGTGCGGTCCGTCGACGCGCGCGTGCCGCGCCGACGTCGGCGCGGAAACGGTCGTCGAGTGGGATGCGCACGACGTCCATACCGAAGTAGTGGGCCGCCTTCGCGTACACGGGATGAGCCGAGACGGGCACGAGGATCTCGGGCCGGTCCACGCCGCGGGCGGCGCGCGCTCGCGGTTGACGAGCATCGACATCAGGATCGACTCGGTGCCGCCCGAGGTCATCGATCCGCCGCCGCCCTCGGGCAGGTGCACCAGCCCACCGGTCATGGCGACGACCTCCCCCTCGAACCGGGCGATCTCGGGGAACTTGAACGGGTTGAGCGCGTTGCCGAAGAGGTACCGGCGGTTGACCGCTGCGATCAGCTCCTCGAGGTCGTGCCGGCCGGTCGGGTAGACGAGACCGAACAGTCGCGCGCCGTGCACGTCGGGCTCGCGTGCCTGGCGGGCGTCGATCTCGGCGAGCAGCGCCCCGGCCGGGGTGCCGTGCTCCGGCAGTGGGTCGCGGTCGCGTCGGGGATGTCCACGGGCGCGCACGCTAGGGCGCGGCCGGCGACCGGGTCGACCGGCTACGCCACGAGCCGCGCCGAGATGTCCGAGCACTCCTCGCACACGGACTCCGGGATCACCCCGAGGCGCATGAGCAGCGCGAAGGCCTTGCAGCCGAGACAGAGACCGACGAACGCCTCCAGGCTCGCGGCGACGAGGAGCAGCCCGAGAACGACCACCGCCGCAGTCGTGAGCCCGAGCGCGACGAGCACGGACGCCGTGAGCGAGAACGCGGCGCCGATGCCCTGCGCGAACCGCTTCGGCGGTCCGGGCACCATCCGGGGACGGACGTCGAGGCGGGGCCTGAGCAGGCGGGTGACGAGCAGACCGAGCGGACTGAACCGCGGACCGCTCGCGACGCGCGCCACGAACCCGAACGCAGCGGCGCGAGCAGCCACCACTCGCCGGTGGCGAGGGTCAGCACGGTCAGCGTGACGACGCCGGTCGCCACCAGCCGGGCCGAGATCTCGTCGACCGGGTTCGGGAACTCGAAGACGCGGGCCATACGGGCACCTTGCCGCCTGATTCCCGACCCGTCAAGTCGGAAATCGGTCACCTCCGTCGAGGGGTGACCGGCCGGGGGTGATTGGCCCGGGCTGTCCGGAACACGCGTTCCGGGCCTCACTGGCGATTCCGGAGAAATGACCGGCATAATGCGCTATCAGCCGAGGTCGGGACGGCCGGCACCCGGGGGAGAGCAAGGTGGGCGGATCGTGCTGCGCGGCCTGACGTTGCGCACGAAGCTCGGACTCCTCGTGGTGCTGACTGTGCTGGCCGCGCTCGCGGCGGGCACGATCGGCGGCTGGAGCCGGCTCGACGACCGCCGGGCGGCCGACCGGCTCGGCGCCGTGGTGCAGGCGAGCCGCCTCACCGGTGACCTCCTCGCCCGCATCGAGACGGAGGCCACGGCGTCGTCGTGGTACCTCGCGTCGGGCGACCCCGCCGCGCAGGTGCGCCTCCGGGCGGCGCGCCCGCTGACCGACCGCGCGGCCCGCGCGCTGTGGGACGCGTTGCCCGTCACCGTGGGCGGGACGACCGTCGACGCCGGTGCGCTGCGCGGCCAGTGGGACGACCTGCGGGGCGCACGGGCCGCGATCGACCGTCGCACCGTCGGCGACCTCGCGACGCTCGAGCGCTTCGTGCGACTGGAGACCGCGACCACCGCCGCGCTCGAGCGACTCGACGCCGCCGCGTCCGGTGACGCCGGGCCTCTGTTGGAGGACCGGACCGGTCTCGCCGCGCTCGAGGTCGCGATGGCGCAGGAGCAGGCGACGGTCGCGACGGCGCTCGCGCGCGGCCGCGTGTCGGCCGTGCTGCGCGACCGGGCGCGGGCCGCACGCGTCGACCAGGTCGCCGCCATCGACGCGACGACGGTCTCCGGCTCACCCGTCAGTCGGACGGCACGCAATCTCGCACTGCTGGTCGACGCCGGTGCGACCTCGGCGATCCCGGTGCCCCGCTGGCTCCAGGTGACCGACCGCGACCTCCGTTCCCTCCGGTCGCGAGCCGCGACGCTCGATGGCGGCGCCGCGACCGCGGCCGCCACCGCGCGAGCCCGGGTCCGCGACGCGGGGATCGCCGCTGCGCTGAGCGTCGCCGCGCTGGTCCTGGTGCTCGTGGCCATCGGCGGATTGATCGCCCGCGCGGTCCGTCGTCCGATCCGCGACGTCTCCGAGACCGCTCGGCGCGCCCGCGGCCCGTCGCGCCGGGCCCGATCCCGCGGCCGCGGATCCCGAGCCGGTCCCGGTGACCTCGGCCGACGAGGTCGGCGCGACGGCGCGGGCGGTGCACGAACTCGACCAGGCGGTGGTCGACCGGCTGCGGGAGAGCGGACGTCGGGGACGCCCCGAGGCGGCGCCGCTCTCCGCGTACCTCGCACGCCGGAACCGTCCGCTGCTGGACCGCCAGCGGGCCCTGATCGCCGCGCTCGCCGAGGGCGAGATGCCTCCGGAACGCGTCCGCGCCCTGCGCGACATCGACGCGCTCGCGACGCGGATGTTCCGCAACACCGACAGCGTGCTCGTCGTCGCGGGCATGGAGGAGCCGCGTGAGTCGGCACCACCCCAGGCGCTCAGGGATCTCGTCCGCGACGCGATCGTCGACGTCGCGCAGTTCGTCGGCGTCGAGGTCGTCGGACTGCCCGACGGCATCGAGATCGCACACGACGCCGGGAACGACGTCGAGCACATCCTCGCCGAGCTGCTCGACAACGCCGCCCGGGCGTCGACCGAGGGCACACCGGTGATCGTCAGCGCGCGCCGGGCCGGGGAGCGGCTCGAGCTGTGCGTCTCGGACGAGGGAAGGGGGATGCCGGTCGACCGGCTCGACGCCCTGAACGAGGTCCTCGCCCATCCCCCGCTCCCCGGCCTCGACCACTCCGTCTCGGTCGGGCTCGTGGCCGTCGCCCGGCTCGCGGAGCGCATCGGGGCCACGGTCACGCTGCGCAGCGCCACGGACGTGGGAACCGTGGCGACCCTCGGCCTCCCGGCGCGGATCCTGCGGACCGCGCCGCGCGTGTCCGTTGCCGCGGGCGCCGAGGCGCCCGGAACGGGGCATCCGGTCGAGGAGTGGACCCCCGTGGTGGCCGCCCCGCGGGTCGACGAGCCGACCGCCGCCGAGCCGACCGCCCCCGAACCGACCGCCCCCGAACCGACCCCCGACGAAGCGCCCCCTGACGAAGCGCCCCGACTGGTCCGATTCAGCCCGGTGCCCGTCGTCGGCGGCCACGACCTCCTCCCGCCCCCGGTCCGTCATCCCCGCCACCGACACCGCCGCGAGGGGCGCCGCGCCCCGACTCCGGTGACAGGTCCGGTCGCGGCGCCGGGAGCGAGCGGGGTCGCGTTCGCGCGTGTCGACCGCCGCGCGGAGTGATCCGGGTCGCCGATCCCCGCTGCTTGCGTTGACCGCACGGACGGGGCAATGTCTGGCAATCTGACGGCCCGTCAGGTTGGACACGGTCGCGGCGCGACCGAGAGGGGGACTCGTGAGGCGCTACCGATGGTTGGCGTTCGTGTGCGTGATCGCGCTCGTGCTCGCAGCGTGCGGACGCAGTGACAAGGAATCGGGGACCGGGAACAACGGGACCTCCGCCACGACGGCCGCGCCCCCGGCGACGAGCACCGGGGCCTTCGGGACCTCCGACGTCGTGTGCCAGGACGGCACGCCGAAGGGCTCGCCGGCCATCGGCGTGACCCCCGGCGAGATCCACCTCGCGACCTTCTCCGACACCGGCTTCGTGGGCCGTCCCGGCCTCAACCAGGAGCTGTTCGACGCGGCCACGGTCTTCTCGAAGTGGTGCAACGACGCGGGCGGGATCAACGGTCGCAAGATCGTGGTCGACCAGCGTGACGCGGCGCTGACCAACGACAAGGCCCAGATGGTCATCAGCTGTGCCCAGGACTTCATGGTCGTGGGCGGCGGTGCCGTCTTCGACCAGGACGGCGTGGCGACCCGCCTCGGCTGCCTGATGCCGGAGATCCCCGGCTACGTCGTGAGCCCGCAGGCCCGCGGCGCGGACCTGAGCGTGCAGCCGCTGCCGAACCCGATCGAGACGCTGCCGATCGGCGACTACCTCTACCTGCAGAAGAAGTTCCCCGCCGCCACCAAGGCCTACGGCGTGCTCACCGGCGACATCGACACGACCAAGATCGTCGCCCGTCAGGGGGACGAGGCGGCGAAGAGCCTCGGCTGGAAGAAGGTGTACGACGACGCCTACCCCGCCGCCGGCACCGTCGGATGGACGCTGTACGCACAGAAGCTCAAGGACTCGGGGGTCAAGGGCCTGCTCTGGACCGGCGAGCCGGAGAACCTGGCCAACCTCCTCAAGGCCCTGAGCGACATCGGCTACCAGCTCGACTTCATCCGGACCGACGCGAACCACTACGACCAGAAGCTGATCGACCTGGCGGGCAACTCGCTCAACGACGTCTACGTCCGCAGCGCGTTCACGCCCTTCTACCTCGCCAAGGGCGACAACGCGACCCAGCAGTACCTGGACGCGTTCCAGAAGTACCTGCCCAACGGCAAGGCCGAGGCGCTGCTCGGCGTGCAGGCGTGGTCGGCGTGGCTGCTGTTCGCCACGGCGGCGAACGAGTGCGGCAACGACCTCACCCGCAAATGCGTGTACGACCACGCCCACACCATCACGGAGTGGACGGGTGGCGGGCTCCACGCACCGGTCAACCTCAAGAGCGGCAAGGCGCCCGACTGCTTCACGGAGCTGAGCGCATCGCCGAAGGGCTTCGCGATCGTCGACGATCTCAAGCCCAACGAGGGGATCTTCAAGTGCGACCCGAAGTCGGTGTACACGCTGACCGGTGACTACCCGAAGGGCACGACCCTCGCGGACGTCGGCAAGTCGATGGCGGACCTCAAGTAGATCCGTCGCGTCCCGGGGCCGGACCCGCCGGCCCCGGGCACGCCGTCGCCCAGGAGCCCCGTGGACAAGTTCCTCACCTTCACGATCGTCGGCCTCAGCGTCGCGGCCATCTACTCGGTCATCGCGAGCGGCCTCGTCCTGACGTACACGACGACCGGGATCTTCAACTTCGCGCACGGGGCCGCGGGGATGCTCGCGGCGTTCATGTACTGGCAGCTCCGCTTCGCGTGGGGCTGGCCCGCGCCGGTGGTGCTCGTGCTGATCCTCGGCGTCATGGCACCCCTGTTCGGCGTCCTGCTCGAGGTCGTGGTCATGCGGGGACTGCGCGGGACCACCGACACCGTCAAGCTCGTGGTCTCGATCTCCCTGCTGTTGTTCATGATCGGGCTCGCACAGCTCGTGTGGCCGCCCGGCGTCAGCCGGCCGATGTCCCGCTTCTTCGAGTCGAGCGGGCCCATCACGATCGGGCCCACGACGATCACGTGGCACCAGCTGATCACGATCCTCGTCGCGATCGGCGCCGCGATCCTCCTGCGCGTCGTGCTCACCCGATTCCGGTTCGGCATCGCGATGCGCGCCGCCGTCGACGATCCGTCGCTGTCGGCGCTCAACGGCGCGCGCCCCGATCGCATCTCGATGCTGGCGTGGGCGCTCGGCACGTCCCTCGCCGCGTTGGGCGGCATCCTGATCGCCCCGAACGTGACGCTGGACGCGGGGTCCCTCAGCCTCATCATCGTGAGCGCGTACGCCGCCGCGATCTTCGGCCGCCTGCGGAGCCTGCCGCTGACGTTCGTCGGCGCCATCGTGATCGGCCTCACCGACGGCTACCTGACCGGCTACCTCCCGATCAACCAGTACCTCCCCGGTCTGCGCATCGCGAGCCCGGCGGTGCTGCTGTTCCTCGTCCTCCTGGTGCTCCCCAACCCGCGGCTGAAGGGGCGCACGGGTCGGAGTCGTGAGTTCTTCCCGATGCCGAGCGTGAAGGGGGCGCTGATCTTCGCAGGGGTGATCGTCCTCGGCGGGATCACGCTCGCCGCCACCCTGTCGACGCCCGACCAGATCGTGTACGGCCGCTTGTTCCCGATCGGGATCGTGGCGCTGTCGTTGATCCCGCTCGTGGGCTACGGCGGCCAGATCTCGCTGTGCCAGCTCAGCTTCGCGGGGATCGGCGGTCTCGTGATGGCCCACCTCGGCCAGAACGGCGAACCCCTCGCCCTCGTGTGGGCAGTGCTCATCGCGGCCGCGGTGGGCGCGCTCATCGCGCTCCCGGCGCTGCGCCTCTCGGGGATCTACCTCGCACTGGGCACCGCGGCCTTCGCACTGATCCTCGACCGCTGGATCTTCAACCTGCCCAAGCTGCGCGTGTTCGATCTCTTCGACGTGTCGTTCTTCAACGGCTCGATCGACGTCCACCCGCTGCGGGCGTTCGGCACGACGTTCGACGATCCCGGGTCCCAGATCGTCATCAGCGCGGTCGCGTTCGCACTCATCGCGCTCGTCGTCGCCAGCATCCGGCGCGGCCGCCTCGGGCGGCGCCTGATCGCCATGAAGGACAGTGAGGCCGCGTGTGCGACCCTCGGCATGAACCTGCTCGGGACGAAGCTGCTGGTCTTCTCGATCTCCGCCGGGATCGCCGGACTGGGCGGCGCGCTCTACGCCACCCAGCTCACCTCGATCCAGGGTCAGAACTTCGACCTCGTCAGCAGCCTCCAGGTCTTCGCACTCACCGTCGTCGGCGGCATCGGCGCGGTGGGCGGTGCACTCTTCGCCGGCATCTCGCTCTACGTCGTGCTGCCGCTGCTCGTCACGCTCTGGCCGAGCACCGCCCGCTGGACCGGCTTGCTCCCGGGCGCCACCGGGATCGGGCTCGGGCGCGACCCCAACGGAGCAGTGAGTCAGATGCGGGAGGGCTTCGCGCCACTTGCGCAGTCCCCGTCGTCGGTGCTCGTGATGGCCTTCGCACTCGCGGCGCTGCTCGGGCTGCGGATGATCGACGCCATCGAGAACTGGACCTTCGTCGGCGGCCTCGTCGTCATCCCGCTCGTCGCGTCGATCGTCGCGACGCTCTCGGCCGCGGCCACCGCCCGCACGCGGGCGCGCCTGGCCGAGACCGAGGCCCCGACGCCGTTGGAGTGGGTCGGGATCGACCGGCCGTGGCTGGACTCCGACGTCGAGGCGCTCGACGCCGTACTCGGAGCGAGCCACTGGGAGCCTCATGGCGCAGCTTGAGGTCCAGGACGTGACGGTCCGGTTCGGCGGGAACGTCGCCCTCGACCAGGTGAGCCTCGATGCCGATCCCGGCGTCGTGACCGGTCTGATCGGCCCCAACGGCGCGGGAAAGACCACGCTCTTCAACGTCATCACCGGACTGCTCCCCCCGAACCAGGGACGGATCCGCCTCGCCGGCGACACCGTCAACCGGCTGTCCCCCACCAAGCGGGCACGACGGGGCCTGGCCCGGACGTTCCAACGGCTGGAGCTCTTCAGCCTCCTGAGCGTCCGGGAGAACATCCGGGTCGCGGCCGACGTGCGGCACGGCTGGTCGCGCGACAAGGACGATCCCGCCGCGGTGGTCGAGCACATCATCGAACGGGTCGGGCTGACCACGGTCGCCGACGCCCGGGTGGACTCGCTGCCGACGGGCCAGTGCCGGCTCGTCGAGCTCGGTCGCTGCCTCGCGACCAAGCCCCACGTCCTGCTCCTCGACGAGCCCGCGTCGGGCCAGGACGAGAACGAGACCGTCGCGTTCGCATCGCTGCTGCGCGAGCTCGCGGCCGACGGGATGACGGTGGTGCTCGTCGAGCACGACGTGCAGCTGGTGATGGACGTCTGCAGCCGGGTGCACGTGCTCGACTTCGGGCGCATCATCGCGTCGGGAACGCCGGCCGAGATCCAGACCGACCAGGCCGTCCTCTCGGCCTACCTGGGGGGTGGCGCGTGAACCTCCTCGAGCTGCGGAACATCCGCGCCGCCTACGAGCGCATCGACGTGCTGTACGGCATCGACCTCGAGGTCGCCGCCGGCTCGGTCGTCGCGCTGCTCGGGCCCAACGGCGCGGGCAAGACCACGACCCTGCGCGTCGCGGCCGGGCTCCACGCCCCGACGTCGGGCGAGGTCCTCGTCGCGGGGCGGCGGGTCAACGGCGTCGCCCCCGAGGAGCTGGCCCGCCGCGGTCTGTGCCTCATCCCGGAAGGCCGGGGCATCTTCCCCAACCTCACGGTCCGGGAGAACCTGCGGATGATGACCTACGCGGGCACGTCCCTGAAGGCGGTCGAGGAGGAGTCCTACGCGCGCTTCCCCCGGCTCCAGGAGCGGCGCAAGCAGCTCGCCGGGACGCTCTCGGGCGGCGAGCAGCAGATGCTCGCGATGGCTCGTGGGCTCGCCACCCGTCCTGCGCTCCTGCTGCTCGACGAGCTGTCGATGGGCCTCGCGCCGATCGTGGTCGAGGAGCTGTACGCCCTCGTCGCGCAGATCGCGCGCGAGGGTGTGTCGATTCTCGTCGTGGAACAGTTCGCCAGCACCGTGCTCGGCGTGGCCGACCTCGCTGCGGTGCTCGTGCACGGCCGGGTGGCTCGGGTGGGGACACCGCACGAGCTGGAACGTGAGTTGTCAACGGCGTACCTCGGCGGAGAGCCGCGGTAGGCACGACCGAGGAGTTGAGGATGATCGAGCACCCCGAGCGAGTCGACCAGTTCAAGCAGGACATCGCCGCGATGCAGGTGCGCGACCCCGCGGCCGGCCGCGACCGGCTCGCGCTCCGCGGTGGCCTGACGCTCATGGTCATCGGCATCATCGTGGCCATCGCCGCGTACCTGCAGTCACACGGGACCAGCAATCCCCTGGGTCAGCGTGACGCCATCATCATCGGCCTGATCGGCGTCACCGTGACCATCACCGGCGCGGCGCTGTTCATCCGCGGCTCGCTGGCGTCCTTCCTGCGGTTCTGGCTCGCCCGGCTCATCTACGAGCAGAAGGCCCAGACCGACCGCATCGTCGAGGGCCGGTAGGCGCCGGGCGCCCGACGGATGCCCGACCCCGCGACGCCGGAGGACCTGAGCACCCGGCTCGCGGCGCTCGGCGCCGCCATCCGCGACGAGGTGCTCGCCCAACGCGGTGCCCGCGAGCCGGGCGCGCTCGCCACGCCCGTGGGGGCGGTGACCGCCGACGTCACCTACGAGATCGACCGCGTCGGCGAAGAGCGGGTTCTCGAATGGCTCCGCGCCGACTGGCCGGAGTCCGAGCCGGTCCGCCTCGTCATGGAGGGCCTCGAGGACCACGACGTGGTCACCGTCCCGGACGCGACCCCGGCGGGCGACGTCCGCTGGATCTGCATCGTCGACCCGGTCGACGGCAGCCGCACCCTCATGTTCGACAAGCGCGCGGGCTGGGTCCTCGCGGCGGTCGCACCCGCGACCCCGGGGGCCGACGGGCTGCCGGGTGGACGGCTCTCCGACGTCGTGGCCGCGGCGATGACCGAGATCCCGACCACTCGCTCGTGGCGCGCCGACCAGTACCGCGCGACGCGCGGCTGCGGTCCCGGCGGCGTGATCGCGATCGGGGAGGACCTCCGGACCGGCGAGCACACCGACCTCGTGCTGCGCCCCAGTCGCGCCACCGGATTCGAGCACGGCTTCGCGTCGTTCTCGCACTTCCTCCCCGACGGCAAGGGCTGGCTCGCGGCCGTCGAGCAGGCAGTGTGGGACCGGCTCATCCCGCCCGGTGGCGCCCCGCGGCAGGTGTTCGAGGACCAGTACCTCTGCAGCGCCGGGCAGCTCGCGGAGATCATGTCCGGACGGGACCGCATGATCGGCGACCTGCGCCCCTACGGGCTGCGGGCCGTCGGGCTGGCACCGACCCTGGCCTGCCATCCTTACGACGTCTGCACCGCGTTGATCCTGACCGAGCTCGGCGGCGTGTTCGAGGACCCGTTCGGCGGCCCGGTCGACGTCGCGCTCGACACGACGTCTCCGGTCGCGTACATGGCCTATGCCAACGAGGACCTCGCGCTGGCAGGTGCGTCCGGTCCTGAGCGAGGTGCTGACCCGCGCGGGGGTGACGCCCTGACACGCCCGACCGGTCAGCCCAGCGTGGCGAGCTTCGCGATCGCGTCCTCCAGCACGTGCCGCCGCTTGCAGAACGCGAACCGCACGAGCGACCGACCCGCGTCGGAGTCGTAGAAGACCGAGTTCGGGACCGCCACCACCCCGGCGCGCGCCGGCAGCGCCCGGCAGAACGCGAGCCCGTCGGCCTCTCCCAGCGGGGTGACGTCGACCGTCACGAAGTACGTGCCGCGTGGCGGGAAGACCGTGAACCCGATGTCGGCGAGCCCTGCGACCAGCAGGTCCCGGCGGGCGCCGAGATCGGCGGCGAACTCGCGGAAGTAAGCGTCGGGGAGCCCGAGCGCGGTGACGACCGCGTGCTGGAACGGTGTGCCGTTGGCATAGGTCAGGAACTGCTTGACGGTGCGGACCGCGTCGAGCAGCGGCGGTGGGGCACACACCCATCCGATCTTCCAACCGGTGAAGGAGAACGTCTTGCCGGCCGAGGAGATCGTCACCGTGCGGTCCCGCATGCCCGGAAGCGTCGCGAGCGGTACGTGCTCCGCGCCGTCGTAGGTCAGGTGCTCGTAGACCTCGTCGGTCACTGCGACGAGGTCGTACTCGATGCACAGCGCGGCGATCCGGTCGAGCTCGGCGCGGTCGAACACCTTCCCCGTCGGGTTGTGCGGAGAGTTCAGCAGCAGCAGCCGGGTCCGAGGCCCGATGGCGGCTCGCAGCACGTCGACGTCGAAGTGGTAGTCGGGGGCCTCGAGCGTGACGACCTTGCGGTCGGCCCCGGCCAGCGCCACGCAGGCGGCGTAGGAGTCGTAGTACGGCTCGAACATCACGACCTCGTCGCCCGGCTCGCAGAGCGCGAGCAGCGTGGCCGCGATCGCCTCGGTCGCGCCCGCGGTGACCAGGATCTCGGTGTCCGGATCGAACCTCAGGCCGTACCAATGCTCCTGGTGGCGCGCGATCCCCGCGCGCAGCTCGGGGATCCCCGGGCCGGGCGCGTACTGGTTGTGCCCGGCGCGGATCGCCGCGATCGCGGCGTCGGCGACCACCGCCGGGCCGTCCGTGTCGGGGAAGCCCTGGCCCAGGTTGATCGCCCCGGTGGCCAGCGCGAGCGCCGACATCTCGGCGAAGATCGTGGTCCCGAACCCCTGGAGCCGCGTCGCGAGGAGCCGCTCAGGCATCGACGGAGATCCGCCGGCGGACGAGGAGCACGATCCCCCGCCACCCGAGCGTGAACGCCGAGAGCACCGCGATCGCGACGAGCGTGAAGGTCGAGAAGACGGGACGGCCGGTGAGCCACCGCAGCGGCCCGCCGACGAGGACCGCGATCACGACGGTGCCGAGCACGCGTGCGGGCCAGTCCTCGGCATCCACGTACAGCCGGGTCACCAGGCCCCCGACGACGAAGCCGACCGCGAGCGGCCACCAGACCCTCAGGTACCAGACCACGCCGCCGGACCTGCCGTGATCGGCCTTGCCGAGCACGGCGAACACGAGCACGCAGAGCCAGTCGGCGAGCAGGGGGACGACGGCGCGCCGGTCGAAGCGTGCCGACGGCGCCGGGCGCACCCCGGTCATCCGACACCCCCGACCACGGACTTGGCCGGGTACTTGCCGAAGCTCCGGAAGTGCTGGGTCAGGCCGGCGGTGAAGGCGTCCAGGTACGGGATCTTGCGGATCATGTAGGAGTGCTGCTCCTTCGGATCCAGGTACAGGTTGTACAGCCGGGAGTAGGTGTACTTCTGCGTCACGCCGCTGAACCCCCCGGAGCTCTGGAGGTCGCGGTCGTCGTCGGACGTCGAGGCGAGCATCATCTTGTACTCACCGCAGCGCACCGCGGAGAACGTCGTGCCGAGCCAGTAGTAGAGGTACTTGCGGTTCGAGGGGGTGTCGTCGCCGAGCAGGAACGTCGTCTGGTCGACCGCGTCGAGATAGCGGTCGTCGGGGATCGCGTCCGACGCGCCCGCGAGGCGCAGCAGCGTCGGGAACCAGTCCATGAGCGAGAAGAGGCCGTCGGTCGCCTGCCCGGGCTCGACCATGCCCCGCCAGTACAGGACCCCCGGCACGCGCTGGCCGCCCTCCCAGGTGCTGCCCTTGGCCGAGCGGAACGGCGAGTACGCGCTGTCGGGCCAGGTCTCCATCTCCGGACCGTTGTCGGAGGTGACGAAGATCATGGTGTCGTCGAGCTGCCCGGTCTCCTCGAGCGTCGCCACGAGCCGGCCCACGATGTCGTCGAGCTCGACGATGGAGTCCTTGTACGGGTGCTTCGAGGGGGACTTCCCGAGGAAGTCGGGGTGCGGGTAGTTGTCGAAGTGCGTACCCCGGGTGCAGTGGTACAGGAACCACGGTCGCTCGTCACCGGCCACGCGCTCGATGAACTGCTGGGAGTACTTGCACCACATGTCGTCGAGGAGCGCGAGCACCGGGATCGTGACCTCCTCGACCTCCTCGACCTCGCCGCCCTTCTCCGCGTGCACGAAGCACTTGCTGAACGGGGCGTTCTCGATCCAGCGGGTGCGTTCCTCGCTGTAGACGATCTCGGGGAAGAAGTAGGGGTCGCGCCACTCGGTGTACATGTCCGACACCGAGAGGAACCCGTAGAAGTCGTCGAACCCGACGTTCTGCGGCTGCGACTCGCGGTTCTCCCCCATGTGCCACTTGCCCACGGCCTGGGTCACGTACCCCGCGTCGCTCAGCAGCGCCGCGATCGTGATCTCACCCTGGAGCCCGCCCGCCTCGCCGTACATGGGCGGGCGCATCAGCCCGTGCCGCATGGGGAGGCGCCCGGTCATGAGCGACGCGCGCGACGGCGTGCACGACGGCTCCGAGTAGCAGCTCGTCAGGAGCTTGCCGTCGCGCGCCAGGCGATCGATGTTCGGCGTGGGCGCACCCACGGCCACGCCGCCGCCGTAGCAGCCGAAGTCGCCCCACCCGACGTCGTCGAACACGACCATCAGGACGTTCGGGCGCTTCGTGCGGGCCGCGAGCTTGGCCTCGACGGCGGCTTCGGCCTCGGGGAACCGGAAGTGTGGTTCGACGTGGTCGGCGTCCTGCACCGTCGCCGCGGTGATCGGATCGTGGGCCATGCGCACTCCTCAGCGGTCGGGCCGGTCCGCCGGCATCGTTCCACGCTCGCCCGGTGGAGGGCACACCGGGCCGAGGGTCAGATCCGGAACCGCTGGACCGGGCCCTCGTCGTTGGCGATCTCGGTGAACGGGACCGGGATCGTCCGCCGCCAGAACTCGATCGCGCCCTCGTTCTCGAACTGCTCACGCGTCTGCCATGCGCCGGGGAACCGCGCGAAGACGGCCCGCGCCGCGTCCGTCCCCACGCCACCGCGCCGGAATTTGCGCAGCACGAAGAACTCGGCCATGTCGTGCGGATCGCCCGAGCGCACCAACGCGAAGCCCGCGAGCTTCCCGTCCACGCCGGAACAGGAAGGCGTGCCGGTCGGGCTCGACCCAGTACCGGTCGAGGAATCGCCACCCGAACGTGCCGTCGTCGCCGACGTCGGCGCCGGTACGCTCGGAGAAGTCGTGCGCGTACAGCTCGAGGAGCCGGCCGAGCACCGGCTGCTCGGCGGGCGTCGCCGGATCGACCGCGAGATCGCTCACGCGTCGATCAACCGACCCTGGGGCTGCTCCAGGTCGAGCAGCCGCTGCTTCCACACCAGCCCGCCGCCGAACCCGGTCAGCGAGCCGTCGGCACCGACGACCCGGTGGCACGGCACGATGATCGCGATCGGGTTCTGGCCGTTGGCGGCGCCGACCGCGCGGGCGGCACCGGGCCGCTCGACGCGCTGCGCGAGCTCGCCGTACGAGATCGTCTCGCCGTACGGGATGCGGCGCAGCTGCTCCCAGACCGCGAGCTGGAACGGCGTGCCCTCGGGCGCGAGCTCGAGGTCGAACTCGTGGCGGGTCCCCGCGAAGTACTCGTCGAGCTGCGCCGTCACGGTGGCGAGCGCGGCGTCGTCCCGTTCCCACCCCGGCTCGACCGGCGGGCGGCCGGCGACGAAGTGCACGCGGACGACCCGGCCGGCGGCGTCGATCGCGAGCAGCAACGGGCCCTCGGGCCCCTCGAAGATCGTGTACTTCGTCATGGTGTCGTCTCCTCGTCGGGTGCAGGGGTGAGTGATGCCCAGAGATGGGCGTTCGCGTACGCACGCCAGGGCCGCCAGGCTTCGGCCCGGGCGAGCACCGCGCGCGGCTCGGCGCCGAGACCGCACGCGGTCAGCGCGCGGCGGATCCCGAGATCGGTCGGGAGGAACGCGTCGGGATCGCCGACCGCGCGCATCAGGACGTACTCGGCGGTCCACGGTCCGATCCCGGGGAGCGCCAGGAGCCGGGCGCGCAGCTCGTCGCGGTCGGCACCGGGATCGATCACGACGTCGCCGTCCGCGATCGCGGTGGCAGTCGCGATCAGCGCGCGGCCGCGGGTGCGCGGCATCGGGAGATCCTCCGGGGTCAGAGCCGCGATCGCCGCCGCGTCCGGGAACCGGTGCGTCACCGAGCCGACGGGGGCGTCGAGCGGCTTGCCGATGCGGGCCGCGATCCTTCCGGCGATCGTGCGGGCGCCCGTGACGGAGACCTGCTGGCCGACGATCGCGCGCGTGACGAGCTCCGTGCCGTCCGGATGGCCCGGCACGCGGAGTCCGGGTCGGCGAGCCACGAAGGGCGCGAGCGTCGCGTCTGCCGCCAGCGTCGCGTCGACGGACTCCGGATCCGCATCCAGGTCGAACAGCCGACGGGTGCGCGCGACCGCGGCGGTGAGGTCTCGCAGGTCGTCGAGCCGGTACGCGCCCACGACGTGGTCGGTCATCGGCGTGATCGTCATGACGCCCGCACCGTGCGGGAGGTCGAGCGACCGGCGGTACCCCCCGTCGACGACCTCCTCGATCCCTGCCACCGCCCGCGGCTCCAGGAAGTCGAGCAGCCCGGCCCCGTCGAACGGCGGGCGGACCGCGAGCCGGACCCGCACCTGGCCCGGCTCACTCGTGGGCGCGGTTCCCGCCCGGAGTGCGGTCGGCGTCACCGCGAACACCTCGCGGATGGTGTCGTTGAACTGGCGGATGCTCGCGAAGCCGGCGGCGAACGCGACGTCCGCGAAACGCAGATCGGTCGTCTCGATGAGCATCCGTGCGGTCTGGGCCCGCTGCGCCCGGGCGAGTGCGAGCGGCCCGGCCCCCACCTCGGCCACGAGGAGACGGTGGATCTGACGTTCGCTGTACGCGAGCCGTTGCGCGAGCCCGCGCACCCCCTCGCGGTCGACGACGCCGTCGCTGACGAGCCGCATCGCGCGGGCGACGACGTCGCCGCGCGGATCCCATTCCGGCGAACCCGGCGACGCGTCGGGCCGGCACCGCTTGCACGCGCGGTAACCCGCCTTCTGCGCGGCCGCGGCCGTCGGGAGGAACTCGACGTTGCGGGCGAAGGGCGTGCGCGCCGGGCAGCTCGGCCGGCAGTAGATGCCGGTCGTCCTCACGGCCGTGAAGAACCAGCCGTCGAAGCGGGAATCCTTGCTCTCGACCGCCCGCAGGCAGGTCGCGAAGTCGGGGGTCACCCGAGCACCATGGCAGACCCCGCCGGGCATTGCTAGCGGGTTTCGGACACCACGGTCGCCCGTCGGCACTTGGTTGCACTTGTCGGGCCCAGAACCCCGAAAACCGCGACAAGGTGAGGGCTCGGGAGGAGCACCGCCGAGCGGTGGTCGGGGATTCGCGGAACCCCGGGCTGCAAGGATCGGGCCGTGCTGCTCCACGACGTGCTCGCCGACGCGGCGCGGCGCGCGCCCGACACCCCGGCGGTGATCACCGAGCGCGAGACGGTCACGTTCGCCGAGCTGGTCGAACGCGTGGCCGACCGCGCGGCGCGGATCTCGGTCCTCACGGCGCCCGGCGACCGGGTGGCGGTCCTGGCCGAGAACCGCGTCGAGTACGTGGAGCTGTACTACGCCGCACCACTCGCGGGTCGGGTGCTCGTGCCGCTCAACCACCGGCTGCACCCCGAGGAGTGGCGGCACACCCTCGACGCTTCGGGGGCACGCCTCGTGTTCGGCGACGCCCCGCTCCTGGATCGGCTCGACGCCGCGGCGCGGCCCACGATCGCGTTCGACGACGATCCGGCCTCGAGCCGCGAAGGCTCGTTCGTCCCCCCGCCCCGTGACCCCGACGACGTCGCGTGGCTCATCGGCACCAGCGGCACGACGGGTTCGCCCAAGCTCGCGATGCTCTCCGACGCCAACCTCCTCGCCGCGGTGGACGCGACGCTGCCGGCGCGCCCGGTCGGCGACACCGACGTGCTGCTCACGCCCTTCCCGCTGTGTCACGTCGCCGGGTACAACGTGTTCGTCCTCCACCGGCGGGCCCGCCCGATCGTGCTCCAGCGCACGTTCGACGCCGTCGGGCTCACGCGCCTCGTCCGCGAGCACTCGGTGACGATGCTCTCGCTCGCACCGACGATGATCGCGATGCTGCTCGACCACCCGGACGTCGACGACGCGGACCTGGCCACCGTGCACGCGCTCGGGTACGGGGCGTCGCCGATCCCGGGAACCGTGCTGCGCCGGGTGATCGACCGGTGGGACTGGGACTGCTCCCAGGGGTTCGGGATGACCGAGCTCGCGGGCAACGCGCTCTTCCTCGGGCCGGACGAGCACCGCCGGGCCGCCGCCGGCGACGATCGCCTGCTCGTGGCCGCGGGCCGACCGTCTCCCGGCGTCGAGGTCCGCCTCGGCTCCGGTGACGAGCTGCTGGTCCGCGCGCCGCAGCTCATGCGCGGCTACTGGCAGGACCCCGCTGCGACCACGGCCGCACTCGGCAACGGTTGGCTGCACACCGGCGACGTCGCCCGGATCGACGACGACGGGATCGTCACGATCGTCGACCGCAAGAAGGACGTGATCGTGAGCGGTGGCGAGAACGTCGCGTCCCGCGAGGTCGAGGAGGTCCTGCACACCCATCCCGCGGTCGGCGACGTCGCGGTCGTGGGGATCCCCGATCCGCGATGGGGCGAACAGGTCTGCGCGGTCGTCGTCGCCCGCGCCGACGTGGCGGCGACGGACCTCGTCGCGCACTGCCGGGCGCAGCTCGCCGGCTTCAAGTGCCCGCGCCGCGTCGAGTTCGTGGACGCACTCCCCCGCAACGCGTCGGGCAAGATCCTGAAGCACCGCCTCCGCGCCGAGTTGGCGGCTGCGAACGACTGAGCGAGGACCGCGAAGGAGATCGGCGATGGAACAGTGCGTGGTCTGTGGGTTCGCGTGGGCGGCAGTGACGCCGGAGGAGGCCGCGCGCCGGTTGCGCGCCGTTGCCGCCGACGTCCACGGGGTCTTCGCCGGCGTCGGTGACCGGATCGGCGAACGGCCGGACCCGGAGACGTGGTCGGTGCGGGAGTACGGCTGCCACATCCGTGACGTCCTGCTGAACCTCCGGGACCGCGTGGTGCTCGGCGTCGCCGAGGACAATCCGCACCCTCACCCCGTGTACGCGCAGGTGCGGCTCGACATCGGCATGTACCGCACCGAGGACGCCGCCACGCTCGCCCGCGAGATCGATGTCGCCGCGCAGCTGCTCGCCCGGACCGTCGACGCGCTCGACCCCGACCGGCTCGCCCGACCGATCTTCTACCCCTATCCCCGCCCCGAGACCCGCACCCTGGCCTGGGTGGCGGCGCAGGCGCTCCACGAGGCCGAGCACCACCTCGACGACATCCGCCACGCGGTCGCGGGCCATGCCTGATCCGGCTCGCCCGACCGCCGAGGAGATCGCGACCTTCGCCGCCGACGGCGTGGTGTGCCTGCGCGCCGCGCTGGACGTCGTCGCGGTCGAGGCCATGGCCGAGCCGGTCGAGCACGCGCTCGAGTCGACCGCGGTCGCCGACCTGTCGGAGATGGGGCGCGCGCTCGAGGCCGTCGGCGAGCGCGTGGTGCGGGACGAGACCGGCGTCACCGGGACCGGGGCCTTCGCGAGCGGTGTCGACCACTGGCGCGAGCAACCCGCGTTCGCCGAGTTCGCCTGCCGCTCCGCCCTCCCCCGTCTCGTCGCCGGGCTGCTGCAGAGCGAGCGGCTCTGGCTCTACGAGGACAGCGTGCTCGTCAAGGAGCCGGGCGCGCGTGAGCACACCGTGTGGCACCAGGATCTCGGCTACTTCCACGTCGACGGCGAGCAGCTCGCCACCACCTGGTGTCCGCTCGACGCCGTGACCCCCGAGACCGGCGCGGTCCGGTACGTGGTCGGGTCCCACCGCTGGCCGTCGACCTACCGACCCAACCTCTTCGTGAGCCCGATGGCGATCCCCGGCACCTCGGGCGAGGAGATTCCCGACGTCGACGCGCTCGCCGCCGCCGGCGACTGCGACATCGTCACGTTCACCACCGCGCCGGGCGACGTCGTCGTGCACCACGCCCGGACCCTGCACGCGGCCGGTCCGAACACGTCCGCGATCACGCGCCGCCGCGCGATCTCGGTGCGCTACTGCGGCGACGACGCCCGCACGCTCGTGCGCCCCGGAGCGCCCCGCAAGCCCCACCAGGCCGGCTGGACCGACGGCGAGCCCCTCGGCGGGCCGGACCATCCCCGGGTGTGGCCGCGCTGAGCGGCACCCGCGTTCCGGCCGGCGGGCGCGACCGATCGTTCGCACGGGTTCTACACTCCGCGCGCATGACGATGTACGAGGGACCGGTCTTCGACGCCGACAACCACTACTACGAGGCGCTGGACGCGTTCACCCGGCACCTCGACCCGCGGCTCGGGCCGCGCTGCGTGCAGTGGTGCGACATCGACGGCCGCAAGTACCAGGTGGTCGGCGGAGTCGTGAGCCGCGTGGTCGCGAACCCGACGTTCGACCCGATCGCCAAGGCCGGCGCGATGCACGACTACTTCCGCGGCAATCCGGACGGGCGGAACCCGCTCGAGTTCCTCGCCGAGCGCGAGCCGATCCGCCCCGAGTACCGCGACCGCGACGCGCGGGTCCGCGTCCTCGGCGAGCAGGGACTCGAGGGCTGCTGGATGTTCCCGACGCTCGGCATGCTCTACGAGGAGCTGCTCCTCCCCGACGTCGAGGCCTTCACCCTCACGTTCACGGCGTTCAACCGCTGGGTCGAGGAGGACTGGGGCTTCGCCTACCGGGACAAGATCTTCGCCGCGCCGTACCTGTCGCTCGCCGACCCCGACTGGGCGATCGTCGAGCTGGAGTGGGCGCTCGAGCACGACGCCCGCATGATCGTCATGCGCCCCGCCGCGCAGTTCACGCGGAACGGTCCGCGCACGCCCGGCAGCCCCGAGTTCGATCCGTTCTGGTCACGCGTGGAGGAGGCGGGCATCACGGTCGTGGTGCACGCGGGGGACAGCGGCTACACGGCGAACGGCTACGCGCCGGACGGCTTCAGCGCGAGCTTCTCGGGCCAGAGCATGGGACCGAGCATCAAGATGCTGCACATGGAGCGCGCGATCTACGACTTCCTCGCGTCGCTGATCTTCGACCGCTTCTTCACCCGCTTCCCCGGCATCCGCGTCGCGAGCGTCGAGAACGGCAGCGAGTTCCTGCCCGACCTGTTCCGCAAGCTGGCGTCGCAGCACCGCCGCATCCCGGGCTTCTTCCCCGAGGACCCGATCGAGACGTTCCGCGCCAACGTGTGGATCAACCCGTTCTGGGAGGACGACGTCCACGAGATCGCCGAGCTCATGGGCACCGACCGCGTGATCTTCGGCTCGGACTGGCCCCACATCGAGGGGATGCCCCAGCCGCTCGACTACGCGGTCGAGGTCAAGGAGTTCGACGTCGCCGACCAGGCCAGGATCCTCCACGACACGGCCGTCGGACTCACGACCCGGAGCTGACACCCTCCCGACCCGGTGTGCTCCCCACGTCACGCCGGGCGTGACACCACGAGCCGACACCGGGGCCGGGTCGAGGCGCGGCGCAGGCGCGGCGAGCTCAGCCCTGGGTCTGGGAGCGGCCGCGCGCCATGATCCCGGCGCGCCGGCGCTCGATCTCGGCGGGGTCGAAGCCCGGACCCTCCCAGCTGCGCGACA
Organism: uncultured Acidimicrobiia bacterium; assembly: GCA_963805415.1. Classification (GTDB taxonomy): domain Bacteria; phylum Actinomycetota; class Acidimicrobiia; order IMCC26256; family JAENVU01; genus JAENVU01. Next base: position 34,421 of record CAWDUD010000014.1, read on the forward strand.
CCTCGTCCTCGATCGTCCACGCCTCGGCGTCGGTCACGAGGCTGTTGCGGTCGTAGGTGCCGAGCATCCGGCGCACCGCGAGCTGGTCCACGGTCCGGCAGTCGGCGGCGAGCTGCCGGCAGTACGGCAGGAGCTCGTCGTGGGGCACGACGTGGTTGACGAGGCCCCAGTCGTACGCGAGCTGCGCGTCCACGAAGTTGCCGGTGACGCTCATCTCCCGCGCCCGGGCGACCCCGACCCGCTGGGGCAGCAACACGGTGAGTCCCCATCCCGGCATCACGCCGACTCGCGCGTGCGTGTCGGCGAACCGCGCCCGGTCCGAGGCGATCAGGAAGTCGCACGCGAGCGCGAGCTCGAGTCCGCCGGTGACCGCAACGCCGTTCACCGCGCCGATCAGCAGCTTGGTGCGCGGCGGCAACGCGCCCCGCCAGGGCAGCTGGCCCTCGCGGTTGCGCCCACCCATGTCCATGTCCGCGGGGGTGGGCGCCGCGCCGGATCGCAGCTCGTCACCGCCGACGGCGCCGGCGCCGAACTCCTTCAGGTCCACGCCGGCGGAGAAGGCCGGATCCGCACCGGTGAGGATCATCACGTCGACCGCGTCGTCCGCCTCGAGGTCGGTGACCACGGACGGGAGCCGGCCGCGCACCGCCCGGTTGAGCGCGTTGCGCGCCTCGGGACGGTTGATGGTGATCAGCGCGACGCCTTCGGTGACGTCGACGAGCACCGGATCCTGAGCCATGGAGCGCACCTCTCGCCGTGATGATGGGAGGTCGTACTCTGCCACGATGATCATCGATCGGTACGACCTCACCGGACGCTGTGCCATCGTGACGGGCGCAGGCAAGGGCATCGGCGCCGGATGCGCGCTCGGGCTGGCCGAGGCGGGCGCCGACATCGTCCTGGCCGCGCGCACCGTGGCCGACCTCGATGCCGTCGCGGAGCGCATCACCGACGTGGGGCGGCGGGCGGTCGTCGTGCCCACCGACGTCACCGACGCCGACCAACGCGCCGCGCTCGTCGAGCGTGCCGCGGCCGAGCTCGGCCGGATCGACGTCCTGGTGAACAATGCCGGCGGCTGGGATCCCCGCCCGATCATGCACACGAGCCTGCGCAGCATGGAGGCCGCGTTCCAGTTCAACGTGCTCGCGGCGTTCTCCCTCACCCAGCTCAGCGTGCCGCACATGGTGGAGGCCGGCGGCGGGAGCATCGTCAACATCTCGTCGCGCGCGGCGAGCATGGTCCAACCCTGCTTCGTCGCGTACGCGACCGCGAAGGCCGCGCTCTCGATGATGACCCGCGCGATGGCCCCCGAGCTGGCTCCCGTCGTCCGGGTGAACGCGATCGAGGTCGGCGGTGTGGAGACGGCCGCGCTCGAGCACGTGCTCACCGACGACGCCGTCCGCCGGCAGCTCGAGTCCAATACACCCATGCAGCGGATCGGGCTCCCCGAAGACATCGCGGCCGCCGTGCTCTACCTCGCGTCCGACGCCGCGAGCTGGGTCACCGGCAAGGTGCTCGAGGTCGACGGCGGGGTCGAGGCGCCCGCGTTCACGATCCCGTTCGAGCCTCTCGGAGGCTCCACCACCTGAGGTCACCCCCGGCGTACCGTGACCCCCGGCGGCAAAGGGGGAGTCGGGTGGCGTTGAGGAGACGGCGAGCGCGGGCGCTCGACCTGGCCGTGCTCCAGGCCGAGACCGCCCAGCTCCAGGTCGAGACCCTGCGCCGCGAGTTGTCCGAGTTGCACACCGAGCACGCACGACGCGACGTCGAGATGCTCCGCGCGCTCACCGGACTCAGCGCCGTAACCGACCGCCTCCAGCGTCAACTCGACGACGACGGCATCCGCCAGGACCGCCTCGCCCGCTCGATCGAGCGGCTCGCCCTCTTCGCACTCGCGCCCGCGGTCGACGAGCCGTCGCTCCCTCCCCCACCCGCCGATCACGGCGCCGGCGCGGTGATCGGCGGCAGCGTCGATCCGGCCCGGGCGTCGCCACCGAGCATCGACCTCACGGCAGACACCACGACCGACCGACGCGGCGGGATCCACGGCGAGCTGCACGGGGAGTTCCCGCTCGCTCCGGCCACACCGCACGAGCAGCCGCTCGACTGCGAGGTGCACCTCCAGTTCGGCGACACGTGGATCAGGGGATTCCAGATCGAGGAGACGATCCGCGCCGCGGGCCGGACGCAGTTCCGGCTCCGCCGTCAGGTCGACGGGTGGGTCCTCCCCGAGCTGTTCGACGAGCACGAGGTCCGGGTGTTCACCCGCCCCGTCGTCGAGACACCACGCTGAACGCCGTCAGGCGATGCGCGCGCGACCCGCGATCAGCGGGAGGTCGAGGTAGGTCTTGATCCCCGCCTCCGCCTCGCACACGTAGGGGATCGCGTTCACACAGTGCATCGCCGGAGCGGTGAGCCCGATCTCGGGATGCTCGCCGACCACGGGCGGGTGCAGGCCGTGCACCACCACCGACACCGGCGGCTCCGCGTCGAGCGCGGCCTCGAACCGCTGACCCCCGGCACCGAAGGCCCAGGCCGGGTCGAGGTGCTCCTCCCCCATCAGCCAGTTGACCCGGACCGTGATCACGGGCGCCCCGTCGACGAGGCCCTCCCACGTGAAGCGCTGCGCGGCGACGGTGCCGGCCTCGATCACGCCGACCGGGGTGTCGAGATCCTGCGTGGCGACGGCCATCTCGTGCGTCGTTCGCTTCTCCGCGTCCAGCGACCATCCGAGCTCGGCCGCGATCATGTCGATCGACTCGCAGAAGCCCATGCCGAGGATCGTGGGCATCGGCGAGGTCAGCGCGGCCTCGGGCGGCGTGCCGAACATCATCACGTCGCGCACGACCGACGGCGTCGGGTAGTTGCGGATGTCGGAGAACTCCTCGGCGCGCACGTGACGGATGTCGCGGCACCACGACGACAGCAGCAGCGGCAGCCGCTCGGTGATCCCGCCGGGGTTGATGCCGGTCCCGTGCAGCGTCGCGTTCCCCCGCCGGCACGCGTCCTCGATCGCCGCGATCTTCGGCGATTCCCCGGGGTAGATCCAACCCACCGGCGTCACGACGTTCTTGCCCGACTCGAGCAGGCGGATGACCGTCGTCGTGCTCGCGAGCACCGGGGAGTACACGACGCAGTCCGCGTCCATCGCGACGAGCGCGTCGACGTCGTTGGTCGCCGCGACACCGATCGGGTCGATGCCGCAGATCTCGCCGACGTCCCGACCGTCCTTCTCGGCGCTGTGCACCCACGCGCCGACCAGCTCGAGCTCGGGGTGGGCGAGCACCCCGAGGATCGCCTCCTGCCCGACCATCCCGGTCGCCCACTGGATGACTTTGATCTTCGGTCGCTCCATTCGACCGCAGGGTATCTGCGGTCGAGCAGACACGACATTCCGCGACTCGTCGCGGCCGCTCCCGCGCCCGAGCTCGCGCCGCTTTCGATGGTCATCTCGATATGGGAGGCTGCCCTCATGGTCGATCTCGTCATCCGCAACGGCACCATCGTCGACGGAACCGGAGCGCCCGCCTTCTCGGGCGACGTCGCGATCGCCGACGGCATCGTCACGGACGTCGGTCGCGTCGACGGGCGCGGCGACCGCGAGATCGACGCCGACGGCCTGCTCGTCACCCCCGGCTTCGTCGACATCCACACGCACTTCGACGGTCAGGTGACCTGGGACCCGATCGTGGCACCGTCGTCGTTGCACGGCGTGACGACGATCGCGATGGGCAACTGCGGTGTGGGGTTCGCTCCCGCGCACTCCGACACCCACGACTGGCTCATCGGGCTGCTCGAAGGCGTCGAGGACATCCCCGGCACCGCGCTCGCCGAGGGACTGACCTGGGACTGGCAGACCTTCCCGGAGTACCTGGACTCGCTCGACGCGAAGCCCCACACGCTCGACGTCGGCACCCATTTGCCCCATGCCGCGCTGCGGACGTACGTGATGGGCGAACGCGGGGCCGACCACACCCAGGCGCCGTCCGACGGCGAGCTGGCCCGAATGGCGGCGCTCACCCGGGAGGCGCTCGACGCCGGCGCGATCGGGTTCGCCACGAGCCGCACCGACGTGCATCGCACCAACGACGGCACCAACATCGGCACGCTCACCGCGAGCGAGCGCGAGCTGCTCACCATCGCCGACGCGCTCCGCGCCGCCGGGACCGGCGTCACGCAGCTGATCTCGGACTGCTACCAGACCGCCGACGACGACTTCGCCGACCGCGAGATGGACCTCATCGAGGCCTTCGCCCGGACCTCGACCCGCCCGTTGAGCTTCACGGTCCAGCAGGCGTACCACTCGCCCGACCGGTGGCGGCACCTGTTCGCGCGCGTCGCGCGCCTGCGTGAAGCCGGTCTCGACGTGAAGCCGCAGGTCGCGCCGAGACCGATCGGCGTGCTGCTCGGGCTCGAGGCCACGGCCAACCCGTTCCTCTTCACACCGTCGCTGCACGAGCTCGCGGACCTCCCGCTCACCGAAAGGGTCGCGGGGCTGCGCGATCCCGAGCGCAAACGCCGCGTGCTGGCCGAGCACGCGGCGATGGTCGAGACGCTCCCCGAGGGGCTGTTCCGCTCGATCGTGGCGGGCTGGGACGTGATGTTCCTCCTCGACGACCCGGTGGACTACGAGCTCGACGCGACCCGATCGATCGGAGCGCAGGCCCGCGCGCCGCGGCGCCGATCCGGCGTCGGTCGTCTACGACGCGCTGCTCGAGCGCGACGGCCGCCAGCTGCTCTACCTCCCGTTGTTCAACTTCGCGCACGGCAACTTCGACGACATCCACGAGATGATCACCAGCGAGTTCTCGCTCTTCGGTCTCTCCGACGCCGGCGCCCACTGCGGCGCGATCTGCGACGCGTCCATGCCGACGTCCTCGATCGCGCTGTGGGCCCGCGATCGCACGGGTGGCGACCGCGTCCCGCTCGAGCGGATCGTCCACGAGCAGACGCAACGCACCGCGACTCACGTCGGCTGGCTCGATCGTGGTGTCCTCGCCCCCGGCTTCGTCGGGGACGCCAACGTCATCGACCTCGACGCGCTGGCGTGCCGGCTGCCCCGACTCGTCCACGACCTGCCGGCCGGTGGACGCCGCCTCGTGCAGGGCGCCGAGGGCTACCGCCACACCGTCAAGGCCGGCGTGGTGACGTTCGAGTCCGGCGCCGCCACCGGTGAGCTCCCCGGTCGGCTGCTCCGGGGCGCCCGACCCCGACCCTGACGGTCGGCCTCGGGGACTGCTCCGCCACCGTCCGTGCCGGCGCGGCGTCGCTGCCGTCAGGGCCCGCGCGGTCACCTGACCACGCGCGTCATCCCGACCGTAGGCTCGGCCGATGGCTGAGTTCGGGGGGATCATCGGCGACACGTGGCGGGAGTCGGAGCCGTGGTGGCCCCCCGACCCCCAGGCACCGACCGGCGCACCGAACGTCGTGCTGATCGTGCTCGACGACGTCGGCTACGCGCAGCTCGGCTGCTACGGCTCGGACATCGCCACGCCCGTGATCGACCGGCTCGCGGCCGACGGCGTGCAGCTGACGAACTTCCACACCACCGCGCTCTGCTCTCCCACACGAGCGTGCCTGCTCACCGGCCGCAACCACCACTCGAACGGCATGGCACGCGTCGCCGACCTCGCCGTCGGCTACCCGGGCTACAACGCCATCATTCCGAGGCAGAACGGCTTCCTCTCGGAGATCCTCGCGACCCACGGCTACGTGCCGCTCGCCGTCGGCAAGTGGCACCTCACGCCCCAGGACGAGACGCACTTCGCCGCCCCCCGCGACTCCTGGCCGTGTGGCCGTGGGTTCCGGCACTGGTACGGGTTCCACGGCGGCGAGACGCACCAGTTCGTGCCCAACCTGTTCCGGGACCACACCGCGACCGTGCCACCGCGCACCGAGGAGGAGGGCTACCACCTCACCGAGGACCTCGCCGACGAGGCGATCGCGATGCTGGGCTCGCTGCGCAGCGTCGAGCCCGAGGTCCCCTTCTACCTCCACTTCGCAACGGGCGCGTGCCACTCGCCGCACCACGCTCCCCCAAATGGCGCGAGCGCTACCGGGGCCGGTTCGACGGCGGCTGGGACCGGTGGCGGGAGGAGACCTTCGCCCGCCAGCAGGCGCTCGGGCTGCTGCCGGGGACCACGGAGCTCGCGCCTCGTCCGCACTGGGTGCCCGCATGGGAGGACCTCGAGCCCGAGGACCGGCAGGTCGCGGCGCGGTTCATGGAGTGCTTCGCCGCGTTCCTGTCGCACACCGACGAGCAGATCGGCCGCGTGCTCGCCCACATCGACGCCATGGGCGAGACCGACAACACGATCGTCGTGCTCGTGTCCGACAACGGCGCGTCGTCCGAGGGCGGGATGCTCGGCTCGATCAACGACGCCCGCATCTGGAACGGCGTGCCCGCGGGCCGGAAGGAGCTGCGGGCCCGCATCGAGGAGATCGGCACCGCCGGGACCCACAACAACTACCCGTGGGGCTGGACCATGGCCGGCAACACGCCGTTCCGGCGCTGGAAGCGCGAGGTGCACGAGGGTGGCGTCGCCGATCCGTGCATCGTGCGCTGGCCCGCCCGCGTCGCCGCCCGCGGGGAGCTGCGCAGCCAGTTCGCGCACGCGATCGACGTGCTGCCGACCTTGCTCGAGCTCATCGGCGTGGAGTCACCGCACGAGATCGCGGGGGTGCCCCAGACCACCATCGAGGGGACGAGCTTCGCCTACCTGCTCGACGACCCGGCGGCGCCCGAGCGGCACACCACCCAGTACTTCGAGATGCTCGGCTCGCGGGCGATCTACCACGACGGCTGGAAGGCGGTGACCTTCAAGCCGCTCGGTCACATGTACGACGACGGTCTGGACCCCGATGCGCCGTTCTCCGAGGACGTCTGGGAGCTGTTCGACGTCCGGACCGACCCCAGCGAGACCCACGACCTCGCGAGCGACCAACCCGAACGGCTCGCGGCGATGGTCGACCTCTGGTGGGAGGAAGCGCGCAAGTACCAGGTCCTCCCGCTCGACAACCGTCCCGTCGCGGCGTTGCTCGCTCCGCGCCGCCCGTTCCAGGAGCGGTGGCACGCGACGTTCTGGCCGACCACGCATCCGGTGCCGGAGGAGAACACGATCAACGTCCGGGGCCGCAGCCACGAGATCCGGGCCCGGGTCGACGTCCCGGAGGGTCCGCCGCCGGAAGGCGTGCTCCTCGCCATGGGCACCGTCCTCGGCGGTTGGTCGTTCCAGGTGCTCGACGGCCGCCTGCGGTACGTGTCGAACTACGTCGGCCGCGACGTCTTCACCGTCGAGTCCGACGCCGTCGTCGCGCCCGGTGCGCACGAGCTCGTGCTCCGCTTCGACGCCCGCGCCGACTTCTCCGGCACCGTCACGCTCCTCGTCGACGACACCGAGGTCGGCGCCGGCGAGATCCGCATCACCACACCCGTCCGTCATTCCATCAGCGGCGCGGGGATGAGCTGCGGCTGGGAGCAGGGCCCACCCGTCGGTCCGGGCTACACCGCCCCGTTCGCGTTCACCGGCACGCTGCACAACGTGAGCGTGACCGTGGCCGATCCCGCGCGCTCGCGCGACCCGGCGACGGAGTTCGAAGCCATCATGAGCGAGCAGTAGGAGGCGTTCATGGCCGTGATCGACGTCGACCAGCACCTCGTCGAGTCGCGTGACCTCTGGCGCCGCGCACTGCGACCCGGCTGACCGCGACCTCGCGCTCGCGATCACCGACGATGCCGTCGGCAACGCCTGGCTCACGTGGCGCGGCGATCGGATCGGCCTCGCGGACGTGCAGACACCGGGCGAGACCGACGCGATCGGCGAGCGACATCGCCGAGCACGCGACGGCGACGCACCGGCCGTGCCCTACGACGATGCACTCCCACGCGACCACTGGGAGCCCGACGCGCGCGTCGCGCGACTGGACGCCATGGGCGTCGACGAAGCCGTGCTGTTCCCCAACTACGGCCTGCTGTGGGAGCGCCGGCTCTCCGGCGACCGGCGCGCGCTGCTCGCCAACATGCGGGCGTGGAACCGCTGGTGTGGCGTCGTCGCGCTCCACCCGCGCCTCCACCCCGTCGGGCACCTCAGCCTCCGGGACCCGGAATGGGTCGAAGCCGAGCTGGCGACGCTCTCGGCCGCCGGGGTCCGGCTCGCGATGGTCGCGCCGTCACTCGTGGACGGACGGCCGCTGTCCCATCCCGACCACGACCGCATCTGGGCCGCGTTCGTGGACCACGGGATCGCGCCCGTCTTCCACGTGGCCGATCAGCCGCGGGTGTTCGACGACGCGTGGTACCCACCCGACGGCGAGAGGTTCGTCCCGGTGCTCGACTCGGTGTTCCTGCACACCGCCGCCGCGCTGGCATGCACCGACCTGATCGTGCACGGCGTGCTGGACCGACACCCCGCGCTGCGGATCGGCATCGTCGAGCTCTCGGCGGTGTGGGTGCCGATGTTCCTGATGATGCTCGACGGCGGGTACGACTTCACCGCCCGCCTCAACGGATCGGTGCCGGTGCCGCTCGCGCTCCGCCCCAGCGAGTACTTCCTGCGTCAGGTGCGCGTGTCGTCGTTCTCCTACGAGCTGCCCGAGCGCCTGCGCCGCCAGCTCCAGGGCGCCGACGTGCTCATGGCGTGCTCGGACTTCCCCCACTCGGAGGGCACCGCGACGCCCCTCGCGGACTACGCGGCGACGGGTCGGTTCGCCGTCGGTCCCGACGGCGCCCCCGGGCTCTTCGCCGAGAACGCCGCGTTCCTGCTCGGTCGCTGACACCCGCCCCGCGCCGGGGGACCGACCGATCGGCGACACCCCTCGGCGGCCCCGTCAGGCTGCTCCCAGCGCCGCGACGAGCGCATCGGGGTCGGCGACGGTGACCGTGAGCGCCGAGTGCCCGCGGCGGCGCAGGGGGCTCCCGACCTTCTCGGCGAAGTGGACGCACACACCCCGCTCGGCGTTGGTCCCGAACGTCAGGCCGTCGTCCACGAACGAGCGGCGGGCGCCGGCGGCGGTCCACCACCGGTAGCCCTCGGTCACGTGCGCGCCGTCGATGTTCGCGATCGACGTCTCCACCCGCAGCAACCCGAACGTCGCGACGAACCGACCGTCGTCGGTGATCGTCACCCCGTCGCGCGACGGGCGCACGCCGAAGGGCCCCCAGAACGGCAGCAGCCGCTTGTCCAACCCGTACGGAAAGAACTGCGTCATCTGAGCTCCCCCGCCGCCCGCATCCGTCCGACCTTAGGACTGCGGCCGGGCGCTGACCCGCGTCGGCTCGGGAGGACCCGGCGCGACCGGCCGCCGCTGTGGCACGGTGGTGCCGTGAGGACGCTCGTCGTCGGCGCGGGGATGGCGGGGCTGACCCTGGCCGGGCGCCTCGCGCAGCAGGGCCGGCCGCCGCTCGTCGTCGAACGGGCGACGGAGACCGCGTCGGGCTACGCCATCGGCCTCTACCCCCTCGGCAGCAGCGTCCTCCACGGCTTCGGCACCTACGACCAGCTCGTCGACCGTTCACTCGAGGTGGGGCGCTACGAGCTGGCGGACGGATCGGACCGGACGATGCAGACGATGGACATGTCCGTGCTGACCGACGCCGTCGGGCCGATGCTCATGGTCCCGCGCGCCGGTCTCGTGGAGGTTCTCGAGCTGAGCTGCCAGGCGGTCGAGATCCGCCGCGGCGTCGCGGTCAGGTCGCTCACACCGCACCGCGACGAGGTCGTGGCGACGTTCGACGACGGGACGGACGCGACCTTCGACGTCGTCGTCGGTGCCGACGGGATCGCGTCCACCACGCGCGACCTCGGCTTCGGCCGGGCGGACGGGTTCGACTCCGGATGGGTGCTGTGGACGTGGTGGACCGCGCCCGACCGGTTCCCGACCGACACGGTGCGCGAATGGTGGGGCGACGACTTCTTCTTCGGTGTGTATCCCGCACCCGGCCACACGATGTGCGCCGCCGGCGCACCCGTCACCGCATGGCCGGGTGCGGTCTCGGAGGCCGACCTCCGGACCCGGTTGGATCCGCTGATCCGTCGGGCGCCGGCCGTGGGCGCCGCCGTCGGCGATGCGGTGCCCGGCCACCGCTGGCCGATGCGTGACGTCCGGGCCCGACGCTGGATCACCGGGCGGATCGCGTTGTGCGGCGATGCCGCGGCCGGGTTCCTGCCCACGGCGGGCATCGGTGCGTCGATGGCGATGCGCGCCGCCGCCGCCCTCGCCGACGAGCTGTCGCGCGCCGATGCGTCGATGGTGCCGCTCGCGCTGGACCTCTACCGGCAACGGTGCCGCGCCACCGTCGAGCGCAACCAGACGGAGTCGCGCCGGCTGGCCCGCCTGATGTTCCTCCGCTACCCGGGGCTGGCCCGCGCCCGGGACCTGGCCGCCCGGCGGTACCCCGCCCGGCGCGGCGCTCGACCAGATCATCTCCAGCATGCGCCGACCCCTCTGAGCGCGCCTGGCGCGGGCCGGGTGGGCGTGGTCGACTCGACGGCGTGCTGCACCGGCGGAAGGGCCTGCCCGAGGAATGGACGACGATCGTCAGGTCCGGCGTGGCGGTCTGGCAGCTCCTGGACGACCGCGAACGTGCCGCGCTCTCGGAGACCGCCGACTGGCTGCTGCGCCACAAGCACTGGGAGTCGTCGAGCGGGTTCGCGCTCGACGACGAGATCACGGTCACCGTCGCGATGCAGGCTGCGCTCCTCGTGCTCGAGCTCGGGGTCGACGCGTACCGCGAGGTCAGCGCCATCGTCGTCTACCCGACCGCGATGCGGTCCCGGGGCGAGTACGCCGGGCCCGTGCCCGGCACCGTGGTCGACGGCGTGATCCCCATCCTCGGCGAGGCCCACGACCGGCGGGGACCCGTGCTGCTCGCGTGGGACCAGGCCCGTGCGGCCGCGCGAGCCGGGGCACGGGCACAACGTCGTGTTCCACGAGTTCGCGCACAAGCTCGACATGCTCGACCAGATCTCCGACGGCACCCCCCGGCTCGACGGGCGCGTGGTCGGCCACCGCTGGATCGAGGTCTGCACCACGGTGTTCGAGGCCATGCAGCTCGGGACCGACCGTCCGCCGCTGCAGCCCTACGGAGCGACGAACCCGGCGGAGTTCTTCGCGGTCGCCACCGAGGCCTTCTTCGACGTGCCGACCGCGCTCGCGGCGCACGAGCGGGAGCTCTACTCGGTGTTGCGCGACTACTACCGCCAGGACCCGGCCGCCCGGTTGACCAGGAGGGATTGAGATGGACACACCGATGATGGCCGAGACCGTGACGATCACCGGCCACGGCGGCGACGACATCGAGGCGTACTTCGCCCGCCCGCTCGGAACGGGTCCGTTCCCCGGCATCGTCGTCATCCACCACATGCCGGGCTACGACCGCGCGACGAAGGAGATGGTGCGGACCTTCGCCGTGTACGGCTACTCGGCGATCTGCCCGAACCTGTTCCACCGCTACGCGCCCGGTGCGAAGTCGACCGACGCGGCACGGGCGGCGCTCGACGCCGGCGGCGTCCCCGACGAGCAGTGCATCGGCGACGTCGCCGGGGCGCTGCACGTGCTCCGGGCCCTCCCGAGCTCCAACGGGCGGGTCGGGGTCGTCGGCCACTGCTCGGGCGGGCGTCAGGCCTACGTCGTGGCCGCCCACCTCGACTTCGATGCCGCGATCGACTGCTACGGCGGGCGCGTGGTCGCGGCTCCCGAGGACCTCGGCCCGGCCCGGCCCGTCGCGCCGATCGACATGACCGCCGAGCTGCGCTGTCCGCTGCTCGGCCTGTTCGGCATCGAGGACTCCAACCCGTCACCCGAGCACGTGGCGCGCATGGAGGACGAGCTCCGCCTGCACGGCAAGGAGTTCGAGTTCCACTCGTTCCCCGACGCCGGGCACACGTTCTTCTCCGTCGACCGGCCGCTCTATCGGGTGGAGGCCGCCAAGGAGGGGTGGAAGCGGATCTGGGACTTCCTGGACCGCCACCTCGGCGCGACGCCCGTCGGCTGAGCGCGCTACCCCGCCAACGGGCGCAGCGCCTCGGCGATCGGCTCGAGCACCGCGGGAGTGTGCGGGACGGGGAGGTACACGATCCCGATCTCGGCCCCCGCCTCGACGAACCCCGCCGCGGTCTCGGCGATCGCGCCCGGTCCCTGCACCGGGTCGTAGCGCAGGTTCACGGAGCACTCGACGGTGCCCGGGTCCCGGCCGATCTCGGCGCAGCGCTCGTCGAGCGTGGACTTGATCGCGGGCCAGTGCTCGAGCCCGGCGGTCGAGTTCCACTGCTGCGCGAACCGCGCGACGGTTCGGAGGGTGCGGGTCGGCCCGTTGCCGCCGATCGTGATCGGTGGGTGCGGCTGCTGGACCGGCTTGGGTTCGCAGCGCGCGTCCTGGAGTTGCACGTACCGGCCGTCGAGATTGCTCGTCTCCTGCGAGAGCAGCAGCACGATGGCCTCGACCCCCTCGTCGAAGCGGTCGAACCGCTCGCGGAGCGGCGGCAGTGCGATCCCGTACGCATCGCACTCCTGCTGGTTCCATCCTGCGCCGAGCCCGATGTCGAGCCGGCCACCGGAGACGATGTCGACGGTGGCGGCCATGTTCGCGAGCACGGCCGGGTGCCGGTAGACCATCCCGGTGACCTGACAGCCGATGCGGATGCGCCGGGTGGCCTGCGCCATCGCCGCGAGCATCGTCCATCCCTCCAGACAGGGCCCGTCCGAGTCGGAGAAGATCGGGAAGAAGTGGTCGAAGTTCCACGCCGAGGAGAACAGCTCGATGTCGTCGGCGGCGCGCCAGACGTCGAGCATCTCCTGCCAGGTCGTGTGTTGGGGTGCGGTCTTGATCCCGAAGCGCATCCCCGCACGCTACGCCGGACGCGCCGACGCACCACCCCTGCGCAGCACGGGCGCGACCTCGTCCATGAACCGGCCGTTCGCGGCGATCAGCTCCCCCGCATCGGCGTCGCGGGAGCCACCGATGACCACCAGCCGGTCCAGCCCGAGGTCCACGAGCGCACCGAGCCGGCGAGCGCACTCCGCCGACGGTCCGACGACGCCGAAGCGCTCGACGAACTCGTCCGGCATGGCCTCCTGGTGCGCCGCTGCGGTCTTGCCGTGCCCCGCCAGGTCGTAGCCCACCCCTAGACGGCGGAACACCTCGGCGTCGCGACCTGCACCCGCGGGTGCTCCCCGCATCCCCGAGAAGTGCGCGAACGAGCCCAGTCCCCCGCGGACCAGCTCCCGGGCCCGGGCGACGTCCGGATGGGCGACGACGTTCACGTACGCCCCCAGCGACACACCCATCGGATCGAGCCCGGCTTCGTCGCGGGCGCGGCGGGCGGTCGCGATCGCGCCGGCGACGCGTTCGGGCTCGGCGCCCACTGCGAACGTCACGCGCTCGGCGAGCCGGGCGCCGATGCCAATGACCCTGGGTCCGGTCGCCGCGACGTCCACCGGCACCTTCGGACCGCCGGTGGACCCGATCCACTCGCTGCGGCTCTCGATCCCGTCGCCCAGGTCGGCGGTCTCGCCTCGCAGGTACTGCTGCACGACGGTCACGTACCGCTCGAAGGCGGCGACGGCTTCGGGCTCGCGACCGATGTGCGCGAGCGACGAGTCGCCGCGTCCGATGCCCAGCACCGCCCGGCCGCCCGAGGCGATCTGCACGGTCGCGATGGCGGCGGCGGTGACCGCGGGTGGCGCGTCACCGGGTTGGTCACCCCGGTCCCGAGCTGCAACGTCGTCGTCGCCGTGGCGGCGAGGCACAGGGATCCGTAGACGTCGGCCGCGAGGTTCTGGGTGTCGGCGAAGACCACGCCGTCCCAACCGGCCGACTCGGCGTGTCCGGCGAGGACCGGGGCGAGACCGGGAATCGGGAACGTGAGCATCCAGAGCTCCGGCACGCCCCTGGTCATGCGTGCAGGCCCAGCGACCATCCGTCGACGGCTTCGAGCCGGCCGCGCCAGCGCACGCCGTCGGCCACGACCGCGGCACCGCTGCGGATCCGGGCCTGCTCGAGGTGCAGGTAGATCGGCAGGTCCTGTACCGGATCGGTGCCGTCGCCGCCGGGACCGGGCGACTCCTCCGCGAAGCCCGCGAGCAGCCGCAGCGGATCCGCGAGCACCTCGGCGTCGGTGGTGCCACGCTCCTCCAGCTCGGCGGCGACGTTGGCCATGAACTGCGCGACGCCCACGGCCGTGCCCGAGATCACCAACCCGCCCTGGGCGACGGTGAGCGCGAACGTCAGCGTGCCGCGATTGCACACGCTGATCAGCACCCGCAGGATCGGATCCGGCAGCGCCATCTCGGCGACCTCGTGCTGGATCCGGGCCAGCGCGTCCATCGCGGGCGCCGGGTCCTCCCGACCGCCCTCGTCTGCCCCGACCATGGCGCCAGGGTACCGGCGCGACCGCGCCCCGCGGGGCGGTTCCCGCGGCGCGGAGCACCGATGCCGCCACGTGCGACATGATGACGACCCCGACCGGACGGTCGACGACGATCCCGGAGGTCCCCCGATGGCACACGACCTGGTGATCCGCGGCGGCACGATCGTGGACGGCACCGGCGCCGCGCGGTACACCGGCGACGTCGCGATCGACCGCGGGCGCATCGCCGCCGTCGGCGGACGGCTCGACGGCACCCGCACGATCGACGCGGCGGGTGCGATCGTCACGCCGGGGTGGGTGGACGTCCACACCCACTACGACGGGCAGGTCACGTGGGACGACGCGCTCGACCCGTCGTTCGGCAACGGGGTGACGACGCTCGTGATGGGCAACTGCGGGGTCGGCTTCGCGCCGTGCCCTCCGGGCGAGCAGTCGACCCTGATCGAGCTGATGGAGGGCGTCGAGGACATCCCGGGCACGGCGCTGCACGAGGGCGTCCCGTGGGGCGCGTGGCAGAGCTTCCCGGAGTACCTGGACTTCCTCGAGTCGCGCCGGTACGCGCTCGACGTCGCCGCCCAGCTCGCCCACGGCGCGGTGCGGTTCGCGGTCATGGGTGCGCGTGGCGTCGCCAACGAGGACGCGACTGCGGACGACATCGCCGCGATGCGACGGCTCGCGGCCGAGGCGGTCGCGGCCGGCGCCGTCGGCTGCTCCACGTCGCGCACGGTCTTCCACCGGTCGATCAGCGGCGAAGCGGTGCCCGGGACCTACGCCGGGGACGTCGAGCTGACCGAGATCGTCGCCGGGATGGCCGACGGCGGCGGCGGCGTGTTCGAGGCGATCACGTCGTCGTCCCTCGGCGACCTCGCCCAGCTCGGCGGCGAGCGGTTCAGCCAGGACCACGAGCTCGCGCTCCTCGCGGGCATCTCGCGTGCGACCGGGCAGACGATCACGTTCACGACGGTCCAGCACGTCGACGATCCCGAGGCGTGGCGCGCGGTGCTCGAGTTCACGGTCGCGGCGAACGACGCCGGCTCACACCTGGCGCCGCAGGTCGCGTCCCGGCCCGTCGGCATCCTCGGCGGTCTCGACGGGTACCACCCGTTCATGCACCGCCCCACCTACCGCGAGCTCGCGCACCTCGCGGTCGCGCCGCGGGCGGCGCGGATGCGGGATCCGGAGGTGAAGGCGCGCATCCTCGCCGAGCGCGACGTCGCGCCCGACCACGAGGGATCGATGGAGATGTTCGCGGGCGTGATGCAGAGCGTCGCCGACTTCATGTTCGGCCTGGACGAGATCGTCGACTACGAGCCCGGTCTCGACCGGACGTTCGGTGCGGTCGGGGCCGCCCGAGGAGTTCCCGCGATCGAGGCGATGTACGACTTCCTCGCCGCCGGTGACGGCACCGGCATCGTCAGCCTCCCCGGCGCCGGCTACATGGACGGCGACCTCGAGGCGATCCGGGAGATGATCACGCACCCCGCCACCGTCGTCGGCCTGGCCGACGCAGGGGCGCACGTGAAGCTGATCTGCGACGGCTCCAGCCCGAGCACGCAGCTCACCCACTGGACGCGGGACCGGACCCGGGGCCCGCGCATCCCCCTCGAGTACATGGTCGAGCAGCAGACACGACGTACCGCGCGGCTCTACGGCTTCGTCGACCGCGGCACGCTCGAGGTCGGCCGGCGCGCTGACGTCAACGTGATCGACCTCGACGGCCTCACGGTACGCCGCCCGGTCATGCACGCCGATCTCCCGGCCGGCGGCCAGCGCTACCTCCAGCCCGTCTCGGGCTACGTCGCCACGATCGTGGCCGGCGTGCAGACCCGCGGCGGGACACGGACACCGGCGAGCGTCCCGGCCGGCTCGTGCGCAACCACCGGTCGGCGCAGCGTGCTGAGTGACGCGCAGCGGTCCGCGTACGCCGCACACGGCTGGATCACGATCCCCGGGTTCGTCGATGCGGCGTGGCTCGACCGGCTGCGGACCGTCACCGACGAGTTCGTCGACCGGTCCCGCGCGCTCACCGAGTCCGACCTCGTCTTCGACCTGGACGCGGGACACACCGCCGAGGAGCCGCGCCTGAGACGATTGAGCTCACCCACCGACCTGCACGAGACGTACTGGGAGTTCGCGTCGCGGTCGCCGATCGTCGACGTGGCCGTCGACCTGCTCGGGCCCGACGTGAAGTTCCACCACTCGAAGCTGAACTTCAAGGCCCCCCGCGGCGGCGAGGAGGTCAAGTGGCACCAGGACATCCAGTTCTGGCCGCACACCAACTACGACCTGCTCACGATCGGGGTGTTCCTCGAAGACGTCGAGCCGGGGATGGGCGAGGTCGGGTTCGTCCCCGGGAGCCACGACGGTCCGCTCTACGACCTCTACGACGGGGACCGCTGGGTCGGCGCGCTGGGCGACGACGACGTGGCGCGTGCCGGCGTCGAGCACGCCGAGCACCCGGTCGGCCCGGCCGGCACGATCACGGTGCACAGCTGCCGGACGGTGCACGGCTCGGCGACGAACCGGTCCGACCGCGCCCGTCCACTCCTGCTCCAGACCTACGCCGCGGCCGACGCGCTGTCCTACACCGATCTCGTGCGGCGCTCACCGCACGGTGAGGAGCTGATCCGGGGCGACCCGCCCCGGTGGGCACGCCACGACCCCCGGCCGTGCCTGCTCCCGCCGTCGGGTCCGTACCGGCCGATCTTCGCCGCGCAGCAGCGCGAGAGGTAGCCGGGCGGGGTGAAGGCGGCTGCCGACGGCAGTGCACGCGGGCGGGGCCTCCGGTAGCGTCCGCACCGCGTCACCGGGATCACGGGCTGGGCCGTCACCGGCACGAGGGGTGCAACCCATGACCAACCGTCCCGAAATCTCCGCCGACCTGTCGGAGCGCGTCGACACGCTCAGCCGGCTCGTCGCCGCCCAGCAGACCGAGATCGACGCGCTCCGGGCGGCGCGCCACACCCCCGGGCACCGCGGCGTGACCGATGCGGCCGTCGGCACCCCTCCTCCGGTGGAGGATCGCCGACGCTTCCTGCGCCGTGCCGGTGCCGCCGCGGTCGGCGCCGCAAGCGTGAGTGTCGCGGCCACGGCGCCCCCCGCCGGAGCCGCGGCCGCCGACCCATACCCCCAGTACGTGAAGGACACGGGCGACACCATCACCGGGAAGCTCACCGTCACCGGAGCCAAGAGCCCCCGGACGGCCACCGAGATCGGCAACGGCTACGGCGGACTGTCCACCTTCACGCACCCCGAAGCGGTCGAGCTCGCCTCGCAGGACGATCGGCCGATCCGGATCGGCGCGCAGACGCGGTGGGACTCGGACGACGACGGGGTCGCCGGCACGAACCTGGACATCAACACCCCCGCCCTCGTGCTGCGCCAGACCGGCGAGAACCACAAGGGCGGGATGATCGAGTTCCAGCAGCAGCTCGATGTGGGACCGCACGAGATGGGGATCGCCACGAACACCCCGCACGCCGTGTTCGACGTCCCGACCGCCGGACCGAGGCGGGTCGGGTGGATCACCGCGCACTACGACTCCCCGAACCCCGTCGACGACATCCACCAGCACCTCAACTTCGAGACGTGCAAGGAGGATCTCGAGACGCTGATCACCCGCTTCCAGATCTCGTGGGGCGAGGACGTCGCGTTGTGCTCGTTCCCGAACTCGAACGTACGCGTGGTCCAGTCGGGCAAGACATTGTCGTTCGGGAGCAACCAGGAGGTCCGGGCGGTGCACGACGCCGCCGGCGGTCTCCGGTTCAGCGGCGATCCGGTCTCCTTCGACGTCGGTCAACTCCGGGTCGCGGACGTGACCGTCCGTCCGGTGCTCTTCGCGCGCAAGACCACGGACCAGGTCGTGCGCAGCTCGTCCACCCTGCGCGACGACGACGACCTGACCGTCCACCTCGCCGCGGATGCGATCCACACGTTCACGCTCTTCCTCAACTGGTCGAGCGACGCGGGCGCGGACCTGAAGGTCGGGTGGCGGCTCCCGGGCGACGCCTCGATCCTGTGGTCACCGGACGGCTTCGGTACCGCCGCGACGAGCACGACGTCGTCACCGAAGCAGTCGGCGGAGGGCGCCAACGCCGTCGCGCTCGGCGGGGTCGGCACGGGAACGCGGCTCGCGTTCGCGGCGACCGGCATCGTGCGCACCCATGCGACGGGCGGATGGCTCCACCTCCAATGGGCGCAGAACTCCGCCCGGACCCCGCCGACGACTGTCGCCGCGGACTCGTTCCTCCAGGTCGTGCGCATGTCCTGATCGCTCACGCGCGGAAGACCGCCGGACCACCCCGTCCGGCCGCACTACGCGCAGGGGGCGATCGGTCCGAGCACCGGCAGCTTCAGATCGGGCCGGGGCGGGATGGAGCCGTCCGGGTTCGGGAGCCCCACCTCGATCGCCATCAGGAAGGGGTTGCGGGGCGGATCGACGCCGGGACACACGGTCGTCGGCTCGCCGAGCGCGACGTTGTCGACGTCGGTGAGCCCGTCCACACCGTCGACCCAGCGGTACGGATCGGGGTTGCCGACGATCTCGGAGCGGTTGCCGACGATCGACGTGTTGTGGATCGGGTCGTTCAGGTACTGCGTGCGGTACGGGGTCCCCACGATGATCGCGTGGTGCCCGGCGTCCGGCCCGAGGAAGAGGTTGTCGACCACCCGGGTGCCGTCGTCCTCGACGCGCACGCCGTAGTCGGGGCCGACGAACTGGTTGTTGGCGACGACGTTGTTCTTCGCCCGGTCCAGCGTGTACTGGATGTACGGGGCCTCGAAGAATGGGGTGTTCGTACATTCCATCGGGTACACGTTCTCGGCCATGCGGGCACCGACCCACACGCCGTTCCAACCGCCGTCGAAGACGTTCGTGGAGATGAGGTTGCGGTCGGACGGGTAACGGCGCTCGAAGTAGCGGGCGCGGTCGGGGTACTCGCCGCAGTTCGTGTACAGGAAGATGCCCCCGGCGGAGTTGCCGTGGAAGTAGTTGCCGGTGACGACGTTGTCCGACGAGCCGTCGATCGCGAGCCCCTCCCGACCGGTGCCCCAGAACGCGACCTGCGTGCCGTCGAGGTCGTAGAGCGTGCCGTTCGGCCCGTTCTCGATGAAGCCGTTGTCGACGATCATGTTGTTCGCGACCGTGTTCTCCCGTGACCCCGTCTCGAGGTAGATGCCGGTGCTGCCCGCACGCCGGATCAGCATCCCGGCGATCGTCACCTTGGTGACGTAGGCGTCGACGTAGACGCCGACGCCGCGAGAGTCCTGCACGGTGCTGTGCTCGATGACGACGCCGCGGAGGTAGTGGTCGTACTCCACGCCGGCGGCGAGCTCCCGGAACCCGTCACGCGTGACGCGCATGCCGTTGAGCCAGCCCGTCGTCGTGCAGTTGCGCACGGTGACGTTGCTCATGTCGACGTCGGACGGGCTCACGATCAGGATGCCGGTGCCGTTCCGGCCGCCCTCGAGCACCGCACCGCGGCAGTCGAAGACGACGTTCGACGCGTTGATGGTCACCCCGCCGGTGTAGGTGCAGCTCGGGTCGAGGTACGTGCTGACCGACACGACGATCGGCGCGGCGGGCGTGTCACAGCCGATCGCGACGCCCTCGGGTGGGTCGGTCGGCGGCTGGGGGCCGACGAGCGCGCAGCCGCCCGCCACCAGGGCGACGGCCAGCGCGGCCCACGCGGTGCGCCTCGTCCGTCCGACCATCGCTCGCCCCCGTCCGGTGCCGTTGCTCACGCAGGGTGACGGGTGGCCCGACGGAGTGTCAAGTCCACACCGATGGTCCGCAAGGTGCGCGCGGAGCGTGGCAACCGGCGTGCCGGAGGTTTCCCTCTCTCCGAACCGGGGAACCGTCACGTTCGGAGCGGAGGCACGCGAAGGGAACCGAACGTGAGGGGAACGGGCCCGGCCGCAGGGCGGCGCGCACCGTGGAGGTCGTCCCGGCGCAGACGTGCCCACCGTCGGATGGTCGTCGCGCTGGCGACCGTCGGCGCGCTGGTCCTGAGCGGCGGTGCGGTGTGGGGCGCGTCGACGGCATGGAACGTGGTGGTCGCGCCGGGTGAGGTCGCGGACTGCAACGGCGACCGGTTCGTCGCCGTCGACGCACAGACGGCGCGTTGCGAGGCGACGGCCCCGACCGTGCCCACGCCGCCGGCGTCGACCCCGCCGGTCGTCGTTCCTCCCGTGCCACCGACGGGTGGGGCCGAGTGCCCACCCGGACGAGTGGTGGCCGGCCCCCAGACGAGGTTCGAATCGGGGCTCGGCGCGGGAACGACGCTCGTAGCGCGCAACGCGACGTGGGATTCGGAGCGCGCCGGTGACTACCAGGTGAGCGTGTTCGGTCGCGGCTCGGGGTCGTGCTGGTCCGGCGGTGCGATCCGCGGTGACTGGCCACAGAGCGATCCGTGGGATCGGTGGCACCACCGCGCGGCGTTCCGCTGGTCCCAGCCCGACATGACGGTCGAGAACGTCGTGATCGCGAACACGGGCGACGCGTTGAAGCCCAAGGACGAGGACGGCAACCAGGCGACGAACTGGACGGTGCGGCGCGCGCTCGTGATCGACGCGCACGACGACTGCCTGGAGAACGACTACGTGCACTCCGGGCTCGTCGACCGGACCCTGTTCGCCGGCTGCTACGTGGGAATCAGTGCGCGCCCGAGCTCGAGTGAGGGATCGCTCGACGGCCGCCACGAGACGGTCACCATCCGCGACAGCATGCTGCGCCTGCTGCCGATGGCTTCGGTGTACAAGGGCCCGAGCCCGGGGACCGGCGGGTTCTTCAAGTGGACGACGGACCAGTCGCCCGCGCTGGCGATCGTGAACTCGGTGTTCCGGGCGGACCTGCCGCCCAATCACCAGGACCTCGGGCTGCCCGACGTGCCCGTCACCTGTCGGGGCAACGTCGTCCTGTGGGGCGGCGCCGGACCGTTCCCGGGTCGCGCGTCGTGGCTCGAGAGGTGTCCCGACACCAGAATCGTGGAGGGCGCGCCGGCCAAGGCCCTGTGGGACGCCGCGCTCGTCACGTGGGCAAACGCCGGGTGACCGGAGCGTCTCGAACCGGCGCGATCGGGACGTACCGGAGATGGGGGTACGCTCCGGCATGCTCTCTCGCCGGATCCTTCCTGTCGTCGCGCTGCTCGCGCTCCTCGCCGCGGGCTGCAACTACCCCACGATCGACCCGCCGGGGACGGCGCCGGTGCGGTACCGCGATCCGGTGTTCAGCAACGTCACCGTGACCAACGACATCACCTACGGCACCGCGACGAACCTGAGCAACCAGGTGGTCACCCTCAAGCTCGACATGTACGAGCCGACCGGTGACACCGTGAGCAAGCGTCCTGCGATCGTGTGGGTGCACGGCGGATCGTTCTGCTGCGGGAACCGCACGTCGGGCGAGCTCGTCGACGAGGCGAACACGTTCGCCAAGGAAGGCTTCGTCAACGTGTCGATCGACTACCGGCTCGAGTCACCCGGTTGCTCCGGCGCGAGCACCAACTGCATCCAGGCCATCCAGGAAGCGACAGCGGACGCGCAGACCGCGGTGCGGTTCCTCCGGACCAACGCCACGACCTACGGGATCGATCCCGATCGCATCGCGATCGGCGGCTCGTCGGCCGGGGCGATCACGGCGCTGAACGTGGCCTACTCCACCTCGGAGGACCCGTCGGCCGGCGTGCGCGCAGCGCAGTCCATCTCCGGCGCGCACCTCGTGGTCGGCGCGACATCGGCCGGCGACGCCCCGGTGCTCGACTTCCACTGCACCACCGACCCGCTGGTCAACTACGCGTGGGCAACGGCCACGATCGACTCGGCGCACTCCTTCGGCCTCGCAGCATTCCTCGAGTCGTGGGACGCGACCTGCCACGTGCCCTACGTCGAGCACCGCCAGCAGATCCTCGACCACACCCGGAACTTCTTCTGGTGGGAGATGGACCTCGTCCACGCTGCGACCTGACGGCGCCGGCTCCTGGCGCACTTGTCCCACTCGGGACGATTGCGCAAGGATTCGGCCATGGGCGAGGGGCCGGAAATCGCCGGGGCAGCACCGTCGCAGGTCCCGCCGTCCGAGCGCAGGTGGTTCAACCACGGCGCGGCGTGGACCAGCGCCATCGCGGCCGCGCTGTCGGCGGTGGTCGCGGCCGCGGCCCTCGTGTTCGGATCGGGTTCGGGAGACACGGCCGAGCCCGTCACGGCCGGGCCGTCGGCACCCGACGCGACGCCGGGGGCGGCGGCCGAACGCACCATCGCCATCGGGTCGATGAGCTTCGTCGGCGACGACCCGGCCGGCCCGGCGTTCGAGTTCCGCGGGACCGCCGAGCTCGAGCATCCCGAGGACGAGGAGATCCGTGTGATCGCCCGGCCGCGCGTCGAGGACGGCGGGAAGGATGACTGGCTCATCTCGCCGGCCGCCAAGGTCGCACGCAACGGCAGCTGGCTGACGACCATCAAGAAGCCGCCGCTCCCCGACGGCTCCTTCCTGTTCGCGGCCGTGATCGCCCCCGCCGCCTCGAAGTCGGGCGCGCTCGAGGCCGGCGGCTCGGTCTTCGCGAAGAGCGCGAACGTGGACCCACCCACGAGCGGATGCCGCGCGGAGCGGACCTTGAAGCGCGCCGGCGTGAAGTCGTGCGGAGTGCTCGATGCCACCGTCGTGCAGACGTATGACCCGTAGCGGCCGACGCCTCCTCGCGATGGGATGCACGGTGGCGGTGCTCGCGGCGTGCTCCTCGGGGGGCCGCCGGGCCGCGGACTCCGATGCCGAGTCGGCCGCGGTGGAGATCGGGCCGGGCGCACCCGAAGAAGCCCCGGCCTCAGCGCTCCTCGACGCGCACCCGGCGCAGGAGCCGGCCTGGCTCGCCCGGGTGCCGGCGCCCGTCGCCGCCTCGGCCACCCCCGCCCAACAGGCGGCCGCGCTCGATGTGACCACCAGCGCGGCACTCCGTGCTCCGCCCCGCTTCGGCCGGTCGACCACCACCACCACGACCGAACCGGACGACGCCGGCACATTGGCGTTCGCGCATGGGACGTACCGCGGCACCATGACCATGGATCTCGCCTACTTCAACTACTGCGTCACGCGTGACGGCAATCTCGCCTACGCCGGACGTCGCACCTACCGGTCCGAGGTCGAGGTCTTCGTCAACGATCCTGCCGAGGACGACGGGGTCACCGAACGGAGCCCGTTCAACCTGATCGTCGGCTCCGAGACCGGCGTCGAAGGCGAGCTCGTGGTCATCTCGGCCACCGTCACGGCCGACAACCGGACCGGCAAGAGCGCGCTGTTCGACTATTGGAAGATCCGCGAGCACGGTGGCGAGATCGACGGCACCCTGACCGACCGGTGGCCGGGGGTCGCGCTGAACACGATCACCACCGAGCGCCCGCTCGTGCCCTGCAGGCCCGGATTCACGATGGCCCTGCCGGACCAGCTGATGGAAGGGGCGACGATCGCGGGGGCGCCGCCGACGACGACACGATCGAGCTCGAGATCCTCGGCCAGAGCCTCGACCGGGAGAAGCGCTTCCGAGCGCGGATCCAGGTCGAGCGAGCGAGCGATTCGCGCTGACCCCCTGCCCGTCGAGTGCTCCGACGCCCTGCTGGATCGTCATCCAACGGCAATGTGTCGCGGCGGGCGGGGGCACCGGAGCGCATCGCGGTAGGTTCCGGCGAGGCCGACGCTGTCCGGGCCACGCGTCGGTCCCCTCCGGTCGCGCGAGGCGGGCCGGCGGTGAGCGACGATCCGGCCGCCGGGATCCGCTACCGGCCGGACGACCGGCCCCCGACGTCGCTGCTGGCGATGGTCACGCTGCAGATCGCGCTCGTGGTCACGTTGCCGTTCGTGTACCCCGTGGTGATCTTCAAGGCGGCGCACACGCCGCTCGCGGAGATCCCGCCGATCCTGTCGTGGGGCCTGATCGTGCTGGCGGTCGTGGCCCTGGTCCAGGCGGCGAAGCCACCGGTCGGCACCGGCTACCTCCTGCCCGCGCTCCCCTCCGCCATCTACCTGCAGCCGTCGATCGCGGCCGTCGGCCTCGGCGGCCGCGCCACGCTCGCCGCGATGACGATGTGTGCCGGAGTCTTCGAATCATTCTTCGCGTACCTCGTCACGAGATTCCGATCGTTCTTCCCGCCGGTGGTCACGGGCGTGATCGTGCTGATCGTCGGGATGGAGATCGGGCTCGTCGCGATCACGCTCGGCGTCGAAGCCGTGCGGGACTCGGTCGCGCCGGCCGCGGCCGAGATCGCGATCTCGGCGGTCGCGTTCCTCGTGATCGTGGGCGGCGTGGTGTGGGGGAACCTCTGGGTGCGCAACTTCGCACCCATCGCGGGCGTGGCCGTGGGCATCGTGCTCGCGCTGCTGTTCGTCGAAGTGCCACACACCGAGTCACGCTTCGTGTCGCACACCCCGCTGCTCGCCTCACCGGGCCTCCCACCCCTGGACCTCCACTTCGACACGCGGCTGCTGATCCCGTTCCTGGTGCTCGGGCTCGCCGCCGGCCTGCGCACGCCGTCGGCGCGGGACTGGTGGGCTTCCCCGGCGTCTCGTCGGCGCCGTCGGCGATCGGTGTGTCGCTGGCGTCGGGGATCATGAGCCGGGTCGTGTCGGTGACCCTCGCGGCGCTGCTCCTGGTCATCGTGTGCTGCCCGCGGGTGCTCGCGTACCTCGTGACGGCGCCGGCCGCGGTCGTCTCCGCGCTCCTCCTGTACTACGCCGCGTTCATGATCGTCGGTGGACTGCGGTTGATCACGCGCCAGACGTTGAACCTGCGGGCGACCTTCATCGTGGGGGTCTCGGTGAGCCTCGCGCTCGGCGCGCCCGACGCGCTCTCGGAGCAGGCGGCGTCACTGACCGACGAGAACATCTTCGCTCTCGGCCTGTCGCGCTACCTCGACATCACCCGACCCGATTCCGTCGACGTGCGGACCAGGGGTCACCGTGTGCGGCTCAGGTTCACCTACGACCTGGTCTGAACCGGTGCTCGGGGCCTCGCGGCCCGAGCGCGTCAGGGCTCGTGGTCGAAGACGATGCGTCGACCGGATACGAGCTCACCCGTGATCCGCACCACCCGATCCCGGGCACCGTGGGCCCATGCTCGCACCGGGAGCGGTTCGAGCCCCGCCAACTCGGCGGCCGGGATCTCCGAGGCCTGACCGACGATGAGGACACTCCAACCCCGATGGTCCTCCGGGTCGAAGTCGTCGACCTCGAACGCGACCACGGCGTGCTCCAGCGCGGCGGTGAGCTTCGTGCCCTCGGCCGTTCGGAACACGACGTCGCGGTCGACCAGGCAGTAGTTGACGGGGAACACCGCCGGCAGCGCGCCGATCGACACCGCGACACGCCCGACCGATCCCGACGTGACGAGCGCGAAGCATTGCTCCTCGGTCAGGAGCTCCAGACCTTCGTCGACGAGGCCGAGGTCGTTCGACACGTCGTCGCGCCCGGACCGGTTCGCACGCATGGTGGCACTGTGCGCCGGGACAGCATGCGCGGCCAGGGCCGAAGGTCACAGTCCTCCGGCACCCACCCTGGACGCGGTCAGCCATGGAAGAGTGTCCCGATGACCTATGCCTTCGATCCCGAGCTCGCGCCGCTCGTGGCACTCCTCCCTCACAGCGACTTCTCCGATGTCGCCGCCGCCCGTGCAGGCCTCGCCGCAATGATCGACCCCCTCAACGAGCACGTCGACACCACCGGCGTGGACGTGACCGACCGCGTGGTCTCCACGTCGGATGGCGACGTGCGAATCCGCGTGTACGTGCCCTCGGGTCCACCGCCCGCCACCGGAAGGCCCGCGCTGCTCGACATCCACGGCGGCGGGTTCGCGGTCGGCTCGATCACGATGCAGCACGCGTTCGCGACCGGGATCGCGCGCGGGAGCTGGGTGCGGTCGTCGTGGTACCGGAGTACCGGCTCGCGCCGGAGGACCCCTTCCCCGCCGGCCTCGACGACTGCTACGCGACCCTGGGCTGGCTGCACGACGCGCGTCCGGAGCTCGGCGTCGACACCATGCGCGTCGGCGTGGGTGGGCAGAGCGCGGGCGGTGGGCTCGCGCGCGGCGACGGCCCTCCTCGCGCGCGACCGCGGTGGGCCGCCTGTGTGCTTCCAGTTCCTCGGGATCCCCGAGCTGGACCACCGGCTCGAGACCACGAGCATGCGAACCTTCCTCGACACGCCACTGTGGAACCGGCCGAGCGCCGTGCTCAGCTGGCGCTACTACCTCGGCGAGGACCCGAACGACGTCTCACCGTACGCGTCGCCAGCGATCGCCGAGGACCTGCGCGGCCTGCCGCCCGCATACGTGACCACCATGGAGTTCGACCCGCTGCGTGACGAGGGCATCCTCTACGCGCTGCGCATGATGGAGGCGGGAGTCCCGGTCGAGCTGCACTCGTTCCCGGGCACGTTCCACGGATCGGCCATGGTGCCGGCGGCCGCGGTCTCGCGCCGTGCGAACGCCGAGCTGATCGAGGTCCTCCGGCGCGGCCTCGGGACCTGATCCCCATCCGCGGGTCCCGCCGCGGAGCGGTGCGATCAGGTCGAATGCGGACGCGTGCCGGCGAAGCCCCGCGCCGGCGAACGGAGGTTCGGCCTTGCCAAACCCTCGCCGATGGTGTTGAACGGTGGTAGGCGGAGCCAGGGAGGCGCCGACGCCCAACACGAAAGGTGGGGTCGATGCCATCGGAGACGGAGAGCCTGCGCGCTGCCATCGTCCAGTACCGGGACCGGTGCGAGCAGTTCGGGGCGGACGAGGCGGCCCGAGCCCTGAACCGGGTCCTCGGGATGATGGAGCAGCAGCGGCGGATGTCGGCCGGGGTCCGCGCCGACTGAGCCGCGGTGCGCGTCAGTCCTCGTACGCCCCGTAACGGATGGCGGTGCGGAACCGACGGACGTCGGGATGGCGTTGCGACGCCGCACCCCGGGCGCGGTTGCCCATCCCCGCGATCATCTCGCCGATGGCGTGCGCGTGGTGCGGGCTGTCGAGGTGGCGGATCTCGGGGCCGAACTCCACGATGCTCGGCTCCTCGCGGTCGCCGTAGTCACCGAAGACCGGGTAGATCGACGCGCCGGCCCGCACCGCGTCGAACAGGTCGTCCCGGGTGCCCTGCGCGAACGGCTCCATCACGACGAACCCGTGCGCGTCCTTCGCGTCCCGGGAGCCGCTGCCGGCCTCGATGACGATGTGGCCGTGGTCCGAGGTCATGAGGTTCATGAACTCCGAACGGGTCCGTGCGTTCTGTCGCCGGCGGAAGTTCCGCACCCGGCGGTTGAGGTCCTCGTCGGTGATGTCACCCTCGTTGACCGCCTCTCCCCCGCTCACCGGGAACGTCTTCAACACGTTCGCGGCCTTGCGGAGGACGTCATCGATCACGTTGAGGCCCATCACCTCGAGGTAGCCGAGGAGGCGGCCGATCATCAGGGTCGTGCGCGTGTCGAGCCGGTCGAACCCGCGGAGTTGCGCGGCGCGGGTCAGGTACCCCAGGTTGAAGCCGACGTCCTGGAACTCGAGGTGCGAGCCCACGAGGATGAAGGACTGCCCGTCCACGAGGCGTTCGAAGAGCTTCTCCCGCTCGGTGAACTCCACGAAGGCCTGGACGTTGGCGGCGGCGAACTCACCGTGGAGGATCTCGAGCAGCGCGAGCGAGGCCTCGGTCTCGGAGGACGACATCGGGTTCGACCGCAGGAACACCTGATCGTGGTTGATCGCATCCTTGCGCGGCGTCGTCGCGATCGTCTCCCGCGGGATGGGTTCGAAGATCGTCTCGAACTCGACGCCGCCGACGCGCTTGGCCGAGTCGTAGAGCACCTGGTCCAGCTTGCGGTGCACGCCGAACATCTCGTGCAGCTGTCCGGCGGCCGCGTGCAGGAGGCCGCCTTCGGGCCGGGGCGGCCCGTGGAACGGGCGGTCGTCGTCGCTCGTCATCCCCTGCATTCTCGCGTCCCCGAGCGGTCGACCGGTGACACCGACGGGCGGGCCGTTCGGACGAGCTTGCCGGCCGGTGCGGCGACGCCGCGACCGGTCGACATCGTCGGGGACGGGAGGAAGGGCAGCACTACCTCGTCGACCTCCGAGGTCCTACGCTCGGCGTGATGTCTCCCGAGAGAAAGAGGGCAAGCCGATGGGCCTACTCGACAAGATCAAGGACACGGCCGGCAAAGCGGCCGAAGGCGTGCAGAAGGCGGCGGAGTCCGGCCAGGAGAAGCTCGAGGAGACGAAGCTCAAGAAGCGGATCGGGGACCTGAAGGAGGAGCTGGGTGGCGTCGTCTTCGCCCAGCGGACCGGCAGTCCGTCCGCCGATGCCGACGCCGAGGTGTCGCGCCTCGTCGGCGAGATCCAGGCGGCGCACGATCAGATCGCTGCGCTCCACGCGGACACGCCGCCGGCTGACGCGCCCGACGCGCCCGACGCCGGCTGAGCGCCGACCGCGGAGCGGTCCGCTCGGTAGGGTGCCTCGGCCCCCGATCCACCACCGAGGACGTCCGATGCGCGCGAACCAGCAGCAGTCCGAGGCCTGGAACGGGCCCGAGTCCGCGCACTACGTGGACCACGCCGACCGGTACGACCGCCAGCTCGCACCCTTCGCGGACGCGCTCCTCGACCACGCGCGGATCGAGCCGGGGCACTCCGTGCTCGACGTCGGGTGTGGGAGCGGCGCGACGACGATCGCTGCGGCGCGGGTCGCGGCCCGCGGGTGGGTGCGGATCTGTCCGTCCCGCTGCTCGCCGTCGCGCGGGAGCGGGCGCGTGCCGCGACGGTCGCCAACACCGAGTTCGTCGTGGCCGACGCCCAGACGCACCCCTTCGGCGACGGTGACACCGACCGCGTCATCAGCCAGTTCGGGGTGATGTTCTTCGAGGATCCGGTCACCGCCTTCACGAACCTGCGCCGCTCCCTGGCACCGGGGGGCCGGGCGGCGTTCGTGTGCTGGCAGGAGCTGGCCGCCAACGAATGGCTCATGGTGGTCGGCCGCGCGGTCGCCGAACATGCCGAGCTCCCCCGCCTCGGCGGGCGGGCCGGCGGCGCGGGAATGTTCGCGCTCCAGGATCCGGACGAGATCGCGGAGCTGCTCGCCGCGGCGGGCTTCGCCGACATCACCGCCGAACCCTGCACGCCGACGTTGGTGCTCGGCGGTGGCGGCACGCTGGACGAGGCGGTCGAGTTCCTCCTCGGGACCGGCATCGTGAGGGGACTGCTCGAACGCGTCCCGCCCGAGGCCCGGACGAGCGCGGTCGCGTCGATCCGTGGCGAGTTGGCGCAGCGGTACGAGCCGGGCGTGGGCGTTCGCGTCGGTGCGAGCGCCTGGCTCGTCGGCGCCCACGCCTGACCGGTCCGGCGCTCGCGATCGTGCCTGGTCACGGTCGGCCCAGCCGACCGGGGAAGGTGTTGCCCCGCGCGACGCGTCACGGCCGGGGGATCTGACCGGCGGGGCATCGTACGAGCGTGTGATGGCGCCGCCGCCCACGCATCGGCCTGGCTACCGTGCCCGTGTGCGGATCGGCGCCGACAGCGGAGGGACGTTCACCGACGTCGTCGGGACGGACGGCCGCCTCCTCAAGCTGCTGTCGACCCCGCACGACCCCGGCCTCGCCGTACGGACCGGCGCCGCGGAGCTCGCGCCCGGCGGGATCGAGGTGCTCGCGCACGGCACGACCGTCGCGACCAACGCCCTGTTGGAGCGCCGCCTCGCGACGGTGACGCTCTACACCACCGCCGGGTTCGCGGACGTCATCGAGATCGGTCGTCAGGACCGGCCCAGTCTCTACGACCCGTTCGTCGATCGTCCCGCGCCGCTCGTCGCGCGGACCGCCGCCTGGAGGTGGACGAGCGTCTCGCAGCCGACGGCTCGGTCCTCCTCCCGTACCCGCGGGCTCCGCGCCCGCGGTACCCGGCGGCACCGAAGCCGTCGCGATCTGCCTGCTGCACACCGATCTCGACGCCACCCACGAGGAGACGCTCGCCGCCGAGTTGCGCGGCGCAGGGGTTCGACGTGTGCGCGTCGCACGAGGTCTCCCCCGAGATGCGTGAGTACGAGCGCACGGTCACGACCGTCGTCAACGCGGCACTGCGACCGGTGTGTCGCCCGTACCTGGAGGGACTCGCCGACACTGCCGAGCACGTCGTGGTGATGACTTCGGCCGGCGGGCTGCTCGACGTGGAGCGCGGCGCAGAGCTGCCCGCGGCGCTCCTGCTCTCGGGTCCGGCCGCGGGCGCCCGCGCCGCAGCCGAGGTCGCGCGACGCCTGCGGGTTCGCCGACGCGGTGAGCTTCGACATGGGCGGCACGAGCACCGATGTGTGCCTGATCGTCGACGGCGCTCCCGCGGTGACCGCGGAGCACACGGTCGCCGGCTTCCCGGTGCGGCTGCCGTCGGTCGACATCCACACCATCGGCGCGGGCGGGGGCAGCATCGCCCGCCTCGACCCGGGCGGCGCGCTGGTGGTGGGCCCCGCCTCGGCCGGCGCTGATCCCGGCCCCGCGTGCTACGGACGCGGCGGCGAGCAGCCGACGGTCACCGACGCCAACCTCGCGCTCGGTCGCATCCCGGCCGACTCGTCGTTCGGTGCGGCCGGTACCACGCTCGACGTCGCCGCGGCGCAACGCGGCGATGGCGCACGCGGGCGTGGACGCCGACGGGGTCGTCGCGGTGGTGAACGCGGGGATGGAGCAGGCCCTGCGCCAGGTCTCGGTGGTACGAGGGGTCGATCCGGCCAGGCTCGCGTTGGTCGCGTTCGGCGGGGCCGGACCGTTGCACGCCTGCGCGCTGGCCGAGGCGATGGGCATGGCGACCGTGATCGTCCCCGCGGCGGCCGGCGTTCTCTCGGCGGCGGGGCTGCTGATCTCGCCCCGACACCGCGAGCTGGTGCGCAGCTGGCCGTCGGGCGCGGACCTCGACGGGCTGGACCAAGCGCTCGCGACGCTCGCCGCCGCGGCCCGTGGTGCGTTGGGCGTGGAGCCCTGCACGGTCACCACCGCGGTCGACTGCCGCTACGCCGGGCAGAGCCACGACCTCCGGGTGCCCTCGGTCGACGAGTTCGCCGTCTCGCACGAACGTGTCAACGGCTACCGGCGCGCCGACCCGGTGGAGGTGACGGCGCTCCGCGCGGTCGCCGGCGGCACCCGCGCCGTGCACGCTCGCCGAGGTGCTGGCCGGCTGGGAGGGCCGGTGGCCCGAGCCCGTCGTCGGCCCGACCGTCGAGGTCGCGCGAGGACTGCACCATCTGGGTTCCCGACGGGGTGGACCGGTCGGGAGGGCCCGCTCGGGTCGCTCGTGCTCGAACGGGACGCGCCATGAGCCTCGACCCGGCGGCGCTGCAGGTGCTGATCGCACGGCTGAGCGGGGTGGCCGCGGAGACGGGCGCGGTGCTGCAGCGCGCCGCGTTCAGCCCCAACATCAAGGAGCGGGCGGACTGCTCGGCGGCGGTGTTCGACCCGTCGGGCCGGCTCCTCGCCCAGGCCGAGCACATCCCGGTGCACCTGGGATCGATGCCGGCGTCGGTGGCGGCGGTCATCGCCCGCTTCGACGGAGTTGGGGACCCCGTGGCGCCCGGCGAGCAGGCGGTGGTCAACGACCCGTACGAGGGCGGGACGCACCTGAACGACGTGACGGTGGTGGCGCCGTGTCACGTCGACGGTCGGCTGATCGGCTGGGTGGCGAACCGCGCGCACCACGCGGATCTCGGCGGGCGCAGCACCCGGTTCGCTACCCGCCGACGCGACCGACATCGCGCAGGAGGGGCTGCGCATCCCGCCGGTGCGGTTGACGCGCGAGGTGCGCGAGCTGATCGTCGCGTCGTCCCGGACGCCCGGCGAACGGGCCGGGGATCTCGACGCCCAGGTGGGCGCGAACGTCGTCGGGGTCAGGCGCCTGGCCGCGCTGGGCGGTGAGCCGTTCGACGAGGTGCTCGACTACGGCGAGCGTCGGTGCTTGGCGGCGCTGGCCAGGTTGGGTGAGGGTGAGTGGACGGCCACCGACGTCATGGACTCCACCGGTCCACGACCGGATCAGCAGCGCCCGGCGGTGATCCGCTGCCGGATCGAGTCGCCGGCGCGGTCGGCTGGTGTTCGACTTCACCGGGACGGACCCGCAGTCGACCGGCAACGTGAACGCGGTGGAGGCGGTGACCGTCTCCTGCGTGGCGTTCGCGCTGCGGAGCGCGCTCGACCCGACGCTTCCCGCCAATGCCGGGGCGATGCGGCCGGTCTCGGTGATCGCCCCCGAGGGGACGTTGGTGGCCGCGCGGCTTCCCGGCCGCGGTCGGTGCGGGCAACGTGGAGGTGAGCCAGCGCATCGCCGACGTGTGCCTGCGCGCGCTCGCCGAGGCCGTGCCGGATCGGGTCGGGGCCGCGTCGCAGGGGACGATGAACAACGTGCTCGTCGGCGGAGCGTCCCTGCCCGGCGGGACATGGGTCTACTACGAGACGGTGGCCGGCGGGCAGGGTGGCCGGCCGCCGGCGCAGCCCGGGATGAGCGGCGTGCACACGGGGATGACGAACACGCGCAACACGCCGGTCGAGGCGCTGGAGCGGGCGTTCCCGCTGCGGGTCCGCCGGCAGCGGCTGCGGCGCGGCAGCGGTGGTGCGGGCGCGGCGCCCGGCGGCGATGGTCTCGAACGGGACCTCGAGGTGCTCGTCGACGCGACGCTGTCGCTCATCACCGAACGCCGCGTGTCGCACCCGTGGGGTTTGGCCGGTGGGGAACCCGGCGCCGTCGGCGAGAACTGGCTGCTCCCCGGCGGCGACGAGGAGCGGGCCGAGCGCCTGCCGGACAAGTGCACGCTCCACCTCCGACCCGGCGACGTGCTGCGCATGCGCACCCCCGGCGGCGGAGGGTGGGGTGCGCCGCCGGAGGTGTAGCTCCACGCGGTGTGCGCGGGACGGAATGCCCGCCGACGCCGATCGGTTGGACACTGCGTGAAGCAAGTCGATTTCTTCGGTATGCAGCTCGATCCCGACACGGGTGCGATCGCGGTCGTATTGCGCGAGCGCGATCAGACCCGCCGGGTCGTGCCGATCGTGATCGGCGGAATCGAGGCGGTGGCGATCGCCGCGGCGGTCAACGGTGAGGAGCGGCCGCGGCCCGCGAGTCACGACCTCATGGTTTCGCTGCTCAGCGCGGCGGGCGCCCATCTGGACGCCGTCGAGGTGACCGAGCTGCGTGACGGCGCGTTCTTCGCCGAGCTCGCGGTCGGCGGGCCCCAGGGCGACGTCCGGGTCGACAGCCGGCCGTCGGATGCGATCGCCCTCGCACTCCGGGTCGATGCCCCGATCTTCGTGCCGGAATCGCTGCTCGACGACGCCGGCTTCGTGATCCCCGACCTGCCCGACGAGGAGCAGATCGAGGCGGAGATCGAGGAGTTCCGGGCGCGCCTCGACGACATCGGGGCGGACGCGTTCGTCGACGAGGAGTCCCACGACGGGCCGGGCGATCCCACGCCACCTGGCTGACGCGTTGCCGAATCGGTGCTCGTTGAGGAGCTCGAGGTCGGTGCAGACGCCCGCCGGGAGTAGACGACCTTGTCCGCCGCACGCCAGGCACTCGCGAAGTCGGCGGTGAGATCTGACTGCTCGGCGAGGGCCGGGTTGGTCTCCCAGGGGGCCATCGTCTCGTAGAGCCGCCGCCCGTAGAGGAACGTGCCGACGGATCTCAGCAAGGCGGTTGTGGCTGCGAACACGTCGTCGTCCGGCGGAGCCCAGTCGAAGGCGCCTGGTGCGTCCTCGATGTAGCCGTCGAGGGACACGTTGATGGCGTAGAGGAGCGTGGCCATGCCGCTACACCTCAGCGTCGGTTGCGGCGGCCTGGATGTGCTTCTCGATCACGCCCTCGGCACCGACGCCGAGGGGGCCATCCGATGACGCCCGCCCTGGCGTCGATCGTCGTCTTGGAGCACCCGGTCCGCCAACACGGTGCTCAAGCGCGAGCTTTGCGAGCGCACAGAGAGAGGTAGTTCGCTTCGCACGCGCGCGTCGCCGGGTGCTGGGCTCCGTAACTCCGACGGAGAATGTCGCGAGCGACGGTGAATTCCTCGAGTGCGGAATCATGTCGTTCCTGCTGGGCGTGCAGCGTCGCAAAGTTGTTCAGGAGAATGCCGACTTCCGGATGCGTCCGTCCGAGCTGAAGACGCTTGATTCGGAGCGCGCGTTCGTAGAGCGCTTGCGCACCTTCGGGATCGCCGCGCTGGTCGAGTGCCGCAAGGTTTTGGAGCACGATCGCGACCTCGTAATGCGACGAACCGTGGATGCGTTCCGTCTCGGCCAGAACGCGTCGGAGCACGGCGCGAGCTTCGTCGGGCCGACGCTGCGCGGCGAGCACCGCGCCCAAGAGTCCCTCATCAGCGGCGCGATCGGCGGGTGAGCGTTCGTCGACTGCGAGCGCGGCGCGGATTTCGCGTTCAGCGAGTTGATAGTCGCCGCGCGGTACGCGAGGCCGGAGAGATTGTGGTGGAGCACCGCACGGTGATCTGCGCGGGGCACGGGCAGTGCATCGAGCGTGGCGTGGGCTCGTGCGTAGCAGGCTTCGGCTGCGTCGTAGAGGCCGTTGGTCTTGAGGACGACACCGAGCCGATTGAGCAGCGCGATGCGTTGCTCGTCACTCGCAGGCGACAACGCGAGCGCATGCCTCAGGAGCCGTTCAGCGACGACGAGCCGGCCGAGGTACTGGCAGCCGCCCGCGATGAACGCAACGCAACGGACCGCGGCGCGCCGCACACGGCGACCGCGGTCCGTTGCGTGCGTGGTCATGGGCAGTTGCCGATGCGGGAATTCATGTCAGCGAACACTCCGTGATCCGGGTCCGGGTTGGGCGACCAAATCCACGCGTGGAGCACCCAGAGACCCACTGCGGGATTGAAGTGCAAGTCCTGACCGTCGATCACGTTGGTGTTCCTCTCGGTTGCGACCCACTCGACCGCCACCAGCCGTAGGTGGCCCTCGCCGTCGTCGGCGTAGACCATCGCCTCCGGGTTGAGGGGATCCACGGTCGCATCGAACGGGGTCTTCGCGTAGTGCTGACCCATGTGGTCGACGCAGAGACCGAGATCTTCTCGACCCGACGCCAATGTCTTGTTGATGTCGTGGTACTTCGCCGTCGCGTTCCTCAGCGCGGCAAGCGTGGCCTGCCCGCCCTCGTCTGCGTCGGCGACCGTTGCCATGCTGGCAACCGATCCGACCGTCACGACCGCCGCGATGAGCGCCGCAATCCGGAGACGCATCAGTCGGCGAGGACGACGGGCTCGCAGTGGTTGCCTGCGAGGCGGGCGGATGCGGCGTGGGCGGCGGCGACGATGACGCCCCCGCAGATGCCGGTGAACACGGCGACACGTGCAGCAATCAGCTTCATGATCTCGACCTTTCTGTATCGGGTATTGGTCCAGCTGGATCCAAGCAACTCGCGGTCGAGGATCGGTGGAGCCGACGCGACCCCGGCCCGTACCATTCGCGTCCAGTGCAGGTGGACGTGCTGGGGCCGATCAGGGTGCGGGTCGATGATGTCGACGTCGTGCTCAGCGCGGCAAAGGAGCGTGCGCTGCTCGCCGCCCTCGCCGTCAACGCGGGCTCGATCGTCTCGCCCGAGGCGCTGATCGACGCGCTGTGGGGCGAGCTCCCCCCGCAAGTGCCCGCAAGACGCTGCAGACCTACGTGTCCAACATCCGACGCAGTCTGAGGGCCGACGTTGTCGCGACCGACCCCAACGGTTACGTGCTGCAGGTTCAACCCGATGAAGTCGACCTGCTGCGGTTCCGGGGACGGGTACGCGCGGGTGAAGAGGCGCTTCGGTCCGGCGCGACCGATCGTCGCGCGAGGAGCTGGCGGCGGCGATCGCGCTCTGGCGCGGTGAGCCGTTCGGCGGAGTGGGCGCCGACACCGGACTCGCGGTCCAAGCCGTGCGGCTCCGCGAAGAATATGCCACCGCGTTGGAAGGACACCTCGCCGCCGAGTTGGCCGCGGGTCAACATACGGAGCTCGTCGGAGAGCTCGAAGCGCTCGTACGCGAGCATCCGTATCGCGAGCGGCTCTGGGGCTACCTCATGCTCGCGTTGTATCGCAGCGGGCGTCAGGCCGACGCACTGGCGGCGTACGAACGCGTGCGGGTGCTGCTACGCGACGAGCTCGGGCTCGAGCCAGGTGGAGAGCTCTGCCGCATCCAACGGGACGTGCTCGAGCATGCCGACTTGGGTGCTGGCGGCGACGGTCCCGATCACGACAGTGGTCCTACGGCGCCGTTTCGCTCGGCCGTGCGTTACGCGGTCGCGAGTGACGGCGTGCACGTGGCGTACCAAGTCGTGGGCGACGGCCCGATCGATCTCATTGCCGTGCCGGGGTTCGTGTCGCATCTCGACATGTGGTGGGACGCCCCAACAGCAATGCTCGTCGAGCGACTTGCGCTCTTCAGCCGGCTCATCATCTTCGACAAGCGGGGGATGGGCTTGTCGGATCGGCCCGAGAAGATCGGCGTCGACGATTGGGTCGACGACACCCTCGCCGTGCTGGACGCGGTCGGGTCCGAACAAGCATTTGTGTTCGGCATTTCGGCCGGTGCACCGACCGCGATGCTGTTCGCGGCTCGGCACCCCGAGCGGACGCGGGCCCTGGTCGTGTACGGCGGCTACGCGCGCATGTACCGCGGCGACGACTTCGACATCGGCTACGACCAGAACGTCGTCGACAGCTTCATGGACGAGATGGAAGCTGAGTGGGGTTCGGGCTTCGGTCTGTCGATACTCGCGCCGAGTCTCGAGGAAGACCCGACCGCGGTGAGTACTGGGCTCGGTTGCAGACGCGGTCGGCGAGCCCGCACGCCGCCCGAAGATTTCTCGCGGCCTTGGCCGCGGTCGACATTCGCGACGAGATTCCGACCATCTCTGTGCCCACGCTGCTCGTGCATCCCGAGCGCGACCTCAACGTGCCGATCGAAGGCGCGAGGCTGTGTCGCGATCTGATCCCCGGGGCGCGTCTCGTGGAGCTCGACAGCGATATTCATCTCATCTGGCTCTCTGACGTCATTCCCGAGATCACCGACGCGATCGACCGGTTCGTGAAGACGAACGTCTGACGTCAAAGGTCAGGCGTCCGTGGCGTGGGCGGTGTCGTCGCGTTCGAGGCCTGGAGTTGACCCGGTGGCGTGGACACCGGAGAGCTACGCGACCGTGGACGCGGTGGCGTGGTGGTGTTCATCGTCGGCAGGGCTTTGGTCGTCACTTCTTCGACCGGGCGCTCTCCTCCCGCTCCACCGGTCCTCGACCAGGCACTGGTTGGGTCGCACTGACACGAAACGCGAGACGAGGAGCCACGATGCCCCGACACCTGGTAGAGCGCACAGGAGGCGCGATCGTGAAGCACACACGGTGGGCGATCCCGGTTCTGGTGATCGGCGTGATCTTCGGATCCGTCGCGGGCGGTGTCGGCTGGGCGGCAATCGGCGATGAAGGCGCGATCAGCGCTTGCGCGGCGAAGTCCGGCGGGTCGCTGCGGGCGGTGCAAACCGCCACGGCCTGCAAGACGAACGAGGTCCCGCTCACTTGGAATCAGCAAGGCCCTCCGGGTGTGCAGGGCGCGACCGGTCCCCAGGGGCCGGCCGGCACCGTGAGCTCTCTCGATGAGCTGAACGGCGTCGCGTGCGACGCCGGGCTGGGAGCAGGTCAGACGCGCGTTGACGTTCGCCGACGACGGCACGGCGCGGGTCGGCTGCGCCGTCGACGGTCCGGCCTCGACGCCTGACGAGTGGAACAACGACTGGCCCGGTGAAGAGATCAAGCTGCCCTGCGGAGGGGCCGTCCAGCGACTCGGCTCCGTCAACCCCGTCGGGACGAGCGACTGGTTCCAGATCGACTACACGCTCGGAACCTGTGCAGCGCTCAAGGTCCGGATCACCAGTCCTCCCGGCGGACTCGCCAGGTTCGACATCCTCGATGCACACGGAGTGAAGCTCAACTACCCAGGCGATGGGTGGGACCTCGGCTACAGCCTGTCGACGCCCAATCCCGTCTGGGTCAGAGTCTGGTCGCCGTTCGTCACGACTCCATGGGATCTTCGGATATCCGTCGAGTGAGCAGAACCACCTGCCCTCGGGCGCGTTGTCGAAGATTGCGGTGTCGTGGCTGATCGCGGGTACCAGCGTGGCGGTGACGGGACCGACGCGACGAGCGGCGTGAGTTGGACGCCGGGCTCGCGCCAGCCGACGCGGACGGAGCCGCGACGGCGACCGGAGTGACGCGGCGAGCACTCGGGCCTCACTACCCGCCTCACCCATGCCGCGGCATCCCCGGCGGCGGCGCGAGGCGGTCGTGGAGGTCTGGCGCCGTCGTCCGGGCGGCGCGAGTGATACGAATCGGGGCCCGTCCGTCGATGCGACCGGAGGCCGACCGCCATGACGATGAGATCGTCGGACACCGACTACCTCGTCGTGGGCGCGGGCGCGATGGGCATGGCGTTCACGGACGCCCTGATCGACCACGCGGACGTGCACGTGACCCTTGTCGACCGTCGCCACACGGCCAGTGGTCACTGGCAGGACGCGTACCCGTTCGTACAGCTCCATCAGGCGTCGGTGTTCTACGGCGTCGCGTCGACCGTGCTCGGGACCGGCGCCGTGCAGCAGACGGGTCCAGAGGCGGGGCTCCAGGAGCGGGCGCGCCAGGCCGAGATCCAGGCGTACTACGACGACCTCCTCCATCGCCGCTTCCTCGGATCCGGCCGCGTCACGTTCCTCGGAGGCTGCGAGTACCACACCGAGGGCGGGTCGCACTTCGCGACGTCGCGCGTGTCGGGCGCCACGGTCGAGATCGCGCGTGCGGCGCCGGGTGGTGGACGCCACCTACCTGGCGCCGACGATCCCCGCGACGACCCCTCCCCCGTTCGGGGTCGCCGATGGCGTGCCCGTCGTGGCGATCAACGAGCTCGCGACGCTCGAGGCGGCGGCGGACAACTACGTGATCGTCGGATCGGGCAAGACCGCGACGGACGGGATCGTGTGGTTGCTGCGCAACGGCGTGGCGCCGGACGCGATCACGTGGGTACGGCCGCGGGAGCCGTGGATGCTGAACCGGGCGGTCGTCCAGCCCGATCCGGTGGTGGCGCTGGGGCTCTCGGCCGACACGATGGCCGCGGCGGCCGACGCCGGGTCGCTCGACGACCTGTTCCTGCGGCTCGAGGCGGCGGGCGTGATGCTGCGGATCGATCGAGAGCGTCGTACCGACCATGGCCAAGACGCCGACGCTCGGCGAGTGGGAGCTGGAGCTGCTCCGCACCGTGGAGCACGTCGTGCGCCTGGGGCACATCCGGCACGTGACGTCGACCGAGATCGTGCTCGACGGCGGGAGCGTGCCGCTGGCGCCGGGTGCGCTGGTGGTGCACTGCGCGGCGTCGGGGTTGGTGTACCCGCCGGTGGTGCCGGTGTGGGGTCCGGACAGGATCCGGGTGCAGACGATCCGGGCCGGGTTCCCGTGCTTCAACGCCGCGCTGGCCGGCTACGTGGAGGCGACGCGCGACGACGACCGCGAGCGCAACCGGCTGTGCCCGCCGAACACGCTCCCCGACCGCCCCGGCGACTGGGCGTGGATGCAGGTCCGTGGCACCGCCGCGGCGCGCAGCTACGGCGCGGAGCCGGACGTCGCGGCGTGGGCCAACGCGCTGCGCGCTGAACCCGGCGCGGGTCGAGCCGTCCCAGCGCGACGATCCCGCGGTGCGGGCCGCGGCGGCGCGGCTGGAGGCGGTGGCCGAGCGCGGGCTCGCCCGGTTGGCGGAGCTCGCGCGACGAGCCCCGGTCGGGCGTCGGCGAGTAAGGCGGCTGAGGGACGAGGACCGGTCAGCCCGTGCCGATCTCGCGCGTCCTCGAGCCGAGCAGGTTCAGCTTGAACTCCCGGATCACCGCCGGCGCGACGTTCGTGCCGTCGGGCGTGGCGAAGGAGAGCGCGTCGAACGGGCACTGGACGATGCACGCGCCGCACTGGACGCATTCGTCGGGCCGGGCCAGCTCGGCGAGGCGGCGCGCCCGGTCGATGACGAAGACGTCCTTCGGGCACACCTCGGCGCAGAACGCCGCGCCCGTGCATCGCTCCTGGTCGAGCGCGATCGTCAGGAGCCGATCCTCCTGCAGCCCGCTCTTGAACATCGGGGTGCTCCCCGACAGGTCCACGCCGAGGACGAGCAGCACCACCAGCGTGGCGAGGACCCACGGCCACCCGGGCAGGGCGGACGCGCCGATCCACGCCCCGATCGCGAGCCGCGCCGCGACCAGCGCGAGCCAGATGCCGCCGACGAGCGCGAGGGGGCCCAGGTCGAGCGTCAGCCCGCCGACGGCGCGCCGGCTCGTGGTGGCGAGCCATCCCCGGTAGAGCGGGAACGCGGCGAACACCGCGACGGCCAGGCCCCAGACGAGCGCGATCCGCGGGGAGCACCGCCCCCGGACGGAAGGCAAGGAGGACGAGCGTGGGAAGCGAGAGCGGGAAGGCCCACGCGATCGCCATCTCGAGCCGCCGGCGGAGCGGGAATCGGACGGTGCGGGTCGCCCGCGCCGCGGGACCGTCGGGAACCCGGGCGTGGCGCGTCTCGGCCAGGAACGCCGGGAGGTCGGTCGCCTCGACCGGTCCCCAGACGACGCGCCAGCCGGACCGCCGACGAAC
The DNA here is from genome assembly GCA_963805415.1 of uncultured Acidimicrobiia bacterium. GTDB lineage: Bacteria > Actinomycetota > Acidimicrobiia > IMCC26256 > JAENVU01 > JAENVU01. The sequence goes on from CAWDUD010000014.1 coordinate 75,412, forward strand.
GGCGCGGCCGTCGACGCCGGTCGCGCAGAGCTGGGGCAGGACCACCTGCCGATGCTCGACCAGCTCGCCGACCCGGCTCGTCTTGAGCACGGAGACGACGTCGTGCTCGGTGAAGAGCCCCCCGGTCGCCGCGCACCACACGTTGACCCCGCGACTGTTCGCGACGAGCAGCCAGGCGTCGACGCCCCGCAGTGCCCGCCGCACGCGCTGGACCGTCAGCGAGAAGTTGCCGGTGAGCACGACCGGTGACTCCGGTCCGGGCGTTCCCACCCGCCGGAGTCCCGTCCCCGTGGGGAACGGCAGCATCCGCAGCAGCGTCTCGACCACGCTCACGGTGAGCTCGGCGAGGCGACGGCGAGCCGGCCGCGGCGCGGTCGCGGTCACGCAGCACCGCCGGCCGGCTTCGCCGCGACGAAGGTGCCGAAGCTCCCGAGCGCCGTCGTCCCGGTGGAGACCAGGTCGAGGCCGGCGGCGGCGAGGCGCGCCGGGAGGTCGCGGACGGCGTGAGTGGTCTGCTGGGTGAACAGGTAGGTGAGCGCGGCGAGCGGCGCCCGCAGGATCGCGTGGAGGATGCGGCGCCCGAGCCGGGCGGGCCGGATCTCGTCGGCGACGAGGAGCCGACCACCCGGTCGGAGGATCCGGCGGACCTCGACGAGTCCGTAGGCGAGCTCGTCGGGACTCAACTCGGAGAGACAGAGGCCGGCGAGGACGGCGTCGTAGGAGTCGTCGGGCTCCGCATCGAGGTCGGCCACGCCCGCCTCCACGAGCGTGACGCGATCCGCGAGCTGCTCGGCGTCCACGTGCGCGCGGGCGATGGCGAGCATCTCGGGGTTGACGTCGATGCCCTTGACGGTCGCACCGCGGCGGGCCACGCGCCGGGTGAGCGCGCCCGTTCCGCACCCGAGCTCGAGCACGCTCGCACCGGCGTCGACCTCGTTCGCCAGGGCGTCGTACGCACGATCGAGACGTCCGAACGTCAGCCACCGCATGCCGCGCTCGTAGCGGCGGGGTGAGGACTCGAGGATGCGCATCAGGACGTAGGTGCTCACGCGCTCACCTCTGCCACCGGGGACCCGCCGGCCCCGTCGAGGAACAGGGTGACGGCGAGATCCGGGAGCCGGTCGAGCGTCGGCCATGCGCCGCCGCTCCCCCAGTGCTGGACGTAGAGGAGGGTGAGGAACCCGACGAAGGCGAGCGCGAGCTCGGCGACCGGCACGTCGGCCCGCACCTCACCGCGGCGGCGGCCATCGGTGAGGACGTCCTCCACCGCCGCGAGATAGGGGCCGAGGTGCTCCACCACCAGTGGGTAGGTCTCGGTCCGGAACGCGAGGGCCTCGCGGACGAGCACCTGGGTGAAGCCCTCGTCCTCGCGGAGGACCGCGACGTCGGCCGCGGCGAGCGCGCGCAGGTCGGCCCGAACCGACGCGCCGCGCGGCACGCTCGCCCACCGCTCCACCGCCCGCCGGCACCCCTCCTCGATCACCGCGGCGAAGAGCGCCTCCTTGCTCGGGAAGTAGTTGTAGACGGTGCCCTTGCCGAACCCGGCGCCGACGGCGACGTCGTCGATGTTGGTGCCCGCGAGTCCCCGATCGGCGAACCGGCGGGCCGCCGCGGCGAGCAGGCGCTCGCGAACCTCGACCTTGGTCGTCTCCGTGATGCGGGCCATCGACGTTCCTCTAATATGGGTGACTGGTCACCCAGATTAGGGCGGTGGGGCCGCCGGGTCAAGCGGCGTCCGAGATCGCATGCGAAGAAGCAACGGGGTCGGTCCGGCACACGGCGTGAGCGTCACGATGATCCTGCGGTGACCACCGATCCAGAACGGGAGACCGTTGCGGAGTGCTCGTCCCGCGTGCGCGCGTAGGACTTGATCGCTCCCATCACGATCGGAACTTCGGACTCGGTCGGGTGCTGAGCCACGAAGGCCTCGAGTCGATCGTCGATCGCGGCGATTCCTGGTCCGCGCACGACGAGCACACCGTCGACGTCGTTCACGTCCTCCGGGAGTGTGCGGGCGCCGGGCCCCCAGACCACGACGAGTGGATGCACCACGACGTCGACGTGGTGCTTGAGCAGCAACCGGATCTTCCTTGCCCCGTCGCGGGCTTGACCGAGCGGATCACCCCAGGCATCGAGGCGATCGTTCTCGATCCTCCACGGGGTGCCGGCCCACTTGCTCTCCACCGCGACCACGAGCCCTGGGCGTGCCGCCACATGATCGACGTCGCCGAACCCATCGTCGAAGGCGATCGAGTCGAAGATCCGCCATCCGCGACGGCGCATCTCGGTGGTCCGGAAGCCGGTCGACGTGGCCTCCTCGCCCATCGTCCCGGACTTGTTGTTGTGCTGTCCGCTCCACGCATCGACGATCCAATGGAGCGCCGCGACATATCCGACCACGGCGCCGCCGAAGACGGCCCCGGCGTAGAACGGGGCGTGGATCAGCTCGTTCATGCCCCAGACGACGAACGCCTCGGTGGCGATCAGACCGATCGACAGCGCAAGGACCTGCTTCCACCACGGGCGCAGCACGTCGAGGCGCGCCTGTGTCCACAGCGTGCGAGTCCTCCGGCCGGCCCGGGTTCCGGGATGCATGAACGACATGGGCCACCTGCCTGCGCTCGACGTCCCTTCCCGTCTTCGGCAGATCGGCGACCGGGGCTGAGCGTTGCCTGCTCAGCCCTCGTCGACGGCGCTGAGCTCGTCGGCCACGGCGTCGAGCGCCTCGCGGACCTCGTCGGCCAGGCTGGCCACCTGCTCGCCGGCCTGGTCGATGTGCTTCTTGGCCTGCGTGTGGCTCCGCTTGATCGCGGTGACCCGGTCGATCGCCCGCCGGGCGTCCTCGATGAGGCCACCGATGCGCTCGAGGTCCACGTCGTCGGACGCCGAACCGGCCAGCTCGCGCCGCACGACCCACCGGGCCCACATGTAGCCGAGCCGCAGGGCGGAGTCGTCACCGTCCTCGGCGTCGAACACGACGATCGCCTTGTTGCCGGTGTGGTGGAACGGCACCGACGTCGGTGCCTCGTCCGGCGCGCTGAACACCGCGATCGCGGCGAGCGCGTCGCGGTTCTCCAGCGCGGCGTCGAGCTCCTCGACGGTCTTGCGCATGTTCAGCTTGCGCGCCTTCGCCTCGAGCACGAAGCGGCCCTCGAAGCCGTAGGTGTCGTCGGCGTCGAGCGTGACGACCTCGTCGCCCTTCTGCGTCGCCGCCGAGCCGGAGGTCTTGCCGGTCTGCTCGGCGCAGTCGCCGTGGTGTGACGCGATGCGGGCGACGGCCTCGTGCACGGCGTCCTCGTACGTGAAGCCCTTGCCGGTGGTGACGGCGATCACCGGCGCGATCGCCTCCTTCACGGCGATGCGCTCGGAGAGGGCCTGCACCTCCTGGCGGAGCTCGCGGGTGCACTCGTTGGTGTGGCGGGTGATCTCGTGGCGGAGCCGGCCGAGGGGGCCGTCCTCGTCGTCGGTGGCGACGAGCCGGCGGATCCCCTCCACCTGCGCCTCCTGCGCGGTCTCGATGACCTGCTCGAAGATGGCGATGACGCTGCGCTTCGAGTCGGGATCGAACGTGTCGCCGAGCTGCGCCTCGAGCTCGTCGCGGTGCGCGTTGAGCATGCACGTCAGCGCGCCGGTGTCCTCGGCCACGAGCGACTCGGTCGCGGCGGCGATGCGCGCGACCGCGGCGTCGAGCTGCTCGGAGATCTGGCCGCTCATCGCGTCGAAGCGCTTCTCGACGATGTGGGTGTCGACGGTCGGCGTTCACGGCGAGGATCGCCCGGGCGCCGATGCGCAGGCACTGCCGGGTGTTCTCGACGTGGTCGTCGGTGGTGGCGACCACGCGGAGCACCTCGGTGTCGGTCTCGACGAGATCGCGGACGTAGAGGGTGCCGTCGACGAGGTCGACCTGGTCCTGGGTGATGGGGGAAGTGAGGGTCATGGCGTGCTCCGGGGGTCGTGGTGGGTGCAGTGTGCAGGAGGGGTGCGACCATGACGGTCCCGTAGGCCCGGGGAGGCCCGGATGTTGGGGCTTGCGGTGGTGCAGGATGGTCGGATGCGCCCGCCGCTCGCCGAGTCGCTCGACCTCGACCCCCATCCCGAGGGCGGCTGGTACCGCCGGACGTGGACGGCGCCGGAGCGGGCCCGCCTGTCCGACGGCCGTGACCGGGCGGCGGCGAGCGCGATCCTCTTCCATCTCCCGGCCGGGGAGGCCTCCACCTGGCACCGGGTGCGCGCCGACGAGCTGTGGATCGCGCAGAACGGCCGGGTCACGTTGGAGCTCGGCGGCACCGGAGCCGAGCCCGACGGCGTCACGACCGTCGCCGTCCTCGGTCTCGACGTCACGGCCGGCGACGCGCCGCAGGTGCTAGTCCCCGCCGGTACGTGGCAACGCACCCGGCCCACGGATGTCGACGCGCTCGTCACCTGCGTCGTCTCCCCCGAGTTCCACTTCGACGACTTCGAACTGTCCCCCGCACCGAGAACGGAGCCCGCATGACCGACGCCACGCCCGAACCCGCCGACGGACGGGTGCGCACCCCGGAGCGCCAAGGTGACGTCCTCGCGATCCAGGAGATCGCCGTCGCGTACGGCTACGCGGTGGACGACCGCGACTGGGCGCGCTGGGAGGCGTTGTTCACGCCCGACGCGCACATCGACTACCTGCACAGCGGGGGCATCGCCGGCACCCCGGCGGAGCTCGCGGCGTGGATGCCGGACGCGCTCGGGATCTTCGCCTGGAGCCTGCACTCGGTGCTCACCCACGAGATCCGCTTCACCGGGCCCGACACGGCGACGGGGCGGGTGCACCTGTTCAACCGCAACGGCCTCGAGTGGAACGGTCGGCCCGAGCTGTTCGACGTGGGTGGTCGCTACCTCGACGAGTACCGGCGCACCGGTGACACGTGGCGGTTCAGCCGGCGGGTCGAGGAGACGCTCTACGTCACCGGCGGCGAGTTCGCCGCGGTCGTCCGCGACCTCGCGGCCCGGACCGCGCCCGACCGGCCGGCACCGATGGGGTGACTCGGGAGACACGCTCCGTGACGAACGCAGCGAGCAGATTGGGCGACGCGTGCAGGTCACGGGCCGGGCGCAGGGCGTGGGCTTTCGCGAGTCGCGCCGGCGCGAGGCGCGGCGTCTCGGGGTCGCCGGTACGGTGCGGAACCGAGGCGACGGCTCGGTCGAGGCAGTGTTCGAAGGACCGGCTCCCGCCGTCGGTCAGATGGTCGCCTGGTGCCGGCACGGGCCGCGATCGGCCCACGTCCGCGACGTCGCCGGCACCGTCGAGCGCCCGATCGACGAGGTCGGGTTCACGATCTCGTTCTCACCCTGAAGCCCGGGCGCAACCGTGCCATGAGGCGCGACACCCGATTGTCAGCCGGCCATCGCCGCGAGCATCCCGTCGAGCGCGGCCTGGTCCGGTGCCGCGAACGGCTCGGCCGAGGGCACGGCACCGATGGCGTCGCACATGCGATCGAGCATCGAGCCCGGCGCCGGCGCGAGGTGCGCGCTCAGCACGTACGACGGCGCGATGGCACGCGTGCGATCGAGGTCGGCAGCGATGACCGCAGGATCGGCCTTGTGCATCCACGACGAGTCGATCGTCCCCCACGTGACCTGACCGTGGCGCAACGCCGCGTCCGAGAGGTCGTCGGCTCGGTCGGCCAGGCCGTCCGGGAGCAACGCACCGAAGCAGTCAGCACTGAAGAGCGCGTTCGTGCGGTCGTCGTGGAAGCCGACGGTGATCGGGTTGTCGAACGAGGGCGGCCGCACCGCGGTGAGCGTGCGGTCCGCGAGCGTGATCGTCTCGCCCGGGTTGACGAAGTTGACGCGGTCCATGGGCAGCGGGTCGAACAGGCCCATGATCCCGACGCCGAAGAACGTGGTGATCACCCGGAGCTCCGGGTTCTCCGCAAGGAGCCGGTGGAGCAGGCCGATGTGGTCGAAGTCGGTGTGGGTCAGCCAGATCCAACGCAGGTCGGCGACGTCGATGACCGAACGCAGCGCGGCGTCGAACGCGTCGGCCTGCGCGATCGAACCGGTGTCGACGAGCACGGGAGCATCGCCGTGCAACACGTAGGCGTTGATCGGCAGGTGGCCGAGGCCGGGGATGTCGACGTCGTCGGTGAGGACGTCGATGCCGGGCGTGACGGTCGCGATCGTGACCATGGGAGTGCTCCTTCTCTGGGAAACGGCGCGGCGGGCGCGCGCCATCAGGGCTGTGTCGTGACACCAGTGGCGGGACGAGACGACCGCGCGTGGCGCGCCGGGCGCGTCAGGCGGAGTCGACCGCCGGCGTGGAGTGCTCTGCGGCCGTCTTCAAGCGGTCGAGCGTCGTGGCCATGTTCTTCAGCAGATCACCGTGACGGTTGAGCGGGACGTCCATGATGCGGGCCCACACCGGGATCTTTTCGACGGTGTAGGACTCGGTGACCCGAGTGCCACCCGCTACCGGCTCGAAGCGGTAGCGCCACGTGGTGCCCTCGACGCCACCCTCCTCGGTGGCGAACGCGAACTCGCGGCCCGCGCTCGGCGGCGCGCACGGTGCCCCGCCGCGACCACTTGATGAGCCCGCGCGGTCCGGTGCAGTTGTGGCCGACGAAGCGGGCGCCGACGGCGGGTCCCGTCGCGCCCTCCGCCCATTCGACCTTCGCGCATTCGCGACTCCACTCCCCCATGCGGGGCATGTCCGCGACCATGTCGTAGAGCTGCTCGGCGGGGGCGTCGATCACGGTCGACACCTCATCGGTGGTGAGCCAGAAGCGCTGGTTCCTGGGTGGCACGGCCTGCCCCTTCTCTTGGATTGTTGTGATGATAGCGCAGGCTATTGATCATAGCTTTTGTTGTCAAGCACAAATTATGCTACGATTCGACAGTATGACCGAGACGGCCGCATCCGAAGTCGCGAAGACGCCCGACCGACGGGCCCGGCGGCGGCTCGAGACCATGACCGAGATCCTCGACCTCGCCGAGGACGTCATGGCCGAGGTTGGCGTGTCCGGGCTGAGCCTCGCCGAGGTCGCGCGCCGGCTCGGGGTCCAGCCCCCATCGCTCTACAAGTACTTCCCTTCGCTCACCGCGATCTACGACGCGCTCTTCGAACGCGGCCAGATCGTCAACCTCGAAGTGATGCGGGCCGCCTCCGAACCCGCCGACGCCCGGGCTGCCCGCGCTGACCGCAGCGCTCGAAGCGAGTGGACGCTTCCTGCTCGAGCGTCCGGCGCTCGGGCAGCTGCTGTTCTGGCGACCGGTGCCGTCCTTCGAGGCGAGCGACGCCGCGATGGCGGCGAGCCGCGAGATGGTCGAGCTCGAGCGCGCGATGTTGCGCGACGCGGTCGCGGCGGGCCAGCTCGGCCCGGGCGCCGACTCCGAGGAGACCGTGATGCTGCTCGGCTCGCTCACCTGCGGCGTGTGCACAATGGCGATGGCGAACGAACCGGGCGTGTCCTTCGGCGAGGGTCGGTTCACGCCGATCTTCCCGCGCCTGCTCGCTCTCCTTCCCGCGCTCTACCCACTCGACTGAGTGGGTTCGCGTCAGAAGGGCGTCACCAGAGGACCCCGCTGGGGGTTGGGCCGTGGGACCGATCGGCAAGACGACCAGGTCAAGCGAACTGCGACGAAGCGGCGACAGTATTCCGACGATGTGTGGCAATGGCGCCCGCGTTTCGTCGCCGCGCCGACGGTGCGAGGGGCCCGGCGCTCAGAGGTGTCCGATGCACGTTCCGCCGTTCCCGGTGCTGCTGGAACCGTCGGGAACGTCGCACCCGTCCAGATGACGCCGCTGAGTTTCGCGCCGGTGAACGTCGCCTCGGTGAGGTCCGCGTAGCTGAAGTCGGCGCCGGTGAGATCGGCATCGGTGAAATTGGCACCACCGAAGGAGCGGGTCAGGCTCGCACGGGTCAGGTCGGCGCCCGTGAAATTCGCGCCGGTCAGGTAGGCCCCGAACAGGTAAGCCTCCGTCAGGTCGGCGCCCGCAAGATTGGTGAAGGGAAGTGTGCCGAGCGTCAGATTGGCACCCGCAAGATCCGCGTTGGACAAGTTGAATCCGCCGAGGTCCGCCAGCGGCAGGTTCGCGGCCGAGCCCACGAGGTATCCGCCGCTCAACGTCCATCCGGCTGGCAGCGCCGCCGGGATGCCGATGATGGCTCCGGACTGGACGCCGGCGAGGTCGGCGCCCGTCAGGCTCGCGCCGCTAGGCGTGCGCCGGCGAGGTCGAAGCCGGCAAGGTCCTGGTCGCGGAGATCGCGATTCGAGAGGTTCACTCCGGTGAACGGGTCGTCGTTGACGATGGTGACGGTCCCCAGGCCACGGCCGATCGACACGGATGGATCCGGCGCTGCGGTCGGGACGCACCGACTACCACTGGTGAGGGTCAGCTTGTCGACGACGATGTCGTACGCCTCGTTGAACTCTGCGTCGGTGTCGTAGTTCACGGAGGTGCCGATCGCCCCGGTCGTCTTGCCGGCGGCGATCTTGACGAACGAGGACTTGTGTCGGAAGTCCTGCGTGCCGAGGTTGGCGGTGAGCTTCGTGACCCCCGATGCCGATCCCGAGACCGTGTGGTACCAGACGCACTCGTCGGTACTCAAGGGCGCGCTCAGGCCGAGGACGTTCTTTGCCGGCATCTTGATGCTGCTGGTCTCGACCACACTTGCGTCGGCTATCGAGATCGACGGCGTCGGGGCGGTGTTGTCAAAGATCGTCACCTTGCTCGTGTTCCGGGCGATGAGGACATCGGGGTCACGGGCGGACGACGTGCTGCACCGACCGCCGGACGTCGCGGTCGCGCGGTCGATCACCACTGAATAGGTCTCGTCGGATTCCGTGGCCGTATCTGCGTTGACCGTGGTGCTGATCGTCGCCTTCACGTGGCCGGCACCGATGATCACGGCCTTGGTCTTCGAAAGGAAGTCCTGGGTGCCATCCGCCGACGTGAACTTCATGCGCCGTGGGCGGTGCCGGAAACCGTGTGGTACCAGACGCACTCGGGCCAGCCCAGTGGTTGGCTGAGGGCGACGACACTCTTCGCCACGATCGGCAGGTCGGGCCGCTCGACGACGCCCGCGTCCGCGATCCGGACCGACGGCGCCTGGTCCGCGGCGGCCGGGCTCACACCGATGGCCAACGTGGCCAGACACAATGCGACCGCCACCGTCAGAGCCATTCGTACGCGCCGCATGACCAACCCCCAGCTCGAATGGGCTCCGTCCCTCGGCGAATCCTAGGTCCTCGCCCTCATCTGCGGGATGCGTCGGGTGAACTTCTCAGCGTCCGCTCGTGTCGAGCGAGGCGGAGGACGCCGCGGTCGTTCGGGCCGCACTGCTCACGCTCGCACCGAAGCACCGCACCGTGGTGGTCCTGCGCTTCTTCGACGATCTCAGCGAGGACGACACTGCCGCCGTTCTCGACCTCCCGGTGGGGACCGTCAAGTCCGCGGTGTTCGCGAGCGCTCCACCAGCTGCGTCATCTCCTGGGGCCAACCTTCGAGCCGCGTGATGACGACGCAACGACCCCGGCAGGCCGTCACGATGCGGGGCGGCCATGACTGATTTCGAATCGGCGCTTCGGGTAGCCCTGCACGATGCCGGTCACCGCGCGCCGCTCAGCCCGGGCCTCGGTCCCCGAGTGCTCAGACGCATCACGCAACGGGCACGGCGGCGCCGCCAGATGGCAATGGGCGCGGTCGGCTCTCGCGGCGATCACCCTCCTGTCGTTCGCCTCGCTCGTCGTGGTCCACGCTCGAGGAACGCAGCCCAGATCGAACACGGCCGAGCGGCCGCAACGGCCGCAACCACCACCCACGACCTCCCCTCAACCGCCGACTCAACCCATGGTCGACACCTGGGCAGCAAGACCCCTGCAACCCACCGACGAACGGAGCCCAAACACGGAGCCCGGGGAACGGACTCGGCGGCGACTTCCGCCGATGGGTCAGGATCCTCTCGGCCGTGCCCGGCACGCCTCCTGATGCGTCTCGAGCGCTGACGGCTGCTGGAGGTGTCACGCCCAGCACGACAGCGGCTCCCGGTCTTCGACCCTCGGCCTCCTACCCGGCGGTGGTTCGCCGGGACCCGTCCCGGACATCCCGGCGCGTCGGTCCAGGGCGCCACGGCATCGAGATCAGCCGGCGGACGGTCGACCTGTCGCTGACCGGCGGTCGCCTGAACCCGACAGGTGAGCTGGGCTGGGTCGGAGCGCAGCGAACACATGAGGGACGACGAGGATCGGGCGGTCACTCGGGCGCGGGCCGCGGCCTCACGTCCTGATCCGGGTCGGTATGGAGCTCCCGAGGCGCGACGGGCGAGGCCCGCCGTCATGTCGTCGAAGCCCCGGCGGAGCCGCGCCCGAGCAGGCGCTCGACCAGCGGCGCCAGGCGGCCCTCCAGCGTGAACTCGGAGTCGAAGCGGGTCGTGGCGGCACCGAGCGGGGCAAGCATGTGTCGGCGCGAGCTCCGGAGCAGGCCCATCGGCAGGTCGATGCCGTACTCCAGCAGCCTTCCGTCCTCGCGGACCCGGACCGTCTCACGCTGGCGGATGGTGAGCCACGGGAGGAGGCGAACCTTCATCACGATCGGCGTCCCGACCTCCCACGTGGTCCTGCACCCGATCGTGAAGGTGTTCCACGCGGGGTACGCGTCGACGTCGGTCACGACTCGCCAGACCAGGGTGGCCGGCACGTCGATCGTCACCGTTGAGTGCGCCTGCAGCATCCTCGACCTCGTGCCGTGAGTCCGCCCGCCGACGGCGCGTTCGATCGGCGGCGGGTTACGGTCTCGGACCTGACGTACAAGCCCACGAGGGAGAGAGACGGTCGTGCTGATTCTCCGATCATCGTGTTCGGTATGGCAATCGGTTGGCTCGCCCAGGTCATCCTCGGCCAGGCGAGCCGACCCGACGGTCGATCCCTGGTCGCCGGACTCGCCGGCTCGTTCGTCGGCGGTCTGCTCATCAGTCTCATCGCCGGCGACGGGATCGAGCTGCGCGCCAGCGGCATCATCGGATCCCTCGTCGGCGCGATCATCGTCCTCGCCGTCTGGAGCGCCGTGTCCAAGCGCCCCGCGCGCTGATCGGGCACGTCGGCCCGATCGACGGAGCCGCCGGATCGACGGCCTGATGGCACGCGCCCGGACCTCGACTCCGCCCGATCCCCGACCGGTGCTCGACGTACGACTCGACGGCGACGAGACGCTGCTCGTCACCGCCTCGGACGACGACCTGCGCGACCCGTCGCCGGAGCTGCGGGCGCTCGTCGGCCCGAGGACGACGGCAGGGTTCCGCTCGTTCTGGATCCCGGGCCGCGGCTTCGAGCGGCGGTGGGCGATGCCGGTCGACGCCGGCACCGTGCTGCGCCGCATCGTCGACACCGGCTGGCCCGTCACCCCCGAGCTCGGAACGCTGCTCGAGCTCGCCGTGACCTGCGCCCGCATCGCCCACGCCGGCGACGTGATCCCCGGCCTCGTCTCCCCCGCCACCAGCGGCTGGATCGCCGCGCCCCGCCGCGCGCTCGCCGACGCGAGCCGCGCCGCGATCGACGAGGCCCTCCGCCACCACCCCGACGCGCAACGTCTCGCGACCCTCCTCGTCGACGCCTACGCGACCGCCGCCCTCGGGCCCGTGCCCGACCGTCTCCTCGTCCGCACCCCGACCCCGACCTTCACCCGCTGGGCCGAGCGGGTCCGTGCCCGCCGCGCCGCGGGCGCCCGCCTGATCCTCCGCCTCGACCCCGATGCCACGACCGACGACGGCCCGGGCTTCGTGCTCGTGCCCTGTGTCCAGGGTCGTCGCGCGTCGAGCGTGGTCGCGCCCGTCGACAGCCGGGATCCCACGACCCTCGACGACGCCGCCACCGCGCTCGCCGTCCCGGCGGGCACCGTCGACGACCTCGTGCTCGCCGAGTGGCCCGCCGTCACCGCCGCGTGGTCCCTGCTGCGCGGCGTGCCGCTCGCGCCCGTGGAGCTCGAGCTCGAGGACGTGGTCGAGCTCGTCGAACAGTCCGGCCCACGCCTCGAGGCCGCCGGCATCGACGTGCTCCTCCCCGCCGGCTTCGCGCGGCGGCGCACGGCCAGGAAGCAGCTCCGCGTCGAGGGGCGCCCCGCCGGGCTCGACACCGCCAGCCTGCTGCTCACCGGTGCGGTGCTCGTCGACGGCCACGAGCTCACCGGCGCCGAGCTCCACGCCCTCCTCGCGCGCGCAGCACGACCTCGTCTCCGTGGGCGGGACGTGGACGTACCTCGCCGCCGGTGAACGGGCCCGCATCGCAGCCTTCGTCCGCCGCCTCGGCGACGCGGACGCGTCGACGGTGCTCGACGTCGCGAGCGAGGCCGCGGCCGAGGACGACACCGAGATCACCGTCGATCTCGACCCGAGGAGCTGGCTCGCCCGCGCGCTCGCCGGCACCTGGCAGCCGACCCGCGCCGAGCACGTCGCGCAACCGAAGCTCGTCCGCGTGCCGCTCCGGCACTACCAGCGGGCCGGCCTCGACTGGATGGTGTGGCTCGAACGCAACGAGATCGGCGGGATCCTCGCCGACGACATGGGTCTCGGCAAGACCGCCATGCTGCTCGCCCTCGTCGCGCACGACCATACGGTGCCGACGCTCGTGGTCGCGCCGACCAGCGTGGTCGGGAACTGGGAGCGGGAGGCCGCGCGCTTCACCCCCGGCCTGCGGACCGCGGTGTTCCACGGCGCCGACCGCGACGACCCGGCCACCATCGACGCCGACCTCGTGATCACGAGCTACGGGATGCTGCGCCTCGATCCGCGCCTGGCCGACGTCGCGTGGCACCGGGTCGTGCTCGACGAGGCGCAGGCGATCAAGAACCCCCAGACCGCGACCGCACGCGCCGCACGCGCCCTGACCGCGACCCATCGCATCGCCGCGACCGGCACCCCGGTGGAGAACGACCTCGACGAGCTCTGGAGCCTCCTGACGTTCGCGAGCCCCGGCCTCCTGGGCGGGCGGAAGGCCTTCGCCGACCGCTACCGGATGAGCGGCGACGAGGACGAGGACCGTGCCCGCCTCGCGCACCTGCGCACGCGTATCGCCGCGTTCGTGCTCCGGCGCACCAAGCTCGACCCCGGCATCGTCGACGAGCTGCCCGAACGCGTGGTTGTCCGCGACGACTGCCTCCTCACCCGCGAGCAGGTGGCACTCTACGAGGCGACCGCGAACGCGATGCTGGGCGAGCTGGAGGGCATCGGCGACGCGGGCACCCGTCGCCTGCACGTGTTCGCCGGCCTCGCGAAGCTCAAGCAGATCTGCAACCACCCCGCGAGCCTCGTCGAGGCGGACACCTCGGAGCTCGGCGGCCGGTCCGGCAAGGTCGACCGGCTCGTGGAGCTCACCCGGGAGATCGCCGCCGAGGGCGAGGCCGTCGTGATCTTCACGCAGTACGCGACGTTCCTGCGCCGCCTCGCCGCCCACGTGGCCGAGCAGGTGGACCTGCCCGTGCCGATCCTCCACGGTGGGGTCGGGCGGAAGCGGCGGGACGCCATCGTCGAACGCTTCGGCGCGGGGACCGGACCCGGCGTGCTCGCCGTCTCGCTGCGCGCCGGCGGGACCGGGCTCAACCTCGTGCGGGCCAACCACGTGATCCACTTCGACCGCTGGTGGAACCCGGCCGTCGAGGACCAGGCGTCGGACCGCGTGTGGCGGATCGGGCAGACCCGCGGCGTCGTCGTCCACACGCTCGTCTGCCCGGGCACGATCGAGGAGCGCATCGCCGAGCTGATCGAGCGCAAGCGCGCGCTCGCGGGCGCGGTGATCACGTCGACCGACGAGGCCGTGACCGAGCTGGCCGGCGACGAGCTCGCGGCGTTCGTCGCGCTCGACACGGATCGGGCGACGGCCCGGTGAGCGCGTCGTGAGCCGCTGGGGCGACTACCCCGGCTTCTTCGAGTGGGGCGAGGCGAAGGAGGTGGAGGGCGGGCTCGTCGCGCGCGTCGCCTGCCGCGCCCGGCGGCGCGCGCGGACGAGATCCCGCGCGGTGGGACGCGTGCTGCTCGAGACCCTGTCGGCCCGCACGAGCCCCGGCGTGGTCCAGCGGGGCCGGTCCTACGCCCGCAAGGGCCAGACCATCGCGCTCGAGATCGCACCGGGCGAGATCCGCGGGTCGGTCCAGGGCGCGAGCGACGAGCCGTACGCGGTCCGCCTGACCTGCGCCTTCCCCGCCGGCGCGAGCGCCGCGCTGACCGAGACGCTGGCGGGTGTGCTGGACCGACCCCACGGGACGATCCCGGTGCACGGGACGCCCGCGGTGAACGCCGAGCTCGCGTCGCTGGACCTGCTGCGCGGCGCCACCATCGCCGCGCACTGCACCTGTCCCTACGGCGCGGTGTGCAAGCACTGCATCACGGTCGCGATCCTCGCGGGCGAACGACTCGACGAGTCGCCGAAGACGATCGCGACGTTCCTCGGCGTGACCGAGGCCGCGTTCGTGGACCCGACGACCGGCGGCACGGCCGGGCCTGCGGGCTCCGCGGCTCCGCCCGCGCCCGTGTACGCGGCCCGCAGCCAGGCCCGCCTCGCCAGAGCGCTGGCGCGGCTCGACGCCGACCCGCCCCCGGACCGCGACACCGTGATCGCCGCGGCCGTCCGCGTCGTCCCGGCACCGGACTCCGTACGCCGGGTGCTGGGCCTCCCCGCCCACGAATGACGGGCGGCCCCACTGGAGCCGTCGCTCCGCATCACGGGGGAGCGCGTGTCGGTCACCGGCCGCACGAAGCCGGCGACGGACGCCGTGGTCGCGGCGGCATCGAGGCGGACCGAAGTCGTCCTCGGCATACGCTGCGTCGGGACAGATCGGAGCAGGACGTGACGACGGTCAAGAACGTGCAACGCCAGATCCGCCGGGTCGAGGGCTTCGATGTCCGCTTCACCTACGAGGGCCCCGGGCCGCACCCGGGCAAGGACGTCCGCGACGATCGGACCGGGATCCCGAGCTACCCGTACCAGCGGGCGGCCGCCGACAGGCTGACGGTCGGTGCGTGGATCGACGCGAGGTTCAAGGCGACGTTCCCGGGCTTCGACGTGATCGTCGTCGACGTGCGCGGCGACCACGTCAACACACGCACGAAGCTCGCAACGGTGCGGGCCGGCTACCGCCCGTAGTCCGCCGTCCGCGCGTTTCCCGGGGCCGGAGCGCCACCAGGCCGCCGGGCGAGGGAGAGACGCAGGTCACACGGCCCACTACAGCGGCCATCCTCGGTGACCGATGTAGTGGCCATGGAAGGTCGACGAGCTCGGGCCGGTCGGGCGGTGCGCGAGGCGGCGGCGTTCCTCGATGCGGTCGTGGAGCAGCTGCCGGACATGGTGTTCGTCAAGGACGCCGACGACCTGCGATTCGTCCGACTCAACCGGCGGGCCGAGGAGATCCTCGGCTACTCCCGCGAGGACCTCATCGGCAGGAACGACTACGACTTCTTCCCTTCCGAGCAGGCCGACTTCTTCACCCGCCGCGACCCGCGAGGTGCTCGCACGCGGGGACGTCATCGACATCCCGGCGGAACCGATCGACACGGCCACCGGTCAGCGGATCCTGCACACCAAGAAGATCCCGATCTACGACGGTGACGGCCGGCCGCAGTATCTCCTCGGCATCTCCGAGGACATCACCGAGCAGCACACCGCCGCCCTGGCGCTCTGCGCGGGAACGGCAGGAGTGGCACACGCGGCTCGAGCAGACGCTGGCCGACGAGGCGATCACCATGGTCTTCCAACCGATCGTGGATCTGGAGACCGGCCAACCCGTCGGGGTCGAGGCCCTCGCTCGCTTCGCGGCTCGAGCCGCCGCTGCCACCCGACGTCTGGTTCGCCCACGCCGGCTCGGTCGGACTCGGTACCGAGCTCGAGCTCCTGGCCGTCCGATCGGCGCTGCGTGCGGCACACCGCTTCGACCCGCTCTACCTGTCGGTCAACCTGTCGCCCCAGATGCTGCGCGTGCCCGCGCTGTATCCCCTGTTGCGCGACGCCCCCGCGGGACGTGTCGTCGTCGAGATCACCGAGCATGCGCCGGTCGACGACTACGGGTTCCTGCGACAGGCGCTGGCCCGACTCACCTCGCTCGGGGTACGGGTCGCGGTCGACGACGCCGGTTCGGGCTTCGCGGCCTGCGCCACATCCTCAACATCGAACCCGACATCATCAAGCTCGACCTCGACCTCACGCGCGGCGTGGACACGGACCCCGCCCGGCGAGCACTGGCGGGCTCGCTCGTCGGCTTCGGCCGGGAGATCGACGCGGTCATCGTGGCCGAAGGCATCGAGACCGCGGCCGAGCTCGACACGCTGGTGTCGCTGGGCATCCGGTACGGCCAGGGATTCCACATCGCGCGCCCGGCCGACGATCCCCTCGCATCGCTCGAGGTCCGCCCTGCTCCCCGCCTGGAGACGACGGCGTGACCCGCACGACGTCACCGTCGACCGACCGTCGTCCCGGAGCACCCGGGACACCGTCGCCGCGCCACACGCGCGCATCGCTCTCCGAGCGCGCCGACGAGGTCGCCCAGACGGTGCTGGCAACGTGGTACCGGCGCTGTCCCGACGCCGCCGGGCGAGCCGACGCACGGGTCACGGACGACGTCATCCGGACGACGACGATCGCGACCTGGGCAGTCGCCGAGTTCCTGATGACCGGCGGCAACGCCTCCGACGAGCAGCGGCGGATCACGGCCGCAACCGGCAAGGCTCCCCTGCGCGACACCATCTCGCTGGCGGACCTGACGAAGCTCTTCCTCTACTGGCGCGACGCGACGATCGCCGCGGTGCGGGAGGAGTGTGCGCGCCTCGAACTCTCCGACGCCGTCGAGGCGGAGGCACTCGCCATCGTGCGTGCCGGATCCGACGGCAGCATCGTGCGCATGACGAAGCAGTTCGACGCCGAGCGTCGCCGGTTCCAGGCGGAGCTGGCCGAGGAGCAGGACCGTCTCGCGCACCAGGCGTTCCACGATGCGCTCACCGGCTTGGCCAACCGGCGGTTGTTCTTCGACCGGCTCACCCACGCGCTCGAGATCGCGGACGCGACGGCGATCGGCGACGGCGCTGCTGTTCCTCGACGTCGACCGCTTCAAGGCGGTGAACGACACGTTCGGCCACGGCGTCGGCGATGCGGTGCTCGTGTGCGTCGCCGAACGGCTGGCCGACGCGGTCCGCGCCAGCGACACCGTCGCGCGGCTCGGCGGCGACGAGTTCGTGGTGCTCTGCGAGGATCTGCGCGACCCCGTCGACGAAGCGGTCGACCTGGCGCGACGCATCGCGCAAGACCTCGCGGTACCATGACGATCCGCGGTACATGGTCGCCGTCTCGGCGAGCGTGGGCATCGCCGTCGGCCGCCGACGTCGCCGACCCCGACACCTTCCTGATGCGGGCCGACCACGCGATGTACATCGCCGAAGCGTCGCGGGCCCGGGAACCACGAGCTCTGGACCGACGTGCCGCGATCCTGATCGATCGACTCCCCTCGGTGGCAGCCGGCTGATCGCGCACGCGTCCGATCGCCGGGTGGAGGAGCAACCGCCGGTGGCGGCGAAGACAACCCGCCACAGAACGCCTCGGCGTCGGGTCAGGCCTCGACGACGCGCTTGATGCGTTCGAGCGTCTCGCGCATCCCGCGCTCGAGGTCGGCCTTCCGGTCCTCGACCCGCATCAGCCAGCGCTCGGCCAACGACGTAGTACCAGCGGATGTCGCGCAGCATCTCGAACGATTCGCTGAGCTCGGTGCCCGTGCCGTCGGCCGCGAACCGGTAGGACCAGCGGGTGTCGGGGCCGACGTCGAACGTGAACTCACGACCGGGATCAGCGACGACGACGACCGGCTTCGTGGACCACCGCACGAACCCTCGCTTGTTCGTGCCCTTGAACCGCGCACCCACGGCCGGTCCGGTCGCGCCGTCGACCCATTCGCACCGGATCGTCTCCGGGCTCCACTCGCGCATCCGCGTCACGTCGCTGACCGCGTCGTAGACCACCTGGGGCGGTGCCTCGACGTGGACGCTCACCGCGGCGCCGTCTCCCTGCTTCATGGGTGGCATTGTCCGGCGCGGGCGCCGCGAGCGCAACTCCTGGGCACACGGCGCCCGAAGTTCAGCCGCCGGCGTTCGCCGTCGCCCGGTACGGACGGCACGGCTCGTTGCGCAGGCTCCCGCAGGGCGGAAGGGCCGTCGGCACGCTCACACCCGGCACGACCGGGAGCACGAGGCTCGACGGCATCGTCGCCGAGGACGCGATCGAGACCGCGCCGCTCCCCGGCGGCTCGGTCACGTTGAACGCCCAGATCGGTTGCGTGCCGTTCGGCGCGGAGATCGTGACCCGGAGGCGCGTCCCGGCGCGGTACGCGTGGCCCTCGTAGTAGAGCGGCACGACCACCTTCACGAACTGGTCGGCCGGCATCGGTGCGGCGTCCGCCGCGGTGAACGTCGGCACCGGCTCGAGCACGGTGCTCGGCCGCTTGAACATGTTCTTCGAGTTGGTCGAGAGCTTCCGCTCGCTGGCGCGGATCCAGCCGTTCTGCACGAACACCTCGTTGCCGTCCGGGCGAACCTCGCTGATCGTCGCCATCAGGTCGACGTCGGGCGTCGAGGACCGCACCCACAGCGACACCGCGCCGCTGCCGACGACCGTCGTGTCCGAGGCGAGCGGTGCCGACACGTACGACGACCGCGGAGCCGGCCGGATGCTGCTGCCAGTTCCACTCCCACTGCGACGCGTTCCCCCACAACCCACCGGTCCCGGTGTTCGCGCCGTAGTCCGTGCGGGGCAGGGCGTCCACGTCCGGGCCGAACGAGTCGACGGCCGCAGCGCCCGGCACACCGTCGGTGAGCGTGCCCGCCGGCCCGAGGTACCAGGTGCGCGCCGTCGTCCCCGGGACCGGAAGCGACGAGAAGTCCTGCGCGTACGCCGCGTACGGGTCACCGGCACTCGCCGTGCCGAGCGGACCCTTGCCCGCGCCGTTGTCGAAGAGCACCCGCACGTGCGGCAGCTGCTGGAACGCCGCGAGTGCCAGGTCGTAGGTCGGCAGCAGCTGGACGGGATCGAGCGGCAACGTGACCACATCGGTCGGTGGCAGCCCCATCGCCTGCTGGAACACGACCGGCGCCGCGGCCTGGACGACCGCCGCGTTCTGGATCGGTGCCCGGTGCGCGACGAACAGCTGCAGGAAGTCGTACCAGCGGTTGAACGTGTCGGGGTCGAGCGAGTCGACGTGCGTGCCATTGGTGAACGTGAACCACTTCTGGTCGGTCCCCGTGAACTTGCGGACCAGCTCCGGGCAGTGCCCACCCGTCTGCTCGTCCTCCCACTGGCACGCCAGGAACGTCGGCACCTTGATCTTGTTCACGAAGGTGACCGGGTCGAGCGCGTCCGCAACGGCCGGGTCGTAGTGCGAGTTCGCCGCGATCTTGGCGTTCAGGTCGGCCGCCTCGCCGTGGAGCACCTGGTTGGCAGCGCAGGTGGTGTCGCCGTTCTGGATCTGCTGGTACGCCCACGGCTGGCCGCTGTCCGGCCCGGCGGGGAGTGCCTCGTGCTGGCGCTCGTTCGCCCACTCGACGGCGAAGCCGGTGTTCAGGACGCCGCCCGGATACAGCGTCGTGGCGGTCGCGTCGATCGTCGAGAGGGGCGAGATCGCCCCGAGCGAGGGCGGCTGCAGCCGGGCCGTGAACAGCTGGCTGATCGCCCCGTAGGAGATCCCCATCATCCCGACCTCGTGGTCGCGCACCCACGGTTGGCGGGCGATCGTCTCGATCACGTCGTATCCGTCGAGGCTCTGCAGCGGCTCGAAGAAGTCGAAGGCACCGCCCGAGCACCCCGTCCCGCGCATGTTCACGTCGACGACGGCGAAGCCCATCAGGTTGGCGAGCACCGCGATGCCGTTCGTCGGGCCCGCCGGGTTGGCGTAGCCGTAGCCCGAGTACTCGATCAGGGTCGGGTACGGCGGGAGGTACGCGGGCCCGTTCGGCAGCGGGACGCCGGGCGGCAGACCGGGCTCGCCGGCCGGGCTCGTCGGCGGGTGCACGTTGATCGCGAGCTTCGTGCCGTCGCGAGTCGTGAGGTACCCGTAGCCGTTGGATGGGATCGACTGGTCGTAGGAGCTCGTGCTCCACGGCGCCGCCCGCTCGGAGTGCACCGTGATCCTCGCCGACTGCACGCCGTCGGAGACCCGCCGCACCCGGTAGCCCCTCGCCGGCGTCACGTCACGGAACAGCAGGCCGCCGAGGGCGTTGGCGTGGCGCGTCTCGACGACCGAACCCGCGCTCGTCACCAGCGCCATCTGCGCGCTCGGTGCGAGCCCGGTGACGTACACCTGGCGAGCGCTGCCGACCGCGGTGAAGTCGGGCGTCGCGGCCGAGGCACTGCCCGAGGCGGTCAGCGTCGCGACCACCAGCGCGGCGCTCGTGACCATCGCGACGACTCGCCCCCGTCGAATGCTCGCCCGTGTCCTCGACATCCGTCCCCCCGTGTGCCGTCGACGCCGGGGAGGAGCTACCCGCGGCCGAGACGGGCGAAACCCGGGCCGACGCCCGGCGCCTCTGCGCTGACGGCCGTGGGCACGCAGGCACCGGATCCGCTGGAGATGGGCGGCCTGCTCTACGCCGACGACCGCTTCGACGAGGTCCGGACGATGTGGGAGGCGGGCTTCGCCGGCGCGCGCGACACCCGTGACCGTCGGCTCGGGCTTCCGGGGCTCGCGGGTCACCCGGTGCGACCGACCGGGGGGCGCGCATAGTCTCCGCTTCCGGGAGGGGGCCGACGACAATGGAGGTCCCGACATGCAACGCGTTCTTCGAGTCCTGGCGGCGGGGGCCGGCGCCGCGATGGTGGCGGCCCTGCTCGCCCCCGTCCCGATCGCCGGGGCCCACACCGGTTCCGACGACGGGCACGGGCACGATCTGGGCTGGGTCTTCGCGTCCACGCACGGCCACGACGACGCCGGGTGTGGCCCGGCGTTCCATCCGTGCCGCACGATCGGCCAGGCCGTGACCAATGCGCCCGCGGGCGGCACGGTCAAGGTGCTCCCCGGCACCTACCACGAGATGGTGACGCTCACGAAGCCACTCACCCTCGAGGGAACCCACACGGAGATCGACGCGGGTGGGCACGACAACGGCATCCTGCTCGGCCCGGGCTCCTCGGGCAGCCACGTGAGCCGGTTCACGGTGGAGCACGCGACCGGTGAAGGGATCCTCGCCACCCAGGTCGACGGCGTCTGGATCACGTGGAACCAGCTCTTCCACAACGACCAGGGCGTCACGACACCCAACACCTACGGCCAGTGCCAGGCCCAGGGTCAGGTGCCGGGCGACTGCGGTGAGGCGCTACACCTGCAGGCCACGACGAACTCCTACGTCGTCGCCAACCGGGTGAGCGGGAACGCCGGCGGCATCCTGGTGAGCGACGACATCGCCGCGACCCACAACAACCTGATCGCGTACAACTGGGTGACCGACAACACGCCCGACTGCGGGATCACCATTCCTGCGCACAACCCGGCCGCGGGCGTGTACGACAACCTGATCATCCGCAACTACGTGACCGGGAACGGCGAGGGCGGCGTGCTCATCGCCAGTGGTGTGCCCGGCGCCGCGGCGTACCACAACGTCGTCACGCAGAACTACCTCGAGGACAACGGGTTCGCGGGTGTCACCCTGCACACCCACGCGCCGGGTCAGAACCTGAACGACAACGTCATCGTGGACAACACGATCAAGACCAACAACGTGAGCGGTGACGACGACGCCGGAGTGAGCGAGACCACCGGCGTGCTCGTGTTCTCCGGTGATCCCTCCGTGCACATCGACGGGACGGTCATCCGCCGGAACCACATCAGCGACAACCACTTCGGCATCTGGCTCTCCCCGGCCTCGTGTCGACCGGTGACATCGGCGGGAACACGTTCCACGACGTCGCCGTGCCGGTCCAGTCCTGACGTGTCGGATGGCACCGCGGCCTCGCGCCACGGTGCCATCCCGTCTCACGGGGCGACGCGCTCGTTGTAGGCCGCGGATGATCGCGTCGGCCTTGCGTTGCGTCGCGGCGAGCGCCGCCCGCGGGACGCGTCGCCGCTCAACATCGACGGAGATCCCGTCGACGACGGCGGCGCGGACGCCGAGCGAAGTCTCCGATCACCGGCCCGGTCGTGGCGAGGGTCGTCGGGCCCGCTCAACAGCTGGTCGTAGGACACCCGGTAGTTCGGGTCGGCGGCCCACCGGGCCTGGACCTCGGGTGAGTCCGCGACCGAGCGGCGGATGGGCACGTAGCCGGTCTCGAGGTGGAGCCGGATCAGCTCCTTCGTCGAGTCGAGGTACTTGATGAACTGCCACGCGGCGCCGCGCTTCGCCGGGCTGCTGCGGTTCACGATGTAGAGCGAGCCTTCGGCCGTCTGCACTCCCCCACCGGCCCGGACACCGGGCAACGGACCGGTCCCGACCTCGACGTCGGGGTACTGGCCGCTCTCGAGGACGTTCACGATCGGTCCGAGCACCCCCGATCCCTCGATCGTCATCGCCGCGTCGCCGGTTCCGATCGCGAGCAGGTGCGTCGCGCTCCCCGGGTCCGAGCCCGTGTTCAGCGCCAGACCGTCACGCACCATGTCGTGCCACCAGGTCCAGACCGTACGCAGGGTCGGGGTTGTCGATCCGCGCCTCCGTCGCGCGCTTCGAGCGACCGTTGCCGTTGTTCGCGTACACCTGGTTCGTTCTTCGACGACCAGAACTCGCTGAAGAACTCCGCGATCCGCAGCGAGATGCCGTACTTGGCCGCACCGGTCGCCACGATCTTCTCCGAGTCCGCGCGCACCTCGGCGAGGGTCTGCGGTGGACGGTTCGGGTCGAGACCAGCCCGCTCGAAGGCCTTCCGGTTGTAGAAGAGGATCGGGTTCGACGGGTTGTACGGCATCGAACGCAGCACGCCCTGCACCGTGTAGTAGCCCACGACCTTCGGGAGGAAGTCGCTGAGCGAGTAGTGGTCCGCGTCGATGCACGCCTGCACCGGCACCGTCGCCTTGCTGTCGATCATCGTCTGGAGCGCGGTCTCCTCGAGCTGGATCACGTCCGGGACGTCGCCGGTCGTGAGCCCGGCGCGGAACTTCGGCAGTCCGCTGACGTCGGCCGACTGGTCCACCAGCTTCACGTGCACGTCGTGCTGCGATCGGTTGAAGTCGTCGACGATCGCGGTGAAGACGCGACCGTTGTTCGACCCCATCTGGTGCCACATCGTGATCTGCACCGGCTTGGGCGCGGTCCGGAAGGCGCCCAGCCCGCACGACGCCGCCGCCGATGAAGACGACGACGACGGTGTCGACCCGCCCCCGCCGCATCCGACGACCGCGAGCGTCATGAGAACGACGACGAGGACGATCGAGCACCGGAACGTCCGACCCGGGAGCATGGAGCGGAGGGTAACCGGTCCCAGGCGGTCCCGGGTCGAGACGGCTTCGGGTCGAGACGGACCGCTCCCCGTCGATCCTCGACTCCCTACGATGAGTATGTACGGGCCTGACGTTCGGCTCGCGGCCAGGACATCTTCGAGGGGGTGAGCGACGTGCTTCTGCGGTTCGCCGATTGTGAGCTGGACCTCGGTCGCGTGGTGCTCCGGCGGGCTGGTCACGACGTCCGGATCGAGCCGCAGGCCTTCGACCTGCTCGCGTACCTGGTCGAGCATCGCGGGGCGGTCGTGCGCAAGGAGCAGCTCCTCGACGACATCTGGGGCGACCGCTTCGTGAGCGAGTCCGCGCTCACGACCCGCATCAAGGCGGTCCGCCAAGCCGTCGGCGACGACGGCAACCGGCAGGCGATCATCCGAACAGTGCACGGGAAGGGTTACGAGTTCGTCGCCGCCGTCGACTCGGCGCCCGGGACAGGCGGCGGAGCCGAGGCGTCGGCACCCGGGATCACCCCGCTCGAGATCGCTCTGCAGCCGCTCATCGGCCGCGAAGCCGAGCTCGATCAGCTCGTCGCCACGCTCGCGTCGCATCGGCTCGTGACGCTCGTGGGACCCGGAGGCGTCGGCAAGACGGCACTCGGGTTCGAGCTCGCTCGCTCGGCCGCGGCCGCCTACGCAGACGGCGTCCACGTCGTCGAGCTCGTTCGCGTCGTCGACGAGGACGCCACGGCCGACGCGTTCGCCACCGCCATCGACGTCAATCTCCGGCGACGCAGCTCGATCGACGACGCGATCGTCGAGATGCTCCGTCCGCGTCACAGCCTCCTGCTGCTCGACAATTGCGAGCATCTCGTCGAGCCGGTCGCCGCGCTCGTGAACCGGATCCTGCGCGAGACGCCCTCCGTATCGATCGTCGCCACGAGCCGGGAACCCCTCGCGGTGCCGGGCGAACAGCTGTGGTCGGTCGCACCGTTGCTGACGACGGCCGCGACCGACGTCGCCGATGAGCTCACCGAGATCCCTGCGGTCGCGCTCTTCGCCGCTCGAGCGACGGCATCGGATCCGAGCTTCGCGATCGACGAGACGACCGCGCCGATGATCGTCGAGATCTGCCGTCGTCTCGATGGCATACCGCTCGCCATCGAGCTCGCGGCCGCCCGGGCTCGCTCGCTCGGTGTGGCCGAGATCGCTCGCCGGCTCGACGAGCGGTTCGGGTTGCTGAAGGCGATGCGCCGGGGCACCGACCCGCGCCACCGCACGATGCACGATGCGATCAGCTGGTCTTACGAAATGCTCGAACCGGACGAGCAGGCGCTGTTCATCGCCCTCTCCGTGTTCGCCGGGTCCTTCGACTTCGACGCCGCCGACGCCATGTGCCCCGGTGGGGACGTGATCGATCTGCTGACCCGCCTCACCGAGCGCTCGATGCTCACCGTCCGTCCCCAGCTCGGCGGCGCGACGCGCTATGAGCTCCTCGAGACATTGCGCGAGTACGGCCGTACGCGCCTCGGCGACGACCGCGCCCTCCCGCGGTTCACCGCGCACGCCGAGTACTTCTCGGCCGAGGCCGGGAAGGTCGAGGCCGGGCTCCGCGGACCCGACGAGGGCGCGGCGATGGCCCGCGCCGAGTCGTCGTTCGCCGATCTCCGGTCGGCCCAGCGCTTCGCCCTCGAGGTCGGGTCGCTGGACGCCGCCTTCGGGCTCATCGCGTCAATCCGAGAGTTCGCCATGCGCGCCATGCGCTACGAGGTGTTCGCCTGGGCCGACGCTGCGTGCCGGACCGCTGGCGCCACCGACCACTCCCTGGTGCCGGTGCTCACCGGAATGCGCGCCTACGGCGCATGGGTACGCGGGGAGTTCGACGCAGCGGTTTCGCTCGCCGAGGAAACCCGTCGGCTCGAGACCGTCCTGGGCACACCACCGTGCGGGCTCACCGAGCGCGTGCTCGGGAACGTGCTCTACATCGTCGACGAGGCTGACCTCGGCAACGCCGAGGCCGGCGCGGCAGCTCGAGCTGGCCGAGGCCTCGGGCAACGAGTCGCGTCTCGTCCATGCGTGCTACATGCGCAGCGGTCGCGCTCAGCTCGCAGGGCGAGTACGACGCGGCCCGAGAGCTCGTCGGGCGCGCCTACGAGCACGCGCCGACGAACGGGCTGCCCCACCGACCTCGCATCGGCCGAGATCGCCAGCGGGTTCGCGAGCTCCTCGGAGACCGATGCGCTCGAGGCCTTCATCAGTGCGGACCGCATCGCGCGTGCGGCGGGAAACCGATGGATGAGCGCGTTCGCCCATACCGAGGCGAGCGGTCTACTCGTCGCGCACGGTGACCTCGACGGCGGCTGTGCCGGGCTGGCCGACATGATCACGCTGTGGTACCGCGCCGGTGACTGGTCGCAGCAGTGGCACACGTTGTCTCGCTGCATGATCGCCTTGCACCGCATCGGGGAGGACGAGCTCGCGATGGAGCTCGTCGGCGCCATCGAAGCCCACACCACGCTCGGGGTCGCGCCGATGACGGCGATCCTGCGGGACGTCGCCTTCGACACCCGGGAGGTGCTCATCGAAGAGCTCGGCGACCCTCGGGCCGAGGAGCTCTGCGCCGCCGGAACCAGGGCTCCGATCGAGGACATCGTGCTGCGCACGCGTCGCGCGCTGGTCGCGCCGTTCTGAGCAGCGCGGCCTCAGTGAGCGCGCACGGTCGTCCGGTCGGCGGCGCGGTGGTCCAGGTACCGGCGGAGATGATCGGCGTGGTCGGCGGCATCGACCCCAAGACCCACGATGAGGTTGGATCGGCGGCGCCGGAGGAAGGGCAGACCGAGCAGGTAGAGGCCGGGCATCGCCGCGACCCCGCCGTCGTGGGCGACGCGACCCCGATGGTCGAAGGCGGCCGGGTCGAGCCAGACGTATCTGGGCCGGTAGCCGGTCGCCCAGATCACCGTGGAGAAGGAGCGGAGATCCAGCTCGGTCGACGCGTCGGGCAACGCCGTCGAGGCCGGTGACATCGCCGGGCCGACGGCATCGCCCCAACCCTTGGCGTCGATGTACTCATCGATGCGGCGCAGCAGGCGCCCCTGCTTCAGGTCGGCGTTGGCGACGAGGCTCGCAAGGGCACCCGAGCACAGTGCGGTCGCGTCACGGATCGCCATGAGCCGGCCCACGACCCGAACCCCATCGGCCCCGAGCGCGTTGAGGTCGAGGTCGTGACAGTCGTCGCTCCCGACGACCTGCACCGAGGCGTGGCGCCGCGCCCGTTCGACGTCGTCCACCTCGTCGTAGCGCTCGTCCAGCTGGCCGATGCGGTCCAGCCACCAGTAGATGTCCCGACCCCGGTAGGCGCGCGGCAGGCGCACGTGCTCGCCGACAGCGATTGTGACCTCGCGGCCGGCTCGCCGCAGCTCGTCGGCGATCTGCATCCCCGATGCCGATGCGCCGACCACCAGCACCCCGCGGTCGCCGCGGAGCTGGTCGGGTCGGCGGTACGAGATAGCGGCGAACTGTTCGACCTGGCGCGGCAGCTCCGCCGCGAACCGCGGGAGACGCGGCTCGCTCGACCCGCCGGTCGCGGCGACCACGACGTCGCAGTGCCAATGACCGTTGTCGGACACGACCTCGAAGCCCTCAACCGCCCGTCGTGCCGACTCGACGGTGACGCCGGTGAGCACGGGAGGACTGAACGACCGGCGGTACCGGTCCAGGAAGGCGGCCGTCTCGGCGGCGGTCATGAAGCCTTCGGGATCGTGTCCGTCGTACACACGTCCGGGGAGGGCACACATCCAGTTCGGTGTGAGCAGGCGCAGGGAGTCCCAACGCTCCCGGCGCCAGGAGTTCGCCACGTCGCCGCGTTCGAGCACGACGTGTTCGACGCCCGTCCTGGCGAGCTCATGACTCATCGCGAGCCCGCCGGGACCGGCGCCGACGACCACGACCGAGGTCCGCATCACGGGTTGGACCGTCTGGATCGAGTCTCGGTGGCTCAGGCCAGCGAGACGCGCACCGTCGTGGGATTGGCGACGATGTCGAACACGGCCGAGCGCTTCTGGGACTGCGCCACGATCGCCTCGATGTCGGCCCGGCCCGCGTCCGCATCGATGTCGTACGTGACGTTGATGGCGTCGAAGCCGTTGCGGACGTCGCCGTCGATTCCGAGGATGCCCTGCAGGTCCATGCCGGCCTCCACGGTCGCGGTCACGGACCGGAGCTGCACCCCGCGGTTGGTCGCGACCGTCGCCACGCCCGCGGTCAGGCAGGACGCCAGCGCGCCGAGCACGATTTCGGGGGGAGTCGGCCCGTTGTCGGCGGAGGCGAACACCTCGGGATGGTCGGCCTCGAGCGAGTACGTCTGCCGGTGTGCGTGCTCGGCGCCCAGGCCCGCGAAGTCGGTGATCATGGAACGGCTGTGCGTGCCGCTCACCCATTCGCAGCGGGCCCTCCACTGGAACCGGGCCGCCTCGGGAGCATCGGTCAGCGCCTGCTTGGCGCCGCGCAGGGCCTCGATGTTCACGCCGTTGTCGACGGCGGGTGCGTCGGTCTGAGTCATATGGTCCCTCCTGGTCGGTGCGCCGGGTTCGGCGCCCGTGACGACTCTGCGGGATCACGGGGCAGCAGGTCTTGGCGGGAGGGTGGCTTTCCGCTGACGGAATGGATCACCGGATCACCACGAGCTCGTCAGGACTCGAGATCCCGGGCCCGTCACCATCGCGACATGGACACCGTTGCGCACGACACCGCCCTTCACAGACAGCAGGACTGGCGTGCGGCAGGCGAGGCGTGGGGCAGTCACGCGAAC
The DNA here is from genome assembly GCA_963805415.1 of uncultured Acidimicrobiia bacterium. Lineage (GTDB taxonomy): Bacteria > Actinomycetota > Acidimicrobiia > IMCC26256 > JAENVU01 > JAENVU01. The sequence goes on from CAWDUD010000014.1 coordinate 103,565, forward strand.
GACTGGTCGTGCCTGTACGAGCACTACTCCGTCGACGTGCTGCTCGCCCTCTTCACCCGGATCGGGGTCGGTCCGGCGACCCGACTGCTCGACATCGCATGCGGCTCGGGGCTCGGAGTGCGCCTCGCCTACGGAGCCGGGGCATCCGTCGCCGGTATCGACGCGGCGGACGACCTCGTCGCGGTCGCACGCGCCCGGACCCCGTCTGCGGATGTGCGCGTCGGGTCCATGTTCGAGCTGCCGTGGGCCGACGGCCGGTTCGACGCCGCCGTGTCGGTCAACGGGATCTGGGGTGGCTGCGAGCCGGCGCTCGCCGAGGCGCACCGGGTGCTCCGGCGCGGGGGCATCCTCGGCATCAGCTTCTGGGGTCAGGGACCGCCACTCGACATCGCGAGCTTCTTCCGGGTGTTCGCCGTCCACGCACCCGACGCCCACCGGGGTTCGATGCGGCGACTCAACGACATCAGCGTGCCCGGCGTTGCCGAGGAGATGCTGCGAGCCACCGGCTTCGAGGTGATCGAGCGAGGAGCGCGGGTGTCCGTGGTCGAATGGCCCGATGCCGAGATCGCATGGCGGGCGATCTCGAGTCTCGGCCCGGCCGTACCCGCGCTGCGATCCAACGATCCCGAGGTGCTCCGTCGCGAGGTGCTCACCGCACTGGAACCGTGTCGCGACGAACGTGGCATCTACCGGACTCGCAGCGACCAGCAGTTCGTCGTCGCTCGCAGGATTTGAGGCGGACCGCTTCCGGTCGAGACCTCCCGGCGGCTCCCCCGCATCTGCCACACTGCCCACGCATGGTTCCCGAGAGGAGGCCCACATGGCAGCAGCGGTGATCCTGGAATTCGAGGGCGTCACCCAGGCGGAGTACGACGCCGTCAACAAGGAGCTCGGCATCGATCCCGGAACCGGGGAGGGCAACTGGCCCGAGGGTCTCGTGAGCCACTCCGGTGGGATCAACGAGTCCGGCAACCTCGTGGTCATCGAGGTCTGGGACACGCCCGAACACCAGGCTCGGTTCATGGAGAGCCGCCTCGGAGCGGCGCTCGCGAAGGGCGGCGTGACCGGCGGCCCGGCCGCGATCACGTGGATCGAGGTGATCGCACACCACAGCCCGGGGGCGTGACTACCGCATTCTGGCGCGGCGCAACGCCTCGGGGAGCTCCTGCGCTCCACGAGTGCGCAGCGCGGACACGGACTCCGGCACGGGACAGCTCTGCGGCTCCACCGGGTCCAGGGCTGCACCCGTCGGATCACGCAGGACGAACCGGGCGCCGTACTCCGTCTCGATCGACATGGATTCGGCCAGCATCGTGTCGTCCACGTCGATGACGAAGCCTTCGTCACCCGGGTAGAGCGCGCGCAGATACGCAGATGCGAAGACGTCCACGCCCGCGACCTCGCCGACGGTCTCGCTGTCGGGTCCGGGCCAGTGGTCCTCGTACAGGAACGGTGCGGTCGACTCGCAGCAGCCCGTCCCGATCGTGAACACCAGCGCGCCGCGACGGTCGCGTTTCGCCCGCTCGACGATGCGGGCCGCCGCGGCGGTGCCGGTCACTCTCAAATGTTGCCGCTCAGCGCCGAGAAGTGCAGGTAGCCGCTGCGATCGGTCGCGGTGTTCTGCCACACGTGCTTGATCTGGCGGTACTCGTTGTAGCCGTAGTCGCCGAGCTCACGCCCGATGCCCGACTGCTTGTACCCACCGAAGGGCTGCGTGGGCGTGATCATGTGGTAGTCGTTGATCCACACGGTGCCGGTCCGCATGCCCGCGGCGATCGAGTTCGCCCGCTCCGAGTTCGTGGACCACACGCCGCCGCCGAGGCCGTAGATCGAGTCATTCGCGATCTTGATCGCCTCGTCGTCGGAGTCGAACGGGATCACGCACAGGACCGGACCGAAGATCTCCTCCTGCGCGATCTTCATCGAGTTGTCCGCCTCGAAGATCGTCGGGCTGAAGTAGGCGCTCTGGTCCAGCCCGGCCGCGAGATCCGAGGGCTTCGATCCACCGCACAGCAGCTTGGCGCCCTCGTCGAGCCCCAGCTTCACGTAGCGCTCGGTCGTGTCGACCTGGCTCGGCGCGACCAACGGGCCGAGATCGGTGTTCATGTCCATGTTGTCGCCGATGACGATCTTGCCGGCGCGCTCCACCAGCATGCCGACGAACTCGTCGTAGATCTTGCGCGACACCAACGCGCGGGTCCCCGACTCGCACACCTGGCCGTTGTGGAAGAACGTTCCCCACAGGACGCCCGCGGCGGCGAGGTCGAGGTCGGCGTCGTCGAGCACGATGTTCGCCGACTTGCCACCGAGCTCGAGCGTCACCTTCTTCACGGTGCCGGACGCGAGCTGCATGATGCGGCGCCCGACCTCGGTCGAGCCGGTGAACGCCACCTTGTCGACGAGCGGGTGCTGGGCGAGCTCCTCGCCCGCGCTGCCGCCGGGACCGGTGACGAGGTTCACGACCCCCGGCGGGATGCCGGCCTCCTCGACCGCCTTCACCATCTCGATCGCGCTGAGGGACGTGAAGCTCGCCGGCTTCAACACCACGCAGTTGCCGGCCGCGATCGCCGGACCGATCTTCCAACCGGCCATGAGGAAGGGGAAGTTCCAGGGCACGATCCCGCTGCACACACCGAACGGCTCCCGCCGCACGATGCTCGTGGCCGGCGGGAAGGGGCTCTCGCCCCGCTCGATCACGTCGGGCTCGTTCTCCGCGCAGTCGGCGAAGGCCTGAAACGTGCCGACCGCGCCGGGAACATCGGCGAACATCGCCTTCTTGATGGTCCCACCGCCGTCGCGAGCCTCGATCTCGGCGATCTCCGCGCTCCGGCCGTTGATGACCTCGGCCACGGCGCGCAGCTTCTCGGCCCGCTCCTTGCCCGACATCCGCGGCCACGGACCGTCGTCGAAGGCCTTGCGCGCGGCCTCGACCGCCCGCTGCGCGTCGTCGCGGCCCGCTCTGGCGACGTCGGCGATCTTCTCGCCGGTCGACGGCGCGTAGGTGGGGAACGTCTCGCCCGATGCGGCGTCGACCCAGGCTCCGTCGATGAACAGCTGCGTGTCGCCCATGACACCAATCCTTCCGAGATCCGAGTGGACCTCGTCAGGGTAGGTGTGCGCCCCCCGGCGGTCCAGCCCGCGGCGGCGGCGCGTACGCTGGGTGGATGCAGCGACACCGCATCCGCATCACCTATTGCGTCCCCTGAGACTATTCGGACCGCGCCGTGAGCGCGGCTCGAGACCTCCTGCACGACTACCAGCACGTCATCGACGAGTTGACCCTCGTGACCGGGAGCAAGGGGACCTTCGACGTCGAGGTCGACGGCGACCTGATCTACTCGAAGCACCAGACCGGCCGGCACGCCGAACCCGGTGAGGTGTTGGAGATCTTCCGGGAGCAGATCGTGCCGGGACTGGACGTCTACGAACGCGGCTGATCGAGGCCCCCGCGGCCCGCGGCGGCTCCCGTCAGGCGCGCCGGCCGAACAGCGCGAGCAGCTTGGTCTGCAGCGGTGCCGCGTCCTCGACCGGAACCGGCGGTGCGAACAGTCCGGACTCCTGCAGCCGGTCGGCGATCGGCAGCGTCCGCTCGTAGGCCAGCGTGAGCAGCTCCTCGTCGAGCGTCTCGTCGGCGCCGATCCCGCGGGCGAGGTCCCAGGAGTGGATCAGCGCGTCGACGGTCATCTCCCACAGGTACTCGGCCGTCGGCCGGGGGCCGTAGGAGAGCGACACGCGGCCGTCGAGCGCACCCGGCGCCCCGAACGCGTCGGACGACCCGGCGACCGCGCGGTTCCACGCCGAGACGGGATCAGCTCCCAGCTGATCACCGTCCAGACGGTCACCGACCTCGGCGACCGTGGCCCCGCCGACCAACGGTGGCACCCACAGCTGCTCGACGGCGACGTGGTTGACGAGCATGCGCACGTCCCACTCGGTGCACGGCGTCGGGTCGTGCCACTGGGCATCGGCGGTGGCCTCCACGTGACGGCCGAACCCGGCCACCGCGCGCTGGAACAGCTCGACGGGCTCCGACATCTGCGTCTCCTCGATCGTCAGTCGCGCGACAGCGCCGTACGGGCGAGCTCCCTGGCGGTGGCCGTCCTGCCGATCGGCGTGAACCGCTCACTCTCGGCCGTCAGCTCCTCGACCTCGCCGTCCTTGAGCTCGAGGTCCGCCGCCTCCACGTTGCGGCGGAGCTGCTCCACCGAGCTCGCCCCCGGGATCACCACGACGTTCGGGTGGTGGATCAGCCACGCCAGCGCGACCTGCGCCGGCGTCGCGCCGTGCGCGTCGGCGATGCGCCGGACCGTCTCCACCACCGGCATCGCCCGCGCGACGTTGTCGGGCAGCCACAGCGGGTCCATCGTGCGGGCCGAGCCCTTCGGTGCGGTGTCCGGTCCGTAGCGACCGCCGAGGAGCCCCTTCGCCAGCGGGCTGTACGCGATCACCAGCCGGCCGCGCGCCTGCGCCTGCGGCACGATCTCCTCCATCGGCTTCGCCGCGAGCAGGCTGTACTGCACCTGGTTCGACAGCACCGGCCGTCCGAGCGCGTCCTCCGCCGCGGCCCACCGCCTCGCGGAGAAGTTGCTGACCCCGACGTGGCGTATCAGCCCGGAGTCCTGCAGGCGACGCATCCCCTCCATCTGCGCCGCCAGCGGCACCGCCGGGTTCGGCCAGTGGATCTGGTAGAGGTCGATCGTCTCCACTCCGAGCCGCAGCGCGGAGAGCCGGCCGTGCTCCTCGACGCGTGACGCGGTCGGCATCACCGGCAGCACCTTGGTGGCGAGGAACGCCTCGGCCCGCCGGCCCTGGAGCGCGCGGCCCACGATCGTCTCCGAGACCCCGTGCGCGTACACCTCGGCGGTGTCCACGAGGTTCACCCCGAGGTCGAGCGCGGTGTGCACCAGCTCGACCGCCGTCTCCTGCGCATACCGGTTGCCGTAGCCCCAGTCCTTCGAACCGAACTGCCAGCACCCCAACCCGATCGACGAGATCCGGCTGCCTTCCACCTCGACGTATTTCATGAGGGACTCCTTCCTCTGGCCTTCCCCTCGCGGTCGACCGCGTCGTGCTCGGCACCGATGAGCGCGACGGCGAGGACCGCGGGCTCGGAGCCCGAGTTGGACCAGCGGTGGCGAGTGCCGTTCTGGATGTAGGTGTCACCCACGTGCAGCACGACGGTCGCGCCGTCATCGAGCTCGAGCGTCGCCTGCCCCGAGACCACGACGCCGTAGTCCACGGTCGCCGTCGTGTGCATCCCCGGCTCGTCGACCTCGAGGTAGTCGGACATGCCGGGCAGCCGCTCGTCGAGCTCCGCGAGGGCGGCGGCGACGTCGAGGTCGGCCGGGAGATGCGCGCCGCCATCGGGCGGAATCGTGAAGAACCCGAACCGGAACCCCCCGACGGGCGGGAAGTAGCGCGGCGCGTTCGGGCCGCGCCCCGTCGTCCGGGAAGTGCGAGGCGCGGTCACCACCCCAGAGCTGGTGGAACTCGCTCCCCGGCAACAGTGCCAGCGTGACGGGCGCGACCGACTCGTCGCCGACGAAGACCGCCTTGCCCGCGGCGTCGTGCCCCGTCACCACTCTCCGTACGTCCATGCCGCTCCTCTCAGACCGTCTCGAATGCACCCAGGCCGTAGTCGCCCTCGATGGTGGTGCGGTGCATGCACCGGCCGTACGCGGGCGACATCCCCGAGACCGAGTGCAGCACGCGCCAGTTGTCCCAGACGAGCATGTCGGTCGGCTGCCACCGGTGGAAGTACGAGAGGTCCCGCGCCGCCGCGACGATCTCCTCGCAGACGGTTGCGAGGAGGGCGTCGCCGTCGGCGTCCTCCCGGCCCGCGATGCCCTTGGCCATCCACGGCGACACGTGCAGGACCTTCTCCCCCGTCGGCCGGGTCCAGACCGCGGGATGGAGCGCCCGGGGCCGGTCGGCGAACTCCTCCATCACCGCGGTCGCCTCCTTCGACGGCTCGACCTCCACGAAGTCGTCGGGCCGGCCGTAGCGAAGGTTGTCGAGGATCACGTCCATCGCGTAGAGGACGGTCTCCTGCTTGATCCGGTCGCGGAGCTCCGGGGCGAGGACGTCGTAGAGCGCGACGCCGTCGACGAAGCCGGTCCGCCCGCCGTCGGGCGGGGTCTCGACCGAGCGCAGGACGCCGGCCCGGTTGAGCTCGTCGTTGTAGCAGTGGTCGAAGTGCCACGGCAGCCACTGCGAGAGCTCCTGGCCGTCGAGCCGTACGATCCCCGGTTGGTTCGGCTCGTGGCGGATCTCGATCACGCCGAGCTCGCCGCCGGCACGAGGCGTCGCCTGGCTCGGGTGGTCCTTGAGCGGGCCGAACACCGTGCTCAGCGCCACCTGCATCTGCGGGTTCGGCTCGACCTCGGTGAAGACGAGCAGGCCGTAGCGCTCGAACAGGTCGTTGAGCTCGACGCACACGGCATCGTCGGCGCACGCATCGCGGGTCACGCCACCGACGCGTGCCCCGAAACCGATGTCGTCGCGGATCTCCTCGACCGTCACCGTGCTCATCATGCGCTCCTCTCCGCGACACCGATCGTGCGGTCCGCCCACTCGACGAGCTGGGGCACCAACAGCGGCCAGCGTACGAACAGCGACCCGGTCTCCCCGATCGCGGCCCGGCGCTCGTTCCATTCGCCGTCGTCCCACGGCGGCTCCACCAGCTGCGCACCGGGCAGGCCCGCGGCGAGCGCCTCCGAAGTGGCGCGGGTGTGCGACATGTCGGACGCCCCGCTGCGGAACACGAGGATCGGCACATCGAGACGTTCGATGTCGGCGTCGCCGAGTCCCGGCACCAGGGAGTCGTCGCAGGGGCAGTACGCGAGCGCCCAGCGGTCCATCACGGCGAGGAACTCCTCTCGGTCCACGGCGAGGATCCGGTCCCGGTTGCGCGGGTTGGCGGTCTGCACCTCGTGCCACTGGTCGAGCGCGGCGACCGCCTCCATCCCGCCGTGCCACGCGGCGTCGGACGACGGCATGCAGTAGTAGCTCGCGAGCTGGAGCAGGCCCGGCACCCCTCCGCTGATCCACCACATCGCGAGCCCGGCGGTGACGTCGGGGTGGCGCGCCGCGGTCAGCAGCGAGACGCGTGCACCGCCGGATCCGCCGGCGATCACCGTCGGGCCGAGGTCGAGGTGGCGGAGCAATGCGCCGAGCGCCTCCGCCTGCAGCTCGGACTCGGACGGCCCGCGGAACACGACCGACGACGCGCCGCAGTTGGGTCGGTCCCACGTGAGCACCTGCCGTCCGGTGGCGGCGAGGGCCAGGGCCATCTCGGGGAGTCCGCCCGTCTCCTTGGTGAAGCGCCCGCCCGGCGTGAGCACCCAGGGTTGCCCGTCGCCCACCAGCTCGTAGGCGATCTCGATCCCGTCCAGCTCGGCGACCGGCATGCTCGATCTCCCCCCGTGCGACGCGGTCGGGTCTACCACCGCCGGCCCGGGTGGTCGATCCCCGACCGGGCGTTTGCCGGCCTCGCGATCCGCGGCGCGGCCCGCGCCGCTAGGTGCGGTCCGTGGCCTCGACCTCCGCGGCGAAGCCGTCGAGCTCCGCGACGCTCGGGTCGTGGGTGAGCACCTCGATGTCGGCCAGCTCGTCCGAGTACCGCTCCGCCTGCTCCGCGGTGACGACGGCGCGGATCGGGATGTCGGGTCGGGCGAGGTCGCGGTAGCGCCGGAGGATCGCCCGGTGCTGGGGTCGATCGAGGTCGAGCTCGAACAGCACCCCGTGGGCGTGCTCGAAGTCCTCGCAGCCCTTGCCGGCGAGGAGCGGGCACAGGGTGCCGTGCTCGGGCCCGTGACACACCTTCACGTGATGGCCGAACCGTTCGAGCAGGTCCTGGTCGAACGCGTCGCCGCCTGCCGTCACGTCGAGCAGGATCATTCCTTCGTCGTGGTCGTCCGTCATCTGGACACCTCCGGGACTCTCGCTCCAGCGTCTCGCGGGGCGCAACCGCGAGCCAGGGTCCAACGGACCCTTTGCACCCGGGCCCCGCCCGGGGCCCTCACTTGAAGATCCGCCAGAAGATCGATCCGACCTTGCGCTGCCGGCCGGACCGCGTCCACGGGACGCCCGTGGCCCGTGAGACGCGCCGCTTGGCCGAGGTCACACCGAACTGCCGCCTCCAGCTCCAGCCACCGCGGTTCATCGGCGCGTCCTCGAGGTCATGCACCCAGTCTGCACCCATCGCCGCAGGGGGCGGAGCACGTCGCCGACCCGCACCGTGGGTCAGCGGTCGATGCGGTCCGGCAGCAGGAAGGGGTACCGGCGCCGGCGGATGCGACGCTGCCAGCCCCGGTCCATGCGCCGGACCCGCTGGAGCAGATCCCAGGTGCGGGCGTCGCTGCGATAGTCGGAGCGCACCTCGTCCTCGCTGAGCGGAGGATCCACCCGATCGTCCGCGGCCGTGACGACCACGGGGATCCGATCGTCGAGACGCTCCTTGAGCAGGTTCGCCGCGAGGTCCAGGACCGCCGTGCGCGGCGTGTGGTAGCGGCGGAGGATCCCGGGCAGCACGAAGCGGCGCACCGGTGCCCGCAGCGCCCACGGCAGCGACGCGAGGAACACCTCGGTGTCGAGCTCGGAACGACCGTCGGGCCCGCGCAGCAGCGGGGTCGTCACGTCGAAGTAGGTGAGCTTCCCGTCGCATCTCGCCCAGTTGGAGAGCTGCGCGTCGAGGCCCACGGTGTCGTCGACGACCCGCAGGGTGGTGTCGACGATCTCGCGGAGCAGCCCCTCGGCATTTTCGTCGGCCGCCACGATCGTGGGCGCGAGCTGGGTCGCCGGCAGCACCGGTTGGACGCAGTAGAGCACGACGCGTCCGTCGGGCAGTGCCACCCGGTCGACGTGCGTCTCGACGACGTGCACCCCGCGAGCCTCGAGGACGGCGAGGTACCGGTGGAGCACGTCCACGAAGCGGTCGGCCGCGGCCGCACTCGGGAACGGCGGGAGCCGCTTGCACGCCCATCGCGGCGCGTCGGTCGGCCAGCCGAGCACGAGCGAGATCTCGCCGTACCCGAGGACCCGCAACCCGCTCGCGTCGGCATCGTCGAGCGCGTGGGCGACCGCCCGCTCCACCTGCTCGATCTCCGCGTGCTCGATCATCCGAACGTGCTCCGCACGATCGCGACGATGTCGTCCACCTCGTCGTCGGTCACGGTCAGCGGCGGGAGGAACTGGAGCACCGACGTGTCGTTGTTGGCGAACACCGCGAAGACGCCGGCGGCGATCAGCGTCCCGTGCGGCCAGCATCCCGTCTCCCTCGCCGGCGAACTTGAGGCCCATGAACAGGCCCCGCCGGCGCAGCTCGAACGGCAGATCCGCGAACTCGGACCCGAAGCGCGCGCCGACCGCCTCGACCCGCTCGAGGAAGCCCGGCGCCTCGATCACGTCGAGCGTGGCGAGCGCGGCGACGCAGCCCAGCTCGGCGCCGCCGAACGTGGAGATGTGCACGAAGGGATGCTCGTCGAAGAAGGCATGGATCTCGGCGGTCATGAGCGTCGCGGTGATGGGATAGATCCCGCCGCTCAGACCCTTGCCGGTGGTCACCAGATCGGGACGGACGCCTTCCTGCTGGAAGGCCCACATGGTGCCGGTGCGGCCCAGGCCGGTCTGCACCTCGTCGAGCACGAGGCACGCGCCGCGGTCCGTGCAGAGCCGTCCGACGCCGGCGAGGTACCCCGGCGAAGGGATCGGCATTCCGAGCGTCGCGGGGACCGGCTCGAGGACGACCGCCGCCGTCGTGTCGTCGACGGCCGCGTCGAGCGCGGGGAGGTCGTCGAAGGGCACCTGGGTGAACCCCGGGAGGTTCGGGCCGAACGGATCCCGGTACTCGGGGTCCCCGGCGGCGAGCGAGAGCCCGGTGTGACCGTGATACCCGCCGATCGCGGACACCACTCCCCCGCGCCCGGTGTGGGCGCGGGCGAGCTTGATCGCGAGGTCGTTGGCCTCCCCGCCACCGACGCCGAACACGACGCCCGGCAGGAGCCCGCCCGTGGTCGCGGCGAGCCGATCCGCGAGCGCGGCCCGCCAGCCGGACACGAGGTGGTGGTTGCCGATGTCGAGGTCGTCGAGCGCACCCCGTACCGCCGCGACGACCTCGGGGTTCCGGTGCCCGAGGTTGAACACGCCGCCGTTGCAGTGGCAGTTGTAGAACCAGCGGTCCTCGAACGCGTCCCGGAAGCGCGCGCCTTCGCGCTCGCCCATCACGAGGTCCAGCCCGAGCGCGGCGAACGCCGCGACCTTGCCGCGGTTCACGTGCGCGGCGAACGCCTCGGTCGCGGCGGCCCGGCTTGCGTACGGCTCATCGGGTCTCACGATGCCCGGTCCCGCGCCACGTGCGCCCCGAGCGGGATGCCGGCCCGGCGGTTGCGGACCTGCCAGTAGCGCCGCGCCCAGATCGGGCGGGTGTCGCGCCCGGTCGCCGCGGCAGCGGCGGTGTCGGTCCAGCGCGTCTCGAGCCGGTCGGCTTCGGCGAATGCGATCGCCGGTTCGGGTGGACGGACGAACCACTCCGCTTCCACCGCGTCCCGCTCGGGCGCGAACAACGGCACGAGCCGGGCGGGATCCGCGAGCACGCGCCGGTGCAGGAGCTCGTGCCGCCACCAGAGGCTGTCCGGGTCGTAGGTCTCGACGGGTGCCGGTCCGAGGTCGAGCGGTGCATCGACGCGGACGGGCTTGAAGATCCCGGTGCAGGGCGCCGCCGTTCCGGTCGCCCAGTGACGGTCGCCCTCGGGGCCGAGCTCGGACACCCACGAGCCGGCCGTCTGCGACGCCGCGATCGTGCCGCCCGCGTGCATGCACGGCCCGGCGAGCGCGCCCGTGATCACCGAGTAGTGCGGCACCGGTCCGCCGGTGCCGTGGTCGCGGAGAGCCGCGACGAGACCGGCCGCCGCCGTGCTGCGGCGGGCGCCGGCCTCGGTGATGCGCCGGCGCGTGCGGCAGCGGGAGAAATGGGTGTGCACCGGCTCGGCGTAGGTCTTCGCGAACCCGGGGATGGTGAGCCCGTTCGAGATGGAGCGGGCACCGTCGGTCACGGGCTCGACCGCCCACTTCGCGCCGGCGGTCTCGAGCACGTAGGCCTCGTGCCGGTCCGCCACGATGAAGCCGTTGTGATACGACTCGCCGGGCTTCTCGAGCCCGCAGCCGCCACCCTGACCGTGCCGCTCGAGCAGCGCGACGATCGTCTCGACCCCCTGGGAAGCGGTGGTGCACCGCTCGAGCGCCAACCGGAGCAGGTCCATGCCGGTGAGGCCGACGTCGGCGTAGGCCTCGCGGGTGAACACCGCTTCGTTGCCCACGACGACACCGTGCTCGTTGGCGCCCATCTCGGCACCCCACATCCAGAACGGGCGACTGAGGAGCACGGCCGCGGTCTCGGCGACCTGGTCGATCTCGATCCAGGTGCAGCGCAGGCGGGCGCCGGCGGCGTGGCTCCGGCGGGGCTGCCACTCGAGCAGCTGGGCCTCGTTGGGATCGCGGCCCGAGTTCTTGGCGAACAGCACGCCGTCGGCGCGGACGACCACCATCGTGTCGCACATGCGCCGAAGAGTAGGCGGGGCCGGCGGCAGCCGGGCCGTTCGGGCCGACCCGCCGGCGCCCGCGCATCCGCCGGAATCGGGTCCCTCATCGTGTTCGGCCAGGCCTTCCGCCCCTGGACACGAGAGCGCCGCCGCACGATCGTGGCCCGGTGACTGACCGCCCGACCGTGCCGGACACACCCTGGGAATCGATCGACGGGAACGAAGCGGCCGCTCGCGTGGCGTACGCGCTCGCCGAGACGATCGCGATCTACCCGATCACCCCCGCGTCACCGATGGGCGAGCTCGCCGACGTGTGGGCCGGCGTGGGAAGGCCGAACCTGTTCGGCTCGGTGCCCGATGTCATCGAGATGCAGTCCGAGGCCGGGGCCGCGGGCGCCCTGCACGGTGCGACCACGCGGGGCGCGCTCGCGACGACGTTCACGGCCTCCCAGGGCCTCCTGCTCATGCTCCCGAACATGTACAAGATCGCCGGCGAGCTCAGCCCCGCCGTGATCCACGTCGCGGCGCGGACGGTCGCGACGCACGCGCTGTCGATCTTCGGGGACCACAGCGACGTCATGGCGGCCCGTCCCACGGGATGGGCGATGCTCGCGTCGGGCTCCGTGCAGGAGGCCTCCGACCTGGCGGCCGTGGCCCACGCGGCGACGCTCGAGTCCCGGGTGCCGTTCCTGCACTTCTTCGACGGCTTCCGCACGTCGCACGAGATCGCCCGCATCCGGCCCGTCACCGAGGCCGACCTCGCCGCACTCGTCGACGAGGAACGGATCGTCGAGCACCGGCTGCGCGGCCTGGATCCCGACCGGCCGGTGCTTCGCGGCTCCGCGCAGAACCCCGACGTGTTCTTCCAGGCGCGCGAAGCCGTGAACCCGTTCGTGGACGCGGTCCCCGGAATCGTCGAGCGCGCGTTCGCCCGGCTCGGAGCGCGGACCGGTCGGGACTACGGACTCGTGGAGTACGAGGGCGACCCGGACGCCGAACGCGTCATCGTCCTGATGGGATCGGGTGCGGGTGCCGCGGCCGAGACGGTGGCGGCGCTGCGCGGTCAGGGCGTCGGCCTCGTGCGCGTCCGGCTGTACCGACCGTTCCCCGCCGCGGCCTTCGCACGCGCGGTCCCCGAGACCGTGCGCTCGATCGCGGTCCTCGACCGGACCAAGGAGCCGGGCGCCACCGCCGACCCGTTGCACCTCGACGTGCTGGCCGCGTTGACCGATGCGAACCTCACCGACGGACGGCCGATGCCACGGATCATCGGAGGCCGGTACGGGCTGTCGTCCAAGGAGTTCACCCCGGCGATGGTCAAGTCCGTCTTCGATCACCTCGGTGCGGGGGCCGAGCCTCGCCGCTTCACGGTGGGCATCGTCGACGACGTCACCCACTCCAGCCTGGACGTCGACCCGGAATTCGTGACCGATCACGCCATGGTGCGCGCGGTGTTCTACGGGCTCGGGTCGGACGGCACCGTCGGCGCCAACAAGCACACGACGAAGATCGTCGGCGAGCACACCGATCTCCAGGTCCAGGGCTACTTCGTCTACGACTCGAAGAAGTCCGGCTCGATGACGGTCTCGCATCTGCGCTTCGACCCTGCACCGATCGATTCGACCTACCTCATCGGCCGGGCCAACTTCGTCGCCTGCCACCAGTTCGGTCTCCTCGAACGGGTCGACGTGTTGCGGCTCGCCGAGCCGGACGCCACCTTCCTGCTGAACAGCCCGTACGGCGATCGAACCTGGGAGCACCTCCCCGTCGAGATCCAGGAGGCAATCATCACGCTCGGGCTCGACGTGTGGGTCGTGGATGCACATCGCGTCGCCCGCGAGGTCGGTCTTCCGGGTCGGATCAACACGATCATGCAGACGTGCTTCTTCGCGCTCACCGATCTCCTGCCCACCGATGAGGCGACCGCGGCGATCAAGGAGTCCATCGAGCACGCGTACGGCAAACGCGGTGGTCCGGTCGTCGCGGTGAACGTCACGGCCGTCGATCGGGCGGTGCCCGCGCTCGAACGCCTCGCGCATCCCGATGTCGTCGATGCCACCCAACGGCGCAGGCCCTTCGTCCCGGCGACCGCGACGGACTTCGTCCAGCGGGTCACGAACATGATGTTGGCCGGCGACGGCGACCTCCTGCCGGTGAGCGCGCTCCCACCCGACGGCACCTTCCCGACGGGCACCGCACGAGTCGAGAAGCGCCAGATCGCGACGGAGATCCCGGTGTGGGATCCCGACATCTGCATCGACTGCGGCCGGTGTGCCGTCGTCTGCCCACACGCGGCGATCCGCATGAAGCTGCTGCCCCCCGACCCCGGGACGGGTGAGGCGCCGGACTCGTTCCTGACCAAGCCCTTCCGGTCGCACGAGCACCCCGGGCTGCTGCTGAGCATCCAGGTCGCCCCCGACGACTGCACCGGGTGCGGCGTGTGCGTCGACGTGTGTCCGGCGCACTCCAAGAGCGAGGTGAAGCACCGCGCGATCAACATGGAGCCGATCGGGCCCCACCTCGAGGCGGAGCGTGAGAACTTCGAGTATTTCGTCGCCCTCCCGGAGACCGATCCCACACTGATCGATCCCGGCTCGGTCAAGGGCGCGCAGGTGCGCGAGCCGCTGTTCGAGTTCTCGGGCGCATGTGCCGGGTGCGGTGAGACGCCGTATCTGAAGCTGCTCACGCAGCTCTTCGGCGATCGGGTGATCATCGCCAACGCGACCGGATGCTCGTCCATCTACGGCGGCAACCTCCCGACCACGCCCTGGGGCACGAACGCCGCCGGGCGTGGGCCCGGCTTGGTCGAACTCGTTGTTCGAGGACAATGCCGAGTTCGGCCTCGGCATCCGGGTCGCGCTCGAGCACCAGATCGTGGACGCGCGGCGCCTGCTCGAAGCGCTCGCGGAGCCTGTCGGCACCGATCTCGCCATCGCGATCCTCGCCGTCGACCCCCGCGAGCCGGCGGACGACGCCGCGATCCGCGGCACAGCGAGCGCGCCTCGACACGCTCGATTCGCGTGTGCACCAGCTCGCGACCGCGCCCGGATCGTCCGGATCGGAGACCGCCGCGCTCGCCCGCCGGCTGGCTCCGATCACCGGCGCGTTGGTGCGCAAGACCGTGTGGCTCGTCGGCGGCGACGGCTGGGCGTACGACATCGGCGCGGGTGGCCTGGATCACGTGCTCGCGTCGGGACGCGACGTGAACGTCCTCGTGCTCGACACCGAGGTGTACTCGAACACGGGCGGGCAGGCCTCGAAGGCGACCCCGCGTGCGGCCGTCGCCAAGTTCGCATCGAGCGGGAAGGGGACGGCGAAGAAGGACCTCGGCGTCGAGGCGATGGCGTACGGCAACGTCTACGTCGGCCAGGTCGCGATCGGCGCGAACGACATTCAGACGGTCAAGACCTTCCTCGAGGCCGAGGCATGGCCGGGACCGTCGTTGATCATCGCCTACTCCACCTGCATCGCCCACGGCATCGACATGACCACGTCGATGTCGCACCAGAAGGACGCCGTCCGTTCCGGCTACTGGCCGCTCTACCGGTACCGCCCGGGGGGTGACGAGCACACGCTCCCGTTCGCGCTCGACAGCAAGGACCCGTCGATCCCCCTCGCCGAGTTCACCGCGGCAGAGGGTCGCTTCTCGATGCTGGCGCGGGCCAAGCCCGAGCACGCGGCCGCGCTCCTCACGCTGGCCCAGGCCGACGTGGACGAGCGCTGGCGCTTCTACCGCCAGCTCGCCGGGATCGAGCGTGCCGTGCCGCCGACCGCCGGCGCCGGCGGCACGACCGACGAGGCCCCGACCACGGAGGATGCATGACGGATCTGTCGACCCAGTACCTCGGGCTCGAGCTGGACTCCCCACTCGTGGCGTCGGCCGGCCCTCTGACCGGGCAGGTCGACACGTTGCGCCGCCTCGCCGACGCGGGTGCCGCCGCGGTCGTGCTGCCCTCGCTCTTCGAGGAGGACATCGAGCGGACGATCCGCGAGCAGGAGCGATTCCTCGGCGCCGGCACCGAGTCCTTCGCCGAGGCGATGACCTATCTCCCCGACATCACCGGGGACCGCACCGGCGTCGACGGCCACATCCGGCTCGTCGAGGAGGCGAAAGCGGCGCTCGACATCCCTGTCATCGCGAGCCTCAACGGCAACTCGGCCGGAGGCTGGACCTCCTATGCCCGCGCCCTGGTCGACGCCGGCGCGGATGCCCTCGAGCTCAACGTCTACCTGGTGGCCGCGGACGTCGGCGACGAGGCCGCTGACATCGAGACCCGCTACACCGACCTCGTCGCAACAGTACGGTCCGCGGTGCGCGTGCCACTCGCCGTCAAGGTCTCACCCTTCTTCACCGCGATGGCCAACGTCGCGCAACGCCTGACCGGTGCCGGTGCCGACGGGCTCGTGCTGTTCAACCGGTTCTACCAACCCGACATCGACCTCGAGACGCTCGACGTCACCCCCAGCATGACCCTCAGCACCTCCGCCGATCTGCGCCTGCCCCTGCGCTGGATCGGCCTCCTGCACGGTCGGGTCGGGGTCTCGCTCGCCGCGTCGGGTGGAGTCCACACCCCGGAAGACGTGGTCAAGGTGCTCCTGGCCGGCGCCGACGTCGCGATGTCGACCTCGGCGTTGCTGCGGCACGGGCCCGATCACCTCACCGTCCTGCGCGACGGCTTGACCACGTGGCTCGAGGACGGCGCCTACGCGTCGGTCACCCAGATGCGCGGCAGCGTGAGCGCGCGCTCCGTACGGGACCCCGATGCGTTCGAGCGCGCCAGCTACGTGAGGACCCTGCTGCGCCACGCCGGGCGGACCCAACCCTCCAGCTGGACCTAGCCGCGCCGCCGTCGACACGGCGCCGGTCAGAGCGACAGCACCCGACGAACGATCTGGTCCTTGATCTCGGTCGGCGTGAGCGAGCTCCACAGCGCGAGCGCCTGTGCGTCGTAGCCCACCAGATAGCGGGCACGCGGCCAGCGCGTCGTCAGCGCCGTGCCGATCGTCTTCGCGCCGCGCACGGGCTCACCCATGAGGGGTTGCCACCACCCCAGGACGACGTGGATCCCCTCCCGCGAGCGCACCCATCGGGGTCGGTGACGTCGAGCACGACCGTGTCCACCGAGACGCCGACGTTCCTGGCGGCCTCGGCGACGACCGCCGCCTTGGCATCGGGGCGCACGGTGCCCACCGAACGGAACCCACGGCGAGCGAGCTCCAGTACCGTCGCGAGGCCGATCCCGGAGTTCGCTCCCGTCGTGATCGCGACGTGCGCGTCGCTCATGTCTCGAGCGAGGGACCGGACCCGAACTGCGGGAAGTCGGTGGCGAGACGGGCGAGGCAGACCTCCTTCGGCTGGTCCCGACACCCTTCGCAGCTCAGTGGGTCGGCGGTGCGGAGCGCGCCGTGTTCCGCATGTGACCAACACTGCCCACAGCTCCCGCACAGCAGGTGTGCGGCATCACAGTCGTGCACCCGCATCAACCCCACCTCGTCGCACGAAGGGCAGACGTGCTCCGTTCGGAACGACGCGCCCATCGCGGCGATCACAGCCTCCACATCGGACCGTGCATCCATGGCAACACCCCTTTGGTCCTCCGACCAATGCGACCTCAGTCGACGCCGCTTCACCAGAGGCGATGGTCCCGGTCCCCTGGGGAGAGGAGAGCCCGTCCCCGCCGCCACTCCCCTTGCGAAGGTTCCCACCGCGCTCAGGACCGTGCCAGGAGGCCCTCGGTCGCGAGCCAGGCCTCGGTACGGCGCATCCCCTCTTCGAGGTCGACGCGCGGCTCCCAGCCGAGGAGCTCGCGCGCCTTGGCAATCGACACCTCGCCGGTCGCGCTCAGCATGCGCATCGTTGCCGCGTTGGCCTCACTCGGTCGGCCGAAGGCGCGCAGGGAGCGCCCGATCGTCTCGGCGACCGCGACCGCGACACGAGTGGGAGCGACGGGCGGGGGACGGATGCCGAGCATGCGCGAGTAGTGGCCGAAGAACTCCCGCGTGCTGACCGAGCATCCGCCCGTGATGGCGAAGGCCTGCCCAGCGGCATCCGGACACGCGGCGGCACGTACGACCGCGTCGACGAGATCGTCGACGTACACCGGGACGAACCGGCCCCGCCCGCGGGCCGGGAGCACGACCTGGTGACGGCGGAGCATCTCCACGGGCAGCACCGTCCACGGGCGTGAGCCCGGCCCGTACACGTCACCGGGGCGGACGACCGTGACCTCGACCTCACCCGCCGCGTGGGCCTGGAACGCGACCTGCTCGGCCGCGATCTTGGTGTCGCCGTAGACGGCGCCGGACGGCCGAACCGGCGTCTGCTCGTCGACGCAGCCGTCCCGTTCGTGCGAGTACACGGCCAACGACGAGAACACGACCACGCGCCGGACGTGGGCGCGTCGCGTGCCGCGTCGATCACGTGACGGGTCCCGCACACGTTGACGCGCCATGCGTCCTCGAGCGTCGCGGTGTTCGACACCAGCGCGGCGGTGTGGACCACGACGTCACAGCCGAGCGCCGCGTCCTGCCACGGTCCGGGTCGACTGATGTCACCGGCGAGCACGCGCGAGTCAGGGTCACCCCGCACGTCGACGCCGACGACCTCCCACCCGTCCGCCCGGTAGCGCGTCGCCAGGGCGGTGCCGATGAACCCGACCGCGCCGGTGATCAGCACGCGGCTCATTCTCGGTGCCGCCCCTGCTCGGCGACGGCTCGGGACTGGTGGCGGCGTGCCCGTCGCTCGACCGTACGCTGCAACGCGAAGGCGAGCGTCGGCGCGATCCCGAGCATCCGCACCATCAGGCCCCGCGACGGCGGCACCGAGGCGAGGACCCGACGTGATCCCAGGAGCCGCAGACCGGCCGCCGCGACCTCCTCGGGCTCGAGCAGGCGCGCCCCGGTGAAGGACATGAGGTGACGGGGATCGGCGACATCGACCATCGGGGTCCGGATCCCGTCCGGCAAGAGGCACCGAACCCGCACCGGCGCGTCCCGCAGCTCGGCCGCGGCGGCGACGCTGAACGCGCGCACACCGTGCTTGGTCGCCGAGTAGACCGCGATGTGGGGCGTCGGCGCCCACCCGGCGAGCGAGGCGACGTTGAGGATCGCACCCCCATCCGCAGCGAGCATCGTGGCCGCGGCGGCCCGGGTGCCGTGCACGACACCGAGCAGGTTCACGCGCACGATGTGCTCGACCTCGCGGTCGTCGAGCTCCAGCAACGCCCCGGCGCCGGTCACCCCCGCGTTGTTGACCCACACCGTGGGCGTCAACTCCGCGGCGAGCGCGCGACACGCCACCGCGTCGGTCACGTCGAGGGTCCGGTCGGTTCCGGTGATGTCGACCGGCACTGCCTCGTAACCGGCAGCAGTGAGCGCGGCGCAGAACGCGCGGCCGAGACCACCTGCCCCACCTGTGACCACCGCCCGTCCCCGCGTCGTCGCCATGGCTCAGGTGTTGTCGGCGTGATACATCGCGGTGAAGTCGTCGAGCCCGGGAGGGTTGATGTTCTCGCGGTCGTCGACGACCACCTGCACCACGGCAGGTCGGCCGGCGCCCAGCGCACGTTGGATCGCGCCGCGCAGGTCGTCGGTGTGCTCGACGTACTCGGAGTGGCACCCGAGGGCGTCGGCGACGAGGTCGTAGCGCACCTTGCTCGTCTTCACCCCGACGGTCGTCCCCGCCGTCTTCTCCATGTACACCTCCTCCATGCCCCAGGCGTAGTCGCAGTTGATGACGGCGACGACGGCGACGCGTTCGCGAGCCGCGGTCTCGAGCTCCTGGAGGTTGAAGCCGAACGCGCCGTCGCCGGAGAGCAGGACGACGGGTCGGTTCGGGTTGGCCAGCTTCGCGCCGATCGCGTAGGGCAGTCCGGTGCCGAGGTGTCCGTAGTGACCGGTCCACATCAACGACCGCGGTCTGCGCACCGTGAGCGCGAGGCTCGCCCACAAGCCGGTGTTGCCTCCGTCCATGCAGACGATCGCGTCCTCGGCGAGCATGCTCGCGAGCTCGACCGCGAGCCGGCCGGGATGGACCGGCGATCCGTCGATCTCCGCGTAGGAACGCGCAAGGGCGTGCCGGAACGCTCGGGCGTCGGCCGCGTAGGCCGCGGCGGCCGGATCCGGTGCGCGCGGCGTGCCGCGGCGCCGGAGGGCCGCGGCGAGCGCGGCCAAGCCGGCCCGTGCGTCGCCGACCATCGCGACGTCGACGGGACGGTTCACCCCGATTCGTGTCGCGTCGGCGTCGAGATGCACGAGTCGCTGCGTCTCGGGCCCGGCCCAGGCCGGGGGCGAGAGGTACTGGAGCGACTCACCCGCCTGGGTACCGACCGCCAGGACCACGTCGGATTCCAGGTGGGCCGGTGTCCCCCACGGGAAGGCCATGCCGGCCGAGAGCGGGTGGTCCTCGCAGATCGCGCCGCGTGCGGGAGCCGTGGTCATCACGAGCGCGCCGAGGTGCTCGGCCACCTCGCGCAGCTCCTCCGCCGCGTCGGCCCGGTGCACACCCGAGCCCGCGAGCAGCAGGGGACGGCGAGCGCCCCCCAGGAGCTCGGCCGCCGCGTCGACCGAATCCGGGTCGGGCGCGCCCGGCGCGAACCGGTACGCGGCGGGATCGAGGATCACGACCTCGTCCTCGTCGACCTCCTCGAGCAGCACGTCAGCGGGGATCTCCAAGTACGCGGGGCCGGGCCGGCCGGCGAGCGCGAGGCGGAAGGCCTCCCGCACGAACTCCGGGATGCGACGGGCTTCTTCGACGGACGCGGCGAACTTGGTGACCGGGCGCATGACCTCGATCTGGGGGCCGAACTGGAACCGACCCCGGCGCAACGCGTGGACGGAACGACGCACCCGCTGCGTGCCGATGGCGAGCAGCGGGACGCCCTCGACCCACGCGCACATCACCCCGGGAACCATGTTCGCGACGCCGGGACCGGCCGCACCGATCGCGACGGTCATGCGGCCGGAGCTGCGCGCCCACGCGTCGGCCATGTGCACGGCCGCGCTCTCGTGACGCGGTCCGACATGACGAATCCCCGCGGTGTGCGCACTCCGCACGATCGGGCTCGACGCGATGTCCGAGATCGAGAAGATCATTTCGACGTCCTCGGCTCGCAGGGCCCGGACCAGCAGCTCACCACCGTCGATGCGTGCCATGTCGCCTCCGATCTCCAACCGTCGCCCGCACCCTACGAAGGACCGAGGTGCCGGCCCAGGTACGGAAGTCCCGATCTCGGTCAGGACCGCGTCGGAGGTTGGAGAGCCCCATCGGCCTTCACCGCGGCATTCGCAGAGGACCTTCGGCTCTTGTCTTCCCAACCCGTTCGTCGCAGCGTCGAATGCAGACATCCGCCGTCTCCCGCGGTGAGCCGGATCGGAGTCCGATGATGAGTGCGCTGCTCGTCCGTACCCCCGTTTCGCACGGGAACACGAGGAAGGTCGCATGGACCGATTGACCACGCTCGACGCGGAGTTCCTCCACTTGGAGGACGACATCGCGCACATGCACATCGCCGGGGCGTGCGTGTTCGCCGGCGCGCCGCCGGCATTCGACGATCTCCGCGAGCTGGTCGCCTCCAAGTTGCACCTCATCCCCCGCTACCGCCAACGGGTGCGGCGGGTCCCGTTCGAGCTGGGGCGGCCCGTCTGGGCCGACGACCCGCATTTCGACCTCGGCTACCACCTGCGGCACACGGCACTGCCCCGACCCGGTGACGACGCGACCTTCTGTCGGCTGATGGGACGGCTGATGTCGCAACCGTTGGATCGCGACCGACCGCTCTGGGAGACGTGGCTCATCGAGGGTCTCGAGGGCGGGCACTGGGGTCTCGTGTTCAAGATCCACCATTGCATGGTCGACGGCATCGCCGGGGTGGAGCTGCTCGCCGTGCTGCTGGACGCCGAGGCGAAGACCACACTGCCCGAAGCCGAACCCTGGGAACCCCGGCCCGAGCCCAGTGGAGTGGCGAAGGTGCTCGACGCTTGGGCCGGCCTCGTGGGTGACGCGCTCACCACCGCGCGCGACCTCACTCGCTCGGCCCTGCATCCGCCGGGCGCGATTCGTGCCGCGATCGGAGCGGCCCGCGGACTCGCCCGCTTCGCGGGCGAGCTTCGCAGCACGCCGATCCTGTCGATCGAGGGCACCATCGGCCCACACCGCGTCTGGGCGCACTCCTCCGCGAGCCTCGACGACGTCAGAAGGATCCGGGCCGCGTTCGGCGGCACGATCAACGACGTCGTGCTCGCCGTGGTGAGCGCCGGATACCGGGACCTGCTGATCGCGCGTGGTGAGGTCGCCGACCACGCGGTGGTCCGGTCGATGGTGCCGGTGTCGACGCGACACGCCGACGGCCGCGGGGTCCCCGACAATCGCGTGTCGAGCCTCCTGTACGACTTGCCGGTGCACGTGGCCGACCCGGTGGAACGACTCGGGCTGGTCCACGAGCAGATGAGCGAGCTCAAGGGTTCACACATGGCGGAAGCGGGCGAGGCCGTGACGGCGATCGGTGACCTCGCCCCGCCGATGGTCGTGGGGGCGCTGAGCCGGCTCGCGATCCGCGCGATGCACCAACTCCCGCAACGTTCGATCAACACCGTGACCACCAACGTTCCGGGACCGCAGTTCCCGCTCTACTGCCTGGGTCGGGAGATGCTCGAGTACCGCCCGTTCGTCCCGATCAGCCACGGCGTGCGCGTGAGCACGGCCATCCTCTCCTACAACGGGCGCCTGTACTTCGGGATCACCGGCGACTACGAGACCGCCGCCGACGTCGATCTGGTCGCCTCCGGCGCAGCAAGGGGTGTCGATCATCTCCATGAGCGCGCGCTCGCGCTCCTCGACGCAAACCTGGCCGCGGCGTGCACCCCCGAGGTCAGCGCTCGCTGCAGTGAGGGCGACGCCCCGGCGACGGCTCCCACGCCAGACATCGGGACCGGGGATCGGCCATGACGTCCGGGGGGCCTCCGCTCGGCCGACGGCGGGCGCGTCGAAGGGCTTTCGACCCTGGTCGTGGCCGGGCGGACGGGAGACCCTGGGGGCGCGAGGGACGCGACGGGAGTACGCCGATGAGCATCGCGGTCGAGCGCCATCTGAGCGATTCGGATGCGTTCACGATGCAGCTGGAACGCGATCCCTTGCTGCGTTCCACCGTCGTCGCGGTCGCCGTGTTCGATCGGGTCCCCGATTGGGACGTGCTGCGCGAGCGGGTCGAGCGGGCCACGCGCCTCGCCCCGACGTTCCGGCAGAAGCTCGTGCAGTTCCCACTGCAGCTCGCGCCGCCGCGGTGGATCATCGACCCCGACTTCGATCTCTCGTGGCACCTGCGCCGGGCGCGGATCCCGCACGCGGGCGGGTTCGACGAGGTCATCGCCTTCGCGAGGAACGCCGGCATGAGCGCGTTCGACCACGAACGCCCGTTGTGGCAGATCACCCTGCTCGAGGGCCTGCCCGACGACGCCGCGGCGCTGGTCATCAAGGTCCACCACGCACTGACCGACGGGATCGGGGGCATCCAGCTCGCGACGCACATGGTGGACCTCGAACGCCATCCCACCGGGGCGCCCGGTCCGCTGCCGGAGCTGCCCGTGGGTCATTCCCGCGGCCTGCTCGACCAGCTCGTCGATGCGCTGACCTTCAACGGGTTGCGGGCGATCGGGTCGGTCCGCGACGTCCTCCGGTCCGTCCCCGGGTCGGTTCGCGAGCGCCGTCCGGGATCCGCTCGGCGCGGCCTCCGACGTCGCGAGCACCGTGACGTCGATCGCCCGAATGGTCCGGCCCGTCACCAGCACCCGGTCGCCCGTGATGACGGGTCGGCGCCTCCAGTGGCACTACGACACCCTCGACGTGCCGTTCGCCCGCCTGCGCGACGCCGGGCATCGGGCCGGTGGATCCCTCAACGACGCCTTCCTCGCCGGAATCACCGGCGGGCTCCGCATCTACCACGAGCAACACGGCCAGACCGTCGAACAGCTCCGGCTCACGATGCCGATCAGCATCCGCGGCGAGAACGACCCCGAAGGGGGCAACAAGGTCACCCTGGTGCGGTTCGAGGTCCCGACGTCGGTCGTCGACCCGGTCGAGCGGATCAAGGTGATCGACACGCTCTGCCGCGACTCGCGTCATGAGCGCGCGATCCCCTATTCGAACGCGATCGCCGCGGTCCTCAACCTGCTGCCGATCACCGTCACCGGAGGCATGCTCAAGCACGTCGACTTCCTCGCGAGCAACGTCCCCGGATTTGCCGGCGACGTGTACATCGGGGGCGCCCGACTCGAGTCCTTCTATCCCTTCGGCCCGACGCTCGGCTCGGCGGTGAACCTCACCCTCATGTCGTACGGAGGAACCTGCAACATCGGCGTCAACACCGATGCCGGAGCGGTCGCCGATCCGGCCGTGCTCCTCGACGCTCTGCGTCGAGGATTCGACGAGGTCCTCCAGCTCGCCGACTGACGACGGAGTCTCGGCCGCTTCACCGTGGGACCGCCGATCTGAGCCTTCACGAGTCCGCCCGGCAAGAATGCCCCGTCGCACCGTCCACGAGCAGAGGAGCAGCCCCGTGCCCGACCACACCTACAAGGTCACCGAGATCGTCGGGTCGTCGTCCCGACGGGATCGACGCCGCGATCCGCAGCGGGGTCGCGCGGGCGTCGGAGTCGCTCCGGCACCTCGGCTGGTTCGAGGTCACCGACATCCGCGGCCACCTCGAGGACGGCGAGATCGCACACTTCCAGGTGACGATGAAGGTCGGCTTCCGCCTCGACGACGAGTGAACCGGGGGGCGGTCCAGCGGTTCAGGCCTGACGGGCCGGGAGCAGCACGCGGAACGTCGTGCCCGCGGGGCCCGAGTCGATCTCGATGTCCCCGTGGTGGCGCTCGACGACGATCCGGCGGGAGATGTCGAGGCCGAGCCCGGTGCCCTTGCCGACCTCCTTGGTCGTGAAGAACGGGTCGAACACGCGCGCCTGCACCTCCGGCGGCATCCCGGTCCCGTGTCGCTGCGACCTCGACCGCGATCCCGGTCGGCGTCGAACGCACGGCGAGGCGCAGCGTGCCCTGGCCGTCCATCGCATCGATCGCGTTGTCGACGAGGTTGGTCCACACCTGGTTCAGCTCCCCCGGGTTGGCCTCGATGCGATCCAGACCTTCGTCGAAGTCCCGCTCCACCGTGATGCCGTCGCGCAGCTTGTGCCCGAGGATGACGAGCGTCGTCTCGATGCCCTCGGTGACGTCGATGAGCTGCACCGACGCCCGGTCGAGCTGGGAGTAGGACTTCACCGCACCGACGAGCGTCGACACCCGACCCGAGGACTCGCGCATCTCGGCCAGCAGCGACCGGGTCATGGCCGTGCCGGCGATCCAGTCCAGACCCGCCCCGATCGTCTCCGGTCCGAGCGCGGCCGAGGCCCGCTCGCACCACGCCTCGTCCGCTCCGGCCGCCGCGAGCGTCGGCGCGATCCGCCAGCCGTCGGCGATGTCGTGACGATCCATCCACTCGCCCAGCGCCTCCTCACGATCGGCGACCGCCAGTGGATCGGCGTCGGCGTCCGTCGCGTCCAGCTCACGACGCGCAGCGTCGATCGCGAGGAACTGCTCCGCGGTGAGGGATTGCTCGGCGAACCGGACGAGGGTGTCCATCAGCTCGGTGCAGGTCTCGTCCAGGGCGTCGACGGCACGGGCGGTCGCCGCGGCCGGGTTGTTCAGCTCGTGCGCGAGTCCGGCCGCGAGCGTGCCGAGCGCGACGAGCGACTCCCGCTGGTGGGAGATCGCCTCCATGTTGCGGACCGTCTGGAAGACGCCCTCGATCATGTGCACGCCGAACGAGAACCACGACTTGGTGAGATCGTGGAGCGCGGCCGACGGCACGCGCAGCATGCGCCCGGGCCCGGCACCCTCACCGGTGGTCAGGTACCCCGACGTCTCCGCCCAGGCGAGGAAGCCTCCGGCCCAGACACCCGGACGCTCCATCACCGCGACCACCGACTCCTCGTGGCCGGCGCGGCGACGCAGCGCGACCTTCCCCTCGATGAGCACCCACCAGAACTCGGCCGGGTCGGCCTGGAGGAACAGCACGTCCCCGAGCCCGAACACCACCTCCTCGCCGGCGTCGAGGAGCTGGCCGACCTGCTCGTCGGTCAGGCCGTCGAAGATGAAGAGGTCGCGGACCTCGGCGAGCTCCATCAGACGGTCGCCAGGTACCGGTGGGCGAGGTACACGGACATCGCTCCCTCCCCGACCGCGGACGCGACCCGCTTCATCGAGTCCAGTCGGACGTCGCCCGCCGCGAACACGCCGGGCACGCTCGTCTCGAGCGCGAACGGTGGGCGGCCGAGCGCCCACGCGCCGTCGTGCGCGGCGACCTCGGGCCCGGTGATCACGAAGCCCTTCGCGTCACGCAGCACTGCATCCCCGAGCCAGTCGGTTCGGGGTTGCGCGCCGATGTAGGCGAAGAGCCAGTTCGTGGCGACCTCCTCCTCGGTCCCGTCCGCGCGGTCCGCGATCGTCAGGGACTCGAGGTGCCCGTCGCCCCGACCCGCCACGACCTCGGTCTCCAGGCGGACCTCGACGTTCTCGGCCGCCTGGATCCGCTCGACGAGATACTTCGACATCGACTTCTCGAGTGCGTCCGACCGCACCAGCAGCACGACCCGGCGGGCGAAGCGCGCCAGGTTGAGCACGGCCTGGCCCGCCGAGTTGGCCGCACCGACGACGTAGACGTCGTCGCCTTCACACGCCTGCGCCTCGCTCGCGGTCGCCCCGTAGTAGACGCCGCGTCCGGCGAGATCCGCGATGCCCGGCGCCTCGAGCAGCCGGTACGACACGCCGGTCGCGACGAGCACCACCCGCGCCTCGATCTCGGTGCCGTCGGTGAACTGCACCGCGCGCACCGGCCCACGAACCTCGAGGCGCGCGACGTCTCGCGCGAGCACCATCTCGGCCCCGAAGCGCTGGGCCTGCGTCACCGCGCGCCGGGTGAGATCCGCACCGGACAAGCCCTTCGGGAAGCCCAGGTAGTTCTCGATCGCGGCGCTCTGGCCGGCCTGGCCGCCGGGCGCTTCGCGTTCGACCACGACGGTCTCGAGACCCTCCGACGCGCCGTACACCGCGGCGGCGAGCCCGGCGGGGCCCGCGCCCACGATGCAGAGGTCGTAGATGGGCTGTTGCGCCGTCGTCGCGAGGCCGAGGGCGGTCGCGAGCTCCAAGAGGCTGGGCGCGCGCAGCTCGCTGCCCTCGGAGATCAACACGAGCGGCAGTTCCGCGGGCGACGCCGCCGCCAGGTCGCACAACCGCATCGCCTCGTCGTCGCGCTCGAGGTCGAGCCACTCGTAGTGCACGTAGTTGCGCGCGAGGAAGGTCTTGATCTCGTGCGTGCGGTCCGACCATCGATCGCCGATCACGCGCAACCCGGCTCCCGGCGGCGTCTGGCCCGCCTGCCAGTCGTGGAGCAGGTCGTCGAGCACCGGGTAGAGCCGCTCCGCCGGGGGGTCCCACGGCTTGAGCAGGTAGTAGTCGAGGCCGATGTCGTTGATCGCCCGGATCGCCACGTCGGTGTCGGCGTACGCCGTGACGAGGAGCATCTTGGCGGTCGGGCGCGTGGGCCCGGGCGCGTTCGAGCAGCTCCACCCCCGTCATCGCGGGCATGCGCTGGTCCGAGGCGATCAGTGCCACCGGTCGGTTCCGCAACGCGAGCTGAGCGAGCAGCTCGAGCGCCTCGGCGCCCGACGCCGCCGGGATGATCTGGTACTCGGAGCCGTACTGACGGCGCAGGTCCCGGGTGATCGCCTTCGAGACCTCGGGATCGTCGTCCACCGTCAGGATCGCGGGTTTGACCACCGGCACCTCCACCTCGCCAGGCTGGTCAATCGCTACCACAGCCGGCGACCTCGGCGTGATGCGACGCACGCCGACGGCTCCCGCCGCGCTCCGGAGTACCGTGACGACCTGACACGCACGTCATGTACCGAGCACACCGGGGGTCGGAGTGGAGCTGCCCAAGATCATCAGCGTCGACGACCACGTCGTGGAGCCCGCGCACGTCTGGCAGACGTGGCTGCCCGAGAAGCACCGGGGGAAGGGCCCCCGCGTCGAGCGCAAGCGGTGGGGCAAGTTCCGCCTGAAGAAGGGCGCCAAGTACGAGATGACCGAGGATCCCGAGGGCGAGTGGGGCGACGCGTGGATCTACGAGGACAAGGTCATCTACGTGCAGAAGAAGTTCGTCGCGATCCCGAAGGCGGCAACCGAGGGCGACGACGTCTCGACGTTCGACAAGACCGTCATGACGATGACTGCGACCACCTACGACGACATGCGCCCGGGTTGTTGGGACGCCAAGGAGCGCAAGAAGGACTTCGAGATCAACTGGGTCGACGGGTCGCTCCCCTTCCCGACGTTCCCACGGTTCTGCGGCCAGACGTTCTACGAGGCCGACGACCGCGAGCTCGCGCTCGCGTGCGTACAGGCGTACAACGACTGGATGGTCGAGGAGTGGTGCGACCCCTCGATCGGCATCAACATCCCGCTCTGCATCATCCCGCTCTGGGATCCCGACCTCGCGTCGGCCGAGATCCAGCGCAACGCGGCCCGGGGCGTGCGGGCGGTGTGCTTCTCCGAGCTGCCGACCCGCCTCGATCTGCCGAGCGTGCACACCGGCCACTGGGACCCGATGCTCGCGGCGTGCAACGACACCGGGCACCACGCTGTGCATGCACGTCGGGTCGAGCTCGACCGACCCGTTCTCGTCACGGGACGCGCCGCCGGGCGTGGGCAGCATGGTCGGGTTCAACAACTCGATGGCGTCGCTCGGGGACTATCTCTTCGGCGGGATCATGCACCGCTTCCCGAAGCTGAAGATCGCGTACTCCGAGGGCCAGATCGGGTGGTTGCCGTACGCGCTGGAGCGGGCCGACACGGTGTGGGAGGAGCACAACGCCTGGCAGCACTCCAAGCGTCTGTGCCCGGAGCCGCCGTCGACCTACTACTACGACCGCGTCTTCGGTTGCTTCACCTGGGATCGCCACGGCGTGCGGTCGCTCGACGAGGTGGGTGAGAACAACATCTGCTTCGAGACCGACTACCCGCACACCGACACCACGTGGCCGAACTCGAAGGAGTACTGCGAGAAGATGCTCGAGGGCGTGGGCACCGACGAGCAGAAGTACAAGATCCTCCGCGGCAACGCCATCCGCATGCTGGAGCTCGACCGGGTCTGATCAGACGCGCTCGATGATGATCGCGGGGGCCATGCCGCCGCCGGCGCACATGGTGACGAGCCCGAACTGGCCGTCGGTGCGCTCGAGCTCGTCGAGCACGGTCCCGATGAGGATCGCGCCGGTCGCGCCGATCGGGTGACCGAGCGCGATCGCACCGCCGTTGACGTTGACCTTGTCGCGGTCGAGGTCCAGGTCCCGCATGAACTTCTCGGCGACCACGGCGAAGGCCTCGTTGACCTCGAACAGGTCGATGTCGGCGAGCGTCAGGCCCGCCTTGGCCAGGACCTTGCCGCGCCGCGGGCACCGGGGCGTTGAGCATCAACGTCGGGTCGTCGCCCATGTTCGACGTCGCGACGACGCGCGCCCGCGCCTTGAGCCCGTGCGCCTTCGCGTAATCGGCACTCGCCATGAGCACCGCGCCCGCGCCGTCGACCACGCCACTCGAGCTCCCCGCGTGGTGCACGTGCTGGATGTCGAGGTCCGGGTACTTCTGGTTGATCAACTCGCGGAACGTCGGGTTGTCCTCGTGCCGGTAGTCGGCGACCGCCGGGAAGCTCGGCGCCAGCGCGGCGAGCGACTCGGCCGTGGTCTGGGGCCGGGGGTACTCCTCGTGGTCGAGCGCCATCGTGCCGTCGAGGTTCCTGACCGCGATCAGGCTCCGCTCGAACCGGCCCTCCGCGATCGCACGCGCGGCGCGGGCCTGCGACTCGGCGGCGAGCGCGTCGAGCGCCGGCCGCTCGATGCCCTCGAGGCTGGCGATCGCGTCCGCGCACACACCCTGGTGTGACTGCGGGTGGATCTCCTGGAGGTGAGGGTTCCCGGAACCCATCGGCATCAGGCCCTTCTTCGGCAGCGACATCATCTCGGTGCCACCGCCGACGACGAGGTCCTCCATCCCGGCCATGATCGCGTTCGCCGCGATGTTGTTGGCCGTGATCCCCGAGCCGCAGAACCGGTCGAGCGTCACGCCGCTCGCGGTCACGTCGAAGCCGGCGTCGAGCGCGGTCATGCGCCCGAGGTCACCGCTCTGCTGGCCCACCTGCGAGCTCGTCCCCCACACCACGTCGTCGACGTCGGCGGTGTCGAACCCGTTGCGCGCCGACGAGCGCCTCGAGCACGGTGCGGCCGAGGTGCTGGGGGTGCAGGTGCGCCAGCGAGCCCTTCCCCTGCTTGCCGATCCCACGCGGGGTGCGGCAGGCGTCGATGATCAGGGCCTCGGGCATCGGAGTTCCTCGTCGTCTCGGGTGAGGTGGTCGAACGCGGCGCACAGCATGACCGAACACCGCGCCGGCCGTCGAAGAGCGCCCCCGCTGCGGGCTCTGCGAAACTGGGCCCGCCGCCGCCCCCGGCTGAGACGACGCATGCAGATCTCAGAGCTCCCCTTCATCGACGAGCACTCGGTGACCATCGCCGCCGGGGTGGAGGATGTCTGGGCGGCGCTGGTCGACCAGGTCGGCAGCCGGATGTTCGCAGGACGGGTGGCGCCGACGTTCGCCCGGCTGGTCGGCGCCGACGATCGAGTCGCCTCCGGACCCCGGCCGCTCACCGAGGGCTCCACCCTCCCCGGGTTCCACGTGGCGTCCGAGGTGCCGAGCTCCGAGCTGGTGCTCCAGGGTCATCACCGCTTCTCGACCTACGCCCTCTCCTTCCACCTCGAACGCATCTCGCCGCGGCGGACCCGGCTGCGGGCCGAGACCCGCGCCGCGTTCCCCGGTCGGGCCGCCGGCATCTACCGGCTCGTCGTCATCGGCACCGGCGGGCACGTCGTCGCCGTGCGGCGCCTGCTCTCGGAGATCAACCGCCACGTGGAGGCACACACGCCGGCGCCTCGGTAGCGTCGCCGCATGACCGCCGACCTCGCGGCGACCGCGCAGACGATCCACGACCTCCTGCGCATGGCGCCGAACAGCTCACCGGGCCACCGCGCGCTCCACGCGAAGGGCGTGGTCGCCTCCGGACGCTTCACCGCCACCGGGGCGCTCGCGGGGCTGACCACCGCGGACCACCTCGTCACGGGCACCACCCCCGCGACCGTGCGCTTCTCCCATCCCGGCGGCGACCCGGGCGTGTCCGACGCAATCCCGAGCGGCCGCGGTCTCGCAGCGAAGCTCCGCACCGGCGAGGGTTCGCACGATCTGGTCTCAGTCAGCTCGCCCGCGTTCCTGGTGCGCGACGGCGATGCGTTCGTCGAGCTGATCCTCGCCCACCGCGCCCGATCCCGAGACGGGCGCACCCGACCCCGCGCGCATCGGCGCGTTTCTCGAAGCGCACCCCGAAGCGGTCCCTGCGATCACGGCTGCGCTCCAGGCGACCGTGCCCGCGAGCTACGCGACCATCGCGTACAACAGCCTGCACACGTTCCTGCTCGTCGCCGCCGACGGGGCCCGCCGACCTGTCCGCTACACGTTTGCGCCGGTGAGCGGCGAGCGCGCGGTCGACGACCCGGATGCCGTCGGTCCCGATCATCTCCGTGACGAGTTGGCATCACGCCTCGCGAACGGCCCGGCGAGCTTCGACCTGCTGGTCGCCCTCGGTGAGCCCGGGGATCCGATCGACGATCCCACCGCGATCTGGCCGGAGCGACCGACGCTGGTGGCGGGCCGGCTCGACGTCGTCGCGATCGACGACGCCGCCGAGCCCGTGATCTTCGACCCGACCAACGTGGTCCCGGGCATCGAGATCCCCGCCGGCGACGAGATCCTCGCGCTCCGACGGCTCGTCTACGGCCTCAGCTACGCGCACCGCACCGCCTGACCACCGTCCGACCGCCGGCGCCTCAGCCGCCCAACGGCGAACCGTCCGGTGCCACCGCGAACCACGACGGGATGCTCGTGCCGTTCATGTCGCCGGGCTGGGAGTCGCCGGAGAAGTAGTAGAGCAGGTGCCCGTGGTAGGTGACCTGGTTCGGCTTGATGCCGTCCGCGGTCGCGAGCGAGGCCGCGTCGACACCGGCGCCACCGGTCGGGGTGCCGGCCGCGACGAGCGGTGGCCAGATGCTCACGCAGCCGCCCGTGCACGCCGTCGTGGTGCCCTGGTCCTTCTCGAAGAGGTACAGCGTGTGCTGGTTCGGGCCGACGAGATGCTCCCCCGCCCCTCCCGACGCGACCGAGACGGTCGCCTTCGTGGTGGCGGCCTTCGCGCTGGTCGACGGGGTCCCGCCGCCGTACGCCGATCCCGAACCGGAGCCGGACGAGCCGCTGCTCCCGCAGGCCGCCAGCGCCAGCATCCCGACCGCACTCAGGGCCAGCAGTCGTGTCGTACGCATGTGATCGCTCCTCGTCTCGGGGTTTCCCCGAACTACGGATCCGGGGGCCCGCGGGATTGCTCCAATCCATCCGGCGCCGGCTTCCGTAGATTCAGGACGTGTGGGACTCCTCGGACGAAGCACTCCTCGCCGGCTTCGGCAGCGGTGACGAGACCGCGGCTGCGGCCTTCGTCCGCCGGTTCCAACGTCGCGTCTACGGGCTCACGCTCTCGGTCCTCCACGACGAGGGCCGGGCCGCCGATGCCGCGCAGGACGCGTTCGTCCACGCGTGGCGACACGCCGGATCCTTCGACCCGAGACGAGGGTCGGTGACGACCTGGCTGCTCGCGATCGCCCGCAACGTGGCGATCGACCGGCGCCGGACCGAGACCGTTCGCGGTGCCGACCCCGTCGACACCGCCATGATCGTCATCGCCTCTCCTCGGCCCGGTCCCGAGGACGACGCGGTGACCCGCACCGAGACGGAGCGGGTCACGGCCGCGCTGGCCGCGCTCCCCGAGACGCAACGACGCTGCGTGCTGCTCGCGACCGTCGGTGGTCGGACGACGCGCGAGATCGCCGCCGCGGAGGACATCCCACTCGGCACCGCCAAGACGCGCCTGCGCGACGGGCTGCTCCACGTCCGCGCCCGCCTCGCGATCGAGGAGCCGAGCCATGAGTGAGCACCCCTGCCCCGAGGACGCGATCCTCCTCGCACTCGCGCTCGGTGAGCTCGCCGGCCGCGAGCGGGCCGACGCCCTCGCGCACGTGGTCGAGTGCGCTGCGTGTCGTGCCCACGTCCAGGATCTGGTCGAGACGAGCGAGCAGGTCCTGCTCGCCGCACCCGGAGGCGAGCCCCCCGCCGGCTTCGAGAGCGCAGTCCTCGCCCGCATCGACGATGCGGCACCGAGTCGTCGCCGCCGGTGGCCGGTGCTCGCAGCCGCCGCGCTGGTCCTGGTGCTCGTGGCCGCGGCCATGGGCATCGGCGCGGCGATCGCGCGTGACGGCGGCTCCGAGCTCGCGGAGGCGGCGATGATCACCCCCGCCGGTCGGGACGTCGGGCGCGCCTGGCGCTACGACGCGGAACCGACGTGGGTGCTCGTCTCGGTCCCCCGCTGGCAGGTCTGGGAGCAGGGCGGCGCGGCGCCGCACACGTACCGGCTCGCCGCCACGCTCGACGACGGCTCGCACGTGGATCTCGGCGCGCTGGAGTTCTCGAAGCGGGCCGGCGCCTGGGGCACGACGACCAGCGTCGCCGCCGCCCGGATCCGGTCCGTGAGCGTCACCGACACGACCGGCACGGTCTGGTGCCGGGGCGAGTTCTGAGCCGGACGATCGGGACCGCGGCTATAGCCGGCTGAACCAGCGGCGCCTCGTGGCGGTCGTCCCACCGGGACGACCGGCCGGGATCTCGGCGCACCGGCAGCGGTCCGCCTTCGGGACGCCGCCGAGCACCTGCTCGACGTGGGCGCCGCACCCGGCCCAGCTCGGCTTCCCGCACTTCCGGCACGTCGTTGCTCTGCACATACCCCCCAGGGTATCAGATCCGCGGCACCGGACCGCCCCCCGACCGGGTATGTGCCGAAGGACCCTGCCCGGGCCGTCGGACCCTTGCAATCCTCACGCAGGGACGCCGCGCCCGGGTGTACGGGTGCCGGGGCCCGGCTGGAGGGAGGACCCGCCGAGATGTCGAGCACGCGCATCGTGCCCGAGCTCCAACAGCTCGCGGTCGGCGACTTCGTCCCGAACGGAGCTCCGGAGACCGGCTGCGGGTTCGTCCTCGACCCCGCGTGACGGCGGCGAGAGCACCGCGACCACACCGCGACCCGCGTCGGGAGGCGGCCATGGCTGACCCGTTCCTGGAGGCGATCGAGAACCTGTCCCGCTTCCACCGCGAGCACGAGAAGTTCTACGCCTCGCAACCACGCGAACAGGCGGTCGCGCTGCAGCGGCACAGTCGATCGCTGAGTGCGCTCGCCGACCGCTGGGAGCGCATCGATCCTGTGTCCGTCGACCCGCGCAATCCGTACGAGGGAGCCGAAGACCTGACCGCGGCAGAAGCGCTGCAACTCGACGGCATCCTGTTCATGGAGGGCGAAGGGGAGCCCGCAGAGATCACTCGACTCAAGACCGAGCTCCGAGCCCTCGCGAGCGGCTCGATCGATACGGGAGCCTGGCTCGCCGAGGCAATGGAGGCCACCTGGACCGCGGCGAACGCGCTGGCGGACCACGCACAGCTCGCAGACCTGCTCGGCGATCGGCACCGCATCATCGCCAACGACTGGCAGGCGGCCTCGATGAGCTCCCTCGCCGGTCATGTGCTCCACCGCGCCCTGGATCTGCTCGACCGGGTGGACTTCGCACCCGCATCGCTCCGCGAGGACCTCCGCGCGGACCGGACGGTGCCGAAGCTGCTGCATTCAGCCGTCGAGCTGATGGACCACGCGGCCGACCTCCTGAGCGACTCCGCCGGATTGGTGCACGACAACGAGCACCGATGGCGCGTCTTCCACCGCCGCGTCACCGAGCTGCTCACGACCTGATCTCGATCCGGCTCGCCGAGCGTGCACACGCGACCACTCGACCGTGCGCACCCGGGGCCGAGCGACCGAGCTCAGTCGTCGTACGGACCGAGCTCCGGGTGCGCCTCGCGCCACGCCGCGGTCTCGACCTCGACGTTGGTGAGCAGCGCCATCTCGTCCACTGCGGCACGCAGCTCCCGACCGAGCGACTCCGGCAGCCGGTGGACGAGCACCTTGCGAAGCGACGCGTAGTACTCGAGCTGGTTGACCGGCGCGGCGTTGAACACCGTCCACGCCGGCGGGCTCGTCAGGAGGTCGTCGACGATCGCCCGTGCGTTGTGGAGCTTGTCGGCGCCGGTCACGAGCAGGATGCTCGGGTCCTCGACGGTCGCGAGATGGTCCAGATACGCGGCCTTGCGCGCCGCCCAGCTCTCCGTGGTCCGGTGGGGCGTGACGTCGTCGGCCTGCTCCGGGTCGTCGCCGGGCGCGACGAGATCGTCGGTGCACCCGCGCACGATGTCGACCACCCGGGGCCCGAACCGCCGGGAGATGGCGGCGTCGGTGACCTGCTGGTCCTCGATCGCGTCGTGGAGGAGCGCGGCGACCGCCTCGGTCTCGGTGCCGCCGGCCTCGAGCACGATGGCGGTGACCCCGAGGAGGTGCGACACGTAGGGCACCTGCGGCTTCCCCTTGCGGTGCTGACGCTGGTGGAGCTTCGCCGCCCAGGTGAGCGCCTTGCGGAACGGCTTGCCCGTCACCCCGGGTTCGTCCGACGGCGGGTACTTCACTGCCTGCTCGCTCATCGCCGCTCCCGTGCTCGTGGGTCCTCCGCGAGTCTGGCCGGTGGTGGCGCCGGGCGCGCGCCGCCAGCCGGCGAGACGATCGGGCGAGACTCCGGCGATGGCCGACCTCCCCCCCGACGCGAGCGGAATGCCCGGCACGACCGCGCGGTTGCCCGAGCGACGAACCCCGGCCCCACGAGACGAGCGATCATGAGCGATGTCCACGACTTCAACGCGACGATCATCGAGGAGTTCCGCGCCAACGCCGGCCGGCTCGGGGGCCAGTTCGACGGTGCTCCGGTGCTCCTGCTCCACAGCACCGGTGCGAAGTCGGGCAAGGAGCGCGTGAACCCGATGATGTACCAGCAGGTGGGCGACCACTACGCCGTCTTCGCCTCCAAGGCCGGCGCCCCGACCAACCCCGACTGGTTCCACAACCTCGTCGCCCACCCCGAGGCGACGATCGAGATCGGCACCGCGAGCATGCCGGTGCGGGCCCGGGTCGCGACGGGCGCCGAGCGCGACACCATCTGGCAGACCCAGAAGGAGCGCTACCCGGGCTTCGCCGACTACGAGCGCAGCACCGACCGCGAGATCCCCGTCGTCATCCTCGAGCCTCTGAGCTGACCGGGGACACCTTCCCGATCGACGCCTTCGGCGCCGGGAGGCGCGCCGCTTCGATCGTCGCGGCGTCGGGCCACCGGACGTGGGTCGCCCAGCCCCACCGTTCGAACACACGGATGAGCTCGGCCGCGAGATCGAGCTGGTGCGGGAGCACGCCGTGGCGCGCCGAGCTCGGAGCCGCGTGGTGGAAGTTGTGCCACGACTCGCCCAGGGAGAGGAGCGCGAGCGGCGCGAAGTCGGTGCTGTGATCCGTGGAGTCGAAGCGGCGGCGGCCGAACATGTGACACACCGAGTTCACCGACCACGTCACGTGGTGCAACAGCGCCATGCGGAGCACGCCGGCCCACACCAGCGTGGCGACCGCACCGGCCCACGAGCCGGAGAGCCACCATCCGATCCCGAACGGGATCCCGAGCGACGCGATCGCAACGACCGGGAACAGGCGGTCCAGCGTCACGAGGTCGCGGTCGCGCAGGAGATCCGGCGCGTACTTCCGGGTGGAGGTGGCATCGGCGGAGAAGAGCCAGCCGACGTGTGCCCATCCGAAGCCGCGGACCTGTGACCACGCACCCTCGCCGTAGCGCTGCGGTGAATGCGGATCGCCGGGCGCATCGCTGAAGCGGTGGTGGCGCCGGTGCGCGGCGACCCATCCGATCGCGCCGCCTTCGAGCGCCATCGATCCCGCCGCGGCGAGCGTGATCTTCAGGGCCCGGTTGGGCCGGAAGCTGCGGTGCGTGAGCATGCGGTGATAGCCGACGGTCACGCCCACGGCGCTCACGGCGTACAGCACGACCGCGAGGATCGCGTCCCGGAGGTGGACGCCGTGCCCCCAGAGCAGCGGCACGGCGACACCGAGTGCCAGCAGCGGGCTCACGACGAGCGCGCCGGTCACGATGCGGCCCGCGAGCAGTCCTCGCGGTGCGGGTGGCGGCGGGGCGCCGGACGGAGGCGGAGGAGGTTCGAGGGTGGTCTGCATCAGGCTTCCTGAAAGACGAGTTGCTCACTCCGCACGGTACGGAGGGCCATGACGACGGTGACGCCGATCGCCGCGACCGTGATCGCCGCGCAGGCGACCGTCTTGAGGGCGACGAACATCGGGACAGGGAGGCTGACGAGCAGGCCGAAGGTCGTGGCGGCGGTCAGCAGGTGCACTCCGGCCCACAGCATGGTGAGGCCGGCGAAGAGTTGGACGACCGCGGGCCGGCCCGCCACCTCGGGATCGAGCGGCACGAAGTCGTGGGCGAGGCGGGCGATCAGCGGTCGGCCGACCAGCGCCGAGCCGGCGAAGATCCCGGCGAGCGCGACCGTCGTCGCGACGGGCTGGACGAAGTAGGCGAAGGTGCTGCCGCTCGAGAGACCGACGACGGTGCGCACGGTGAGGCCGAACGTCGCGAGCACGAGGACCGCAGGGATCCGTCGGTGCAGCGCCACGCGCCGACCGATCGCGCCGTATCCCCAGACCAGCACCGCGACCATCGCGGCACCCGGGCCGATCGCCGCGCCGGCGAGCAGGAACAGGACGGTGGGGACCAGGGTGGCTTCGACGACGTTCGGCAGACCGCGGCGCAGCACGGCGCCCAGGACCTTGCGCGT
Organism: uncultured Acidimicrobiia bacterium; assembly: GCA_963805415.1. GTDB lineage: Bacteria > Actinomycetota > Acidimicrobiia > IMCC26256 > JAENVU01 > JAENVU01. The sequence goes on from CAWDUD010000014.1 coordinate 141,069, forward strand.
GTGCAGGGAACGCGGCTCGGACTCGAACATGTCGAGGCGGCCCACGAGCATCCAGCTCAGCGGCTTCGGTGCGGGTGCTCCGCCCACGCGGCAACCAATCCGACCCCCGGGTCGGCGAACCATCTGTCCGGCGAGCAAAGAGCTTCCCGACAGCCTAGGACCGATGCGGTCCGTCGCCGCCGCGGCCCTCGAGGCCAGGCCCGTCAGGCGACCGGCTCGAACGGGTCCCGGGTCGCGATCACCGCCACGGTCGTCGTCGTCGTGGAGGTCGACGAGGTGGTGCTCGTCGAGGGCGCGACGGCGGTGGTGGGCGCCGGGGCGCCGGAGCTGCCTCCGCTGCCCGAGCACGCCGCGAGTCCGGCGGCCGCAACGACGATCACGGCGAGCGCTCGCCTCCGACCCGGCACGGCGCACAGGCTACGCACCCGGGTGGCCGGTGGACCGGGCGATGCGCACGACGAACCCGACCGTCCCGACCCCACCCGGAATGTCCGACCTCGCTCCTCCCGTGCTCACTCGTCTCGTTCGCAACATTCAGAACGTTGAACACCCTGGATGGTTCTGGCCACAGCTGTTACCGTCCCGCCTGGCCTCGGCCGTCCGGGTGGTGGTCCGCCACCGACCCGGAGACCGACCCGGATCAGGCCGGAGAGGGTGCACACCATGGGGCTTCGTCGCAGCCTCGAGATGCTCGGGCGCAGGAAGTGGTGGATCCTGGGCTGCGGGATCGTCCTCGGCTCGCTCGTCGGCGGGCTCAGCGCGCGTCAGGCCCCGACGTACTCGGCGCAGGCGCGCGTCGAGGTCCGCACCGACGCAACCGACGTCGCGCCGAGCGACGGGACCGTGACCACACGGATCGACGCGATCACGAGTGACGAGGTGCTCACCCCCGCGGCGTCCCGACTCGCCCGGCGCGACCCCGCACGGTTGCGCGATGCGATCGCCGTCGATCGCGTCGGGCCCGCCGTCGTCGCGATCACCGCGACCGGGTCGACGCCCGGGCGCGCGGCGCGCATCGCCAACGTCGTCGCCCGCACCGCCGTCGAGGTGGACCTCGCCACGCGGGTCCGCGACATGCAGGGCACCCTCGCCGACCTCGACGCGCAGCTCGCCGGACTCCAGGCGCGGATGGACGCGCTCGACGAGCAGATCGGCGCCGGCACGCCCTCGGCCGCTCAATCCGCCCAGCTCAACGCGATGGCGGACCGGACGCAGGCGGTCCAGGACCACCGGGAACGCGTCCAGCACGCCCTCGACGGGGGTCCGACCGCATCGGCGCTGGTCGCGCCCGCCCAGGCGCTCGACGCCGAGCGGGACGGCAACCCCGTCCGTGACGGCCTGCTCGCCGGCATGCTCGCGCTCCTGTTCGCCGCCGCGTCCGCCTGGACGATCGAGGTGATCGGCGACCGAGTCAGGTCGGCGGAGGACCTCGGCCGGGTGACCGGCCTCCCGCTCCTCGCCGAGCTGCCCCGTGATCCCCGCTCGAAGAAGGACGGGCGCCGCATCGCCGTCTTCACGAGCCCCCGGTCGCCGCTCGGCGAAGCCACCCGAGCGCTCCGGACGAGCATCGAGCTCCACGACGTCGAGCACCCGAGCCCGACGCTCCTCGTGACGAGCGCCGTCTCCGGCGAGGGGAAATCGTTGGTGAGCGCCAACCTCGCGGCCGCCTACGCGCTCGCCGGCTCCCGGACCGTCCTCGTCGACGGCGATCTGCGCACGCCCCACCTCTCGTCGGTGTTCGGCACCTACCCGGCGCCCCTGCTGGCCTCCGGCGAGGCGGTCCACGGCCTGTCGACGCTCGTCAGCCAGTCGACGGTCTCCAGCGCGGACCGACCGCGCCTCGAGCAGGCCGCGCTCCTGCGCACCCCCATCGACAACCTGCTGTTCCTGCCCGCCGGGCCGGAGCCCGCGAACGCGTCCGACCTCCTCGACTCGCGCGCGATGGACCTGCTGCTCGCTGATCTCACGGCCATCGCCGACGTCGTGATCATCGACGCTCCGCCGCTGCTGCCCGTCAGCGACGCGGCCGGGCTCGCGCGCCGCGCGGATGCCGTCGTCCTGGTCGCGGCGATCGGCATCTCCCGCCGCCGGGAGCTGCGGCGCACCCGTCGGATGCTCGACGCTCACCCCGGTGTGCTCGGCGTCGTGGCCAACCAGGTCGCTCCCGGGGCCGTCTACGTGTCGCACCGGCGCGCCGCCAAGGCCCCGAGGCCCGCCGCGACGCCGCGTGCCCCTGCGCTCACCGTCATGCGCCGGCTCGAGGTCCCGCCCCCGAACGGCGTGCCCGATGCCAACGGCGACATCTGGATCGACCTCTCCGACGATGGCGACGACGATCACCGCGGCTCCCTGCAGGCGAGCAGCTGGGGCCGCTGATTCCCCCGCCGTTCGGGGCCATCCGCCGACGCCACGACCGCCGGGAGGGTGCCCCGACGGCGTGGGCCGATCGGCTCAACCGGGCCCGCCCGCCGAATACGCCCTCAAGGGTCGCAGCCAGCGGACGACATCTCATCCGGATCGTCCGGCAGCCAACGTCGCCTGCGGAGATCCAGACCTCGGGCCCGCGCCGCTCTCCTCCAGAGGGCGGCGCGGACCGCGTGGCACCGCGATCGTGGCGGGTCAGTCGTCGACGGTGACGAGCCCCAGCTCGACGAAGATCGCGACGCGCTCCTGCTCGAACGTCGCCGTGTCCAACTCGCCGGCCTCGTGGCGGCGACTCAGCTCGCCGTAGCGGGCCATCAGCGCCTCCTCGTCGACCGCAGGCTGGTCGGCCTGGGTCTCGTCACGCTCCTCGCGCCGCTCCCGCTTGCTCGCCGCCCGTGCCTGACGTCGCAGCTCACGTGCGCGCTTCTCGAAACTCTCGCGTCCTCGGGCCATGGTGTCGCCTCACTTCCGTTCGGGGTTCACGCGCCTCGGGGCCGGGGTGACGGCCGGTCGTCTCGCCGATCACGACCGGGAAGATGTCCCGGGGACGGTCGAGCTGTCCGAGGCGCGCTGCAGCCGGATCACCCGCTGCTGCACGATTCGGCCCCTAGTTTCGCGCATCCGGGCGGCGCGGTGGGACCGGGGCGGATCCGGACACGTGTCACACCGACGGACCCCTCCGTGGAGTGGCGACGATCAGCTCGCCGGATACAGCGCAGTCGACGTTCTGCGACGAGATCGCGCCGGGATGGTGCGCCTCGGAGCGTCCACGGAGTCGGCGTCGGAGAGCATCGGCTGCCGGACGATCGGTCCCCCGGAGCGACGGTGAGCGCCCCCGGTGCCGACCGTCGCCGCCCCGGTGCGACGCGCCCTCGCTAGCATCCGGGCCCCGATCGTCGACCTGTCAGGCCCATGCACGCCACGCTTCCGTCCCGTCGTCGCGCCTCCGCTGCCCACGCGGGCCGGCTCGCCACGACGCTCGTGCTCGCGCTGGTCCTGGCGCTCGCCGCCTGTGCGAGCTCCTCACCGGCGGCGAAGTCGTCGACCACGACCACCGCGCCGAGCGGGAGCCCGTCGACGAGCACACCCGTGGACGCGAACGGTGCCGCGGCCACCGGTCCCACGTCGGCGCAGGAGGCGCTCGTGGCCGAGCGCCCGTTCACCCTCCGCGTCCCGCCGGGCACCGATCCGGCGAGGCCGGCGCCGCTGCTGGTCTTGCTGCACGGGTACGGCGTCACCGGCGCGATCCAGGAGGCCTACCTCGAGCTGAGCCCCGTGACCGACGCGCACGGGATGCTCCTCGCCGTCCTCGACGGCACGACGAACGCGGTCGGCAAGCAGTTCTGGAACGCGACCGACGCGTGCTGCGGTCCCCGCAGCACGGTGGACGACTCCGCCTACATCACCGCGGTGATCGCCGACGTGGAGGCGGAGCACGCCGTGGACCCGAAGCAGGTGTACCTGATGGGACACAGCAACGGCGGCTTCATGTCGTACCGCATGGCCTGCGACCACGCGGACGAGATCGCGGCGATCGTCGAGCATCGCGGGCGCGACGTTCGCCGATCCCGGTCGGTGCACGCCGAGCGGGCCGGTGGCCGTCCTCGAGGTCCACGGCACCGGTGACAAGACCATCGCGTACGGGGGCGGCGAGATCGGCGGCGTGACCTACCCCGGTGCGCGGACGACCGTCCGGATCTGGGCCCGCTACGACGGTTGCCGACTGGTCGCGGACCGGAGGGCGCCCCGGACCCGCACCATCGTCGAGGACCTGCCGCCCGCGACCGTGACCACCTACGACCGGGGCTGCGATCCGAACGGGACGGCCGAGCTCTGGACCCAGCCCGGCGGGCCGCACATCCCGCCGTTCACCCCGACGTTCGCCGAGCAGGCCGTCTCCTTCCTCGTGGCCCACCCGAAGACCTAGTCCACCCAGGTCCCCTCGGGCCCGGGCCCTGACCCCGGCTCGACCGCCGCACGGCCCCGGGATCCCGGACCATCGCCGCCCCCCGACGCGGACTTCCGGCCCTGGCCACCGATCGCCCGCGAGCGCACGATGACCGCAGCACGAATGGTCCCCGTGACGCAGTGCCGACGAACGACGTGGAGGGAGACCGACCGAATGACGAAGCACATCGTGATCCTCGGCGGCGGGACCGGGGGCACGCTCACCGCCAACCGGCTCCGCAAGGCGCTCCCCGAATCGGAGGCGTCGATCACCGTCGTCGACACCGACGGCCGCCACGTGTACCAACCGGGCCTGCTGTTCGTGCCCTTCGGTCTGGCCGACCCCGAGGACATCGTGCGCCCGCGCGAGCGCCAGCTCCACGGCGGGATCCACTACCACCAGAGTGGCGTCGAGCGCGTCGACCTCGAGGCCGACCAGGTGCACCTCGCCGACGGCGGCCGTCCTCGCGTACGACGTGCTCGTGGTCGCGACCGGCTCCCGGCTCGTCCCCGAGGAGACCGAGGGCCTGACCGGTCCGGGGTGGATGGAGAAGGTGTTCACCTTCTACGACCTCCCAGGTTCGACCGCCCTGGCCGAGACGCTCGCGGACTTCGACGGTGGGCGACTGGTCGTGAACGTGATCGACATGCCGATCAAGTGCCCGGTGGCGCCCCTCGAGTTCTGCTTCCTCGCCGACTGGTACTTCCACGAGCGCGGGATCCGCGACCAGGTCTCGATCACGTACGTCACCCCGCTCGACGGCGCGTTCACCAACACCGACCGCGGCCAAGGCGCTCGGGCGGGATGCTCGCCGATCGCAACATCGACCTCGTCACCGAGTTCAACACCGGCGAGGTCGACGGCGAGGGCGGCCGGCTGATCAGCTACGACGAGCGCGAGGTGCCCTTCGACCTCGCGGTCGTGATCCCTGTGCACAGCGGCGCGGCGTTCGTCGGCAACTCGCCCGGCCTCGGCGACGACCTGGACTTCGTGCGCGACCGACGAGCACACGCTCCAGTCCAAGGCCGAAGGCCAACATCTTCGCGATCGGCGACGCGGCGAACCTGCCCATCTCCAAGGCGGGTTCGGTCACCCACTTCGAAGGCGAGGTGCTCGTCGAGAACATCCAGCGGTTCCTGCACGACGAGCCGCTGGACGGCTCGCTACGACGGCCACGCCAACTGCTTCATCGAGACCGGCTTCCACAAGGCGATGCTCATCGACTTCAACTACGAGCAGGAGCCGGTCGGCGGTCACTTCCCGACGAGCGTCGGCGTGCCGCTGCTCAAGGAGTCCCGGCTCAACCACCTCGGGAAGCTGATGTTCCAGTGGTTCTACTGGCACGCGCTGCTGCCTGGACGCGACATCCCCGGCATCACCCCCGACATGCCCCGGGCCGGCAAGCGACCGGACACCGAGGCGACGCACGACCGCTGAACCGACTTCGGCAGAAAGGAACCGACCATGACCACTGCGACCATCGCCGGCGTCGAAGTCGACGTCAACGACGAAGGGTTCTTCGAGCGACCCGAACAGTGGACCGAGGAGATGGCGGTCGAGATCGCCCGCGACGACGGGCATCGACGAGCTGACCGACCGCCACTGGGAAGTCATCCACTACATGCGCAAGGAGTACTTCGAGAAGGGCACCGGGCCCACGGTCCGTGCCCTCGGCAAGAGCTCAGGCGTTTCGGTCAAGGAGCTGTACCAGCTGTTTCCCAAGGGCCCGGCGAAGCTCGCCGCCAAGATCGCCGGCATCCCGAAACCTCGCGGCTGCATCTGACGCCGACCCGACCGACCGGCCCGCCGGCTGAAAGGAGACTCCGATGGGCGACACCATCGAAAAGGTCTCGATCGTCATCTCCAAGGGATCGCTCGAGGGCATCTACCCCGCGCTGATCATGGCGAACGGCGCACGCGCCGAAGGGATCGACGCGAGCCTGTTCTTCACGTTCTTCGGGCTCGACGCCGTCCACCGCAAGCGCATCGAGCACATCAAGGTCGCGACCGTCGGCAATCCGGGTATGCACATGGCGACGATCATCGGCGGCCTGCCCGGGATGTCGGCACTCGCGACCCACATGATGGAGAAGAAGATGTCCGACCTCGACATCCCGCCGATCCCGGAGTTCCTCGAGATGATCGGCGACACCGGCGCGGGCATGTACGCGTGCAAGGCCTCGGTCGACATGTTCGGGCTCGACCAAGGAAGACTTCATCGACCAGATCCAGGACATCATCACCGTCGGCGAGTTCTACGAGAACGCCGCCGGCGGTCAGATCATCTTCACCTGAGCGAGCCCGTCACCGCGCCGGGAGGCGCACGTCGACCACGAGCGGGCGGTGGTCGGACGCGATCCGGGCGCGGGTGTCGTCGGGGACCTCGACGGCCAGCACCGTCCAGCTCGGATCCACGAGGACGTGATCGATGCGTCCGATCGGGAATCGGCCGAACCACGTCGCACGGGGTCGGTGCCCGTCCAGCCCGGCCTGCGCGTCGGTCAGCCGGCCGGTGAGGCGGCGCAGGGACGGGAACCACCACAGCGCGTTGAAGTCGCCGCAGACCACCACGTCGGTCCGCGCCTCGGGGCGGTCGAGCCACTCCGCGCCCGCGAGCGCCTCGGCCGCCATCCGACGTTCGCGGGGGTACAGGCTCCAGTGAGTGTTGAAGAGCTGGACCGGGCGGAGCCCGCCGTCGCGATCCGGCAGGTCCACCTCGACCCAGATGGCTCCTCGCGGCTCGTGGCCGAGCCCCGGCAGCGCCCCGGTCCGCACCGTGCGCATCGGGTGCGGGCTCAGCACCGCGTCTCCGAACTCCTCGTCCGCCAGCGTCACGGTCGGATGGAACGCCAGCGACATCTCCAGCGCGTCGGCGATCGCGCGGGCCTGGTCGAGGTGACCGGTGCGGGCGCGCCGTACGTCGAGCTCCTGCAGCGCGACGACGTCGGGCCGGTGGCGGGCGATCACCCGGGCGATGCGCTCGGGAGCGAGACGGCCGTCGAGGCCGATGCACGAGTGGACGTTGTAGGTGAGGATCCGCAGGCCGCGCTCCGCGGCTCCCGGCTGCACCGGCCGGCGCTCCCCGTCGAGCGACGCGAGCGCCGCGCGGCGCAGATCTCGTGGCCGGATCACGTGTTCGCCGGAGGTCACGAGCGGCGCATCGGGCGGCACGAGCGCGAACGCGCTCGTCTCCTCCGGCCCGGGACCCGCGTGCGCACCCTGCTCGTGCGGGAAGCTCACCGACCGGCCGTCGCGACGCCAGCCTCCGATCACGAGATCGCCGGCATCGGGATGACCACAGAGCGCGACGAGATCGGCAGCGACCTCCTCCCGGTACGGGTGATCGGCTCCCAGCACCGATGCCGACTGGACCGGCAGCACGTATCGACCGGTCTCGGTGTACGCGATCACCTCGTCGCCGCGATCGCCGAGACGCAGGACGAGTGGCACCGCCGCGCGGTCGACGCAGCGCGCCCGCGAACGCCTCCAGCTCCGAGGTGGCGAGTGGTCCCGGGAGGTACACGTGGCCGACCGGGCCCTGGGCCGTCACCGTCAGGGCACCGCGGACGTGATGGACCTCGGACACGTCGAGGCCGGGCACGATCCGCGCGATGAGCCGCTCGCCGAGCATCCGGGCCCGCTGCTGACCGACGCCGCCGACCGATGCATCCGTCCACCCGGCGCGGTCGGGCTCGGCGATCCCCAGCTCGACCGCCAGCTCCTGGATCGCGGTCGCGACCGTCCGACCGTGCCGCTCGACGTAGGAGTCCGTCGCCTCCTGGCCGTGGTCGGAGATGATCCAGACGTCGTACTCCCGGCCGCCCGATCGGTGCGCCGCGCCCCACAGGCGCGCGATGGCGCGGTCGATGGGGCGCAGCGCGTGGAGCGCGAGCCGCGAGTCCGGCCCGCGCCGGTGCGCGTTCTCGTCGTAGCCGAGCAGGTTGCCGTGCACCACCGGCAGCCCTCGCGCCAGGTCGATCGCCATACCGAGCACCGCGAGCTCGCGCAGCACCACGCCGACCGCGACTCTCGACATCAGGAACTTCAGCTCCGACCCGCGGTCCTCACCCGCGCGGAGCCCGGCCACGAGATCCCGCGGCGCGGCCAGCAGCTCAGCGCCGGCCAACGCGGCCACGCGGATCACCGCGGGCAGATAGGTGGCCGCCACCAGGGGCGTCAGCCACCGACGGTGCCGGGGCAAGGCGTCGCCGACCGCGAGCGACGCCATGCAGAAGCGAGCGTCGGCGGCCTCCCCCGAGTACACGTTGGCGAACGAGGCACCCCCCGCGAGCAGCGAGCCGGACGAGCGCGCCGCCAACGCGTTCCTCCACCGCGGTGACGGCCTCGCGCTGGTACATGCGCATCAGCCGCCCGGTCGCATGGTCCACGAAGGTGAAGGCGGGCACCGCCGTGTCGACGCCGTAGAAGAGCTCGGCCTGCACGGCCGGGGTGGTCGACGGCATGCCCGAGTAGCACGGGACCAGTCGGAGCTCGCCGGCCCCGAGCAGCCGGGCGACGAACGGCATCCGGCCGGACGCGATGGCGGCGCGCAACCTCTGCTCCGACAGACCGTCGATCTGCACGATCAACACGCCGGGTGCGGACGACGGCGCGGTCGGACGTCCGGCGGCGTCGTGGAGCTCACCCATCCAACGGCTCCGGCTCAGCGCGCGGCGAGCCTGCCGCACCGCTCGTTCCACCAGATCGATCACGTCCGAAGGTGTAGCGGCTCGGGCCGGGCGAGCCCAGGGACCTTCAGCCCTGACGCCGAGGAGATGGCACGAACGGCCTGGTGGGAGCCGCCGCGTCGACACGGTGGAGAGCGAGGACGACGGGCTGGGGCGACGGCGCGACGAGCGGAAGGTCCACCACGACCCCCGCGGCGACGGCGCGCCACGGTCGCGGCTCGCCGAGCACGGTGGTGACCCGTGTGGTCGGTGTCGGACGCACGTCGGGCAACGTCACCGGGCCGGCCGCACCGGCCACGAACGCGTAGACGGTGTCGTCACGCGCCGTGTAGCGCAGCGGATGGCCCTCGATGGTCGTCGTCCCGGGCACCACCCAGTGTCGGGTGCCGAAGATCGCCTCGGCCTGCGCCGGCGCCCACGCCGCGAGCCAGTCGAGCCGCATCTGCTGCTCGGGCGGGATCTGCGCGTCGACGCCGCGCGGACCCACGTTGAGCAGCAGGTTCCCGCCCTTGGCGATCACGTCGGTGAGCAGCCACAGCAGGGCGTCGTGGTGGAGGAAGTGCTCCGGCCGTGAGCACGCGTTGTACCCGAAGCTGCGATCCATGCCCCGGACGGTCTCCCACGGGTCGGGCGGGATGTCGGCGAAGGTCAGGTACTCGGGCGTGCGGACGTCGAAGTGCGGCGGCTTCGGCGGGAGCAGCCCCGAGTCCCGCCGGGCCTGCCGGCGGGTGCCGGCGTCGATCAGGCGGGCGCCGACCCGGGTGCGCGACGCGGCCAGCACCGGGTGCCACGGAAGCCAGCGGTCGTTGACCACCCCGTCGGGCACCTGCTCGTAGTAGTGGGCGAAGAGCGGCCACAGCCGCGGCGCGCGCGCCGGCCAGGCGACGTCGTTCCACAGCACGCTCGGGCGGTACCGGGCGATGAGCTCGCGGACCTGGGCCTCGGCGTAGGCCGGATAGTCGCGCCGCGGGATGGAGGCGAGCACCCCCGCCATCGAGCCCATGGGACGGGCCTCGAAGCTCCAGTCGAGGCCGCCGCAGTAGTAGATGCCGAACCGCAACCCGACGGCGCGTACGGCCTCGGCCAGCTCGCCGACGACGTCACGCGTCGAGTGCCAACGGTCGCGACGCGGATGCGCGACACCGGTGGGCCAGAGGCTGTAGCCGTCGGCGTGCTTCGCGACGAGCACCACCCACCGCGCACCGGTGGCGGCGAAGCGTGCCGCCCAGTCGTCGGGATCCCACGACGCGAGCCCGGCCTCCCAGTCGCGCGCGAACTCCGAGTACGGACGGTCGCCGTACACCGCCCGGTGATGGCGCGACACCGCGCTGCCGGGAAACCGCAGAGAGTTCTCGTACCACTCCGTGTACGGCGAGTCGGCGAGCGCGTCCGGCGCGTCCGAGCGGAGGAGATCGCCGATCTCGGCGTCAACCGGCGCGAACCCGGGCACCGATGCCGGCGTCCAGTGCACGAAGATGCCGAGCTTGGCGTCGCGCCACCACGCCGGCACCGGGCGCCGGCGCAACGACCTGAGCCGGCGCGAGGTGCTTCCCATCAGGTCAACTCTCGCACCCCGGCGACGACGGGATGCAACACCCCGGGGTGCGACGGATCGCACCCCGGCACCCGACCGTCAACGGGGCGGCGAGCACGGCGCCCAGCCGCGACGGATCAGCATCGGAGGACACCCACACCTTCAGGATCGCCCGGCCGCGACCCTCGGGCGCGGACCCCGCGCGGATCAGCTCGACGAGCGGCCCACCGGCGCACGAGCGGCCCGGCGGGGTGACCAGATGCGGACCAGCGTCATCATCAGCACCAGACCGGCGCTCGCCAGGCACGCCCACTGGAACAGGGCGTTGTGGCGGTCGGTCCCCGCGGTGAGCCCGTGCACGGTCGCGACGACGTAGAGCACGAAGCTCGTGAGGTGCACCGCGTGCCACGTCCGGCGCGAGAGCTTGCGCATCGCGAGCGAGGTGATCTCGATCGCGAGCAGCAGGTACAACCCGACGATGCCGAGCGCAACCGCGGCCGGCTTGTACGCGGAGACGAACGGCACGAAGAGGTCGGCGATGCCGTACCCGATGAAGGGATCGAGCGCGAGCGCCACGACGTGGACCCCGACGAAGGCCACCGAGAGCCCACCGACGAAGCGGTGGACGTCCAGGACCCAGCTCGGTGCCGGCTTGCGCACCAACCGGGTGGAGAGCTGGAGCCCGCCGACGACGGCGAGTGTGAGCAGCGCCCACCCGACGATGCCCGCGGCCCGAGCGGTGTACCACCAGGTGTGGGAATGCACGATCGGACCCTAGGACGAGTTCGGCTCAACTGCCGCGGGTCGTGGTGTGGACCACCGGCGCGACCTTCGGCGCGCGCGTCGCGCTCGCCGCCGAGGACGCGACGGGTGTCGCGGCGGTCGGCGCCGTGGCGGTGGCCGTCGCCGCCGTCGCCGGCGTGGGAGCCGAGGCCGTCGTGTTGGCGACGTTCGCGGCCGCCACCGTTCCGGCGATGCCGAAGAAGGACGCGATGCTCAGTCCGCCGAGCAGCCATCGGGTGGCCACCGCCGGGTGGGATCGGCGACGGCCCCCGCGGGCCGGGGGTCCCGGCCGGTCCGCGGCCCGGGGGGCGGCGACCGCAGCAGCGTTCTCGTCACCCGTCCGGGGCGGAGCGGCGGCCGGCGAACGGCCGGAAGCCGTGCGCCGGGCCTGGAGGCGGGCAATACGCTCTGCCGGGTCGATCGTGTCGTCAGTCATCGGTGTGTCGTCCTTCTCCTCGGGCGGCCGCGGCGGTCAGCGCGGTCGCGGTCGTGCCCTCGTGCTCGTGCTCGCCCGAGCGGCCGGCCACCGCCGGCGTCGCGGTCGACACGCCCGCCGGTGCGGTCACTGCGCTCGGGGCCGGGGCCGGGTGCGCCGGCGCCGAGAACCCGAGGGCACCGACGTTGGCCGCGATCGCGACGGTCGCCGAGACGAGTGCCATCGAGATCGCGCTCGCAGCGGCGACGACGGTCTTGCGTTCCATGGCTCGCTCCCTGATCCTCGGGCCTCGACCGGTCGGCCGAGTGCTCCGAGACGATCCAACCGCGCGGCCGTGAAGCCGTGAGCAGTGCGTCCGTGAAGTGTCCGTGAAGGAGGGACCGTGCCGGGAGGGCGCGGCCTACCCTGAGCCCATGGCCACCCGCATCCTCGTCGTCGACGACGAGGACCGGATCCGCGAGATCGTCCGCGGCTACCTCCGGAGCGACGGGTTCGAGGTGGCCGAGGCGCGCGACGGCGAGCAGGCGCTGCGCACCGCGCGGGACTGGAGCCCGGACCTCGTGGTCCTCGACGTCATGATGCCCGGCATCGACGGCATCGAGGTCCTGCGGCGGCTCCGGACCACGTCGAACATCCCGGTGATCCTGCTCACCGCGCGCGCCGAGGAGGTCGACAAGCTCGTAGGGCTCTCCGTCGGCGCCGACGACTACCTCACCAAGCCCTTCAGCCCGCGTGAGCTCGTCGCCCGCATCAAGACCGTGCTCCGGCGAGCCGACCGGTCCGCGGGCGGGGCCCGGACCGACCGCCTCACGTTCGAAGGGCTCGTGATCGATCTCGGCGCCCGCGAGGTCACCCGCCACGAGGAGGCCGTCACGCTGAGCACGCTCGAGTTCGATCTGCTCGCCGCGCTGGCGCACGCACCCGGCCGCGTCCTGACACGACGCCAGCTCCTCGAGAAGGTCTGGGGCTTCGACTTCTTCGGCGACGAGCGCGTCGTCGACGTCCACATCCGCAGCATCCGCAAGGAGCTCGGCGACAACGCCGACGATCCGGAGCTGATCGGCACGGTCCGCGGGGTCGGCTACAAGTTCCTCGGGACCGCGACGTGAGGCTCTGGCGGCGGCTCGACGTCCGGCTGTTCGCGTCGTACGCACTGGTCGCGCTCGTCGTCTTCGGTGCGTTCGCGATCACCGTCCGGGCCGTCGCCCCCGCACGCTTCGACGACGACCTCAAGAGCGTCAACACCTCAGAGGCGGAGACGACCGACTCGCACAACCTCTTCGTCGACTCGCTCGACGCGTCGCTCTGGATCGCGCTGGCGGCCAGCGTCGGCGCCGCCGCGATCGCCTCCACCCTCGTGGCCCGCCGCATCCTGCGGCCGGTCCGTGACGTGCGCACGGCGACGCGCCGCCTCGCGAACGGGCACTACGACGAGCGGGTCACCGAGCCCGGTGAGCTCGAGCTCGCGGAGCTCGCACGCGACGTGAACCGCCTGGCGGTGGAGCTGGAGACCACCGATCGCCGCCGGGCGCGGCTCGTCTCCGAGGTCGCGCACGAGATGCGGACTCCGCTCACGTCGATCGAGGGGTACGTGGAGGGGATCCTCGACGGCGTGTTCGAGCCCAGCGAGGAGATCCTCGTGGCGGTCGGCGAGGAGGCGTCGCGGCTCCAACGTCTGGCGTCGGACCTGGCCGACCTGAGCCGCGCCGAGGAGGGCGCGGTGGCGTTACACCTCCAGGTCGCCGACCTCGCGGCGCTCACCGCGCGGTGCGCGGCGCGCCTGCGTCCGCAGTTCGTGGACAAGGGCGTCACGCTGACCGTCCCGGTCTCCCCACCGGTCCTCGTCGACGTCGACCCCGAACGCATCGCGCAGGTGCTCACCAACCTCCTCGGCAACGCGCTGACCTACACCCCTGCCGGCGGCGAGGTCGCGGTGGAGGTCGCCCGGACCGACGGCACCGCGACGGTCGCGGTGCTCGACACCGGCATCGGCCTCACCGCCGAGGACCGGGAGCTCGTGTTCGACCGCTTCTACCGGGTGCCGGGCGCGGTCCGGCCCGCCGGCGGCAGTGGGATCGGGTTGACGATCGCCCGCGGCCTCGCCCGGGCCCATCACGGAGACCTCGAGGCCTCCTCGCCGGGACCCGGCCGGGGGTCCGTGTTCACCCTCACGCTCCCGCTCGCGTCGGCCCCCACCGGCGGGGGCGCCTGATCTTCACGCGGGCTTCACCGACCCGCCGCCGCCGCCTTCACGCGGGTCCGCTCGGATGAGCGCATGGACACGTTCGAGCGCATCGTCGACGTCATGGGCACGACCGCCCACGTCATGGTGGTCGACGGGCCGGAGACGCTCGCCGACCGGGCCGTCGCCCGGCTGGAGGAGCTGGAGTCCCGGTGGAGCCGGTTCCGACCCGACAGTGAGCTGACCCGCCTCAACGAGCGGGCCGGCGTGCCGGTCGTCGTCTCGCCGACGACGTTCGAGCTCGTCGAGCGCGCGGTCGAAGGGCGACGCATCACCGCCGGGCGCTTCGACCCCACCCTGCTCGACGCCGTCCGCGCCGCCGGCTACGACCGCTCGTTCGAGCTCGTCGCGGCCGGGACGGTGCCGCCGTCGACGGGCTCCTCCGGGCCCGGCCGTCCCGCGGGGACGATCCACCTCGACCGGGTGGCGCGGACGGTCACGCTCGGACCGGGTGTCGCCTTCGATCCCGGCGGCATCGGCAAGGGCCTCGCCGCCGACCTGGTGGTCGAGGACCTGCTCGCCGGCGGTGCCGGCGGTGCCATGGCCAACGTCGGTGGTGACCTCCGGGCCGACGGTCGCGGACCCGAGGGCGGCTGGGTCGTCGCGGTCACCGATCCCACGGATCCCGGGCAGGTCGTCGACACCCTCGCCATCGCCGCCGGCGCGGTGGCGTCGACATGGCGCACCCGCCGGGCGTGGACCGCGGCGGACGGGAGCCCTCGTCACCATCTCATCGAACCCACCACGGGACGGCCGGCCGAGAGCGGGTTGGCCGGCGTGACCGTCGTCGGCGGCCGCGGCTGGCAGGTCGAGGTGCTGGCCAAAGCAGCGTTCCTCGCCGGTCCCGTCGACGGCGCGGACGTGCTCGCCGACCACGGCGTCGCCGGACTGCTGGTCACCGACGACGGTCGCCGACTTCCGGTCGGGGCGTGGGATCGCTTCCGCGCCTGAACGTCGGGACCCGGACCGCGCGGTCGCCTGGATAGGGTCCGTCGCCGTGACCGTGCTCGTGACCGGTGGAACCGGGTTCGTGGGATCCCACGCCGCGGCGCGCCTCGTCGCGTCCGGCCGGCCGGTCCGACTGCTGGTGCGCGATCCCGGGAAGGTCGCGCGCGTCCCGGCCCTGCGCGGGACTTCGGGACTCGAGGTCGTCCCCGGCGACGTGACCGACGCGCGGAGCGTCGATCGCGCGCTCGCGGACTGCACCCACGTCGTGCACGCCGCCGCCCACGTCTCGCTCGCCGAGCGCGACGCGGGGCGTGCTGAGGACGTGAACGTCGGCGGCACCGAGCGGGTGGTCGGCGGCGCCGCCGCCCGCGGCATCCCCAGCGTCCATGTCTCGAGCGTCTCGGTCTTCGGCATCGGACACGACGTCATCACGGTCGACAGCCCGCTCAGCGACGCTCGGAGCTCGTACACGCACTCGAAGGTTCGGGCGGAGCGGGCCGTCCGCGCCCTCCAGGACGCCGGTGCACCCGTGGCGATCGTGTATCCGTCGGGCGTCCTCGGTCCCGACGCCCCGGGCCTGAGCGTCAACCACCAGGCACTCGCGGCGTGGCTGCGCACCCCGCCGCGCACCACCTCGGGGACCTCGATCATCGACGTGCGCGACGTCGCGATCGCGATCGGGCGGGTGGTGGACCGGCCGGGACGCTGGATGCTCGGAGGCGAGTTCCTCCAGTGGGCCGAGCTGCACTCCGCCCTCCAGCGCGTGACGGCCACGCGGATCCGCGCCGTGCCGATGCCGCCCCGGACACTCCGATTCGCGGGACGGGTCGGCGACGCGGTCAAGCGCCTGATTCCCTTCGACTACCCGCTGACGCTCGAGGCGATGTCGATCGCGACCCGCTCCTGCCCGTACGACAGCCGGACCACGCCGCGCCGCGCTCGACCTGCGCTGGCGACCCGTCGACGAGACGCTCGCAGCATCCGTCCGGTGGCTCGCGGCGGAAGGTCACGTACCCGCCGCGCGCGCCGGCGCGCTCGCTCCCTGATCCCATCGACCCAGTCCGTCGAGCCCGGCCCGCGCGCACGGATACTCTCCCTGGCATCGATATCGCCGGGCGCCGCGAACGGGCGTCGGACAGGGGGATGGACATGGGACTGACGGGGCGCTGCGGGACGGCGGAGCCGCGCCGACGCGGGCGTCGCGCGGCCCGCCTCGCCGTCGTGCTCGCGCTGGTGCTCGGCACCTGTGTCGTCGCCGTCCCCGCCGCGCCCGCGAGCTTCAGCGGGTGGGAGTCGCTCGGCGGCAAGCTCGTCGGCGAGCCGGCCGCGGTCAGCTGGGGTCCGAACCGCGTCGACGTCTTCGCCCGCGGCGTCGACAACCGGCTCTGGCACCAGTGGTACGACAACGGCTGGAAGGGCTGGGAGAGCCTCGGCGGCACCTTGACGTCCGCACCGGCGGTCGCCTCGTGGGGAGCGGGGCGTCTCGACGTCTTCGCCCGCGGCAGCTCCGGGGAGCTCGTCCACCGCTACTACGACCACGGCTGGAGGCCCTGGGAGACCCTCAGCGCGCCGGGCACGATCGGCACCACCCCGACCGCCGCGTCGTGGGGACCGGGCCGGCTGGACGTGTTCGCACCCCGCGCCGGTGACCGCAGCCTGCTCCACCGCTTCTACTCGTACCAATGGGGCACCTGGAGCCCGTGGGAGAACCTCGGGGGCTCGCTCGTCGGTGCCGCGGCCGCGAGCGCGGCCGGTCCCGACCACATCGACCTGGTCGCACGCGGGGTCGACGACGCCATGTACCACAAGGCGTACGCGCCGTTCGCGTGGGGCGCGTGGGTACGAGTCGGCGGGGTGCTCACCGCACCGCCCGCGATCGTCGCGTCCTGGCCGGGGATCCTCGAGACGTTCGTGGTGGGCACCGATCACGCGGTGTACCGCCAGACGAAGTTCGGCGGCTGGCTCGGCTGGCAGCGAATCGGCGGCACCGCCACCTCGGGTCCCGCGGTCGCGAGCTGGGGTGCCGGCCGGCTCGACGTGTTCGTGCGGGGCACCGACGGTGCGGCGTGGCACACGTTCGTCGCGCCGCCCGTCGGCAACGGCCCGGCCCCGCCCTGGGGCTCCGGTTCGGGCCGGCGCATCGTCTACTGCAACTCCTGCCAGCGCGTGTGGCACGTCTCGGAGAACGGCGACTGGTACACGTTCCCGGTCTCCGGGAAGATCGGCGTTCCCGCTCCGGGCGTCTACCACGTGATCCGGCGCATCAACCCGGGCGGCTCCGGGAACCTGATCCTCCCCTACTTCGTCGGCTTCGCCTGGGGATCCACGACCGACATCGGCTTCCACGGGATCCCGCTCCGGCCCGACGGCTCCCCGATCCAGAGCGACGCGGAGCTCGGGCAGTTCCGCAGCCACGGCTGCGTGCGGGAGAACCAGTCCGACGCCGTCCGCACCTGGAACTTCGGGACGCTCGGAACCCCGGTGATCGTCACGCCCTGACCCGCCCGCAGGTCGTGCGCGGTCGCCTCACCACCCCATCGAGCCGGGGCCGCCCTTGAAGGGCCCGACGATCGCGCTCGTGATCCAACCGCCGTAGAAGCCTCCGGCCTGCGGCCCCACGACCTCGCCGTCGACCCGGCAGGAGTCCACGCGTGCGGGGTACACCGAGAGGTGGCCCCGGAGAGCGGCGAACGCCGCGGTGGGTCGTTCGTAGCTCCACGCGGCTTCGACCGCCTCGGCGTCGCCGCTGCGCAGGGTCCAGTAGGTGGCGCCGCCCTTCCACTCGCAGTGCGAGCCGCCCCCGGCGGGAACCACGGATCCGGGGACGAAGGCGTCGGGCCGCAGGTAATAGCTCGGCGGCAGGCTCGTCTCCAGGACGCGCCAGGCGTCGGTGGTGCTCGCGATCACCCGACCGCCGAGCACGACCTCGACGAGTCGGTGCGATCGCTCGAGCCGAGGCGGCCGCGGGTAGTCCCAGACCGATTCCTGGCCCGGACCGACGGGATCCGGCGCGGGGCGCGGAGGCATGGGGCGCCACAACGGGCGGAGCGGGTTGCCTATTCCGCCCCCGAGCATCCACCGGTCGCGGCCACGGGGTTCCTAGCCTCGTGCGTGCTCGGCGGGTCGGGTCGTGGAGGTGGCCGCGTGAGCGGTGGATGGCGCATCACGGACGAGGAGGCGATCGCCGACCTCGACCAGGCACGGGAGATCGCACGCGCGACCCGGAGCGACGAGGCATGGGCCGCGGTGGCCGCACGCGTCGCGCGCTGTCGCCGGCTGGAGATCCCCGAGGACCGCATGCTCGGGTCGTAGGCCCCGCCGTGCCGGCCGCGATGTGAGGCGGCCGTCGGGAGGTGTCATCATCCCCTCCTCGTGCGCTCCGACCCTTCCCCGCGATCATTCTGTTCCCGTCGCTCCGCCGCCATCGCCCTCGCACTGCTGCTCGCGCTCGTCGGCGCGGCGTGCTCGAGCGGCTCCGGACGGGCGGACGCCCCGAAGCGCACGACGACCTCCGAGGCTCCGCCGACCACGACCACCTCGAACGCGCCCGCGCCGAACGCGACCCCGTGCGGGTCGGGCGCCGAGCCCCCGGCCACCTACGACTCGGTTGTGGTCTTCAGCTTCGAGAACCGCACCTGGAGCGAGGTCGGACCGGGGTTCGGCCCGACGATGCCCTACCTGCACGCCCTGGGCACGGCCTGCGCCTGGTTCCCGGACTGGACCGAGATCGACCGGCACCAGAAGAGCCTGAGCCAGTACGTCGGCCAGGTCACGGGCCAGCAGGAGCCCGCCGTCGCCGACGACTGCAAGCCCTCGGCGACGTGCCACACGACCGCCGACAACCTGTTCCGCCAGGTCCGCACCTCCGGGCGTGCCGCCGTCGACTACGTCGAGGGTGCCACTGAGCCGTGCAGCGCGGACGGCAACGCCGCGAAGCACGTTCCCGCGCTCTACCTCTGGGGCGCAGACGACCGGGCGCACTGCACCGAGCAGGTCCGCCCGCTGGCCGACCTCGACCCGAACCGGCTGCCCACGTTCGCGTTCGTCACCCCCACGCTCTGCCACGACGGGCACGACTGCACCGACGAGAAGGTCGACGCGTGGGCGCGTGAGCACGTGCAACTGGTCCTCGACTCCGCCGCGTACCGTGCGGGCCGGGTCGCGGTGTTCATCTGGTACGACGAGAGCGCGCCCGTCCCGAACCTCTGGATCACTCCGACTGCGCCCGCCGGCCCGCGCGAGGGCGTGGCGGCCGGGTCCGCGGCGACGTTCCGCGCCTGGCAGTCCATGCTCGGGGTCCCCTGCCTCGCGACGGCGTGCAGCGCAGTCGACCTGCGCCCTGTCGCCCGCTCCTGAGGGTCAGCTCACCGCGACACACGGGCACAGGCCGACGGAGCTCACCGTCGCGCCCGCACCGGTTCCCGGCAGCACGATCCACAGGGTGGCGGTGCCCGTCGTCGCGTCGGGCGATGCGGTGACCGGCACGGTGAGCTTGGTCTCGCTCTGCACCGTCACGGCCCCCGCGCTCATCCCGGGGTCGGGAACCAGGACCGTCACCCCCGGCAGGAAGCCCGTGCCGTTGACGGTCATGGTCACGCTCGTCCCGCGGGTGATCGACGCCGGCGCCACGGCGGACACCGACGGCACGGTCACGGGCTTGATGAACACGTCGTCGACGTGGTTGCCGTCGCCGCCGACCAGATCCGGAGCCGCCGACCGGAAGGCGACCGATCGCCCGTCGCCGCTGAGCGCCGGCGCCCGACTCGGTTCGTACACCTCACCCTGGAGAAGGGTGGTGCTGATCCGCCGTGTCTTCGCCTTGAGCCGATCGCGGACGTAGACGTCGTCCAGGTAGTTCTCGTCGTCGGGCACGAGCTGCGACGGGGTCGCGAACGCGACGTAGCGGCCGTCGGCACTGATCGTCGGCGCGTGCGACGAACCCTCGCCCAGCACGTCGCCGTTGTCGACGCTCACGATGCTCGTCGTCAGCGTGTTCAGGTTCCGGACGAAGATGTCGGTGGACCGGTTCCCGTCGTCGGCGACGATGTCGGTCGCCGGTGACTCGAACGCGATCACACGACCGTCCACGCTGATCGCCGGTGCGGCGCTGCCGGGTCCCACCTGGGCCCCGGTCGTCGTCACACTCACCCGGATCGTCGTCCCGGCGGTCCGGTCGCGCAGGAAGACGTCGGATCCGCCGTTCGTGTCGCCGGACACCAGGTCCACGGTCGTCGAGCGGAACGCCACGTAGCGGCCGTCGCGGTCGATCGCCGGCGCGGTGCTGGTTCCGCCACCGATCGCGCCGTTCGTCCGCACGCTCACCGGCTCGGTGGCCCCGGTCACGAGATCGTGGACGAACACGTCGGAGCGCTGATTCCCGTCGTCCGGCGCGAGGTTGTCCGCCGTCGAGCTGAACGTGACGTAGCGCCCGTCTCCGCTGATGCGCGGCTCCGCGCTCGGTCCGTTGGCCGCGGTGCCGTCCGACGTGACGCTGACACGCGTGGTGGTTCCTGCCGTGCGGTCGCGCACGTAGATCGCCGTGAGCGCGAGCCCGGGCTCACTCACCAGATCCGACGCCGCCGAACGGAAGGCGATCCGGTTGCCGTCCTCGCTCACCGACGGTTGGTCGCTCGCGTAGTTGCCGGCGTCCCCACCCGCGGTCGTGCTGACGAGCTCGACGGCGCCCGACTGCTGGTCCCGCACGAAGACGTCGCTCGCCCCGTTCCCGTCGCCGGCCGTGAGGTTCGACGCACTCGATTCGAAGGCGACGAACCGGCCGTCGAGGTTCACGCTGGGTCCACCGCTCGCGCCGTCCGCCTCGACACGGTCGACGGACTGGCTGCACGCGCACGACCGTCGCGCAGCCCGTGCCCGCGACGAGTGCCGCACCGGCGACGAGTGCGACGACGCCGCGAGCGGCGGGGGCCCGCCCTCCGAATCGGGTCGCGTTCACGATGGCGGTGCCTCCCAGGCGCCGTACGCACCCCACGGCGGACGGCGAAGGGGCGCATTGTACGAGTCGGGCCGAGTCCGGCGGAACGGTGCGGGGAGGATGGGTCGATCGACCCTCGTCAGACCCGCAGATCGCGCGCGACGGTGGAAATTCGGATCTGGTGGTCGTGGCGGCGCGCGAGGACCCACGCCAACCAGGAGAGCGGACCGGTCAGGCCGACGACGATCGCCGCGGCGGGTCGGTCGAGACGCAGGGTCGCGACGGCCGCCGGGACGCCGAGCGCGATCCACCCCACCAGCATCCAGCCCGGGGAGCTCCAGAAGAGGCTCATGGTGACCGGCCTACCCGCGCGCTCGGCGCGCGAAACGCAGCCGGCGCGACTCAGCGGCCCACGTCCGCGCGCAGCACGTCGAGGTCGAAGTACGACGTCGGGACCTTCACCGCGCGGTACGACGCGACCCCCGTGCCCAGCCCGAGGTCGAGCACGCTGTGCCCCGCGGCATCGAGCTCGGTCATCGCCCGGTCCGTACCGGCCAGGTAGCCCCAGCCGATCACGCGATGGCCGTCCGGCAGCACCCTGACGTCCCCCATGCAACAGCTCGCCTGCTGCTCGGGCACGACGTAGGAGAACACCGGATGCGCGGTACGCGCACCGACGTCCACCGCGTACTCGATCCCACGCGCGGGTTGGCTGGTCTGGTTGTCGAACATGCTGATCGTGCCGTCCGGCACGTACCGCGCGTCGTGCTGGCCGACCGGTCCACCCTCGGGGTCGTCCTGGATCGCGATGATCGCGGCACCGTCCTTGTTGACGGGTGTCCCACCGAGCTTCCAGAGGACGTGGCCGTCCGAGCGGCGGATCTCGAACACCGCGTTCATGTGGCGGGACGACACGAGCAGGGTGCCTGCGGCCGGGTTCGGGTCGATCGAGTTGCAGTGGAACACGTCGTAGACCGTCTGGCCGTCGAGCGTGCCCGAGAGCGCGGCCGTCGTCTCGGTGACCGGGTCGAAGTGGTCGCTCGCGCCACTGCCAGACGAGCTGACCCTGGGGATCGACCTCCTGCACCACGCAGTCGGCGATCGTCGAGTCGGGACCGGGCGTCGGCGTACCGGCGAGCCCGGTGAGGTCGACCCCGGGCTTCAGCGGGTACGAGAGCAGCAGGTGGTCGCCGCCGGGCAGCGTCTGGAGCTCGTGCAGATCGGTCGGCGATCCGACGGCACGGATCGGGTTCATCGGTCCGGTCGCGAGCGAGTACTGCTCGAACGCGGCGTCGGGATCGGTCCCGAACCCCAGGAGCTGCACGTTCGGCATGAACGCCAGCGCGTCGTGCCCGGCCGGGGTGACGTTCAGCGCGACGCCGGCCCGGTGGCTGTACCAGACCGGGGTCCCGTGGGGGTCGAGGACCATCGCGTAGTGGCCGGTGTCCGGCGAGAGCGAGAGGTTGTCCCCGAGCAGGTACCAACCGGGCGTCGGTGCTCCGTCCGCCGGGTGGGTCGTCACCGTGAGGGGTGGGAAGTCCGCGGGGAGGCACCGGACCCAGTACCTCGTGCTCGCGCCCAGCGCGTCGGTGGCCGCGACGACCGCAGCCTGGTTCTCCGCGAGATCCACCGTCACCGTCCGGCTCGCGGCCGGGGCGGTGGATTCCGGCGCGACGAGCGCGGCCGTCCCGCCGGGTACCGCCTGCATGGTGAAGGTGAGCGAGTTCGTCCCGGCGGCGCACCGGACGGTGTAGTCGAAGATCCCGGGATCGAACGCCGGGCTCAGGTCCAGCGGGGCGACGGACAGGGCCGCGAGCGGCTCGACCGGCGGCGGGTGGACGGCGAACAGCCCGTCGGCCACCGGGGCGTAGACGACCGCGTCCGCGATCGAGACGTTCGCGAGCCCGGCACCGAAGCCGCCGGTCCCGAGATCCCAGCTCGCGAGCTCGCTCCCATCGGAGGCGGCGAGCGCGATCACGACCACGTGGTCGACACCCGCCACGCTCCGCTGCGCCGACACGAAGATCATCCCGCTCGCGAGGACCACGGACTGGGAGTACCCGGTCGAACCGCCGACCGGAGCGTTGACCACGACGTCGACGCTCGGCGTGCAGGGCGACGGGGAACACCCCACCGGCCACGCCTCGACACGTCCGTTCTCGTTCGTCGCGTACCGCGAACGCGCCGTCGGTCGCGACGGTGGCGCGGAAGCTCCCGGCCGGATCGCCGGGGCCGCCCTGCCAGCGCGAGACGGGATCACACGTCGCCGCGCCGCAGCCGGTGCCGTCGAACACCTCGATCTGGGCCCCGGCCGGGACGAGGACCGAGCCGTCCCCGGCGATGGTGGGGCTCGCCGTCGCCGGAGCGGCGAGGCGTCCGGACCAGACCGGCGCGCCGGTCGACTCGGCGAGCGCGTGGAGGACGGGGCCGCTGCCGGCGGTCCCCGGGTCGTAGACGATGCCGGTCGTGGTGACCGCCGGCCCGATGCCGCTCGTGGCGGCGCCAACGGGCGCAGACCAGACGGGCGAGCACGTCGCGAGACCGCTCGCCGTCGCGCACCCGGTCACGCCCGCGGCGTCGAACGCCTCGAGGGTCGTCGCGCCGTGCGCGAACACCTTGCCCGCGTGGACGAGGACCGGCGTGGTGGGTCCGGGGGCGGTGTCCAGCGTGGCGGTGAACACCGGCGAGCACGTGAACATCACGGGGTTGCAGTTCCGGACGCCGTCCACGTCGTAGCCCAGCAGGTACGTGTCGGTCGCGGTGGCGACGGTCAGGAACACGGTGCTGCGCGCGCCGGTGGTCGCCACCGCCGGCGCGGTGCCGGCGGTCGAACCTGCGGGAAGCGCCGCGGACCAGACGGCGCCGCGGGTGTCGAGGTCGAAGGCGAGCAGGCGTCCGTCGCTCGTCGCGAAGCCGAGTCCGTTCGCGCTCACCACGGGCGCGGAGGTCGCGAGATCGGCGACGGGATCGGCCACGAGCGCCGTCACCGTGGCCGGGGTCAGGACGGGAGCGAAGGCGAGCGCCCGGTGCTCGGTGTTACCGCCCCACTGGGGCCAGGCGCAGCCCGAGGTGGCGAGGACCAGCGCCACGAGTCCCCCCGCCGCCCGCGTGCGCATCGTGCCCCCGGATCCGCCGGTCAGCCCCGGGCGAGCGGGACGCCCGGCGGCGGAGCGGATGCGTCGGCGGCCTCGGCCCGGGCGATCGCGGTTCCGAAGGGATCAGGCGCGACCTCGGTGTCCGAGCCGGCGCGGCGGCGGATCACCGCGAGCACGACCGTCAGGGCGCCGCCGATCGCGACCACGACGAGGGCCTTGCGGAGCAGGGAGCCCTGCTGTGGACGGAGCTGGTCGTCGACGCGGTGCGCGACCCGGCGCCGGGCCTTCCGTCCCCGGCGCTCGAGCTCGCGCGCATCCTGGAGGAGGGACGACTGCACCGAGCTGAGCACGTCGGCCGCGCCACTGCTCGCACGCTCCACCGCATGCTGCGCCTTGGACACCGATTCGGACACGTCGAGATCCATGCTCACGGCATTCCCCACGTCGCCCGGGGCGAAACGCACAGCCACCAGAGTCCGGTCGGTTGGCTACCAGACTCCGCTGCGCATGACCTGCTGGAACGCGGCGTAGGCGGGCTTGGCCTGCCCGTTGTGGCGGAGCAGGCCCATGTTCTGCCACTTGTCACCGATGTTCGTGCCCCGGTCACGGATCTCCATCCAGATCAGGGGTCCGGTGAACTCGCCGTAGGTCGTGTTCCAACCGAGGTAGTAGTCGTGCACCCACTGGGACTGTTGCGCCTCGCTGAGGGTGCCGGCGTCGGTGCCGGTGGGACCGCCCATCTCGGTACCCCAGATCTTCTTGTTGCCGTCGCCGGCGGCGGTCATCACGACGTGGAGGACCGCAACCTGCGTGTAGGCGTTCCACGGATGCGGCTCGAGCGGGTTCACCGGGAACGCGTACGGGTGGTGGCCGACGGCGTCGAAGAAGCCGCGGGCCCCGTTCGAGTACAGCGCGCGCAACCACGTCTCGGGGGTGTACTCCGTGCCGTCCGCGGCATCGGGCGCGGGCGCCGTGCCACCCGTGACGACGGTCGCGGTCGGGTCGACCGACTTGATGCTGACGTAGGCCGACTTGAGCATGGCGGTGTACTGCGAAGGGCTCGGCTTCGGCTGCGCGAACTCCTGGTGGTTCGGCTCGTTCCAGATCTGCCAGCTCGTGATCGATCCGCGTAGCGCCGCGATCGACGAGTTCGAGCCGTAGCGCTGCGCCGCGGCCGCCATGAACCGACCGAAGGCGTTCGGGTCCGCGGGGAGGCAGTGCGTGGTCCCGGACGGACAGTTGGCCGGACGCGCCCACGGTGGGCTGTACGCCGCGATGCCGAGGATCGTGAGGCCGTGGGCGCGGGCCCGCAGGACCGCGCGGTCCATCGCACGGTCCCAGCGGAAGCTGAGCGCACCGTCGCCCTGGATGCTGTTCCAGTCGACGTCGAGCGCGAGCCACCGGGCGCCGGCGTTGGCGATCGCCGCGAAGTCCGAGTCCTGCTGGGCGTCGGACTCCCACAGCACCTGCGCGCCGGCTGACATCCCCGCACGGCTCGACACCTGTGGTCCGCTCGCGGCGGTGATCGGCGGCGATGCCTTGCGCACGCAACCGGCCGCGCCCATGACGAGCGCGAGTGCGAGCGCGACCACCACGAGTCGTCGCGACGACGTGTACGCACGACGGCGACCGGGTACAGGACGAGCGGTACAGGACGTGCAGTGATGGGGTCGGGCACGGGCTCTGCTCCCTCGACGGCGGTACGTCCGGGACGAACCGAGCCCTCGGGGATGCGCGCGCGTGCGCACATTCCGTCTCCGTCCCGCCCCGAGTATCGGCACGTCCGCGGACCAATCTGAAAATCGTGCGCGCGAATTCCCCGATCGAATTCCGCGCTCGTTCTCACGCACCGCGGCGGGTTATCCCCGCGAATCGGACACGCACCCGCGGTCGGCAACCGCAAGGATGACGTCATGCCGACACACAGTGCGGGCCTGCTCCTCCACCGGGGACATGCCGCGCGCGATCCAGGTGCTGCTCGTCCATCCCGGCGGTCCGTTCTGGACCAACCGCGACCTCGGCGCATGGTCCATCCCCAAGGGCGAAGTCGAGCGCGACGAGGAACCGTTCGCGGTCGCGTGCCGCGAGTTCGCAGAGGAGACCGGTCTCGTCGCGCCCACGGTGACGCGGTCGCCCTGGGTGATGTCCGCCAAGCGGGCGGGAAGGTGGTGACCGCGTTCGCGATCGCGGCCGATGTCGACGTGTCGTCGATCGTGAGCAACGAGTTCGAGACCGAGTGGCCACCCCGCTCGGGACGCACCGCGACCTTCCCCGAGATCGATCGCCTGCCGAATGGTTCGCGCTCGACGTGGCCCGCGAGAAGATCAACGCCGCGCAGGCCGAGCTCCTCGACCGTCTCGTGACCCACCTCGCCGGCAGCTGACCGGCGCCGCGACGGTCAGGCGCGGCGTGTGCCGACGCGAGACCACGGCGGGTCCGATGGTGATCCAGAGCAACACGAGCGGCCACGTCCGGCCGTGCACGACGTCGTAGTCCGCCATGAGCTCCGACCAGGTCTGCTTCGCCACCAACCTGCCGAACCCGAACTCGAAGCCGAGGGTCATGAGCAACCAGGCCATCCCCACCCGCAACGCACTCCGGCGTGACGGCAGGGGCCAGCGCTGGTCGAGCGCCCGGAAGAGCACACTGAAGGCGACCACGGCCGTGATTCCGGAGACCTGGTGCGCCGTCTGCTCGTCCACGCGTCGTGCGTAGGTGGTCTCACGGAGGATCCCGTTCGCGACTCCGACCAGCGCACCCGCCGGCCATGCGACGATCCACCGTCGCTCGGCGCGCGTCGTGCCGGCCGCGTTCACGGGCCGACCGACTGCGCGCGTCGCTTCATCCGCCGCAGTTCGGCGAACCCGAGCGGACGGCCGGGGAGCGGCGAGGCCTCCTCGGGGCGGAGACCGTCGAGCACGATGCGGACGTAGCGCTCGTGCAGCATCGGCTGGAGATCACCGGCGACGGACGTTGCGTGGGCGATCCCGGAGAACAGCATCGAGACGTCGGCAGGACCGATGTCGGAGCGGATCGCGCCCGACGGTCTGGGCCTGCTGGACCAGCTCGGTCATCGCGGCCATGAGGGCGTCGCGCACCGGCTCGGCGGCGACGGCAGCTCGTCGGCCATCTGCTCGGCGAACACGCGGTGGCGGCGGTGGAACTCGGGGAGCGCCACGAAGAACTCCTCGAAGGCGCCGGCGGGGTCGGGCGAGGCGAGCGCCGCGGCCGCCCGCTCGAGGAGCGACTGGTACAGGCGGGTGAAGACCGCTTCGAGCAGGTCCTGCTTGGTCGGGAAGTGCCGGCAGACGGTGCCGACCCCGACCCCGGCCCGGGCCGCGATGTCGTCGAGGTGCGCCTTCTGCCCGGCGGCCGCGAAGGCCTCCTCGGCCGCGGCGAGGACCTTCTCCCGGTTGCGGACGGCGTCCGCCCGTCGGGGACGCTCACCCGGGGCCGCCGGCGGGGCTGTAACCGGAGTCATGACTCCGATTATAGTGACGGCCGGGCCGCTCCCCCGACACCGGCCCGACCCGCAAGGAGACCGATGGCCGATGCCGTCCCCACCGCGCTCGACCGAACCCGACGCCGAGCCGTACGCGCGCCGCTGGTGGGCGCTGTCGGTGCTCTGTCTCAGCCTGCTGATCGTGTTCGTCGGCAACTCGACGCTCAACGTCGCGATCCCCACGCTGTCGCGCGATCTGCACGCGACCGAGTCGCAGCTGCAATGGGTCGTCGCGATCTACTCGCTCGTCTTCGCCGGCCTGCTGTTCACCACCGGGGCGCTCGGCGACCGGTTCGGTCGCAAGGGCGCGCTCCAGCTCGGGCTCTGCATGTTCGCGGTCAGCGCCTTCCTCGCCGCCGAGTCCACCGACATGAGCCAGCTGATCGTGTGCCGCGCGCGTCATGGGCGGCGCCGCGGCGCTGATCATGCCGTCGACGCTCTCGATCATCATCAACATCTTCCCGAGCGACGAGCGCCCGAAGGCGATCGCGATCTGGGCCAGCATCGCCGGCGCGGCGGGCGGGCTCGGTCCGGTGGTGAGCGGCTACCTGCTCGGCCACTTCTGGTTCGGGTCGGTGTTCCTGATCAACCTGCCGATCATCGTGGTCGCCCTCGCCGCCGGCCGCTTCCTCATCCCGACGCTCGCGTGACCCCGAGGCGGCGCGGCTCGACCCGTTCGGTGCCGTGCTCTCGACCGTCGGCATCGTCGCCCTCGTGTACGGCCTGATCGAGGCGCCGGACAAGGGATGGACGTCGCTCGCCTCGCTCGCGTCGTTCGCGGTCGCGATCGTGGTGCTGCTCGGCTTCGTGCTGTGGGAGCTGCACGCCGAGGAGCCGATGCTCGACATGCACTACTTCAAGCTGCCCGCGTTCAGCGCCGGGACCGGCGGGATGATCCTCGTGTTCGTCTCGATGTACGGCGTGATGTTCCTGATCTCGCAGTACTTCCAGCTCGTCCTCGGGTACAGCGCGCTGTCCGCCGCGCTGCGGCTCATGCCGATCGCCCTGATCATGCTCGTCGTCGCACCCATGACACCGCGGCTGAGCGCCCGGTTCGGCGCCCACCGCACCGTCGCGTTCGGCATGTGCTCCATCGCGCTCGGCCTCGCGCTGTTCCGCGGGCTCTCGCCGCATACCGCGTACGCCTACGTCGTCGTGTGCGTGATCCCCCTCACGACGGGGATCGCGCTCGCGATGTCGCCGATGACCGCGTCGATCATGATGGCCGTGCCCCCACGCCGCGCGGGTGCGGGCTCCGCGATGAACGACGCGACCCGTGAGCTCGGCGCGGCGCTGGGCATCGCGATCCTCGGGAGCGTGGCCGCGTCCCACTACGCGACCAGGATCGCACCGTTCCTGCGCCACCTGAGCCCGTCGGACGCCTCGACGGCCCGCACGTCGATCGCCGGCGCGGCACGGGTCGCGTCCACGCTCCCTCCGCGCGCGGGCCGGGTGCTCGAGGGCGCCGCGAACGTCGCGTTCGTCGACGGCGTCCACGTCGCCGTGACCGTCGGCGCGGTGCTCGCGACGATCAGTGCCGTCATCGTCTACCGCTACCTCCCCCACTCGCTCGTACCGAGCGGTGCGATGACCGGACCGGTCGGGTCGCTGGAGGAGGCCGCGGAGCTCGGCCTCGGCGGCGTGCCGCCCGTCTTCGCCGACGCGCACGCGGACGGCGAACCCGCGTCGGACCCGGTCCCCGGCTGACCCTCCCCGCCGCCTCCACCTTCACTTCGGCACGGTTGTCGGGGCGTGGGCCCCCACAAACGCGCCGAAGTGGGTCCGGTCAGCGGTCGCGCAGCGCCGCGGCGAGCGCGCCGAAGCGGGCGAAGGTCACCGGGTCGCGGCGGTGGGTCGAGCCGGCGTGGTACAGCACCGGCCGCACGTCGGTGGCGCTGAGCGCGCCGAGGCGCTCCTCGATCCGGTCGGGCATCTCGGCCCACGTGCCCTCGACGAGGAAGTGGTCGAGGATCTCGTCGTCGATCACCGCGGCCATACCCGCGGCGTCGCCCGCCTTCTGCGCGGCCCGCAGCGCGTCGGTGGTGCCCGGCCGGCCGATCTGCGCGAACACGAACGCGTAGTTCGGGGTGGAGCCGTAGAAGCCGACCATGGCCCGGGTGGTCTCGCGCCACGCCGCCCGTTCCTCGGCGGTGTCTCCGGCAGCGGTGAACACCGGCACGAAGACGGTGAAGTCCGTGAGATCGGCCCGCCCGCGTCCCTCGACGAGGTTCGGGAGCAGCGTCTCGCAGTGGTAGGTCGGCGAGTTGAGCGGGTGGACGTGCACGCCGTCGGCCTCGGCCGCGGTCATGCGCAGCATCCAGGGGTTCACCGCCGCGAGGTCGACGGGCGGATCGGCGACGTCGATGGGGCCCGGCGACCACATGGCCGGGAGCAGCGAGAGGTCGTAGAAGTCGCCGTGGTGGTCGAGTCGCTCGCCGCGGAAGGCGGCGAAGCAGGCCTTGACCGCCCGGACGTAGTCGCGGAGTCTGGGGCCCGGGTGCTCGAACTGCGACGAGTACCGCCGCTCGACGTGCGCGCGGACCTGCGTCCCGAGCCCCAGCCGGAACCGCCCGTCCGAGGCCTGGGCCAGCTCCCACGCGGTCGATGCGGTGACCATCGGGCTGCGCGGGAACGCGACGGCGACGCCCGTCGCGAGATCGAGATCGACGTCGGCCAGCGCGGCGGCCGCGGTCGAGAGGTACGCGGTCCGGCCGGACTCGGTGATCACCAGCCCCGCGAACCCGGCGTCCGCCGCGTCGCGTGCGAGCTCGCCGAACGCGCGCAAGGGCGTCCCTCCCGTCATCATGTGCACCTTCACGCTCCCCATCCTCGCGCCGGAGAGGGGCGCGCTACCGTGCGCGGCCATGGCCGACGATGCTGTCCCCTTCCCCGTCACGCTCGCCGAGCTCGCCGCCGCGGACCCCGACGCCCCCGCCGTCACCGACGCGTCCGGCACGATCACACGCGGCGAGCTGGAGTCGCGCACCAACCGCCTCGCCCGCGCCTACGAGGCGCTCGGCGTGACCCAGGACTCCTTCGTCACCATCGGCCTGGCCAACGGGATCGAGTGGTTCGAGGCGGCGATCGCCACGTGGAAGCTCGGTGCGACACCGGCTCCGGTGTCGGCCAAGCTGCCGCGGCTCGAGCTCGAAGCGATCGTCGAGCTCGCGGATCCGAGCCTCGTGGTCGGCCTCGACGCCCCCGACCGCACCTGCGTCCCCGCGGGCTTCACGCCCGACCCGGAGCTCTCCGACGCAGCGCTGCCGGTGAAGGTCGCCGCGGCATGGAAGGCACCGACCTCCGGCGGGAGCACCGGACGACCCAAGCTGATCGTCGCCGGCGGCCCGAGCGTGACCGCCGGCCAGGCGCTGACCGCGCTGGCGTTCGGCATGACGCCCGACGGCGTGCACCTCGCGAGCGGCCCGCTGTACCACAACGGTCCACTCAGCTTCTCGGTCGCCGCGCTGCTCATCGGCAACCACGTCGTGGTCATGGAGCGGTTCGACGCGCTCCGAGCGCTCCAGCTCGTCGAGCGGCACCGCGTCGACTGGATGTACGCGGTGCCCACGATGATGCAGCGCATCTGGAAGCTGCCCGAGGAGGAGCGCACGCGTCACGACCTCTCGTCGCTCAACGTCGTCTTCCACCTCGCGGCGCCCTGCCCCGACTGGCTCAAGCGCGCGTGGATCGAGTGGCTCGGGCCCGAGAAGATCTGGGAGCTCTACGCCGGCACCGAGGCGCAGGCGGTGACGGTCATCAAGGGCGACGAGTGGCTCGAGCACCCCGGATCGGTCGGGCGCCCGCTCGTGGGCGAGATGCGGATCCTCGACCCCGACGGCAACGAGCTCCCACCGGGCGAGCAGGGCGAGGTCTTCATGCGCGCGCCGCAGGGCGTCACCACCTACCGCTACATCGGCGCCGAGGCCCGCGCCATCGAGGACGGATGGGAATCCCTCGGCGACATGGGATGGATGGACGAGGACGGCTACCTCTACCTGGGCGACCGGACCTCGGACATGATCCTCACCGGGGGTGCCAACGTGTACCCGGCCGAGATCGAGGCCGCCCTCGACGCGCACCCGAACGTCGGGTCGAGCTGCGTGATCGGGCTCCCCGACGACGACCTCGGCAACCGCATCCACGCCATCGTGCAGGCCGACGCGCCCGTGACCGAGGAGGAGCTGCGCGCCCATCTCGCCGACCGGTTGGTGCGCTACAAGATCCCCCGCACCTACGAGTTCGTCGACGAGCCCATCCGCGACGACGCGGGCAAGGTCCGCCGGGGCGCGCTGCGGGCCGCCCGGATCGCGGAGTAATTCCAGAAACGTCCGAGAAACGGCCGATAAACGTCTCAGCCGTCGAAAAAGGATGTTCCTGTGAGCGATCGATCCTCGTACCTGTTCCGGATGAAGGTGGCCGGCGCGATCGTGGGCGCCGTGTCCATGGGCGGCTTCGCCGCCGCGGCCGCGAGCGTCATGGCGACCCCGTCGACCCCCGTGGTCGAGGAGTCCACGACCACGACCTCGTCGACGCCTCCGCCCACCGACGAGACGACGACCACCACGACGACGCTCGCGGCGGACCCGTCGCCGGTCACCGACCCGACCACCGAGCCGGCCACCGAGCCGGCCACCGACCCCACCACGGTGGCGTGTGTGAACCACGGCCAGCTCGTCTCGCAGGTCGCGCACGACACCCCACCGGGTCCGGGCCACGGCGCCGCGGTCTCGGCCACCGCCCACGACCATTCCGGTGACTGCGCAGAAGCGGCGACGCCCGCGACGGCCGACGACGGGTCCGAGCACGACTCCGACGACGACGGCGAGGCCCCGAAGGCCGCGTCCGACCCCGGCGACGCGAGCGGGCAGGGGCACGGTGGCGGCCACGGCAACGGCCACGGCAAGAACGGCTGACCGGGGCGACTATCCGTCGTAGAACATCGGGTCGTGCAGGCCGACGAGTGACCGTTCGCGCTCGGTGCACGCCCGGGCGACGGCCTCGTCGCTCAGCTGGTGCGCGACCGCGGTCGGGCGGATGCGCTGCGCCACGTCGCGACGGCCGTAGTGGACCTGCAGGAAGCAGCGACCGGACCCGCCGTCGGCGGGGAGCCCGCGGTGCCACACGTCCGAGACGAAGAGCGCCACGTCGCCGGCTGTGGCGGTGAGCGCCACCGGCGGTCGCCCGTCGTAGTCGAGTGACGCGTCGTTCACCCGGTCGAACGGCGCCAGCCGGCCCGAGCGGTGACTCCCCGGGACCACGGCCGTCGGACCGTCGGCCAGGGTGCAGTCACGGAGAAAGAGGTGCGCGCCGATCGCGAAGACGGGATACGGGATGCGATCGTCCCAGGCGACGCCCTCGGGCCGGGGGACGTGCGGCCCGGCGTCGCAGTGCCAGGGACCACCACCGAACTCGGGCGGGTTGCGCCAGGCGGTGTTGGCGATCACGTGGCAGTCCTCGCCGAGCAGAGGCTCGATCACCTCCAGGATGCGCGGGTGCCCGACCGCGGCCTGGCACGCGGCGCTGCGGTTGAGCATCTCGTAGCGGAACTCCTCCGCGTCGCTGCGGGACCGCTCGGGTGCCTGCGAGGCGAACACCGCGTCGATCTCCTCCCGCAGCTGTGCCACCGCGGCGGCGTCGAACACGCCGCGGATCACGGCGAAGCCGTCCCGTTCGAGCTGCGTGCTCTCGTCGGGCACCGTGCCCGTGTGCACCGTGAGGTTCTTGCCGACCCGCCTGATCACGTGCGCGGACCTCCCGAGGAACGCCGGTCAGTAGTCCTGCCCGAGGTGGGTGAGCGGGGTCTCGCCCATCATCCAGCGCAGGGTGTTCTTCAGCTTCGTCTGCTGGATGAACAGATCGTGCTCCGGATACAGGCCCGGCGGGACCTGCGGTGACTTGAAGTAGAAGCTCAGCCACTCCTGGATGCCGCCCATCCCGGCCCGCTGGGCCAGGTCCATGAACAGGACGAGGTCGAGCGCGAGCGGGGCGGCGAGGATCGAATCGCGACAGAGGAAGTCGACCTTCATCTGCATGGGGTAGCCCATCCAGCCGAAGAGGTCGATGTTGTCCCAGCCCTCCTTGTTGTCGCCGCGCGGCGGGTAGTAGTTGATCCGCACCTTGTGGTACACGTCGCCGTAGAGGTCGGGGAAGCGGTCCGGCTCGAGGATGTCCTCGAGCACTCCGAGCTTGGAGACCTCCTTGGTCTTGAAGTTCTCGGGGTCGTCGAGCACCTCGCCGTCGCGGTTGCCGAGGATGTTCGTGGAGTACCAGCCGGCGAGGCCGAGCATCCGGGCCTTGAGCATCGGCGCGAGCACGGTCTTGAGCAGCGTCTGGCCGGTCTTGAAGTCCTTGCCCGAGATCGGCACACCGTGCTCCTCGGCGAAGGTGCGCAGGACCGGGGTGTCGACCGCGAGGTTCGGCGCGCCGTTCGCGAACGGCACCCCCTCGAGGAGCGCCGCGTACGCGTAGAGCATCGACGGCGCGATCGACGGGTCGTCCGCGTCGATCGCGGCCTCGAACGCCGCGAGGTCGGCGTGGGTGGGGCCGGGCTCGATGTAGATCTCGGTGGAGGCGCACCAGATCATCACGATCCGGTCGCACAGGTGCTCGTCCCTGAACGCGTTGATGTCGGCGCGGATCTGGCCGAGCATCGCCCGCTTCGACGTGGTCGCCATCACGTTCGAGCCGTCGAGGCGCTTCACGTAGCTCGCGTCGAAGGCCGCGGGCATCGGCCGGATCGCATGGAGCGCATCGCCGATGCCCTCGAGGTGCCGGGCCTGGTCCAGCACCCCCGCCCGGCTCGCGGCCACGAAGGCGTCGTCGGGGTAGGGGTCCCAGGCGCCGAAGACGACCTGGTCGAGGCTCGCGAGGGGTACGAACTCGTTGATGCGCCGGACGTCCTTGTCGGTGCGCTTGCCGATCCGGATCGTCCCCATCTGGGTCAGCGAACCGACCGGGACCCCCTGGCCGCGCTTGGCGAGCTCCACGCCCGCGATCAGGGTCGTGGTGACGGCGCCGAGCCCCACGCAGAGCACGCCGAGGGTGCCGTCGGCGGGGGCGACGGTCGGGGAGGGAGGGGTGTCGGTCATGCCGTGACCCTAACGAGTCGTCGCCCCGGGGCCGCTGTCCCGTCCCGAGGCGTTCGGGTCCGACGGGTCGGTATCGGCTCGCGGGCGTCGCGCACACCGGAACCGCCCTGATATTGCTGACCATCTTGGGGTGCGATCCCGAGGTGTCGGAACCCCCGATCCGGGTCCTGTCCCGCGCGGTGGACCGCGCTGACCTCCGTCGAGGTCTCGGAGCTCTCCGAGGCCGAGCTGCCGGGATTCGTGCTGCGGCTGCGGCGCGAGATTGACCGGATCGACGCCGTGTTCGCCGACGTCGTGACGGCAGCACACCGGCGGGGTGCCGGCACCGGCGACGGCTACGACTCGACCAGGGCCTGTTTGCGGCGGCAGGCCGGGATGCGCACGGGCGAGGTCCGCGCCGCGATTCACGACGGTGAGGTCGGCGAGCTCCTGCCCGAGACGCGAAGCGCGTGGCGCGCGGGGAGGATCACGTCGGGCGCGGTGCGCACCATCAGCGGCGCTCGTGTCGAAGGATTCGACGCCGAGCTCCCGGCGTGCGAAACCGAGCTCCTCACCGTCGCCAGCCGCAAGGACATGTGGTCGCTGCAGCGCCTGACCGCGCACTTCCACACGTGCGCGAAGCGCGACGGGACGCTCCCTCCCGACCGGAGCGGTCTCCGTGCCGCGATCGTCGATGAGCGGCTCGTGCTCGACGGTGAGATCCACGGTCTCGCGGGCGAGACGATCGCGCGCGTCCTCGACGTCTTCACCGATCAGCCTGCGCCCGACGACGACCGCACCTTCTCGGAGCGGCGCGCCGACGCGTTGTACCGGATCCGTCGCATCGCGCTCGACGCCGGGGTCGACGCCACCATGGCGTCGCTCAGCGCGGAGGTGGTGATCGATTGGTCCACCCTGGTCGAACGTCTCGCCCGCAAGCACGCGCCGCCCGCCGCCCGGGCCGCCGACCTCACCAGCCGGATGGACGGCGGATGCATCGGCCCGCTCGACCCGGCCGACGTCGAGGCGATGCTGCGCGACGCGGCGATCGGTCGGGTGGTCACCGGCCCCGACTCCGAGCCGATCGACGTCGGTCGGGCCCGGCGGCGACACGAGCGTCGCGACCGGCATCCTCCCGTGCAGCCGCCATCACCACTTCCTCCATGCCCACCCGACCTGGACCTTCGACTGGGATCAGATCCACTTCCGCGTGTTCCGACCCGACGGCCGCGAGTTCACGCGTGGATCGACGAGGAATCGGACGCCCACGAGTGGGAGGCCACCCGGGAGGGTTTGGCGGCCCTGCTCGGCTGAGCACGGCAGCCGGCTCCCCGCTCGGAGCCGGGCCGGCGCACCTAGGCTCCGCGCCATGGCGGTCGCCGAGCTCCCCCTGATCCCCGTACCCGCGGCACCCGCGGGCCACCGGTACGAGCGCGTCACGGTCGAGCCGTACACGGGCGTCGCGGGCGCGGTGATCTCCGGCGTGGACCTCGCCGGTGCGCTCGACGACGAGACCGTGGCCGAGATCCGGCGGGCACTGCTCGACCACGTGGTCGTCTTCTTCCGGGGCCAGGAGCTGAGCGCCTCACGGCAGGCGGCGCTCAGCCACCGCTTCGGCCCGTACAGCCCGGTGCCGTTCATCGAGCCCATCGCGCAGCACCCCGAGGTCATCGCCGTCGTGCGCGAGCCCACGGAGACGCAGAGCTTCGCCTTCGGCGGGGTGTGGCACTCCGACTTCTCCTTCCTCCCCGAGCCGCCCGCGTTCTCCATGCTGCACACGCTCGAGGTCCCGCCGTTCGGCGGCGACACGCTCTGGGCCAACCAGTACCTGGCGTTCGAGACCCTGTCGCGTGGGTTGCGCCAGACGCTGCGCGGCATCGACGGCGTGCACAGCGCGCGCGACGCCTACTCCCCCAGGATGCAGGCCGTCCACGACCTCTTCGCGGGGATGACCGTGCACACGAGCGAGGAGGCGAACCGCACCCAGACCCATCCCGTCGTGCGGCGCCACCCCGAGACCGGGCGCGACGCGCTGTACGTCAACCAGCAGTACACCGTCGGGCTCCACGACTGGTGGCCCACCGAGGAGCACGCGTTGCTCGACTTCCTGCTCGCGCACGCGACCCAGGACTCCTTCACCTGCCGGTGGCGCTGGCAGGTGGGCGACGTCGCGTTCTGGGACAACCGCAGCGCGCAACACATGGTGATGGGCGACGTGCGGGACCACCGCCGTTCGATGCACCGCACGACCGTCGCCGGCGACGCACCCACGCGTTGACCGGCACCCACTGGCGGAAAGGCAGGCCGATGACGACGACGAGCACCATGACCATCCGAGCGGAGGCGCCGGGATGAGGGCGCTCGTGACCGGCGCATCCGGCGGGATCGGCCTCGAGATCGCCCGGGTGCTCGCACCCGACCACGATCTCGTGCTCGTCGCGCGGTCGGCGGGCAAGCTCGAGGCCCTCGCCGCGGAGCTCGGGGGCGCCCGCGTGATCGCGGCGGACCTCTCGGACCCGGCCGCCGTCGGCAAGATCGCCGCCGAGGTCCCCAACACGGACGTGCTCGTGAACAACGCGGGCGTCGGCGACTTCGGGCCGTTCGCCGAGGCGGACGCCGACAAGACCCTCGCGATGATCCAGCTCAACGTCACCGCGCTCACGGCGCTCACCCGCCAGTACCTGCCCGGCATGCTGGCGCGAGGGTCCGGACGGGTCCTGAACGTGGCCTCGACGGCGTCGTTCCAACCCGGCCCGCTCATGGCCGTCTACTACACGACCAAGGCGTACGTGCTCTCCTTCACCGAGGCGATCGCGGAGGAGGTGCGCGGCTCGGGTGTGACGGTGACCGCCCTCTGCCCCGGCCCGACCAGCTCCGGGTTCCAGGCCGCCGCCGACATGGAGCTCTCACCGCTCGTCGCCAACCGGAAGCTCCCGAGCGCGGCCGAGGTCGCGGCGTACGGCGTGAAGGCCCTGGAGCGCGGCGACGTCGTCGCGGTCCCGGGTCTCGTGAACAAGGTGATGGCCGGCTCGGTCCGGTTCACGCCCCGGCCCGTGATCCGCCGACTCGTCCGCAAGCTCCAGGCCACCAAGCCGACGAGCTGACGGTCAGCTCGTCGCGCCGGGGCCGGTCAACGGCGCGTCGAGGCTCACACCGCGCAACAGCAGGACCTCGCTCACCATGAACGCGACCCCGACCGCGACGATCGACGCGAGCGCGACGACGTAGGCGAGACCGACGCGCACGATCTGGATCCCGTCGGCCCGGCTGATCGTGGTGGACACGACGATCACCGCGAACGCGGCCGCGAGCACCAGCACCGCACCGATGACGAGCCCCGGCAGCCCGACCGGCGCCCGCGGCTCACCGGTGCCGCGCCGCGCGACGAGCACGGCACACACCCCGAACGTCCAGAGCCCCACCACCGCGAACGCGCTGACCGCGTCGCTCGGGCGGTGCCAGCCGGCCGCCAACGTCATCGCGGCGATGCCCGCGGCGTACAGGGCACCCAGGGTGGCCGCGAGTGGTCGGAGCCGGACCGGCACGACGAGCACCACCGCGGCGGCGAGCGAGGCGGCGACGGTGCTGTGACCGCTCGGCAGGGTGTTGACGGCGATGATCGCGGGATCGTCGATCAACGGCGGTCGGTGGAGGAGCACCTTGAAGACCTCGGTCGTGACGTTCGAGCCGAGGATGACCGCGCCGGCGGCGAGCGCCAGGTGCCAGCGGCCCCGGGCGACCGCGACCGTCATGATCGCCGCGCCGAACAGGCCCAGCGATCCGACGGAGATCGTGCGGAGGACGTCGTTGGAGCGGTCGGCGATGCGGTGGCTCTGGACGACGCGACCCTTCAGGGCGGCGTTGTCGATCCGTTGACCGGTGCGCGTCCCGACGAACACGCTGGCGAGCACCACGAGCAGACAGGCGCACACGATCGCGGCGGTGCCGAGCCGGGTGAGGGCCCGGCGGCGGTCCGCGTCCTGCGCCTCGGCTCGCGCGTCGATGGCCGCCATGTGAGCTCGAACTCCCGCCGTCCTGGTACGTGCAACGATCCGACGATGGATGCGCCGACAGTCCGGTCCGCACGCCCCCGACCGGGCCGCGGGCCAACGTAGCCGAGGAAGCGGTGCCGCGCCGGCGGGTGCCCTAGCGTGCGCGCATGACCACCGGGACCCAGCGTTGGCAGATCGGGGCCGCGACGATCACGAGCGTCGTCGAGGACGAGGTCGAGCACATCCCGCCCGAGTTCTTCTTCCCCGAGGCGACCGCCGCCGCGGTCGCGGGTCACGAGTGGTGCGTGCCCGACTTCGCGGACACCGACGGCAACGTCGGGCTCCGGGTGCAGGCACTCGTCGTCGAGGTCGGCTCGCGCTGCGTGCTCGTGGACCCGTGCGTCGGGAACTTCAAGGACCTGGGTTCGCCGTTCTGGAACAACCAGGAGTGGCCCTTCATGGAGCGCTTCGCCGAGGCGGGCTTCACGCCCGAGCGCATCGACACCGTCCTGCACACCCACGTGCACCCCGACCACGTCGGCTGGGACACCCGGCCCGAGGAGGGCGCGTGGGTCCCGACCTTCACCAACGCCCGTCACCTCTACACGACGGCGGAGCTGCAGTTCGCCCGGGACACGGCCGACCACGAGATGATGCGGTACGTGTTCCGGGATTCGATCACGCCGATCCTCGAGGCCGGGCTCGCCGACGAGATCGCGCCCGACGCCGACCTCGGCGAGGGCCTGCGACTCGAGTCGACCCCTGGGCACACGCCCGGGCACGTGTCGCTCTGGGTCGAATCCGAGGGCGAGCAGGCACTCGTCACCGGCGACTTCCTCCACCACCAGGTGCAGTGCGCGGAGCCCGACTGGGCCGAGATCGGCGACGTGGATGCCGAGGCGGCCCGGTCGACCCGGCACCGGATGCTCGCGCTCGCCGCCGAGACCGGCGTCCTGTTCATCGGCACGCACTTCCCCGCCGCGCCCGCCGGGCGGGTGCTCGCCGACGGAGCGGCCTGGCGGTTCGTCCCGGTCCCGGGCTGATCGGGCGCGGGACACCGAACACCTGTTCGTCTACACTCGGGCAGCGTGACGGTCACGGTCCACCAGCCGACGCTCCTCGGCGTCGCCGATCCCGGCGCCGCCCCGGCCCCCCGCTGGGAGCGCATCACGCTCGACGAGCACTCGTGGATCGACGTCGCGCGCGAGTGGTGGCTCGGCGCGGACCTCCTCGCCGCGGCCCTGATCGACGGCGTGCCCTGGCACCAGGGCCGGCGCCGGATGTGGGACCGCGTCCTCGACGATCCCCGCCTGTCGCACTGGTGCCGTCCGGAGGAGCCGGTCGACCCGGCGCTCGCCACCATGCAGACCGCGCTCGAGGAGCGCTACGGACGTCGCCTGCGTCCGCCCGGGCTGAACTACTACCGCACCGGGCGGGACAGCGTGGCGTGGCACGCCGACCGCGAGCTGCGGGACCTCGACGACACCCTCGTCGCGATCGTGACGCTCGGCAGCCGACGCCCGTTCCTCGTGCGTCCGAAGGGTGGCGGTCGCTCGATCGACCTCGCCCCTGCGTCGGGTGACCTGCTCGTGATGGGCGGCGCGACGCAACGGGGATGGGAGCACGCGGTCCCGAAGACGGCACGCTGCGGTCCCCGGGTGAGCGCTTCCTGGCGCTGGACCAGCGGGCACGCGCCGATCCGTGGTGGAATCCACCCGTGGCTCGCAACGTCCTCGGCACGGAGCTCGTCCCGTGCAGTCTCGACCCCGTGACCGGCTTCTACCGCAACGGCTGCTGCGACACCGGATCCGAAGACGTCGGTGTGCACGCGGTGTGCACGGTGATGACCTCGGAGTTCCTCGAGTACTCCGCATCGGTCGGCAACGACCTGTCGACGCCCGTGCCCCGGCACGGCTTCGCCGGGCTCCGGCCCGGAGATCAGTGGTGTCTCTGCGCGGATCGGTGGGTCCAGGCGTTCGACGCCGGCGTCGCGCCGCAGGTGGTGCTCGAGGCGACGCACGCGTGCGTCCTGGAGTGGGCGACGCTCGAGGATCTGCGCGCCCACGCCGTCGACCACCCGTGATCCGGAGCCGGCAGCCCCGGTAGCGTGCCGGGACCGACCAGTCGGGAGCACCGATGACCGAGACGAGCGCCGCGTACGACCTCTACGACCCCGACGGCTACGTGGCCGGCCCGCCCCATGACGTCTTCACCCGGCTGCGGAGAGAGCAGCCCGTCACGTGGCAGGACATGCCCGACGGGACCGGA
Organism: uncultured Acidimicrobiia bacterium; assembly: GCA_963805415.1. Lineage (GTDB taxonomy): Bacteria > Actinomycetota > Acidimicrobiia > IMCC26256 > JAENVU01 > JAENVU01. The sequence continues at coordinate 181,928 of CAWDUD010000014.1, forward strand.
TACTGGGCGGTGCTGCGCCACGCGGACGTCGTGCACGTCGCGCGGGAGCCGGTGCTCTTCTCGGCCGCCACCGGCGGCGTCGTCCTCGAGGACCTCCCGCCCGAGAGCCTCGCGATGATGCAGGACATGCTGCTGGCGATGGACCCGCCTCGGCACCTCGGGTACCGCCGCAGCGCGTCACCCCACTTCGCACCGCGGTGATGGCCCGCCTCGAGGACCGCATCCGGGAGATCTGCCGCACCATCTTCGACACGACGGGTTCGGGCACCGTCGACTTCGTGCACGACGTGTGCGCCAGGCTCCCGTCCCAGGTCGTCGGCGAGCTCATGGGCATCCCCCGCGCGGACTGGCCGAGGATCCATCAGTGGTCCGAGATGAACTCGGGCGGCCAGGACCCCGACATCGCGGCCGCGTACGCCGCCGACGCCGCGATGGGCGCGACCGTCGACATGGCGATGTACGCCATCGAGCTCGCCGGTCGGCGGCGGACCGAACCCGCCGACGATCTCACCACGCTCATGCTGGCGGTCGAGGTCGACGGCCAGGCGATGACCGACGTGCAGTTCGGCAGCTTCTTCGTCCAGCTCGTCACCGCCGGCAACGACACCACGCGCACCATGCTCTCGTCGGGTCTCCTCGCGTTGCTCCAGCACCCCGACCAGCTCGCGGAGGTGCGCGCCGACCCGTCGCTGCTCCCCGACGCGGTCGAGGAGATCCTGCGCTGGGCCAACCCGCTCCACTACTTCCGCCGCACCGCCACGGCGGACACGAGGCTCGGCGGCGTGTCGATCCGGACTGGCGACAAGGTCGCGATGATCTACACGTCGGCCAACCGCGACGAGGCGGTCTTCGTCCGACCTCAGGAGTTCGACATCCACCGCGACCCGAACCCGCACCTCTCGTTCGGCACCGGCGAGCACTTCTGCCTCGGCATCCACCTCGCACGGCTCGAGGGCCGCGTGTTCTTCGAGGAGCTCTTCGCCCGCTACCCCGAGATCACGCTCACGGGCGAGCCGCGTCGCCAGCGGTCGAACCTCAACAACGCGTTGAAGGAGCTCCCGGTCACCCTGGGGTGAGCCTGACGGGTGCGAGGTCACGCGGCTCGGGATCAGGTCTGGGACAGCACCAGGCCGACGAGCCCGACGGTGACCACGACCGCCGAGAGCAGCCGGCGGCCACCGAGCCGCTCGTGCAGGAGCAACCAGCCGAGCCCGGCACCGAGCACGACCGAGGACTCACGGAGCGTCGCGACGTAGCCGACGGGCGCGAAGCGGACCGCGACCAGCACGAGCGAATAGGCGGTCGCGAGCAGGACGCCCGAGACGAGATGGCGGGGCCACGACCGCCGGACCGACGCGACGAATGCCCGACCACGACCGGCCATCGTGCCGACGACGGACAGCGCCACCGCACTCCCCGCCGTCAGCACGATGCCGTAGGCGAAGCCGTTGTCGGTGTGGCGAGCGCCGGCGGTGTCGATCACCGTGTAGGTGCCGATCAGCACGGCGGTCAGGAGCGCGTAGACCACCTCAGCCCGCGGCGTGTGCGGTCGGATCAGAGAGGCCAGGCCGAGGGTCACGACCAGCAGCGCGAGCCAACCGGCGAGCCCGAGCCCGTCGCCGAGGGCCAGGACCCCGAGCAGCGCGGCCGTGAGTGCACCACCACCGCGCGCCAGCGGGTACGCGAGCGAGAAGTCGCCGTGCTGATAGGCGGTGACGAGCGCCCACACGTAGACCACGTGCACGACGGAGGAGACCACGAGATACGGCACCGCCGCGGCCGCGGGCACCCCGGTGAACACGAGCACCGGCAGCAGCACGACCCCACCGAATGCGAACTGGCCCCAGGCCGCGAGATCGCGGTCGTCCGCGGTCTTGATCAGGAGGTTCCACGCGGCGTGCATCCCGGCCGCGACCAGCGCCAGGACCGTGGCCAGCACCATTCGGTTGGGCACCTCTCGTCACCGGCCGGACACCGGATGTTGACCGGTCCGTCATCGGGCGAGCAATCTCGGCGCGCCCACCACCGACCCCGAGGGACCCATGGCCGACATCGACCCCGACACCATGACGACGCCGTGGCGGCGGGACCCGGCCGAGACGGCCCCGGCACTGGCCCGCTGGATCGAGCACACGTTGGGGACGGGCGTGACGGTCACCGACGTCGGTGAGCCCGGCAACGGCATGTCGAGCGAGACCGCGCTCTTCACCGCGGTCCACCCCGACGGCCGGACCGAGCGCCTGGTCGCACGACTCGCGCCGCTCCCGGACGTCTTCCCCGTCTTCCGGACGTACGACCTCTCGCTCCAGCAGGGCTGCATGGACCTCGTCCGCACCCGGACGAAGGCACCCGCACCGGTCTGCCGCTGGCTCGAGACGGATCCCGCGTGGCTGGGCACCCCCTTCCTCGTGATGGACCGCGTCGACGGCGAAGCGCCCGCCGACGTCCCGCCGTACGTGTTCGGCGGCTGGCTGATGGACGCGACCGGCGAGCAGCGCAGGCAGCTCATGCAGACGTCCGTCGGGGTCCTCGCGGAGGTGCACACGATCGACCCCGACAACGCCGACCTCACGTTCGTGGCGACGCCCGCCGCCGACGGCTCCGCCATGACCGCGCAACTCGACGGGCAGCGTGAGTACTACGAGTGGGCACGCGAAGGGGTGCGGTACCCGTTGATCGAGCGGACCTTCGCGTGGCTCGACGCCCACCGGCCGGCCGAACGTCCCCCGGTCCTCAACTGGGGCGACAGCCGCATCGGGAACATGCTCTACCGCGACTTCACACCCGTCGCGGTCCTCGACTGGGAGATGGCCACCGTCGGACCGCGCGAGGTCGACGTCGCCTGGATGGTGTTCCTGCACCGGTTCTTCCAGGACCTCGCCGAGCGCTTCGAGATGCCGGGGATCCCCGACTTCATGGCGCCCGACGACGTCTGTGACGCGTACGCGTCGCTCACCGGGTACGCGCCGGTGGACCTGGGCTGGTACGAGGTGTTCGGGGCCCTGCGCTTCGCGATCGTGTCGGTCCGCACGAGCACCCGGGGGATCGCCTACGGCCAGATGGAGGCACCCGCGGACCCGGACGACCTCATCATGTTCCGGACGCTCCTCGACGGCATGATCTCCTGACGCGAGCGGGCGGTCCGTGACGGACCTAGAGTCCCGCGACCCCGTCGAAGGAGACCGCCATGGCCACCGAAGGACTCGAGCAGGCGTTCGCCACGACCCGCGCCGTCGTCGCGCAGGTCACACCGGACCAGTACGACGCCGCCACGCCGTGCGACTCGTGGGACGTCCGGGCGCTGATCAACCACATCGTGGGCGGCAGCTACTTCTTCGGTGCCTCGATGTCGGCAGGGAAGGCACCCGACAGCGCCCCGGAGACCGACTTCACCGAGGGTGACGTCCTCGCGGCGTACGACGGCGGCATCAAGCTGTCGCTCGACGCGTTCGGTGCTCCCGGTGCTCTCGAGAAGATGGTCGAGCTGCCCTTCGGCACCTTCCCGGGCGGCGCGTTCCTCGGCCTGGCGATGACCGACACGCTCACGCACGGGTGGGACCTCGCGCCGCGCCATCGGCCAGGACACCGACCTCGCACCGGATCTCGCCGCCGAGCTGCTCGTGGGAGCCAAGGCGTCGATCGCACCCGAGTTCCGGGGGCCCGAGCCGGCCCCCTTCGGACCGGAGCAGCGGGCCGCGAACGACGCGACCAACGCCGACCGGCTCGCGGCGTTCCTCGGTCGTCGCGTCTGACGTGATCGACGTACCGACCGTCGACCTCGCGCGGTGTGACGATCCGGGCGACCTCGAGGGACTCACCGCGGTCGCGCGCGACGTGGACCGCGCCTGCCGGGACGTCGGGTTCTTCTCCGTCGTCGGCCACGGCGTCGATCCGGCGCTCCCCACGCGCCTCGCTGCGCTGGCGCGCGAGTTCTTCGCCCGTCCCGTTGCGGAGAAGGACACCGTCGCGATGCGGCAGGGCGGCACCGCATGGCGGGGGTGGTTCCCGCTCCACGGTGAGCTCACCTCCGGCACCCCGGACCACAAGGAGGGCTACTACTTCGGGCGCGAGCTGGGACCCGCCGACGCCCGGGTCCGGGACCGGCTCCCACTCCACGGTCCCAACCTCTTCCCGCACGAGCCCGCGGCGCTCGGACCGACGGTGCTCGCGTACCTGGACGCGCTCGAGGCCCTCGGCCACCGGCTCACGCGCGTCGTCGCCGTCGCGCTCGGGCTCGCGCCCGACGAGCTGGACGCGCGCTGGTTCCGCGACCCGGTGATCCTGCTCCGGCTCTTCCGGTACCCACCAGCCGCGCCGGGCGCCCCGGAGCGGGGCGTGGGCGAGCACACCGACTACGGGTTCCTGACCCTGTTGTGGCAGGACCAGTCGGGCGGGCTCGAGGTCCGCACCGACGACGGCTGGCAGGAAGTGCTGCCCCGGGCGGACGCCTTCGTCTGCAACATCGGCGACATGCTCGAGCGCTTGACCGGCGGGCGCTACCGCTCCACCGCCCACCGCGTGCGATCGCCCCGCGACGGCGATCGGATCGCGATCCCCTTCTTCTTCGACCCGGACTGGGACGCGCGCGTCGACACGCTGCACGCGGCCGCCGGGGCGCCTGCGGCGCGCTGGGACGACCTCGACCCGCACGCCTTCTCGGGGACCTACGGGGAGTACCTGCTCACCAAGGTCGGGCGCGTGTTCCCCGACCTGCGCGAGGCCGTGATCCCCGGCCCCGGCTGAGCCCGGCCGGGATCAGCTGTCGCCCGCGAGCTCGGTCAGGCTGGCGAACACGGCGCGCCGGAGGTCCGACGGCGGGGGCGTACCGGTGGCTGACCCCACGCCCGCACCGACCGGCTGCGGCGGCTCGTCGCGAGGCTCGTCGCGCTCGACCCGCGGCTCGTCACCCGATGCGGGTTCCGCGGCGACCACGGGCGTCGACGGGAGCGAACCCGGGCGGTCCGCCATCGCGCGCTCCATCTCGCGGGCGCGCTCCTCGGAGTCGAGCACCGCCCGGCGGAGGGCGTGCTCGAGCTCCCGATGCTCGGCGATCTGCTGGTTCATCTCCTCGATGCGGGCCCGGGCCGCCACGAGCTCGGCGACCTCGCGCTCGGAGTCGGCCGAGCGGCGCGCGCCGCGCCGTCGCGATCTCCTCTTCGAGCAGAGTGGCGCGGGCGGTCGCGAGCTCGACCTTCTCCCGGAGCCCGGCGACGGCCTGCTCCGTCGCGCGACGGTCGTCCGACCGGGTCGCCTCGAGGTCCTCGATCCGTGCGGTCGCGCCGGCGAGGTCGGCACCGGCCCGCTCGAGCTGCTCGAGCAGCTCGGACTCGCGCTGCGCCCACGCGTCCTGGGCGTCGGCCATCGCCTTGGCGTCGCCGGTGAGGTCCTGCAGCCGGGTCCGGAGCTCCTCGTGCTCGACCTCGGCATCCGCGAGCGCCTGCGCCAGCCCGTCCGCCCTGGATTCGGAGGCCGCCACGCCATCCTCGAGCTGGCCGACCTCGAGGGTCAGCGAATCGGCCTTGGCGACCGCAACGTCGCGCTCGGCGCGCGCGGTGGACACCGCCGCGTCGAGGTCCGCAGCGGCCGCGATCTGGGCGGCGAGCTCGTCGCGCACCGTCGCGATCTCGATGCGGCTCGCCTCCTCGACCCGGTCGCATCGCTCAGCGCACCCTCGAGTCGCAGCAGCTCCTCGGCGCCCGCCGCGAGCTCGGCCTGCGCCGACGCGAGCGCCTCCGTGCTGCGGTCGAGGTCCGCCTGCAGCGCTGCGATTCCCGAGTCCCGGGAAGCGAGCTCAGCGGTCAGCTCCTCCACGCGGGACAGCGCGTCACCGAGCTCGGCGGTGGTGGCGGCGAGTGCCGCCTCCAGCTGGCCGACCCGCGCGTCGCGAGCGTCGATCTCCCCGGCGAGGTGCTCGGCCCGGGCCGACGCCGACGCCAGCTCGGCCGCGGTCGCGGTGTGGTTGGCCTCGAGGTCCACCGCGTGGCGCTCGTGCTCGGCGGCGGCGGCCTCGAGCCGGACCTCGAGATCGGCGACCTTGGCCTCGTAGCTCGCGATCGTGGTGCGCAGCTCGTCGACGGAGGCGTCGAGCTCCACGCGCGCGCCGTCGGCGTTCACGAGCTCGCCGCTGACCGCCTGGAGTCGGGCCTCGAGCTCGGCGCGCTCGGCGACGGCCTCGGCGAGCTCGGACTCCACGCGTGCGGCGCGCGCCTCGAGCTCGGCCAGCCGACCGCCCGCGTCGTCGGAGTGATTGCGGGCCTCGGCCAGCTCCAGCCGGAGCGCAGCGACCGCCGCCTCCTGCTCGTCGGAGCGACTGCTCGTGGCGCGCAGGGTCTCGGTGAGCTCGGCGACGCGTTCCTCCGCCGCCATGGCGCGCTGGCGGGCGTCGACCATCTCCTGCTCGATCTGGCGCGCGTGGGCCTCGGCCGCGGCGATGGCCTCCCCGCCGTCGGCGGTGCGCTGGGCGGCTTCGAGCCCGAGGAGTCGGGCGTGCAGGCCCGAGAGCTCCTCGCGGGCGGCGTCGAGGTCCGACCGGGTCGCCTCGAGCGTGTCGTTGGTGGTGGTGCGTTGGGTCCGGACCGCCTCGATCTCGTCCCGCAGCTCGTTGGTCCGCGCCTCGGCCGACTTGGCGCGTGCGATCGCGATGGCCAGCTCGTCCCGCAGCTCGGCGACGTGGCGGTCCTCGACGCCGTCGCCGCCGGTCGGCCGCGGCCCACCCGTGCTCGTGGCGCGGTGGAGCACCTCGGTGATCTTCTCGAGGCGACGCTCGGCGTGCATGCGCGGCGTCGGTCGCGCGCTGGAGCTCGAGCCGCGAGGCGTCGCGCTCGCGCAGCGCTTCGAGCAGGCGCTGGCGGTGCGCCTCACCGAGCTTCTCGCGCTCGGCCAGCTCCGTCTGCAGCGTCCGCATCTCCGGCGAGTACGGCGCCGGTGACGTCACCGGCATCGCCGAGTCGGGCGCGCCCTCCTTCGGCTCGCTCGGGATCACGGTGCCCATGCGGCGCCGTTCCTCCTGCGTCGCACGGAACCGCGCCTGTGCGATCAGCCGCTCGTGCTCCGAGCGCTCCTCCAGCATCTGGCGCCGCAACGCCGCGACCTGCTTCTCGACGTCTCCCTGCGACGCGGCGAGCTGCTCGAGCGCCTGACGCTGGGCGAGCGCGACCCGGCGAGCCTCCTCGGCCGCCTCGGCGTTGGCCCGGGCCGCGGCCTCGAGCTCGGTGGCGGCCTTACGGCCCTTGCCCGCGCCGGGGGTGACGGCGACGACCTCGCGTCGGAAGACCGGCGGGGCCGGGAGCTTCTGCGCCGTGCGTCTCGCGACGATCTCGTCCAGGGTCTGCTTGGCAGGTGGCTCGGACGGCGCGGCGCCGGAGTTGGGATCGGTGGTCGGACTCAGCGGAATCCCCCTTCGACGGTGTGGGGTGCCTCTCGTTGTCCTTTCGGCGGAAACCTGTCCAAAACTTGACTCATCGTCCGAACCGTCACATCCGGACCACCCCTCCCTGCTTTGGGCGCGCAAATCCGGGCCTGATACTCCCCGTTTTGGGCGCGCAAAACGGGGGGTGGACTCGGTGTTCTGCGCGTCGATTGCGGGACGCCGGGCGTCGCGCGGTCGGTCGGGGCGTCAGCGCAAGCTGTCGAGGGGGACGACCTCGGCCCGGGGGGTCTCGATCGGGCCCTCGGGGAGGAAGTAGCGCCAGAAGACGAGCCCGAAGGCGCGGCCCTCGGTGTCGAGCCAGTTCGGGACGCCCGGATCCCGGTGTGCGATCACCGCGCGGAACGAGCCGTCGGGCTCGGTCACCGTCGTCGCCCGGTTCAGCGCGACGGTCCGGTGCTCGTAGTCGTAGGTCTGCATGTGCCGGGTCCAGAGGTTGACGTTGGCGCACCGGCACGCCGGCCACCGGCCCGTCATCACGAGCGCCTCGTCCGGCCCGAGCAGGTACGGGGCCATGGAGTACGACGCGTCGATCGCGGCGAGGGCGTGGTCCATCGGTGGGGTCGGAGGCGGGAACACGTGCGGCTCACGGGAGACGAACGCGGGCTGGGGCGCGTCGCCCGGCGGCCCGATCCCGAGCGTGCGGGTCCGGACGTAGTTGGTCACCCGGCGCAGACCGGCGGCCACCGATGCGTCATCGGGCGGTGGCGGCGGACCGTCGGTGTCGAGCACCTCGATCGTGAGCTTCGGGTCCCGCACCGGCATCGCCCCCGGCGACCACGTCTCCTCCCAGTAGTGGCGCGTCGTGATGCGCATCGCACGCTCGGTCAACGGCATCCAGTTGCGGTCCCGCTCCGGGCCGCCGAGGTAGATCTCGTACGAACCGTCAGGTCCGATTTCGAACTGGGTGTCGTTGAACACGCCGCCGGTGCGGTCGGGGAAGCTGCCGTCCCCCGCGCCCTCCTCGATCGTGAACGACGTGTAGACCGCGCCGTCGATGGTGCCGGCGACCCGGTACGCGTGCGCGCCCGAGATCGGCGTGTCGAAGTAGATGGCGTCGGCGTTGTCACCGAGGGACTTGCGCGTCGACGAGACGATCGGCCGCCAGACCGGCGACTCCGGCGTCCCCTCGAAGTGGCCGAGGAATCCGCCCTCGATGACATGGCACAGGGCGCGCAGCGCGCCGGCGGTGTCCTCGGCACCGACGATCCCCCACTCCTCGCCCGCGTAGCGGTCGGCGACCTCGTGGAACGTGGCCAGCATCTCGGTGAAGGCGGCACGTGATTCGGACTCGTCCATCGTTCCCCCTGGTCGCCGGAGCCTCGTCTAGCAGACCGCTACGGTGCAGCGCATGGACGTGGAGGCACTGATCGCGGCAGGCCTGCGACGAGGCGGGTACCGACGACTTCGGCGACGGCGCGTGGCGCGAGGGGCTCGATCAGCTCACCGCCGCGCTCGACGCCGAGGCCCGCCTCAACGACACCGGCCGGGCCGTCGTTCCCGGTGAGCTGACCGGGTACCTCGCGCGACCGCCTGAACATCGTCGCCGCGACGCAGACGCGCACCCGAGGTGACGGCGGCGGACGTCGTGCCGCCGATCGTGATCGTCGGCCAGGGCCGCACCGGCACCACGATCCTGCACGACCTGCTCGCGCAGGACCCCGCGACCGCGTGCCGCTGACGTGGGAGGTCGACCAGCCGTTCCCGCCGCCCGAGACCGCGACGTACGACACCGATCCGCGCATCGCCGAGGTCGACGAGACGCTCGCGATGGTCGACCTCGTGCCTCCCCGGCTTCCGGGCGATGCACCCGATGGGCGCGCGCCTCCCGCAGGAGTGCGTGCGCATCACCGGCTCGGACTTCCGCAGCATGATCTTCCCGACGCAGTACCACGTACCGTCGTACGGCACGTGGCTGCTGCACGAGGCCGACATGAGCTCCGCGTACCGCTGGCACCGCGCTCTTCCTCCAGCACCTCCAGTCGCGCCACCCGACCGACGCGGTGGGTGCTGAAGTCGCCCGGGCACATCTGGTGTCTCGACGCGCTGCTCGCCGAGTACCCGAGCGCGCTGCTGGTGCAGACGCACCGCGACCCGCTGCGGATCATCGCCTCGCTCGGCTCGCTCGTCGCCGACGCTGCGCCGGCTCGCGTGCGACGACCCGTCGATCCCCGAAGCCGCGGAGGAGTTCGCCGAGTACATCATCGACGGCCTCGACCGGTCGGTCGACGCGCCGCGAAGACGGCACCGTGCGCCCGAAGCAGATCGTCGACCTCCAGTTCGCCGAGTTCATGGCCGACCCGTTCGGCACCATCGGCGCGATCTACGACCGGCTCGGGCTCGAGCTGACCCCGACGCCGAGCAGCGGATGCGCGACCACCTCGCCGCGAACCCGCAGGGCGAGCACGGCGGGCACACCTACACGTGGGACGCGACCGGTCTCGACGAGGCCGAGTGGCGGGAGCGCGCGCCGCCGCTACCAGGAGTACTTCGACGTACCGAGCGAGCCGCTGGGTTAGGTCGGCGGCAGCTTCGCCGGATCGAGCAGGCCGAGCGTGACGGGCGCGGTGCCGTCGGCTCCGGGCACGACGAGGATGCGGTCGTCGAGGGCCTGGAGACGCGCCGTCCCGTCGACCGGCGCGGCCGCGGTCGTCCACGACGCGGCACCGCGCGGCAGGAGGTACAGGCGCGCTTCCGCGCCGGTGGCGTCGGCGATCCACATCACCTTCGTGCCGCGGAGCTCGGCGACGTCGCCGAGGGTCGGCGTGCCCGTCCCCCCGAAGGGGCGCAGCGGATCCCAGGTCCTCGCCCCCGCGTCGTACCAGAGTGCACCGCCGTCGAGCCCGACCGGCGCGGGGAACACCGGGAGGTACGCGAGCCGCCCGGCGGAGCACACCACGTTCTCGAACACCGCGCCGGTCGACGCGGGCTTCGCGACGCTGAGCGTCTCCGACCAGGTCCCGGTCCTCGGGTCCCAGGTCTGCACGCGGAGCGGCTCCGCGACCGCCGCCGGATTCGGCGACGTGATCCCGCCGTGCTGCAACTCGCCGGTGATCACGGCGACGAGCCCGCTCCCGACCACGCAGGTCCGGTCCGCGTCCTCGACGTCGGGGAGGTAGCGCCACGCACCGGCCCCGGGGTCGACGGTGAGCAGGTGCCACCGCCGATCGAGCTGGTCCGCCTCGAACACCGCGAGCCCGCCGGTCCAGCCCAGGCCGGTGCCCACGAACGGTGCCCCCGCGACGATCGACGGATCCACGTCGATCGTCGGCGCGGGGATCCGCCGCCAGCGACGGGTGCTCGGCGTGTACGCCGCGGCCGCGAGCGTTCCGGGCGTGCAGGACGCGGCGTCCTCCTCCGCGCTCGTCGTGCCGCACGGCGTGCCCACGACGACGACCTCCTGACCGGTCCAGACCCCCGACGCCTGGAACAGGGGACGCGCGAACGGCGCCTCCGGCATCGCGGTCCACCGGGCCCGCGCCACGTCGTAGTCCGCGCCGTCGGCAGCGCGGGACGTACCTCGAACCCTCGACGCGGTACCCGCCGTACACGACCACGTGCGAGCCTGCCGCGACGACGAGCGGGGACTGCCGCGTCGGCAGAGGAACCTTCAGGGCCTGGTAGCCGGGCGTCGCGGTGGCCGGTCGGCTCGTCGCCGACGTCGCGCCGGGACCGGCGGTCGAGCCCGAGCCGGAACATGCTGCGAGCACCGCGACCGCGGCGAGCGCGGCGAAGCGACCCGTCCGCACCGCCGCGCTACCTCGGGTCGGGCGAGGCCGCGAAGACGCTGGGGTCGATGGTGATGTAGATCGCCTTGCACGTGGCGACGACCTCACCGCCCGCAGTGGCCTCGGCGCTGATGAAGAGCTTGCGCCGCTCCTGACCGTCGAGCCGAGCCCGCATCTCGATCGGCGTCTCGATCGGGACCGGGCCGACGAAGCGCACGGTGAGCTCGCCGGTGAAGGCAGGCTGGCCGATGCGCCCGATGATGAAGCCGGTGACGTCGTCGAACGTCGCGGCCACGATCCCACCGTGCGCCCGCCCCGGCGGTCCCTCGAACCCCTTCCGGAAGAAGACCTGCGCGACCACCTCGTCGCCCCCGGGCTCGACCGCGATGTCGACCGCGCCCGGGTTCGCCAGGCCGGCGACGGCGCGGTCGTTGAAGCCGCCCGCCGCAGCGCCGGCGGGGAAGGTGCCCCCGTGGCGTTCGCGCGCCGCCTGCATCATCGCCATGCGGTCCCGGCGCGGCATGGCGTCGAGCTCGGCGACGAGCGATTCGGCCCGCTCGCGGATCTCGCCGTAGATCTCGTCGTTCTCGGGGTGCGCGCGCACGAACGCGTGCAGGAGGTCGCGCAGCGCGTTGCTGGCGTCGACCCGGGCGTTCTCGAGCAGCGTGCCGTCGTCCTCGACCGGTCCGGGTGGCGCCTCCCCGACCATCAGGCCCTCACGCTCAGCACGGTGCGGATGCCCTCGCGCCGGCGCATCAGCTCGAGCGCCTGCTCGGTCTCCTCGAGCGGGAGCCGGTGGGTGATCATGCCCTCGAGGTCGAGCCGTCCAGCGCGCCACAGGGCCAGCAGCCTCGGGATGTCGCGTTCCGCGTGCACCGATCCCAGCAGGCAGCCGATCAGCTTCTTCTCGGTCGCGGTGAAGCCGACCACGCCGGGGATCGAGATGCCCTCGTCGATCGCGGGGGCTCCCACGCACACGATGGTGCCACCCGCCCGCGTGGCCATGATCCCCTGCTCGATCAGCGCGGCTTGACCCGCGGCTTCGAACGAGTAGTCGACGCCGATGCCGTCGGTCAGCGCGAACGCCGGCCGCGACGGGGTCGTCACTCGTGGGATCGACCACGTCGGTCGCGCCGAACCCGATGGCGGCCTCGCGCCGCTCCGCGACGGGATCCACCACGATGATGCGCGCCGCGGCCGCGAGCCCGCGCCCTGCGTCACCGCGATGCCGATACCACCGGCACCGAGCACCATCACCGTCGCGCCCTCCTCGACCTTCGCGGTGTTGAGCACCGCACCCACCCCGGTCTGCACGGCACACCCGAGCACGCACGCGACCTCGAGGGGCACGTCGGACGCGACCTTCACGACGCCGGCCTCGGGCATGATCGCCCGCTCGGCCCAGGCCGCGGTGGCGAGGCCCCGGTAGACGAGCTCGCCCCCGCGACAGCGGGCTGGTGCCGTCGGGGAGCAGCGAGGAGAAGAGGGACGACCCGTAGACCGCGCAGAGCGTGGGCTGGTTGCGGGTGCAGAAGTAGCACTGCCCGCACGCCGGCAGCGGCGTCAGGACCACCTGATCGCCCGGCACCACCGACGTCACGCCGGCGCCCACCTCCTCGACGACCCCCGCGGCCTCGTGCCCGAGCACGACCGGCACCGGCGACGGAAAGGCACCGTCGACGACGGAGAGGTCCGAATGACAGACCCCGCAGGCCGCGATGCGCACGAGCACCTCGCCCGCACGCGGCCCGGCGAGGTCGACGTCGCCGACGGCGACGGGCGTGTTCGGGGCCTCCAGGACAGCGGCGCGCATGCAACTCCTCCGACGGGGTGGGGGCGGACCGTGGGAGCGTAGGCGCTCCTCCCGATCGTCGGTCTACGGTCCCCGACATGACGACCGAATCCAGCTCATCCCGCCGGGTCGCGCTCCTCGCCGACGGCGGCTTCTTCGTCGGACCCGCGCTGGCCCACGTGCTCGCGGCCCGCGGTCACGACCTCGCGCTCGCCCACCCCGAGGACGGGCTCGTCGCCGAGCTCGAAGGCATGGGCGCACGCGTGGAGGTGCTCGACACGCCTCGGGATCTCAGCGACCCCGAGGTGGCGCCCGCGCTCGTGGCAGGAACGCTCGAGCGCTTCGGACGCCTCGACGCCGCGTGTGCGTTCTCGGGCCAGATCGTGATCGGCCGGTTCACCGACTCGTCGCTCGACGACCTCCGGCGGGTCGTGCACGGCTGCCTCGAGGCGCCGTACCACTTCCTGAAGGCGGTCGTCCCGCCGATGGTGGAGGCGGGTGACGGCCAGATCCTCGTGCTGACGAGCGCCGCGGGTGCCCGGCCGACTCCCGGCGCGCCGCTCTACAGCTCGGCGCGGGCGGCGGCGAACATGCTCGTGCGCAACGTGGCGGGCGAGATCGCGCGCAGCGGCGTACAGGTGAACGCCGTCGGCACGAACTTCATGGACTTCCCCGAGTTCCGCCGCGCCAACGGCGCCGACGATCCCGAGGTGCGCGCCAAGATCGAGTCCCGCGTACCCATGAAGCGACTCGGAACGGTCGAGGAGTGCGCCGCGTTCTGCGCCGCGTTCCTCGACGGCAGCAGTCGCTTCACGACCGGCCAGTTCGTCGGCTACGCCGGCGGCTGGGTGTAGTCGGCGCCGAGCGAGAAGCAGCCGTCGAGGGCGACATCGGGCGGGAGCAGCGCGGAGAAGTGCGCCACCACCTCGGCCGCGTCGCGCTGGACCGGACGTGGGGTCCGCGACCGGCAGGGTCGCGCCCCGGCGCGGTGCCGGCGTGTCGGTCGTGACCAAGTGCAGGTGCGCCCGTCGCGTGCTGCGCCGGTGTCCGGTGATCGTTGCCATCGGGTTGCCTCCGTGAGCTCTGAGTCCCCCATCCCGCTGCGCGCAGCCTTCTCCGATCCGGGCGCGACGGCATCCCCACAATGAGGGATTCCGCGACGACCCGGGGGTGCGTCAGACGCGGTCGAGCTCCAGCATCCGGATCGCGTTGCCGCGCAACACCTTGTAGGCGACCTCGTCGCTGAACCCGGCGAGCATCTTCTGGACGTACGCGTGCGAGTCCGGCCAGGTGGTGTCAGTGTGCGGGTAGTCGGTCTCGAAGCAGATGTTGTCGGCACCGACCTCGTCGAGCGACGCGAGCCCGTGGTGGTCGGCCGTGAAGCAGCCGAAGATCCGGCCGTAGTAGTAGGTCGACGGCGGCTCCGGGATCAGCTCCTTCGAGTGCTGCCAGCTGTCGTGCTGGTCCCACACCGTGTCGGCCCGCTCGAGCGCGTACGGGATCCATCCGATCTGACCCTCGGAGTACGCGAGCTTGAGCTTCGGGAACTGGATCAGCTTGCCGCTGAAGAGCCAGTCGGCGAGCGAGGCCATCGAGTTGTTGAACGCGAGCGTGCCGCCCACACCCTTCGGCGCGTCGGGTGACGCCGCGGGGTTCGTGGAGGACGACCCGATGTGCATGCACAGCGTCACGCCGGTCTCGTTGCAGGCGTCGAAGACCGGATCCCATCCACCGCTGTGGATCGTCGGCAGCTTCAGGTGGTGCGGCAGCTCGCTGAAGCAGAACGCCCGGACGCCGCGCTCGGCGTTGCGACGGATCTCGGCGGCCGCGAGCGCCGCGTCCCACAAGGGCATGATGCAGAGCGGGATGTTCACGCCACGCGACGGCCCGCACCACTCCTCCACCATCCAGTCGTTGTACGCGCGGACGCACGCGAGGCCGAGCTCGCGATCCGGGTGCTCGGAGAAGGTCTGGCCGCAGAAGCGCGGGAACGTGGGGAACGGCAGCGAGCCATCGGTCCAGTTGCGTTCGAAGTCCACGATCGCGCGCGTCGCGGTCGTAGCACCCGGGCCGCATCTCGTCGTACGTGACGGCGGTCATCACCATCTTCGTCCGGTCGAACTTCGAGAGGTCGCCGCCGGGCGTGGCCTCGAGCGGGATGGCGACGAAGCGCTTGTGGACGTAGATCAGCTGGTCGTCGAAGTACCAGGCATCGCCCCAGAGACCCTCGGGGTCCTCGCTCATCTGGTAGCGCGCACCGGGCATGTGCTGGAAGGGCCCCCAGCGCTTGCGCTCCACCCGTGGGCCGCGCGCCCGGTGCTTCTCGGGGAGCCACGCCTGCCACACGTGCGGCGGCTCGACGACGTGGTCGTCGACGCTCACGATCTTCGGCAGCACCCGCTCCGGCGTCGCCGCGGCACGTTCCTGGGTCGACGCCTCGGTCATGGCCGCGAGGGTACCTGACGCAAGCGTCAGGTACCCGGAGACGGAGATGCGGCGACGTCGACCGCGCGCACCGCAATCGGCGTCGCGCTCGCGGCGCTGGCGGCATCGAGCTGCACCCGGATCCCTCCGGGCGTCGCCTCCCACCCGCGCGGCGTGCCGTCGAGCGCGGTGACGACCGTCGTCGGCGTCGCGACGAGGTCGGTGAGCGTCGCCGTCGCCGCGCCCCGCTCGAGCAGCGCGAACACCTCACGGTCCCGTGCGGTGTAGCGCACCGCGACGCCTTCGGTCGTCGTGCCGTCGGGTCGGACCCACGGGCGCGTCGACCGCACCGCGGCGCCGAAGTCGTGCATCCAGCCGCCGAGCCAGTCGAGGCGGAGCCGCTGCTCGTCGGGGATCCGGGCGTCCACACCCCGGGGACCGACGTTGAGGAGCAGGTTCCCGTTCTTGCTCACCATGTCGGCGAAGGACCACAGCAGGTCCTGGCGGGTGAGGAAGTGCTCGGGCCGCGAGGCGGCGTTGTAGCCGAACGACTGGTCCATACCGCGCACGCACTCCCACGGCCGGCGCTGGACGCGGTCGAACGACGTGTACTCCGGGGTGCGCACGTCGTAGTGCGGCGGTTCGGGCGGGATCAGGCCGCCGTCCTTGCGCGCCTGGCGGACCGCGGCGGCGTCGACCCCGCGGCGGGCCACACCGAGCTTCATCGCCCCCGCCAGCGCGTTCCACGGCATCCAGCGATCGTTGACGACCCCGTCGGGCACCGCCGCGTAGTACTCGGCGAAGAGCGGCCAGAGGTGCGCCGCCTCGCCGGGCCAGGCGATGTCGTTCCACAACACGCTCGGGCGGTAGCGCCCGATGAGCTCGCGGACCTGCGCGGCCGCGTACGCGGGGTAGTCGCCGCGCGGGATCGCGGCGACGAGGTCGGACATCGCACCGAGGGGGCGCGGCTCGAAGGTCCAGTCCAGTCCGCCGGAGTAGTAGACCCCGAACCGCAGACCGACGCCCCGCACCGCTTCCGCCAGCTCGCCGACGACGTCACGCGCGGACTGGAAACCGGGCAGGCGCGGGTTGGCGACGGTCGACGGCCAGAGGCAGTACCCGTCGTGGTGCTTGGTCACGAGCACGACGTACCGGGCGCCGGTCGCGGCGAAGGTGCGTGCCCAGTCGTCCGGGTCCCAGGTCGCGAGGCCGGCCTGCCAGTCGGCGACGAAGCTCCGGTACTCCCGGTCGCCGTAGGTCTCCCGGTGGAACCGGGCCACGGGACTGTCGGGGAAGCGCAACGAGTTCTCGTACCACTCGGTGTAGGGCGACCACCCCATGGCCCGCCGGTCCCCCGACTGCACCATCGCGCTCACGTCGGCGTCGACGGGGGCGAACGCGGGCACCGACGCCGGGGTCCAGTGCACGAAGATCCCGAGCTTGGCGTCCCGCCACCACGTCGGCACCTCGTGCCGGCGCAGCTGCTTGAGCAACGACCTTCGTGTGGGCATGTCGGAGATCTCCCCAAGGGTGGCAGCCGAACGAGCCGGAGCCGGCGTGGAGGCGAGCCGCGTCGGACCGGGCCCAACGGGCCGGCACACGGTATCCGTGTGCCGAGGAGAGACGCCGACGTGCTGCCAGACTGCACGGTCGTGGACGTCACCGACTGGTACCGCATCTTCGCCTGGCTCGCGATCGCGACGGAGGTCACGATCGCGGCCCTGGTGCTCGTGCGGATCGTCGGATCCACCCCGGCGGGCGAGCCGTGGTGGACACCGGTCCGCGAGGGTCTGCAGTCCCAGGGGCTCGCGCTCGTCGCGCTGGTCGCGAGCGTCGCGACCGCGGGCTCGCTGTACCTGTCCGACGGCGCCCACCTGGTGCCCTGCCGGTTGTGCTGGTACCAGCGCACGATGATGTACCCGCTCGCGGTGATCCTGGTCGTCGCCGCAATCCGACGCGACTGGTCGATCCGCCCGTACGCGATCACGCTCGCGCTGATCGGCGCGACGATCTCCACCTGGCACGTGCTCGTCGAGTGGAACCCCGGACTCGAGAGCTCGACCTCCTGCGATCCCACCAATCCCTGCTCCGCCCTGCCGTTGGCGCGGTACGCGGGGTACCTGTCGATCCCCACCATGGCCGGCTCCGCGTTCGTGCTGATCGCCCTGGTGCTGTGGCTCGCGGGCCGACCGACGTCCGAGGAGACCTCATGACCCCCAAGCAACGCCCCGGCAAGCCCCGGTTCCCCGTGTTCTGGATCGCCGTCGGCTTCATCGCCGTGATCGCGATCGTCGCGATCGTGGTGTCGGTGACCTCGAAGGACGAGCCGAAGAGCTCGGGGGCCGGCGGTTCGGCCCGCGGCGGGACGTCGCACGAGTACGGCACCGTCGAGGTCAGCGGCGCCGACCTGGCTCCCTTCGGCGACGGCAAGGACAGCGCCGTGGGCAAGACGATCCCCACCGTGACCGGCGAGGACTTCAGCGGCACCCAGGTCGTGCTCGGCCCCGACGGCCAGCCGCAGATGATCGTGTTCCTCGCCCACTGGTGCCCGCACTGCAACCGCGAGGCGCCCCGGCTCGCGTCCTACCTCCGGTCCAACGAGGGCACCCCGCCCGGCACCACGCTGACGATCGTGCCCACCGGCTCGAACGCGACCGCGGAGAACTGGCCGCCGTCGCAGTGGGTGAAGGACATGGGCCTCGGCGACGTCCGCACGATCGTGGACTCGTCGTCGCAGCGGATCGCGAAGGCGTTCGGCGACACCTCCTACCCGTTCATCGTGATGGTCGACAAGGACGGCAAAGTCGTCCAGCGCCGCGCCGGCGAGCAGGCCGACGGCTTCTTCGCCGCCGCGTTCGATGCCCTCGCCGCGGGCGAGCCGATCCCGTCCTCGTGACCCGCGCCGGGGCCGGCGTCAGGACTTGAGCGCGGGGCGGTTCTCGTTGCCGAACATGTCCGAGCCGGGCCGGGCCTTGGCGAGGAGCGGCCGGATCGCGGCGTCGACCTCGGTCGGATCGTCGACCGGCTGGGTGCTCGGACCGCGGTGCCAACCCTCGGCGACCGCGAGCCAGCCGCCGGAGACCTCGAACACCTGACCGGTGACGCCGTTCGACTGCGGCGACGCGAGCCACGTGCAGAGCGGCGCGATCCACCGGGGGTCCATGGCCGCCTTGGCCTCCTCGGACGCGTTGCCGAGCCCGAGGTCCTCGGTCATGCGCGTGAGCGCCGTCGGCGCGATGGCGTTGACGGTGATGCCGTAGCGCTCGAGCTCCATCGCGGCGATCACCGTGAACGTCGCGATGCCGGCCTTGGCCGCGCCGTAGTTGGTCTGGCCCGCGTTGCCGTAGATGCCCGACGGCGACGTGGTGTTGATGATCCGCGCCTCGTTGGACTCACCGTTCTTGGACCGCTCCCGCCAGTAGGCCGCGGCGAAGCGGGAGACGCCGAAGGTGCCCTTGAGGTGGACCTTGATGACGGCGTCCCACTCCTCCTCGGTCATGTTGACGAGCATCCGGTCGCGCAGGATGCCGGCGTTGTTCACGACGACGTCGAGGCCGCCGAAGGTGTCGATCGCCTGCTTGACGACGTTGCCGGCGCCGTCCCAGCTCGAGATGTCGTCGCCGTTGGCGGCCGCCTGGCCGCCCATGGCCTCGATCTCGGCCACGACGTCGTGGGCCGGGCCCTCGGAGTGACCGCTGCCGTCACGCGAGCCACCGACGTCGTTGACGACGACCTTGGCCCCCTCCGACGCCATCATCAGGGCGTGCTCCCGCCCGATGCCCCGGCCTGCGCCGGTCACGATCGCCACTCTGCCTTCGCACATGCTTCCCATGGGCGCAGTGGATAGCAGAGCCGGGACCGTCCGGGCGACCCGGCCCGGCTCCACCGCGAACCGACGCGCAAAACCGCGCCTCCACCCCCCGTTTTGCGCGCGCAAAACGGCGGGGTTTGCCCCCGGATTTGCGCGCGCATTGCGGGGGTGGGTCAGGCGGGGGTGGGTCAGGCGGGGGTGGCGGGTTTCCTGGCGCGGCTCGGGGCGACGCGTGGGGGCTCGTTGGGTTGCTTCGGGTACACGGGCGGCCACGGGGCGTCCATCAGACCCGACGCGAGATCCCGCTCCGACCGCGCCAGGAGCGGCGCGAGCGACTGCGGTGCGTCGTACATCGCGGCCCACGCATCCCCGTCCACCTCGAGCCGGCCGGGCGCGTCGGCGATCGTCCACTGGCGCGGCGACACCGACTCCAGCTCGTCCCAGCGGAACGGCATCGACACCGGCGCCTCCGGATACGACCGCACCGACCAGGCACCGAAGACGGTCTTGTGGGGGGCGTTCTGGTTGAAGTCCACGAAGACCCGCTCGCCCCGCTGCTCCTTCCACCAGGCCGCGGTGATCAGCTCCGGACGGCGGCGCTCCAGCTCCGCGCGCCACCGCGACCGCGGCCGCGCGCACCTGGTACGAGTCGTACTCGGGGACCAGGCGGGCGTAGATGTGGATCCCGCGGCTGCCGGTGGTCTTCGGGTAGGCCGCGACACCGTCCTCGTCGAGCAGCCGGCGCACCTCGGTCGCCGCCTCCTGGACCATCGCGAAGGTGACCCCCGGTCCCGGGTCGAGGTCGATCCGCAGCTCGTCGGCGATATCGACGTTCGTGGCCCGCGATGGCCAGACGTGGAACCCGAGACAGCCGAGGTTCACCGCCCAGGCGACGTGGGCGACGTCGGCGACGACCATCGCGTTGGACCGGGTCCCGTTCGGCGTCGACACCGTCGCGGTCTCCAGCCAGTCCGGCGCGTTCTTCGGGACGCGCTTCTGGAAGAACGAGTCGCCGCCGGCACCCCGCGGGAACCGCTGGAGCATCACGGGCCGTCCCCCCATCGTGGCGAGGAGCGGCTCCCGGACCGCCTCGTAGTAGCGGATGAGATCGAGCTTGGTCTCGCCCCGATCGGCGAACAGCACCCGGTCCGGATGGGTCACCGTGAGGGCACGACCGTCGACCGTGATGGTGGTGTCGTCGGGCACTCGCCGCGACGCTAATCCGAGGGACGAAGGGCCCTGGTCCGACCCCCGGCCGTGGGGGAATCATGGGGTCATGACCAGGATCATCGTCCCGCTGGATGCCAGTCCCGAGGCGGAGGGCGCGCTCCCCCACGCACGGGCGCTGGCCGGTCACGATCCCCTGATGCTCCTCACGAGCGTCTGGCACGGGGAGCCGCTCACGCCCCGCCGGTACTACGACGAGCGCGCCCTGGCGCTCGCCGGTGAGCCGGTCGAGACGCGGATCCTCGTCGACGAGCCGCCGGCCGAAGCCATCCTGCACGCGGCCGTCGAGGACCCGGCCGCGCTCGTCTGCATGGCCAGCCACGGTCGCAACGCGGTCGGACAGGCGGTGCTCGGCAGCACCGCCGAGGTCGTGGTGCGCCGCAGACGCGGGCCCCGTGATGCTCGTGGGGCCGCACGCGTCGTACGACCCGACGCGGGCCGAGGCGCGCAACCTCGTGGTCGCGGTCGACGGCACCGAGACCGCCGAATCGATCATGCCCGTGGCGCTGCGCTTCGCCGACCACCACCACCTGCACCTCTGGACCGTCGAGACCGTCTCGCCCGCGCCGTACCCCTTCGTGACCAGCGCGCCGGACGGTCCGGACGCGATCCAGGCCGCGGGTCTCGACCGGGCCGTCGACGTCGCCGGTCGGCACGAGCGCTCGGTGGAGACCAAGGTGCTCACCGCGACGGATCCCGCCGACGCGATCGTGCGCTTCGCGGCCGAGCTCCCCGCGTCCTTCGTCGCCGTGGGCACGCACGGCCGGCGAGGGCTCGCACGCCTCGCGCTGGGGAGCGTCGCGATGCGGGTCGTGCACCGCAGTCCGTGTCCCGTGATCGTGATCCGGCAATGACCTTCGCGGACCGCGTCGCTGCCGGTCGTTCCCTGGCCGAGCTCACCCGGAGACGGGTGCCCGACGACGTGGTCGTGCTCGGGCTCCCGCGCGGCGGCGTTCCCGTCGCGGCCGAGGTCGCACAGGGACTCGGCGCACCCCTCGACGTGCTCGTCGTCCGCAAGCTCGGCCTCCCCCACCACCCCGAGCTGGCGATGGGCGCGATCGGCGAGGACGGGATCCGCGTGCTCGACCGTGACCTCGTCGCCCGCGAGCGGGTGAGCGACCGCGCGCTCGCAGCCGTCGAGACCCGCGAGCGCGCCGAGCTCTCCCGCCGGACGGAGGAGTACCGGGGCGGCCGGCCGCCGGTCCCGATCGCGGACCGTACCGTCGTCATCGTCGACGACGGCCTCGCGACCGGCAGCACCGCCCGGGCCGCGGTGCAGGTCGCGCGCGGCGCGCGGCGCGCGGCGCGCGTCATCCTCGCCGTCCCGGTCGCCCCGCCCGACACCGTCGCGATGCTGCGCCACGAGGCCGACGACGTGCTCGCCGTCCTCACCCCGGAGCGGTTCGCTGCGGTCGGGCAGTTCTACGACGACTTCACGCCCACGACCGACGCCGAGGTCGTCGCCGCCCTGGCGCTCGCGAGGCGGACCGCCCCGGTCGATCGGCGGGGAGGCACACGTTCGATCGTCCGCACCGAGGTGCGGATCCCCGCGGGTGGGGCCACGCTCGCCGGGTTCCTGGACGTCCCGGACCCGGCCTCCGGCCTGGTGGTCTTCGTGCACGGGAGCGGGAGCAGCCGCCACAGCCGTCGCAACCAGGCCGTGGCCCGCCACCTCGCCGAGCACGGGTTCGTCACCCTCCTCTTCGATCTCCTGACGGAGGCGGAGTCCGGTGACCGCGGGTACGTCTTCGACATCCCGTTCCTCACCGGGCGGTTGCGGGCCGCGATCGAATGGGTCGCGTCCCGGGCCGAGCTCGCGGGCCTCCCGATGGGGCTCTTCGGCGCCAGCACCGGCGCCGCGGCGGCACTCCGGGTCGCCGCGGACCCGGCGTCACCCGTGCGCACCGTCGTGTCCCGGGGCGGGCGGCCCGATCTCGCGGGCGCGGCGCTCGACACGGTCGAGTGTCCGGTGCTCCTGGTCGTCGGCGGTGCCGACGGACCGACGCTGGAGGTGAACGCCGAGGCGGCACGGCGACTCGGCGCGCCGCACCGGACCGAGATCGTCCCCGGTGCGACCCACCTCTTCGAGGAACCGGGCGCGCTCGAGCAGGTCGCGCGCCTCGCCACGGCCTGGTTCGAGCGTTTCCTGGCGGGCGGCGGGTCCCGTACGCCCTCGACGCCGGGTCGGGCGCGGTCGTGAGCGCCGCCCGCACGCACACCGACGCGGCCCTGACCCTCGCCGCACGCGCCCACCACCTCGCCCGTTCCGTGGCCGACGACCCGCGGTTCATCGCGCGTCTCGCCGATGCGCCGCTCGTCCTGCTCGGAGAGGCGTCACACGGTACGCGGCGAGTTCTACGCCGAGCGCGCGGCCGTCACCCGACGGCTGGTCGAGGAGCACGGAGCGACCGCGATCGCGATCGAGGGCGACTGGCCCGACGCCTACCGGGTCAACCGCTACGTGCTCGGCCAGTCGGACGATCCCGACGCGGAGCACGCGCTGCGAGGCTTCCGCCGGTTCCCCACCTGGATGTGGCGCAACCGCGAGGTGCTCGACTTCGTCACCTGGCTCCGAGATCACAACGACGCGTGCGCGCCCGCCGAGCGCGCGCGGTTCTACGGGCTGGACCTGTACAGCCTCGGCGCGTCGATGGAGGCCGTCGTCGCGTACCTGGAGCGCATCGACCCCGCCGAGGCGGCGCGGGCGCGGGCGCGGTACGCGTGCTTCGACCGGTTCGGTGGACCGGAGGGGCAGTCCTACGGCTACGCGCTCGCGACCCAACGGGCGATCCCCTGCGAGGACGAGGTCGTGTCCCAACTCGTGGAGCTGCGGGCCCGCACGGCCGCCTACCTCCGTCGGGACGGTATGGATGCCTTCGACGAGGCGTTCTTCGCCGAGCAGAACGCGGTCGTGGTCCGCGACGCCGAGGAGTACTACCAGCAGATGTACCGGGCGGAGGTGTCGTCGTGGAACCTGCGCGACCGCCACATGGCGAACACCGCCGACGCGCTGCTCGAGCATCTCGGCCACCACCGCGCGCATCCCAAGCTGGTGATCTGGGAGCACAACTCCCATGTGGGCGACGCCCGGGCGACGGAGATGAGCCGGCGCGGCGAGCTCAACGTCGGGCAACTGGTCCGCCAGCGCCACTCGGGCCGGACGATGCTGGTCGGTCTCACCACGAGCTCGGGCGAGGTCACCGCGGCCCGCGACTGGGGCGCGGTCGCCGAGCGCCGACAGGTCCGGCCCGCGCGGGACGACAGCCACGAGGGACTGCTCCGGGCGGCGGGCGTGGAGCACGCATGGTTCGACTGCCGGGATCCGGTCGTCGCGACCGTGCTCTCCCAACCGCGACTCGAGCGGGCGATCGGCGTGATCTACCGGCCGGAGACGGAGCGTCAGAGCCACTACTTCGTCGCGGACCTCGCGTCGCAGTTCGACCTGCTCGTGCATGTCGACCGGACCCACGCGGTCGAGCCGCTCGAGCCCGGGGTGCCGTGGTCCCGGGGGGAGCCGGCGGAGACCTACCCGACCGGGATCTGACCCTCCGGACGAAAGTCCCACCGGTCCGGGTCCGAGGGCACTCCACCGGCACCGGCCCGGGCGCGATGCTCGATGGGAGCGGACGTCACGACACCGACGACGAGGAGTCAGCGACCGACATGGAGTCTTCCCCCGACGTCGCTCACCCAGATCCCGATCGTCGCCTGCCGGTGGCGGTCGGTGCAGACGATCCGGCCGCGGCCGGGAAGGCAGGGCGTCGGGCCTCCTTTCCGGTCGCCCGGATCGACGGCACACCGAAGGCCCCGCGGTGAAGAAGCGTTGGGTCTGGTGGCTCCTGCTCGCGGTCGTCGTCGTCTTCGGTCTGATGCAGCTGGTCCCCTATCGGGTCGCGAACCCCTCGGCCCGCGACGAGCCGACCTGGGACAGCTCCCGCACGCGCCGGCTCGCCCAGATCGCCTGCTTCGACTGCCACAGCAACGAGACGCACCTGCTCTGGTTCGAGAAGGTCGCCCCGATCTCGTGGTGGATCAAGGGCCACGTGGACGAGGGACGCGCCAAGCTGAACTTCTCGGAGTGGTCGACGCACCACGGCGAGGGGATGGGCGATGCCGCGGAGACGATCACGGAGGGCTCGATGCCGCCGAGCTACTACACCTGGCTCGGGCTGCACTCGAATGCGAAGCTGAGCCGCCAGGAGATGCGCGATCTCGTCGACGGCCTCCGGGCCACCGGTGCGCTGAGTCCGAGCGGTACGGGCGGCTGACGCCTACCGGGGCGATCGGCGCAGCTTGTCCAGGGCGTCCGCGCCGAGCACCGCCGGCACCGCGAGCGCCGCGACGAGCCATCCCACCGTCGTCGGCGGCGCGTGCCGCAGCAGGTCGGCGAGCGGCGGGAGGCCCAGGAACGCGACCAGCGCGAGCGCTTCGACCGCGACCGCGCCGACCAGCAGCCGATTCCCGAACCAGCCCAGCTGGCCGGGCCGGCGGGTCGAGCTCCGGCAGGCGAACGCGTTGGCCATCTGTCCGAGCACCACGGCCGTGAACGCGGCGCCCGACGCGGCGTCGAGCAACGGTCCGTGCGCGAAGGTGTCGCCGAACCACCACCCCGCGGCGAGGTAGGTCGCGAGGAACGCAGCCATCTCGACGACGGCCTCGGTCGGGCCGAGGACGAGGAACACGCGCCGTACGAGGCTCGCGTCGATGAGGTGGGAACGGTGCGGCAGGCCCTCCAGCACGTGCCCACCCGGAGGCTCGGCGCCGAGCGCGAGCGCGGGGAGGAGATCGGTGCCGATGTCCAGGCACAGCACCTGCAGCACGGTGAGCGCCAGTGGGATCCTCCCGCCCGAGAGCGCCCAGACGACGAACGGCGTGAGCTCGGCGACGTTGTCGGTGAGGTGGTACGTGAGGAAGCGACGGATGTTCGAGAACGTTGCGCGTCCCTGCTCGACGGCGGCGACGATCGTCGCGAACTTGTCGTCCAGCAGCACGAGGTCGGCCGCCTCCCGGGCGACGTCGGTGCCGGACGCACCCATCGCGATCCCGATGTCCGCAGCCTGGAGCGCCGGACCGTCGTTGACCCCGTCGCCCGTCATCGCGACGACGTGCCCGCGTCGTTGGAGCGCGCGGGCGATCCGCAGCTTGTCCTCGGGTGCGACCCGCGCGACGACGGTGCCGTCGTGGTCGAGCAGCGCCCCCAGCACCTGCTCGTCGGCAGGCAACGCGCCGCCGTCGACGACCCGCTCGTCCGCGCCGGCCAACCCGACCTCGCGGGCGATTGCGAGCGCGGTGGCCGGATGGTCGCCCGTCACCATGGCCACGCGGATGCCGGCCACCCGGCACGCGGTGAGCGCCGCGGCGGCGTCGGGGCGCGGCGGATCCTCGAACGCCAGGATCCCCAGGATCTCGAGGTCCGACTCCGCCTCCGTCGCGTCGAGCGGCGGGGGGCCCGACCACGCGCGGCGCGCCACCGCGAGGACCCTGAGCCCACGCGTGGCCAGATCGTCGAGCTCCCCGTGCAGCACCGCGTGGTCCCCCGGCGCGACCTCGGACAGCGCGTCGGGCGCGCCCTTCACGAGGACGTGGTCCCCGACGACGACGGACATGCGGCGGCGACGCGCGTCGAAGGGGAACCGCGCCGTCTCCTCGCCGGGAAGAGGTACCGCCGCGATCCGCCGGGCCAGGACGTCGATCGCCGCCTCCATCGGATCGCCCCGGGGGATCCAGTGGCCGTCGACCTCCACGGCGCGCCCGTTCGAGCAACGGAGCGCGACGGCTGCCAGTGCCCGGGCCGCGTCCACCGCCGCCGGATCGCCCGTCACCGCCGCGGACGGCGTGTAGCCCGCCCCCGCGATCCGGACGGCACCGGCCGGCGTCCACACCGCCACGACGCCCATGAGGTTCTGGGTGAGCGTTCCGGTCTTGTCCGTACAGATGAACGTCGTCGCGCCGAGTGACTCCACGGCCTCGAGGCGGCGGACGAGCGCGTGTCGACGGGACATCCGCTGCGCGCCGATCGCGAGCGACAGCGTCACGGTCGGCAACAGGCCCTCGGGCACCAGCGCCACGGTGACGCCGATGGCGAAGATCACCCCGTCGCTCGCGGGAGCGCCGACGAGGATCGCGATCGCGAAGAAGCCGGCACCGCACAGCACCGCCGTCACCGCGACCACCCGCACGACGCGGTCGATCTCGCGGGCGAGCGTGCCCTTGGGGCGGGTCTCGGCGCGGGTCAGCCGCGCGATGGCGGCGAGACGCGTCCCGGCCCCGATGGCGGTCACCACCGCGCGCCCCTCGCCCTCGACGACGAATCCGCCCGCGTGGACTGCATCACCCGGACCCACCGAGCTCGGGACGCTCTCACCGGTGAGCGTGGACGTGTCGATCGCGATGCCGACGGCGATCCGGACCTCGAGGTCCGCCGAGATCCGATCGCCTGCGCTCAGGACGACGAGATCGCCGACCACGAGATCAGCCGCGTCGATCTCCTGCTCGGCGCCGTCGCGCACGACCGTCGCGCGGCGGGGAAGCAGATCCCGCAGCTGGGCCGCGGCCCGCTCCGCGCGTGTCTCCTGCACGAAGGCGAACACTCCGTTCACGACCACGACGACCACGATCGCGACGGCCAGCTCCGCCAGCCCGGCCAGGAAGGCAAGGACCGCCGCCACCCAGAGCATGATCGCGAAGAAGTGGACCAACTGCGCGACGAGCCGCCGCCAGGCCGCGGGCGGTGGGACGACGGGGAGGACGTTCGGTCCGTCGCGGCGACGGCGGGCGTCCGCGTCGGACGCCGTCAACCCGATGGGTGGTGTGACCGTCTGCCCTGTCACCGTCGTCCCGTTCACGCGCCCTCGGGCCCGAGGTCAGGCGTCGTCGTCCTCGGCAACGGCGAGATCCTCGAGCCCCGCGGCGTAGACGGCGGCCTGGGTGCGCCGTTCCATCCCGAGCTTGGTCAGGAGATTGCTGACGTAGTTCTTCACCGTCTTCTCGGCGAGGTGGATGCGCTCGCCGATCTGACGGTTGGTCAGGCCCTCCGCGATGAGGGCGAGCACCTTGCGCTCCTGCCCGGTGAGCGACGCCAGCCGCTCGTCCTCGACCGGAGGGGTGCGGAGGCGCTGGAGCACCTGCGCGGTCACCGCCGGGTCGAGCAACGACTGGCCCCCGGCCACCCGCGCGATGGCGTCGACGATGTCGGGACCCTTGATCTGCTTCAGCAGGTACCCCGCCGCGCCGGCCATGATCGCCTGGAAGAGCGCCTCGTCGTCCGAGAAGGACGTGAGCATCAGGCACTGGATCTCGGGATGCGCGGCGCGGATGTCGCGGCAGACCTCCACGCCGTTGCCGTCGGGGAGCCGTACGTCGAGCACGGCCACGTCGGGTCGGGTGGGCGGGATCCGCGAGATGGCCTCCGCGGCGGTCCCGGCCTCGCCGACCACCTCGATGAGCCCGGACGCCTCGACCAGGTCCCGGAGGCCCCGCCGGACGATCTCGTGGTCGTCGAGCAGGAAGACACGGATCCGGTCGGACCCTTCACGCTCCGTGGTCGACATCGGGATGGACCTCCTCGGGCCGGGCAGTGGGACAATGCCGCCGTGACCGCCGCCGACTGGCACTCCGATGCGACGATACGCCGTCTGCTCGACGCGATGTTCGGAGTCGCGTCGGACCTCAGCCTTTCGGTCGTGCTGCGCCGGATCGTCGAGTCCGCCACGACGCTGGTGGACGCCCGCTACGGCGCGCTCGGTGTCATCGGCGCCGACGGGACGCTGACCGAGTTCGTCCACAGCGGGATCGACGAGGAGACCGTCGAGCAGATCGGCAGCCTGCCCAAGGGGCGGGGGCTCCTGGGGCTGCTCATCTCCGAGCCGCATCCCGTCCGGGTCGCCGATCTGACCCTCCATCCGGACTCGAGCGGGTTCCCGCCGCACCATCCGCCGATGCGCTCGTTCCTCGGAGTCCCGATCCGCGTCCGCGACTCGGTGTTCGGCAACCTCTACCTCACCGAGAAGCGGTCGGCGCCGGAGTTCAGCGTCGAGGACGAGGGCCTCGCCGTCGCGCTCGCCGCCGCGGCCGGCGTCGCGGTGGAGAACGCCGCGCCTGCACGCGCGCCTCCAGGAGCTCGTCGTGCTCGAGGACCGCGAACGGATCGCGCGCGACCTGCACGACAAGGTGATCCAGCAGCTGTTCGCCACTGGAATGTCGCTCCAGTCGAGCGAGCGCATGACCGCCGACGACGACCTCGGCCGGCGTCTGAACCAGGCCATCGAGGACCTCGACGTGACGATCCGCGAGATCCGCAACACCATCTTCGCCCTCCATCAACCGACGCTCGGGTTGACGCGCGCGGGTGCGCTCGGTCGTCGCCGAGATCGACGAGCGGCTCGGATTGCTCACCGACGTCCACTTCGAGGGGCCGGTCGACCACGCGGTGCCGCCCCCGATCGAAGACGACATCCTCGCCGTCGTCCGCGAGTCGCTCACCAACGCGCGACGCCACGGCGGGGCCGAGCACGCCGAGGTGTTGCTCCGCGTGGACGCCGACTGCACGATCCGCGTCGCCGACGACGGCACCGGGATCGCCGACGTCGATGCGGCCTTCGCCGCCGGCGGGAACGGACTCGCCAACCTCCGGGCCCGGGCCACGTCCCTCGGGGGCACCTTCGCGATCGCCCCCGGGCCGCGACGTGGCGCGGTCGCGGAGTGGCGGGTCCCGCTCGACGCCCGCTGACGCCGGGCGCAAGCGACCAGCGGATTCGGGACCTCCGACCCTGCCTCCGACACCCACGTCAGGGCGACGATGACCGTCACCATGTTCATCGACGACTTCGTGCCCGTGCCCCGCAGCCTCCTTGCCACCAACGCCTGGCTGATCTCGCACGGTGCCGACCTGGCGCGGGATGCCGCCACCGAGCGCGCTCTCGGCCTCGGAGGTGGTCCTCGGGCCCGCCCGCAGCCGCGGCGACGCCCTGGTGATCCCGATCACGTGGTCCGGTCCGGTCGCCCCCGGCTTCCGCCTGATCGCGGGCGATCTCGAGACCGCCGCGCTGGCACCCGACGTGACCCACCTCCGGCTCAGCGCGACCTGCGACCTGGCCGTCGACCCGCCCGGCCGCCGGGCCCAGGAGCTCGCCGCCGCCCGGAGCACGGAGCAGTCGGTGCGTGCGTTCCTGGCCCACCTGGCCCAGGGCGTCGAGCACCACACGCTCGTCGGGCACTGACCCTCCCCCCTGCGCGACCATGGGGAATGTCTCCGACCGAGGTCCGGCGCGGCATGTCCACACGCCGGACCACGACCCGCATCACCGGGCTCGTGCTCGCACTCGTCGTGCTCGGCGCCTGCGCCTCCAGCACTCCGAGCGCGAACCGCGCGCGCCGGGACCTCCTCGACCCGCCCCGCGCCGGTCGCGGCCGAGCACGTCCGCCTCGATCTCGTCGACACCAGTCGCACGGCGGTCGACCCGTTCGGCGAGCGCAGCGCACCGAACCGAGCCCTCCCGACCGAGCTGTACCTCCCCGCGGGCGCGGGCCGTCACCCGCTCGTCGTCTTCGCGCACGGCTTCGGCGGCGACCCGTCGAAGTTCACCGAGCTCTTCACGCACTGGTCCGATGCCGGGTTTGCCGTCGCGGCGCCGAAGTTCCCGGTCACGTACACGGGTGCCGACGGGTCGACCCTCGGTCGGAGCAGCGACTTCACCGAGCAGCCGCAGGACCTGACGTTCGTGCTCGACCACGTGCTCGCGAGCAAGTACCGCGACCGCATCGATGCCCACCGGATCGGCGCGGCCGGCCTGTCGCTCGGCGGCGTCACCACGTGGGGATGGATCGCCGACACGTGCTGCCGTGACGATCGGGTCCGCGCCGCGATCGTGATGGACGGCAACCAGTTCGCCTTTCCCGGCGGCCGCTACGTCGACAACCGGGTGCCGGTGCTCGTGTACCACGCGGACCACGACCCGGCACTGCCGTTCGCGAACGCCCGCGCCGCCTACGACCGTGCAGTCGCCCCGAAGTACTTCGTCACCATCTTCGGGCCGTACCACCCGCAGCCGTTCGAGGACACGCCCTCACCGCCCGACGACATGGTCACGACCTCGAGCACCGACTTCTGGCGTGGATACCTGCTCGGGGACCGAGCGGCCCGCGCCGCCATCGTGACGAGCGCGACCGTCCCCGACATCAGCACCGCCGAATCCGTCACGCGCTGAGCACGCGCGTCAGAGGCGGGCGAGCTCCTCACCGACGACCTCGACCATGTACCCGAGGTCGTCGGAGCTGAGCGCATGGTGCGCGGGCAGGCTGAGCGCCCGCTCGGTGATCGCATCGGCGTGAGGGAGCCCGTCGGCCGGCACGCGCCGCTCGATGCCGGCGTAGGCGGGGTGCCGCAGGATGTTGCCACTCCAGACCATGAAGCTCGAGATCCCGCGGTCGACGAGCGCGCGTTGCAGAGCCGCGCGGTCGACACCCTCGCGCAGCAGGAAGGGGTACCGCATCCACGTCGTCCGCGTGTCGGGCTCGGTCTCGGGCCGGGCGAGCAGCTCCTCGTGCCGGGCCATCAGCTCGTGCAACCGGTCCCAGTTGTGCCGGCGGCGGGCGTTGTAGTCGGCGAGCTTGTCGAGCTGTACCAGTGCGTAGGCCGCGCCGATCTCGGACGGCTCGAAGTTGTACCCGACCATCTCGAACTGGAACGTCAGGTCGTAGGGCGTCCCGTCGGCGAGCGGACCGTGGCGATCCCGTTCGCCGCGTCGCGACCCGAACAGGTACGTCTCGGA
This sequence comes from uncultured Acidimicrobiia bacterium, assembly GCA_963805415.1. Taxonomy (GTDB): domain Bacteria; phylum Actinomycetota; class Acidimicrobiia; order IMCC26256; family JAENVU01; genus JAENVU01. The sequence goes on from CAWDUD010000014.1 coordinate 213,105, forward strand.
TCGGCGTCCCCAGCGCCGCAGCATCAGGCAGCGGTCCAGCTCGTCGTCGCTGTCCACCCCGACCATCCCACCGTTGCCCGCGGCGGTGATCGCGTGACCGCGGGCGAAGCTCGTCACGCTGATGTCGGCCGCGCTCGCCGGTCCGCCGACCGCGCTGCCAGGAGTCGAGCACGTCACACGAATCCTCGATGACGCGGAGGCCGTGCGCGTCGGCGACGGCACGCACCGCGTCCCAGTCGGGGCAGTTCCCGACCAGGTTCGGCATCAGGATCGCCTTCGTCCGCGGGCCGACCATCTCCTCGATGCGGCTCGCGTCGACCTGATACGTGGTCGGGCGCACGTCGACGAAGACGGGGACGAGGCCTGCCTGCACGATCGGCGCGAGGTCGGTGCCGAACGTGACGGCGGCGGTGATCACCTCGTCACCGGGCTCGAGCCCGAGCAGCTCGACCGCGAGCTTCAGCGCCGACGAACCGGAGTTGACCATCACGCCGTGACGCTTCGCGAGCATCTCGGCCACTGCGGCCTCACACGCGGCCACGTTCTTCCCGAGTGTGAGGTTCGACGTCCGCAGGACGTCGACGACCGCATCGATCTCGCGTTCGTCGTGGACCGCACCGGGGTCGGGCAGGCGGCGGACGGGTCGGTCGTTCATCGGCAGCTCCTCGGTGGAGTCGGCAGTATGGCGAAGCGCGCCCGCGTTGGCGCACGATTCGGCCGGGCCGGTACCGTCCGACGCGTGATTCCACGCCAGACCGACTACCGCACGTTCCTCTACGACAACCACCGGTGGGACGGCTTCGAGCACCGCCCCGGCGACATCGTGGTGTGCACGCCACCGAAGTGCGGCACCACCTGGACCCAGGCGATCGTCACCGAGCTGGTGCACCCCGGCGGATCACCGGGCCCGATCTTCGAGGTCGCGCCCTGGCTCGACGCGCGCTTCGAGCCGATCGACACCGTGTTGACGCGACTCGACGCGCAGACCCATCGCCGGCAGATCAAGACCCACACCCCGGCCGATGGCATCCCGTGGTTCGACGACGTGTCCTACATCGTCGTCGGCCGCGACGGCCGGGACGCCTGCCTGTCGTTCTTCAACCACATGCGGAACCTGCAACCCGAGCTGATCGGGCGTCTCATCACCTCGGCCATCGAGGAGGGGCTCCCCATGGAAGGGGGCCCGCCGGCGGTGCAGAACATCCACGAGTACTTCGCCTGGTGGATGGGGCACCGCCTCTACTTCGACCACATGGCGTCGTTCTGGCCCCACCACGACGAGACCAACGTCCTGTACGTCCATTTCAACGACTTGAAGGCGGACCTCGACGGGCAGATGCGACGCATCGCCGCATTCCTCGACATCGGTGTGGACGAGCCGACGTGGCCTGCTCACGTGGAGCGGTGCACCTTCGCAGGGATGAAGGCACGACCGGACGAGATCGCCGAGTTCGAGAGCCACTTCGTCGGCGGTGCCGACACGTTCCTCTACAAGGGGACCAACGGCCGGTGGCGGGACGAGCTCACCGTCGACGAGCTGGCCGAGTACGACCGCGTGGTCGCCGAGACGCTCCCACCCGACTGCGTGGCGTGGGTCGCGGGTCAGAGCCCGCCGTCGAACTGATCGAGCCGGGCGGCGAAGCGCTCCGGATCCACCAGCTGCGGGTAGTGCCCGGTGTCGGGCCACACCTCGAGCCGGACACCCGCGACCGCGGTGAGCCACTCGACGTAGTCGAGCCCGGGATCGGATCCGTGGAGCGCGAAGAACGGCACGCGGATCGCGCGGAGCATCTCGGCGGCCGTCTGCTCGAGCACCTCGACGGTCTGGTCGAGGACCGGCTCCCAGATGCCGAGCACGACGTCCTGCTCGGGGCTGGACAGCCCGTCGAGGCGGGCGCGCTCCTCCGGTGGGAGCGGACCGTCGAGCACTGCGAACACGGTCGCCACCGCCTGCCGGAAGCTCGCCTCGTCCCCCCGCAGCATGGGCACGAGCGGTTCCAACGCGGCCTGGAAGTCGCCGAGCCGCAACGGTTGGTCGACGTCGACGATGCCTCGTGCGTCGAACCCGGCCGCGCCGTACGCGGTCACGACCACGCCACCGAGCGAGTGACCGACGAGCAGCGGATCCTCGAGGCCGGTTGCCGCGACGACGGCGGCGACGTCGGCCGCGAGGGTCATGGGATCGTAGGGCGCCCGCCGCTCGGACTCGCCGTGGCCGCGCAGGTCCACCCGCACGACGCGCCAGGTGTCGACGAGGAACGGCATCACGGGATCCCACGCCCGGCGGGACTCGGTGATCCCGTGCACGAGGACCAGCGGGCGGCCGTCGCCCTCCTCGTCGTACGCGATGGAGACGCCGTCGGGACCGGTCGCGGAGGCCATGGGGCGGCAGCGTAGAACGACGCCGCCACCGGCCGTCCGGGTGACGGAGCCCGGCGTCTACCATGCCCGGCGAGTACGGGGAGGGCCCATGCAGAGAGTTCGCCGGTTCGCGGTCGTCCTGGCGGTCGCGCTCGTCGCCGCCGGATGCACCCGGGCCCAGATCGACGTGTCCGTCCTCGCCAGCGACACCTTCGCCGGTCGCAACAACGCGACGCCGGGATCCGTCGCCGCCCAGGACTACCTGATCGCCCAGCTCCGCTATCTCGGTGCGGCCGGGCTGGACATCTCGAGCACCGGCGACGACGCCTTCAAGCAGCCGTTCACGAGTGGCACGAACATCCTGGGCGTGATCCCCGGCACCGAGATCCCGGACGAGTACGTGATGGTGGGCGCGCACTACGACCACCTCGGCTCGACGTGTCGCAACACCGGACCCGCCGATCCCGTCTGCAACGGCGCGACCGACAACGCGGCCGGTGTCGCCGCGACGCTCGAGATCGGACGCGCCATCGCCGCACTTCCCGGCGGACCCCGCCGTTCGGTGATCCTCGCGTTCTGGGATCGCGAGGAGGACGGGCTCCTCGGCTCGCAGTACTACACCCAGCACCCGATCGTCCCGCTCACCGGCACGATCGCGTACGTGAACTTCGACATCCAGGGCGCGAACCTGCTGCCCAGCCTGCGGGACTCGAGCTTCGCGGTCGGTGCCGAGACCGGCGGTGCCCGGCTCGAGGACGCGGTGCAGGCCGCAGTCGGCACGACCCTCCACACCCGGCGCGTGTCGTCGATCTTCGGCCAGGGTCGCAGCGACTACGTCAACTTCACCGCGGTCGGCGTCCCGAACGTGTTCTTCAGCGACTCGACCGGACCCTGCTACCACACGGTCGACGACGAGACCGCGATCGTGGACTGGAACAAGCTGAAGATCCAGGTCGGCATCGCCACCCGGCTCACCGAGGATCTCGTCGCGGGCACGCCGCCGACGTTCGTGGGCAACGCTCCCCTCGCGACCTACGACGACGCGGTGCAGCTCGGCGAGGTCGTGCACCAGGCCCAGGCTGATCTCGGCCGGTTCAGCCAGGCCCAGCAGGATCAGCTGACCACGTTCCGCGATCAGCTGGACGCAGTGATCGCGGCCGGGCCCGCGCAGTTCGACGACACCGACATCCCGCCGCTGCTCTCGGGCGCGGCCACGGCGGTCTCGATCCTCACCAGCGGCCCGTGCGACGGGTTCCTGGCACCGTAGGACTACGAGCCACCCAGGCTCGCGAGCACCAGCGCGCGCGCAGCTCGGGCTCGACCTTCTCGGGCGCGCCGGCGTCGAACGGCGGCTGCGGGTCGTATTCGATCGCGAGCTGGACGGCCCGGGCCATGTCGTCGCCGACCAGGCGCGCGACGAGCGTGAGCCCCATGTCGATCCCGGCAGAGACGCCGGCGGCGCTGATCACCTTGCCCCGCTCGACGACGCGCTCGAGGGGTCGGGCACGCGCCGAGCGCGGCGAGGCGGTCCATGGCGGCCCAGTGTCCGGTCGCGTCCACGCCGTCGAGCACGCCGGCGGCCGCGAGGAACAAGGAGCCGGTGCACACGCTCGTCGTCCACGTCGTGCCGGGATGCACCGCCCGGATCCACCGCACGATCGGGTCGTCGGGACCCTGGGGCTCCACCATGCCACCGGGCACCACGATCACGTCGGGCGTCGTGGTCCCGGCCAGCGTCGCGGCCGCGGCGAGCGCGCACCGACCGGTGTGATCGGTGACGGGGCCGGCGGTCTCGGCCACGAACGTGACGTCGAGACCCGGGACATCGACGAGCGTCTGGAACGGGCCGACGATGTCGAGGGCGGTGAACCCGGGATAGAGGGCGAGGGCGATCTGCATGCTCGCCCATGGTGGCGGACCGGCCCCATGACCACAAGGACGTACCGACCACGGCCCCGGCCATCGCGGACGCGCGCCGGGGTGATACAAGTCGGTCATGCGCTTCGGACTCGACCTCGCCCAGCAACGGATGCCCTGGTCCGAGAACGCCGACCGGGCCCGGTTCGCCGAGTCCCTCGGCTTCGACGGGATCTGGGGGTTCGACCACTTCCAGCCGATGTACGGCGAAGGGCCCGGTGAATGCTTCGAGGGCATGACCACGCTCGCGGCGTGGAGCGGGATCACCTCGACGACGCGCCTCGGGCTGCTCGTGACGGGGATGACCTACCGCCACCCGTCCGTGTTCGCGGCCGAGGCCATCACCATCGACCACGCGTCCGGCGGGCGGCTCGAGCTGAGCTACGGCGCGGCCTGGTTCGATCCCGAGCACCACACGCTCGGGATCCCCTTCCCCGAGCTCGGCGCGCGCGTCGACGCCTTCGAGGAGGCCGTGCAGATCGTGCGCGGGCTGCTCACCACCGACGGCTTCACCTTCGAGGGCACCCACTTCTCGGTCACCGATGCCACCCTGCGGCCGCGCCCGGTGCAGCAGCCACACCCGCCGATCTGGATCGGCGCGTCGGGCGAGAAGCGCATGATGCCCATCGCGGCACGCCACGCCGACGTCTGGCACTGCTTCGGTCCCCCGGCGGTGCTGCGCGAGAAGTCGGCGCGCATCTCGGCGCACGCCGAGACCGCGGGCCGGGACCCGGACACGATCATGCGCGCCGCGTCGCTGTCGATCGAGGACGACGGCGACGCCATCGCTCGTCTCGTCGACGAGTGGACCGACGCGGGATTCGAGTACCTCGTCTGCGGATGGCCCGCCGGCGGGCGCGCCCAGGTCGAGCAGTTCGCCGCGGCGGTTCGTCGCGAGCTGACCCTCACGCGTCCTGGCGGGCGGTCCTCCAGTAGGCGAAGCCGATGAGCACCGCGGCGAGGGCCACGAGGAACAGCGCCTCGCTCCACTGGAACTGCCAGTACTGACTCGCGGGGTGGAAACGAACCTGGTCCCGGTAGCCGAGATGGGCGAGGCAGGACCCCATGGGGTCGCTCGTTCCCACCGGGCCCCCGCGGAGCACGGTCTCGCAGGCGTGCGGAACCGGGAACCGGCCGTCCGGGATCACGTGGCCCGCGGATCCAGCAGCCGGCGACCGACGTTCCACGAGCCCGATCCGAGCCGCGTGTCCGCGTCCGGGACGACGAGCGCCGTATGGATCGGCCCGAAGCGGGGCCGCAGGTAGACGGCGGTGACGAGGCGCACCCCGATGTAGAGCGCGATCCCCGAGGCCAGCGCGGGCACGACCCGGCGCCACCACGCGCCCGCGGCGAGGCCGATCGCCACGCCGAACAGCGCGTCCGCGACCGGCACGACGTTCTGGGTGTCGAACTGGGCGCCCTCGAACCGGTTGCCGTAGAGCGAGTTCGGCGTGCCGGACCACCACGTGACCAGCGCACTCACGACGCCGGCGACGACCAGTGCCGCGGCGACCGCCGCAAGGATCTTCATCACGAGCCAGCGGCGACGCGGGACGCTCTGGGTCCAGACGAGCACGTTGGTGTGTGACTCGGTCTCCCGTGCAACGAGCGTCGCACCGAACGCGACGAAGACCACCGGCACGATGAGGGTCAGGTGGACGACGTCGACGATCGCGCCGTAGCCCTGGAACAGGCGCCCGACCTGGAGACACCGACCGTTCTCGCACTGGCGCGCCGACGCGTACACGTCCGCCATGTGCACCCCGGTGAGCACCACCACGATCGCGAACAGCACGATCGAGATCAGCGCCACGACCGAGAACGTGCGGTGCTGGCGGGCGAGCAACCAGGTCATCGCTCCACCGCCGCCAGCCGGGCCGCCGGGGCCCGGCGGCCGAGGTAGGCGAGCACGATGTCCTCCAGATGGAGATCGTCCACGCGCCAGCGCGGGTCGGCGATCGGTGTGCGCAGCTGCACGACGAGGCTCTCCTCTCGTCCGCGCTCGTCCGGCTCACCACGACCTGGTCCCGCGCGATCACGTCGGCCCCGTCCGCGGGACCGGTGAGCAGCTTGTGGGACGACAGGAGGTGCTCGATGGACTCGCACACGACCGGCGCGCCGCGATCGATCACGAGCAGGTGATCGCAGACCCGCTCGAGGTCAGGGAGCAGATGGCTCGAGAGCAGCACCGTCGCCGGGCGGTCGGCCAGCGCGCCGAGCAAAGACGACATGAACTCGTGACGGGCGAACGGGTCGAGCGCGGCAAACGGCTCGTCGAGGAGGAGCACCGGAGGTGTCTTGCCGATCACGAGAGCCAGCGCCACCTGGGCCCGCATGCCGCCCGACAGGTGCTCGACGCGACGGTCCAGCGGGATCGAGAGCTGATCCAGGCGCTCGCGCGCCCGGTCGCCGGCCCACACCGGGTTCAGGTGGGCGGCCAGCGCGAGGTGGTCCGCGGCCGTCCATCGTCGGTACAGGGGCACCTCCTGGGCCAGATAGCCGATCCGGGCCAGGAACTCGGCCGAGTCCGCCGGGCGCCGGCCGTCGACGAGCGCCTCGCCCGCCGACGGCCGGGCGAGGCCGGCCAGCATCCGCAACAGGGTGGTCTTGCCCGCGCCGTTCGCGCCGACGAGTCCGACGATGCTCCCGGCGGGCAGCGTGATCGAGCACTCGCGGAGGGCCCACGTCGAACCGAACCGCTTGCCCAGCCCGTGTGTCTCGATCGCGGCGCCGGTCACGCGGAGGCCCGCCCGGCATCGACGTGCAACGCGGACCGTACGAGCGCCTCGATCGCGCGGTCGTCGAGTCCCGAGGCGCGCGCCTTCGTCACCCAGCGCCCGATGCCCCGCCCGAGCTCCGCGAGCACCCCGGGGGGTGGACCGTCGGGCCGGCGCAGGACGAACGTCCCCGCTCCCGGACGTCCCTCGACGAGGCCCTCGTGCTCGAGCTCGCGATAGCTCTTGGACACGGTGTTCGGGTTCACCGCGAGGTGCGTCACCACCTCCTTCACCGTCGGGAGCCGGTCGCCCGGGACGAGCACGCCGGCGGCGAGCGCCTGGCGGACCTGATCGGCGATCTGGCGGTAGGGCGGGACGCCGGACTTGGCGTCCAACCGGAGCGCGATCACGAAACACCCAAATCACTAGGCATCTAGCTATTTAGCCACACCGTGGACCGGATTGCAAGATGCGGCCGGGCCGCGCGGGCTCAGGCGAGCGGCGACGCAGACGCGGCCCGGACGTGGCGCGCCGCCTCCTCGGCCGCGCGCCGCGCGGCACGCGACGCATCGCGGCCGAGCCGCACGAGCTGGGGGATGCGGCGCGGGTTGCGGAGCACGAAGCGCAGCGCGGCGGAGGTGTCCGGACTGCCGTCGGGGCGGGCGAGGCCGAGGACGGCGTCGTCGGGATGATCCGACACCAGGTCGCTGATCACCCGCACCGCCGACCACGCGACCGCCCGCTCGCCACAGGCCCGGGCGACCGCGGCGGTCTCCATGTCGACGGCGAGGACACCGTCCCCGACGAGCCGCGCGACGAGGTCGGCCGTGAGCGCGAAGTCGTCCGAGGAGGAGATGACGCCGCTCGCGTCGGCCAGAGGGGTCGCGGTGAAGGACTCTCCCGCGCTCCGGTCCACCACCCGCGCCGGGCGCACGATCGTCCCGACGGTGGAGGTGCCGATCCCGCCGGCGATGCCCACGACGATCACGTGCTCCGGACCGGTGTCCTCGATGAGACGCCGCGTGGCCTGCTCGGCCCGCTCGAGGCCCATGCCCGAACGGACGGCGACGATCTCCGCGCCGCCCACGCGACCGCGGTGGTACGGGTCGCCCTCGGCGCGCGTGAGTCCGAGCGCCTTGACCAACGGCGCGAGCTCACTCGGCATCGGTGCCACCAACCCCAACCGTCGCATGCGGATCCCCTTCCGACCGGTTCGCCACTGGACGGGGGCGACCGGCACCGGACACCATGCCCGGATGTCCTCGCGTCCGGCACTCCGGCGGTGCACCCCCGTGGCCCCGATCCTCGCACCGGCGCGCGCCGCCGCGCCCGGCCCACCGGCGGTCCACGTGGACCTGACGGTCGCGGCCACCCCGGGGTACTTCGCGTCGATGGGTCTCGAGGCGCGGTACCTGCGTCGGCGCGCCGCCCGCCTCGGGCCCAGCGCCGCCGACTACGAGCGGCACGACACCGTGACCAGCCTGACGATGGGGACGTTGAGCCTCGTCGCGCCGCTCGTCGCCGCCAAGGTCCTCGGTCCGCTCGTTCCCGGGCGCGGCCGGTACGGGCGGACGCTCGTGGCCACCGCCGCGGGCGCGTTCGCGCTCACGTGCGCCGCCGATCTCGTCGCGCGTCGCGGCGAGGCCACCCCGGCGCCCGAAGCGCGCCCCGTGCCACGCTCGACGCCGCGGGGACGGGCGCGCCGGACGGTCCGAGCGGCGCGACGCGTCGCCGCGGTGAGCGCACCGGTCGCGGTGGCAGCCGGGGGCACCGCGATCACGCTGACCTGGGCCTCGCGGCTCCAGATGCACCGGCTCTGGGCGCGGCGCGTCCTCCCCGACGCCGGGACCGGGCCGCTCGCGCTCACCGCGGCGATCCTCGGCTGGGACTTCATCTACTACTGGAACCACCGCTTCATGCACACGAGCCGCTACATGTGGGCGATCCACGTGGTGCACCACTCGAGCGAGCGGTACAACCTCTCGACGGCATTGCGCCAGCCCGTCGCCGACGCGCTCGGCACCTTCGCCCCCTACGGCCTGCTCTGCCTCCTCGGCATCCGCCCCGAGCTCGTGCAGACCGCGCGGGGCGTGAACCTCGTCTACCAGTACTGGATCCACACGGACACCATCCGCACGCTCGGACCCTTCGAGCGCGTGCTCAACACCGCGTCGCACCATCGCGTGCACCACGGGAGCAACCGCCAGTACCTCGACCGCAACCACGGGAGCATCCTCATCACGTGGGACAAGCTCTTCGGCACGTTCGAGCCCGAGCGCGCACCCGTGGTGTACGGGCTCACCAAGAACCTCGAGTCGTTCAACCCGGCCACCGTGATCGGCCACGAGCACACCTCCATGCTGCGTGACGTCTCCCGCGCCACCACCTGGCGCGACCGGCTGTCGTTCGTGCTCCGCGGACCGGGCTGGGCGTACGCACGGCATACCGAGCGCACCGCGGCCTGACGCACGCACCGGGCGGGATCAAGCCGTCTCGTACGCACCCAGGTCGGGCGCAGCCATGACCTCCCGGAACCGGTCGAACGTCCAGGGCCAGGTCGCCGGGATGCCGCGGTCGTCCAGGTACCAGCTCCGGCACCCCGTGACCCAGATCGAGTCGCGCACCGCGTCGACACGCGCGGCCTCGTGCTCGGTCATCGCGGCGCGGGTCGGGGCGATCGCGCGGACCCTTCCCCGAACGGAGCTGCTCGAGCAGCTGCACCACGTACCCGACCTGGTGCTCGGCGACCTCGATCAGCGAGAAGTTCCCGACCGGCCCGTTCGGACCGTTGATCATGAACAGGTTCGGGAAGTCGGGCATCGCGATCGAGAGGTACGCGTTCGGGCGGGGCGACCACTCGTCCGCGAGCCGGCGCCCACCGAGCCCGACGATCTCCATCGGACGCATGAAGGCGTCCGGGTGGAACCCGGTCGCGAGCACCAGCACGTCGAGCGGGTGCAGCACACCGTCGACGGTGCGCAGCCCCTCCGGCTCGATGCCCTCGATGGCCTCGGTGACCAGCTCCGCCGTCGGCGCCTGGATCGCCTCGTAGAAGTCCGGCGCGACCACGAGCCGCTTGCACCCGGCCCGGTGATCCGGCCGGAGGCGCTCGCGCAGTATTGGATCGCGCACGGTCTCGAGGTTGTCCCGGCACAGCTGCTCGATCATCGCCATGCCGGCCGAATCGGCGTCGATGACGGCGCTCGCGAACCCGCCGAAGGCGGTCGCGAGGTTGTCGTGCATCTCCTTCAGACGGTCGGGGTCGGCGCGGAAGGCCGCCTGCTCCTCCGCGGTGTACGCGTTGTTCGCCTGGGGCAGGACCCACTGCGCGGTGCGCTGGAACAACGTGTAGTGCGCGACCCGTCGGGCGAGTGCGCCGGTGAGCTGGACCGCGGTCGACCCGGTGCCCACCACCCCGACCCGGCTGGACCCGAGGTCGACCGAGTGGTCCCACCGCGCGCTGTGGAACATCGCGCCGGCAAAGGTCCCGGCGCCCGGGATCTCGGGGATGTTCGGGTGGTGCAGCACCCCGGTGGCCGCGACCACGGCGTCGAACTCGCCCCGGAATCCCGCCGCGGTCTCGAGCGTCCACGCCGCATCCGCATAGGTGCACCCGACGACCTCGTCGCCGAACCGGATCACGTCCAGGACCTCGTGCTCCTGCGCGACGCGCTCGAAGTAGGCCTGGATCTCGGAGCCCGGGGAGAACGTGTGCGTCCACGCGGGGTTCGGAGCGAACGAGTACGAGTACAGGTGCGACGGCACGTCGCACGCGATCCCGGGGTAGGTGTTCTCGCGCCAGGTCCCGCCGAGACGATCGGCCTTCTCGAAGACGGTGAGGTCGGTGTGGCCCGCCTCCCGCAGCTTGATGACGGTCAGGATCCCCGCCATGCCGGCGCCGATCACCGCGATCCGCAGCGCGCGCGGCTGCTGCTCGTCGTCCACGTTCACCCCTCGCTCGTCCGTGGGCGCACGCTAGGTCCCTGCTCCCGGGCCCGGAAAACCCGACCGCGGGGCCGGCCGGCGTGGCGGCGGAGGACCGTCCCGCCCGGGTGCGCAACAATGGGGTCATGGCCACGACCTTCACCCGCATGGACGAGTCGACCGCGGAGCAGTGGGCGGTGATCGGCGCCGAGACGATGGAGCACCAGCCGAGGGTCGCCGACGAGGTGCTGTCGATGCTCCACCGCCTCGAGGGGATCACGGACGGATTCGCGACGAACCAGCTCGTCCACTCGCTGCAGACCGCGACGCTCGCGGAGCGGGCGGGAGCCGACCAGGAGATGGTCGTGGCGAGCCTGTGCCACGACATCGGCAAGATCGTCAGCGTGTTCGGGCACCCGGAGATCGCCGCCGCGATCCTGCGCCCCTACGTGCGCGACGACGTGTACCAGGTCATCCGCGCCCATCAGGACTTCCAGGGCCGGCACTACTACCACCACTTCGGCGGCGACGTGAACGCCCGGGACCAGTATGCCGACGAGCCCTGGTACACGCTCGCCGAGCAGTTCGCCGACGAGTGGGACCAGGTCGCGTTCGACCCCGAGGGCCCCACCGAGCCGCTCGAGCACTTCGAGCCCATGGTGCGCGAGGTGTTCGCGCGACCGCGCGGCTGACCAACCCGCGGTCGTCGCGACGGCGCGTCAGTACGGTCGGTCGCCGACGATCGTCACGCGCTCCATCACCCGGCGCGCGGGCAGGAAGTCGTTGCTGACGATGTGCTGGGTGGCGCGGTTGTCCCAGAACGCGACGCTGCCCGGCTCCCACCGGAACCGGCACTGCACGTCGGGGATCGTCGCCTGGCGCTGGAGCCGGTCGAGCAGACCGCGTCCGTCCTCGGGGGCCATGTCCTTGATCCCGCAGGTGAACGACGCGTTGACGTAGAGCGTCCTGCGGCCCGTCTCGGGATGCGTCCGCACCACCGGGTGCTCCGACGTCGGGTACTTCCGGCGCATCTTCTCCTGCACCTCGGGCGGCCGGCCGTAGCCGAACGCACGCGTGAAGTCGTGGAGCGCGACGAGTCCGTCGATCTCCGCCTTCGTCGCGTCGGGGAGCAGGTCGTACGCCGCGCCCATGTCCGCCCACAGCGTGTCGCCACCGATCGGCGGCAGCTCGACGGCGCGCAGGATGGAGCCGAGCGAGGGCTCGGGTCGCCAGGTCACGTCGCTGTGCCACTGGCCCGGCGCCTTGTGGGTACCGCCGGCCGGGATCACGAAGATCTCGGGCTGCTCCTGGTCCTTCGGGGTCAGCGGATGGACCTCGAGATCGCCGAACGCCCGGCCGAAGGCGACGTGCCGGTCCCGATCGAGTCGGTGCTGGTCCCGGAAGAAGATCACCTTCCACTCGAGCAGCGCCCCCCGCAACGCGGCGATCGTCTCGGCCGGGAGCTCGTCGGCGAGATCGACACCGCCGATCTCGGCGCCGATCCCGGCGGTCATGGGGTCGATCGTCAGGGTCATGGCGACGATGGTAGGACCGCCCGCCGCGGCCTGCAGCGACGACCGGCTCGCCGTCCGTACGGGTACCGTGCTCGCATCGGCCCGCGCACACTGCTCCGAGTCCCGGTCCTGCTCGCGGCCTTCGTCGCGCTGGCCGTCACGCTCGCCGGACGCCTCGCGTGGACCGCCTGGCCGTTCGAGCTGGTGACGAACTTCCCGGTGCAGCTGGCGGTCGCGGGACTCGTGCTGACGCTCTGCGCGCTGGCGCTGCGCGCTCCGGTCACGACGGCAGTCGCCGTGCTCGGGGTGGTGATCAACGCGGTCGTGATCAACGCCACGGTGACCGGCGACCGTCGACCCGCGGCGCCCGGCGCCCGGATCGTCGTCGGCCACCTCAACGCGCAGACCCGACCCATCGACGTGCCCGGGCTCGGCCAGTACCTCGAGACCATGCACCCCGACGTGTTCGTGGTCCTCGATCCCGTCCAGTCCGACGTTCCGAAGCTCACCCACGCGGCACCGGGGTTCGAGGTCACCATGGTCGGGTCCCTCGACGCGAACGAGGTGGACTTCGTGCGCACGATGGTGCTCAGCCGCGACCCCCTCGACGGTGTGCGCCACCCGCCGGACCCCGCGTTCGGCAAGTCGGCGGTCGAGATGACCATCCATGCAGGGGGAGCTCCGATCTCCCTCGTCGCCTTCGGCACCGACTCGCCGACGACGCCGGCGACGTGCCAACCGGCGCGACCGGTCCCTCAACGCGGCAGCACGCTGGAGCACCAGCCATCCCGCCCGGCGGGTCGTCATGGGCGACTTCAACGCCACCCCGTGGTCGCCCTCGTTCCGCCGGCTCCTCCACGACGGCCACCTCTCGGACTCGCTCGAGGGCTTCGGGCTCCAGGTCTCCTGGCCCGAGTCCAATCCGCTGTTGCGGATCCCGATCGACCACGCGCTGCTCGGTCCGGCGCTCGCGGCCACCGCCCGGGGCACCGGACCGTCGTTCGGCTCGCAGCACCGGAGCCTGCACGTGACGGTCGCGCCCACCGCGAGCGGACGGCTGATCAGTCCACGGGCGCGGCGGCGACCGCGGACCCCCGGTCCGCGATGGCGGGCAGGGGCGGCGCCCCGAGCACCCAGCCGAGGAACCCGAGCAGCGCGGCGGCCGTCGGCCGCACGAGCAGCGGGTCGGCGAGGGGGACCGGCCAGAGCCCGAGCGCGAGCCGGCGGTCGAGCGGGAGCAGGTCCGCGGCGGCCGCCGCGATCACGCCGTAGGTCGGCAGCATGCGCACCGGCAGCGACGGCAGCACGAGGAACCGCACGGCGTCGCGCGCCTCGGGAGTGACCCGGAGCCCCGGCACCTCGACGATCCACGTGCGCAGGTCGCGCGCCGTCTCGGGGACCTCCCGGGCGCCCAGGCGGCGACCGACGACCGCCATCTCGGCGACGTAGCGATCGGCGTCCTCGCGCGCGAGCCCCGGCCCGTACCGGCGGTAGGCGGCGAGGAAGGAGTCCACCTCGACGTTGTGTACCCACGCGAGCAGTGCCGGGTCGTTGGCCTCGTACGGCCGGCCGTCCGACGCGGTCCCGGTCACACGATCGTGCACCGCCCGGACCCGGGCGATCGCCCGCTCGGCCTCGGCGGTGGACCCGTAGGTGGTGGCGGCGATGAACCGGCCGGTGCGGGCGAGCCGCCCGAGCGGGTCCTCGCGGAAGGCCGAGTGCTGGAACACCCCGGCCATGGCGAGCGGATGCATGACCTGGAGGAAGAGGGCGCGCAGGCCACCGATGACCATCGAGCGGTCCCGGTGGACCCGCCAGGTCATCGACCCGGGTCCGAAGAGGCCCGGGTCCTCCGCGGTGGCGAAGGCGAGGTCCGGCTCGCCCGAGGGAGGCCCCGCGAGCGCCGACCGGGCCGCCCGACCGAGCGCCTCCCGGGCCGGAGCGACGGCCGCGCCCACGGGTCGCGCCCAACGCCGCGGTCAGCGCCGCCGGCAGTGGGGGCACGAGTCGCATCCGGTGCAGTCTTCCAGGCCCACGGGGTCGGTTCGCCCCATCCACCGCGAAACGGCGCAGAGTCCCTACGCTCGTCCCGTGCGGGCGCTGCCCGCGGACCGGCGCAGCCCGGCAGGGACGGAGGCATCATGACCACACGCAACCTCGGACGCACGATCGCCCGACTCGGAGCAGTGGCCGGCGTGACCGGCGCCGCGATGCTGCTGCCGCTCGGCGCCGCCGGGGCCGTCACCTACCCGAGCGGTGGGACGCCCGACGTCGCGCCGCAGTCGACCCCGCGGACGTCGTCGGTGCTGTCCGAGCAGAAGTCGCGGTCGACCCTGCCGTTCACCGGCACCGACGTCGTGGAGCTCGCGGCGATCGGTGGCGACGTCGGCGGGCGTCGGCGTCGTGCTGCTCCGCCGCTCTCGCCGCACCTCCACGGTCTGATCCGCCGCCGCACGCGCCGGCCCCTCGACGTGCCGCCAGCCCGATGAGCGCGCGCATCGAGGACTACGCCCTCATCGGCGACACCCAGACCGCCGCGCTCGTCGGCATCAACGGCTCGATCGACTGGTGGTGCGTCCCCCGCTTCGACTCGGGCGCGGTCTTCGCCGCTCTGCTCGGCTCTCCCGACCACGGTCGCTGGCTGCTCGCACCGGCGGGCGGCCTCCAGCGGACCGAGCGCGCGTACCGGAAGGACACCCTCGTCCTCGAGACCACGTTCCACACCGACGACGGCTCGGTCCGGGTGACCGACTGCATGCCGATCCGGGGCCGCACGATCGACATCGTCCGCGAGGTGGAGGGGCTCTCGGGTCGCGTGCCGATGCACATGGAGCTCGTCATCCGGTTCGACTACGGATCGATCGTCCCGTGGGTCGGCCAGACCGACGTCGGGCTGCGGGCCGTCGCCGGGCCCGACGCGCTGCTCCTCCGCACGCCGGTCCACACCCACGGTGCGGGCAAGACCACCGTCGCGGACTTCGTGGTCAGCGCCGGCGAACGCTTCTCGTTCGTGATCGCGCACCACGCATCGCACGAGCCGCCACCCCGGCACGTCGACGCCGCGCGTGCGATCCAGGAGACCACGCGGTGGTGGCGGCGATGGGCCGACCAGTCCGCGTACGACGGCGAGTGGAAGGACGCCGTCGTCCGCTCCCTCATCACGTTGAAGGCACTGACCTACGCGCCCACCGGTGGGATAGTCGCGGCGCCGACCACGTCGCTCCCCGAGTGGCTCGGCAGCGCGCGGAACTGGGACTACCGGTTCTGCTGGCTGCGCGACGCGACCCTCACCCTCCTCTCGCTGACCGTCGGCGGCTACCACGAGGAGGCGCTCGCGTGGCGCGACTGGCTGCTGCGCGCCGCCGCCGGTGATCCCGAGGATCTCCAGATCATGTACGGCGTCGCCGGCGAGCGCCGCCTCACCGAGTACGAGGTGCCGTGGCTGCCCGGGTACGAGCGGTCGGCGCCGGTGCGCATCGGCAACGCGGCCAGCGAGCAGTTCCAGCTCGACGTGTTCGGCGAGGTGCTCTCGACCCTCTACCGGACCCGGAGCGTCATCCCCGACCCCGCAGGTCACCGCGACTCGTGGAACCTCGAGCTCGCGCTGCTCGAGGGGCTCGAGGGCCTCTGGCGCAGGCCCGACGAGGGCATCTGGGAGGTACGCGGACCGCGGGCGCACTTCACCCACTCGAAGGGCATGGCGTGGCTCGCGTTCGACCGGGCGATCCGCAGCGTCGACGAGTTCGGGCTCCCCGGACCACGCGACCACTGGGCGGCCCTGCGTGACGAGATCCACGACCAGGTCTGCACCGAGGGGTTCGACCCCGAGCTGAACGCGTTCACCCAGTCCTACGGCTCGAAGCGGCTCGACGCGTCGGTGCTGTTCCTGCCGCTCATCGGGTTCCTGGCACCCGACGACCCTCGCATCCGCGGCACCGTCGACGCGATCGAGCGGACCCTCCTCCACGACGGCTTCGTCGCCCGCTACGACACCAGCCCGAACGGAGCGGTCGACGGGCTCCCGGCCGGTGAGGGCACCTTCCTCCCCTGCTCGTTCTGGCTCGCGGACACCCGCGCGCTCATCGGCCGCGAGGACGAGGCCCGCGCGTTGTTCGAGCGGCTGCTCGGGTTGCGCAACGACGTCGGACTGCTCGCCGAGGAGTACGACCCCGCGGGCGGGCGTCAGCTCGGGAACTTCCCGCAGGCGTTCACCCACGTCTGCCTGGTGGCGACGGCCGCGCACCTGTCCCAGCTCGCCCGCACGGGGGTCCCCGACATGCAGTTCCCCGTCCTGCGGATGTAGCCGGCCCGTGCTCGCGATCGAGACCCGAGGACTGACCCGCTCGTACGGTCGGCATCGAGGCATCGAGGACCTCGACCTCGAGGTGCCGCGCGGACAGGTCTTCGGATTCCTCGGCCCGAACGGATCGGGCAAGACGACCACGATCCGCGTGCTCCTCGACTTCCTCCGGCCGAGCTCGGGCCGCGCGCAGCTGCTCGGACTCGCCTCGCATCGGGACTCGGTCGAGATCCACCGCCGCACGGGGTACCTCCCCGGTGATCCGGCCCTCTACGACCGGATCACGGCCCGTGAGCTGCTCGGCTGGTTCGCACGTCTGCGCGGGACCGTCGATCGCGCGTACCTCGACGGGCTCGTCGCCCGCTTCGGCATCGATCTCGACCGGCCGATCCACCACCTGTCGCGCGGGAACCGGCAGAAGGTCGCGCTGGTGCCGGCGTTCATGCACCGGCCCGAGCTGATCGTGCTGGACGAGCCGACCTCGGGACTCGATCCACTCGTCCAGCGGGAGTTCCAGGCCCTCTGCCGCGAGGTCGTCGCCGAGGGCGCCACGGTGTTCCTGTCGTCCCACGTGCTCGACGAGGTCCAGCACCTCTGCGAGCGGGTGGCGATCATCCGCGACGGGCGCATCGTCGCCACCGAAGCCGTCGACGATCTCCGAGCAGCAGCGGTCCACGACGTCGCGATCCGGTTCCGGGACGATTTCGCGGTCGAGGACTTCGGCCGCGTGCCCGGGGTCCGCGGCCCGACCGCCGTCGGGGACACGCTCCATCTGCAGCTGGTGGGTGACGCGGACCCACTCGTGAAGCTGGTCGCGCGCCACGACGTCGCCGACTTCGTGAGCACTCCGGCCGACCTCGACACCCTGTTGCTCCGCTACTACCAAGAGGACACCGATGACCCTGCTCGTCACTGAACGCGCCCTGCGCGACCGCAGGCGCGGGCTCATCGGGTGGGCGATCGGGATCGCGGCGTACGTGGCCCTGCAGTCGAGCTTCTACCCGTCGATCCGCAGCACCGGGATCCAACGCGCGATCGCTGCCTACCCGAAGGAGCTCAAGGCGTTCTTCGGAGGCGCAGCCGCCTTCGATCTCTCGACCGGTCGGGGCTACCTCCAGGTCGAGCTGTTCTCGCTCGTCGTCCCCGCCCTCCTGACGATCGCCGCGATCGCCTTCGGAGCGGCGACGATCGCGGGCGAGCAGGAGCGGGGCACCCTCGACTTCCTCCTCGCGTGCCCGCTCACACGCGGGCGCGTCGTGCTCGAGAAGGCGCTGGGTGCCGGGGTCACCGTCAGTGCGTTGAGTGGCGTGGTCTTCATCGTGATCGTCGGGTTGAATCCCGTCGACGGCCTCGGGGTCGGGGTCGGGAATCTCGCCGCCGCGTGCATCGGTGCGGCACTCGTGGCCTACGGCTTCGGCCTCACCGCGATGCTCGCCGGAGCCGCGTCCGGATCGCGAGGCGTCGCGATCGGGGTCGCCGCCGCGCTCTTCGTGACCTCGTACCTCGTGACCGGGCTCGCGCAGCTCGTATCGTGGCTCGAGCCCGCTCGCGAGCTGTCACCGCTCTTCCACGCGACGGGAACCCAGCCGCTCGAGCACGGCTTCCCGGTCGCGAACCTCCTGGGTCTCGCTGTCTGGTGCGTCGCGGTCGCCGTGGCAACCGTTCTTACGTTCGACCGTCGGGACCTCGTTCACTGACCGGAGCCGTGCGTACCACCGGCCGCCCGTGATGCGCTGGTACGGTGAACCCGCTCCCTCACTCGGGGCGCTGGATTCTCCCCGTCGACACGATTCGTCGGCGCTGCGGACTCGACGTCTCGTGCTGATCGATCAGCCAAGGACCGTCGAGACCGAGGAGCCCATCATGGGTGACAAGTCCCCCAAGCACGACAACGCGAAGAAGCCCTCGAGGTCGTTGAAGGAGAAGCGCGCCGACAAGCACGCGAAGAAGGCCCAGAAGCGCCCGGGCATCGTCGGCTGACCGGCGACCGTCGCGACTACAGCGGGCCCTTGGCACTCACCTCGTACCGGAACAGCTCCACCGCCGACACCCGGATCGTCGCCATCGAGGCGTAGAAGGCTGCAAGGTGCTCCGACGCGGCGTGCGCCGCGTTGGACTCGGCCGAGGACCACTCCTCGAACACCCGGACCCGTGAACGGTCACGCGGATCGACCCAGAAGTCGTACGCGAGGCACCCTTCCTCCTGCGTGGTCGCCGCGACCAGGGGCTCGACGAGCGCCATCGCCGCGTCGAAGTCCTCGGGGTCGATGCGCAGCTCGCCCGAGATGACGAGTCGGTCCATGTCGGTGCCTCCCAGCGTCGGAGGTCCGACGGTACCGCCCGGTGCAGAGCCCGGCGCGGCCGGCACCGGGACCCGCCACCGCGGCGCGGTCCCCACGACACGTCGCCGGGGGTACCGTGGTCACGTGACCGGCAACGAGGTGCGGGGCCTCTTCGAGGTCGACGTGGAGGAGCTGACGGCCGAGGCGCTCGCCGCGGATCCGCGGCCCGTCCTCGACGGCGCGATCCCCTTCTCGCTCGCCATCGGCGAGCCCGATCGTCGCATCCTCCCGGAGTGGTACATGCCCGCACCGAGCGGTGGAGGGATCCATCTCGGCGGGTGGCGGCGCAACGTCGTGTTCCTGTTCGTCGTCGCACTGCTCGTCATCGAGGTCTCGGGGCTCTGCACCACCTACGGTCGCGTCTTCTGACGCCCGGCGGCATCCTCGGCCACCCGCAGCACCGCCGCACCGGTCACCCGATCGGCCGCCAGGTCCGCGAGCGCACGATCGGCGCGGTCCAACGGGTACTCGGTGACCTCGACGCGCAGCGGCGTGCGCTCCACGATCGCGAACAGCTCCTCACCGTCGCGGCGGGTGTTGGCCGTCGTGCTCGTCACCGTGCGCTCCTCGAAGAGGTGTCGCTCGTAGTCGAGCGTCGGGATGTCGGTCAGGTGGATGCCCGCGACCGCGAGGGTCCCGCCGCGGTCGAGCGCGGTCAACGCGGGCGGCACGAGCGTGCCGACGGGCGCGAACAGGATCGCGGCGTCGAGTGGCTCGGGCGGCGAGTCGGCCATGGCACCGACGGAGTGGCATCCGAGCTCACGCGCCAGCGCCCGCGCCTCGGCCGACCGCGTCAGCACATGGACACGCGCACCGTCCGCGAGCGCGATCTCCGCGGTCAGATGGGCGGATGCGCCGAACCCGTAGATCCCGAGCCGCCCGCCCACCGGCAACCGGGAGCGGCGCAGCGCGCGGAGCCCGATGATTCCCGAGCACAGCAGGGGCGCGGCGTGGGCGTCGTCGTAGGCGTCGGGCAGGCGGTAGAGGAAGTCCTCGTGCGCGGTCGCGAACTCGGCGAAGCCGCCGTCCCGGTCCCAACCCGTGAACTGCGGCGCCACGCACAGGTTCTCGTCGCCGCGCCCGCAGAACCGGCAGACACCGCAGGTCCGCGCGAGCCACGGAACCCCGACCCGCGTGCCCAGCGCGAAGCGACCGGCACCGGCACCGCACGCGTCGACCACGCCCACGATCTCGTGGCCGGGCACCGTGGCCCGATGACGTGGCGCGAGATCACCCTCCGCGAGGTGCAGATCGGTCCGGCAGACGCCCGACGCCGTGATGCGGACCCGGACCTCGTGCTCGGCCGGCTCCGGGACCGGACGCCGGATCCGGCGCAACGGAGCGTCGTCGATCGGTCCGGGCCGGTCGACGACCCAGGCCTGCATGTCCGTCGGAGCGTCGTCACCGTGCGCCACGAGTCCAGGCTATGACCGCCGGCGCTCCGAGGATCCTGTGAACGGGCTCGACCTCGCACTCGTATTGCTGACCATCGCCGCGGTCGTCTGGGGGATCAGGACCGGGTTCATCGTGCAGTTGGGCACCTACGCCGGGATCATCGCCGGAATGCTCCTCGGCGCGCGCCTCGCGGCGGCGACCGTGAACTGGTCCTCGACGACCTTCGGACAGATGCTGCTGGCGCTCGGCACCGCGGTGGCGTGCGCGGCCGTGCTCGGCAGCTTGGGCGGATGGCTCGGCGCGTCGGGACTGCGCTGGGTGCGCCGCGCCCACCTCGGCGGCGCGGACGGCGCCCTCGGCGGCCTCATCGCCGGGGCGGGCCTCCTTGCCGTGGTGTGGCTCCTCGCGGGTGCGCTCGCGAACGTGCCGCGAGGCGACATCGGTCCGACGATCCAGGGCTCGACGGTCATCCGCTGGCTGGACGGTGCGCTGCCGCCGGTGCCCGACGTGGCCGCGCGGCTCGGGCGGCTCACCGACCCCCTCGGTCTGCCCCGCGTGTTCGCCGGTCTCGAGCGGGCGCCGGCCCCTCCGGTGGCGGGCCCGACCGACGCCGCCGTACGCGCGGCGGCGGCGACCGCGAGCCCGTCGACCGTGAGGGTCCAGGGCGTCGGCTGCGGCTCGCTCCGGCTCGGGTCGGGGTTCGTCGTGGGGACGGGCCTCGTCATGACCAACGCCCACGTCGTGGCGGGGGCCGGCGACCTGGCGGTCTCGGACACCGCCGGGAACCATTCGGCCGCGGTGGTGCGGTTCGACCCCCGCCTCGACATCGCGATCCTCCGGACGAGCGGACTCGCCGGGCGCCCGTTGCGGATCTCGGCGGAGAACGTGGATCGCGGCGCGACGGGCGCGATCCTCGGCTACCCGAACGGGGGCGGTCTCGCGGTCGGCGCCGCTGCCGTCCGCGCCGCGTACGACGCGATCGGGCGGGACATCTATGGCACCACGCTCGTGACCCGGCCGATCGCCGAGCTCCAGGCGACGGTCCGGCCCGGCAACTCCGGTGGTCCGCTCGTGCTCGCCGACGGCACGGTGGGCGGGGTCGTCTTCGCCCGCTCGGTGAGCGACGGCAGCATCGGGTACACGATCGCCGCGTCGACGGCGCGCGGTGAGCTCGAGCACACGAACGCCGGCGCCCCGGCCGTCTCGACCGGCTCCTGCCCCGCCGACTGAGAGCCCACTCAGCCTGCGCCCCGGAGCCCGGTCGAGCGCGACAAGAATCGTGTCCGGCCGGCTTCCGCCGGACCCGACACCGGACCTGCAGGGAAGTGGGCATGACCGACGCACCCGACCACGATCTCCTGGACACTCCGCCGGCCGTCGAGGGAACCCCGTCCGGCGCCGCGACGGCGACCGTCGCCTCCGACGCGCCCACGGTCGAGATGCCCGGCGGCCCGACCGCGCCGCCGCCCGCGCGACCGCCTGTACCTCCGGTGCCCGCCGACGGCCCGCCGCGGCGCCGCGGCGTCCTCGTGCCCGCCTGGCTGCTGATCGCGCTCGCGGCGATCGTGCTGTTCGGGACCGGGATGCTCGTCGGGTCCACGATCGGCGCCGACGACCACGGCGGCGCGCGTCATCTCCAGCGCCCGGCCGGCGGATTCCGCGTGCCGGGCAACGCGAACCGCGGCCCGTCGGGTCCGGGCGACGGGTTCGGGCGTCAGCCCGATCAGGGCCTGGTACCGACGCCGGGCCAGGGCGGCAATGCGCTCCCGCCGGGCGGGGCCGCGCGGCCCGACGTCTTCCTCGGCGTCGGCATCGCGGACTCCTCGGACCCGGCCGGTGCATCGGTGAGCCGGGTCGTGGCGTCGAGCCCGGCCCAGTCCGCGGGCCTTCGCGTCGGTGACGTCATCACCGGCGTCGACGGCACCACGGTCAAGAGCGCCGCGGCGCTGAGCCGCGCGATCCTCGCCCACTCCGCGGGCGACACCGTCACGATCCGGTACTCCCGCGACGGCACGACGGCGACGGCCGAGGCCACCCTGAGCGGCGGGGCGGCGGTCAGCCAGCAGTAGGGACGGCGCCGCCGGTTTGCCGCCCCGGGCCCGGCTCGGGGAGGATCGACCGATCGGCGAGCTCACGACGACGGAGCTGACGGTCACCCACCGCAGCACCGTGACCCCGGACCAGATCGACCATCTCGGTCACATGAACGTCCGCTTCTACGGCGTGAACGCGGCCGCGGGTGGCGTCGCGCTCGTCACGAGCCTCGGGGGTGGCAGCGGCGACGGGCCGGTGCTGCGTACGGTCGACGCCTACACCCGCCATCACCGCGAGCAGCTGCTCGGCACGCGGCTCGTCCTTCGCAGCGGCGTGCTCGACGCCACCGCCCACCGCCTCACCCTCTACCACGAGCTCGCCGACGAGCTCTCGGGGACGCTCGCGGCGACCTTCGTGCACCGGCTGCAGGCGGCGGCGCCCGACGGCGGCCTCGTCGATCTCCCGGACCATCTCGTGCGCGCCGCACGGGACCGCCGCGGGTCCGCGCCGGCCCACGGCGCGACCCGGAGCATCTCGCTCGACACCGACCCGCTCGCCCGGCCGCCGACCCTCGACGCGCTGCGCGCCGGTGGGCTCGCGATCCGGAAAGTCCGCGTCATCGGCGCCGAGGAGTGCGATCGGGACGGCACGTTCGTCTGGGCCATGGCGCCCGGACTCACCTGGGGCGGAGAGCCGGCCGGCGACCGCGCGCCGGTGTGGCTCCACGAGGGACCGGACGGCGAGAGCATGGGCTGGGCGTCGATGGAGACGCGGATGTGCATCCGCCGCCTCCCCCGACTCGGGGACCGGATCCAGAGCTTCAGCGCGGTGCTCGCTCTCGCGGACAAGACCTCGCACCGGATCCAGTGGGCCTACGACGTCGACCGCGCCGACCTCTTGAGCACGTTCGAGGTCGTGAACCTGGCCTTCGACATCACCGCCCGGCGCCCGATGTCGATCCCGGCACGCCTGCGCGCCGCGGAGGAGGCGGTGCTTCGGACCGACCTCCGGCCGATGCCCGCGGACGCGGCGTAGCGTGCGCGGCGTGCCCCCGGTCTTCCCGTCCGCCGATGCCGCCGCCGTGGACTGGTTCACCGAGCACGGCTGGGTCCTCACCGCGACGCTGGATGCCGCCGGCGCGGCCCGGCTGCGCGGGTGGGTGGACGACATCATGACCTGGCCGGACGACGGCGAGTGGCTGCACTATCGCGAGCGCACCGATGCCGGCCCGCGCCTCTGCCGCACCGAGAACCTCGTTCCCTTCCACGCCGGGCTGCGCGCCCTGTTGACCGGGGGTGCGATGCCGGCGACGGCGAGCGCGCTCCTCGGCGAACCCGCCGTCCTCTACAAGGAGAAGATCAACTACAAGGCCGCGGGCGGTGCGGGGTACGCACCACATCAGGACGCCCCGGCGTACCGGTTCGTCGAGACCCATGTCTCCTGCATGGTCGCGGTCGACGACGCGGACGAGACGAACGGCTGCCTCGAGGTGGTCTCGGGCGCCCACCACGACCTGCTGGCGACCGACGCCGACGGCTGCATCGCGCCGCCGGTCGTGGACGCCCTCAGCTGGTCCGTCGTGCCGGTCGCCGCCGGAACCACGCTCTGGTTCCACTCCCGCACGCCCCACCGGAGCGGGGCGAACCGCTCCGGGCGCGACCGGCGCGCGCTGTACCCGACCTACAACGCGCGCCGCGAGGGCGATCTGCGCGAGGCCTACTACCGTCAGAAGCTGACCGAGTTCGCGGTCGCGGGCACAGACGGCGGACGCGTCCAGGTCTCGCTGATCAACGACTTCCAGGGCCGCCCGGTCTGACCGCCGGCCGTCGGCTCAATCGTCGTCGTTGATCTGGAACGATCCGGTGTCCCGGGTGATCGTGAGCCCCGCCGTCGGATCCGAGAGCACCAAGGAGACGCTCTCGCCGGACTCCGGGTCGCCGTCCGGGCGCACCGCCAGCGTGACGGCCTTGCGCCACTGACCGGGCTCGAAGACCAGGGTGCGCGACTTCAGCGGCTTGTGGTCCACGCCCGGCGTGGTACCTGCCGGCGTCACGGTCAGACGCACCGAGACCGGGACCGCACCCGAGACCCGGCTCGAGAGCGTGACCCACACCTTCGCCGGGTTCGTCGTGCCGACGTCGCCCTCCCAGACGGATGCGTCGCCGAGGCCCACCCGCAACCCCGCGGTGGCGTCGTCGTCCGCGATCACGCCGTAGGCGGTACCGGCCGCGATCTGGTAGCCCCCCGTCACGGCGTCGAGGCCGACGGTCAGGTACTCGTCGTTCTCGCTCTCGGTGTCGCCCATGATCTTGACGTTCACGAGCTTGGTCGTCTTCGTGAGGCCGGTGCGCGCCGACGGCGTGAACTTCAGCGTGCCCGACGCCCCCCGGAAGTCGGCGCCCTCGTCGGCCGATCCGGGGGCCGTCGCCCAGTGCACCGTCACGACGTGGTCGGACGGGTGGTCGAGCGTGACCGGGAACGACGCCACCCGGGTGTCGGCGCTGTCACCCTCCACCACGGTCGTCGACCCGATGCGGACGAACGTGTCGGTGACGACCGTGTAGGGCACGGCGGTGGTCGACTGGTTGCCGGCCGCGTCGGTCGCCGCGACGTGGAAGGTGTGGCTCCCGACCGTCCCGGTGTCGATGGGGTCGCCACTCGGCACGTCGCCGACGCAGCTGAGCCCGGTCGGGCCGAAGTCGTCGGTGCAGGAGTACTGCGCCGCCACGACGCTGCCCTGGACGTAGGTGCCGTTCGTCGCCGGTGGGTACACGCCGATCTGTGGCGGCGTCACGTCGACCGGCGCGAGCACGGCACCGTTCCAGGCCGATGCGGCCGACGAACGCGCGGGTCACGACGACGTCCCCGTCGCCGAGCACGCTCCGGTCCGCCACGCACGGATCCGGGATCGCGCTCGGGGCACCGGAGCACATGGGCACCTCGGCGCCGTTGCGGAAGAGGTGCACCGAATCGGCGTCCGCCCCGGCGGGGAGCAGCGACGCGTCGAATCGGAACGTGAGCACGATCGGGTCGGCGACGGTGCCGCCCGGCGTGACGTGGACGTCCACCTGCTGTCCGAGCGCCGTGAACTCGTCGGGGAGCGCCTGCGTCGGTGCGAGCTCGTCGATCGTGACCGACGAGCCCCCCGGACCCGTCACCGCGGTCTCGACCGGGTCCAGGTACGTGGCACCGTCCGCCTCCCCGTCCGAGTCGGCGGCGCCGGTGCCCGACGCCGATTCGGTCGGTGCACCGAGGTCACGGACGAAGACGTCGTAGGTGCCGTTCGCGTCGGCCGGGTCCAAGGTGGCGTCGTCGGTCGACCAGGCCACGAACCGGGCGTCGGACGACATCGCGCTCGGCCCCGAGAAGCCCGGCGACGCGACGGAACGGCCGTCGTCGGCCCGGCTCACCAGCGTGAAGGCGCCGTCGGCGACCCGACGCAGATAGAGATGGCTGATACCCGTCCCCGCGCCGGGGACGAGCACGCCGCCGGAGCGGAAGGCGATCTCGGAGCCGTCGGCGCTGACGCGTCCGTTGTCGCTGTTGGGCGCGATCGTGCCGGCGCCGTCGGCGTTGACGATCTCGAGGTCGCCCGTGGACCGGTGCTCCAGGTACACGTCGTAGGACGGGTTGCTGTCCTCCGGGATCAACGCGCTGTAGGAGATGTACGTCAGGATCTCGCCGTCGTCACTGATGCTCGGTTCGAATGATCCGCTCATGGCACCACCGACGCCGTGGGCGTCGACGGTGTGCAGCAGCCGGTCGAGGACGTAGATCGTCCCCGCGGAGCTCGCACCAGGAGCGAGGTTGGTCGCGCTCGAGCTGAAGGCCACGAACCGGCCGTCGCCGCTGATGACGGGCTCGGAGCTGGATCCGTTCGCCTCAGCGCCCACGCCATCGACGCTCAGGCGCGTGGTGGTCTGCGTGAGAAGGTCGCGCAGGAACACGTCGTCGCGTCCGTTGGTGTCGTCGGGCACGAGGTTGGTCGCGCCGGACGAGAACACGACGTACCGACCGTCGGCGGTGACGTCGGTGAACTCGTACGAGGTGCCGTCGGCGGGGTCGCCGTTCCAGGACTGCGACACCATGACGGTGGTGCCCGCGACGCGGTCGCGCGCGTAGATGCTGGTGCAGTCCTCGCCGTCGACGTCGCACTGGTGGTCCTGATCGAGGTTGCTGGCCGTCGAGGCGAACACGACGACCGATCCGTCGGCGCTGACCGCACCGAAGTTCGCGTTGCCCGACGCGGCGTCGCCGGCCGTCGAGACGCTGACGGTCTCGGTGGTGCCCGTGGCCCGGTCGCGCAGGTAGAGCTGGGCCCGACCGAGCGACGGCGTCGCGGTGAGGTTCGTGGCCGTCGAGGTGAAGGTCACGAACCGCCCGTCCGGCGACATGGCCGGAGAGTCGCTGTAGGAGTTCGAGGCCACGCCGCTGCTCGACCGGCTCACGAGCACCGTCCCCGCGCCGGCCGGCCCGGCGACGAGCGCCGATCCCACCGCCACGATCGCCATCAGCGCGATCCCGCGGCCACGCCGCGCTCGTTCCTGCTCCATGCCCCGCTCCTCGCCCCTGGGTGGCGGGCGATACTACGGGCGAATCGTCCGATTCCGCCAGTATGGGTGGCGGTCGACGTGACGGCTCGGGCCGCTCGTCCCGGGCCGGACGTACAGTCGACGCCGACCCGGAGTCACCGTCGCGAGGAGCCTCGATGCCGGAGGAGAGCTGCACCCACCTCGACCAGGTCGCGGACGTGACGCCGGCGACCACCGGCTGCGAGGACTGCCTGCGGATCGGTGACACGTGGGTGCACCTGCGCGTCTGCATGTCGTGCGGACACGTCGGGTGTTGTGACTCGTCGAAGAACCGCCACGCGACGGCCCACTTCCACGCCAGTGGCCATCCGATCGTCCAGTCCTACGAGCCGGGCGAGGACTGGTGGTGGTGCTATCTCGACGAGGTCGCCTTCGTCGTCGACGGCGGGCCCACCTTCTCCCACCCGTGAGCGACACGCGTCACGTGCGGCGGTGCAGCTCGAACCAGACGGCCTTGCCGGGCGCGTCCGTACGACCCGTGTAGCCCCAGCCGTCGGTGAGGGCGTCGACGATCGCCAGCCCGCGCCCCCCTTCGCTCGTCGCGTCCGCCGCGGGGATCATCTCGGGCGGCCGATCCGAGGCATCGAACACTCCGACGCGAAGGATCTCCCGGGAGACGGCGACCTGCACCTCGACCGGCGGGATGCCGTGCACCAGGGCGTTGGTCACGAGCTCGCTCACGGCCAGCATGCCCACGTCGACGGTCTCGGGTGGGACCGCGCACTCGCCGGCGATGGCGGACACGAAGCGACGGGCGTCTCCGACGCTGGAGAGATCCGACGGCAGCGTCAGGCTCTCCAGTCGATGCTCGGACATGGGTGAAGCTCCACAACGGCTGGGACCATGGGTGGCCGAATGCACTCGTACCCGTCCGCGCGGCCGGCCAAACCGGGCGCGGCGGTGCCATGGGCCGAACGGCGCACACCAGTCGTGACGGAACCTGCGGCGTGCTGCACGACGCCGGTCGTGCATGCCAAGATGCAGCCCATGAACCTCGAACCTGGGGAAGCCCGTTTCGTGCCGGCCGCGGACGGTTCGCCCGTCATCACCGCCGCCGGCGAGATCGACGTCGCGACGGCACCGGACCTCACCGCAGCGTTGGACGGCATGATCGAGCAGGGGGCGAAGGCGATCTCGGTCGACATGGAGCACGTCACCTTCATCGACTCGTCCGGCCTGGGCGCGCTGGTGGCCGCGTTGAAGAAGGCGCAGCAGACGGACGCGACGCTCACGCTCGTGAACCTCACGGGATCCGCCCGCAAGGTCTTCGAGATCACCGGGTTGCTGGAGACGTTCGGCGTCGACGGCGCTCACACCTGATCCAGGCGCTCCCGCATCGTCCGTAGCGACGCCGCGAGGAGCCGGGAGACGTGCATCTGGCTGATCCCGACGCGTTGGGCGATCTCGGTCTGGGTGAGGCCGTCCTCGAAGCGCAACCGCACGATCGTTCGTTCGCGCTCCGGGAGACCCTCGAGGAGGTCCTCGACGATCGCGCGGTGCTCGACGTCCTGGTAGCCGCGGTCGATCGTGCTGACCGCCCGTTCGGCCACCCCGGGGTGGTCGTCGTCGCGGGGGACGTCCAGAGAATCGGTCGAGAAGGAGCGGTTCGCCTCCATCGCCTCGAGCACGTCCTCCACCTCGACGTCGAGCGCGTCTGCGATCTCGTGCACCGACGGGGAACGTCCCAACGTGTGGGCCAGCTCGTTCGACGTCGTGCCGATCTTGAGCGCCAGCTCCTGGAGCGGCCGCGGCACCCGGATCGCCCACGCCCGGTCGCGGAAGTGACGCTTGATCTCGCCGGTGATCGTCGGGGTCGCGAACGTCGAGAAGGCCAGACCACGTTCGGGTTCGAACCGCTCGACCGCCTTCAGCAGTCCGACCATCGCGACCTGGACGAGATCGTCGAGCGGCTCGCCCCGATTGGCGTATCGCGTCGCGAGCGCGCGAGCGAGGCCGACGTGCTCCAGGATGAGCTCGTCGCGCAGGGCGCGATCGCGGGTTGCGCGGTATTCGACGAATCGATCCCCCGCCGGAACCGAGGCGTTCATCGCGTCAGAGCCGACTTCCGGAGTCGGAACCGTCGGGCGCCGTCGTCGTGCGACACCTCGTACTCGTCGACGACCGCGCCCACGATGGTCTGCGCGAGGTCGCTGAGCGCGAACCCCGGGTCGGGACCGTCACTGGCACCGAGCACCTCGACGTCGGCGTCGTGGAGCCGGTACGTGAGACGCACCGAGCGCTCGGCGTCTCCCCCCGTCAGCGCGTGGCACAGCTCGTCGACGGCGATGCGGAGATCCTCGACCTCGTCGACGGTCATCCCCACGCGCGTGCCGGCATCGGCCGCGGCCAACCGGGCGAGGCGGAGGAACTCGGCCGAGCCGGGGATCGTCAGGAGGATCTCATCTGTTGGCATCGTCGAATCCTGACAGATGGGCTGCACCGGTGGCGCGGTCACGCGGTGGCGCGGTCAGCATGGAGAGCCGTCACGGGGTTCGCCGCCCGTCGGCGGCCTGCCGATCCCGATGGTGCTGCCACCGCCCGTCCAGGCCGAGCGCCTCCAGCACCCGGCGGGCGAGTGGGCGCACGTCTGTCAGCACGACCGTGCTCCCCAGCGCTCCGAGCGCGCGATCGAGCTCTTCGAGCGCGCTCACACCTCCCGCCGCGAGGTACCGGACGCGCCCGAGATCGAGCACCACGGTCGGCCCCGGTCGCGCGGCGACGATCTCGCCGCCCCACCGCCGGAAGCTCGCCGCGGTCTCCGCGTCGAGCACCTCGAACGGGACTTCGAACACCGAGGATTCCATCTGCTCAGCATGGCGGCCACGCGGGCGGCCGGCTTCACCCGTGCGGGTGGTGTCTCTCGGGGTGGGCGCGCTCGCAATCCCTCCCGCCGGCTGGCGGCGGCTCAGTCCTGATGCTCCTCCTCGATCTCGGTGATCGACCCCTCGGTGAAGAGGTAGGTACGCAGGTGCCGGTCGAGGACGGGATCGGTCCGGCGCAGCCATTCGAGCGTCATCGCCGCGTGCTCCTTCTCCTCGTCGCGGTTGTGCTCGAGGACCGTGCGGAGCTCGCCGTTCTCGGTCGCATGGGCGCGCTGGTTGTACCAGTCGACCGCCTCCAGCTCCTCCATGATGGACCGGATCGCGCGGTGCGCGTCGATCACCTCGGCGGGCAGCTGGTCGGGGGTCTCGTGCAAGCCTTCGGCGGCCATGTCGGTCCTCGCTCCTCGGATCGCGGCGGGCGGTCGGCCTCTCCGAACCAACCTACCCGGGTCGGCGCCGGGCGAACCCGGACGGGTCGATCCCGGGCCGCCGGATCCGCGAGCCGCCACCACGGGTTGACGTCCCGGCCTCTCGGGTAGGTCCCCGGCGATGGGTCGAGCACCGCCACCGCGTCCGGACGCCGACTCCGGTGTGGCCTTCCCGCACGGGTCCGCGGCCCACTGGACCCACGACCGGTGCAACGACGCGTCGGTCCAGGACCTGTTCGCGCGGTACCGGCAGACGCACGACCGGGAGCTGCGCAACGAGCTCATCGAGCACCACGTCGAGCTCGCCGAGTCACTCGCCCGCCGCTACGCACGGCGCGGCGAGCCGTTCGACGACCTGCGCCAGGTCGCACTCGTGGGCCTGCTCAAGGCGGTCGAGAGATTCGACGCCGCCCACGGGTCCGCCTTCGTGTCCTTCGCGGTGCCGACGATCCGGGGTGAGCTGCGCCGCCACTTCCGCGACCACGGCTGGGCCATCAAGGTGCCGCGTCGCCTCCAGGAGCTCCGTCTGGAGTTCGACACGCTGACGAGCCGCGTCGGCCACGAGCTCGGGCGGTCCCCGACCCTGGCCGAGCTCGCGGAGGCGGCGGACACCACGGTGGAGACCGTGATCCAGGCGATGGAGGTCGCCGACATGTACCGCCTCCGATCCATCGACCGGCCCCCGACCGCGGGCGGTTCCCGCACCACTGACCGGCTCGGGGGCACCGACCCCGATCTCGCCGGCACCGAGACGCGCGTGCTGCTCCGCGGGCTGCTCGAAGAGCTGCCCGCGCGCGATCGCCGCATCGTCTATCTCCGGTACTTCGAGCAGATGACCCAGGCCGAGATCGCGGAGATGGTCGGACTCAGCCAGATGCACGTCTCGCGGTTGCTCAGCCGGAGCCTCGCGACGCTCTCGTCGCTGTGCACCGACGCGCCACCCGAACGCTGAGACACCGGCCCGGACGCGGGCGGCCGCCCGTCACCGGGCCCGCCGGACCTGGAGGCGGGCGCCTTCGGGCCGGACGTCGAAGCACGGTTGCGGTGACGTCGCCGGCCCACGGGCAACGGACCCGTCGCGCAGACGGAACTCACTCCCGTGCCAGGGGCAGCGGATGCAGCCCTCGCCGACCGCACCTTCGTGGAGCGGGCCACCCTGGTGGCTGCACGTGTCGGCCAGCGCCGAGATGCCGGCCGCCGTCCGGCAGACGACCAACCGGCCGCGTCCGGACTCGACCGCGACCGGCGATCCGTCGACGCGGACCTCACCGACATCGGTCCACTCCCCCGCGATCTCGTCGATGATCGACCGGTTGACACCGGTCCCGCGCCGGTACACGAGGTAGCCGCCGAGTCCGGCCCCGACGGTCGCGACCGCAGCGCCGGCGAGACCGAGGCGCGCGCCACGACCATGGTCGCCACGCCGGCGCGCCAGCCACGAGCAGCCGTAGAGCAGTGTCGCCGTGGTGTTCACGGTGGCATGCACGAGCCCGACCCGCTGCTCGTCGGGACCGAGATCGATCCAGTCCGCGGCGCCGGACGCGACGGTCGGGACCGCGGCGAGCACCCCGAGACCGACCAGCAGCCGGGCGGCACGCCGGGAGGCCCGGCCACCGAGGAGGTCGAGGAACCACGACGACGTCCAGGCACCGATGACGACGTCGGTGAGCACGGGATGGAGTGGTTCACCGATCGGGACCCCCTGGAGCGTGCTGCGGAGGCGACCGGTGAGCGCGCGCGCCGTCGCGCGCGCTCCCGGCCGCACCGCGACGTCGAGCGCAGCGACCCCGGAGATCGTCTCGCCGAGGTCACCGAAGGTCGGCTTCCGTCTCACCGGGTGAGGTGCACGACGGAGTCGGCCTCGTCCGCGACGGGATCACCGGTCTTCTCGCCCGACGCCGCCGATCCTCGGACCGTCGCCGCGTGCGCTCGCCTGGTGAGCGTCGTGTCCTGCGTCGTCGTCACGGGGCAGGGGTACCCGGAAGCCACGGGCGCGAATCATGCACACCGACGGTTGCCGCGCACGACCCGCGGGTACGACGCGGGCATGCCGAGTCGGGATCTCACCTCCATCGCGGCGACGTTCCCGAACGTTCCGGCCAGCGCCGCCGCGGCGCGGCGCTTCGTGACCGCGAGCCTGCGTCGTATGGAGGTCGACGACCGCACGATCTGGCGCGCCGTCCTCGCCGCGAGCGAGCTCGTGGCCGAGGAGGTGGGCCGGGGCGCCACCGCGGCTCACGTCGTGGTGCGCGCGACGCCGGCCGGCGGCGCGCGCATCGAGGTGTACGACGTCGACGAGACGCGCCGCGACGACCACGACCGGGCGGGACTCCGTTCCCAGATCCTGGCAGCCGTCGCGCATCGTCGCGGCTCGCGGCGCCGCCCGAAGGGTGTGCTCGTCTGGGTGGAGATCGAGCCGAACGACTGACGGCGGACGCTGCGGTGCTTGGAGAGACCGCGACAGGGGAACACCTCACCCATGACCTTGCTCTCACGCGTTCTCGATGCCCGGTCCGTCGCGTCCCGAGCCGAATGGGGGCGCAGCGACGACGGCGACGGCGTCGACATCGCCGCTCGCACGGCGCCGGCCGACCTGCGCGCGATGATCGCCGCCGCCGGGCTGCGCGGACGCGGTGGCGCCGGGTTCCCCACCGGCCGGAAGTGGCAGACCGTCGCCACGAACGCGACGGGCGGGATCGATCCGCCGACGCTGGTCGTGAACGGTGCCGAGGGGGAGCCCGGGTGCTTCAAGGACCGGACGCTGATGCGGACGAACCCACACCGCGTGGTCGACGGCGCACTGATCGCAGCACGGGCCACGGGCGCGACCACGGTGATCCTCGCCCTCAAGCGCACGTCCACCACCGAGATCGCCGCGATGGAGTCCGCGCTGGCCGACGCGACGGCCGACGGCCTGACCGAGGGGATCGCAACGAGCGTCTTCGCGGGGCCGACGGAGTACCTCCTCGGTGAGGAGACTGCGCTGCTCGAGGCGATCGACGGCCGACCGCCGTTCCCGCGCATCGCGCCACCCTTCCGGCGCGGGGTGGAGGAGGTGGCCTCCCCCGGCAGCTCCGACCATTCCCGGTCGGCGGCTCGGGAGGAGCTCGCGGGGCCGACCACCGAGACGTCCGCCCCGCCGACGCTCGTCGAGAACGTGGAGACGATCGCGAACCTGCCGGGCATCGTGGCGCACGGGGTCGAGTGGTACCGGGAGACCGGCACCGCGGCGTCGCCGGGGACCGTGCTCTGCACGGTCTCCGGCTCGACCCTGCGTGACGGCGTGGGCGAGTTCGCGATGGGCACGCCGCTGCACGAGGTGCTCGAGGCCCTCGGCGGCGTGACCCCGGACCAGATCCGCGCCGTGATGATCGGGGTGTCGAGCCCGGTGCTCCGGCCCGAGGACCTCGACGTCGCGTTGACCTACGAGGACCTCGCGGCGATCGGCGGGGGGCTCGGCACCGCGGGGTTCATCGTGCTCGGAGCCGACGACGACCTGCTCGCCGTGGCCGCGGGTGCCGCGCGGTTCCTCGCCGTCGAGTCGTGCGGGCAGTGCACGCCCTGCAAGGAGGACGGTCGGGAGATCGCCGAGCGCCTCGAGGCCGCGCTCGGCGCCGAAACACGCGGCGCCGCCGACCTCGCGGTCGTCGACGAGCGGCTCCGCACCGTCGCCGACGGTGCGCGCTGCAACCTCGCGTCGCAGCAGCAGGCCGTGGTCGGGAGCATCCTCGCGCGGTTCCCGGAGGTGGTCGCGCGTGCGGGCCATCGCGCCCGTCCGGGTGCACCCCATCCCATCGCGCCGATCCAGGACCAGGTCGACGGTCGGTTCGTGCTCGACCACGACGAGGCGCGCAAACAGCCCGACTGGCACCTCGCCGCCGTCGATTCGGGTCGGGCGCCGGCGGACCGACTCGGCCCCGGTCAGCCGGCCGAGCGATGAGCCCGGCGGGCAGGGAATCCCCGGGGGGTGGTTCGCCCGGCGCCGAACGGGGAATACCACCACCATGAACGGACGGAGCCGGCGATGACCGACCCCCCGACCGACCTCGTGACGGTCAAGTGCCACGATTGCGGCCCGGGCCTGGTGCCGGTCGACGAGATCGCACTCCGCGTCAACGTCGAGACCGGAATCGCCACCATGGCGTTCCCGTGCGCGACCTGTGGCCACCGCGACGCCGTGCGGATCGCCCCGGACTCGGTGCGCGTACTGCGCGACACCGGTGTCGAACCGACCTACTGGCACCTCCCCCAGGAGCTCCGCGAGCACGCGGAGCTCCCGCCCGGCGACCTCGCGCCCTTGTCCGGTGACGTGCACGTGCTGGCGGCGGAGCTGGAGTCCGACATCGCCGCGTTCCTCCGGGTCCGCCATCCGTCGAAGGGGTGTGACCTCTAGTCCCAGCTCACCCCTCGGGGTGTTGTCCGACCGCTCCCGTGCCCGTGAGGATTGCTGCAATGGTCTCGACACCAACCACTCCCGCTCCCATCCGCCCCACTCCCGTCCGCGTCGCGCTGACGAACGACTTCGAGCTCGTCGTCGCCGGTCTGGCGAAGCTGCTCGCCGCGTTCCCGGACCGCATCGACGTCGTCGACACCGCCGTGCGGGGCGACGACCTCGACGCCACGGTCGACGTCGCCCTGTTCGACACCTTCGCCCACAAGGGCGACGAGCTCGAGGAGATCGGCCGCCTGGTCCGTGATCCCGCGATCCGGCGCGTCGCGCTCTTCACCTGGCAGTTCGACCCGAGCCTCGTGGACCGAGCACTGTCGATCGGGGTGACCGGATACCTCAGCAAGGCCCTCAGCGCCGAGGAGCTCGTCGAAGCGCTGGAGTCGATCGCCTGGGGCCGCCAGACGATCAGCCCGGATCCGGCCTCGGACCGCCACAGCGCGTCCGAGCGCGACTGGCCCGGCCGGCGCGAGGGGATCTCCGAGCGCGAGAGCGAGGTGCTGATCCTGATCGCGGAAGGGTTGAGCAACGCGGAGATCGTGGAGCGCCTGCACATCTCGCCGAACTCGGTGAAGACGCACATCCGCAACGCCTACCGGAAGCTCGGCGTGGCCACACGTGCCCAGGCCGTGCGCGCCGTGCTCGATCGCGGGATGGTGCGGTCCCGCGTCACCCGCTGACCGCACATCGATCGCCGCGGTCGATGCGCCGGACAGCGTGACGGCCGCGGCATGGAACCACCGCGTCGGGGGTAGGACCCCGGAGCCGCACCCGACCGGTCCGGAGCGACCATGTCCGCCTTCGACACCCTGAGCAGCACGTGGGACGTCCCGATGCTCGTGGTCACCACGTCCGCGGACGACGGCTCCGCCGGCTGTCTCGTCGGCTTCTGGAGCCAGTGCAGCATCGATCCTCCCCGTTGCGCGCTGTTCCTCTCGGAGCGGAACCACACCTTCCGCGTCGCCGCGCCACGCAGACGTGCTCGTCGCGCACGTGCTGCACACCGACGACTTCGCCCTCGCCAGGCGGTTCGGCGAGCTGACGGGTGACCAGGTGGACAAGTTCGCTCACGTCGCCTGGCACCCCGGACCGGCCGGCGCGCCCGTCCTCGACGGCCTCGACTGGTTCGCCGGGCGGATCCTCGACACGCAGGTGAGCGGCGATCACGTCGCGTTCATCGTCGAGGTCCTCGCGGGCGAGGGCGCGGCCGGCCGGGCCGCCGAGCCGCTCCTCCGGATGTCCGACGTGCAGGGGATCACCGCCGGCCACGACGCATGACCGGAGCGCGGCCGCCGCGGTGGCGGGGGCCTCAGTCGACGCGCAGGACCAGAAGGGCGATGTCGTCGTTGCGCGCGCTCAACGGCAGCGTGGCCGCGATCTCGTCGCCGAAGCGGAGCGCGACCTCGTCCGCCGATCCGGCGTCGTTGCCCGCCGCGTGCGACGATCCGGTGCATGTCCTCGACATCGAGTCCGAACGGGGGCGGCAGATCGGTGACGCCGTCGGTGTAGAGGATCACGGCGTCCTCCGGCGCAAGGTCGTGCACCGTGGTGGTGAGCTCGAGGGCGTCGAGCACCCCGATCAACGAGCCCGGCTCGCCCACGCTGTGGGTCCTGCCGTCGGACGCGCGCAGGATCGGCAGCGGGTGCCCGCCGGCGGTCACCGTCAGGTGGAATCCGATCCCGGTGCGGAACAGCTCGCAGAACACCGCGGTGCAGAACGTGCTGCGGTCGGAACGGCGGACGGCGTGGTTGAGCTGCTCGAGGACCCCCGACGGGGACGCTCCCGCCCACGCTGCGGCGCGGATCGTGTGACGCGCGAGACCGGTCATGGCCGCCGCCTGCGGACCGGTGCCGCACACGTCGCCGATCACGACGGCCCAGTGGTCGCCGACGGCGAACGCGTCGTAGAAGTCGCCGCCGACCTCGGTGCCCTCGCCGGCGGCCCAGTAGCGGACGGTGACGTCGAGCCCCTCGATGTCGGGCAGCGCGTCCGGGAGCAGGCTCGCCTGCAACGTCGTCGCGATCTCGCGCTGGTGCGCGGCGAGGCGACGATTCTCGAGGGTCGAGGCCACCCGACTCGCGACCGCCTCCGCGAGGACCAGGTCCCGGTCCGTGTACACGCGGGACGCGTCGGTGTTCACGAGCTGGATCGCTCCGATGACGCGGCCCCGCTTGAGCATCGGAACCGCCATCGAGCTGTGGAGGCGCAGGTTGCGGACGACGTCGCGGGCCTCGTCGGTGGCGTCGGCCTGCTCGATCATCTCCTCGTCGATCTCGGGCAGGAACTCGCTCAGCCCGGTACGGATGACGTAGGGGACCCCGGTGGGAAAGTCCGGGTCGTACCGGAACCGGTTGCCGAGCGCGCGGACGTACTCCTCCATGGCGGGGTCCTCGTGCGCGATCGCGACGTTCGGGATCGCGGATCCGTTCTCGGGGAGCACGAAGACCCCACACCACTCCCCCAGCATCGGTACGGCGACGCGGGCGACGCTGCGCATGACGTCCTCGGCCGTGGCGGCACCGGCCAGGACCTCGTTGACCCGGGCCATGAACAGGAGGCGCTCGGTGCTGAGCCGCTCTTCGGCGACTGCGGCGAGCGCCGCCTCGACCGAACGCTCGCGCTCCTCCGCCGCGAGCAGCTGCTCGGTGACGTCGACCACGCAGCCGATGGTCCCGGTGACCGTTCCTTCGTCGTCCTCGATGACCTGACCCCTGCCCTGGAGCCAGTGGACGCTGCCGTCGGGCCAGATGATGCGATGGTGGACGGTGTACCGCGACCGGTTGGCGATGGCGTCCTCGACCGCCGCCAGCACGGCGTCGGCATCGTCGGGATGCAGGGACGCACGGTACGCCTCGAACGTGCCGTCGAAGCTCCCCGGCACGAGCCCGTAGAGCGCCTCGAGGCGCGCGTCCCAGACGACCGCGCCCGACGCGAGATCCCAGCGCCAGGTACCGAACTCACCCGCGTCGAGCGCCAACTCCAGCCGCTCGGTCACCTCGGCCGACTGTCGCTCGAGCCGGCGCCGGTCGGTGACGTCCTCGGAGATCGAGACGGTGGCCAGCACCGTCCCGTCGTTCGAGAAGATCGGCCGGCCCACGGCCTCGACGCGGACGGATGCACCGTCGCGACGTCTCACCACGAAGTCGCCCCGCCACTCGCGGCCCGAGGCGAGGTCCGCCATGATGGCGACGGCCCGGGGACGGAGCTCCTCGGCGACGAGGAGCTCCAGGGCATCGCGACCCATCACCTCGTGCTCGGACCAGCCGTAGAGCTCCTGGGCCGCCGCGTTCCACACGAGGATGTCGCCCCGTCTGGAGGTCACGATCACCGCGCGGGACATCGCGTCGAGCACGGCGCGGAAGGAGACGGCGTCGAGCTCCTCCGCTGTCACGCGCTGCGCCTGCTCGCTCATCTGGCTCGCCACTCCCCGGTCCGAACGGGACCAGCCGTTCGGCACCATGCTCGCACGGAACCTCTGGGCGCCGCCCGGCGTCATGACCGCGAAGGTCGCGGCGGAATTCTCCGGCGTCGGCCGGTTGAACCGGTCGACGACAGGGTACGTCCGGCGAATGCCGACCACCAAGAAAGAGCAGTCCACCACTCACTCCGCGAAGCGCTCGTCACGGCGGGGCTCGCGTTCACCCTCGCGGCGCGATGCCATCGCGGTGCTGAAAGCCGACCATCGCGACGTGGAGAAGCTCTTCCGGCGGTTCGAGCAGGCCGGCCCGTCCGCCCACGCGACCAAGCGCCGGCTCGTGGACTCGATGATCGAGGCCCTGTCGGTGCACGCCGCGATCGAGGAGCAGATCCTCTATCCCTGGGCCCGCGAGACGATCGAGGACGAGGAGTCCACGGTGCTCGAGTCCCTCGAGGAGCACCACGTCGTCAAGTGGCTGCTCTCCGAGCTCGAGGATCTCGATCCGACCGACGAGCGCTTCGACGCCAAGGTCGCGGTCCTGACCGAGAGCGTCCGCCACCACGTCGACGAGGAGGAGTCGGAGCTGTTCGGCGATCTCCGCGCCGTCGCGACGAGGACCGAGCTCCTCGATCTGGGCGACGCGCT
This sequence comes from uncultured Acidimicrobiia bacterium, assembly GCA_963805415.1. Classification (GTDB taxonomy): domain Bacteria; phylum Actinomycetota; class Acidimicrobiia; order IMCC26256; family JAENVU01; genus JAENVU01. Next base: position 251,962 of record CAWDUD010000014.1, read on the forward strand.
CACCGAGGCGAGGCGACGCGCCCCGACCCGGCCGCACCCGCACAGCGCCGACACCCCACCCGCGAACGTCATCGGCGGGACCGTCAACGCCGCCCTCGACCACGCTCGCGAGGTCGGCAAGGACGTCGTCGGCGCGCTGGGTGCGCTGGGTCCCTCGACCGAATAGTCCCTGTTCCCCGCTCCGTCGTTGGCCCGCACGCCACCATTGCTGTTCGTCGACGACGGCGGGCCGGGCTTCCGGCGCCGGCGCTGTGGCCGCGGCTTCACCTACCTGGACACGCGCGGCCGCCCACTGCGGGGCGAGCGACAACTCGCGCGGATCCGGGCGCTGGCAATCCCGCCGGCCTGGGAGGAGGTCTGGATCTGTCCGGAGCCGAACGGCCACCTCCAGGCAACCGGTCGCGACGATCGCGGTCGCAAGCAGTATCGGTACCACCCCGCGTTCCACGCGCAGCAGGAAGAAGCGAAGTTCGACCGCATGCTCGACTTCGGCCAGTCGTTGGCCCTCGTTCGTCGCCGGGTTGCTGCCGACCTCGCGGGACCTGCCCTCACACGCGAGAAGGTGCTCGCCACGGTCGTGCATCTCCTCGAGACGACGATGATCCGGGTCGGCAACGAGCAGTACGCGAAGTCGAACCGATCCTTCGGGCTCACCACCCTGCGGACACCGCAGGTCCGCGTCCGGGGCGCGGAGGTCCGGTTCAGCTTCCCGGGCAAGAGCGGGCGACGCCATGAGATCGGGGTGCACGACCCACACGCGGCGCGGGTGATCCGTCGGTGCCAGGACCTGCCCGGTCAGCACCTGTTCCAGTACCCGGACGACCACGGCGAGCCGCGCTCGATCGGGTCGACGGAGGTGAACGAGTACCTCCGAGCCCTGAGCGGGGAGGACTTCACGGCCAAGGACTTCCGGACCTGGATGGGCACGCTCATGGCCGCCGTGGCCCTGGGCGTCGTCCCGGCGCCGGCGAGCCGCCGTGAGGCGGCCAGAACCGCGACCGCGGCGATGCGGGCGGTCGGTCGCCATCTCGGCAACACTCCCGCCGTCGCCCGGTCCGCCTACGTGCACCCGAGGGTCATCGAGCTGTTCATGGCCGGAGAGCTCGCGACCGAGTGGCGCCGGCACCGTCCGCGCGACCGGCGTTGGATCACCGGCGAGGAGCGGACGCTGCTCGGGATCCTGGCCTCGAGCTAGCGGTCACGGTCGTCGCCGACATCACCGATCCTCTCGAGCACCTCCTCGATCGCCTCCTCCATCACGGCACGCTCGTCCTCGTGCTCGACCGGCGCAGTCCGTTCGCGGTCAGCCATCGGATCCGGACGCCGCGTCAGTCGGTGGGAACCGGCGAGGACGCCAGCGGATCGGGATCGAAGCCCGACTCGGGGCCGTCGCCGTCCCAGATGCCGAAGAAGGCGCGGAACAGGCGCAGGACCATGTTCTCCTCCTGGGTCGTGGGGCACCAGGAGCGTTCCCCGCCGCCGAGCCGGCAAACCCGTGGGGCCGGCGCGTTTGGGCCGTGCTCGCGGTGGGTACCTCAGCCGCTCCACCCCCAGTACCCCGCCGTCCCCCGCCGTGAGGTCCATCACGGCGGGGGACGCTGCGTTCCGGGGAAGCACCGCTCGCCGGGCCGCGTCTCCGCCCGACGGGCCGTCAGGTCGTGGCGAGCCTCGGGACGGCACCGGTCACGAACTCGGCCCATACCGCCTTGCCCTCGGGATCGGGGTCCACGCCCCAGGTGGAGCAGAGTGCGTCCACCAGGATCATGCCGCGGCCACCCAGCCGGTCCGTGCTCGGCTCGCGCAGCTCGGGGCGCGCCGCGCTCGTGTCGCGGACGACGAGCCGTACCGACCCTGGCCGGCGGACGAGGGCCAGCTCGAACGGTGACGCCGCGTGGACGAGCGCGTTCGTCGCCAGCTCGCCGACGACGATCGTGGCATCCGCCACGAGGTCGTCGTTCCGCCAGTCGGAGAGCACCGATGCGACGAATCGCCGGACGTACCGGAGCGTGGCCGGTGCAGGCACGAACACCTGGCGGCACACGACGCCGAGCCCGTCGTCGGTGGGCTCCTCCGCGCCCGTCGGGATCGACGCCAGTGCGACGACCCCCGTGTGCTCGTCGCACAACCGCCGGGCCGGGAGCAGCTCGCCCGACCCGGCCACGCTCGCCAGCCGGTAGGTGCAGAACTTCGAGATCGTGCGGTCCGCGACCAGGCGGGACCACGACGCCTCCATGTCCAGCGCATCCCGCACCCGACCGGCTTCCCACAGCGCGCCGACCAGCTCCCCGAAGACGCGCACCGGCCGCCTCGAGGACATGCCCTGCACGGCCCGCAGCACCCGGTCCGGCACCCGGGCCTCGCGCCCGTCGCCGAGCGCGTCGTCGAGGAGCTCGGCGACGTCGATCGCGACGAGCCGACGATCGCGGTGCAGCGCCTCGGACGGGTACCCCACGCGATCGAGCGCCTCGTCGATGGAGATCAGGTGACTCCTCGTCGCGATCACCATTGCGGTGGCATCGGCGTCGAGGCCCTCGCCGAGGAAGTCCACGATCGACCGGATCAGCGTGCGATCGTCGTCCGCGAACGCGACCAGATGCTCGGATGTGCCGGTGGAATCGGTCTCGACGACGGGCACCCGACCAGCGTAGCGGCGCGTGTCGCGCGCGCCGTCCGTGCCCGCGACGTCGACCCGCGGTCAGGCCACCTCGCGGCGGAGGCGTTCACCGGCGTCGTCCACGCAACCGGGATTCGCGGCGTGGTCCCGCGCGGTCGCGCCGTGGCGCGCCGCTCGCCGCCCACCCGCACGTCGTCGCGGTCACCGCTCGATGCGCTCCTCGAGCTGCACCGTCACCCGGTCGCCCGCGGACTTGCCGATCGCGGCGCGCCGCGCCGCCTTGACCGGGAGCTCGTGCGTGCCGTCGCCGAGCGCCATGAACGACGACACGAACGGCTCGCCGTCGACGGTGCCCCGGACCTTCACGAGCCACCGGGTCCCGACGAGCTCCGCCGAGCCGGGCATCACCACGTAGGCCATCCGCCCTTCGCCGGACTCTGGCGCAGGGTGGCGGTGAATCGCCGCTCGAGCCTCGTCACCAGAGGGCCATACCAACTGGTTGGTATGGAGTCGATCCCGGCCGTCGTGGGTACGCCCCAGTGGGCAGACGCCCGTGGAGCGGTTCGGAGGAGGCGCACACCATGACGAGCACGACGACGAGCACCGGTGCGATGGGCCCCCTGGAGCTGGAGCGGGCCGCGTGGCAGGCCCTGGCCACCGAGGGGGCGGCCGCGGGCTTCTTCGCCGAGGTCCTCGCGGACGACGTCCTGATCCTGATGCCGGGCGGCATGGTCATCGACGACCGAGATGCCGTCGTGGCGTCGATGGGCGGCCCGCCCTGGAGCTCGTTCGAGCTGTCGGACGAGCGCATCGTCTCCCCCACCGACGACTGCACCGTCGTCGCGTACCGCGCGCGGGCCCGGCGCGGCGATCACGACTACGAGGCGCTGATCGCGAGCACCTACGCCCGGCACGACGGGGCGTGGAAGCTCGCGGTGCACCAACACACGCCCGTCGACTGAACGCCTCGGAGCGGCGCGCCGGGCGGGTCGTGTGACCTCGGGCCGATCGCGTTTCGCGTCACCCACGCGCCGGGTATCACCTGACCGTTGTCGGATCGGCGACCACCGGGGCGGGGTACCGGGTGACCAGGCCGAGCCAAGACCACCCCCGAGAGACCGCGAGCGAGAGGTACCACGATGACGACGAAGAAGATCGAACGCAGTGCCGAGCACGTGCAGGAGTCGGCCCGCCGCAGCACGGCAGCCGCCCAGGAGTCCACCCGCTCCGCCGGTGCGGTGGCCCGAGGATCCGTGACCCTCGCCGGCGACGTGATCTCGGACGGTGCGCACGCGGTGATCGGCGCGGTCGATCTCGCGGTCGCGAAGGCGCGCCACAAGGGTGATGCCGACCTCCTGCCCGGCGACGGACAGCTGCCCTCCCGGCTCCTGACCGCGTTCGACCACCTCTCGGTACGTGGCCGGCGCGTGACCGGACGCGTCCGGCGCGAGACCGACGGCCGGCTCCGGCACGCCGAGCGGAGCGCGAAGCGTGCTGTGAGCGAGGCCCGCTCGACGGGCGAGCGGGTGGTCGACGAGACCGAGCAGCGTGCGGCCGACGCCGTGACCAAGACCTCGCAGCAGTCGAAGCGCGCGGTCGGCCGGGCCGAGCGCGCGGTCGAGACCGAGGATGCGGTCCACCGCCCCGGGCTCCCGTACGAGCAGCGGACGGTCGAGGACTTGCACCGCCTCGCCACCGAGCGCAACATCGAGGGTCGCTCGTCGATGACCAAGGACGAGCTCATCGCAGCGCTGCGCGACTGACGGAGGCCCCGACCCGAGCGGTACGCTGCTCGAACTCGACGGGCGTCCGGTCCGTCGACCGTAGGAGATCTGGTCGCCCGTGTCGCTCGTGCCGCCCGCCGTGTCGTCCTGCGTCGCCCCGCCGCCTGACCCCGAACCGGCCTTCACGCTGCCGCACTGGCGCGAGTTCCTCGGCCACGCGCTCCCGACGGTCGTCGAGGGCACCCTGATCCCGGTCGCGGTGTTCTGGATCGCGATCCGCACGCTGGGTCCGTGGGCCGCGCTCCTCGTGGGGTTGGCCTGGGTGTACGCCACGATCGTGCGTCGCCTGATCCAGCGGCGCCGGGTGCCCGGGGTGTTCGTGCTCGCCGCGATCACCGCGACGTGCCGGACGGCACTGGCGTTCTCCACGCACAGCCTGGTGCTCTACTTCCTCCAACCGTCGCTGGGCGCGGTGATGGTGTCGATCGCCTTCTTCGCATCCGTCGTGGCCGGCCGGCCGCTCGCGGCACGCCTCGCCCTCGACTTCTGCCCGCTGCCCGCGGGTTGGGCGGACAAGGCGTGGGTCCGCGCCTTCTTCCTCCGGATCTCGCTGCTGTGGGCGCTGGTGCTGCTGGCGAACGCGGGCCTGACGGTCTGGCTGGCGTTGAGTCAGTCGGTCGAGGTGACCGCCGTCGCGCGACCCCTGGCCGCCGGTGCGCTCACGGTGACGGCGATCGTCCTGTCCGCGTGGCACTTCCTGCGCTCGCTGCGGCGGCACGAGCCGCTCACGCCCCGCTGGTCGCTGCGCCGGGCCGGGACATGAGCACGGTCTCCGGACCGCCGGCTCCCGCGTCCGCGGCCGAGGCCCCGTCCCTGTTCACCGCCGACTCGGTCGTGCTCGCGGGGCGGCAGTGGTCCGCGCCGGGGACCCCCCGCGCCACCGTGGTCGTCGCGCACGGCTTCGGTGCCCGGCGCGGCGACCCCTCGGTGGTCGCGACCGCGGAGTCGCTCCTCGCGCGTGGCCTCGACGTCATCACCTACGACGCGCGAGGGCACGGTGAGTCGGGCGGCTCGTCCACCCTGGGCGACCTCGAGCAGCACGACGTCGCCGCGGCCGTCCTGCTCGCCCGCCGCCGCACCGACCGCGTCGTGCTCGTGGGTGCGTCGATGGGCGCGATCGCCGTGCTCCGCTGCGCGAGCGTGCTTCCCGGCCTGGCCGGTGTCGTGACCGTCAGCTGTCCGGCCCGCTGGGTCCTGCCGCGCACCGCCAAGGCACTGGCCGCCGCGCTGGTGACCCGGACGCCGCCCGGGCGCGCGATCGCGGCGCCGCGCCATGCGCGTCCGGATCTCCCGCGCGTGGACGAACCCGGTGCCGCCGGTCGAGCTCGTCAGCCGGGTCAGCGCGCCGGTGGCGATCATCCACGGCGTCGCGGACTCGTTCATCCCGGTCACGGCCGCGCACGACCTGTACGCGCACGCGCCGGAACCGCGCCGGCTGCGGCTCGTGGACGGCATGGGTCACGCCTTCTCGGAGCGCTCCCTCGTTCCGATCGGCGACGCCGTCGACTGGGCGCTCGCTCCGACCGGGTCGGGAGCCGACACCTGAGCGCCACCCGCCGGGACGGGCTCCCACCACCACGCGAGACCGACGAGGTCCGGGCCGGTGTGCGCGACCATCACGGTGCTGAACTCGGCGACGAAGGCCGTCGCGGGCTCGATCTCCGCCCGCACCCGACCGAGCAGCTCCTCGGCCCGGTCGGGATCCTCGGCGTGCAGCACCGCGAGGTGCAGGCGCGCGTCGGGCTCGCGACTCCGCCGCCAGAGCCCGACGATCCGGTCGAGGGCCGCATCGCGCGACAGCGCGGGGCGCAGCGGCCGCACCCGGCCGCGCCGGAACTCGAACAGCGGATGCACGTTGAGGAAGCGTCCCGCGCGACCGGCGAGCTCGGGGACGCGTCCACCGGCGACGAGGTAGTCGAGCGAGTCGACCGTCGCGACGAGCCGGACGCGGTCGATCACCTGTCGCGCCGCGGCCTCGACGGCGTCGGCGTCACCCCCGGCCGCCGCGCAGCGCGCGGCGTGCAGCACGACGAGGCCCTCCGCGCCGGCCGCCGTCTCGGTGTCGACGACCCGCGCCCGGCCCTCGACGGCCCGCGCCGCGAGCACGGCCGCCTCGTACGTGCTGCTCATCTGCCGCGAGATCGCGAGGATGACGGCGGTGTCGACGTCGTCGTCGAGGCGCTCCTCGATCGCCTTGGTGATCCGGCCCGGGGAGGGGCTCGACGTGGTGACGCCCTCCCCGATGTGTGCCACGACCTCGTGAAGGGGTACCTCGCCGTCGTGATACGGCCGGTTCCCCACGACGATCTCGAGCGGGACGACCGTGATCGCGAGGTCGGCGGCCAGGCGCGGTGGGAGCGACGCGGCGCTGTCGGTGATCACCGCGCTGTGCATCGTCCGTCCTCTCGCCGGCACCGCTCGAGAGCATTCTCGCCGGACCGTGGCCGCTAAACCTGCGATCGCGTCCCCGGCCGACCGGCGGCGAGCGGTGCCGGCCCCCGTGGCCGTCGGCGCGGGATTCGTGGCCGGATCGATCCCGTTCTCCAACCTGGCGGCCCGGTGGGCCCGCGGCGTCGATCTGCGCGCCGTCGGCAGCGGCACCGTGTCGGGGACCGGCCTGTACCGGGTGGCCGGGTTCGGCCCGCTGGCGGGGGCGGGCGTGCTCGAGGTGGCCAAGGGCGCCGTCGGTCCGCTCCTCGCCGGTCGCGACCGGCCCGGAGTCGCCGCGCTCGCCGGGGCGGCGGCCGTCGTCGGGCACAACTGGTCGCCGCTCCTGCGCGGCGCGGGGGGTCGGGGCATCTCACCGGCGCTCGGTGCGCTCCTCGTCCAGTCCTGGCCGGGGACCGCGACCCTCCTCGGCGGGCTCGTCGTCGGTCGGCTCTCGGGCGAGACCGCGATCGGCAGCCTCGTGGCGGATCTCGTGGTGGTGCCCCTCCTCTACCGGGTCGGTGGTCGACGCGCGGCGCGAGCTGCGGCCGCGGTCGTGGTCCCGATGCTCGTGAAGCGCGTCACCGGGAACGCGCCCGTCCGCGGCGACCGCCGGAGGACGTTCACCAACCGGCTCCTCTTCGACCGGGACACCCGCGACCGGTGAGCCCCCGGGCGCGACGGTGACGAACCGCTCGCGCCGCAGGAGGGGGGCGAGGAGCGCGGCGCCGAGGAGGACCACCAGACCCGAGCCGAGGAGGACCACGCGGCTCGGCGGCAACCTCCCTATGCCGGGCCACCGCTGACCGTCCACGAGGTCGGCGGCGATCCCCGCGCCGATCGCAGCGAGGCTGAGCCCGACCCGGATGATCACGTGGAACGCGGCGAAGCCCGTGACCCGCAGGTCGTCACGCAGGAGCTCCTGCACCGCGCTCATCGCGGCGGCGAGCGTCGCGCTCGTCGCGGCACCGAAGAGCACCGCGCCGAGGTACGCGAAACCGAGCGACGGCGCCAGGCTCATCGTCGCGATGACGACGCCCTGGAGGGCGAGGCCTCGCCGGACCACGTGCACCGCGTCGTGGCGGATGACCCCGAGGAGCGCGAGCCCACCCGCCGCGCCCACCCCGAAGAGCGCGATCAGCACGCCGAACTCACCGGCCGAGGCATGGAGCACCTGCCGGACGAACACGATGCCGACCGAGAAGAGGGCCCCGAGGCCGAGGGTCGCGATCAGGGTCGCCGGGGCGAACGCGCGGACGAACGGGATGCGGAACGCCGCGAGGAAGCCCGCCGGAGCCGCGCGCTCCTCGACCGGTGTCCCGACGTCGAGCTCGACGATGGGCCGGATCAAGAGGAACGACGCCACGAAGGTCGCCGCGTCGAGCGCGAAGACCACCACGAACTCCAACCGACCCGTCGCGAAGAGCCCGACGAGCCCGAAGAGGGCGGCACCGAACGGGATCGTCCCGTAGGACGAGCCGAGGACGAGCCCGTTCGCCCGGGGCAGGTCGTCCGCACCGACGAGATCGGGGATGCCCGCGTCGCGCGCGGGCAGGAAGACGAGCCCCGCCGCCTCCAGCACGAAGGCCCAGACGTACACCCACCACAACGCGGGCACGAGCGGGACGAGCAGCACGACGCCGACGCGGATCGCGTCCATCGCGAGCATCGTGCGCCGGCGGTTCCATCGCCCGACCAGCCGCGTGACCAGCGGTCCGGCGACGAGCGACGGCGCGAGCCGGAGCACGAGGATGCCCCCGACCGCGGTCGAGCTCCCCGTGAGGTCCAGGACCAGCGCGATGAGCGCGATCGTCCCGAGCCAGTCGCCCAGGGACGAGACGGTCTGGCCGATCATCAGGCGGCGAAAGCCACGGTGGGCGAAGAGCTCGCGCACGCCGTCAGCCCGACCAGCGGCGCGCCACGGCCATCGTCCGCTCGCAGTGCGAACCCGAGGACGGCTCGCGCCACACCGGGTTCCCGACGCCCACCGACGTGCGGAACGCGAGCAGCGCGGGCGCCTCGATCGGACACGCGAGCCACGGACGGCGGAACACGGCGAGCCACCGATGGTCCCGTAGGCGCGGGGGTCCTTCCACGCCCGGTCCCTACCCATTCCTCGCAACGCTCCCACCACCGGATCGCCCGGGATCGTTTGCCTGCACGCGCCGCCGGGTACGCGTTGCGTGCTCGCGATCGCGTCGGAGGAGGGAGGACCGGCTCATGGGCTTCGCGGTGATCCGCTGCCGCCGGTGTGCCCGGCCGAGCGTCGCCCTCGTGTGTCCGACCTGCCGCAACGCCGGCGGCCCCGACGGCGGGTCCATCGAGGGCGTGACCTGCCCGGTGCCGTCGATCGTGCTCGGACCACCGACCCCCCGGGCCGCGCTCCGCCACGCCCGCTGCAACTGACACCGTGCGGGCGCAGCCCCCCGACCCGCCGGACCCGACGTGGACCGCACGGGCGCTCGCGCGCACCCGCGAGGTCATGCGCCTCGCCCGCGAGGACGAGCTGACACTCGTCGCGGCGGGAATCGCGTTCTACGCGTTCCTCGCGTTCGTGCCGGCGCTCGTCGCCACGGCCACGATCTACGGAGTCGTCGCGGACCCCGCCGAGATCGCCCATCAGGTGCGCAGCTTCGCGAGTGCGCTGCCCCGCTCCACCCAGACCTTCCTCACCGCCCAGCTGCGCGCGAGCAGCGACGCGGGCGGTGCCGGGTCGACGGTGACCGCGGTGATCGCGGTGCTGCTCGCGTTCTGGAGCGCGTCGGCGGGGACGGCAGCCCTCCTGCGTGGGCTGGCGGTGATCAACGACGCCGCGGACGTCCGGAGCTACGCCCGTCGCCGCGGACTCGCGCTCGTGGTGACCATCGCCTCTGTGGTCGTCGTGCTGATCGCGGTCTGGCTCATCACCGTGGTGCCGCCCCAGCTCGATGCCATCGCGGGTCTGGGCGACCCGCTGCGCACCCTGCTCTCGGTCCTGCGGTGGCCGGTGCTGGCACTCCTCCTCATGCTCGCCCTGCGGGGGCTGTACCACGTGTCCGCCGGTTACCGCGCCGACCGGTTCGTCACACCGGGTCCGATCGTCGCGGCGCTCCTCTGGCTGGCCGGGTCCGCGCTCTTCTCCGTCTACACCGCGAACTTCTCGAGCCTCGCGTCGCGCTACGGGACCGTGAGCTCGATCATCGTGGTCCTGTTGTGGCTCTATCTCGGCGGGCTGTCGGCACTGGTCGGGGCCGAGGTCGACGCGGCCGCGGTGGCGCACCGGCGGGGCCCGGCCCCGGGGTCCGGCCGTCCCCGAGCCGGAGTACGGCGGCCGCGGCCGGACTGATCCTGGCGGCCGGCTTCGTTCGCGTGGCTACATCGCCTCCTTGATCCCCCGCCGGACCAGCCACCAGTTCGCCGGGTACGCGGTGGCGAAGCCGAGCACCATCCCGATCTGCATCATGAACCAGTACGCGACCGTGTCCGCCGCGAGGTGCTCCACCGGGAAGAAGACGAGCTGCACGAGCGCCATCCAGCCGAAGAGCCCGACCTCGAACGCGGTCAGGGAGAGCGCGTCGGCCTTCACCGCGGCGACGAGGCCCTTGCGGGGTCCGAGCCCCCGCATCGGCGCGATCGTGAGGTACTGGAACAGCACCCCGAGCGAGAACGCGAGCGTGTAGTCGACGAGATACTCCGGCCACAGCGCGAGGCCGGCGATCTCCAACCCGGCGACGAGCACCACGGAACCGCCGACGATGTCGCCCAGCGTGCAGCCGGCACCGCAGTGGCTCACCGCGACGGCGACCGAGGCCGCCCTCGGCTTCTCCGCTTCCCCGTCGTCGCCCCCGCGCCGCTGCGGTCGCCCCCACCGCCGGTAGGCGACCGACGCCAGCGGTCCGAAGTACAGCGCCGTCACCGGCCAGACGACCTCCATGATCCGCATGCGTTGGCGATTCCCGCGGACGAACACGTCGAAGAGGATCTCGCCCGCGCACGCGAACGCCACGAGGAGCGCGAGTCGGGACGTCCACGTCAGCCACGGGGGTGGCACCCGGTCCCTCCCGTCCCGGCGTCGCTCTCGGTGCGCACGCGTGCTACGGCTCGGACCATGCCGGAGACGTACCCGGTGACGGCGGCTTCGACACCCGGCCCGGGGGCCTCGACGTTCCCGATCGGCGCGCGCCGGGTACGCGCGTTCCCGTGGAGACCATCGTCCGTGCACTCGGCGACGCACTCGTCCCGTGGGGCTACGTGCTGCTCGGGCTCGTCACCGCGCTCGAGGCCGCGGCGTTCCTCGGGCTCTTCGTGCCGGGTGAGAGCGCCCTGCTGTTCGCGGGAGTGCTCGCGTCCCGCGGCGACCTCGATCTCGCGGTCGCGATGACCGTCGCGGCGGCCGGGGCCGTCGTCGGAGACTCCATCGGCTACGAGGTCGGGCGCCACGGGGGCGAACGCCTCCGCAGCACCCGGCTCGGACACAAGGTCGGGGCCGAGCGGTGGGACCGCGCCCGGGACTTCGTGCGCCGTCACGGCGGCGTCTCCGTGCTGCTCGGCCGCTGGATCGGTGTGTTGCGCGCCCTCGTCCCCGCGGTGGTGGGCGACTCGCGCATGCCCTACCGGCGGTTCCTCCTGTGGAACGCGTCCGGCGCGCTGCTCTGGGCCCCGGCGGTCGTCGGCGCCGGCTACCTCGCCGGCTCGTCCTGGAACCAGGTCGAGCAGAACCTTGGTCGCGGGTCGCTGATCGCGCTCGGCGCGCTGAGTGTGGTCGCGGTCATCGCGTGGGTCGAGCATCGGAGACGGAACGGCGACCGCTCGGACTCGGCGTCGGATCGGGACACGCCTGCGGCAGGAGCGGGAGGTCCCCACGCGCCGTCGCCTCCGCCCGGGCCGCATCAGCCGGATAGGTCCGGGCCGCCACCAGCAGGACCAGGCCGTTGAGCACCAGCGTCGGGACCATGACCAGGAACGTGAGCCGCAGCCCGGCCGGACCACCTCCGGCCAGGTGGTCGGCCATCACGCCGAACAGCACCGGTCCCGCGGACTGCGCCACGGTGCGCACCGCGGTGCGCACCGCCTCGGCTCGGCCCCACAGCCGGGGGTGCACCACGTCGAGCCGGGCCGCGTCGAGCGTCGGCACCGGAACGGTGAGGAGCGCGCCGTCGACGACCATGAAGGGAAGCGCCAGAAGGATGGAGTGCAGGAAGAGCAAGGGCACCACGAGGGGTCCGACGGCCAGGAACGCCACGGCTGCGAGCGCCACGCGACCGCCGGGCCGGCCCTGCTCCATCAGCCGGTCCCCCCAGCGGCCGCCGAACACGAGCCCCGCCACCGCGCCGATCCCGACCACGGGCACGAGGAGCACGGCGGTGTACTGCGGCACCCCGTACTGGTGGATCACGAACGAAACGAGAAAGATCTGGAGACCCGCGAAGAAGAAGTCGCCGACCGATCCCGCCAGCATCAGCAGCACGTTGGTCCGGATCGAGAAGACGTACCGCGTCACCGCCCCGAGGGACATCCGCTCCGCGTCGCCGGCGTCGCCGCGCGGCGGCTCCCGGACCCGGCGCACCACCAGCGCGAGACCGATCCCGAGCAGCGCGAGCAGGAAGAACATCGCCCGCCACGACCACAACGCCACGAGGGCACCCGCGACCACGAGCCCGCCACCCGCGCCGACCATCTCTCCGGTCCGGATCCGTCCGAGGACGGCGCCCCGGTTCGCCCGGGGGAACAGGTCACCGGTGAGCGACGCCACCGCGGGATACGCCACGGCCGTGACCCCGCCCAGGAACAGGCGGGCACCGAGCAGCGCGGCAAAGGTCGTCGCGATCCCGGCGACTGCCATCCCCAGCGCCCAGGTGAGCACCATCACCGCGAGGAACGCCACCCGTTGCATCCGGTCGATCGCGATTCCGACCGGGACCGTCGCCGCGGTGGCCACGATCGTGACCGAGCCGGCGAGCCATCCGAGCTGCGCGTGACCGATGTGGAAGGCCCGCTCCAGGGAGGGCGCCAACGCGCCGACCGCACCGCGGTCGGCGGCTTCGAGGGCCAGCACGAGCGCCAGCACCACGACGATGCTCCGGGTGTGCGGCGGCCGGGTCGGCGGCGTCATGGTCCGGCCCTACCCGGCACCGCGACCGCCGACGCCCGGACGACGCCGCGCGCGATTTCCGCGCGCGCGTCTGAACCGGCGAACGACTGGGTACACCGGTCGCGATCGCCACGAGCGCGGGCGTCTCGACCCCCTCCGCTCGCGATCGTGGCGAGCCCTGCTCGCGATCCACCGGGAGGTCCAGGTGTACACCGTCAGCGACTTCGTCATCGACCGGCTGATCGCCTGGGATCTGCACCGGTTCTACGGCTTCCCCGGCGACGGCATCGGCGGCTTCGACGGCGCGCTCGAACGCGCGGAGGGCGACGGCAAGGACTTCCGGTACCTCCGGCCGACCCACGAGGAGATGGCCTCGCTCATGGCCTGCGCCCACGCCAAGTTCACGGGCCGGGTCGGCGTGTGCATCGCGACGTCGGGTCCGGGAGCCGTCCACCTGATGAACGGCCTGTACGACGCGCGCTGCGACAACCAGCCCGTCGTGGCGATCGTCGGCCAGCAGGCGAGGGTCGCCATGGGGAGTGACTTCCAGCAGGAGCTGAACATGGAACGGCTCTTCGGCGACGTGGCCGAGTACGTGAAGGCGGTGACGACGCCCATGCAGACCCAGCTCGTGGTGGACCGCGCGGTGCGCATCGCCGAGGCCTACCGCGCGCCGACCGTCGTGATCCTGCCCGCCGACGTGCAGAACCTGCCGATGGAGGAGCCGACCCCCGAGCACTGGGTCTCCCGGACCGGCATCGGGCACGCCTCCACGCGCATCGCGCCACCGGACGACGAGCTCGCACGCGCCGCGGCCGTGCTCAACGAGGGCCGCAAGGTCGCGATGCTGGTCGGCCAGGGCGCCCTCGGCGCCACGGACGAGGTCCTCGCGGTCGCGGACCGTCTCGGTGCGGGCGTGATCACCGCGCTCCTCGGCAAGGGCGCGGTCCCGGGCGACGTGCCGTACCACACCCAGCAGCTCGGCCTGCTCGGCTCGAAGCCGAGCTACGACATGATGCAGGACTGCGACACGCTGCTGATGGTGGGCACGAACTTCCCCTACGGCGAGTTCCTCCCGCCCACGGGCCAGGCGCGTGGTGTGCAGATCGATCTCAAGCCCCGCCACCTCTCCTTGCGGTACCCGATGGACGTGAACCTCTGGGGCGACGCGAAGACCACGCTCGCCGCGCTGCTCCCGCACCTGGACCAGACCGCGGACCTGACCTGGCAGGAGGGCATCGCGGCCGCGATGCGCGACTGGGACGAGAAGGTCGAACGCGGCGGCGCGGACCAAGGCGGACCCGGTGAACCCGAGGCTCGTCTTCCACACCCTGAACGAGCGGCTGCCTCCGAACGCGATCGTGACCGCCGACGCAGGGACCACCGCCGACTGGTACGGCCATCACATCAGGCTCGGCCCGGACATGATGGGCAACCTCTCGGGCCGGCTCGCCACCATGCTCGCCGCGATGCCGTACGCGATCGCCGCGAAGTTCGCGTTCCCCGAGCGTCCGGTGGTCTGCACGATCGGCGACGGTGCGTTCCAGATGCTGGGCATGAACGGGCTGCTGACCGTCAAGCGCCACTGGGAGGAGTGGGCGGACCCCACGTTCGTCGTGCTGGTCCTGCACAACGACGATCTCAACCAGGTCTCCTGGGAGATGCGCGAGGCCGGTGACCCCCGCTACGACACGAGCCAACTGCTCGAGGACATGGACTACGCGGGGTATGCGCAACTGCTCGGGCTCACCGGCATCCGCGTCGAGGACCCGGACCGGCTCGAAGCCGCCTGGGACACCGCGTTCGCCTCGGACCGGCCCGTCGTGCTCGACGTGCTCACCGACAAGAACGTCCCACCGCTCCCCGCCCACGTGACGTTCGAGCAGGCCAAGAGCCTCGTGGGCGCGCTGCTGCACGGGGATCCCGACGCGGGCGAGGTCGTGCAGAACAGCGCGCGTGCCGTGGCATCGCAGATGTTCGCCCTCGCGGGGAGCGCCTCCGCCGATGATTCCCGATAGCGCGCTCGACCGCCGGACCCGGCGTCCCGTCTCCGCCCCGCCCGCGACTCGCCCCCAGCCCGACGGGCCGCCGCCGCGTGCCGACATGCTCACCCCTGCGGGCACCGGTCCGCCGGTGGCCCGGGTGGTGGCCTCGGCGTACACGGTCCCGACCGAGGCACCGGAGTCCGACGGCACGCTCGAATGGGACGCCACCACGATCGTCGTCGTCGAGGTCGGTGCCGGGTCGACGACGGGACTCGGGTACACGTACGCAGCACCGGCCGCCGCGACCGTCGTGCACGACACGCTCGCCGACGTCGTCGTGGGCACCGACGCGCTCGCGCCGCGGGCGACGTGGTCCGCCATGGTCCGCGCGATCCGGAACCAGGGCCGGCCGGGCGTGGTGAGCTCGGCCATCGCCGCGGTCGACATCGCCCTGTGGGACCTGCGCGGGCGCCTCCTCGGACTGTCCGTCGCCGACGCGCTCGGCCGGGCGCGCGACGTCGTACCCGCCTACGGCAGCGGCGGGTTCACGAGCGCCTCGGACGCCGAGTTGGTCAACCAGCTCGCGGGTTGGGCCGACCGGGGTCTGCGAGCCGTGAAGATGAAGGTCGGGCGCGACCCCGTGGCCGACCGGCGGCGGGTGGCGGCGGCACGCGCCGCGATCGGCGACACCGTGGGCCTGTTCGTCGACGCGAACGGCGCCTACTCCCGCCAACAGGCGCGGGCGATGGCCGAGGTGTTCGCGGACGCCGGTGTGACCTGGTTCGAGGAGCCGGTGAGCTCGGACGACCTCGACGGCCTGCGGGCGGTGCGCGAGACGGCACCGCCCGGGATGGACGTCACCGCCGGGGAGTACGGGTACGACCTGCCGTACTTCCGGCGCATGCTCGGGGCGGGCGCCGTCGACTGCCTGCAGGCCGACGTGACGCGCGCCGGCGGAATCACGGCCTTCCTGCGCGTCGGCGCGCTGGCCGACGCGCACGGCGTCGACCTCTCGTCGCACACCGCGCCCCAGGTGAGTGCGCACGCGTGCGCCGGACTGTGGCACCTCCGCCACGCCGAGTACTTCGCTGATCACGTCCGCCTCGAGTCGATGCTCTTCGACGGCGTGCTCGAGCCGGTCGACGGTGCGCTGCGACCCGACCCGACCCGCCCGGGGCTCGGGATCGAGCTCAAGCGTGCCGACGCGGAACGGTACCGGCGGTGATCGAGGTGTCGCGGTGAGCCGACCGCGCCGGTTCGCGGCGATGGACACCGTCACCCCGGTCGCGATCTCGTCGCGTGTCGATGCCGACGCCCGCGCGCTCGCCGACGAGCTGGACGGGTCGATCGCCGGCGAGGTGCGCTTCGACGACGGGAGCCGCTCGGCGTACTCGACCGACGCCTCCAACTACCGCCAGGTCCCGATCGGCGTCGTCGTGCCCCGCACCGTCGACGACGTGATCGCGACGGTCGCCGCATGTCACCGCCGCGGGATCCCGATCACGAGTCGCGGTGGCGGCACGAGCCTCGCGGGCCAGTGCGCGAACGTCGCCGTCGTCATCGACTTCTCGAAATACCTCCACCGCGTCCGCTCGATCGACCCCGCCGCGCAGCTCGCGGTGGTCGAGCCGGGGTGCAATCTCGACGACCTCCGGCGGGCGGCCGGCGAGCACGGGCTCACGTTCGGCCCCGATCCGGCCACCCACGATCGCAACACTCTCGGCGGGATGATCGGGAACAACTCCTGCGGCGTCCACTCGGTGATGTCCGAGTTCTACGGTCCGGGACCGCTCACCGCCGATCAGGTGGTCGAGCTCGACGTGCTCACCTACGACGGCCACCGCATGCGGGTGGGCGCGACGTCCGACGCCGAGCTCGCACGGATCAGCGCCGGTGACGACCGGCAGGCGGCGATCTATCGGGGCCTGCGCGACCTGCGCGATCGCCACGACCACGCGATCCGCACCCGGTACCCCGACATCCCCCGGCGGGTGTCCGGCTTCAACCTGGACCGGCTGCTGCCGGAGCAGGGCTTCGACGTCGCCAAGGCGCTCGTGGGGACCGAAGGAACGTGTGTGGTCGTGCTGGGCGCGACGGTCCGGCTCATCGATGCCCGGCCGAAGCGCACGCTCGTCGTGCTGGGCTACCCGGACGCGGCCAGCGCCGGTGACCACGTGCCGATCGTGCGCGAGCACCGACCCGTCGGACTCGAGGGGATCGACTCGACAGCTCGTCGAGTTCATGCGGACGAAGGGCCTGCACCCCGAGGACGTCGACCTGCTGCCCGAGGGCAACGGCTTCCTCCTCGTCGAGTTCGGAGGATCCACCAAGGACGAGACCGACGCGCAGGCCAAGGCCATGATCGACGCGGTCACCGCCGGCGACGGCGCGCCCTCGGCCAAGCTCTTCACCGACCGGTGGGAGGAGGAGAAGCTCTGGCAGGTGCGCGAGTCCGGGCTCGGCGCGACGGCGCAGGTCCCGGGGATGCCGCGGAGCCATCCGGGGTGGGAGGACGCGGCCGTCCCACCGGACCGCGTCGGCGACTATCTCCGCGACTTCCGGGACCTGCTCGACGAGTTCGGCTACCAGGCCGCCCTCTACGGCCACTTCGGGCAGGGCTGCATCCACTGCCGCATCGACTTCACGCTCGACACGATGCACGGCGTCACCGTCTGGCGGCAGTTCCTCGAACGCGCTGCCGCGCTCGTGGTCTCCTACGGCGGGTCGCTGTCGGGCGAGCACGGGGACGGGCAGGCCCGGGCCGCGCTGCTCACCACCATGTTCGGCGAGGAGCTCGTCGGCGCCTTCGCCGAGTTCAAGGATCTCTGGGACCCCGACGGCGGGATGAACCCGGGCAAGGTCGTTCGCCCGTATCGCCCCGAGGAGAACCTGCGTCTCGGTCCGGATGCGAGCCTGCGCCACGTGCGCACGCACTTCGCGTTCGCCGACGACCACTACGACTTCGCGCACGCGGCCAACCGGTGCGTCGGCGTCGGCAAGTGCCGGGACGTGGAGTCCGGGACGATGTGCCCGAGCTACATGGTGACGCGCGAGGAACAGGACTCGACCCGGGGACGGGCGCGGATGCTGTTCGAGATGCTCCGGGGCGAGGAGCTCGACGGCTGGCGCGACGACGCCGTCGCCGACTCGCTGGACCTGTGCCTCGCGTGCAAGGGCTGCAAGACCGACTGCCCCGTCAACGTGGACATGGCCACCTACAAGGCCGAGTTCCTCTCGCACCACTACGCACGACGGCTCCGTCCACGCGTCGGGTACGCGATGGGACTCATCTACTGGTGGGCGCGCGCGGCGAGCCGTGCACCGCGTCTCGTGAACGCGATCACGCACGCGCCCGGGCTCGCGCGCCTGGTCAAGCTCGGGGGCGGGGTCGCGCCGGAGCGGACGATCCCCCGGTTCGCGTCGACGACGTTCTCCGACTGGTTCCGGGGCCGTTCCCGACCGGTCCGTCACGGCGCCCCACCTCCGGCTCACGGTGGCGAGGAGGTCGTCGGGCCACGCGCAGGTCCCGCGCTTCGCCGCGGCCTCGTTCTCCACGCCTCGATGCAGCAGGAATCGGGCGAGAACCGGCTCCATCCGCACGCGAGCATCGCTCCGTTCCGCACCGACCGGGTGCTCCTCTGGCCCGACACGTTCAACAACTACCTCGAGTCGTCCGTGCTCCAGGCGGCGGTCGAGGTGCTCGAGGATGCGGGGTACGCGGTCGAGATCCCACCGCGCCCGCTCTGCTGCGGCCGTCCGCTCTACGACTTCGGCATGTTGACGACGGCCGAGCGGCTGTGGCGTCAGACGCTGCGGGTGCTGCGACCCTGGATACGGGCCGGGGTGCCGGTCGTCGGCCTCGAGCCGAGCTGCGTGGCCGCGTTCCGCGACGAGCTCCCCAACCTGTTCCCGCACGACGAGGACGCCCAGCGGCTCGCGGGCCAGACGCTGCTGCTCTCGGAGTTCCTCGAGCGCCAGAACTACGAGCCTCCGCCGCTCGACGCCGCGCGCCACGGTGCACGGCCACTGCCATCACAAGGCCGTGCTCGGGATGGACGCGGAGATCGCCCTCATGCAGCGCATGGGGATCGATGTCGAGGTCCTCGACTCCGGGTGTTGCGGGATGGCCGGCTCCTTCGGGTTCGCGGCCGACCACTACGACGTGTCGATGCGCGTCGGTGAGCGGGTCCTGCTCCCCGCGGTGCGCGAGCTCGACACCGGATCGGCTCCTCGTCACGGACGGCTTCAGCTGCCGCGAGCAGATCGAGCAGAGCACGGGGCGGAGCCCGGTCCACCTCGCCGAGGTCATCCGACGGGCGCTCCGCCGACGCGGTCCGGTACGGGAGGAGCCCGGCGGGGGCACCGCCCCCGACCGACCCGCACGATCTCCCACGAGCGAGAGGACGTCATGACATCGAGACGACTGTTCGGAGCCGGCCTGGCCGGTGCCGCGGCCGGGGCCGTCGGCACGCTGACGATGGACCTCGTCTGGTACCGCCGGGCGCGGGCGGACGGGAGCGACAGCAGCTTCGGGGACTACGAGCTGAGCCGCGACACGACGTCGTTCGACGACGCCGGCGCACCGGCGCAGTTGGGCCGCAAGGCCGCCGCCGCGATCGGGATTCGGATCCCCGAACATGACGCGGGGATCACGGAGGACGTCGTCCACTGGACGACCGGGATCGGCTGGGCGATCGGCGGTGCGCTCCTCGCCGCCCGCACGGGCGTCCCGCCGCTGGCGGCCGGCGTGGCCGTCGGGCGTCGCGGCCTTCGCCGCGTCGTACGCCGTGCTGCCCGTCCTCGGCGTCTACCGGCCGATCTGGGAGTACGACGCCGGGACCCTGTGGAAGGACGCCAGCGCCCATGCCGTCTTCGGCGGCGCGACCGGGCTCGCCCTCGGCGTCATCGAGCGTCTCGGTCGAGGCTGAGCGGCCCGCCGGTCACGGGGCCGGATCCGACCACCTGCCCCAGCCGCTGGGCACACTCGATGAGCAGGGCGTGGACGAACGCCTGTGGGAGGTTGCCGCGCTGCTGGCGCTGGGTCACGTCGAACTCCTCGGTGAACAGACCCGGGGGACCGCAGGCGGCACGGTTGCGCTCGAACCAGCGGGCGGCGCCCACGACGTCGCCCTGGTCGAGCAGGGCGAGCGACACGAGGAACCCGCAGAGCAGGAACGCACCCTCCGCACGTGAGAGTGGCTGGTCGCCGTGCCGGAACCGGTACGCGTAGCCGTCCTCGGTGAGATCCTCGAGCACGGCCCGCAGCGTCGCGACGGTGCGCGGGTCGTCGGCCGAGAGCGCGCCCCGGATCGCGGGCAGGAGCAGGGCGGCGTCGACGCCCGGATCGGTCGGACTGCGCTGCCAGCGGCCCGTGCGATGGAGTCCGTCCCGGGCCGTCTCCGCCACGAGCGCGTCGGCCAGCGACTCCCACCGCGCGGCGACGCTGCCTGCGCGCGGGCGCCGCGCCGCGGCGCGCAGCCCGGCGGCGCAGGCGAGGCGGCTCTCGGTCCAGACGTCCGGCTCCAGCTCCCAGATTCCTGCGTCGGGCTCGTGGTGGCGGCGCGCGATCGCGTCGGCCGCGATCTCCGCCGCACGCCACCCGTCCGAATCGAGCCGGCCGTCCGCGTCTGCGCACGCGAAGAGCTGCAGCGCCTCACCGAACGTGTCCAGCTGGAACTGGCCGTTGACCCAGTTGCCGACGACGTCGGCGCCACCCGGATAGCCCGGGAGGTCCAGTCGTCGCTGGTCCGGCACCCGCGCCCCCGTCACCGTGTAGGCGGGCGCGAGGTCCGGGCCGTCGTCGTGCAGCCGCGCGGTGACGAACCGAACCGCGTGGTCGAGCAGGTCCGGGCCCCCGCCGTCGGCGGTGGCGACCCCCACGATGCACTGGTCGCGGATCCACGCGTACCGGTAGTCGTAGTTGCGGCCCTGCTCGGCGCGCTCGGGCAGGCTCATCGTGGCCGCCGCCACCATCGCGCCGGACGCACTGGTCATGCCCGTCAGGACGGCGTGCGCGTGGTGGACGTCGTGGTCGGCCACCGGTGCAGGCCCGGCGGCGCCGCGGCGGCGCCAGCCCTCCTCCGTGGCCGCCCACGCGCGGGCCGGGTCGACGATCTCGGGGCCGGTTCCCGTCGTGAGCGTGAGCACGAGGTCGTGCGCGCGGCCGGGTGCGAGACGCAGCTCGAGCTCGAGGTCGTGATGGCGGCCGTCGTCGACGACGCTCGCGGTCTCCGCTCCCTGCCAGCAGAACGCCAGGTCGCCGATCCGGCCCCGCCAGCACCCGTCGTCGCCGCAGGTCAGCTCCCGCGGCCCGAACCTCCCGAACTCCGCGCGCAGCGCGAGCACGACGCGGACGGTCGCGCCCTTCTCGGCCCGGACCTGGCGCAGGAGCGTCATCCGGTCGGACCCGCCGGGGAGCCCCAGCGCCTCCCGGCACTCGATCACGCCGGCGTCGCCCACCCACCGGCTGCGCCAGATCAGGCTGCCGGGCTCGTAGCTGCCGCCCCAGACGAAGCGCGTCGTCGGGACGACCTGGTAGCCCCCGCCCCCGCCGACCAGCGACGCGAACACGGCGGGGCTGTCCCAGCGCGGGAAGCAGAGCCACACCATCTCCCCCCGCGGGCCGACGACGACGCCGCGCTCACCGTCGGCGACGAGCGCGTACTGGCGCAGCACGTTCGGCGGCCAGCGCTCGCGGGTCATCGGCGCGTCCGGCACGAGGGCATCTCCGTGCGTGTACCCGCGGGCGACGGGCGGCAACCGCCGGACGTTTCGGGGGCGGCCCGGAATGGGAATGACGAACCCATGAGCCTGCGACGACACCGTCCCGACCGGATGAGCACCGAGGTCCCGATCGCGGTCGTCACCGGCGCGTCGGCTGGTGTCGGACGCGCCACCGCCACCGCCTTTGCCGCCCGTGGCTTCGACGTCGCGCTGCTGGCACGCGGCCGAGCCGGACTCGAGGGGGCCGCGCGTGACGTCGAGGAGCGCGGGCGACGCGCGCTGGTGGTCCCGACGGACGTGGCCGACTTCGACGCCGTCGACGCCGCGGCCCGACGGGTCGAATCCGAGCTCGGCCCGATCGACGTGTGGGTCAACGACGCGATGACCACGATCTTCGCCCCGGTCGCCCGCACGGATCCGGCCGACTTCCGGCGGGCGGTCGAGGTCACGTTCCTCGGTCAGGTCTGGGGGACGATGGCCGCGCTCGACCGCATGCGCCCGCGTGATCGCGGTGCGATCGTGAACGTGGGGTCCGCGCTCGCGTTCATCGGGATCCCGCTCCAGGCCGCGTACTGCTCCTCGAAGTTCGCGTGCCGGGGCTTCTTCGAGTCGACGCGGGCCGAGCTGCTGCACCAGGGCAGCAACGTCCGGCTGTCGATGGTGCACCTGCCCGCGGTCAACACCCCGCAGTTCAACTGGTGCCGGACCGCCATGCGCCGGCACCCCCAACCGGTGCCCCCCATCTACCAGCCGGAGCTCGCGGCGAAGCACATCGTGCGCGCCGCGCTCGACGGCCGCCGGTCCAAG
This sequence comes from uncultured Acidimicrobiia bacterium, assembly GCA_963805415.1. Classification (GTDB taxonomy): domain Bacteria; phylum Actinomycetota; class Acidimicrobiia; order IMCC26256; family JAENVU01; genus JAENVU01. The sequence goes on from CAWDUD010000014.1 coordinate 274,372, forward strand.
GTCGTCGGCTCGTGGAACAAGCTCCTCGTCGTCGCGGGCCGGGCGTTCCCCGGTCTCGGCAACCAGTACGCCGCACGCGGCGCGTGGGACACCCAGCTCACCGACGATGCCGTCGACCCCGATCGACCGAGCAACCTGCGCGCCCCCGTCGACGACGACCACGACGAGGGCGCGCACGGGGACTTCGACGACGTCGCCGGCGGATTCCTGGACCCGAGCTTCCTGAGCTCGCTCCCGGACACCGCGCGCACGTTCGTCGATGCGGTGTCCGCCACCGTGCGCGAGCGAGCCCACCTGATGGCCGAACGCGCCTGACCGGGACCGATCAGGCGCGGGCGGCGATCAGGAGGGCGACGTCGTCGTCGTTCGAGCCCTCGTCGAGCAGCTCGGCGAGGAGGTGGTCGGCGAGCGCCTCCGGATCGGCTGGTCCTCGGCCGACCGCGGCGACCAGCCGCTCGAAGCCGTCCGTGATGGGCTCGTCGCGGCGTTCGACGAGTCCATCGGTGTACAGGATCAGGGTCGCGCCCGCCTCGAGTCGGCGCTCCTGTCCGACGTAGCAGGCACCGAGTCCCAGCGGAGGCTGACCCCGGGTGGTGACGAGCGCGGTGGTTCCACCGGCATCCCGAACCACCGCGGGACAGTGCCCGGCGCTCGAGAACGACCAGCGGCCGGAGGCGACGTCGACGATGCCGTACAGACCCGTGATCAGCACGCCGCCCTCGAACAGCTCGACCGCCTGGTTCAGGCGGTTCAGGACCTCGGCCGGATCCGTGTGCTCCAACGCGAGCGCTCGCAGGCTGAACCGGGCGCCGGCCATGTCCGCGACCGCGCCCGGTCCGTGACCGGCGACATCTCCGATCGCCAGGCCGAGACGGCCGTCGGGCAGCGGGACCGACGCGTACCAGTCACCGCCGACCGCGCTCGAGCGGGCCGGCCCGTACCGCGTGACGAGACGGACGTCGGGCACGGAGGGCAGCTGCACCGGGAGCAGGGTCCGCTGCAGCGTCGCCACGACGTCACGCTGCTCGGCCAGCTCGGCCGCGACGGCCTGCTTCCGGCGCTCTCGGTCGGTGACATCGAGCGCGACGCCGATCGTTCCGCTCGGGCGTCCCTCGTCGTCGACCGTGACCCGGCCCCGGCATTCGATCCAGTGGATCGACCCGTCCGGCCAGACCGTGCGGTGCAGCAGCACGTACGGCCCTGGATGCGCGAGCGCACGTTGGACCCGCTCCAGGCACTGCGCCCGGTCCTCGGGATGCAGCGCCGCGACCCAGTCGTCGAACCGGCCGCCGAACCCACCGGGCGGCAGGCCGTGCAGCTCCTCGAGGCGCACGTCCCACGTGGTGGTCTCCGCCGCCATGTCCCACGTCCAGGTCCCCAGCCCGGCCGCCCGCAACGCCAGGTCGAGCCGCTGTTCCGCAACGGAGCTCATGCGCACCTGCCTCCCCTGACGAGTCGGGCCTGCGGTCGGGCGCCCACCGGCCATCACCAGGCTACTGCCGGGCATTCGACCGCCGGCCGAGCAACCGACCCAGTCCGACCGCGATCGTCACGAGCGCGACCTCGATCGCTCGACCGATCCGAGCGAGCCACCCCGGTCGGGACTCGACCGGCGCCTCGGGCGCCGGCGGGGTCGCAGGCGGGCCGGTCGGCGCTCCCCGGTCGGCCTCCGACCCCGGCTCCTCCTCGTAGGGCGCGACCGGAGGTTCGGTGTCCTCCTCCTGGCGAGCCACGCGGCCGGTCGCCTTGATCTCTTTGCAGACCCGCCACGTGAACAGGCCGGTCACGATCGGCAGCCCGACGGTGAGGCCGCGCAGCACGAACGTGACCGGCTGGATGCCCACGTTCAGCTGCTCGGCCACGACGTCCTGGCCGCCCGCGATCATCAGCGTCCCGAAGAAGGTCAGTGCGCCGATCCCGATCGCGGTGCGCACGGGCCGGTCGCTCGGCCGGTCCAGGAGATGGTGCTCCTCGTGGTCGTGGGTGGCACGCGCCTCGAGGTACGGCCAGAGGTAGAGCGCCAGGAACGTCACGCCCGGCAGCACGATCGCCGGCCAGAAGACCTCCGGGATCGCGCCCCCGAACCGGTGCGTGTACCAAGGCGGGAAGAGGCGGATCGCGCCCTCGATCCAGCCGAGGTACCAGTCGGGCTGGGCTGCGGTCGACACCGACGCCGGCTCGAACGGCCCGTAGAGCCACACCGGATTGATCTGCACGAGCCCACCGAGGAACGCGAGCACCGACGCGACCAGTGCGAAGAGCCCCACGCTCTTCATCGCGTAGGTCGGCCACAGGCGCGAACCCACGACGTTGTGCTCGGCGCGACCGCGGCCCCTGAACTGCGAGTGCTTCTGGCGCCACAGGATCGCCAGGTGCACGGAGAGCAGCCCGATGATCGCGAGCGGCACCAGCAGGATGTGGATCACGTAGAGCCGCCGGAGGATGTCGGGCGCCGGGAACTCACCGCCGAAGACGAGGAACGCCGTCCACTTGCCGATGACGGGGATCGACAGCACGAACGAGTACGCGACCCGCAAGCCGGTGCCCGACAGCAGGTCGTCGGGCAGGGAGTAACCGGTGAAGCCGTTGGCCAGGCCGAGCACGAGCAGCGTCACGCCGACCACCCAGTTGATCTCGCGCGGCTTGCGGAAGGCTCCGGTGAAGAAGATGCGACACAGGTGGGTCACGATCGCGGCCAGGAACAGCAGCGCGGCCCAGTGGTGGATCTGGCGCATCACCAGGCCGGCCCGCACGTCGAACGAGAGGTGCACGACCGACCGGTAGGCCTCGGACATCGCGGTCCCTCGCAACGGCGCGTAGCTCCCGTGGTAGTGCACCTCGTGGAGGCTCGGATCGAAGAAGAACGTGAGGTAGATGCCGGTGAGCACCAGGACGACAAAGGCGTAGAGCGCGATCTCGCCGAGCATGAAGGACCAGTGGTCCGGGAAGACCTTGTTCAACGACTCGCGCGTGAAGCGCGACGAACCGAGCCGTTCGTCGAGCCATCGGTTCAGGCGCCGGATCACGACGGCCCACCGCCCACCGAGGCCGGCGGCAGATCCACGAGCCGCGACGGGTTCGCCCGCTCGAGGCCGTCGAGCCACGACACGAAGAGGGCGAAGGCGCCCACGAGCGCGGCGACTCCGCCGAAGCCCCACATCACGACGCCTGCGAGCTGCTGGTCGCGCACGGCGGCGAGGGCCGAGCCGTGCACGTACTCCGGATACCACGGCGAGCGGGCGAGGGTCATCATCAGGCCGAGCGCGTTCATCGGGAGCGTCGTGAGGAACAGCACCAGCACGCCCGCGCCCCGTGCCGAGCGACGACCGGTGCCGAGCGCGGCCCACCACAGCACCGCCGCGGTCAGGAGGAACGTCGCGTGCTCGGCGGCGTGCACCAACGGGTCTGCGAGCGCGGCGGCGTACGCGCCCGGTGCGTGCCAGACCGCGACGGTCACGGTGTGCACGAGCAGCGCCACCGCGGTCACCGTCGACCCAGCGCCGCCCGCGCGGACCGAAGCGGTGTGGGAGCCGCCGCAGTCCGGGGAACGGATCGCCGTCGCCGAGCCCGGCGAGACACGCGACGAGCGGGGCGCTGATCGCGAACAGCGGCGCCGCGACCGAGATCAGGAGCACGTGCTGGGCCATGTGGGCCGTCGAGACTGGAGTCGGCGGCCCGGTCGAGCGGCGAGCAGAGCGCGACACCGGTCGCGACCAGGGCGGCGGCGAAGCACCCCGGCTGCCAGCGCCGTACGACGCGCCCCGTCCCGGCCCGGTCCCATGCGCGAGGACCCCCGCGGCATAGAGCGCCCCGATCCCGAGGATCCCGACGAGCGCGAGCGGGTCAGCCACAGGACCGGAGGAAGAAGACGTAGCTGCCCTCGGCGAGGATCAGCACCAGGTTGATGATCGCCGTTCCCATGCCCACCAGGCCGAGGAAGCGGTACTGCGCGGCGATGGTCCCCTCGCCCGAGTCGGCGCCGTCGCGGTGGCGGTAGACCACCGCGCCGGCCACGAACGCGAGCACGCAGGCCAGCCCGGTGACCAGGGTCGCGACGTGCAGCGGCCACACGGACCCGTAGGAGCACGACGCCGCCGGACCCGCACGCGCCCGGCCCCCGAACACCGACCAGGCGCCGCTGAACACGAGATGCGTCGCCCAGGCCGCGGTCGACCCCGCGATCGCGCTCCACCCGAGCACGGCGTACCGGGTCGGGCCCTTGCCCGTCTCGGTGCTCATCGCAGGTGCGGCGAGATGAACACCGCGCTGTAGACGAGGATCCAGACCGCGTCGACGAAGTGCCAGTAGAGCGAGAACACCTCGACGCTGGTGTGGTGCTTCTCGTCGACGAGACCGGCCCAGAGCTTGACCTGCACGACCGCGCTGATCATCAGACCGGCGGCCACGTGCGTGGCATGGAGCCCGACGATCACGTAGTAGATCGACCCGTAGGCATTGGTGTCCCACCCGAAGGTCAGGTCCCGGAACTCGAAGATCGTGTCCACGAGGAACGCCGTGCCCATGAGCGCCGAGAGCATGAGCCCGATGCGCACGCTCCGGAGCCGACCCCTCTTGATCGCGGCGTCGGCCCAGAAGATCGGGATGCTGCTCCCGAGCAGGATCGCGGTGAACGTCCAGGACCGCCATCCGATCTCCGGGGGCTCGATGCCGCCGAGCGGCCACCTCGGCGCCGATGCCCGGAGGAAGAAGTACGTGGCGATCAGCGCGAGGAAGAGCATCCCTTCCGTGGCGATCAGCACGACCACCCCCCAGAAGCCGCGTCCGTAGCCGTCGCGACGGGCCGCGGCCGGTGGTGCGACCGAGATCGTGCGGGGAGTGGCGCTCACGGGCCCGACCGCGGCGCTCACGGGGTCTCCGCCGTCCGCCACGCCCACCGGATGAGCCCGACCGCGCCGATCGCCGCCCCCAGCAGGCCGATCAGGACCGCCTGGACCAGCAGCCCGGTGAAGAAGATCGCGATCCCGAGGGCGAGCACGAACGGCAGGTACGTGGGCTCGGGCACGGTCATGGTCCCCGCCGGCTGCGCCTGCATGCCGCTGGTGAGCGGGGTCTCCTTGTGCTCCGCGCCCCTCGCGGCCGAGCGCACGGGTCGCGTCGTCGCTCCCGGACACCGCGACCGGCATCGGATCCTGGTCCCATAGGGGATGCCGGCTCGCGACCACCGGGATCTGGGCGAAGTTGTACTCGGGCGGCGGCGAGCTCGTCATCCACTCGACGGTGTCCGCCCGCCACGGGTCGGGCGGCGCCTCTGGACCGTACCGGCGCGCCCACAGGAAGTTGATCAGGCTGATCAGCACGCCGATCGCGAACACGAACGAGCCGATCGTCGCGAGGAGGTTCAGCCCGTCCCACCCCAGACCCGAGTGGTACGTGTAGATCCGCCGGGGCATTCCCAGGAAGCCGAGGATGTGCATCGGGAAGAAAGCCAGGTTGAATCCGATGAACATCGTCCAGAAGCTCAGCTTGCCGAGCCACTCGGAGAGCATCCGTCCGATCATCTTCGGCATCCAGAAGTAGACCGCACCGAAGATCGGGAACACGACCGCCCCGTTGAGCACGTAATGGAAGTGCGCGACGACGAAGTACGAGTCCGTCACCTGCCAGTCGAACGGCAGGACCGAGACCATGACGCCGGTGATCCCGCCCAACAGGAAGATGAGCATGAACCCCAGCGCGAACAGCATCGGCGTCGTCAGCTCGACCTTGCCGCGCCACATCGTGGCGATCCACGCGAAGAACTGGATCCCGCTCGGGATCGCGATGACCAGCCCGACCGCCGAGAAGAACGAGATGGCGAGCGGCGGGATGCCCGTCGCGAACATGTGGTGGACCCACACGCCGAAGCTGATGAAGCCGATCGCGACGAGCGACGCGACCACCCAGACGTAACCCGACAGCGCGCGCCGGGAGAAGACGGGCACGATCATCGAGATCATCCCCTGGGCGGGGACGAAGAGGATGTACACCTCGGGGTGGCCCCAGAACCAGAACAGGTGCTGGTAGAGCAGGGTGCTCCCCCCGAGCGTGGGCACGAAGAACTGCGTGCCGAACAGGCGGTCCAGCTCGAGCAGGCCCGCGGCAGTCGTGACGACCGGGACCGAGAAGACGACCATGAACGAGAAGACGAGCATCGACCACACGAACACCGGCAGACGGTTCAACGTCATGCCGGGTGCACGCAGCTTCATCGTCGTGACGAGGAAGTTCACCGCGCCCACGGTCGTGGAGATGCCGACGAAGACGACGGCGAGACCCCAGAAGTCGAGGTTCTGGCCGGCGGAGTACACGCGGCCGGTGAGCGGTGTGTACGCGAACCACCCACCGTTGGGCGGCGCGCCGACGAGGAAGCTCGCGTAGAGGAAGATCCCGGCCAGGACGAAGATCCAGTAGCTGAAGGCGTTGAGGCGGGGGAACGCCATGTCGCGCGTGCCGATCTGCATCGGCAGGAGGTAGTTCCCGAACCCGGCGAGCACCGGCGTGTTGAACAAGAAGATCATCGTCGTGCCGTGGACGGTGAAGAACTCGTTGTAGGCCTCGGGCGGCAGGATGCCCATGTCGGGTCCGGCGAGCTGGAGCCGCATCACCAGCGCGAGCAACCCGGACCCGAAGAAGAAGATGAAGGCCGTGTAGATGTACCGGATCCCGATCCGCTTGTGATCGACCGTCTTCAGGAACCCGAGCAGCCCCGGGTCGTCACTCCAGACCTCCTCGAGCTCTTCGTCGCTGAGGCCGGGGGCCGGCGCCGGCGTGGGGGTAGGGACGGGCAGCGTCGTCGTCATGGGGTCACCGCAGGCTCATGAGGTAGGCGACGATCTTCGTGAGGTCGTCGTTGGAGAGTGGGACCGGCGGCATGAGCGCGCCCGGCTTGTATCGCTGGGGATCGTGGATCCACCGCCGGAGGTTCCGCTCGTTGTTCGCGAGCGCCCCCGCGGCGAGCGTGCGCCGGCTCGCGACGTCGGTCAGGTCCGGGCCCCTGGTGCCGACGGCCTGGGTGCCGCGGATCGTGTGGCAACCCGCGCACGCCACCCGCTGGAACACCACCGCACCCTGCGCCGCGAGCTCCGACGCGGGCTCGCTCGGCGGTTGCGCGTGTGCCGCCTCCCATCGCTCGAACAGGCCGGGCGGGTCGGCGTGCACGTACACGGCCATGTTGGCGTGCTGGAGGCCGCAGTACTCGGCGCACTGGCCGCGGTAGAGCCCCGTGCGCTCGATCGTGAACCGGAAGTAGTTGGGTTGGCCGGGGATCACGTCGACCTTGCCCCCGATCTGGGGCACCCAGAAGCTGTGGATCACGTTGTCCGAGGTGAGCCGGAGCTCGATCGGGCGGCCGACGGGCAGGTGCAGCTCGTTGGCGGTGCGGATGCCCGTGCCCGGGTAGCGCACATCCCACCACCAGTCCTCGCCCCGGACGTCGACCCGGAGGGGGTGGCGCCCCGGCTTGCGCAGCGCGGCGGTGGTGTCGACGGTGACGACCGCGATCACGAGCAGGATCAGCGCAGGGACGACGATCCCGCCGATCCAGACGAACGCGCCGTCGGAGATCCGCGAGTCGGGCCGCCGCGCCTTCCGGCCCCGCACGATCGCGGTCACGATGAAGCCCGCGACGACCACGTAGACGAACGTGGCCAGGCCGAACATGACCCACCACGCGCCGGCGATGTGGCGGGCCTCGTTGCCACGCGAGTCGAGGATCGACGAGGAGCCCGAACCGCACCCACCGACCAGCACGGTCGCGGCGAGCGCGAGAGCGACGGTCCGGATCCGGCGGATCATCGGGACCAGTACGCGGGGCCGATGGGCTCGGGGAAGTCGCCTTCCGCACGCACGATGCCGTGCTCGTCGATCGTGATCGGGAGCTGGGGCAGCGCGCGCGCGCCGCCGGCCCGAAGACCGGCTTGGCGCGGTCGAGCACGTCGAACGCGGACTGGTGGCACGGGCACAGCAGCTGGTGGAGCTGGGCCTGGTAGAGACCGACGGGGCAGCCCGCGTGGGTGCAGACCCGCGAGAAGGCGACGAGTCCCTCCGCGGTGCCGCCGGCGGCGGAGGGGCTGCGGGCGAGCACCTCGGGATCGATCCGGACCAGCACCGTCTGCCCGTCCGCTGAGCCGGGATGGCCCTCGGGGAACACCGTGACGAGGCCGCCGACAGGTACGTCGACCGCGCGCACCGGGGAGCCGTCGTCGGTGATCAGCGCGCGACCGCGGCGCCACGGTGTGGTCTCCAAGGCCCGCCCGGGACTCGGCCCGAGCGACCGGATCGGGAACACCGCGGCCGCCCCGAGCGCGCCGAGCGCCGTGAGCAGGCTTCCGAGCAGCATCCGCCGGCGCGCGATCTCGTGCCCCCGCTCGAGGTCCTCGGCGGTCGCCTCCTCCTGGCGCGCCCCGGCGCCCAGCTCCGGGCGCGGCTCGACGAACGGTCCGCGCGGCAGGAGGTGGTGCGCCCACATCACCAGCCCGACGCCCACGCCGCCGAGCGCGATGCCCAGCAGCGCGCCCTCGGCCTGAGGGTCACCGCCGTTGGCGTAGACGATCGTCACCCCGATGCCCGCGGCGGCCGCCACCAGGAACGCGACCGACGCGACCCGGCTGCCCCACCGGAAGCCGCCGCCGGACCCGGGACCGCTCATCGCTTCGTCCCGATCCAACGCACCGCGAGAAGGAGCGGACCGAGACCCAGGATCCCGATCGCCGCCCCTTCGGCCAGTGGCCCGAAGTGCCAGAGCGGGTTGCCGCCCCGGTCCTCCGGATCGGCGAGGTACCGCACGTATCCGACCGTGTCGTTCAGCTGCTCCGGCGTGAGCGCGGCCCGACCGAACGCCGGCATCTGGCCCGGACCGATGCGCATCGCCTCCGCGACCTGGGTCGGCGTCGCGTCGGTCACCTTGGGCGCCTCGCGCGTGAAGAGGGCGCCGCCGACGCCCGTCGCCGCGTGGCAGGCGGCGCAGTTGAGCTGGTACTGGCTCGCGCCCGCGGCGAGGTCGGCCCCGCCCACGTCGACCTTCGGGATCGCCGGGCGGCGGTGTCCGGTCAGCGCGGTCACGTAGCGCACCAGCTCGTCGATGCGCCGGCGCGAGTAGCGCGGGGGCCGGCGCTCCGGGGTGTCGCCGGGTTGTGCGAGCGGCATCCGCCCGGTCGAGACCCAGAAGTCCACGCCCGCCGCACCCGCGCGCACGAGGCTCGGCCCGCGGTCGCTGCCCCTCCCGTCGCCGCCGTGGCAGACGGCACAGTCGCTGAGGTACACGGACTTCACCGGCCGGCGGGCGGTGGGCGCAGCACCGGCACGCGCTCCCATGAGCCAGGCCACGGCCCCGGCCAGTCCGAGGATCGCCAGCGCGGGGGCAACCCGTGCGCTCAGCACATCACCTCCCCATCTCCCTGTTCGGCGCCACGGGTGAAGTGGTTGCCCGAACAGCGCGGTCCCTAACCCTCAGGTTCGCAAGAAGTTGTTCCGCCACGCGGGCGGCGGGCCGCGCCGGCCTTCGCGGTTCGGAGGAGCCGTCCGGGGGTACCAGCCGATCGATGGCGACGTTCGTGTCCACCTGGCTGCTCGGCGGTTGGCGCACGGCGGTGTACGTGGCCGCGAGTGCCGCGCTCGTCTACCTCTCGACCGTGCTGGCGATCCGAGGCATCGGCGAGCGGCGCACCCTGACCCAGATGACGATCTTCGACTTCTCGGTGGCGGTCGCGCTCGGTGCGGTCATCGCCCGCACCGCGACGACCGCGTCGCCGAGCTACGTCCAGGGGATCGTGGCGGTGATCGCCCTCCTGGTGACCCACAACGCGATCGGCGCCGCGCGCCGCCGGTTCCCCAGGGCGCGACGCCTCTTCGACCGGGCGGCGCTGGTGCTCGTGGTCGACGGGCAGATCCAGGACGGTGCGCTCAGGCGCGCGCACCTCACCGTCGAGGACCTCCGCACCGTGTTGCGTGAACGAGGAGTGCCGTCGCTGCGCGACGCGCGGCTCGTGCTGCTCGAATCCCGCGGTGCGTTCTCGGTGCTGCGCAGCGATCGTGTCGATGATCGGCTCTGGCCCGACCATTGCGGCGACACCGAACGCACCTGCGAGTGATCCGGAGGGCCGCCGAGCGCGCCTCGGGGGCTGGGAGCGCCGTGCTCCGAGGTGGCGGACATCCCGAACGGCGCGTTTCACCGTCCCACCCCTGGGGTACACGCGCGGGGGCACCCCTCCAGCGTCCCGGAAGCCCCCCAATTGGCTCCAGCCGCACCGACCCCACCGCACCCGGCACGCACGCGAGCGCGTGCCGGTCTGACGGGCGCGCCGGTCACGTCCACGCTCGCGGCGCACGGAATCGTCCAGCGCTTCGGGACGCGCACGGTCCTCGACGGGGTCGACCTCGAGGTTCCCGCCGGGCGCGTCGTGGGCCTGCTCGGCCCGAACGGCGCGGGCAAGACCACCCTGATGCGGATCCTGTTCGGCGTGATCACGCCGGACGCGGGCACCGTCACCTGGGACGGCCGCCCCACCACCGACGCCGACCATCGCGCGTGGGGGTACATGCCCCAGGAGCGTGGCCTCTATCCCGACATGCGGGTCGGTGAGCTGCTCGTCTGGTTCGCCCGCCTGCACGGTCTCGCCCGCACCGACGCGCGCTCCCGAGCGGGCGACCTGCTCGACCGCCTCGGCCTCGGGGACCGCCGGCGCGACGACGTGAAGGACCTCTCCGGGGGGATGGCCCAGCGCGTGCAGCTCGCGGCGGCGATGGTGCACGACCCGGCGCTGCTCGTCCTCGACGAGCCGTTCGCGGGACTCGACCCGATGGCCATCGAGTTCCTCTCCGGCGTCATCGGCGACCACGTCCGGGCGGGTCGCAACCTCCTCTTCTCGAGCCACCAGCTCGACCTGGTCGAGGACCTCTGCGACACGATCAGCCTCGTCCATCGGGGCCGGATCGTGCTCGAAGGAGACGTCAAGGACCTCAAGCGCCGCAGCCCGGAGCGCGTGCTGCGGGTCGACGTGGCCGTCGATCCGTCGTGGGTCGACGGCCTGGGTGCCCACCCGGGCGCCATCGACGCGTCCGGTACCCGCGTCGCCCTCGAACCCGATGCTGATCCGGGGCGCGTGCTCGACGCCGTCCGCGCCCACACCGGCGTGACCGACTTCGCGGTGGAGAGCCCCACCGTCTCGGAGCTCTTCCTCGGCGCGATCGGCGGCGACACCGCCGCCGTCGACGGCGCAGACGAACCGATACCGGCCGGGGCCCCGCGATGAACGCGCTCGCCCTGATCACCGCCCGCGAGATCCGCGAGACGATCCGGCGGCGCAGCTTCTGGCTGGTCAATGCCGTCCTGCTCGTCGGGGCCACGGCGGCGGTGGTGATCCCGTCGCTGATCCATTCCGGGCCGGGTACCGACACGGTGGCCGTGGCCGGTGCGCCACGGGGGTTCGCCGCGGCGCTCCAACGTCAGCACCGGGCCGACGCCCACCTCGAGATCGTGTCCGTCGGCCCGGGCGTCGCCCGCCGGCGGGTCGACGACGGGACGGCCGACGTCGGTGTCGTCGGGTCGAAGCCCTCCCGGGTGATCGTCCGCTCCGGCGAGCACGCCACGCTGGTCGCGACCGTGCAGGCAACGCTCGCGACCGTGGCCACCGAGTCGAGGCTCGAAGCCGCCGGACTCCCGCCGAGCGCTGCACGTGCCGCGCTCACCGTCGACTCGGCACGCGTCACGAGGGTCGACGTCGAGGCGGGAGCGCGGCGGGGCGCGTCGCTCGTCGTCGCGACGGTCCTCTACCTGTTGCTCTTCGGGCTCACGATCTCGGTGGCGAACGGCGTCGCGATCGAGAAGGCGAACCGGATCAGCGAGGTGCTGCTGGCGATCGTCCCGCCCCGACCACTGCTCTTCGGCAAGGTGCTCGGGGTGGGGCTCATGGGGATCGCCACGCTCCTCTTCGGGATCGTGCCCGTGGCGATCAAGCTGGGCACGGGAGGCGGTCTCCCGGCCGGCATCGGCGGCGCGCTCGGGGGCGGCGCCGCCTGGTTCGGTCTCGGCCTCGCGTTCTACCTCGTGCTCGCGGGTTCGCTCGCGGCGCTCGTCGAACGCCAGGAACAGGCCGGATCCAGCGATGGGCCCGCTGATGGGGGTCCTGATCGGCTCGCTCGTGGTCGCGCAGGGTTCGCCCGACAGCGGCCTGGGCGCCGTGCTGGCCTTCGTGCCGTTCAGCTCGCCCATCGTCGAGCCGACGCGGATTGCGATCGGAGTGTCATCGCGGCTCGAGATGGCAGTGTCCGTGTTGGTGCTGGTGACAGCGGTCGCGCTCGCGGTCCGGTTCGGCAGCGTCGTCTACCGGCGTGCGATCGTCCGCACCGGTCGCCGACTCAAGCTGTCCGAGGTCCTGCGCACCGGGTGAGCTCAGGTGTCGCGGTCGCGCCGGGGCAGGTGCAGGACCAACCACCCGATGCAGGCGCCCGCGACGGCCGTCATCAGCAGCACCACCGCCAGGGACGCCTCGACGTCGCCGAACACCCAGCCGACCCGCACGTCGTCGCGATTGTCGAGGGCGAAGGCGACGACCGCGGCGAGGAGCACGAGCCCCAGCACGAGTCTCGCGACGACGGCCATCTCCGCCCGCGGTCGCTTCTCGGTCACACCGGCCATCGCGCGCTCCTTCCGATCGCTGGACCGCGCGTACCCGCGGCGTCCGTGGGGCAAACACGACGACGTTCGCGCTGTCCCGCTATGTTGGCACTGCAACCTGGGCTCTGGGGAGGGACCATGGCAGAACGTCGCAACGACGCGTTCAGCGCGGGGACATTCGTCTTCGCCGGGCTCGCACTCGTCCTCGCCTTCGCCGCGCTGGCGGTGAGCGGCGTCGCGTGGAGCCGGAGCAACGACACGAAGGACAAGTTGAGCACCCTGGCCGAGGGAGGACTCCTCGGCAAGAAGCTCAACGTGCAGCTCCAGGAGTTCTCCATGACCGTCGCGCCGGGCTCGGTGAAGGCGGGCGATGTCGAGTTCGACATCAAGAACACCGGGACGATCACCCACGAGATGGTGATGGTACGCGCCCCGAGCATCGACGCGCTCCCGAAGGTCGAGACCGCGACTGCCGAACGTGCCGAGGGCGACGTCGACGAGGAGGCCATCCCCGAGTCCGACAAGCCCGGTGAGGCCGAGGTGGAGGCGGGACGCTCGGTCACCAAGACGATCAAGCTGACACCGGGCACCTACACGATGTTCTGCAACATCGACACCGAGAAGTCCGACGGCACGATCCTGAACCACTTCCAGTCGGGGATGTACAGCGTCATCACCGTCACGTGAGGGACGGCGGCGTCGATCCCGCGCCCACCGGATCGGCGCCCTCGCGCCGGGGCAGTCGCCAGGGCGCGGAATTGATGCTTGCAACTGACGTGACGTGAGGTCGTACGGTCGGATCGATGACGACCGGCGAGCACAAGGGTACGGCCCGCAAGATCGGGGAGATCGCCGACGCCACGGGCCTCACGGTCCGGGCGCTGCACTACTACGAGGAGATCGGCCTGCTCACGCCGGTGTCGCGCACCGACGCCGGCCATCGGCTGTACGGCCCGGACGCGGTCGAGCGTCTGTACCGCATCTTGCTCCTGCGTCAGGTCGGGCTTCCGCTCGCCGAGATCCGCGCCACTCTCGACGACGAGGGGCGGAACCTGCCGCGCGGTGATGACCGAGCATCTCGCCGCGGTCGACGAGCGACTCGAGGCCGAGCGACGCCTGCACCATCGCCTGCTGACGCTGGTGGGCACGATCGAATCGGACGAGGACACCACCGGTGACCTCCTGAGCCTCCTGGAGGACATGAGCATGTTGGAGACGACGCTGAACCGGCGGATCGCGATCCTCGTGTACGAGGACATGGAGAGCGCCTTCGAGTACCTGGTCCGCGTGTTCGGCTTCGGCCCCGGTGAGCTGGTGCGTGATCCCGAGGGCAAGGTGGTCCACGGGGAGATCCACGCCGGTGACGGCGAGTTCTGGCTCCACATGGAGTCGGAGCCGTTCGGTCTGCGGTCGCCGAAGCACCTCGGCGGGGCCAGCGGGACGATGGCGGTGATGGTCGAGGACGTCGACGCCCACCACCGTCACGCCGTCGCCGAGGGCGCGACGATCCGCTACGCGCCGGTCGATCAGGACTACGGGTACCGCGAGTACAGCGCCGTCGACCCCGAGGGCCACCTCTGGTCCTTCATGAAGCCCCTCGACTGACGACTCCCCCGATCACGAAGTCGGCGAAGTCGGGGCGTCGGGTCCAGGTCCAGTAGTCCACGAGCCGCCACGGGCTCAGCCCATGGATCTCGCCGTACGCGTTCTTGAAGAACGAGTGCTTGATCGACGGCTGGGACCACACGAGCGTCTTGATCTCCTGCTGCGTGCGTTCGTGCCAGTCCTCGTACTTGTCGACCCGCGGCTCGAGCGTCCGGTGCCCACCCGCGACGAGCTCCTGGATGCACTGGGTGATGTAGCGCATCTGGCACTCGGAGTGGAAGATCAGGCTCCCACCGTGGGCCAGGTTCGTCCCCGGGCCGTACATGCAGAAGAAGTTCGGGAAGTCGGGCACCGTGATCCCCAGGTACGCGGCCGGACGCTCACCCCACTGCTCACGCAGATCCACGCCGTCCCGACCGCGGATCTCCATCGGGAACAACATGCGCGTCGCGAGGAACCCGGTCGCGTAGACGATCACGTCGGCCGGATACCGCGTCGCCGTCGACCGTCACCACCGCGTCCGGCTCGATGTGGTCGATCTCCGTGCGCACCAGCTCGACGTCGTCGCGGGTGAGCGTCCGGAGCCAGCTGCCGTTGTCCTGCAGCGTGCGCTTCCCCGTGGCCGGGTAGTCGGGGACCACCTTCGCGATCAGCTCCGGATCGTCGCCGACCTGGCTGACGATCCAGTCGGTGAACATCTGGCGGGTGAGGTCGTTCATCTCGCTCACCGCGGTCTGCTGATCCGGGTACTCCGGATCCACACGCGCGGCTTCGAGCCCCTTGTCGCAGCCGGGCCAGAAGATGAGAAAGCGGTACCACCGACCGTAGAACGGCAGGTGGCGGAGCGCCCACTGCACACCCGGCCCCACGTGCTCGTGGTAGTTGGGGTTCGGGAACATCCACTGCGCAGTGCGCTGGAACACCGTGAGCCCTTCGACGTCCGGCGCGATCGCGGGCGCGATCTGGAACCCGCTCGCGCCGGCACCGATCATCGCCACCCTCCGACCGGTCAGGTCCACGTCGTGGGCCCAGCGCGGCGGAGTGGAAGGCGGGACCGGCGAAGGTGTCCTGGCCGGGGATCGCGGGCACATGGGGCCGGTTGAGCTGGCCGACGGCCGAGATCACCGCCCGCGCGACGAGCGTGTCCTCGGTGCCGTCGACGGCGCGGACCCGCACCAGCCACGTCGCGTCGTTGTCGTTCCAGGTCGCGGCGAGCACCTCGGTCTCGAAGCGGACGTGGCGCTCGATCCCGTGCTTGCGCATCACGCCCTCGAAGTACGCCTGGAGCTCGGGCTGCTGGGCGAAGTACTCCGTCCACTGGTCGCTGGGCTCGAAGCTGTAGCAGTAGAAGTGGTTGCCGACGTCGACGCGGCACCGGGATAGGAGTTCTCCCACCAGGTCCCGCCCACCCCGGCGTTCTTCTCGACGATGGTGAACGGGATGCCCGCCTCCTGCAGACGGATCCCGGCGAGCAGGCCCGACTGACCGCAGCCGATGACCACGACAGGGAACGCCTCCCGGGCCGCGGCGTCGGCGTGGACCTCCACGCGGCGGGCGTCGGCGCCGTCGAGCTCCATCTCCTCCATGAGCATGGGCACGTACTCCGCGGGCACGTCCTCGCAGACGAGCCAGGTCATCATCTCGTGGAGCAGCTCCGCCGAGACGGGCGCCGGCTCCGGGCAACCGCGGTCGCGGTAGTCGCGGATGACCTCCAGGGCCAGCGCCCGGGCCTCCGCCTTGTCCTCCTCGGTCATGTAGCCCTGGACCTCGTTGAGGAAGAGCCCCGCGGGCCGCAGCCGGCCGCGGATGATCTCCGGGTCACCCGCCATGTGCACGAGCGAGAGCATCAGCGTCGGGATGCTGACGTCGGCCAGTGCGGCGGCGATCTCGTCGTCGGGCGTGTCGAACGGCTCGCCGGCGTGCGGATTGCGCATGGGTGACGTCCTCGAGGGCATGGGTCGGTCCGAGCCGCGCCGAGTGTTCCCGAGCACCGTCGACGGGCGCAACCGTGCCGCAGACCGCGCGCCGATGATTCGGACGCTCCGACCCTGGGAACGGTCGTCGACGTCGGACGAGTCGTGTCCGGCGAGTCCGAGGAGAGGAGCGCCCCCATGCCCAGACGAAGTCCCGGTCCCTCCGTGAAGGACCCCGAGCAGTACGAAGCCCTCCGTGACGAGGGCGCGAGCAAGGAGAAGGCCGCCCGGATCGCGAACCAGTCGGCCAAGGAAAGCCGGTCGTCGGTGGGTCGCCGCGGCGGGCGCAGCGAGAGCTACGAGGACCGGACCAAGGACGAGCTCCTCGACCGTGCCCGGGAGGTCGGGATCGAGGGCCGGTCGAAGATGAGCAAGTCCGAGCTCGTCGACGCGCTCCGCAATCACTGAGGTCCCGCGGCGCCGACCGCGGTCGCCGGCTCCGGACACCGACCTTGTCGAAGACGGACTTCAGGCGGTCCTGGACCGTGCCCTGGCACACGGCCGCGCCGGGTCCGCGAGACCACCCGGCGCGGCCGCCGCGCGCCTCGATCGGTAGAGTCGCTCATCGCACATCGCCGCTGGTCCGGCCTGGCCGTCACGCCGACGGTGAGCCTCGCGCTCGGCGTGGCGGTGATCGTCGGGTGCAGTGGCTCGTCGAGGCCGGCCGCCCGACCGCGGGTCATGGTCGCGCACGCGCGGTTCCCGGTCGTGCTCACCGCCGACGGGCACGGCGGCGTGCTCTACGCCGAGCGCCTGACCGGTCGCGTCCGCCGCATCACCCCGCGCGGTCGGCTCGATCCGCGACCGGTCGCGTCGGTCGAGGTGTCGACCGCGGGGCAACGCGGGCTGCTCGGCGTCGCGCGTGACGGCGACGATCGACTCTTCGTCGCGTTCACGGCGACCGGGCGCGAGCGCCGGATCGAAGTCGCCCAGCTCCGGCCGACGTTCCGCGTGGTCTGGCTCGGGCCCCCCAGCAGCACGCTCGCCAACGGTGGCCACCTGGTGCACGACGCCACGCGGCGTCGCCTCGTGCTCGGTGTCGGCGACCTGCAGAACCACGCCGCGGTCGCGGACGCCACCGCACCCAACGGCAAGCTGCTCCTGCTCGACGCCGACGGTGGTCCGACCCAGACCCCGGACGTGCTCTCGGGCGGCTGGAACAACCCGTTCGCGTTCACCGTGACCCCCTCCGGTCGGATCTGGGTCGCCGACAACGTGCCCGGCCGGCGCGGTGAGCGACTCGTGCGGGGCGACGTCGACGGGCGTCCCACCCGCGTCACGCGGCTGCCGACCGGCACCGTGCCCTCGGCCGTCACCGCGCCCGATGCCACGACGCTCCTCGTGTGCAGCTTCGGCCGGGCCCGGACACTGCGGTACGAGGTGCGGTCCGGGCACCCCGTGCGTGCGAGCGGCCCGGGCGACGACGTGCGGTGCCGAACCGGACTCACATCGCAGGGGCGCGTCCTCCGGCTCGTGTCCGAGCGCGCCGTGCGCCAACTCCGCGGCAGCTGAGCCCAGGGGAGATCACGAGCGCGTCACGAGCCTCCGGCCAGCGCGGTGAGCCCGACCGTGTGACAGACCACGTCGGCGTCACCGAGGCCGAACGTGCTCAGGCTCCACTCCCCGGTCGCGCCCGGCCGGATCACACCGAGCTGCACGGTCTCGGTCGCCAGCGACTGCTTCGACGAGCCGTCGGTGAACGCGATGCGGAGCCGGTAGCCGGTCGCGGTCGTGCCCTGGTTCTCGATGGTCCCCGACGCAGTGGCCGACCCGCCGGTGTTGTCACAGGTCTGGATGTCGACGAACGCCGGCGTGTCGGCGCCGGACGGGTTCGTGGTCGTGGTCGTGGTCGAGACCGGCTTCGAGCCGTCCTCAGGCGCGGTCGCGGTGGAACCGGACGAGCCGCACGCCGCGAGCACCAGCGCGACGGTGCCGACCATCACGACGCCCAGGGTCCCGCTGCCGGGGTCGGTGGTGAGGACGGGATCGGACCATGGCGGGACCTCCCGGGCCAGGACGATCGGTGCGGGTCGAGCGTAGCGACCGCCGGACGGCTCACCGCGCCCGTGGCGTTCGCGGCCGCCACGGCGCGCGGACCGTGCCTAGGGGCAGCGGGTCAACCTGAGCGCGACGTCGCCGGTGAACGTCGGCGGCGCGAGCTGCACCGACGTGCCGCCGGCGACGCGCACCGAGGGACCGGTCACCGCACCGGCCCAGGTGTCCCACCACGATCCGCACCACTCTCCGGAACCGAGCCCGGCGACGGTCACCGCGGCATCGGTGATCGCGACGCGGTCCGGCTGGTACCACTGGTACGCGTCGTCCTTGAGCCAGAGCAATGCGAGCGTCTTGTGCCCGCGCGGCCACGCACTACGTGGCGGTCGTGCGGTCGCGGTGGTGGTCGCCGAGCGGCCGGCACGAAGCGCTCGCGATCCCAGCGGATCCCGTCGACGAAGCGCGCCACCGCACCGAACATCGGGTAGTAGCGGGCCGGCTCGAGCGCGATCAGGTTGTCCCACCACCACGACATCGCGGTCCCGAAGCCGCCGGACATGGCGCCCGCCCACAGGCCGTCGTGGATCCCGATCCCCTCCGGGTCCGCGTCCCGCGTCTCGGCCAGACCGCGCGAGTCGACGCCGAGCTCGCCGAAGAGCACCGGGGCGCCGGTCGCGGCGAGACGCTCCGCCGTCCGCGTGACGACGGTCGCGGAACGTTGGCGAGGCTCGGCAGCGGGTTCGCGTAGAAGTGGTGCTGCGTGAAGTCGAGCCCGCCGCCCTGCAGCACGGCGAGGTCGCTGAGGAACGCGTGGCTGGTCGTCACCAGGTGGTCGAACGGATCGAGCGCGCGCAGCGCGCCGACATCTCGGCGTGCCATGCGGTCACCGGGGCGGACTTGTAGCCGTCGCTGAGATCGACCTCGTTCCAGAGCTCCCACGCCTGAGACGTGCGTCGACTAGCCCCAGCGCGCGACGACATAGCGCAGCCGCCGCTCGAACAGCGCACGCGCGCTCGCGTCGCGTGAAGAACTCGGCGGGCGCGGCGAGCGGACCGCCGTTCGCGGCGTTGTACGGGTTCGCCGCCCACTCGCGAGTTGAAGTAGCGCGAGAACGCGCCGTGGTTGAGCAGCGAGAGCATCACGGCGATGCCGTCGCGCTCGGCCGCGTTCCAGAACGGTGTCGAGCTGCCAGGCCCGATCGAGCCGGTCCGTGTAGTCGCCCGAGGCCGCGTGTCGTGATCCACTCGATGCCGAAGGCCCAGCGACGGCATCCAGATCCGGCCGAAGTTCGCGCCCTGCGCGGCGAGCTGCGCGAACCAGCTCGTCGTACGCGTAGGTGCCGCGCCCGTCGTACCAGCCGAGGTTCTCGCCGACGGCGAAGTACGGCGAGCCGTCGTCGAGGCGAGGTAGCGCGGGTCGCGCTTGCTCCGGCGGATGAAGCCAGGGCGCGCGCGCCGGGATCGACGCTGGAGCGTGCGCGAACGAGCGCTCCTCGTCGGCCCTGCGGGGTCCGGGCGACCCACCGCCAGCGCCAGAGACCGGGCCGGGGCGGGCGTGAAGCGCACCATGCAGCTGCGGCGCGCCGTCCGGCGTGAGGCTGCTCGAGTCCGTTCGACCAGCCGGCGCTCGTAGCCGCTGGTACCAGAACGCCGGCACCTCGAGCGGTGCTGGCCGCCGCTCGGGTCGAGACGAACACGGCGCGGACGTCGGCTCGTCCGGGGTCGAACGGGTTCTGCGGCTCGGGCGTGAGCGTTGCGGTGGCCTGGAACCGATCGAACCTCGCCACCGACCTCGGGGCCGTCGCGGCGGCGAGGCGCACGGCCGGGTGGTGGCCATGCGCGTGGCCGGCCCACCCGGGGCGGCAGGCCGTGGCGACGAGCCCCAACACGACCGCCACGATCACAAACGACCGGAAACGACCCATGCTCCCCCCAGGCCGCCGCAGACAAGGACTCGCGGCCGAACCGTACTCGCTCCCGACCTCACCGATCCCGGGCGGACACCAGCGCGTGCAGCTCGCCGGCCAGCAGCTCGCCCAACACCGCCACGTCCGGGCACGCGTCGGGATCGGCGATGACCGTGACGACGAGTGAGCCCGCATAGGACATGACCGCGAACGAGACCGTGACATTGCCCGTCACCAACGCGACCGGCAGGACGTCGACGATGGGCGCGTCGAGAAACGTCAGTCGTGCGTCCGGACCGCGCAGGTTGGTCACGAACGTGTTCACCAGCCTCTGGCGATCGATGTACCAGTGGAAGATCCCCAACCGGGCGAGCAGCCGGAACACGGGACCCAGGAGCGCGGCGGAAGCGCCTCGCGGCATTTCCTTGGCTGCACCCGTGGCGCGCGCGACGGCCGCGAGACGATCCGACGGCGGACCCACGCCGGGCACCTCGATCGGCACCACACCGACCTGGTTGCCCAGGTCGGCGACGCCGGCCGACCGCCGGGCCGACACGGGGACCGACACCACGAAGCGCTCCGCCTGCTCGCCCCGAGCGGCCAGCAGGCGATGCAGCGCACCCCCGACCGCGGTGAGGACGACGTCGTTCACGGTCGCACCGCGCGCGTGCGCCGCCCGGACCACCGGCTCGAGCCCGGTTCGCACGATGGTGAACCGGCGTCGCGGTCCCGTCGGCCGGTTCAGGGACGAGCGCGCCGGTCGGGCCGGTCCGCTCGCACGGAGCTCCGCGATCGCGACACGAACGTGTGCCACACCGTCCGGGAGCCTCGTGAGCGCGCGGGCCCGCGCCTGCCATGCGTCGAGAGCGAGCGAGCCCGTCGACGGGGCGGGGCGCGGGAACGGGACCACGCCCGTTCCGGGGGCGCCGTCGACGAGTTGCGCGAGCACTGCGAGGCCGCCGAGACCGTCGGCGAGCACGTGGTGGAACACCACGACCAGCGCAACGCGACCGCCGACGATGCCGGTCACGAACGTCGCCGACCACAACGGTTGGCCGACGGGCAACCGCGCCGTCATCCGATCGGCCGCCACGGCCAACAGCGCGGTCTCGTCCCCGGGCGCGGGGCACGCCACGACCTCGACGTGGCGAGCGATCTCGAAGTCGCCGTCGTCGACCCAGACCGGACGACCGCAGCCGAGCGGTGCCCGCACCAGCCGCTGCCGCAGGCGCGGGATCGAGCGGATGCGCTCGGCCATCGCGTGGACCGCCCGGTCGACGTCGAACCCGGCGGCCGCGTCGAGCAGGAGGATCGCACCGACCTGCATCGGCGCGGGCCCGGTATCGGTCGCCAGTGAGGTGAGGTCCTCGGGGCTCACGCGCTCCATCGGAGGCCATTCTCGCGAGGGACGATCAGCGCGGGCATGAGATCCCGGCTCTCGGGTACCTGACCGGCGAGGCGTGCACCGCACGACCCGGACCCGGGGGGCCCGATGCGGAGGATGTTCAGCGTCGGCGTCGCGTTGGTCTCGCTCGTCGTGATGACCGGTTGCCCGGGCCCCCAGCCTGGCGGGGACCCCTACGCACCGTGGAAGGCCGACCTGGAGCACGTCACGCCGGCGTCGAGTCCTCCACCCTTGATCCGCACCGTGTTGAACACCGCGATCCGGACCGGAGTGCCCGTGGCGTGCCCGGCCCTGGCCGCTCAGGCCGCGCCCGAGTACCGGACGTTCGTCACCGCGAACGTGCGCGTCGATCGTGGCGAGCAACGACCCCTTCACGACGGTGACCCAGGTGCTGCCGGCACTGTGCGCGGGTGATCCACCACTCGGCGCGACCGTGTTCCCGACGCTCGCGACACCGATCAGCGCGACGTGCCCGCTGCTGGTCCAACTGCCGGGCATCCTCGGCCTGACGCAGTACGTCCCGCTGTTCTGAGCCGCGCCTCACGACGCACCGAGAGCCGACGCACACCATCAGCCGGCCCCACCACGACAGCTTCCGGACCGTTGGTCTCGTCGTGACCGTCGTCGCCTTCGTGCTCGCCGCACCGAGCCTGCTGCTCGCCTTCGGAACGATCGAGCAGGGTGTGCAGATCGGTGCACCGAAGGACCTGGAGTGATCACAGTAGGGTCCCGTCGTCAGCAGCAGAGGGGGCGAACGATGACGGACTCATCGCCGAGGGTCCTCGCCGGCCGCTACGAGGTCCAACGCCGCATCGGATCGTCTCGGGCCGCCGAGGTCTTCGTCGCCCGCGACCGCGAGCTCGGGCGGCAGGTCGCGGTCAAGGTGCTCGCGGCCGATCTGGCGGCCAACCCCGGCGTGGTCGAGCGCTTCCGCCGCATGACCGGCGTCGCGGCGACGCTGCACCACGAGAACATCGTGGCCGTCTTCGACACCGGGGAGGATGCGGGCCGGCCCTTCTCCGTCATGGAATACGTCGAGGGCACCACCCTCGCCGATCGGATCCAGGGTGGACCGCGACTCGACGTCGAGCAGGCCGGCGTGATCGGCGAGGCCGTCGCGAACGCGCTCGCGGCGGCGCACCGCGCCGGCGTCCTCCACGGAAACCTCACGCCGCGCGACGTGCTGCTCGCCCGGAACGGATCGGTCAAGGTCAGCGACTTCGGCACCGCGGCCGCCGGGCTCGCCGGGCTGGCGGACGCACCGATCACCACCGCGATCTACAGCGCGCCCGAGCGGCTCCAGGGCAACCCACCCGACGCGAGCGGCGACCTCTACGCGCTCGGCGTCATGCTCCACGAGGCGGTGACCGGGACGCCTCCGTTCAGCGGTCCGGACGCGCTGTCGATCACGCGCCGCAAGCTCGACGAGCAGCCGTTGCCCCCTTCGGCGACCGCGCCCGCGGTGCCACCCGCGTTCGACGTCGTCGTCGAGCGCCTCACCGCGCCGAGCCTGGCGCGTCGGTACGCGACCGCCGACGAGGCCGCGGCCGACCTGCGCCGGCTCCGCGTCCCCGCCGAGCGCACGACCCCGATGCCGGTCGTCGCCGCGCCCGTCCCCGTCGCCGCGGCGCCTCACCGATCGAGCACCGGGTGGATCGTGGCCCTGGGGCTGGTCCTGGTGGTTGCGATCGGCGTCCTCGTGGCGTGGCTCGTGACGCGCGACGACGGCACGGTCGAGAAGGTGAACGTCCCGGCCGTCGTCGGCCAACCGGTGCTCGCGGCACAACGCGCGATCGAGCGGGCGGGCCTGAGGGCGTCGACCCTCAACCAGGCCAACCCGACGATCGCCGCCGGCCTGGTCTTCGATCAGTCCCCGCCCGGCGCTTCGCTCGCCGAGAGGGGCTCTACGGTGCAGCTCAGCGTGAGCACCGGACCCCCGCCGACGAGCACGACCACCACGACCTCGACGAGCACCACGTCCACGACGACGACCACGTCCACCACGACCACGACGACGACCACCACCACGACGACGGCGCCCTAGGCGCTCCGCTCATCGGATCAGCCCGAGCACGCCTCGCGCCGTGAGCCAGATCCCGCCGCCGAGCGTCACCCACCGCAGCACCCGGTCCCGGTGGGAGTCGACGTAGCTGCGGATACGGTCCAGGCGTGCGGCAGCCGAACCCGGCGACCGGAACGCGAGCACCTCCAGGATCACGATGCCGGCGGTCGTCGCGCACGCGAACAGCACGAGCCACAGGACGGCCTCCGGCACGCCCGTGCCGGCACGGGTGATCTCGGCGACACCGGCGAGCATGACGGGCCAGGTCTGGACCGCGCCCCCGAGCACGAAGGCGCCCGGCGACCGCATCGTCGCGATCCGGCGCTGCCAGGCCGGCTGCGGCTTCTCCACCTCCGTGCGGACGACGGGTCCGGCCAGTCGTCGCCGCACCCACAGCATCAGCAGCACGACACCGAGCGCGAGCTCGATCCCGTAGGTCGCGTCTGCCGGGGTCCCGCCGCTGCCGACGTCCATCGACCCGCCGATCGCGAGGCCGACGACCCCGATGACCAGCACCGTGGTGATCCATCCCCCGATGAAGGCGATGCCGTTCTTCGGACCGCGATCGGTCGCGAGGACGAGGCTGAACGCGATCAGGCTGAACGGCGACGCCGCCGCCGTCAGCGCGAGCACCGCCAGCGTTCCGAGCGACGGTTCGTTCATCGTCGCGGTCGCTCACGTCCGGCGGCCACGTCGAACCGCTCCGTTCCGAACGGGGCGAGATCCAGCGCCGGCGGGCGCCCGCCGATCACGTCGGCGACGAGCCGCGCGCTGAACGGGCCGAGCAACAGCCCGTTGGCGCCGTGGCCCGTGCACACGTAGGCGTTCTCCCAGCCCGGCAGCCGCCCGAGCACCGGGCTGTCGTCGGCGCTGACCGGCCGCAGCCCGGCGCGGATGTCGAGGAACGTCGCGTCGGCGAGCCCCGGTGCGAGTCGCAACATCTCCCCGAAGAGCTGGCGCATGCCGGCTGCGGTCGGCCGCGCGTCGAAGCCCGCGTCGGGCTCCAGGGTCGCGCCCACCGCCAGGCGACCACCCGGCCACGGCACGATGTACTGGCTGAGCAACGGCGAGACGATCGGCCAGCGGGCCGTCTCCACGCCTTCGAGCCGGATGTGGACGATCTGACCGCGGACCGGCGCCACCGGGATCGTGACCCCCAGCCGGTCCCCCAGCGCCGTGGTCCACGCGCCACCCGCGACGGCGACGGTGCCGCACGCGAGGCCGGTGCCGTCCGCGAGCGAGACACCGTGGACCCGACCGCCGTCGGTCCGGAACGCCGTGACCGCGCCCGGGACGACCTCGACACCGCGCGCGGTCGCGGCGTCGAGCAGCGCCGCGGTCATCGCCCGCCCGTCCACCCGGGCCGCCCGCGGGCTGAACCACGCGGCGCGCATCTCGCCGAGGGACGGGAACCGGCGGGTGGCCTCCGCCGGCGTGATCTCCTCGACCTCGTCGGGGCACCGGGCACGTGCCAGCCCGATGTTGACGGCGAACAGCTCGTCCTCCCACTCCCGGAAGGCGACGCGGAGCAGACCCGGGACGCCGTATCCCGTGGACCGCCGACCGTCGTCCTCGAGCACCGGGACGAGCGCGCGGTAGTGCTCACCGGCACCCATCGCCAGCGCGAAGCCGGCAGGATCCTCGAGACTCGTCGATTCCGGCGAGAGGATCCCGGCGCCGGCATCCGTCGCACGTCCCGGATCGTGCCGGTCGACCAGCGCGACGCGTGCGCCCGCCGTCACCAGCTCGTACGCGAGTGCGGTGCCGACCAGTCCGCCACCCACGACGACGACGTCGAAACCGCCCGAGCTCATGCGCGGTGCGCGGCTCGGACGACCGCGAGCACGACGTCGCGTCCACGCCCCATGGCGCGGGACTCTACCGACGGTCGAGAGCCGAGCCGCGCCGGACGAGCAGCCGGCGTCCCGGGGTGAACGTTTGGGTACGTCTACCTTCTGGGTAGCGGGGTCGTCGACGAGGAGGCGCTGATGGCACGAGACATCCGGTCGTGGCCCGTGCTCCGCCAGCTGCGGGGCGACGACCCGCTCGGACGGGGCGCTGCGGTCAGGAGTCGAGCCACGGAATCCCTCCGGCCCCGGGTCGCGACCTGCAGATCGCGTGGTCAAGTCGATCTGCCCCTATTGCGCGGTCGGCTGCGGGCAGGACGTGTACGTGCGCGACGGAGAGGTGGTCCAGATCGAGGGCGACCCGGACTCGCCGATCAGCCGGGGGCGGCTGTGCCCGAAGGGCTCCGCGTCGCTGCAGCTGACCACGGGCACGGCCCGCGAGCACCGCGTCAAGTACCGGCGCCCGCACGGGACGGACTGGGAGGACCTCCCACTCGACGTCGCGATGGACATGATCGCCGACCGCGTCATCGACAGCCGACGGCGCGGCTGGGAGTGGGAATTCGAGGGCAAGCAGGTGAATCGCACCATGGGGATCGCGCACCTCGGCGGCGCGACGCTCGACAACGAGGAGAACTACCTCCTCAAGAAGCTCTACACCGCGCTCGGCGCGATCCAGATCGAGAACCAGGCGCGGATCTGACACAGCTCCACCGTCCCCGGTCTGGGGACATCCTTCGGTCGGGGCGGCGCCACGACCTTCCAGCAGGACCTGGCGAACAGCGACTGCATCGTCATCGAAGGCTCGAACATGGCCGAGTGCCATCCCGTCGGGTTCCAGTGGGTCATGGAGGCGAAGGCGCGCGGGGCGACGCTGATCCACGTCGATCCGCGCTTCACGCGGACCAGCGCGGCTCGCGGATGTCCACGTACCGCTGCGACCGGGCACCGACATCGCCTTCCTCGGCGGGATCATCAACCACGTCCTCCGGACGGGCCGGTACTTCCACGACTACGTCGCGGCCTACACGAACGGCCCCGTGATCCTGCGCGAGGACTTCCGCGACACCGAGGACCTCGACGGTGTCTTCTCCGGCTTCGACCCCGAGCAGCGCACCTACGACACCGAGACCTGGCAGTACGAGGGCGCGGAGATCCAGTCCTCGGCCGGCGCACGCGACCGGCAGTACGAGAACCGCACGGACGACGCGATGAAGGAGTCCGGTCGGGGTGAGTCCCACGGCTCCGGTGGCGCGTCGATCGGCCAGGCCGAGCCGCACCGCGACGAGACGATGCAGCATCCACGCTGCGCGTTCCAGGTGCTCAAGCGCCACTTCGCCCGGTACACCCCGGAGATGGTCGAGGAGATCTGCGGCGTCCCGCAGACCTCTTCGCGCGGGTGTGCGACCTGATCACGAGCAACTCCGGTCGTGACCGCACCACGGCGTTCGCGTACGCGGTGGGTTGGACCCAGCACACCGTCGGCGTGCAGTACATCCGTACCGCCGCGATCCTCCAGACGCTGCTCGGCAACATCGGACGCCCCGGCGGCGGCATCCTCGCCCTGCGTGGCCACGCGTCGATCCAGGGCTCCACCGACATCCCGACGCTGTTCAACATCCTGCCCGGCTACATCCCGATGCCCCACGCCCACCGGGACGAGGACCTCGACACCTTCGTCGGCGCCGACGCGGCCCAGAAGGGCTACTGGGGCGAACATGCGCGCCTACACGGTGAGCCTGCTGAAGGCGTACTTCGGCGAGGCGGCGACGGCGGAGAACGACTGGTGCTTCGGCCACCTGCCGCGCCTCACCGGCAGCCACAGCACCTACGAGACCGTCGTCAACCAGATGGACGGCACGTGCACGGGCTACTTCGTCATGGGTGAGAACCCCGCCGTCGGCTCGGCCAACGCCAGGATGCAGCGGCTCGGCATGGCGAAGCTCGACTGGCTCGTCGTGCGCGACTTCTCGCTGATCGAGATCGGCCACCTGGTGGAAGGACGGTCCGGAGATCGAATCCGGCGAGCTGCGCACCGAGGACATCGGCACCGAGGTGTTCTTCCTTCCCGCGGCCGCGCACACCGAGAAGGACGGCACGTTCACCAACACCCAGCGCCTGCTGCAGTGGCACCACGCCGCGGTCGAACCAGGAGGCGAGGCCCGCAGCGAGCTGTGGTTCACCTACCACCTCGGGCGGCGCATCCGCGAGAAGCTCGCCGGCTCCGAGGACCCGATGGACCGCCCGGTGCTCGACCTCACATGGGACTACCCGACCCGGGGGCGGATCGAGGAGCCCGACGCCGAGGCGGTGCTCGCCGAGATCAACGGGTGGGACGAGCAGGGCACGCCGCTCTCCTCCTACACCGAGCTGGCCGACGACGGCTCCACAGCGTGCGGATGCTGGATCTACTGCGGCGCGTACGCCGACGGAGTGAACCGGCCGGCCCGGCGCGTCCCCGGTGGCGAGCAGAGCTGGGTCGCGCCGGAATGGGGCTGGGCCTGGCCCGCGAACCGGCGCATCCTCTACAACCGGGCGTCGGCGGACCCCGACGGCAACCCCTGGAGCGAGCGCAAGGCCTACGTCTGGTGGGACCCGGCCCAGGGACGGTGGACCGGCCACGACGTCCCGGACTTCGAGGCCGACAAGGCCCCGGACCACGCGGCGCCCCCGGATGCGACGGGTCCTGCTGCGCTGGGCGGACGCGATCCGTTCATCATGCAGGCCGACGGCAAGGCGTGGCTGTTCGCACCGGCCGGGCTCACCGACGGGCCGCTGCCCACGCACTACGAACCCCAGGAATCGCCGGTCGCGAACGCGCTCTACGACCGCGCGCGCAACCCGGCGCGCCAGATGATCGGACCGACCGGTGGCAACAACCTCTTCCACCCGAGCGACGCCGGCGCGGCGGCCGACGTCTTCCCGTTCGTCGCGACGACCTACCGGCTCACCGAACATCACACCGCGGGTGGCATGTCGCGCTGGCAGCCGTACCTGTCCGAGCTCCAGCCGGAGATGTTCTGCGAGGTCTCCCCGAGCTGGCCGCCGAACGCGGGCTCGAGCACCTCGGGTGGGCCACGATCGTCACCGCCCGCAGCGCGATCGAGGCCCGGGTCATGGTCACCGATCGGATCCCGAGCCTGCAGATTCGCGGCCGGCGGATCCACCAGGTGGGCCTGCCCTACCACTGGGGGCCGAACGGCCTCTCCACCGGTGACGCGGCCAACGAGCTCGCGCGACCTGTCGCTCGATCCGAACGTGCACATCCAGGAGGTCAAGGCCTTCACGTGCGACATGCGCGCCGGCCGCCGACCCCGCGGGCGGCGCGCGACACCTTCGTCGCCGAGTACCGCCACCGGGCCGGCATCACCGACGCCACGGGACGGGAGGCCGTGGCGACCCGCCCGAGCTCGACCGACACGCGTCGCGGCTTCTTCACCGACACGAGCATCTGCATCGGCTGCAAGGCGTGCGAGGTCGCGTGCAAGGAGTGGAACGGGATCCCGGAGGACGGGCTGAGTCTCTCGGGGATGTCGTACGACAACACGCGTGGACTGGGCGCCGACACGTGGCGGCACGTCGCGTTCATCGAACAGCGCAAGCCGCTCGGTCCGCAGGAGCCCGGTCAGCGTGACGAGCTCCGCTGGCTGATGTCGAGCGACGTCTGCAAGCACTGCACCCGCGCCGCCTGCCTCGACGTGTGCCCGACCGGCTCGTTGTTGCGCACCGAGTTCGGCACCGTCGTCGTCCAGGAGGACATCTGCAACGGGTGCGGGTACTGCATCCGCGCGTGCCCCTTCGGCGTGATCGACCAGCGCAAGGACGACGGCCGGGCCTGGAAGTGCACGATGTGTTACGACCGGCTCACCGTCGGGATGGAGCCGGCGTGCGCGAAGGCGTGCCCCACCGACTCCATCCAGTTCGGTCCGCTCGACGAGCTGCGGGCACGCGCGGACGACCGGGTCGGCCGGCTGCAGGCGGCCGGCGTCGCCGACGCCCGGCTCTACGGCGCGGACCCGGACGACGGCGTGGGCGGTTCGGGGGCGTTCTTCCTCCTGCTCGACGAGCCCGAGGTCTACGGGCTGCCCCCGGACCCGGTCGTGACGACGCGCGACCTGCCCACCATGTGGCGCTCGGTCGGGCTCGCGGCGCTCTCGCTCACCGGCACGGTCGGTCCTCGCGTTCCTCGGCCGGCGGTCGTCGTGAGCATCGACACCAAGGGCGCCGGAGCCGCTCGCCGCGGGAGCCGCGGCGAGCAGCCGATGGTCCCGGACGCGCGAGTTCGACTCCTACTACGGCCTCCCGATCCTCAAGGCGCCGACGTGGAAGGCGCCGGAGATCGGCGGCTACCTCTTCCTCGGCGGCCTCGCCGGTGCGTCGTCGCTGCTCGCCGCCGGCGCCCAGGCGACGGGCCGGCGCGAGCTCGCCGTACGCACCAAGGTCGTCGCCACGGCTGCGATCGCCCTCGGCGGCGTGGCCCTCGTGCACGACCTCGGGCGTCCGGCGCGCTTCGTCAACATGCTCCGCGTGGTCAAGCCCACGTCCCCGATGAGCGTCGGGTCGTGGCTGCTCGCGGCCTACGGACCGTCCACCGCGCTCGCGGCCGCGGCGGCGGTGACCGAGCGTGGTGGGACCCTCGGCACGGTCGCCACCGCCGCGAGCGCGCTCCTCGGACCGGCGGTCGCGACCTACACCGCGGCCCTGATCAGCGACACGGCCGTCCCGGCCTGGCACGAGGGGCATCGCGAGATGCCGTTCGTGTTCGCCGGCTCCAGCGCGAGCGCGGCCGGCGGCATGGGGCTCGTGTGTGCGCCGATCGGGCAGGCGGGTCCGGCCCGGCGGCTCGCGCTCGCCGGCGCCGCGCTCGAAGCCGTCGCGGTCCGGACGATGCGCCGCCGGGCCGGACCCGCTGGGGAGGCGTTCCGTCGAGGACGTGCGGATCGCCTCATCAAGGCCGGCGAGGTGCTGACGGTCGGCGGGCTCGCCCTCGCGTTCACCGGCCGCCGGCGCCGGCTCGCCTCGACCGCTGCCGGCGCCGCGCTCACGGCCGCATCGGCACTGACCCGTCTCGGGATCTTCGAAGCCGGCCGGCATTCGGCCGCGGATCCGCACTACGTCGTCGAGCTCCAACGACCGCCCGACGATCGACGGCCGGCGCCGTGAGCGCCGGCATGCCCGGGCCCGGCGGTCAGGCGCGGCGTCCCGGCCCATCGCCCTAGGATGAGTGCTCCTGCCGGCGAGCGCTTCCCGGCAGCAGAGCTCACCGACGCCTCGGCCCCGGACCCCGGTCGCGGCCTCACGAACAAGGGGGTCCCCCCGTGGCTCATCTCCGGCCGATGACCGACCTGTCGAGCGACCTCGTACCCGTCGTCGAGCGACTCCTCGAACGCCACCTCGCCACCGCGAAGGAATGGTTCCCGCATCGGCTGGTGCCGTGGAGCCGTGGGCGCGACTTCGCGGACGACGACCGATGGAGCCCGGAACCAGGATCCTGTTCGGACGAGGCGCGCGTCGCGTTGACGGTGAACCTCCTCACGGAGGACAACCTCCCGTACTACTCCGAATCGCTCAGCGACGGCCGGCCCGACGGCGCATGGTCGGAATGGACGCGGCGCTGGACCGCAGAGGAGGGCCGGCACGCGATCGTGATCCGCGACTACCTGACGGTCACGCGAGCGGTCGATCCCGTCGCGCTCGAACGGGGCCGTATGCAGCAGGTGGCGGCCGGAGTGATACCGCGCTTCGCCGACCCGCACCGCGCGCTCGTGTACACGTCGCTCCAAGAGCTCGCCACACGCGTCGCACACCGCAACACCGGCGAGCTCCTCACCGACCCCGCCGGGCGAACGATCATGCGACGCGTGGCAGC
Source organism: uncultured Acidimicrobiia bacterium (assembly GCA_963805415.1). Lineage (GTDB taxonomy): Bacteria > Actinomycetota > Acidimicrobiia > IMCC26256 > JAENVU01 > JAENVU01. Next base: position 305,647 of record CAWDUD010000014.1, read on the forward strand.
GGACGAGAACCTGCACTTCCTCTTCTACCGTGACCTCGCCGGCGCCGCGATCGAGCGCGACCCTTCCGCGATGGTGCTCGCGATGGACGAGGTCGTCCGGGGCTTCGCGATGCCCGGGACCGGCATCACCGACTTCGCCCGCCTCGCCCGCGTCATCGCCGCGGCGGGCGTGTACGACTTCTCGATCCACTACCACCAGATCGTCGTTCCCGTCGTGCTCCAGAGCTGGCGACTCGCGGACCTCGAGGGCCTGAGCCCCGATGCGGCTCGGGCTCGTGACCGGCTGCTGCGCTTTCTCGACCGACTCCGCAAGGTTGCCGCCCGCACCGACGCCCGGCGCGAGAGCCACGCCGCGGTCGCCAGCCAGGTCGCCTGACACTGCGATCCCGGCGGGCGACCGGGCGCGACGTGATGACGGCGATGGTCAATCGGGCGTGACCGCGGCGAGTGTCCGCTCGACGGCGGTCCGGGCGCGGGCGATGACCGCGGGGTCGTCGTGGAGGACGAATGACGTGTTGGCGGCGATCACCAGGGCATTGAGCTCGAAGACGAGGATTCCCACGTCCGTGTCCGAGCGCAGCTCCCCGCGTCGCACCGCCTCGTCGGCAGCCTGGGTGAGCACGCGGATCCAGTCGCGCTGGTTCCTCGCCACGCGCTCCTTCAGCGGGCCCGGCCGGCCACCGAGCTCGGCCGCGGCCGCGGCGAAGAAGCAGCCGCCCGGGAGCGTGCGGTGCTCGACGTAGGCGAGGAAGGACTCGCACAGCGCCCGCAGACGATCGAGTCCTTCGACGCGCGAGCGCCGGGCTCACGACCACGTCGATGAAGAGCCGGCGCGCGGTGTCCACCGTGGCGAGCTGCAGCGCTTCCTTGGAGTCGAAGTGGGCGTACACGCCGCTCTTGCTCACCTCGGTCGCGCGGGCGAGCTTGCCGATGCTGAGCCCGTCGAGGCCCTCGATCGTCGCCAGCCGAACCGCGGTCTCGAGGATCGACGCCTTCGTGCGTTCGCCGTCGACGCGGGTTCGGCGAACGGAGGGTGCTGCATCGGACGTCACGGTTGACAAGATAGCACGACCGGTCGTACTTTCTATGGAGAACGACCGATCGTGCTCTCTCGGGAGGCGCCATGACCGATTCCCCGCTCGCCGCGACCACGAAGACCGAGCCACGCCGGTTCGACTGGCGAGAGGCAGGACGGGGCTGGGGGGCCCGGGCGACGGAGTGGGCCTACCTGTTCGAGCCGTACGCCCGACCGGCCAACGACGTCGTGCTCGACGCGCTGGGCGTCGGCGAAGGGGTGCGTCACCTCGACATCGCCTGCGGGTCGGGCTTGGCGGCGAGCACGGCCGCGCGCCGCGGCGCGTCGGTGAGCGGCATCGATGCCGCCGAGACGTTGATCGCCATCGCGCGGGCCCGGACGCCCGACGGCGACTTCCGGGTCGGCGACATGTTCGATCTCCCGTTCGCCGACGACGCCTTCGACGTCGTGACCAGCTTCAACGGGATCTGGAACGGCTGTGCCGACGCACTGGCCGAGGCGCGACGGGTGCTCACCGACGACGGGTGGCTCGGACTCACCTACTGGGGCTCCTACGACTGCATGGGCCTGCTGCCGTACTTCCTCACGATCGTCGAGCACTCGCCGCCCAGCCACCGGACCGCGACGATCGAGATCGGCGAGACCGCCGACGTGATCGAGGAGATGCTGCGATCGACCCGCTTCGAGGTCGGGGCGAAGGGCGCGGTCGAGGTGATCAACGAGTGGCCCGACGTCGAGACCGCCGTACGCGGTCTCGCGGCGGCGGGGCCGTCGATCCCCGCCATCGAGTCCGTCGGTTACGACGCCTTCTGCGAGTTGCTGAGAGACCTCGTCACCCCGCTGCACCATCCGGCCACCGGCGTGCGCATCTCCTCCGAGCTCGGGTGGGTGACGGCACGACCGTGCTGAACCGACTCCGAGGGCAGGCCGGACGGGGACTCGTCACCGGGTGGGTCGGTCGGTCGGGCTCCAGTCGGCGTCGAGCAGCCGCCGAGCGAGGATGGCGGCGATCTTGGCGGCATGGGCCTTGGCTTCTTCTGCCTTCGGGCCCGCCCACCGTTCGTCGACCGACTCGGCGAAGAGCGCGTACCAGCGGTCGAAGAGCTCGAGTCGGAACGGTTCGAGCTCGTGCAGGGACCGGTGCGCCGCGAGGATCGCTCCGTCATAGCCCTCGTGCCCGAGGAGCACCCGACTCCAATAGTCGATCAGGCGCGGAATGTGGACCGCCCAGTCCACCTCGGCGGTCTCACCGAAGACAGGACCGAGCAGGTCGTCGAGCGCCACCTCCCGGTAGAAGTGGACCACCAGATCGTGGACCTCGGCTCGCGTCGTCAGGTCGCGGTGTGCGACACGCTCGGTGTCACGCATGACCGCTGCTTCGTACGCGCACGCGCACGTTCGATTCACTTCCCTCCGCCGTCAGCCCGAGCTCCCGCTCGGGGGGCCGGCTCACCCCTCGCTCTCGGTGCCCAGGTGCATCCGGATCCGGCAGCTCGCGCGGCGGGGGTGATGCGCGATCAGCTCGTCGACCACGAGGCGATCGCCGGTCAGGTCGGCGACACCCTCGGCGATGCCGAGGTGAAGATCACAGATGGTGTCCGGATCCGCCAGCACGGCCGACTCGAACGGGCAGCTGCGCAGCACCAGGTCGACGCGGCGCCCCCGCGCGTTGCGGACCTCGGGTTCGAATCCCTGACGCTCCATCGCGTCGACCACGAAGGAGACCGGGTCCTCGTCCGGCGCCGGGCCGTGCCCCGGGTGGCCCACCGACCGCTTGCCGACGTCGTAAGCCGAGTCACCCGTGCGGAGCATCTCGGCGAGGAGCACGCTCAGCCGCTCGTACGGGCCGGTCACGCCCCAGCGGCTCTCCGCGTCGAGGGTGCAGCCGGTACTGCAGCCTCGGACGACCGCGCCCGCCGCCGGTCGCGCGGCTCTCGGTCACCAGCTGCGCATCGACGAGCTTCGCCAGGTGCTGTCGGATCGCGTTGTGATTCAAGCCGAAGTGATCGGTGAGCTCGGCGACGTCGACCGGGTGCGCCGCGTCGGCGACGAACTCGAAGATCGCGTGACGCGTCGGGTCGCCGAGCGCGCGGGCTTGCTCCTGCAGCGCGGTCATCGATCGAGCACCTCGGGCTCGGCCACCTTCGCATTCGACACGTCGTCGAGCGGAGTCCCGAGAAGACCTCGGATCCACCGCGGAGTCACGGGGCGAGTTCGACGACGTGGCGCGTCGCACGGAGCTCGGCGAGCTTGACCTCGGCCTCGTCGAGGGTGCGGCCGAGCGACACGTGGTCGAGGAGCTCGCCGAGCGCGTTGAGATCGACCTCGGCGGGCGTGAGCCGTCGCAACGACGCGCCGAAGCTGGCGAGCAGGTGTCCTCCGGCCCCGGCGATCTCGTGAATCGAGACGGACACCCGCGCCCGGTCGGGCACGCTCGCCAGAGACACCGTCTCCGAAGCAGACGAGGCGCCCTCCCTCCACGGCGTAGCGCACGGGATGGGGTGTGCCGCCGGGCGATGTCACCCAGGCGGTGTGATGGCTCGATGCTGCTGTGGGCAAGGACATGGTCGACTCCCGGTCTCGGTATTTCTACTCTACACTAGAATTAGCCGGGCGGTGCGGACGAGCTGCGACCTGCGGATCGGTCGAGCAGCCCCGCGGTCCGGCTCGACAGGACCTCAGCCGCGTCCGCCGCGAGCCGTGCAACCACCTCGGCAGCGGACTCCACGCCGCTCACGAGCGACGCGGCCTCTCCGGCCCAGATCGCCCGCTCGTCGACCTCCGATTCGGGGCCGAGCGCGAGGTACTCGTCACGGTGCTCCTCGGCCCAGGCTCGCAGCGCGTCCTCGCGCCCGTGCCACTGCTCCGAGAACTCGTTCGCGATCGCCCGACCGGAGACACCCTCCGGCCAGGACCTCCCCACCGCGAGATCGAACACATCGGTGAGGACGGTGTCGTCCGCTCCTGCCGCGACCACGCGCGCACGGTAGGCATCCGAGACGCCCGACTCGGCCGTGGCGATGAAGCGGGTGCCCAGCCAGACGCCGTCGGCGCCGAGCATGAGAGCGGCGGCGATTCCTCGGCCGTCGGCGATGCCCCCGGCGGCGACCACCGGAATCGGGGCGACCGCGTCGACGACCGCCGGGACCAACGGCAGCGTCGAGACTCGGCCCGTGTGGCCACCGGCCTCGGTCCCCTGGGCCGTGACGACGTCGACCCCGGCCGCCGCGGCCCGGCGAGCACCTTCGACCGTCCGCGTCTGGCACAGCACGATCGCGCCCGCGGCGCGCGCCGCCGGCACGAAGGGCGTGGGATCGGCGAAGGAATGCGCGACGATCCGGATGCCCTCGTCCAACGCGACGGCCATGAGGTCCCCCGCGCCCGGGAAGTGGCTGATGAACCCGACACCGAAGGGTCGGTCGGTGAGCTCCCGGGCGCGCCGGATCTGGTCGATCAGCCACGGCGCACCGCCGACGGTCGTGCCGCCGATGAGACCGAGTCCACCCGCTCGCGAGACGGCCGCGGCGAGCTCGGCGGGAGCGTCGCCGCCGCCCATCGGCGCGTTCAGGATCGGATGTTCGATCTCGAGGAGGTCGCACAGGGGCGTCTGCAGTCGCATCGGGCTCCTCCGCTCGTCTCAGGCCCGAGCCGGCACGGCACCGAAGAGCGGGCCGGCCTGCAGGCGTTCCAGCTCCTCGAGATGACGTCGGCTGAGCTTGGCCAGCTTTCGGCCTCCCGCGGGCGTGAGCCGGAGTCTGACGCAACGCAGGTCCCCGGGGTCCTGCACTCTCACCACCAGGCCGGCCTCTGCGGCGCGATCGACGAGGCCGACGGCACTGTGATGGCGAAGCATCAGCGAGGAGGCGATGTCCCCGACCGTCGGTCCGCGGCGGTCGTCGGCGCCTCGCACCGCGAGGAGGAGCTGATGGTGGGCCGGGGTGAGCCCGTTGGCCACGGCCTGCTCCTCGCTCCAGCGCAGGAAGCGGCGGAGCTCGGTCCGGAAGGCCAGGAGGCGCCGGTACTCGGCATCCGAGACTCGTTCCTTCGGCATCGCGATATGTATCGTACTACGATATATTGGTGGGACGGTTCCGGATGCCTCGCGTGCTCGACGGGATCTTCCTCGGAATGGAGCCTCGGGTCGTCGGCCTCGTCGTCGCCGTGGGCGTGGCGTCCGGGATCGTCGGCGCGCTCTACCTCCTGGTGTTGCACCTGCTGCAGAACGTGCTGTGGCCCACGGAATGGAGCGGCCTCATCGGCTTCGCCATCCTGGGCGGCGTGGGCGTCTTCGGGGCGCTCGTCACCCGCTGGGCCGGAAGCCCCGGCGACGTCGAGCTCATGGTCGACAACATCCACGTGTCGGGTTCGGCCAGTGGCGTCCGGATGTTGCGTTCGCTCATCCCCATCTCGTGGCTGTGCATCGCGTCGGGCGGAGGCATGGGCCCCGAGGCGCCGCTCGTCCAGACGACCGGGACGCTGGCCTCGTGGGCGGCGAAGCGCGCCGGGCTCGTCGTGCGCGAGTCGCGCGTCCTGACCATCGCCGGGATGGCCGCGGGGTTCACGGTCCTCTTCGGTGCACCGCTCGGCTCCGCGATCTTCGCGCTCGAGATGCTGCACCGACGCGGCCTGCAGTACTACGAAGCGCTCCTCCCGGCGGTGCTCGGTTCCCTCGCCGGGTACGCCGTGTACGTGGTGGCCACCGGAGCCGACCTCCAGCCGATCTGGCACCTCCCCTCCCCCGTCGGACTCCACCCGGGCGATCTCGGTTGGGCGGTCGCGGCCGGCGTCGGCGGCGCGATCATCGCCGTCGCGTTCACCTACCTGAGCACCGCGCTGCGCTTCGGCGCGCGGAAGGTGCGGCCGGGACTCCGACCGGTCATCGGTGGCCTGCTGCTGGCCGCGCTCGGGCTGGCGTCGGCGTACTCGCTCACGTTCGGCGAGGCCCAGATCAACGACATCCTCGCTCGTCACGGCGGCACGGTGGCCTTCTTCGGGTTGGCCGCGTGCGCCAAGCTCCTCGGGACGTCGGTGACCCTGTCGTCGGAGTGGCGCGGCGGGTTCATCATCCCGCTCTTCTTCATCGGCGCCTGCCTCGGCCGGGCATTTCACGTGATCGTCCCCGGCACGAACGAGGCGGTGATGATCGCGGCGTTCATGGCGTCCGCGAACGCGGGCGTCACCAAGACGCCGCTCGGCTCGACGCTCGTGGTGAGCGAGATGGCCGGCTTCCGCCTCCTCCCCACCACCCTGATCGCGACGATCGTCGCCTTCGTGCTCACCAGCGAGGTCGGCCTCATCCACACTCAACGAGAACGCGACGCGGTGGGCGAGGAATCGCACTAGGCCGCCGGCCGGACGGAGCAGGCGGTCACCGACCGATCCTCTTGGACGGAGATATACTAGTGAACTCTAGAACAATACGGACCACCCAGATCGGCGCCTGCCGATCCCGAGGTGCCGACGCGCGGGGGTGACGCCATGAGTGCCTCGACCCGAGAACCGGCCGACGAGGGTGGTGAGGCGCCGTGCTTCGCCCACCTTCACGAGGCGCTCGACCTCGGGCTCGGCGGTCGGGTCTTCAGGCAGCTGGTGCACGACCTCGCCGATGCAGTCGTCGTCGCCGACCGGGACGGAACCGTGGTCTGTACCGGGATGAGCGAACGATTCGCCGCGGGAATGCGCTCGTCCGCCGGCAGCTCGAACCGGTCCGAGACATGAGCATCGAACCGAACCTGCTGTTGCCGAGCCGGCCGATGGCGGCGCTGGACGACTACCTCGCGTCCGGCGGAGGACGGGCGCTTCCGGCGGCACGCCGACGCGGAGCCGCCTGGGTGCTCGACGAGCTCGAGAACGCCGGTCTGCGCGGTCGAGGAGGCGGCGGGTTCCCCACCGCGCGGAAGTGGCGTTCGGTCGCCGGGGGCGGCGCGGGGCTGGGAGATCGGTACGTCGTCGCGAACGGTGCCGAGGGAGAGCCGGGAACCTTCAAGGACCGCCCACTCATGCGCGCGAACCCGTATCTCGTGCTCGAAGGACTGTCGGTCGCCGCCACCGTCGTCAATGCCCGCGAGGCATTCGTGGCGGTGAAGGCGTCGTTCGCGCCCGAGATCGCCGCGCTCGAACGCGCGTTGCGCGAGATGGCCGCTGCCGGCCTCTTGTGCGATGCCCCGGTGAGCCTCGTCGGCGGCCCCGAGGAGTATCTCTTCGGAGAGGAGAAGGCCCTGCTCGAGGTCATCGAGGGCAACGAGCCCATGCCCCGCTGGCTGCCCCCGTATCTGCACGGCCTCTACGCGACGACACCCCAAGAGGGGTGGTCGGCGGGCGCCGGCCCGACCGAGGTTCCGGCGATCACCGGTTCGAACCCGACCCTCGTCAACAACGTCGAGTCTCTCGCGAACGTGCCCCTCATCCTCACCCGCGGCGCCGGGTGGTACCGGAGCATCGGGACGGAGCAGACTCCCGGTCCCCTCATCGGTACCGTCGTCGGCGACGTCGCCCACGCGGGATATGGCGAGATCGAGCCCGGCACCCCGTTGCGCGACGTCATCGGCCGGCTCGGAGGCGGCCCCGTGCAGGGACGCTCGGTCAAGGCCGTGCTCTCCGGCGTCTCGAATCCCGTCCTGACCGGCGACGACCTCGACACACCGCTCAGCTACGAGGCGTTCCGTGCGGCCGGGAGCGGGCTCGGCTCCGCCGGCTTCGTCGTGTTCGACGACACCCGCAGCATGCTCGCCGTCGCCCGCATGGTCTCGCGGTTTCTCTACGTCGAATCCTGCGGTCAATGTCGTGCCTGCAAGTTCGGGACCGGCGAGATCACCCGCCACCTCGACGCGCTGGCCGGAGCCGCCGAGGAGTCCTTCGACATCGAGATCATCGGCCAGCGCCTCCGAGACGTCACCGACCAGAACCGATGCTTCCTCGGCGAGGAGGAACAGCGCGTCATCAGCAGCCTCCTGCGCCGGTTCCCGGAGGAGTTCACCGCGGAGGTGGTCGACGGCACCTCCCACCCGGTGTTGCCGATTCCCAAGATCGTCGACATTCGTGACGGGGTCGCGCTCTACGACGAGGCGCAGCCGCGCAAGCAACCCGACTGGACCTACGCGCCCGCTCGATCCCTGCACTGAATCCGATATCGGGCGAATGTCGAAAAATGGCGTCGCGCACGTCGAGCCGAGGAGATCGCATGGGGGACGACGAGAGCGTCACGGTCACCGATCTGGGTGCGGTGCCGACCGGCGGTGGGGACGGGGTCGTCTGGAGCTTGCCCCATGGCGGTGACCTCGACGCGAACCTGGTGCGGCTCGGGCCCGGCGCCGCCATCGGCGAGCATCGCAACGACGAGGTCGACGTCGTCGTCTACGTGCAATCGGGGAGTGGTGAGCTCGTCGTGGACGGAGGGTTGCAGGCGCTCGCCGGCGAGACCCTCGCGCTCATCCCCCGCGGCCGGTGGCGCTCCATCCGGGCCGGGAACCACGGCCTCACCTATCTGAGCATCCACCGCCGTCGCAGTGGCCTCACGCTCGAGCCCCGCCCGCCGGCCGATTCGCGTCCGGCGGGTCCCTCCTGAGCGGCCCGATGCGCGCGGGCGTCGGCGGTCACAGCGCGGCGGTGACCGCGAGGCCGATCGCCGCGGCGGCGAGCCCGACGGCCACGCTGCCGAAGGCGTTGCCGGCCGCGAGACCCACCGATCCTTCCTCGAGGAGCCGCACCGTCTCGTAGGAGAAGGTGGAGAACGTGGTGCACGGCGCCGCAGAACCCGGTGCCGATGGCGATCGTGGGCAGATCGCCGAGCCCGTGGTAGAGCGCGAGGCCGGTCACGACCCCGAGCAGGAGCGAGCCGGAGACGTTGATGACGAACGTCCCCCACGGGAAGACACCCGAGACACGGTCCTGGACCCAACCGTCGACGAGATAGCGGGTGGGCGCGCCGACGGCGCCGCCGACGAGCAGGACGAGGATGAGCATCAGGTGTCCCGGCCGCGGTACACGACGACGTCGATCTCCTCGCGAACGATGAGGCCCTCGGTGATGAGCTCGTCGAGCTGCGGCAGGAACGCGTCGATGCGTTCGGGCCGGTCGACGATGACGATGACGACGGGAAGGTCCTCGGAGAGGCGCAGGATCCGGGTGGTGTGGATGTGGCTGGACGCACCGAAGCCCTCCATGCCGCGCAGGACGGTCGCACCGGCGAGACCGGCCTGCTGGGCCCGCTCGACGATCTCGGTGTAGAGCGGCCGGTGGTGGTGCTGGTCGGTCTCACCGATGTAGATGGTGAGGCGCTCCCCGGGGCCTTCGAGCTTCATGGCTCCTCCTTGGCGTTGGGCCAGAGCCGCGCGACGACGATGCCGGCATAGACGGCGCCCAGTCCGAGGAACAGGCTGGCGACGACGTAGAGAGCGGCGATGTCGGTGGCGTGGTCCTTGGCGAGAAGATCGGCTTCGGTCACGTAGGTCGAGAACGTGGTGTAGGCGCCGAGGAATCCGATCGCGGCGAACGGCCGGAGGTAGCGGCTGGGCGGCCACCGTTCGACGATGAACGTGAGCAACGCGCCGAGCACGAAGCTCCCGGTGATGTTGATCGTGAACGTCGCCCACGGGAACGAACCCGGTGCGACGTGGATGGCGCGGCTGAGTCCGTAGCGGCCGGCGGTGCCCAACGCTCCGCCGGCCGAGATCGCCGCCAGGATCGCGGGGCGGGTCCGGCGGCGGGGACGGTGGGGTATGGGCGCGAGCAGGTCGGGGTCGATCTCCGCCTGCTGGAGGCGATGGATCTCCGCCGAGCTCTCACGGCGGTCTTCTGGCGGCATCCGACTCCTCGATCGCTACGCTCGCACGACCGTCATCGCATGACGCTAACGGAGCGGTGTGGATGCGCCGACCGGCCGCCGCTCGGGGGCCGGGCGCGTCAGCCGACGAGCGCGGTCGTCGCCTGGATCGCGGTGTAGAGGGCCACGCCGACCAACAGGGCCGCGAACCAGCGGAGACTCGACTTCGGGTCGAGCCAATCGGCCACCCGCTTGCCCGCGAGGACGCCCGCCACCGCCGCGAGAGTGAACGGGATCGCCACGCGCCACTCGATCGTGCTGTGACCGAGGCGCAGCAGCAGCGCGACGCCGGAGTTGATCGCGATGACCAGCAGTGACGTGCCGATCGCGTCGGGCATCGACAGGCCGACCACCAGCGCGAGAGCAGGGACGATGACGAACCCGCCGCCGACGCCGAACAGCCCGCTGAGGAACCCGACCGCGGTGCCGGCCGCGAGGACCGCGAGGGCCGTCCCGGCGTCGACCCGCCGGGCGACCGCGACCCCGGCGCCACCGACCCCTGCGTCCGATCGCAACGCCTCCTCCTCGCCGACCTTCGTGCACGTCGGGCAGCTGACGACCATCCTCCAGGCGGCGACGAGGATCAGCCCGCTGAAGGCCAGGAGCAGCACGTCCGAGTTCAGGCCTCGGTTGAGCGCGGTGCCGGCGATCGAGCCGGGGACCCCGGCGAGGCCGAACAGCACGCCGGTACGGACGCGGACCCGCCCGACGCGGTGGTGCGCCACCATGCCGACGAGAGCCGCGGTTCCGACCAGCACCAGGCTCGTGGACGTCGCAGCTTGGGCGGTCTGGCCCGCGCCGTAGACGAGGGCCGGGACCGCGAGCACCGACCCCCCGCCACCGAGCGCACCCAGCGAGAGTCCGATCAGGAACCCGAGCGGTGACGCCAACAGCCCTCTCATCGCGCCCGCCTCCTGGTCCAGTGCCGGTCGCCCGCGCGTTCGCCGGTCGCCCGCGCGTTCCACCGAGGAGAACAGGGTACCCCCAGGGGTATATTCCTTCGGGAACCCCCGGCGGGCGACGAGGTCGCCGAGCCTCTGGCCGCGACAGGATTCGCGGAGGCAGCCACTCGACGGATGTGCCACCACCCTTGTGGGGACCACCCCGACCGGGGAGAGTCAACGTCGTGGCAGCAGTCGGTCTGCGATTGCTCGCCGAACTCGGCCGTCGCTGGCGTTCGTGGCTCGGCGTGGCGATCATCATCGGGTTGGTGGGCGGCGCAGTGCTCGCGCTCGCCGCGGGAGCTCGGCGTACGGACAGCGCGTACAGCCGGTTCCTCGACGCTCAGAATGCCTATGACGTACTCGTCTCGAAGGACACCGGTGACTTCGGGACCGAGGCGCCGCCCGGCCCGCCGCTCGACGCGGCGGCCATCAAGGCGCTCCCCGGCGTCAAAGAGGCTGTCGAAGCACGCCGCTTCTTCACCCCCGTCGGCTCGAGCACCGGAGTGTTGGTCTCTCGCGACGGGCGGCTCGGCGACCAGATCAACCGCTACAAGATCCTCGAGGGTCGCCGGCCCGACCCGAAGCACCCGGCCGAGGTCGCGGTCGGCTTCGCATTCGCCGAGCAATACGGAGTCCGAGTCGGCGATCCCATCCAGCTGTTCGACCCCACGGTCCTCGACCATCCCCCACCCGACACGCCGACGGACATCGTCGCTCAGGCTCGCCTCTCTGGCGACCGGATTCTCGCGGTGCTGCCCGGCGGGAACGGGACCGTCGTCGGTATCGAGGCCGCGCCGGGCGAGTTCCCCCCGCAGATCGAGGGCACGGGTCGCTATCTGATCCACGCCTCGCCCGGGCTGTCAGCGGTCGTCGACGACCTGATCTCCTTCGAATCGGGTGGCGATACCGTCGCCGTGCGGCTCGACCATGGAACGGTCGGTGTCGATGCGTTTCTTTCCGAGCTCAATCGCAGCGATCAGCGCATCGGTTCGGGTGGCGGACTCGTTGTGCAACGAGAGCTCACAACGAACGCCATCCGGTCCGTCCACACTCAGGCCAATGCCCTGTGGCTGCTCGCGTTGCTGACGGCCTTCGCCGGTGTGCTCGTTGGGTCCCAGCTTCTCGCCCGGCTGACGTTCGTCGAATCGGAAGACCAACCGGAGCTCGCAGTTCTCGGCATGGTGCGCCGTGAGCGCCTGGCCCTGGGGCTCACCCGCGCCGCGATCATCGGGACGGGCGCGGCGGTCGTCGCGACGCTGGCAGCCGCGGCCGCCTCACCCCTGTTCCCCACCGGCCTCGCCGACAAAGCCGAGCCCTCCCCGGGCTTCCGGTTCGATGGGTCGGTCGTCGCGCTCGGTGGTCTGGCGCTCATCGCCGTCGTCATCGGGCTGTCCCTCTGGCCATCGTGGCTGGCGGCCCGGCGTTCGTTCGCCACCGGGTCGTCGGCTTCCGGTCACGGGCGCCCCTCGCTGGCGGGCCGGATCCTGGGTGGTTTCCATGCACCGCTGCCGGTCAACATCGGGGTGCGAATGGCGCTCGAGCCGGGGCGGGGCCGCGCCGCGGTGCCGGTTCGGACCACGCTCGTTGCGGTCACCCTGGGGATCGCCGCGCTCGCTGCATCCCTCGTGTTCGCGGCCAGCCTCAGCTATCTCCTCTCGACCCCACGGCTGTACGGCCAGACCTGGGACGCCGAGCTCACGACCTACGACGAGTTCCTGGTCACCGCAGGCCTTCCCGCGATCAAGGCCGATCCCCGCGTCGCCGGGGTCGCCGTCGGCCGCACGCGAGACGCGTTCACGATCGAAGGTCATCGCGTCGACGGACTGGGCATAGATTCGGTGAAGGGCGGCCTCACTCCGTCCATCTTGGAGGGGCGCGCGCCGCGGTCCGACAAGGAGATCGTCGTGGGCACGCGCACCATCCGCGATCTCGGTCTGAAAGTTGGCGAGCGGGTGGAGATCGGAGCGTTCGCCGGCAATGGGAGCACCCGGGCGATGCGGATCGTGGGTCGGGCGGTCTTCCCGGTCTTTGGTGAGGCCGGTCAGCTCGGCGACGGCGTCTACGTCACCCGAAAAGGCGGCATCAGGATCAACCCGGAGGCGATCGACCTTTCGGAGAGCGCGCTGGTGCGACTGGCTCCGAACGCAGACCTCGATGACGTGACCACCGATCTGGAGGAGAAGCTGCAGGGTCCGGTCGCCGTCTTCCGCCAGGGCAAGCCAACCGACATCGTCAACTTCGGGCGGGTGGAGCAGACGCCGTACTTTCTCGCCGCCCTGCTCGTCGCCGTATCTGGCGTCACCCTCCTCCAACTGCTCGTCACCGCGCCTCGACGCCGGCGCGGCGACCTCGCGGTTCTGAAGTCGCTCGGCTTTGTTCGCGGGCAAATTCGCGCCGCGGTCACCTGGCAGGCGATCACCGTCCTCGGCGTTGCGCTCGCGCTGGGCATCCCGCTCGGGATCGTCGTGGGAACGTGGCTATGGCGTCGATTCGCAGACGGGCTCGGCGTCATCGCCGAGCCGCGGATCCATCTGATCGCGTTTGTCCTCGTCATCGTCGGAGGGCTGCTCGGCGCGCTGGTCATCGCCTTCTTCCCGGCCCGCTCGGCCGCGAGGACGCCATCCACGATCGGTCTGCGGCCGGAATGAACCTGTGGAGCAATGGGAAGTGAGGGAGTCACTCGATGCCATCCTCGGTTGGATTGACCCACGTTGCGATGAGCGTTCCCGACGGCGCGCTCACAGACTCGTACCGAGCGCGGCTGTTGGCGTTCTACGGTCGAATCCTCGACTGGCGTGAGATGGAAGCGCTCCGGCGCCCCGATCGCCTGACCGTCGCGGTCGGTCCCTCGTCGTACATCAACATCCGGGAACGTTCGGACAGCATGGTGACTCACGGCTACGAGCATTTCGGCGTATCAGTTCGCTCCGCCATGGACCTCCAGCAGCTTTGGGCAGAACTCGCCAACGAGGCGCACGACGTCCAACTGGAGCCCCTCACGACGAACGATGACGGCGAGGGGTCATTCCGATTTCGGCATCTCTTGCCCATGGCAGTCGAAGCACAGTTCTACGCCAGCCTGCTCTGAGCGCTGGCGCTGACCTGCTGCACAGCACGGACGCTTGAAGATGGTCGAATCAGAGTTGCGTCGCCACGGCGGTCGTTTCAGTCCTCGACGCGAGCGGAACTCTTCGCCGTGCGCTCGTAGCGGTCCGCCGCGCCGACAATTGAGAGGCCCTCACCGAGGTGAGGGCCTCTGACCTGCGACTTCACCGCGCTTGCACATGGTGGCGGGGGTAGGATTTGAACCTACGACCTTCGGGTTATGAGCCCGACGAGCTACCAGACTGCTCCACCCCGCGGCGTACCCCTCATGCTAGCCCCCGCGACGCCGCGGCACCCAGTCGTCGGCCTACCGTCGGGGCACGATGACGGATTCCGCTCGCTTCCCGATCCGGTTCACCGGCGCGAACAAGGCGATGGCGGTGCTCGGCATCACCCGACGCTCGTCCTGGGTCGAGGTCTCCCCCACCGAGGTGAGCGTCCACATGAGCTGGGGGTTCGACGGCCGGGTGCCACGGTCGTCGGTGCGGAGCATCACGGAGGACCGCGACCGCGTCTTGGGCTGGGGGGCGCACGGTTGGAACGGCGTGTGGCTGGTCAACGGATCGTCGAGCGGGATCGTGCGGATCGAGCTCGACCCACCGGGCACCGCGACGCGTCGTCGTCTTCCCGGTGAAGCTGCGGGTCCTCCGCGTCGCGGTCGAGGACCCCGAGGGCCTCGTGCGGGCGCTGGGAGCCGCCTGACCGTCACCCGATCTCGACCGTCGCGACCACCGCGTCGTGGTCCGAGCCGGTGCGGCGGAGCAGCTCCGCCATGCGGATGCCGGGGATCTCGACCGCCCAGGTCCCGGCGTCCACGACCTGGCCCGCCATCGGGACCGCGCCGCGGACGAGCACGTGGTCGAGTCGGGCCAGCGCGGTCCAGTCGTCGCCGGGCCGGGCGTAGGGATGGGTCGGCGCGACGACCTCGAGCTCGTCGAGGACGTCGACGAATCCGGCGTCGGCGACGATGGCCCCGAGGTCGGTCCCGGCGGTGTCCTCGTTGCAGTCACCGGCGACGAGGTCGAACGTGCCGTCGGCCGCCGGGAGCGTCGCCAGGACGGTCGCCAACTGGGTGCGCCGCAGCTCGGGATGGTCCACGTCGAGGTGCACGCTGACGACGCGAACGCGTCGCGCCGGAGGTGTGCATCAGCTCCACCGTGGTCGCGACGTTTCCGCCGCCGAGCGGCAGCCGACCCGCGACGGCGTCGGTGAACGCGTCCCGCCGCCATGCGACCGCGGTGCCGTTCGGCTCCCACGGCAGCTCGGGTGTCGCCCAGTTCGCCCAGAGCTCCTGACCGTTGGGAACCGCGTGCACGTCGTACGCGTCGGCCGTCGCGAAGATCGTCGCGAGGTCGGTCGGCGTCGTCTCCTGGAGGCAGATCACGTCGGCATCGAGACCCACGAGAGCGGTGGCGACGAGCGCGGCGCGCTGGTCGCGGTCGAGGAGCGCGGGATCCATGCCGTCGGGGTAGAACGCGGGCGCGGCCCACGGGGCGGCCAGCACGTTCCACGTCGCGACCCGCACGGTCACCATCGCGCCCGGCACTCCTCCGCGAATCCCTGCAACCCCTCGAAGGTCAGCTCGCGACCGCCGTCGGTGCGGAGCCGGCCCGACCAGGCGCCGAACACCTGGTGGACCTCCATGCCCATGACACCCACCTCCGTGCGCGAGTGCTTGTCGTAGCGAGGATGCAGCACGAGGTCGAGCGCGCCGTCGGGATCGTGCAGCGTCCACGGCTCGAGCGGCGCGTCCCACGAGTAGCGCCACTCGAGCTCGGCGCCGATCTTGGTGAGGCGGCCGTCCACGATCACGCCGTTCTCGGTCGCGCCCGTCCCGACCGTCCACTTCCCGCCGAGCTGCAGCCCCACGACCGCGTCGTCCACGCGCCCGGCGCCGCCGCCCCAGTTCCAGTGGGTGCGGTACGGCCAGCGACCGCGGCCGACGTCGAGCACACCCCACGCGTCGGCGAGGTCGTGGCGCTGCTCCCCCACGACCAGCTCACCGGTCACCGGACGCGCCTGGTGCTTCGACGTGTACTGGAAGACCGTGTCCGACCACGGGATCACCACGTTGAGCGACTCGTGCCCCGGCGCCAGCGCGACGGTCGCGTCGAGGCGCGCCGGCGTGCCGTCGCGCTCGGTCCACGTCGCCGCGCAGGTGGGTGCCGTCGACCTCGTCGACCATCTCCACCGCCAGGTGCTTGCCGACGTGACGGAGCGGCGCAGTCCCGGGGTGCTCCGGGAGGCGGAGGTGGCGCGGGAAGGGCACCGTGACGCCGCGCCCGCCGACCCGGCCGGTGGCGAGGTCGGTCCACCAGACGTCGACGATGCCGAGGTAGTCGACGTTCGAGTACGTGGAGGAGATCAGGAGGTCACCGGCGAGGATCGCCCAGTAGTCCCACCGCTTGGTCCGCCCGAAGCGTCCCGAGAGGTTGCAGCGGTGCAGTGGCGTCCGGGACCAGCCTCGCGGCCGGATTCAGACGCCCGTCCGGTCCGACCAGGTCGACCGGCTCGGTCAGCTCGCGCTCGTGGGTCGCCATCCGCCCATGCTCGCCGATCCGTCCGTGGCCGCGCGGATCGTGGCGGTTCAGCCCCTGGCCAGGGCCGCGAGCTTCGCCCGCACGGTCGCGTCGTCGGGCCGGTAGAACAGCTCGGCCGTACCGTCGGGCTGCACGAACACCCACGCCGGCTGCCCCCGGACGCGCGCCTGCCTCCAGACCGCGAGCTCGGTGTCGGCGACCGACGGGAACGGGACGCCGTACTTCTGCACGAACTCCCGCATCGGGCCGACGCCGTCCCGGCCGGCGACCCCGAGGAACGTGACCTTGCCGTCGTAGCGCCGGGCCAACTGCACGACTCCGGGGGCCTCCCCGTTGCACACCGTGCACCAGGGCGCCCAGAACCACAGCGCGAGCGCCTTGCCGGAGTAGTCACGACCGCGGATCTGCCCGCCGTCGACGGCCGGGAGTGTGAAGTCGAGCACGGCGCGACTCGAGACCGACGCGCCCTTCGCGACACCACCGCCGCCGGATGAGTCGTTCGACCCACACGCGGCGCCGGCGAGGGCGACGGCGAGCAGCACAACCGCGGCACGACGCACCCGGCCACCGTACCGGTCGGGGATCGTGCGTCCTGATCGCGCATGCACGCCGCCCGCGCCACGCCGGAACTCCGGTACCATTCGCGCCTTCCATGGGGCTGCGCACGGCACAACTCACCACACCACTCACGGCACGACGTCGACCGCGCATCGGTCGCGTCGTCGTCGTGCTCGGTGTGCTCGCGCTCAGCGCGTGCGGCGTCGGGTCCTGGACGACGAACAGCACGCCCGCTCCCGTGCGTGCGGTGCACGCCGCGTTGCTGCCCAACGGCCACGTGCTGCTGATCCAGGGTTCGGGGAACGACCCGGACCGATTCGCGGCGGGCACGTTCACCACGACCGAGTGGGACCCGGTCGCGAACACGTTCCGTTCGATCCCCACGCCCTACGACATGTTCTGCGCGGGCCACGCGTTCCTGCCGAACGGGCAGCTGCTGGTGGCGGGTGGCACCGCGGGATATCCCGACTCGCTCCACGACACCGGGTATCTCGGATCCGACCAGTCCTACCGGTTCGACCCGGCGACCCACCGGTACGTGCAGTCCCCCAACCTCGACGAGGGCCACTGGTACCCGACGCTCGTCAACCGCGGCGACGGCTCGGTGATCATGATCGCGGGCCAGGACCAGAACGCCCAGATCCACAGCGACTACCAGATCTTCGACCCGACCGCGAACAACGGCGCGGGGGCATGGAGCCCGCAGCAGTCCTCGGCCGAGTTCTTCCCCGAGTACCCGGCACTGCACCTGCTCGCCGACGGCCGCTATCTCTACAGCGGTGTGTCGACGTTCGGGATCGGCAACGTCCCGGCCGGGATCTGGGACGCGAGCGCGAACACCTTCTCGACGATTCCCGGGCTCACCGACGTCGACCGCCGGGACATGGGCGCGTCGGTCCTGCTCCCGCCGGCCCAGAGCCAGCGCGTCATGGTCATCGGCGGCGGCCAGCACACCGACCCGAGCGCCAAGGCGGTCGCGAGCACCGCGATCGTCGATCTCACGAAGCCGAACCCTTCGTACGTCCCCGGGCCGCCGATCAGCGAGTCGAAACAGTACGTGAGCGCGGTGATCCTGCCCGACCGGACGGTGCTCCAGACCGGCGGGACGAACGAGAGCTGGTACGACGCGGGTCAGCCCGGCTTCACCTTCCGCTACACCGCGCAGATCTACCACCCCGACACGAACACGTGGGAGGCCGCGGCGCAGAACACCGTCGGGCGCACCTACCACTCCGAGGCGCTCCTCCTCCCGGACGGCCGTGTCGCCACTTTCGGCGGGAACTACTCGAACAAGGGCGAGGACTTCGAGCTCCGTATCGAGCTCTACACGCCGGCCTACATGACCAAGACGCGTCCGAAGCTCAGCGGCTTCAGCTCGGCGTCGATCGCGCGGGGTGGAACCGTCGGCTTCTCGTCCGACGTCCCGCTGCAGTACGCCGAGCTGGTCCGGCCGTCGGCCGCGACCCACAGCAACGACCCCGACCAGCGCCTCGTCGACCTGCCGGTGACCCAGTCCGGCACGAACGTCACCGCGTCGCTCGACCCGAACCCGAACCTCACGCCGCCGGGCTGGTACATGCTCTTCGGCGTCGACCAGGCCGGCACACCGAGCGTCGCCAAGTGGGTCCAGGTGACCTGACCGACGGCGGTCCGGTGACCTCGTGATCAGGCGGGCGACGCCGGCTCGTCGGTCGGAACCCCGGCGGCGAGCATCTGGATCACGCCGAGGCCGACCAGTCCGAGCACGCCGAGTCCGAGGATCACCAGACCGGTCGGCCGGTCCCAGACGAAGAGCAGCAGGGTCAGCAGGGCGAACAGCGCGATGCGCAGCCCCATGGCGTTGGCGGCGGTCCAGCGGCTGACCGGTCCGATCTCGACCGCGTCGCCGATCCCCTCGCCCGCCCGCCCGAGGAGCCGGTTCCAGTGCGATCGGATCAGCCGGGCACCGCGCGACGGACCGGCGAGCCACGCCGCGATCCACACGAGGAGTCCGAGCACGAGCAGCGCGCGCAGCCCGCGCTCCATGAAGCGCGTCACCGTGTCGAAGATCGCGGCCGCGGCCGCCGTGCTCTCGACCGACGGCGGGAGCCCGTCCAGGTAGGTCGTGCGCGCGAATCCGTACCCGAGCAACCCGACGACCATCGCGACGGTGATGCCGAAACCGACGCGCATGAGTGCGACACGGCGGCGCGGGCCGACGAACACCGCGGCCGCGTAGAGCAGCAGCGTGAGCAGCGGCAAGATCCACGCGAGCCTGTCGAGCAGGCGCGCGTAGCTCTGGACCGACGCGAGGTCGTCCGAGGCGATCAGGACGAACCGGGTGTCGATCCTCGAGACGTCGACGTTCTTCGGCACGCCGATGCCGAGGTCGCCGAGCTTCGTGACGACCTCCTGGGCGAGGGGCCCGAGGTTCAGCACCACCTTCCCGCTGTCGGTCGTGACCGCCTTGCCCTTCCGACCGGTCAGCGCGGCGACGATCTGGTCGTGCGCGCTCCGGTTGGCGAACTCCCAGATCTTCGGGAAGGCGTCGGACTCGAGGACCTCGACCGTCGCGCCGTGGACCAGCTGCTGCGCACCCGCCGCGATGGGCGCGGCGAGGAACTTGGCCCGCGTCGGCAGGGCGTCCCTGGCGCGCTGGTCGACGTCGAGCGCGTCGACGACCGTGACCGCGACCCGCTGCGCGACCGCCTCACGGATCGCCGGATCCTTCGAGAGCGGCGCCATCGTGTCCACGTAGCGGGAGGAGTCGAGGACGAGGTTGCGCACCCAGACCGTGATGCCGGCGAGGGGCAGCAGCAGGGACCCGACCACGATCAGCGCGATCGACGCGATCGCCCGCCCCCGGTGCTTCGAGACGTCGGCTTCGGTCGCGGTCACGTCCGGCATGGTGGTTCTCCCGACTGCTCTGCGCGCGGACCCGCCCGCCCACGCACGGACATCCTGCCCCGTTCGTCACCCGGCGT
Organism: uncultured Acidimicrobiia bacterium; assembly: GCA_963805415.1. GTDB lineage: Bacteria > Actinomycetota > Acidimicrobiia > IMCC26256 > JAENVU01 > JAENVU01. The sequence goes on from CAWDUD010000014.1 coordinate 325,614, forward strand.
GGGCGACCGATGACAGTGGGCGCCGAGCCGGTTAGCTTCACGGCCGCATTCCCCGAACAGGAGACTTCCCCATGCTCGCAGACTTCGGTGTCGGCCAGGTGTTCCTCTCGATGCTCTGGTTCGTCATGTTCTTCATCTGGATCTGGCTGCTCATCTCGGTGTTCGCAGACATCTTCCGCAGCCACGACCTCGGCGGCGGCGCCAAGGCGCTCTGGTCGATCTTCGTGATCTTCCTGCCCTACCTCGGCGTCTTCGTCTACCTGATCGTGCGCGGTCACAAGATGAGCGAGCACGCCCTCGAGGCCGCCCAGGCCCAGGACGCGGCTGCCCACGCGTACATCCAGCAGGCCGCCGGCGGCGGTACCGGCGCGGCCGACGAGCTCGCGCGCCTGGCCGACCTCAAGGACCGCGGCGTGATCGACGACGCCGAGTTCGCGCGGCTGAAGGCCAAGGTCGTCGGCTGACCCAGCCGTCACGCACGCGCCAACGGGCGGCGGTCCCCACGGGGATCGCCGCCCGCTCGCGTCCCGGGCCGGTCAGACGAAGTCCCGCCGCCGCAGCCACTGGAGCGACAACCAGCCGACGATCGGCGGGATGTACGCCGTCACGAGCCGGTCGGTCATCACCGCCGCGGTCGCGAGGCTCGCATCCACGCCGAGCGACACGAGCCCGGCCGTCAGCCCGGCCTCCACGACCCCCATCCCGCCCGGCACCGGGATCACGCTCACGAACAACGAAACCGCGGTGTTGACGAAGAGCAGCTGTGCGAGTGGGACGTGCTCGCCGAAGGCGGCGAGCGACGCGGAGAGAATCAGGACGTTGATCGTCTGGGTCGCGAGCGATCAGCCCGATCGTCATCAACGACAACCTGCTCGCGGTCCTCACGAGCCCGGGGTCGGTGGGTGCACCCGGCACGATCCGTACGATCCCCGACACCGCCGCGTTCGAGATCGTCAACAAGACGGAGACCGCAGCCGCGGGCGAGGACACCGACATCTCGGTCGAGCCGATCCTCGACAGTGACGGGAAGCCGACGAACACGCTCGTCGTTTCCGGCCGGATCGCCGAGGACGCCGAGCCACTGCTCAACGTCTACGACGTCCCCGACCCGGCCAGCTACGCGCGGACGCTGTTCATCGAGGCGCTGGGACGAGCGGGCGTGACCGTGACCGCCGACCCACTCGCCGTCAACGACGCCGCCGGTCTCCCCGCAGCCGGGCAGTACACGAGTGGCGGTGCGCCTCTCGCCAGCATCGAGTCGCCGCCGATCTCGGAGATCGCGACGCTCATCTGGAAGATCAGCCACAACTACGGCGCCGACCTCACCGTGTGCCTCCTCGCGGTGCACGCGGGCTCGACCAACTGCGAGGACGGCTTCGCACCCGTACGGACACGGATCAAGAAGCTCGGGATTGCGCCGGGAGACGTGTGGTTGCTCGACGGATCCGGCTCGAGCGCCGCGGCGACGACGCCGCGAGCGATGACCACCTGGCTGCGCTGGTTGCGGGGTCGGAAGTGGGGCGATCGATTGACCAAGATGCTGCCGATCCTCGGCACCGACGGTTCGCTGAGCCTCTCCCAGAACCCGGCCAGCGACTGGTCGAGCATGTCATGGAGGCGAACGGAACCGAGTACGTGTTCGCGATCTACATAAAGCGGCACGAGCTTCAAGAGTCCCTCCGCCATCCTCGGCGTGCTCAACGACATCGCGGGCGTGGCCGCCGCACTGCAACAGTCCCTCGCGCATCGCGGGTGAGCTTCTCGGAAGATGCCCGAGGTTGCCCTGGCCGGTCCGCCGTCAGCGGGCACTGGGTTGCCCGGGCACCGTGCAGGCGGCGCGCCCCTGATCCTGGCGTCGCATGCGGCTCCGCGGCTGGCTGACGGGCGCGACAGGCCCGATCCGAGCGGCGCGCACCGACATCGACCTCAAGTCCGACGCGCTGGATCCGATACCTGGCGGAGCATTCCGACCCGAGGAGCGCAGGATCCCATGAAGACCACCAGTCTCGCCCGACTCGCGATCGTCGCCGTGCCGATCGTCGTGATCGCAGGCTGCTCATCGAGCAGCTCGAACGACGCACAATCGGCGAAGCAGCTCAAGCGCGCGGCGTCCGTGACGCACGAGTCGTCTCCGGCATCGACCACGACCGCGCCCGCAACCAGCACCGCGCCGCCGTGCAGTGTCGCAGCCGCAAGCGCCGTGCTCGCTCCTGACACCGCGGACAGCATCGCCTGTGGCGAGGGTTGGGCCGCGGGCTCCGCACACAACACGCACGTGGACTACGCATTCCTTCTCCACGACGTGAACGGGGCGTGGGTGAGCATCGACACCGACCGGAACCAGGCCGAGATGCAGCAGGCGTGCGCCGACGGCAACCCGCTCGGGATCCCGCAGAACGTCCTCGCGGTGTCCCCCTGCGACGTCAGCTGACGCACCAACCCGCGATCACCATGTGAGACGGTCGACCGGTGCGCGGTGCGCGGCGCGCGGCGCAGCACGTTCACGATGCGGGCGTCAGCCGCCACGGCGGGGATCGTCGAGGTGCGCGCTGATGAAGGGAAGGTGGCGGTCGCGCAGGGTGCGGTTCCACCAGACCCATTGATGGGCACCATCGATCTCGAGGTAGTCGAGCTTCGCCTGCCGCGCCCGCCGGGCGCGGACCGCGGCAACGAAGGCCCGGTTCGCGGGCAGGAACGCTGCGTCGACGGCTTGCGTCGGACACAGGTCGGCGGGGACCGTGCTCGTGCACCGCGACGCGACGTCGAGAATGAGGTCCGTGTGATCGAGCCCGGCGACGAGTTCGCTCGGGTGGTTTCGCCGGTAGTAGCTCCCGTTCGGGTCACCGAGGCCCGGGAGGGTGAGCGCGTCGAGGTTCGACGACATTCCGCCCGCGACTCCGAACAGCTTCGGATGCTTCGCGGCAAGCAGCAACGCGCCATGACCGCCGTTCGATACGCCGTCGATGGCGCGTCCGGATCGGGTGGCGATGGTCCGGAAGTGGTGGTCGACATACGGAACGACCGCACCGATCACGTACCGTTCGTTCAGAAACAAACCGTCGTTGCTGTCGTACCAGCGCCCGCCCATCCCGTCGGGCATGACGACGATCGCCGCACCTCGCGGATGGCGAGCGATCTGCGCGTCCATCAGATCACGGATGTGCCCGAACGTGACCGCGTCTGCTGCATCGCCGCCGCCGCCGTGCAACAGGTACAGGACGGGATAGCGAAGACCGCTCGCCGCGTACCCGGGTGGGAGGTACACGCACACCCCGGAGGTGAAGGCCAGTGATCCGTCCGGTGCCCGCGGACCATCCGGCAGCACCCGCGTGACGATCGACCGGCGGGTGACATGGACGCGTTCGCCACACGCCTCCACGGGCGGCAGGTGGCCGGGGGGAAACGCCTGAGGGAGCCCTTGCGCACCGTTGTCGAGCCGACGGGGAGCTGATCGCGCACGACGCGCGGACGCGCACGATCTGTCGTCGCGCTGCTCTCGCAGGCGCCGACCACCACGATCAGCGCGCAGATCGCGGCTCCAGACCATCGACGCTTCACGGCGCGGTGCCGTTGACCGAGCAGATGATGACCGGCGTCAACGTGTCGACGGTGCGCCGGTGCCCGCACGCGGCGTCGAGGCTCGCGGGGTGCTGACGACCACCCATGCTGGCCCGCCGCGACAGCCGAACTCTGGGGTCGACATTCCGTCGAAAGTAGTCGACAGCACGGAGGGACGGACCGCGATGAACAAGGAGTGGCACCACCGCGGAGACGCTCGCAACCGTTGCTCAGGCGCTCGCCGAGAAGAACTTCCACATCTGCGCGGTTGCGCTCACCTGGTGCGTCGTGGGGCCGAGTGACGACACCTCGATCTTGGCGCCGGGCCAGGTGTGGCCGCCGCCCTCGATGCGGTACATGACCACCGGCTCCTTGCAGTCCTTCCAGCTGAGACGGACGACCTGCGATCCGAGCCGGGTCGTCGTCGGTCCCGCCGTGCATCCGTTGTGCTTTGCCCAGGCCGCGGCAGTTTCCTCTGCGGGAGCTACCGACAGTCCGGTGGGACTGCCGATGTGCCCGCCGTCGTAGGGCACGACGGGATCGGCCGTGCCGTGGAAGATGATGATCGGGCGGCGCGCGGCCGAGGCGCAGAGCTGGGGGATGTAGACGTCGGCGGCGACGGGCCCGAACGCGGCAAAGGTGTCCGAGGCCTGGCAGGCGAGCGTCGCGGTCATTCCGCCGCCGCTCGAGATGCCGGTCGCGTATGCATGCGCCTCGTCGACACACGCGTGGAGAGCGAGCTCACGAACCAGAGCGACCGCGAAGCCCTCGTCGTCGACGGAGAAGTAGCGCCACTGGCGAGTCGCCGCGTCGACTCCGTTCGGAGAGGCGACGACGAATCCGTGCGCGTCGGCGAGCGGATCGAAGCCGCTGTAGACCGCCTGCTGATTCATGTCCGAGCCCGCACCGTGGAAGTCGACCACGAGCCGCATCCCCGCGGTCGGGCGCGGCGGCATGTGCACCAGGAACACCCGGTCGGCGCCGTCCACCGTGATGTGATGCGTCGAAGTACCCGGCTCATACCCTGGCGCCGGATGGCATGTGCGCACCGACGTCGTGGGTGTGGTCGATGTCGTGCCCGAAGAACACGCCGCGAGCGACGCCACGATCGTCAGCAACGCGACCGTTCCCGAGAGGGCCCTGCGTGCGTGCATCCACGGGAGCATACGGAGGATCCGCCTCGCGACGGTCGCCACGCGTGGCCGGGTACCGGTGTGAGTCGCCGCCGATCGACGATCGATGCCCGGATCCGGTACGCGCAGACCGCTGACGAGGTCCCCGGGGTCAGTGCTTGCCGAGGGGAGGGCCGGCGCGGCGTTCGGTCGCGGCTCCGTCGTGCTTGCCGAGGTCCCATCCGAGCGCTCCGAGGTTGGTCGCGGCCCACTCCGAGGACTCGGCATCCGTGACCGTCGCCAGCGAGTCGTTGAATCGGTTCATGAACCCCGAGAGTGCAACGACGCCGAGCAACGTGCGGACCTCCGCATCCGTGAAGTGGCGACGAACGTCCCGATGGTGCTCGGGGGTCACCGCGTTCGGGGTCGCACCGGCCGAGAGCGCGAACCGGAGCGCGGCGCGTTCGCGATCGTCGAATCGCGGGGAGGTCTCGAAGCTCCACAGCGCCAGGATCTTGTCGACGTCGACGCCCAGGCCATCGAGTCCGTACGCACCATGTGCCTGACAATGCCGACAACCGGCCGCCAGGCTCGCGATGGTGAAGACCATGAAGTTCAGCTCGAGTCCCGGTTCGCTCACGAAGATCAGAACCTGGAGCTCCTTCAGCTTTTCGCACATCTCCGGCCACGCGTCGAGATCCCACCGCTCTCGGTGCTCGAAACCGACACTTCCGGGCTGACCGGTCATCGCCATGGCTTCCCTCCTCGATTCGATCGGGACCGTGGACCCGCCGCGTTCATCTGGTTCGGAGGAGCTGCTTGCCGAGGTTCGCTCCGGTGTACAGGCGGCGCAGCGTGGCGGGAAGGTGCTCGAAGCCGACCTGGACGTCGACCGCGTACTCGATCTCGCCCGCGGTCACGAGGCGCGCGGCGCGGTGGACGCGTTGCCGAGGCGACACGGCAGTGGACGTGCTGCTTCACCCCACCTTCGCCACCGTGGGTGCGCCCGGAGCGGGGTTCGCTCCGCGAGACTCGTCGGCGTGACGAGCACCGGCGATCCGGGCGTCGGCCCCCACGGACTCAGCCGCAACGTCTACATCGTCTCGCTCATCTCGTTCCTGCAGGACACCGCGTCGGAGATCCTCTATCCCGCCCTGCCGTTCTTCGTCACCAGCGTGCTCGGCGCACCGGCCGCGGTGCTCGGTCTGATCGAGGGCCTGGCCGACGGCACGGCGTCGGCGATGAAGGCGTTCTCGGGTCGGCTCGCGGATCTGCGCCGCCGGCGACCACTCGTCGCATCGGGCTACGGCGCCTCGGCATCGGGCAAGCTCGTGCTCGCGCTCGCGGGCGCGTGGCCGGTGGTGCTCCTGGCCCGGGTGACCGACCGCGTCGGCAAGGGCCTCCGCGGCCCGCCACGCGATGCGATCATCGCCGACGAGACCACGCCCGCGAACCGGGGTCGGGCGTTCGGATTCCACCGCGCGGCCGACACGGCGGGTGCGGTCGTCGGACCGCTGATCGGGCTGGGCCTCTACGAGCTCGGCGGTCGGCGGATCCGGCCCCTCTTGTGGATCGCGATCATTCCCGCCACCTTGAGCGTCGCCGCGGTGTTCCTGATCCGCGAGCGACCCCATGCCCACGAGGAGCACCCGCGCCTCTGGACGGCAGAGGGGCTCTCCCCCCACTACTGGCGGGTCGTGATCGTCGTGGGCGTCTTCGCGCTGGTCAACTTCCCCGACACCCTCCTCCTGCTGCGCGCCAAGGACCTCGGGCTCGGCTTCAGCGGAGTCGTCTTCGTCTACGTCCTCTACAACCTGAGCTACGCAGTCCTGAGCTACCCGGCCGGGGTGGTGTCCGACCGCCGGAGCCGTCGCGTCGTGTACGCGACCGGGCTCGTCGTCTTCGCCGCTGCCTATCTCGGCTTCGGTCTCACCGGTTCGGCGGGTTGGGTCTGGGTGCTGCTTCCCGTCTACGGCATCTACACCGCCCTGACCGACGGCGTGAGCCGCGCGTGGGTCGCGGACCTGGCGGGCCCGGAGGCACGCGGGACGGCGCTGGGGATCCACGCCGCCGTCACCGGGCTCGGGCTCCTGGTCGCCGGGATCTGGGCCGGCCTCGCGTGGCACGGGACCGGCCATCGACCCTTCGTGATCTCCGGCATCGTCGTGCTCGTGGTGGCGCTGGTGTTCCTCGCCGGCGGGCGCTGGTTCGACCCACCCGCCACCGGCGCCTGAGCCCGAGCCACGAGGGCTGGACGTCCCAGCCGGAACGGCGGCATCGCCCGTCAAGAGAGCACGACGGCGGGAGCCGACCGGGGCGCCCGGCGGTTCACGAGACCGAGCTGGTCTGCGGTGCAGCTCCGCAGGGCCGCCAGCCCGACCGGGGTCAACCGCTCGCACACCCAGTCCCAGTGCATCGCCACCCAGTCGCCCGGAACCAGGCCGCCGACGAACCCGTAGCCATCGTCGGCCACGACCGCCAGCTCCTCGCGGGGGGGTCCGAGCGACAGCAGCCGGCCGTCCCACACGAGCGGTCGCGAGCGGACGACGGCGGTGCCCGACGCGGCGCTGACCATCCGTCCCCAGCGAATCCGGCAGCGGTCGAGGACGTGGAGGGCGCTGTCGGTGTGGCCGCCGCGCAACAGTCCGACCCAGGGGTACACCGCGAACACGTGGAACTGGTGGTGCGGCCGCGCGCCAGCGCCGATCTGCGCCGCCAGGTGTTCCCAGCCGGGTCCGGCCGCACCACGGAAGCGCCCTTCGAGCGACGCTCCCAACCGCGCGGCCGACACCCGATCCAGCAGGCCGTTTCCGATCCAGTACGCCTCCACCACCCGATCGTCGAGTGGGTCGGCGATGCCGTTCGCCGCGGCGATCAGCTCGAGGTAGGGCCAGGCCCCCGAGAAGTCCCGCGCCAGCACGCGAAGCCCGCCGTCGGCCAGCGCCTCACCCGGCGGCGCGGCACCCAGCTCGAGCAGCATCCGGTGCTCGTCGGGGCCGCAATATCCGAGCACGTTCGGTGGGTAGGCGAAGCCGGCGAACCGGATCGGACCGGGGATCACGCGCGGACCCCGACCGGCTCCGGGTGCCGGCGGCGCGGCGCGAGCGCGGCCGCGGTCACCACCGCGACGCCGGCCGCGACGAGGACCAGCCCGGTCGCGTCCACGGTCGCCGGACGTGCCGCGACGCGATCGAGCGCGTACGTCACGATCACCGCGAGCGTCAGCACCGCGGTCACGTCGACCGCGGGAGCGCGGCGCAGCGCGGCCAGCCACGCGAGCACGTACGCGGCGAGGATCACTCCGGTCGCCGCGGCCCAACCCCACCAGGCCCCATCCCATCCGAGCCCTGCGAGCTGACCGGTCGCCGTCAGCCAGCCGATCAGGACGAGAACGCCGATCGCCATCCGGCCGACGGCCACCGTGAGCGAAGGCACGTCGCCGAGCAGCCGGCGGACTGCCACCGTCTCCCCCGCCCAGATGAGCGTCGCCAGGCCGATCAGCACCTCCCCGCGGCCGAGCGTGAAATGGCCGAGATCACCGACCAACAGGTACTGCCCCGCGACGAGCACGGCGATGGCGACCGCGACAGCCCGGCCGATGCGCTCGCGCAGGAACACGAACGCGAGCACAGCGACCCAGACGACGAGCGTCTTGTGCAGGAACTGCGCCTGCGTGGCGCGGAGCGGATCGCCGGTCGCGACGGGCGACAGACGCGCAAGGCCCTCGAAGAACAGTGCGAACGCCAATCCACCACCGAGGCCGCCGACCGCCACGAGCGTGATCCACTGGGTCCGGCCGGTCGGGAGCTTCGGCGCCGAGGCATGTCGCTTCGATCGCGCGAACATCGCGACGCCGATGATCACCAGCGCGGCGACGAGGTTCTTGGCCGTCGTGTAGGTGACCCCGTTCGGGGCCTGCTGCACGCCCGAGGCGTTGACGAACACCGCGATGCCGCTGATGAGCGCCGCACCGAGCGCGAACGCGATGCCTTCCCGACGTGACGCGCCCCGCTGCGCCGATCGGGTCCCGGTCGGGTGCAGTCGGGTGTCGTCGCTCATCCGGTCTCCTCGGTCTCGGCGTGCATCTCATGATGGAGGGCCAACAGCTCCAGGGCCTGGTCGGGAACGAGCCGGCGCACGGCGAAGCCGGTGTGGACGAGGACCCAGTCCCCCGGGGCCACGCTCACCCCCTCGCCCTCCAGCACGACGAGCGACACCGGCTGAACGGTCCCGTCCACGTCGGCCTGGGCTCGGGCACCCGAGCACGACGTGATCCGCGCCGGCATCTCGAAGCACATCAGCCGACGCCCCCGCGATCTCGACGAGCACCTGCCGGACGGCGGGCTCGACCGCAGCCGCGACCGCCGGCGACAGCCCTGGTCCGTCGCGCAGGTCGGCGGCCTCGACACCGAGCACGACGAGGCACCGCGGCAGCCGGCCGAGCGCCCGACCGAGCTCGACGGCGTCACCGATCCCGAGCGCGTGGCTGCTCGCGGTACACGCGATCCGGAACGGTGCCGGTGCCGTCGCGCACCTCGAAGCGGTGCAGCGTCCCGGGCGCGCCGTCCGGCGCCACCGCGTCCACGACCACGGCGAGCCGCGCGCCGTCCCAGGCACCGAGGAGCCCGGTCGGCTCCCCGTCGCGCTCGGCGAGGCGCACGGCATCGGGCACGACGTGCGCCAGCCGCTCGAGCACTGCCACGCCCACGCCGTCGTCACGCCTGAACGGGTTCCCGGTGCCCACGACGACCACATCGCCGGCGGCGTCGCGAGCCGGTGCGCTCACGACCGGTCCACCCGGAGATCAAGGAAATGGGTCGCACACGAGATGCACGGGTCGAAATTGCGGATCGCCTGCTCGCACCGGTGACGGAGCGCGTCGTCGTCGAGGCTCGCGTCGTGCTCGACCAGGTGCCACAGGTCGTGTTCGATGGTCGGCTGGTTCTGCGAGGTCGGCGGGACGATGCGCGCGTCGAGGATCGTCCCGTCGGCGTCCAGCTCGTAGCGGTGGTACAGCAGCCCACGCGGTGCCTCGGTGATCGCGTGCCCGACGCCGGCGCGCGGTTCGGCCTCGACCGACGGTCGGGGCGGCGGCTCGTAGCGCTCGATGATCCGAAGCGCCTCGTCGCAGGCCCAGAGGACTTCGATCGCTCGTACGACGATGGACCGGAACGGGTTATGGCAAGTGTCGCCGAGCCCGACCGAGGCCGCGGCTTCGCGGGCGACGGCCGACAGGCGTCCCGAGGCCAGGTTGTACCGGGCCATCGGTCCCACCAGGTAGTGGTCGCGGTCGATGACCCGCGCGTGCAACGCGTTGGAGTACGGGACCTGCTCTTCGGCGATCACCGTGTCGAACTCCGACTCGGCGACGTCGATCCCTTCGCTCGACACCACGTGACCGTCGAGCATCGGATACCCGGTCTCGGGGAGGAGCGCGATGTACTCGTACTCCTGGCTGAAGTCGGGAAACTCGAATCCGGCGACCCACTCGACGGTGGCGAGGGCGTCGTCGCGGGCGCGGCGCAGCTGCTCGGCGAGCGGACCCAGCTCCTCGACGGTGGGGACCCGGTAGAACCCGCCGACCCGTACGTTCACCGGGTGCACGGCCCGGCCGCCGATCTGCTCCAGGACGGCGTTGCCGGCTTGCTTGAGCCGAAGCGCGCGCTCGACCACCGGACGGTCGTGCTCGGCGAGCTCGATGGCGCTCTCGTAGCCGAGGAAGTCCGGCGCGTGCAGCATCGCGACGTGCAGCGTGTGACTCTCGATCCACTCACCGCAGTACAGGAGCCGGCGCAGCTCGCGCAGGCCGCCGGTCACCTCGACCCCGCAGGCGGCCTCGATCGCGCGGCACGCGCTCATCTGGTAGGCGACGGGACAGATGCCGCAGATACGGGCGGTGATGTCCGGGGGCTCGCGGAACGACCGGCCGCGAAGAAAGGCCTCGAAGAAGCGGGGCGGCTCGAAGATCCGGAGCTGCACGTCGGTCACCGCGCCGTCGCGGATCTCGACGTACATCGCGCCCTCGCCCTCGACGCGGGCGAGATGATCGACCTTGAGTGTGCGACTGGCCGGCGTCTTGTGCGTCATGCCCCGTCCCCCCGGCCGTCGGGCGCGGCGGTCGTGTGCTCCGCCAGCGCGCCCACCGCGCGGAAGGGATCGGACCACGCGTTGAACGTCCGGAACACGCGTTCGACGTCCGTCGGCGGGCATGCCTCGCTCCGCCAGGAGGGAGACGAGCGACGGAGGGTTCGCCGAGTCCATCGGCCCGAAGCAGCCGTAGCACCCGCGGGGTACGCAGGGCACAACGCGCCACACCCCGCGTGGGTCACCGGTCCGAGGCAGGGTGTCCCCGACGCGACCATGACGCACACGACGCCTCGGGCCTTGCACTCCACGCACACCGAGTGCGACGGGATCTCGGGGCGCCGCGCCGCGAGGAACGCGGTGACCACCTCGAGCAACTGGCGCTTGTCGATCGGGCAGCCCCGCAGCTCGAAGTCGACCGGGACGTGGGCCGAGACGGGCGTCGACGTGTCGAGGGTGGAGACGTACTCGGGTTGCGCGTACACGATCGCGGCGAACTCACGGACGTCCGCGAAGTTCCGCAGCGCCTGGATGCCACCCGCGGTGGCACACGCACCGATGGTCACGAGGCGACGCGATGCCGCGCGGATCTCGCGGATCCGGATGGCATCGGCGGGCGTCGTGACCGAGCCCTCGACGAGGGAGAGGTCGTAGGGACCGCCGACCGTCGCGCTCGACGCCTCGAGGAAGTAGGCGAGCTCGATCGCGCCGGCCACCGCCAGCAGCTCGTCCTCGCAGTCCAGCAGCGTCAGCTGGCAGCCGTCACACGAAGCGAGCTTCCACACCGCGAGCCGGGGTCGTTGCGTCGGCGACGAGGTCATCGCTCCCGCACCTCGAGGAGCGGCTCGACGCGGAGCCAGGGCAGCACCGGTCCGTTCCGGCACGCGAAGACCGGGCCGATCTGGCAGTGGCCACAGGTGCCGATCGCGCACTGCATGTTGCGTTCGATCGAGACCTCGATGGCATCGGCCGCGATGCCACGCTCGAGCAGTGCCGACACCGTTCGACGCATCATCAGCTCCGGTCCACAGACCATCGCACGTGCGACCGACGGATCGACCTCGGCGCGCGCGACGAGCACCGTGACGATGCCGACGTCGCCGGTCCAGCCCGAGGGTGCGTGGTCCACGGTGATTTCCACCTGGACATCATGGTCCCGGGCCGCGGCGAGCTCTTCGGGATACAACAGCGACTCGGGCGAGCGCGCCCCGACGAGCAGTGCCACGTTCCCGAACGCCTCACGGTCCGCGACCACCCGTCGCAGCACCGGCCGGAGTGGAGCGAGCCCGATCCCGCCGGCGACGATCACGAGGTCGTGACCCAGCGCCGCCTCGACGTCCCAGCCCACCCCGAACGGTCCCCTCACCCCGACGAGATCCCCCGGCTCGGTGCCCGCCAGCGCCGCGGACACCGGCCCGATGGAGCGCACCGTGTGCGCGACCTCACCGGACGCGCCGAGCGCACTGACCGAGATCGGTACCTCACCCACACCGAACGCCCACAGCATGTTGAACTGGCCGGCCGCGATCGCCGGTGACCGTCCCGGGGGTGGCGCCAGCACGAGGGTCACCGTGTCGGCGGTCTCCTGCACCCGTTCGACGACCACCTGTGGAACCGGAGTCATCGGGTCCGAGCCGGTAGCGGCGCTCTCAAGCACGCGCGTGTCCCGTACATGTCGAGGAGCCGAAGCCGGGTCGCCTGGAGACGGTCGACGAGCACCCCGGCGAAGCGTCGCGTGAGGTCGAACCCCAGCCGCGGATTCTCCTCGCACTTCGCGTGCAGGCACAGCCCGTCCAGGGCCACGGCGCGCACGGGCTCGAGCGCGACCGCGTCGAAGTGCCAACGGTACGGCGGGAAGAGCCACGACCAGCCGACCACTTCACCGGGTCCGAGCGTCTCGATGATCACCGAGCCCCTCGGCGCGCTCGTACGTCTCGAGCGCGACCCGTCCCGAGCGGAGCACGAAGAACGTCTCGGCCGGCTCTCCCTCGCGCAGCAGCACGTCGTCGATCGCGAATCCCGTGTTCACGCCGCAGCCGGCGATCCACTCCAGCGTGGCGGCGTCGAGGCCGGCGAAGACGGGCTGCTCGGAGAGCAGGTCAGCGATGGATCGCATCACGAGACCCCCGAGGACGAGGACTCCCCGGCTCGCAGCGCCGCGATCTCCTCGGTGAGGTCGATCCCGACCGGACACCACGCGATGCACCGCCCACAGCCGACGCAGCCCGATTCACCGAACTGATCCCACCACGTCCCGAGCTTGTGGGTCAGCCACTGCCGGTACCGTGCTCGCGTGGTCGCGCGCGGACCTCACCTCCGTGCAGGTACGTGAAGTCGAGCGAGAAGCACGAATCCCACCGGCGCCACCGCTCCGCGTGCTCGCCGGTGAGGTCGGTGACGTCCTCGGTGTCGGTGCAGAAGCACGTGGGGCACACGAGGGTGCAGTTCGCGCACGCGAGGCAGCGATCGGCGACGTCGTCCCATCGCGGCGCCTCGAGCGTCCGGTCGAGCAGCTCGGGGAGGTCCGATCTGTCCATCCGGCGGCTGATCCGAGCTGCCGCGACCTCCGTCACCCGCGCCGCGGCCGCCTCATCGTCGGCAACGGCCTCGCGACGGGTACCGACGCGAGCAGCTCCTTGCCGCGGTCACTCGCCGCGATCGGCGAGGAACCGCTGGTCCCCGTCGAGGATCTCGGTGAGCACGAGGTCGGCCCCGGGGCCCGCGCTCGGGCCCGTCCCCATCGACGTGCAGAAGCACGTCGCGGCCGGGTCGCCACACTCGACGGCGATCACGATGGCATCGCCGCGGCGGCGCGCGTACCCGGGATCGACCGGTCCCGCGCCGAGCTGGACGCGGTCCTGCACCGCGAGGGCGGCCAGCTCGCACGGACGCACCCCGAGGAACGCGTAGCTGGGCTCCTCGACGTCGCGATCGTCGACCGTGAAGCCCTCCGGCGTTCGCCGGGCCCGGAAGAGCAGCTCCCGCGTGGGTGTGAGGTAGCGCCGCCAGGACTGGGGGCCGACCGTGTACCCGAACCGCGCGCCGTCGTCGCGTCGTCGGAGCCGGTACGAGCCGGCCTCCTGCTCGTCGCCCCATCCCACAGGGAGCGCGTCCGCTGACGTCACCACCGCCGGCACGATCGCGCCGTCACGCACGGTCGGCGCGACGACGGTACGTCCGGCGGCGACGAGCCGGTCGACGAACGCCGACAGGCCGTCGAGCCCGATGACGGCGCGCGCCGGAACCCTCGACTCCACCTCGGCAGTCTCTCGCATCCGGGAGCGCCGGGGCCAGGGCCGTCCGACCTCGCTCGCCCTCGCGTTCGGCGTTCACCCCTCGGACTGCCCGTCCAGACCGAATCGGGGGAACGTCGCACTCAGATGCACGAGGCAATCCTGCTTGGGCTGATCACGACAGCCGCTGCAGCCGAGCGGATCGGCAACGTGCAGCGCACCGTGCTCGGTGTGCACCCAGCACACTCCACACGACGGACAGAGCAGGTGCGCACTCGCGGAGTCGTGTACCGCCAGCAACCCCAGCACCGCGGAGGACGGGCAGGTGTGATCCGTGCGGAACTGCTCGCTGTGCGCAGCCAGCGCCGCCTCGACCTCGGGCCATGTGCTCATCGCAACCCCCCGTTGTGATGGTGTCAACCATCAGACGGCACGGCGACACGTTCGACCAGAGGCCTCCGACCCGGTGGATCCCGGACGTCCGTACCGGACCATTCGCCCCGCATCCGTGAGCAAGGCCCGGGGTGGGACCGAGCGACACGCCGCACGACCGTGATCCGTGGGTCTTCCGACCCTGGACGGTCCGGCGCACACGTTGGACCCTGGCCGCGGTGAGCGATTCCCCGACCTCCACCGGCGTCTCGTGGGCGACTGTCGACGGCAACGAGGCCGCGGCGCGCGGTCGTGTACGTGCTGTCCGAGACGATCGCCATCTACCCGATCACGCCCGCCTCGCCGATGGGCGAGCTCGCGGACGCCTGGTCGAGCTCCGGTCGGCCCAACCTCTGGGGCTCGGTGCCCGAGGTGATCGAGATGCAGTCCGAGGCCGGCGCGGCAGGCGCCCTTCACGGCGCGACGAGTCGTGGCTCCCTCGCCACCACGTTCACCGCGTCGCAGGGGCTCCTGTTGATGCTGCCGAACATGTGGCGAGCCTCCGAAGATCAGGACGAGCTTGCGCGGCGAGGTGAGCACCGACCACACGTTGCGCACCGTCGTGACGATCGGCGGCGCGACCTTCGCCCGGAGCTTGGGCACGATCATCACGATCCCCGCGACGAGCGCGACTCCGGCGACCACGATCGCCGCGAGCCCGACGTCGTGGCCGCCGCGGGCATCCGCGCCGTTGCCGATGCCGAGGTCCGCGAGCGAGATCTGATCGGCGACCACCGCGCTGGTCGCGAAGAGGAGCACGAACTGCACCATCGTGTAGCCGAGCGTCGGCAGGGTGCCCGAGGCGACTGCGGTGGGGGCCGGGATGCCGCGCTTCTGGAGGAAGCGGATGTTCATCAGCATCGTGCCCACTCCACCCGGAGTCGCGAGGTTGAGGAACGACCCCGCCGACTGGGTGATCGTCAGCGGGCAGCAGCGGAACGTCGGCGGCAGGCGGCAACCCACCGAGGGCGGACGTCGCGTACGTGAGGTTGGTCAGGAACCAGAGCGCGAACCCGAGCAGCACGAACCAGAAGTTCGCGTCGCGGATCTGCCGCCACAGCTCGGCCGGATCGCCGATCACGCCGAGCAGCGCCCACACGCCGAACGCGGTCATGGCGAAGGTCAGGATCGTGCCCGGCGGGACGCGCCGCAACTCCTCGATCTCGGGAACGTCGACCCCGAGGGCCTGCGACACCACCGTGCGCAGCTCCTGCATCGTCGCCTTCGTGTGCTTCAGCGTCGAGCGGACGTCGCGGGTGAGCACCCCGGGTTGGAGGTACGGCACGGCCGCGCCGAGCGCGTCGTCACCGAGGCCGGTGCGGGCAGCGGCAACCGCGCGCTCGGCGCCGACGACGGCGGCGGTCGTGGCCAGCAGGTTCGCGACGTCGGCGGAGCGCCTTCCGACGGGCGCCGCCGACGAGGCGGCCGTGAAGCCGGTGAGCACCGGCCCGGCGTCGGTCACGACGACGTGACGCGCGTCGAGATGGCCGTGGGCGATCCCGACCGTGTGCAGCGCGGCCACCTGCTGCCAGGCCGCTCCGAGCACCTCGTCCGTGACCTCGACCAGGAGCAGATCGGCGAGCGCGCGGCCGTCGACGGTCCGGGGCACGAGGACCGCGGCGTCCGGCCCGGCCACCCCGACCTCCACGAGCTCGGGCACCCGCACGCCGGACCGCTCGGCGCGGAGGAGGACGTACGCCTCGTGCTCCACCTCCTGGAGCCGGCTGTGGAACAACGCCGGGCCCGCGTCCCGGTGGCGGAGGAATCGGAACGCCTTCGCCAGGTAGCGGGCGTCGCGCTCGTCCCGGCCGATGACGGTGACGTCGAGCGGCCCGCCGGCGGACAACGCCGTGACAGCCGTGCGCCCGAACAGCTGGGTCCGCGCGAGCTCCAGGTCGGTGGTATCGACGCCGAGCTCTGCGAGCGCGAGCGCGATCTGCGTCAGCGTCGGCCGTCCGCCCGGCGAGCCGAACGCCACATGGATCGCGGCGGCGACGAGCAGACCGAGGGCGAGCGCACCGACGACGTCGTCGGGAAACGCGTGCCCGATCGCGATCGCCCCCGGGGCCGCGAGCACGACCACGGTGAAGCCGAGCAGTCGGACGGCGCGCGTCAGGTACGGCGCCGCCGCGAAGATCACGGCGACGAGCACGGCGAGCGACACGGTCGGGAAGCGCGGCGCGGTGTCGAGCTCGACCACCGAGGAGAAGGCTTTCGCCGCGCCCGACCCGTCGGTGAGGAACGCGAGGAACCGCGCCACTGCCCACGCGCCGACGCCCGCGATCACGAGATCGCGTGCGAGCCGGCCCCGCCGCGCGAGGAGCGCGGCCACCGTCACCAGCCCGACCGCCCAGAGCGCGCCGAGGCGGAAGAGCATCACGAAGATGCCGCGCACCTCGCTCGGCAGGTGCGTCAGCGCCCGCGTCACGTCCAGCTCGAACGGGGTCGGTTCGCCGTCGTGCACCGCGGCCGCCACGAGCGCCGCGAGCGCCGCGAGCGTGATGACGAGGTCCGCCGGTCGGCGCCGGTAGGGCTCCTCGGAGGCGCGGGCGAACGCTTCGCGCCCGAGGCCCCCCACACGCCCGAGACCGTGCCGCGTCGGGAGTGCGGCCTCGCTCACGACCCCGGGTCCTCCCCCTCGGCGGGGGAGAGCTGCTCCTCGAGGTCGAGGGCCGCCGGCACTGCGTGGCCGAGCCGTTCCTCGCTGCGGAACCAGAATGCCGCGTTCACCGCCGCCGAGAGGGTGACGATGCGGCCGAGGAGATACGCCCACAGCAGGAGCGCGAGAGACGCGCCGATCGCACCGTAGGTCTCGGACTTCGCCTCGATCTCGTAGGCGAAGTAGTAGACGGTCGCCGCGTGCAGGAGCACGGTGCCGACCCCGACCACACCGGCGCCGGGCAGCAGCGCCCACCACGGGGTCTCGGCACGGGGCAGACGGGACGACACGAAGAGCCAGATGCCGAACGGGACGAGTCCGGTGACGACGATGCCGACGATCCCGAGCACCACCGACTGCGCACGCATCCACCCCACAGCCGCGCCGACGACGAGCTGGAGCGACACGAGCCCGATGAAGGCCACCGCGACGCGGGAGGACCGGGTCAGCCTGGGGATCGGGACCCGCCAGATCAGCCCGTGGGTGATCCGGAGCACCTTGACCGCCGAACGCGAGGCGAGGAACAGCGCGAACCCGCTGACGATCAACGCGGTGATCCGCTGGGTGGTGCTCAGGTCAGCGGCGCCGCGCACCGCGCCCGCGATCAGCCCCCCGATGCCGGCCGCGTGCGTGAGCGAGCTCGGGTCGCCGTCGGTGACGTCGGAGACGAACCCCGTGGCGACCACGAGGAAGAAGACGTAGGGCACGAGGAACAGGAAGATCCGGAACGCGACCGCGGCCGACAACACACCACCCCCCGTCGCGGTGTCGACCTCGACCGCACGGAAGACGGTGTCGACCAGCGACGAGTCCGGGCGGGCTCCTTCGAACCGCTCCCGGGTCGAGTCGATCCGGTGCTCGATGATCTCGCGGCGGTCCCTGAGCCGGCGAGCGAGCGATCGGGTCTCGGCATCCCCGGTCGGGTCCTCGCGGGGAGGGTCGTCCGGACCCCGGCTCACGATTCGGGGTCCTCCGCCGTCGCGGCGTCGGACTCGCCGGACGCGCCCGTCCTCGACCTCCCGAGGTTCCCGACGAGGAGTGCGACCACGCTCACGAGGTACAGCTGGCCGAAGAGAGCCTCGGAGACGGCGAGCATCTTGCCGAGGCTGTGCGCCGGCGTGAGGTCCCCGTACCCGAGCGTGGTGATGGTGGTGAAGCTGAAGTACACGAAGTCCGTGGCCCTCGCCGTCGCCGTCTGGACGAAGAACGGATCGCCGATCCCTTCGATGACCCGGTACACGAGGGCGAAGAAGAGGCCTGCGAGCAGGTAGATGCAGAGCGACGCCGCGACGGTCTCCAGATCGATGCGCGCGTGCTGGCGGACCCGCCGGAAGATCACGATCGGCCCGGCGAGCGCGAGCAACGACCCGATCAGCCCCGGCCCGATCGACTGCCGGTCGAGCCCGATCGCGACCATGGTGCCGAGCGCCGCGACGGACACGACGATCGATGCCAGCCGGAGCGTACGGACCGACACCTGGGAGGCGTAGAGGATCACGAGGAGCGTCGCGCTCTGGACGGTCACGATGATCATCTCGCCGATCTGGTGATCGCCGCCGGCGGAGAGCGCGATGATCGAAGCCACGATCAGCGCGGCGGCCATGAGGAACCGGTCCTCCAAGCCCTCTCTCCTCGAAGCCCGGGGCACCGACACGCCGCGCATCGTACGGCAGTGTGCCCGGCGACCCGACGTTTCGCGCCCGGCGACTGCAAGACTCACCGCCGCATGGTCGATGTCCCCGCCCGAGCAGTCCGGGTCCGCAGCGTTCCGGCGACCCGGCGGTCCGCGGACACGTTGTCGGGCGCGGCCGCGCGGGCCTCGGACCTCGGTGTCGGCGCGCTGTCCGTGACCACCGGTGCGATCGCCGACGTCCTCGACCGCTTCTGGCCCGGACCGCCGCCGGATCGCGCCCACAGCTCCTTCCTCCGGCGGGTCGCCCGCGCCGCGACGGGCGCGGCGCTCGTGACCGAGCAGCGCCTGCTCGGTGCCGGCGCGGTCGTCGAGGATCTGACCCAGCGCTCGGTCGACATCGGCCGCTCGTTGCCCGTCGTGCGCGACGTGCTCGCCGGCGTCGACGCGTCGCTCGACCGGTGGGGCGCCCGGGCCGAGGACGAGACGCAACGGAGCGAAGACGCACTCGCGACCTTCCTCGGTCGGTTGGTCCCCGCGATCGCCGAGACGGTGCTGGCCCGGCTCGACGTCGCCGCGATCGCGTCGCGCCTGCCGATCGCCGAGATCGTGACGGAGCTCGTCGCCGCGATCGACCTCGACGCGCTGCTCGATCTCGTCGATCTCGACGCGGTGCTCGCACGGATCGACGTCGACGCCCTGCTCCTCCGGGTGGACGTCGACGGCATCGTCCGTCGGGTCGACGTCGAGGCGCTGATGCAGCGGGTCGACCTCGACGCGCTCGATGCTCCGGATCGAGATGAAGCCGATCGTCGACCGGGTGCTCGCCGACGTCGACGTCGGCGGGATCGTCCGCGAGTCCACGGGTTCGATCACGAGCGACGCCGTCGACGGTGCCCGGATCAGCGCGATGCGACTCGACAACTTCGTCGGACGGGTCGCCGACCGCGTGCTGCTGCGCGGCTCCACGGAACGGAATCCGGCCACCGACCACGACGCACCGGCATGAGCCGGGTCATCCGGGACCCGCGCGGAGGCGCTCCAGGGCGGTCGGGCCGGCTTCGTCTCGCGGGTGACCGCCGACGCCGTCGACCTCGTGGTCCTCCAGGTGCTGTTCTTCGGGTGTCTGACCGCGGTGGCGGTGGTGCGGTTCCTGCTGCACCAGGGCGGAGGATTCGAGATCTCGGCGCCACCGGCGTGGGTCTCGATCACCGCCGAATGGAGCCTGCTCGTGGTGTACCTCGGCGCGGGATGGAGCAGCACCGGCCGGACGGTCGGCAAGACCATGCTCGGACTGCGGGTCGCGGAGCTCGACGGCTCGACCATGCGACCGATCCGGGCTTTCGCCCGGGCCGTGCTCTGCGCGAGCTTCTATCCCGGGCTCCTCTGGATCGTCGTCAGCCGGCGCAACGCCGCGCTCCACGACGTCCTGCTGCGGACCCAGGTCCTCTACGACTGGCGCGCCGCGACCGCCGCGCGGCGGGTCGCGTCGAACCCGCGGGCCGCGATCGGGCGCGATTGCGCTACAGACCCCAGGCGTGAAGCTTGTTGTCGTACGAGCCCACGTAGACCCGGCCGTTGACGACCGTCGGCTCGGTGAACACCGGCTTCGTGAGCGTCGTGTCGCTGTTCCAGAGCGGCTGGCCGGTCAGCGCGTCGAACGCGTACACGCGGTTCGCGCCACCCGCCGGGTAGTAGACGACGCCGTTCGCCACCGTCGGTGTCCCCACGACGTAGGACTTCACCCCGGCGAAGGTGTTCCAGGCCTTCTCCAACCGGCACGAGGCGTCGAGCCGGAAGGCGACCATGCCGTTGACGTAGGCGCCGTCCGGCGTGCCCGTCGGGTTCGCGAGATAGAGCATCTGCGTGTCCGGGGACCAGGCCGGGACTCCGATGAACTCGTCCACGGGCGCGGGGAGATGCACCGCGTCCTGGCCGATCGACGGCTTGAGCGTCTGGACCGGTCCGGACGTGATCGAGTCACGGTTGTACAGGTAGAGCGAGCCGTTCTTCTGCTCGACCGCCATCTGCGGCGGGCAGCCGGGCTTCTGGAACAGCATCGGGGTGCTGCCGAAGTCGTCGTCGCCAATGAGCACGCCCGGCGCGTTCGACGCCACGACCGTCAGGTCGCCGGTCAGGCGCACGACCGCGTCGCCGTACGGCGCGTTCTCGGGGTTCGCGAACAGGTTGCCGGTCGCGACGTACACGTTGCCGTCGCGCGGGTCCACCGATGCTCCACCCCAACCCCAGATGCCGGCGCCGTCGGGTCCGGTCGCGCTGCCGCCGGTCGTGTACCAGACCTTGGTCGCGCGGGTGGCGGTGTCGATGCGCACGACGCTGCCGTGATACGGCGCCTGGTCGCAGTAGGCGCCGGTCTCGACGTAGAGGTAGTTCCGGAAGAGCGTCGGCGCGCCGTAGACCGAGTTGTGGACCGGGTCGGTCGTCACGGTCACGGGCCAGCCCGCGTCGGTCGCGCCGGTCGCGGGGTCGAGCGCGTAGGCCTTGCCGTCGCCACCCACGACGAGGACCCGGTTGTTGTCGCGGTCCCAGACCGCGCTCGCCTGGATCCCGTAGACGCTCCCGGGGGTGTCGGGGCAGTTGGCGGTGTGGTTGCCGAGGTTCCTGGACCACAGGACCTGCCCGTCGGTCTTGACCGCGTAGAAGATCCCCTGCTCGGTGCCCACGTAGATCAGGTCGGTCTTCACGCCGTTGACCGGGATGTCGATCGCGACGATCGGCGCCGCGTTGACGTAGCCGCCCAGGTCGGTGGCCCAGAGGTGGCGGAGGCTCCCGACGTTCGACGGGTTGATCGCCCGCTCGGTGAGGCTCGCCCCCTGGCGCTCCACGTTGCCGCCCCACTGCGACCAGTCGGCGCGGCAGGCCCCGAGCGTCAGCAGCACCAGCGTGACGAGGGCGACGGTCCGGAAGCGACCACGGCGGGCACTCATACGCAGGAACCTCTCGGTGATCGGGCGAGGAACGGCGACCGGGACCACGCCCCTCCCCCTTCGCAGATCCGGCCAGCCTAGGCGCTCTCCGTGACCGCCCTCATGCTCGCAGCCACTCACCGCGGTCGGCGGGACCCTGCAAGAATCCACCCACTCCGGGTCGAGACGCCACGCGATGGGAAGTGGAGCCATGGGGATGTCGCTCGAGGACCTCCAGTCGTCGTCGGACTTCGGTGGGGGCAGGGGCCGTCGGGCCGAGGTGACCTTCCTGCCCGAGCCCGAGCCGCGGGAGCGCTGGGCCACGATCGTCTCGGTCGACGACCACGTGGTCGAGCCACCCGACGCGTTCGCCGACCGGTTCCCGGCCCGGTTCCGTGACGACGCACCCCGCGTCGTCGAGACCGCCGACGGCGGCGAGGCCTGGCTCTGGAACGGCGAGCTGCTCCCCAACGTGGGCTTCAACGCCGTCGCGGGCCGGCCGTCGAGCGAGTACGGCTTCGAGCCGACGCGGTTCGACGAGATGCGCCGCGGCGCGTGGGACGTGCGCGCCCGACTCGCGGACATGGACGTGAACGGCGTCTGGGGCTCGCTCTGCTTCCCGAGCTTCCTCCCCGGCTTCGTCGGCCAGCGCCTCACGACGGGGCCCGACGACGACGACCTCGCGTTCGCGGCGATGCGCGCCTACAACGACTGGCACCTCGAGGCATGGTGCGGCGCCGCGCCCGACCGCTTCGTCCCGAACCAGATCACGTGGCTGCGCGATCCGGTCGTCGCCGGGGAGGAAGTTCGTCGCAACGCCGCCCGCGGGTTCCGGGCGCTCACGTTCTCCGAGGCACCGGAGAAGCTCGGCCTCCCGTCACTGCACACCGGCTACTGGGATCCCCTGTTCGCGGCGTGCGAGGAGACCGAGACGGTGATCTGCCTGCACGTCGGATCGTCGGGGTCCTCGCCGATGACCGCGCCGGACGCGCCGCCCGAGACGGTGGCGGTGCTGTTCTTCGCGTACGGCATGTACGCCGCGGTGGACTGGCTCTACTCGAAGGTCCCGGTGCGGTTCCCGAACCTGCGCATCGCGCTGTCCGAGGGCGGCATCGGCTGGGTCGCAGGCCTGATCGACCGGCTCGACCACTGCTTCGCGTACCAGCTCGGGTACCTCCCCACCTGGCGGGACGTCGAGCTGACCCCGAGTGAGGTGTTGCGCCGCAACTTCTGGTTCTGCGCGATCGACGACACCTCGGGCTTCCTGACGCGCGACGTCATCGGCGTCGACCACCTCCTCGTGGAGTCCGACTACCCCCACGCCGACTCGACCTGGCCCGACACCCAGCCCCGCCTGCGGGAGCAGCTGCGCGGCGTCCCCGACGACGAGGTCCGCCGCATCTGCTGGCAGAACGCCGTGGAGCTGTTCCGGATGCCCACCCCACCCGAGCCCCGGCCATGACCGGCCGCCGCACATACGCGGTGATCGCCCGCACGTGACGCTCTCGCCCGTCGTTGCCGCGCACGCCGAGACACGTCCCGACGCGGTGGCGTTCACGGGCGGGAACACCCTCACCTGGCGCGAGTACCACGAGCGCGCGGACGTGCTCGCGACCGTCCTCGTGGAGCGGTTCCCGGAGCGGAGCACCCGCGTCGCGGTGCAGATGGCCGACGGTGCCGGCGTCCACCTCCTGTACCTCGCGGCCGAGCGGGCCGGCATCGTGGTCGTCGGCATCGGGCCGCGTGCCGGCGCGCGCGAGGTCGAGCACCTCGTCGCGCGGACCGGTGCGGCGGCCCTGCTGACCGACCTTCCGCGGGCACCGTCGGCCGGTGCGCCGGATCCCGAGCCGGGCGTTCGGTCCCGACGAGCTCTGGTTCCTCAACTCCACATCGGGGACGACCGGCCTGCCCAAGATCGTCATGCACCACCAGGCGCGGTGGTTCGCGTTCCACGACCTCGCGGTCCGCACCGGCGGGCTGGCGTCCGACGACGTCGTCATGAGCGTGCTCCCCGCGCCGTTCGGCTTCGGCCTGTGGACCGCCCACTTCACTCCCGCCATCCTCGGCGCACCGTGCGTGCTCCATGCGCGGTTCGACCCCGACGCGACCCTCGCCGCGATCGACCGGCACCGGGTCACCGTGCTCGCGGCGGTCAGCACGCAGTTCGTGATGCTGCTGGAGTCGCCCACGGTCGCCGACCACGACCTCACGAGCCTGCGCATCCTCTACACCGGCGGCGAGCGTGTGCCGGCCGATCGTGCCGCCGCGTTCGAGGACCGCACCGGTGCACGCGTGCTCCAGTTCTACGGCTCCAACGAGACCGGCGCGCTCTCGGCGACGAGCCTGGACGACCCGGACGACGTCCGGCTCGGGACCGCGGGTCGTGTCGTCGAGTCGCTGCACGTCCGGTTGCTCGATCCCGATACCGGCGCCGACGTGACCACGACCGGACGCCCGGGGATCGCGGCCTGTCGCGGCACCGTGAACTGCCTCGGCTACTGGGACGACCCCGCGGCCAACGAGGACCTGTTCACGCACGACGGGTGGATGCGCACCGGCGACCTGTGCACGATCGACTCCCGCGGAGTCCTCACCGTCGTCGGCCGCGCGTCGGACTTCGTCATCCGCGGCGGCAAGAACATCTCGGCGACCCAGGTCGAGGACGAGGTCTCGACCCACGCCGCGGTCGCGCTGTGCGCCGCGGTCGCGATGCCCGATCCCGTCTTCGGCGAGCGGGTGTGCGTCTACCTCGTGGTGCGGCCCGGTCACGCGGCGCCCGACGTGGAGGCGCTCGGCGCGCACCTGGCCTCACGGGGCGTCGGCAAGGAGCTCTGGCCGGAGCAGGTCGTGGTGGTCGACGGCGATCTCCCGCGCGCGTCGGGGGGCAAGGTCGCCAAGGCCGCCCTGCGCGAGGACGCCGCCCGCCGTGCGGACCCGGGCGGTCACCACATCTGGTCGAGGAGGGCGACGAGGTCGTCGGCACCACCGGAGGGTACGTAGCCCGTGGCGCGACCGGCGGCGAGGGTCGCGGCGGCGACGGCCGGGAAGTCGGCCCGGTCCGCGCCGACGTCGCGCAGGCGGGTGGGGAGCCCGAGATCGGCGACGAGCGCCCCGATCGCCTCGGCACCCCGGTCCACCGAGGTCGCGTCGAACGCCGCGGCGACCCGCTCGACGCCCGCGGGACGCTCGTCGCGCAGGTAGCGCATCACCGGCGGGAGCGTGATCCCCGACGTGATGCCGTGCGGAACGTCCCAGCGGGCACCGATCTGGTGGCCGAGGGTGTGCGACAGGTGGACGCGCACGTTGACCACCCCGGCCATGCTCATCCAGCCCGCGAGCTGCGCCTCGAGCCGGGCGTCGAGATCCTCGGGCGCCGCCGCGGTCCGGGGCAGCGCGCTGCGGAGCGTCCTGATCGCCTGGGTCGCGAGCGTGTCGGTCACCGGGTGGGCGCGCGGTCCCCACATCGCCTCGCACGCATGGTCGATCGACTTCATGCCGGTGGAGAGCCACAGGTCGCGTGGGGTGGTGAGCGTGACCTCGGGGTCGAGCACGATCGCGAACGGCGCCATCGCCGGATCGACCACGTAGGTCTTGACGCCGAGCTCGTCGCCGGTCATACCGGACGCGGGCGTCCACTCCCCGCTCGACAAGGTCGTCGGCACGTGGAGCTGCCGGATCGGCGCGACCGTCGCTTGCACCGCGACGATCTTGGTCGCGTCGGTCACGCTCGAGCCGCCGAAGCCGATCGAGCAGGTCGGCATCGTGCTCGGCGACGACCTCGATGGCGGCCTCCACGTCGCGCCGGGGCACGTGGGCTCGCACCCCGGCGAACGTCGCGGGGTGATGGTCGCCGAGCATCGCCTCCAGGGCGGCGAGTGACCGGTCGTGGTCGGCGAGCGTCTGCCCGGTCACGACCACCACCCGCTCCGCCCCGAGCTCGTCGACGAGGCCGGGAAGGGACGCGATCGCACCAGCGCCGTGGACGACGCGGTCGATCGCCGGGAACCGGAAGGTGCGGCTCATCGCCAGACCGCCGCCCGGGCGGCGGTGGGGTCGTCGACTTCGCCGCACGTCTCGCCGAACACCATGACCCTCCCCGACTCCACCGGCGCCCAGCCGGGGTCCCCCGTCGTGGCGAACTCGGCCCACGCCGACTGCATCGCGTCCTGAGCGCGAGCGCCGAGCCGCGCCGGGCACCGGTGGCCGCGCACCACGCCGCCCAGTCGAGGACATCGAGCGACCCGAACGGAAACGGGATGTCCGAGGCGTGGCAGGCCGCGCAGCTCGAGCCCGTCGGCACGCGGCGCCACCTCCCAGGTGAAGAGGTATCGCAAGGTGCGGCCCTGGTGGGCGTCGGCGACGGCCAGCGCCGGTAGCAGCATCTCCCGGTCGGTGAAGAGCGCGGCCCAGACGTTCATCGGGATCGTCCCCGACGATCGCCTGTGTAGGCGGCGACGACGTCCGTGCGTCCCGGCCGAGGTAGCGATCGACCCGCTTGCGCATCTGGACGTCGGCGAGAGTCGCCTCCATGAGGAACAGGCGCATCTCGTCGCGCGGTCGTCGCCGACGATCAGGTCCACACCGGCGCCGACCCCCGTCGCGAGCGCCTCCACCGGGCGCGCCGGGAGCAGGTCGCCGTCGACGCACGGGTGGAACGGCATGCGCGCCATCTCCATCAGCAGGGGCATCAAGGCCTGACCCTGAGCCTCGATGATGCGTTCCCACGGCACGGCGCGCGGATCGTCGCCGTCGAGCGCCGCGAGCAGGACCTCGGTGACCCGGCCGACCTCGGCGCGCGTCCGGGTGTAGTCGGTGGCGCCGCTCTGCGACGATCGCATGGCGGAACAGGCCCTGCGTCGCGCGGTGCGGCGAGCAGGTGGAGGACCGAGCCGCCGCCCGCCGACTCCCCCGCGATCGGTCACGTTCGTGGGATCGCCGCCGAACGCCGCGATGTGGTGCTGCACCCAGCCGAGGGCGCACTGCTGGTCGCAGTAGGCCGCAGTTGGGGTCGCCGAGGCCGAGATACCCGAGCGCGCCGAGCCGGTAGCGCGGTCGTCACGACGACGAGGCCCCGCGCGGCCAGGCGCGCGCCCTTGATCGTCGGGTCCGAGGTCGCGCCGGTGAGGAACCCGCCGCCGTGGAACCAGACGAACACCGGGTGCGGCCCGGGTGCGTCGGTGTCCACACGTTGAGGAACAGGCAGTCTTCGTCCATGGACCGCCGGGGTGACATCACCCGGCACCGAACCCGACGCCGGGAGTTGCGGTGCGGCGGGGCCGAACCGGTCCGGCCACGATCACACCGAGCAGCGTCTTGGCCACCGGCGCCCCGAACCGACGCGGGCCCGTGGGCGGCTCGGCGAAGCGCAGCCCCAGGTACGCGTGCCACACCGTCGACCGACGGCGGCGACGCCCTCGGATCGAGGCGGCGTCGAGATCACCGTGGCGGTGACCATCGGCGCAGGGTACCGGGGCCCGGAGACGGGCGCGGCGACGGCCGTACACTCCGCCGATGCGGCTCCCCGAGCACGGCATGAGCACCGACGAGATCGTCGGCGCCCTCACCGAGAAGCGTCGCGACGACGTCCGCTGGCAGGAGGGCCGGACCTTCGGGATGGTCTACGACGCCGGCCCCGAGACCCACGACGTGATCGCCGCGACCGCGCTGATGTTCCTGCACGACAATGCGCTCAACACGCAGGCGTTCCCGAGCCTCGGTGAGATCCAGTCCGAGGTCGTGGGTGTCACCGCCGACCTCCTCCACGGCGGACCGGAGGCCGGCCGGGTTCCTCACCTCGGGTGGTACCGAGTCGATCCTCATGGCGGTGCACGCGGCGATCGAGCGGGCCCGGGCCGAGCGCGACGTCACCGAGCCCGAGATCGTGCTGCCGATGAGCGCGCACGCCGCGTTCCACAAGGCTGCGCACTACTTCGGTGTGAAGCATCCGCAAGGTGCCGGTCGACGCCGACTGGCGTGCCGACGTGGACGCCGCCGCCGACCTCGTCGAGGCCGAACACCGTCCTCGTCGTCGGCTCCGCACCGCAGTACCCCCAGGGCGTCATCGACCCGATCCCGGACCTCGCCGCGCTCGCGCAGTCGCGTCGGCGCGAGCTTCCACACCGACGCGTGCATGGGCGGCTTCGTGCTGCCGTTCATGGAGCAGCTCGGGATGGACGTCCCGCCCTGGGACTTCCGTGTGGAGGGCGTCACCACCATCTCGGCCGACGTCCACAAGTTCGGCTACGCGCCGAAGGGTGCGTCGGTGATCCTGCATCGCACCAAGGCGCTCCGCCGCTACCAGACCTTCGTGTTCGAGGACTGGCTCGGCGGCTTCTACGCGTCGCCGAACATGCAGGGCACCCGCGTCGGGCTGCCGATGGCGACGGCGTGGGCGATGCTGCACCACCTCGGGCTGGACGGCTACCGCCGCCTGACCGCCGACGACGATCGCGACCGCCGACCGCATGGATGCGGGCGTCCGCGCGATCGACGGGATCACGGTGCTCGGCGACCCGCACGCGCAGCTGCTGGCGATCGTGGCCGACGGGTCCTCCGAACGGGCCGTGGACGCGTTCGCGCTCGGCGACGCGCATGCGTCGCGGATGGTTCCACGACCGCCAGAAGCCACCCGACGCGCTGCACTCCACGGTCAGCGCCGGCAACGCGCCGGTCATCGAGGAGTACCTCGTCGACCTCGCCGCGAGTGCGTCGACGAGGTCGCCGGCTGCGCGCGCCGGCGACCGCTGCACCAACGTACTCCACGCTGGAGTGACGGCGGTCAGCCCGCCTTCCTCAGCGGGTGCGCCACGAAGAAATTCCACATGATCTCGTCGGCGCTCACGCTCATCGTGGTGTGGCCCACGATGTTCCGATGCTCACCGAGAAGTCGCTGCCCGGCCACGTGTGGCCGCCGTCCTCGACTCGGTAGAGCACGGTCGCTGCCGCGGGCGGGCAGACGTAGGGGACGTCGACCACGTCCGAGGCCACCGAGTGCTCCTCGGGTACCGGGGTCGCAGCCGTTCCGGTCGGCCCACGCCTGCATGATCTCGGGCACCGACTCGGTGCCCCCGGCGCCGCTCAGCTGCTCGGGGCTCGCCACGTCGCGGATCGAACGACCCGATCCATCCGGGCGCCGGCAGATCCAGCGCCTTCTCGCCGAGACCGCCGTCGAACGACACGTAGCCGTCGGCGGTGCCGTGGAACGCGACGATCGGGACGGGCCGGTCGAAGTGGCACCCGTCGAGGTTCCGGACCCCGGCGACCGGCGCGACCGCCGCGACCCGCTCGCTGAACTCGCACGCGATGGCCGACGTCATGAACGCGCCGTTCGACAAGCCGGTCACGTAGATGCGGTTGGTGTCGACGCAGAGCTGCTCCTCGACCTTGTCGAGCAGGTTCCCCACGAACTTCACGTCGTTCCCGTCGATGGTCGTGTCCCACTGCGGCATGGGGCCGGTGCCCTCGGGCGTGATCGTGACGAATCCGTGCTCGTCGCCGAACGTCGCCAGACCGCTCATCAGCTGATGGACGGTCGCGCCCTCCGAGTACCCGTGGAGGTCGAGGACCAGTGGCACCGGCGTCGTGCCGTCGTGCGCGGGTGGGACGTGCCGGAAGTACCAGCGCTCCCCGCTCGGCGCCGCGAGGGTCTGCTTGGTCTCACCGGCGCGACGGTCGACGCTCCGCATCCCGTTGACGGCCCGGGCGCGACCGTCGCGGGTCGGGCCGGCTCGGTGGTCGAGGTCGTTCCGGTGCCGGTTGCGCTCGAGCCGCCGGACGAGCACGCCGCGCCGACGAGCACGAGCCCGATCCCCACTGCGATGATCCCCAGCCTGCGCACGCGACCTCCCCGTCGAGCCGGCGACGCTAGAGGGTGCCGGCGGGGACGTCAGATCGCGGCGCGTCTGACCGCCGGTGGGCGGAACGCACTGCGGCTGCGCCGATCTTCAGCAGGCGCTGGTCGCCGACGGGCGTCCCCGCCATGCGGTTGCACGTCATCGCGACGGACAGCCCCAGGTCGGGATCGGCCCAGCCCCCGGAGCCGCCGAGGCCGAAGTGGCCGAAGCCGTTCGGTCGCACGCCCCGTGTGGTCGCGGCCATGTGCTAGCCGAGCCGCCACCGCATCGGGAACCCGAGCACGAGGTCCCGCGCGGTCGTCCGCACGGTCGTGGCCCTCCGTTGCGTGGCTCGGGAGAGGAACCGTGCGCCGGCGACCGTCTCGCCGGTGGCGAGCGCGGAGTACATCCGGGCGAGCGACCGGGCGGTGAAACAGCCGTTGAGCGCCGGCGATTCGGCGTCGTAGATCGCGCCGGACTCCACGATCTCGGGGACACCGGGGATCAGGAACGCGTCGATCGTGGGTTGGAGCCAGCGCCGGCGGTCCAGCCGGGCGACGGCGCGCTGGGCCCGGGTCTCCTCGGGGAACGCCGCGAGCAGCTCCGCGAGATGCTCCCGCCGAGGCCCCCGGGCGCCGATCGACATGCCCGCGATCCCGAGCGGCCCCGCGATCTCGGATTGGACCACGTCGTCGACGGTCCCCCCGGTGACCCGGCGGAGGACCTCGCCGACGAGGTAGCCGTAGGTGATGGCGTGATAGCCGTGACGCGTCCCGGGGCGGTACGCCGGCGGCGCGGCGGCGAGCGCCGCGGTGGTGCGATCCCAGTCGAGCAGCATCTCGCCGTTCTCGATGATGCCGCGCACCCGGTGCATCCCCGCGGAGTGGTCCAGGAGGTGGGCGACGCGGACGTCCTCCTTGCCCGCCGCCTTGAACTCGGGCCAGTACTCGGCGACCGGCGCGTCGACGTCGAGCTCGCCGCGGTCCGCGAGCCGGTGGGCCGCGGTCGCGACGACACCCTTGGTCGTCGAGAAGCACATGACGGTGGTGTCCTCGGCCCACGGCGTGCCCCCGGTGTCGCGCGTGCCGGCCCAGATGTCGACGACGGGCTCACCGTGGTGGAACACCGCGACCGCGGCGCCTCCACCTCGGCGGTGGACGACGGTGCGACGCAGTGCCGTCGCGACCTCGGCGAAATCGGGGTGGACGTATCCCTGCATCATCCGGTCATGGTCGCGCGCTGCCAGGGCAGGGTGCGCATCCCGCGGACCAGCGAGGACGGCGCCCACTCGGGTGCGCCGGTCACCTCCCACTCCGGTGTCGTGGCGAGCAGCTCCTCGAGCAGGACCCGCGCCTCCATGCGCGCGAGCGCGGCGCCGAGGCACAGGTGCTCGCCGAAGCCGAACGCGAGGTGCGGTGGGTCGACGGGTCGCGTCACGTCGAACCGGTCGGCGGTCGGGCCGAACGTCGTCTCGTCCCGGTTGGCCGAGGCGTAGAGCATGATCACGAACCCGCCCTCCGGTATCGGGGTTCCCGCGATCGTGGTGTCCGCCGTCGCGGTGCGGCCGAAGGCCTGGATCGGGGTGACCCACCGCAGGCACTCCTCGACCGCGGTCGGGATCGCCGACGGGTCGGCCACCAGCGCGGCACGCTGGTCGGGATGCTCGGCGAGCGCGAGCACCGCGCCGGAGGCGAGGTGGCGCGTGGTCTCGTTGCCGGCGACGAGCAGTGAGAGGCAGAACAGGCGCGCCTCCGGGTGGGTCAGGGGCCGGCCGTGCACCTGCGAGTGGACGAGGAGTGAGACGAGGTCGTCACGCGGATGCGCGGCACGGTCGCGGAGGTGGTGGTCGAGGAAGCGCCAGAGCTCGGCGGCGCACGCGAGCACCGCGGGGTCGTCGGTGTCGGGCGCCTCGATCATCGCGTCCGACCACCGCCGGAAGTCCTCCCGGGCGCCGTCCTCCACGCCGAGCAGCTCCGCGATCACCTGCACCGGATACGGTGCCGCGACGGAGCCCACGAAGTCGTCGGGTGTCCCCGGCTCGACGGTGTCGAGCACCCCCCGGGCCAGCTCCCGGATGCGGTCCTCGAGCCCCGCGATCCCGCGTGGCGTGAACTCGCGGTTCACGAGCCGCCGGTAGTCGGCGTGCTCGGGAGGATCCATGTGCAGGACCGAGCCGGACATGTCCGCCGGCGCGGTGCGCAGCGGGTCGTTGACGAGCACGCCGCGGCTGGAGCAGAAGCCGAACGGGTCGCGGGAGACCGCCCGGACCTCCTCGTAGCGCGGCAGGAGGAAGACGTCGTCGTCGATCGGGTGCACCGCACCGGCGCGCCGCAGCTCTGCGAGCTGCTCGTAGTAGTCGGGTGCGAGGAACGCGCCCGGCACCCGCGGATCGACTCTTCGGTCGCGCTCGCTGCTCGGCCGGATACCGACCTCGCGGCCGCTCGCCGCTCCGCCAGTGGGCTCCGCTTCGCTGCGCCCACGGCCCTGCGAGACGCCGTTCACGAGGTCTCAGGCCGCGAGGGCGGCGGCCGCGGTGCCCATGAGGTCCAGGAAGTTGTCCGAGTAGAAGGCCTGCCGCACCGCGTCGCTCGCGTCACCGAGCGACGCCTCGAACCGCTCGTACGGCTTCCGTCCACCCTCGACGTGCGGGTAGTCGGACGAGAAGAGCATCGTCTCGGGTCCCGCCTGCTCCACGATCCACCCGACGTCTTCCGTGGGATACGGCGTGAACCGCATCTGGCGCCGGACGTACTCGGACGGGCGCAGCTCGAGCGCCCGCACCCGCTCCTCGTGGCGGTGGAACGCGTCGAACGCGGACTCCATCTGGCGCATCCACGACGGCACCCAGATCGCGCCCTGCTCGATCACGCCGACGCGCAACGTGGGGAAGCGGTCGAACACACCGTCGAACACCATCGTCGCGAGCGTCTGCGCGGGCGGACCGGGGATGCCCATGTAGTCCACCGAGCGGAAGTTCTCCTCGCCGCCGTGGAAGTCGGGCGGGATCGGCAGGCCGTTCACGAAGTAGCTCGGGTCGATGAGGTCACCCGTGCCGCCGACGTGGAAGACGATCGGGATCCCGGCCTCCTGCGCACGCGCCCAGACCGGGTCGAGCGAGCGGTGGCTGGGTGAGTGACCCTTCGGGCACCCCGACGCCACCAGCAGCGCGGCAGCGCCCATCGCGATCGACTCCTCGGCCATGGCCTCGGCGCGGTCGAAGTCGGCGAGCGGGACGTAACACGTGGGCAGCAGCCGCGAGTCGACCGAGCAGAACTCGACCATGCCGCGGTTGTGCGCCCGGGCGGTGCCGTAGGCGAGGTCGAGGTCACCCCCGTGCTCCCAGTCGTGGAGCCGCCGGTTGTGGAACGTGTTGAACAGGAGCTGGCTCGCGAATCCGAGGTGGTCGAGTGCTCGCGGGCGGTCCTCTGCGAGGAACGAGCCGGTCGCGGCGAAGTTCTTCCGGGCCATGATCTCGGCGGCCTCGGCCGCGCGGTACTCGTCGGAGCGGTGCTTCGCGGCCAGACGCGTGAACGACGCCTCGAGGTCGCGCAGCTGCTCCCCGGGATCACCGGTCTGGCGCAGCTCGTTCCCACTCGCGAGCGAGAGCGGTGGAATGCGGTCCCGCAGCTGCGGATCCGCGTGGTCGCGGAGCCAGCTCGGCGTCTCCATGATGTGCGCATCCGCGTCGTGGATCATGCGTCCGGTCACGTAGGGCACGGCAACCTCCCGGCGTCGGGGCGACGGTACCGCGGATCGGCGGGCGGGCTCGACGGCCCGCTCAGCGGACGGTGAGGGGTCCGCCCGGGGCGAAGGCGAGCGCACCGAACCGCTCCGCCATCAGGCGGTAGCCGTCGGCGCGGGGATGGAGCCCGTCGGGGAGCCCCGGGGCGTCGGCCTCGCCGAACAGCTCCAGGCCGGAGAGCGCATGGAGGTTCGCGTCGCCCCGGTCTCGGCGGCCGTCGACCACGTCGGTGACGATCCGGCGGATCTGCCGCAGGGTCAGGCTGGTCGCGCGCAGCTCCGGCGGCGCGTCGGTGATGATCCGGAAGCCTCCGTGGTCGTCGGGCACCGTCGGGCCGGGGTGGTCCTCGACCATCGGGCAGACGATCGGGCTCACGACCAGGATCGGTACGTCGGGGAGCCGCTCGCGCAGGGTGTCGAGGAAGCCGTGCAGCGCGGGGGCGAACGTCCGCACGTCGAGCGTGTCGGCGTTCACGACGTTGATGCCGACCTCCATGCTCACGAGGTGGGGCGCTTCGTCCCGGATCGAGCGGGCGACGAACTGGTCGAGCTGACACTGCCCGGCGAACGCGAACGACACGAGGTCGACCCCGGCGTTCCTCGCCGCGATCGCCGGCCACGCGTCGGTGGGCCCGTCGGCCTCGATGCAGTGACTGATCGAGCTGCCGTAGTGTGCCCAACGCGGGCGCGCCGTCGTCGGCGGCTCGACGCGCGAGCCGTCCGCCACGCGCAGCTCGCGGAGCTCGGTGGATGCCGACTGCGGCAGCCACAGCTCGTACTCGCGCACGTCGGTACCGAGATCGTCGAAACGGACGGTCCCGACGCCGCCCGCGGCGCACCTGTAGGTCCAACGACGTGAGATCGAGCACGAATCGTGTCCCGAACCCGACCGCCTGCCGCCCCACGCGCGTCGCCGCCGGCGACGAGGTCGAACACCACGTCGGGTGCCGGCGACGTGGTGACCTCGAAGCCGGTGGGGAGGGCGTCGAGCTCGATCCACGGCGAGTCGGTGCGGAACGTCAGCCGCACGCCCGCACTCAGCGAGACCATGAAGTCCATGAACAGGTCAGGGATCTGCGGCCGGGTCCACGCCGGGAGCCGGCGGGGGGAGAATCCCGTCCCGGTGCGATCGAGATCGAGCGCACCCACGATCCGGACCGGACCGCCTTGGAGTGGGACCTGCACGACGGGACCTCCTGGCCGGACCGGCGCAACGTACCCGCGAAATCGGTGCGGGCGGTGGGGTCGAGGTGTGACGATGGGCCGATGAACGACACCTATTCGCACGGGCACCACGAATCCGTCCTGCGCAGTCACCGCTGGCGCACCGCCGAGAACTCGGCCGGCTACCTGCTCCCCCACCTCCGCGCCGGGCAGGACCTCCTCGACGTGGGCTGCGGGCCCGGCAACATCACGCTCGACCTCGCGGCGCGGGTCGTTCCGGGTCGGGTCGTCGGCATCGACGCCGCGGCCGACGTGATCGAAGCCGCGTCCGCTGCCAACACGCTCCCGGAGCAGGTGTCGTTCGCCGTCGGCGACGTCTACGCACTCGACGCGCCCGACGCGTCGTACGACGTCGTGCACGCGCACCAGGTGCTGCAACACCTCTCGGAGCCGGTCGCGGCGTTGGGGGAGATGCGGCGCGTGATCCGCCCCGGAGGGGTCGTCGCGGCGCGCGACGGCGTGTACGCCGCGTTCAGCTGGGCGCCCGACGCTCCCCTGCTCGGCCGGTGGAACGACCTGTACCACCGGATCACCGAGCACAACCGGGCCGAGGCCGACGCCGGGCGCTACCTGCTCGGCTGGGCGCAGCAGGCCGGCTTCACCGACGTGACCGCCACGAGCTCCACGTGGACGTTCGCCGACCCGGAGTCCCGCGCCTGGTGGGGTGGCCTGTGGGCCGACCGCGTGCGCGAGTCTGCCTTCGCGACCCAGGCGCTCGAGTACGGCCTGTCCGACCGCGCCGAGCTCGATGCGATCGCGGAGGCCTGGCGCACCTGGGCCGAGGCACCCGACGGCTGGTACGCCGTCCTCCACGGCGAGATCCTCGCCCGCCCCTGACGCCGCCACCTGCACTTCGTCGCGGTTGTGGGGCCCAGAACCCCGACAACCGTGCCCAAGTGGAGTGCCGGGACGCAGGCGCTAGGGGGAGACGACGGGGAAGCGGACGTACTCGTCGATCAGCGTGAGGCCGAGGTGCTCGTCCCGCGCGACCGGCGTGCCGCGCCGGGCCGAGAGGTCGGCGCAGAGCGTGTCGAGGATCGCGTCGAGCGTCAGATCGTCGGAATGTTCGCGCCAGGCGTCGCGCGCCGACTCGTCCGCGAAGCAGTACGCCTTCCAGGAGACCGAGAGCCGCAGCTCGGACCAGTCGTAGTCGGCGAGCACCGCGCCGTCCGGACCGCGGAGCACCCACCGGTCGCCCTCGGCGGCGAGCCCGCAGCCGGGCCGGATCGGCGGCATGGCGTCGGCGTCGACGGGCGCGACGCGGTCGACGCCGTGGAACACGGTGTCGGTGTCGAGCACCAGCGCGGTGTTCGGCCGGATGCGGTGGTGGCACACCGGGCCCTCGCGCCCCTCGGGCCAGTACGCGAGCGCGCCGCCCTCGAGATCGGAGAACCAGCCGATGCCGGTGGCGATGTGCAGACGCCAGTCCTCGAAGCACCCGGAGTGGTGCATCACCACGAGCAGCCACTGCGGCACGGTCTTGCGGCTCACGCCCCGGAACTCGGGCACGTCGGTGTGCACCGCCAGCTCCTGGCCCGGCACCATCAGGTTCGCGTACGCGATCTGCGGCTCGATCACCGGCCGACCGTGCACCGTCGCGCGCGGCCTCGGCCAGACGCGGCGAGTGGAGGAACGGCGCGATCGCCGGCGTGAACAGCTCGCCCGCGTACGCGTACTCCTCCCGGAAGTAGCTCGTGCGCGCCGCGAGCGTCCGCGCGCTCTCCTCCGCGCGGTGCAGGCCACCCGAGGAGAGGAAGTTCATGACGCTGTCGTGGCGCGGGACCAGACCCGGGCCCTCGGGGATCTCGATCGGCTCGTGCTCGCCGTAGGTGCGGTAGCGCCCGAACGTCGTGCAGAGCTCCTCGACCGACGCGGCGTCGGCGGGATCGAGCACGGGATCGACGGGCACGATCACGGCGGCGGCGGGCACCGGCCCATCGTAGGACCGGCACCGTCGCGTAGGTTCGGGCCGTGCAGCTCTCGTGCGTCTGGGACGCCCCCCGCCCGTACGTCCACCCCGTGACCACTCCGGCCGGAGCCGTCCTCAGCGTCGAGGCGCCGGCCGACCACCCGTGGCACCACGCCCTCTGGTTCACCATCAAGTTCGTGAACGAGGAGAACTTCTGGGAGGAGTACGGGGAGTTCGGGCTCCTGCGCACCACGAGCGTCGACGAGTCCGACGCCGGGACCACCGCGACGCTCGAGTGGATCGCGCCCGACGGCGAATCGGTCCGGCTCACCGAGACCCGCACGTTGCGCACCGAGCCGATCGACGACGGCGCGTACGCGATCGACTGGTCCGAGGAGCTGCGGGTGCCGGTCGACAGCGTGCTCGACCGGACGCCGTTCACCACCTGGGGCGGCTACGGCGGGCTCACGCTGCGCGGCGCGCCGGACTGGACCGACACCGTGGTCCGCCTCGACGACGGCGAGCCACGCGAGCGCGCCCTCGGCGAGCGCTCCGCCTGGCTCGCGCTCGACGGCGTGGTCCGCGCTCAAGCCGACGGTCCCGAGCCGGAGGGCACTCCGACCGGAGGCGAGCCGCGTCGGAGCGGGCCCGAAGGGACGGCGGCGGGTATCCCGGCGCCGAGCGGAGACGCCGACAGGCAGGCGGGCATGGTCATGCTCGACCACCCCGACAACGCGCGCAGCCCGTCCCCCTGGTACGCGAGCACCCGGGCCGACACCTATGGCGAGGGGTGGGCCAACTTCGTGAACGCCGCCTTCCTCTGGGCCGAGCCGCTCACCCTCCCCGCAGGGCAGACGCTCGCGCTCCGCTACCGCGTGATCGTGCACGACGGCCGGTGGGACCTCGACCGCATCCGGGCCGAGCACGCGCGCTGGATCCCGTGATCAGCGACAGCCACGCACTCGGTGACCGCCTCCTCGAGCTCACCGCCGCCACCCTCACCTCGCTCGTCACCACCCACTTCCCCGAGTGGCGGATCCCGGGCACGTTCGGGGGTCACCGCGTCGACGCCGACGTGCGCGCCGATCTCCTGTACACCCTCACCCACCTGGCCGCGGGCGGTGTCACCGAGGTCGCCGGCACCCCCGTCGACGACGCGATCGCGTCCCAGCTCGCGCGCGTCGACGGCCGCTCGACACACACGTTCTTCTCCTACCGTGTCGCCGAGACGCTGCTGCGCGCCGGCCCGTTCGCCGGCAACCCGCTGCTGCGCGGCTGCGACGACGACCAGCGGGCCCAGGTGGTGCGCGCCGTCGACAGCCGGGACTGGATCGAGCTGCTCGACGCCGACGTGCTCCCGCGCAACTACGCGGCCGTGCTGTCCCGCTGCGAGCAGGCCCGCCACGAGCTGGGGCTCGTCGACGACACCGCGGTGCTCGACGGGCTGGTCGACCGGCTGCGCGCGCTGCTCACCGAGAACCCGAAGGGCTACCTCGACGACTCCAACGACCGGTCCGGTCGGTACGACATCTACACCGCCGACCTGTGGCTCTTCTGCGAGCCGCTCGCGCCCCGCATCGGTCCCGGCTGGCAGGACGGCGTGCGCAACGCGCTCGCGCTCGTCGACACCGTGGCCGGCCCGGACGGCGCCGCGATCCCGTGGGGGCGCTCGACCGGTGTGCTCGCGGCCGCGCTCACCGTGGAGCTGGCCGCGCTCGCGCTCCGCGCCGACCTGCGCGACGACGGCGCGCCCGCGCTGGGTCCGCCGCGGGGTCGACGCGCTGCGCGCGGTGGAGCCCCGCTTCGCGGCGGACGGCGTGTGCGACGCGCACCAGGGCCGCGACCAGGATGGGTACCGCGGCCCCGCCCGCCGGCTCCAGCTCACGCTCGACGTGCTCGGCAAGCTCGCGTGGGCGGGCACCGCACTGCACGCCGCGGCCCCCGCCCCGGTCGCGTCGCCCACCGACGCGTACCGCCCGACCGACGAGCTCGTCCGCTTCGAGGCCGACCGCAACGCCGCGGTGTGGGCGGCGGCGAACCCGGGCCGGCGTGCGGTCGTGCCGTTCGTGGGCGTGACCCGGAGCCACTACCTCCCGGTCCCCCAGGCGCCGGGCACGTTCGAGGCGCCGGTGGACAACGACCAGGTGGTCTGGGCGCCGCTCGTGATCAGCAAGGGTCGCCGCGCCACCACCGGCGAGCTGCCCACCCGGCTCGGGTCCGCGCCCGGCTCGGTGACGGCGACGTGGGACTCGCTCGCCGTCGGCGGTCGCGGGCTCGACGGAGACGCCTGGCCCGCGGTCGGCGGGAGCTGCACCACGACCTACACACTCGACCGGCGCACGATCGTCGTCGAGCACGACCTCACCGTGACCGACCCGGTCGAGGCGATCGGCATGCAGGTCCCCGAGACCGCCCGCGCGCCGCTCGCCGTCGCGTTCGCGGTCGACACCCCGCACGCGACCACCCGCATCGACGTGCGCGGCATCCGGGAGTGGTCCTCGCCGTACTCGGGGCTCGTGACCGTCCACCAGGTCGACGTGGACCCGGCCCCACACGTGCGCATCGCGGTCTCGCGTGACCCCGCTCCTGCGCGTGTCCTCGACCGCGTTCGGGCACTGGTACGACCGGCTGCTCTACACGCCGATCGAGGACCGGGTGCGCGAGCTGCCGACGCCGCTCGGAGTCCAGGCGGACCCAGGGACGCGTATCGACGACGTGGAGCTGCTCCACCTCCACTGGCCCGAGTGGTTCGGCTTCGACGACCCAACCGCGCACGAGCAACTCATCGCGACCCTCGCGGACCACGGCATCCCGGTCGTGTGGACCGCGGACAACCTCACGCCGCACGAGAAGCGCCCCGCCGTGTACGACCCCATCTACCAGCGGTGGGCCGACACCACCGACGCGGTGATCCACCACTCCGTCTGGGGTCGCGATCGCATGCTCGCCCGCTACCGGTTCCGTCCGGACTGTCGCCACGAGGTGATCGAGCACGGCCACTTCGGTGCGCTGTGGGAGCACGCCACGACGCTCACGCGGGCGGAGGCGGAGCGCCGGCTCGGACTCGAGCCCGCGGCGATCCGCATCGGGCTGGTGGGTGCGCCCCGCGCCGACAAGCACGTTCGTGCCTTCCTCGACGGTGTGGTCGCCAGCAGCCGCGACGACGTGCAGGTCGTGTGCTGGTCGCTCGGCTTCGGGGAGACGGCGCCCGACGACCCTCGCGTCGCGATCGCCGAGCAGTACCGCGGCGTCGACGAACGGACGTACGCGACCCGGCTCGCCGCGTGCGACGCGATCGCGCTGCCGTTCGACCCCGAGGGGGACATGCTCGCGACCGGCACCATCGCCGACGCGATCGGGCTCGGGATCCCCGCGCTCGTCTCCGACTGGCCGTACCTCACCGAGATGCTCGGCACCGCAGGCATCCCGGCCGGACACACCGCGGTCGGGATCGCGACCGCGCTCGACCGACTCGACCGACCCACGCTCGACGCGGCCGCGGCGGCGATGGCCGGTCTCCGGGCCCGCTTCGATTGGGCACCGCTCGCCCACCGGACGGCCGACCTGTTCGAGCGCGTGGTCCTCGGCGAGCCCTGATCAGGCGTCGAGGCCGTCGAGCCAGGTCCGCAGGACCGCCGCGTCCCGGCGCAACGCATCGGGATCGTCGTCGACGACGAACTCCACGAGCGCGATCCGGTCTCCCGACCAGTCGCCGTCGGCAGTGGCCGCGGCGAGCACGGGCCGCCACCGGTCTGTGCCCGCGGCGAGCGGCCGGCGCTGCTCGGGACCGGCCCACTCGTAGACGTGCAGGTGCGAGAGGCGGCCGAGCAGCCCGCTCACCTCGGCGGCATCGGCGGCCGGCGTCGTGCGGCTCGGCCCAGTACGGCGGCTGCCAGTACGTGAAGAGGTTCGGCGCGGCGACGGCGTCGAGCAGCGCCCGCGTGCCGGCGACCGTGGCGGTCGCGGTCCCACCGTGGTACTCGAGCGAGACCGTCACGTCCCGGTCCGCCGCGTCCGCCGTGAAGGCCCGCAGCTCGTCCGCGAGCGCCGGTGCCTCCGGGCCGCCCGGCTCGGCCCCGAACCGCGCCCAGACGCGCACGTTCGGCGCGCCGAGCGCCACCGCGGTGTCGAGCAGCTCCTCCCGCTCCGGCACCGACGGGGCCCCGAGCGCGAAGGCATAGGTGCCGTACGACGCGATCCGGGCGTCAGCCGCGTGCGTGGCGGCCACCGCCCGGACGATCGCGCCGGAGTCCCCCGGGGGGACGTGGACGTCCGCACCCCATTCGAGATCGTTGAGCCCGCATTCCGCCGCGAGCCGGGCCACGGCGTCCACCGGCTCGGACCGCAGGGTCACCGAGCACAGGCCGGGGCGGATCCGGGTCACGCGATCCGTTCGATGTCGGCCGCGCGCACGGGATGGAGCGGCGGCTCCCCCGCGACGAACCGCTCGACCTCGGTCACCGCGAGCTCCGCGAGCCGCTCGAGCTCGTTGCCCATCGCACCGGCCACGTGCGGGGTCACGAACACGTTGGGCAGCGACAGCAGCACGTGATCGGCCGGCAGGGGCTCGGGATCGGTGACGTCGAGCACCGCGGCGATCCGGCCGGCGGCGAGCTCGGTGATCAGCGCGTCCTGATCCACGATCGCGGGCCGCGCGGTGTTCACGACGGTCGCGCCGTCGGGCAGCGCCGCGAGCTGGCCCGCGCCGATCATGCCGCGGGTCGGCGGGATGTCGGGCGCGTGGATCGACAGGACCCGGACCGACGCGCAGAGGGCGTGGAGGTCGTCGACCTTCTCCACGCCCATCGCGTCGGCCTCGGTGGCGGTGAGGTACGGGTCGTACACCGCGAGCTCCAGATCCGTCCCGCGCAGCGCCTCGATGACGAGGCGACCGACCATCGACGCACCGACGATCCCGACACGCGCGCCGTGGTTGCCGACCCGGGCGAGGTCGAGCGGCAGCGTCAGCGTGGGATCGCGTTGCAGCTCGCGCACGAGGAGCACGCCCTTGTTGGCGAACAGGATCGCCGCTACTGCGTACTCGGCGACGGGAACCGCGTTGGCCGCGGCCGCCGACGTGACGAGGATGCCGCGCGCGAACACGTCGTCGGTCACCTGCCACTTCACCGTTCCTGCGCCGTAGGCGAACAGCGCCAGGCGCGGCGCCCGGATGAGCACGTCGGCGGTGAGGGTGGGACACCCCCAGTGGCCGACGAGGATCTCGGTCTCGGCGAGCAGGGCGTCCGCCCGGGGGTCTTCCCATCCGGTGAGCGGGTCGGGATCGAGAATGCGGCCCACGGTGTCGAGGCGCGCGAGCTGCTTCGGGGTGAAGAGGTGACCGACCATGCCGTCGAGCATCGCCAGCAGGATCCCGGGACGGTCGTCGCTCATGCATCGCATGCTCCCATGCCGGCACGAGCAGAACGCGCGGGGGTCGCCCACGCCAGAGCCGGCGCGCAGCGGAGGCGAAGAGCTCGGGAGCGTCCCGAAGGGCCGGAGCACGTACCGTGCGGAGGAGCGGACGAGCAGAGAGGACGCGCCCTTCACGTTGCGTGGTCGGCGCCCACACTGCGAGACTCCGACTCTTCGGAGGGGGCGTGGCATGCGGAAACCGGTGGTCGTCGCGGTGTTGCTGGCGATGGTCGCGACAAGCTGTCGTGTGCTCCTCGTCCCCGACCCACCCGGCCCACCGAGCACCGACGGGTTCGTCCCGGCATCGTGGTGGAAGGCGCGGCAGGACTCCTACTTGGACTACGCGTCGACGCAGTTCTCACCCGGATCGTTCACGAACCTGATCGCCAACGCCGAGCACTCCCGCCGCACCGGTGCGCCGTTCGACACCGCCGGCATCACGCTCGCCGACTTCGCGAACACCTTCTCCCGGCTCGACAACTACGTCGACACCTCCGACTTCGACCTCACGTACCTGATGAACCTCTGGTACGGGTACCGCGACCTCCTCCCCACCGACGTGCGCACGGCCGTCGAGCAGCACTTCCGCTCGTTCAAGTACTGGTTCACCGACCCGCAGCCGGCGGGCGTCGTCGACCAGCGCTACTACTGGTCCGAGAACCACCAGCTGCTGTACCACGCCGACGAGTACCTGGCCGGCCAGGCGTTCCCGGCCGACACGTTCTCGAGCGACGGCAACACCGGCGCGTGGCACAAGGATCGCGCCCGGAAGTTCATCGCCGACTGGCTGGACCAGAAGGTGCGCTTCGGGTTCACCGAGTGGCACTCCGACGTCTACTACCAGAAGACACTCGACGCGCTCCTGACCGTCGTCGAGTGGGTCGACGATCCCGGTGCTCGCCCGCCGGGCGTCGATGGTGCTGGACCTCCTCCTGTTCGACATCGCGCTCAACATCCAGAAGGGCAACTTCGGCGCGACGCACGGCCGGTCGTACATGAAGGACAAGAGCGTCGCCACCGACCAGGACGTCTTCAACCTGTCCAAGCTCCTCTTCGACGACACGAGCCTCGGCTACACGTCGACGGGAGACGCCGGCGCGGTCCTCCTGGCCGCGGGCGAAGAAGTACCGCCTGCCCGCGGTGATCCTGCGGGTCGCGCAGTCCAGGCACACGACGGTCGACCAGGAGCACATGGGCGTCGCGCTCGACGCGTCCGCGCCCGTCGACCCGACCCAGACCGGCGTCGACGGCTACTCGTTCTCGGACCCGGCCAACGTCGCGTTCTGGTGGGAGCGCGGCGCGCAGACGGCCTGGCAGACGGTGCCGCTCACGCTCGACACGCTCGACCAGTACGGGCTCTGGGACTCGGACTTCTTCAGCCCGTTCAAGCCGATCGCCGATCTCACCGGCGGCGACCGCGCCGTGGCCCAGAACCTGTCGCAGGCGCTCGAGAACATGCTCGGGTTCGCGCTGCTCACCGCGGTCGACACCTACACGTGGCGCAGCGACTCGGTGATGCTCTCGACCGCGCAGTCGTACCGGCCCGGGAAGGCAAGCGAGCAGCACCACATCTCGCAGGCGACGCTCGACGAGCAGGCGATCGTCTTCACCACCCACCCGAAGAACGAACCGCAGTCGGGCACCCAGTGGCCCGACGACGACGGCTACTGGACCGGAAACGGCAGCCTCCCGCGCGCCGCGCAGCACGGGGCGCTCTCGATGAGCCTCTACGCGCCGAAGTTCGCCGAGCCCGGGCCCGCCCTTCACCGCCTTCCGGTACCTGCCGTACACCCACGCGTACTTCCCGCAGGAGCGGTTCGACGAGGTGGTGCAGAGCAACGGCTGGACCTTCGGGCGCAAGGGCGACGGGTACGTGGCGCTCTGGTCGTGGCGGCCGACGTCGTGGCGCACCTACACCGACCCGGGGATCTTCACCCACGGGCTGACCCAGCCGTTCGATCTCGTCGCGCCCGGCGGCGCCGACGACGTGTGGCTGACCCAGGTCGGCGACGCCAAGACCTTCGGCGACTTCGCCGCGTTCCAGGCCGCGGTCGCCGGGGGTGCGATCGACGTGACGCCGCGGCCCGCGGCCGGCGACCTGCCCGGCGGCTTCGACGTGAGCTACCAGTCGCCCACGGAGGGGCTCGTGCAGTTCGGCACGACCGGTGACCTGAAGGTCGAGGGTCGGAACGTCCCGTTGGACTCCGGCAAGCGCTACGACAACCCGTGGGCGTCCGCACCGGTCGGGGCCCAGCAGATCACGATCATGGACACGGCCGGGAACCTGGAGCTCGACTTCGCCGCCTCGACACGCGTCGCGTCCTCCAAGCGCGCGAAGCCGCACGACGACGGGCACGGCCACCACGGCCCCGATCACCACGACCACGGCCACCACGGCCACGATCACCACTGATCGCCTCAACTACCCTCCCGAGCATGAGCGGAGCGGGACCGCGTGCCGGCGCAGCCGGTCGGACAGCGGAGCGTGGCCCGAGCGGCCCACGCCGAAGGCGTAGGAGCGGGAGCATGAGCGGAGCGGCACACCATCGCGGTCGCAGCCGGTCGAGCAGCGGAGCGTGGCCCGAGCGGCCCACGCCGAAGGCGTAGGAGCGGAAGCATGAGCGGAGCGGCACACCGATCAGCGGTCGCAGCCGGTCG
The DNA here is from genome assembly GCA_963805415.1 of uncultured Acidimicrobiia bacterium. GTDB lineage: Bacteria > Actinomycetota > Acidimicrobiia > IMCC26256 > JAENVU01 > JAENVU01. The sequence goes on from CAWDUD010000014.1 coordinate 370,025, forward strand.
AGCAGCGGAGCGTGGCCCGAGCGGCCCACGCCGAAGGCGTAGGGAGCAGGGAAGCACGTGACGCACGCGCTCGGCATCGACGTGGGGACCACGAACGCCAAGGTCGCGCTCGTCGACGAGAAGGGCACGCTCGTCGCCTCCGCCGCCCGCCCGATCACCACGGTGCGCGACGGCGAGATCGCCGAGCAGGATCCCGAGCTGCTCTGGTCCGCGGTGGTCGAGGCGATCCAGGAGGTGACCACCCGGGCACCCGACGGCAGCACGCCGACGTCGGGCACATCGGGATCGACAGCCAGTACTCCTCGACGGTGCCCGTCGACGCCGCGGGCCGGCCCGTCGGGCCCCTGGTCATGTACCTGGACATGCGCGGCACCGGGCACTGCTTCGCGATCATGGAACGCGACCCCGATTCCTTCATGACGTTCGTCGAGCACCACGGCATCCCGCCCATCGGCGGTGGCCTGTCGCTCGCGCACATGCTCCACTTCCAGCACGACCGGCCCGAGATCCACGCCGTGACGCACGCGTACCTGGAGGTCATGGAGTACGTCGTCGCCCGGCTCACCGGCGTGATCGCGGCGAACCAGTGCACGCTTTCACCTCGCAGCTCGTCGACAACCGCACCCTCGGCGCGACCGAGTACGACCCGGCGCTCGTCGCCGACGAGCGGGATCGACGCGTCGACGGCTCGCCCCGCTGCGGCCCCTGACGGAGCCGGTGGGCCCCTGCTGCCCGACGGTCGCGGCCGAGCTCGGCCTCCCGGCCGGCGCGATCGTGCACGCGGCGATCAACGACAGTCACGCCGGCGCGATCGCCACCGGTGCCCGCGACCCGCGGCCGCATCGGGCTGATGATCGGCACCACCTCGGTGCTGCTCGACACCACCGACCACCACGGCACCGACCTCGACCACGAGGTCCTCTCGATGCCCAGCCCGTTCCCCGGCGTGTACCTCGTATGGGCCGAGAACGGGCTCGGCGGCAAGGTCGTCGAGCACGTGCTCGAGCAGCATCGTCCACGCCGAGCGACGAACTCGGCGACCACACCACGGACGAACCACTTCGCAGCAGCTCGACGCGCTGCTCGCCGGCGTCGAGCCGGGCAGCGGCGGCGTCGCTGTTCCTCCCCTGGCTCGCGGGCTCGCTGTCACCCGTCGGCCGACGGCAACATGCGCGGCGGGTTCCTCAACCTCTCGCTCGACACCGAGCGCCGCCACCTCGTGCGCGCCGTCGATCGAGGGCGTCGGCTACAACCTCGGCTGGCTCCTCCCGATCGTCGAGGCCTTCTCCGGCCACGGCGGTCAGGAGGTCGTCTTCGGCGGCGGCGCGGCCCGGTCCCGGCAGTGGGCGCAGACGCTCGCCGACATCCTCGACCGACCGGTCTCGCCGTTGCGCGAACCGAACCAGACCATCGCCCGGGCGCACGCGCGTTGCTCGCGCTCGGCGCGACGGCGGTGTGATCGGCGATCCGGACCTCGACCGGCTCGTGGCCGACCACCGGAACCGTCGAGCCGCGACCCGAGACCGCGGGAGCGGTACGCCCACTCCAGGAGCAGTTCATCGCCGCGTTCGACGCGCTGCGCCCGATCTACTCCGCCCTGCACAGCTGACGGCGAGCACACCGCTCGCAGGAACGTGACCCATGAGCGCCTACCCCTACGCCGACCGCTTCCCCGTCCTCCGCGGCCTCCCGTCCGAGGGGCGCGACCGCAACGCGATCGTGGCCGAGCTCCGCGAGCATCGGCCACCGCAGGAGGACAAGGCCTGGGAGACCGGCAAGTGCTCGGGCACCATGTACTGCGGCGACCACGACCACTACGACGTTCATGAACGAGGTCTTCGGGCTCTTCGCCCACATGAACATCCTCCAGCGCGACATGTGCCCGAGCGCGACCCGCTTCGAGGGCGAGATCATCGCCATGGCCCTCGACCTGCATGCACGCCAGCTCGGCGGACTCGGCCGACGACGGTCCCGTCGGCATGGTCACCACCGGTGGCACCGGCAGCATCCTCCACTCGGTGCTCGCCTACCGCGAGCACGCCCAGCACGCGCGCGGCATCGAGCGGCCCGAACATCGTCAAGCCCGAGACCGGCCACCCGGCGTTCGACAAGGCCTGCCACCTGCTTCGGCGTCGAGATGCGCCGCGCGCCGGTCGACCCCGTGACGGCCCAGGCCGACCTCGACGCCGTGCCGCAGCCTGATCGACGACACCACCGTCGCCATGATCGGCTCGGCCTGCAACTACGGCTACGGCACCATCGACCCGATCGCCGAGATGGCCGAGCTGGCGCTCGAGCGCGGCATCGGCCTCCACGTCGACGGCTGCCTCGGCGGGTTCATCCTCCCGTGGGGCGAGGAGCTGGGCTACGACATCCCGCCGTTCGACTTCCGGGTCCCGGGCGTCACCACCATCTCGGCCGACACCCACAAGTACGCGCTACGGGTTCAAGGGCACGTCGGTGCTGCTCGTTCCGCGACAAGGCGCTGCGCAACGGCCAGTACTTCTACCTGACCGACTGGACCGGCGGGAAGTACTGCTCGCCCGGCATCGAGGGCTCCCGCTCGGGCGGGCTGCTCGCGGCCACGTGGGCGGGCGATGGTCGCGCTCGGGCGCGAGGGCTACCTGCGGCTACGCCAAGCAGATCTTCGAGACCGCGTTCGCGATGCAGGACGCGGTGCAGCGCGCACCCCGAGCTGCGGATCATCGGCTCCCCGACGTTCTGCTTCAGCTTCACGTCGCGACGAGTTCGACATCTACCACGTCAACGACTTCATGCGGACGCCGAGGCTGGCGCTTCAACGGCCAGCAGTACCCGAACGCGATCCACATGGCCGTCACCCGTCCCCAGACCCAGCCCGGCGTCGTCGACGCGTTCGCCACCGACCTCGACGAAGCCGTCGCCTACGCCAAGGAGCACGCCGGCGAGGCGCCCGAAGAGCGGCGCGATCTACGGCGGCATCCCCGGCGGCCCGACCGCCGAGGCCGCGAGCTTCATCGAGGCCGTGATGGCCGACATGATGGACGAGCAGCAGGCCCTCCCGCCCGTCGGCTGACCGCCTTCTCCCGTGTCCCCTCAGGTGGGGCGGATGGCGTCCGCGGGTGCGAGGCGGGCCGCGCGCCCTGCTGGCGAGATGCCCGCGATCGCCCCGACCACGATCGCCGCGCCCAGCCCGGCGAACCACGACCAGATCGGCATCGAGAAGGTGATGTGCTGCACCGCGGCATAGACCGCGGTGATCACGACGCCGAGACCGACGCCGAGCGACCCCGCCCAGGGTCGACAGCAAGACCGCCTCCACGAGGAACTGCACACGCACGTGACCCTTCGTGGCCCCGAGCGCGCGCCGCACACCGATCTCGGTCCGCCGTTCGAGCACCGAGATGACCATGACGTTGGCGATGCCGATGCCACCGACGAGCAGCGCCACCCCACCGAGTCCGAGCAGCAACGCGGTGAGCGTGCTGTCGACCTCGTTCTTCGCCTTGATGACATCCGACGGACGGGAGACCTGCACCTCGCCCGGGCTCTGCGGGTTCGCCGTCGCCGGCAGCACTGCGCGCACCGGGTCCACCTGGGCCGGGTCGGTCACGACGAACACGCTCGACGGCGCGACCGTCGCGTCGAAGAGCCGCTCCGCGATCGGCAGGCCGATGAACGCCGCGGTGTCGAGGTTCGGGTACAGCGGCGCGGGCGCGAGGATGCCGACGACGGAGAACCACGTGCCGCTGACGTAGACCATCGGGTCGGCATCCAGGTTCAGGAGTCCGAGGGTCGAGGCGGCGTCGGATCCGAGCACGATCGTCGGCTGCGAGACGTCGGCCGCGCTCGAGGAACCGCCCGTCCCGGACCCGAGCGCCGATGGTGCGGGCCAGGTCGCTGTCGGTGGCCTGCACGCTGATGCCACCGGTCTCGGAATCGGAGACGTACGGCGACCGGCGGATGGTCGCGCTCACGGTCGTGATCCCGCTCGCCGTCTGCACCGGACCGATGCGCCTGATCATGACGACGGAGTCGTCGCCGAGCGCGGCCGTGCTCCCTGGCGTGAAGGAGGTCCCGGCCTGCACCTCCAGGCGGTTCGTGCCGAGCCGGTCCAGGCGACGCGACAGGTCGGCCTGGCTGGACGACGAGATGCCCAGCACCGCGACCAGAGCGGCGATGCCGATGGCGATGCCGGTCGCGGTGAGTGCAGTGCGGAGCTTGCGCGACCGCAGCCCGACGGTCCCCACGCTCACCGCATCGCGCGGGAGGAGGTGGCTGCGCAAGTCCGGCGGCGCGACCTCGGTCGCGGTCATACGTTGCTCCGCGTCTCGTCCACGACGCGCCCGTCGCGCAACGTGACCCGGCGTGGGATCGTCAGAGCGAGTGCGGGGTCGTGCGTGATCATCAGGATGGTGGTGCCGTCCCGGTGCAGTGCGCGCAGCACCTCCATGATCGCGTTGCCCGTCGCGCTGTCGAGGTTGCCGGTGGGCTCGTCGGCCAGAACCATCGCCGGTTCGGCGACGAGGGCCCGCGCGATCGCGACCCGCTGGCGCTCACCGCCCGAGAGCTTGCCGGGAGAGTGCTCGGCCCGGTGGGCGAGCCCGACTCGATCGAGCATCTCGAGCGCCCGCTCCCGCCGGCGCCGGTGCGGCACGCCCGAGTACAGGAGCCCGAGCGCGACGTTCTCCCGGGCATCGAGCCCGTCGATGAGGTTGAACGTCTGGAACACGAAGCCGATGCGCTGGCCGCGCAGCGCGCTGCAGCTGGGCGTCGTCGAGCCCGGCGACGTCCTCGCCGGCGATGCGCACCGTGCCCGACGTCGGCCGGTCGAGCGCCGCCAACGAGGTTGAGCAGCGTCGACTTGCCCGAGCCCGACGGTCCGACCACCGCCACGAACTCGCCCGGCTCCACGCGGAGATCCACGCCGCGGAGCGCGTCGACCGGCGGGGTGCTCGGGTAGGTCTTCCCGACGTCGGTGAGCTCGAGGACGCTCACGCTCACGGCGTGACGACACGATCGCCCGCGCGGACGTTGCCCTTGACCTCGACGAAGCCACCGGCGTAGGTCCCGGGCGTGACCCCGACGAGCTTGTGGACACCCCCGCGGACGCGCTCGACCGCGTAGCCGCCCTCGGCCAGCGCCAGCAGACTCTTGACCGGGACGGACAGCACGCTCTCCGCCCGCGCCGAGATCAGGTGGACGATCGTCGTTCCGCCGTCGTACTTCGAGAGATCGGCATCGGGCACGACGATCGTGACCGGCACACTGCTGGTGGTCTGGGACTGGTTCCCCTGCGCCGACGACGACGTGCTGCTCGTCGGCGATCCGATCGCGAAGACGACGCCCTTGACGGACGAGCCGTCCGGCAGGTCGATCGAGAGCGTGTCGCCGGCCTTGACCTCGTTGATCTTCGACGCGTCGAGATCCACCGAGACGAGTGGTGTCGTGCCGGTGACGTCGAGGACCGTCGCCGGTGGCGATCGCGCCGGGCGGACGCGACCTGGCTCGCGACCCGCACCGGTCCGGACAGGAACACGATGTCGGAGAGCCCGAGTGACCCGGTCTGGTCGAGACCGTTGGCCGCCTGCCACGCCTCGACGGCCGCGGTCGTCGCACTGCTGAACGTCTCGTCGACGGTCATCGATCCGCCGAAGCCGAGCGAGATGAGCGACTGCTCCAGCTGGAGGACGTCCGGACCGTCGGTGATGCCGGCCGTCAGCGTGCGCCACATCGGTCGGGCGCCCACCATGACGAATGCGCTGGGGACCCCGTCGATCTCGACGAGCGACTGGCCGGGCGCGACGACCGTACCCACGGCCGGCAGCGCCGTGATGATCCCGCTCCCCGAGGCCGTCGTGCTCGATGCGGCGGCCGTGGTCCCGGTCGTGGAGCGCGTGGCGCTCGCCGCGGACGACGTGGACGAGGAGGAGGACGAGCTGGACACGCTGATCTGCACCGCGACCGGTGTGCCGAAGCCGACGGTCCCGTCGACGTCGTCGGTCGTCTCGAGCGTCCGAACCTGGACCGGTTGCAGCGTGACCGACCGGCGGGGCTTCGACGGGCTCGACGACGCGTCACCCGAGCGCACGACCAGTGCGGCCACGAGCCCGGCGACGACGATCGCCACCGCGCCGACGGTCATGATGCGCGGCCTTGCCATCAGTTCGTGCTCGCCGCGGCCGAGCTGCTGTTCCCCGATCCCTGGTTCCCGGACCCGCCGTCGCGTGGCCCGCCCGGAGGGCCGAAGCCGCCGCCGGGACCACCGCGACCGAACGTTCCGCCGACCTGCTTCTGGCACGCGTCCCGGGCGGCCGTGACCGTCGGGTCGTTCCGGTCGAACGCCCGGCCACCGGGTGCGTCCCGGTTGAACTGCGGCCGGCCGTTCGCGTCGAAGGTCGGGTCGGGGAAGTCCACACCCTTGCCGCGCATGCACTTCGCGAAGGCGAGCAGGTTCTTCCTGGTCTGCGCCTGCTGCTCCGGCGTCTGCTGGAACTGCCCGGCGAAGTCGGGACGCTCGGATTCGCACGCGCTCCGCGCCTTCTCGAATGCCGGACGGTTGCGGACGTCGGCGAAGTTGCCCGAACGGCCGCCGCCGTCGAACTGGGGCCGGCCGTTGGCATCGAACTGCGGGTCGGGGAAGTCGACGCCGTGGTCGCGCATGCACTGCGCATACGCCAACAGCTGCTTGCGGAACGAGGCGGTGCTGGTGGACTTCTGGGACGAGGACGACGAGTTGCCGTTGCTCCCCGAGAGGCTGGCGACCCCGCCGGAGCCGCTCGAGCCGCCGCCGCAGGCGGTGACCGCGAGGGCGAGCAGACCGCCGACCACGGCCAGCCGGGTTCGGGCACCAGGAATACGGGACATCGCAACCTCCAGGACGGTCGTCACGGGCATCTCGCGTGACGCCGGGCGGCGAGTCTGACGGTCGATCCTGGGAGTTCCCCGAGTGGGGCGCCCGACCTGTGAGGTCCCTCAGGTGGGGCGGTTCCAGGCCCGGAGTGCTCGGTTCTCGTGCTCCCATCCGACGACGCCGATCCCGCCGGGGTCGAGCGCGAGCACCTGGCCCGCGCCAGGGTCCAGCCCCAACGCGCCGGCGGTGAGGATCCGCAGCACGTGGGCGTGCGCGAACAGCACGACCCGGCCCTCGATCGGGGCACAGCGATCGAGGACCCAGCGCACGCGGATCGCGACCTGTTCCACCGACTCGCCGTCCACGATGGGATCGCGCCACACGCTCCAGCCCGGGATCTCCTCGCGGATCTCCGACGTCGTCCGGCCCTCGTAGACGCCGTAGTCCCACTCCCGGAGGTCGTCGAGGACCTCGGCGTCGACGAAGCCCGCGAGCCGCGCGGTCTGCGCGCTCGCACCAGCGGGCTCGTGAACGCCGCGGCGAACGGCTGCGCGTCGAGGGTCCGGCACAGCGCCGCCGCCTGCACCCGCCCGTACGCAGTGAGCGCGAGGTCCGTGCGTCCGGTATGCCGACCGTCACGCGACCACTCGGTCTCGCCGTGGCGGACGACCCAGAGGTCGGCCGTCACGCGGCTCGCTCGCGGTGCTCCACCCCGGCGGGACCGGCGACGAGGAGGTCGGTCGCGAGCCCGATGAACAGCCCGTGCTCGACGATCCCCGCCGCGCTGGCTCAGCCGGGATGCGAGACGCGGGACGTCGGCGATCGGCCCGAACGCGCAGTCGAGGATCCAGTTCCCCTCGTCGGTCACGAACTCGACACCGTCGGCACCCCGCCGGATCGACACCGTCGCGCCGAGGTCGTCGAGGTAGTCGGCCTCGGGCCGCCAGCCGAACTCCGCGACCTCGACCGGGAGCGCGACGTGCGTACCGAGCGCCGGTGAGAGCTTGGTGTCGTCGACGACGATCACCTCGCGCACGCTCGCCTGCGCCACCATCTTCTCGCGCCACAGCGCGCCGCCTCCGCCCTTCACGAGATCGAGGTCGGGATCCACCTCGTCGGCGCCGTCGATGGTGAGGTCCACCACCGGCTGCTCCCCGAGGTCGGTCAGCGGGATGCCGGCCGCGATCGCCTCGACCTCACTCGCACGCGAGGTCGGGATCCCGGCGACGTCACGCAGGGTTCCGTCACCGATGCGCGCGCCGATCGCCCTGATGGCGTACACCGCGGTGCTCCCGGTGCCGAGGCCGACGACCATCCCCGGCTCGACCCAGGACGCGGCCAACTCGCCGGCAGCCTGCTTGCGTTCGTCCTGACTCATTCGGCTCCTTCGATCACGGGATCGTGCCAACCGCCGTCGTGGCTGATGAGACGGTCGGCCTCGGACGGCCCCCACGTCCTCCGCTCGTACGGCAACACCGGCTCGTGGTGAGCGAGCACCTTGTCGACCACCCGCCACGCCTGCTCCACGCCGTCCTCGCGCGCGAAGAGCAGGTCCTCACCGCGGATCGCGTCGCCGAGCAGTCGTTCGTACGGGCTCATCTCGTCCGGGAAGTCGTTGCAGAGGTACAGCTCGCGGGACTCGCCGACCATCTCCTCCCCGGGGAGCTTCGCCCGGGCCCCGATCGCGATCGCGATCTCGGGCGCGAAGCGGAACCGCAGGTAGTTGCCGTCGCCGTCGGCCACGGCGGAGTCGGGGAACACCGCCTGGGGCGGCGCCTTGAGCTCGACCCGCACCTCGGTGCACTTCACCGGCAGCTCCTTGCCGGCGCGGATGTACCAGGGCACGCCCGCCCACCGCCACGAATCGATGTGCAGGCGGCACGCCGCGTAGGTCTCGACGTCGGAGGTGGAGGCCACCCCGGCCTCGTCCCGGTAGCCACGGAACTGTCCGCGCACGACGTCCCGCGACGTCATCGTGCCGACCGCGGTGAAGACCCGCTCCTTGGCGTCGCGCAGCGCGGTGTCGCCCATCCCGAGCGGTGGCTCCATGGCGAGCAGCGACACGATCTGGAACAGATGGTTCTGCACGACGTCACGGAGGGCGCCGACCTCCTCGTAGAAGGCGCCCCGGCCGGCGACGCCGAAGTCCTCGGCCATGGTGATCTGGACGCTCCCGATGTAGTTGCGGTTCCAGATCGGCTCGAGGAACGAGTTGGCGAACCGGAAGTAGAGGAGGTTCTGCACCTCCTCCTTGCCGAGGAAGTGGTCGATGCGGAAGACCCGCTCCTCCGGGAACACCGAGTGCACGATGCGGTTGAGGTCGCGCGCGGATTCCAGGTCCCGGCCGAACGGCTTCTCGACGATGACCCGACCGTTCTCGGCCGCGCCGGACGTCTCGAGAGACTCGATCACCGGTCCGAACATGCTCGGCGGGATCGCGAGGTAGTGCGCGGGCGATGTGGCCCCGGCCGCGTCGAGCTCCTTCTTCAGCTGTCCGAACGTGCTGGGATCGCTGTACTCACCGTGCACGTACCGCATCGAGCCGAGGAGGTGGTCGAGGGCCTTCGCGTCCGTGACACCTCCGTGCTCCTCGACGCTGGCCCGGATGCGGTCGTCGAACGCCTCGAGCTTCAACGCGTCGCGTGCGACCCCGATCACCGGCACGTCGAGGCGACCGTGACGCGCCATCGCGTACAGCGCCGGGATGGTCTTCTTGTAGCCGAGGTCGCCGGTGGCGCCGAACCAGCACAGCGCGTCGGCCTGCCCGATCGCTCGTGCGCTGCTAGGACTTTTCGTCATGACCGCCGAACTCCTTGCGCATGGCCGACAGGATGCGGTTCGCGAACTCCGACTCGTCGCGCGATTCGAAGCGGTCGAACAACGCGGCGGAGAGCACGTGGATCGGGACGCCTTCGTCGATCGCCGCCAGCGCCGTCCACCGACCCTCCCCGGAGTCCGAGACCCTCCCGGTGAAGCCTTCGAGGGTGGGTGACGCGGCCATCGCCGCGGCCGTGAGGTCGAGCAGCCACGACGCGATGACGCTGCCGCGTCGCCACACCTCGGCCACCGCGGGGATGTCGAGCTCGTACTGGTAGTACTGCGGGTCACGCAGCGGCGTGGTCTCGGCATCGGCGTCGCGGCTGCGCTTCCCGACGTCGGCGTGGTGCAGGACGTTGAGACCTTCCGCGTACGCCGCCATGATCCCGTACTCGATTCCGTTGTGGACCATCTTGACGAAGTGCCCCGCTCCCACCGGACCGCAGTGGAGGTAGCCCATCTCGTCCGGCGTCGGGTCACCGGTCCGCCCCTCGGTGCGTGGCGCCTCGTCCACCCCCGGCGCGATCGCGCGGAAGATCGGGTCCAGGCGGCTGACGACGTCGTCCTCCCCGCCGATCATCAGGCAGAACCCACGCTCGAGCCCGAACACCCCGCCGCTCGTCCCGACGTCGACGTAGTGAACCCCCTTCGGCCCGAGGGCGGCGGCGCGGTCGACATCGTCGCGGTAGTAGGTGTTCCCGCCGTCGATCACGACGTCGCCGGGCTCCATCCGGTTCCCGAGGTCCTCGACCGTCGCACCGGCGAACGCCGCCGGGACCATCACCCATGCCGCCCGCGGGACGGTGAGCTTCTGCACGAATTCGTCGAGGCTCGACGCACCGACTGCTCCTTCGGCCACGAGCGCGTCCACCGCGGGCGAGTGGACGTCGAACACCACGCACTCGTGGCCGGAGCGCATCAGGCGCCGCACGAGGTTGGCACCCATCCTGCCGAGCCCGACCATTCCGAGCTGCATGTCGTCTCCTCCTTCTTGTTCAGCTGGTGCGAAGCTCGCGGTACCGCCTGATCAACGCATTCGTCGACGAATCGTGCTCCAGCCGACCGTCACCCGCGAGCTCGGGCACGATGCGCTCCGCGAGCTGCTTGCCCAGCTCGACGCCCCACTGGTCGAACGAGTTGATGTCCCAGATCGCGCCCTGGGTGAAGACCTTGTGCTCGTAGAGGGCGACGAGCTGACCGAGCGTGTGCGGCGTCAGCTCGGGCACGAGGATCGTCGACGAAGGGTGGTTGCCCACGAAGACCCGGTGCGGTGCCTGCTCCGGATCGATGCCCTCGGCCAGCACCTCCTCGAGCGTCTTGCCGAACGCGAGCGCCTCGGGCTGTGCGATCAGGTTGGCGACGAGCAGGTCCTGGTGGTCGGCGAGCGGCTCGGCCGCACGCGCGATCCCGATGAAGTCGCAGGGGATCAGCTTCGTGCCCTGGTGGATCAGCTGGTAGTAGGCGTGCTGGCCGTTGGTGCCCGCCTGGCCCCAGACCACCGGGCCCGTGGACATCGTCACCGGGCGGCCCTCACGGTCGACGGACTTGCCGTTGCTCTCCATGTCGAGCTGCTGGAGGTAGGCGGGGAGATGGGCGAGGTACTGGCTGTAGGGCAGCACCGCGAGCGTCTCGGCGCCGAAGAGGTCGCCGTACCAGACGCCGATGAGACCCATGAGCATCGGCAGGTTCGACTCGATCGGCGCGGTGGCGAAGTGCTCGTCGATCACCCGGAAGCCGGCGAGCATCTCCTCGAACCGGTCGGCCCCGATCGCGAGCATCAGCGACAGCCCGATCGCCGAGTCGAACGAGTAGCGGCCGCCGACCCAGTCCCAGAAGCCGAACATGTTCGCCGGGTCGATCCCGAACGCCGACACCTCTTCGGCGTTGGTCGAGACGGCCACGAAGTGACGGGCGATCGCCGAGTCGTCCGGCATCGCGGCCAGCACCCACTCGCGCGCGGAGCGGGCGTTGGTCATCGTCTCGAGCGTCGTGAACGTCTTCGACGCCACGATGAACAGCGTGCGCTCCGGATCGAGGTCCCGGGTGGCCTCCCGGAAGTCCGCGCCGTCGACGTTCGACACGAATCGGGAGCGGATGCCGCGGTCCGCGTACGGCGCGAGGGCGGTCGTCGCCATGCGCGGGCCGAGATCGCTACCACCGATCCCGATGTTGACCACCGCGTCGATGCGCCGCCCGGTGTGGCCCGTCCATCCACCGCTGCGCACACGGTCGCAGAAGTCGCGCATCCGGTCGAGGACCGCGTGCACCTCGGCGACGACGTCGACCCCGTCCACGACGAGCCTCGTGCTGCGCGGTGCCCGGAGCACGGTGTGGAGCACCGACCGGTGCTCGGTGACGTTGATGCGGTCGCCACGGAACATCGCATCGCGCAGCTGCTCGACGCCGGCCGCGCGAGCCACCGCGGCGAGCAGGGCGATCGTCTCGTCGGTGATGCGGTGCTTGGAGTAGTCGAGCGTCAGGTCCCCGGCGGTCGCGACCAGCCGGTCACCCCGGTGCGGATCCTCCGCGAACAGCTCGCGGAGATGACGGGATGCCATCCGACACTGGTGTTCCGCGAGCGCTGCCCACTCTGCACTGTCGGTGATGCCGGCCACGCGTCGGATTGTACGGCGGCGATCTGTGACGGGACCGTGACTCACCCGAGATCGACGAGACGCGACAGGCCCAACGAGTCGAGCAGATTGGTGAGTTGCGCACTGAGCCAGGTCATCTTGTTCAGCGCGAGCAGCAGACCGAACACGAACAGGATCGTCGCCGAGACGAAGGTGATGACCCGCAGGTGGCGGCGGAGGAAGGCCAGCGCCCCGGCCGAGGCGCCGAAGGCCACACCGATGGCGAGGAAGGCCGCGCCCATCCCGACCGAGTAGGAGACGAGCAGCGCGACGGCACGCGCGGACGTCTGGGTCGCGGCGACGCCGAAGACCGCCGCGAGGACCGGGCCGAGGCACGGGGACCATCCGAACCCGAAGGCGGCGCCGACGATGGGTGCCGTCGCCCACCCGAAGCGGCGGGTCACCTGGAACCGCTTCTCGGGATAGAGCCGCGGCGCGCGCAGCACCTGCGAGCCCACCAGGTAGAGCGCCATCACCATCACGAGCACGCCGGAGACGCGCGTCAGCGTCTCCTGGTTGTCGAAGGCGGCCTGGCCGATGCCGCTCGCCGCGAGCCCCAGGATCGTGAAGACCGAGCCGAACCCGAGCGTGAACAGCCCGGTGGCCACCGCGATCCGGCCGAAGTCGGCGCGGTGGCCGGCCTCGAGATCCGCGACGGACAGCCCACTCACCATGCTCAGGTAGCCGGGCACCATCGGGAGCACGCACGGCGACAGGATCGACACGAGTCCTCCACCGAACGCCACGATGACGCCGACGTTCTGGGAGCTGACCGCGAACACCGAGCCGAGGCTAGGAGACGTCGTCCGCCGCGGTCCGCTCGTGGACCAAACCGTGCGCGGCGACGTCGTCGCGCGCCGCGGCGATGCGCCGCTCGGCCAGCTCGGCGTACTCGGGATCGGTCTCGTACCCGAGGTAGTGGCGCCCGTTCTGCAGGGCCGCGATCGCCGTGGTCCCCGAGCCCATGAACGGGTCGAGCACGAGGTCGTCCGCGTAGGTGAACAGTCGGATGCACCGGCCGGGCAGCTCGATCGGGAACGGTGCCGGGTGGCCCACCCGCTTGGCGCTCTCGGGCGGGATCTGCCAGACGTCGAGGGTGGCCTCCATGAACTCCGCCTTGGAGATGGTGTTCTCGGCCGGCAACCCGCGCTTGGCGCGGGCCCGACGGGCGACGGCCCGGTCGAAACGACCCTTGCTGGCGATCACGATCCGCTCGCTCAGGTCCCGCAGGACCGGATTGGCCGCGCTCTGGAACGAGCCCCATGCGGTCGAGCCGGTTGCGCCCTTGCCCTTGACCCACACGACCTCGCCGCGCAGGAGCAGGCCCAGGTCGTCCTGGAGGATCGCGGTGACGTCGGCGGCGAGCGACCGGTAGGGCTTGCGCCCGAGATTCGCGACGTTCACCGCGATGCGCCCGCCGGGCTCGAGCACGCGCGCGCACTCCGCGAAGACGTCGCGCAGCATCTCGAGGTACGCGACGTAGTCGGCCGGCACGTGACCCTGCCCCATCTCCTCCTCGTACGCCTTCCCCGCGAAGTACGGCGGCGACGTGACGACGAGCGCGACGCACGCGCCGGGAACGGCGTCCATGTGTCAGCGCGTCGCCCACGACGATCCGGTCGACGCCGGTCGCACGGACGACGACGGTGTCGTCCGAGATCGTCGGGGCCGTGAACCGCTCGTAGAAGGCGGTCGCATCGTGGCTCTCGCGGCGGCCCGCGCCGAAGTTGGAGGTGGACGTCGGGCGACGCCGCGGTGGCATCCGCCTACGGTACCGGGCGGCGCCGCGACCGGCGGAACAACAGCGCGACACCGGTGAGGACCGCGAGCACACCGGCGAAGAGCACCAGTGATCCGGCGCTCCCGCCCCCGTCGCTCCCGGAGCCGGCGAGCACACCGCCCGCGACCCGCTCGCCCGTTCGCTGCTTGCGCGCCGCCTGCACCTCGGTCGCCGCGCCCGATCCTTCGGGACGGGTCGTCGTCGTGGTCGTGCTCGCGGCGGCGCGCGCCGCGGCGATCATCAGCAGCTCCTGCGCGGTGGGCGGTCGCGTCGCGCCCGGGCTCGTCGCGCCGGGTTCCGACCCCGCCGGGGCCGTACCGCCACCTGCGGCGGGCGCCGGGGGCGCCACGGGTGGCGGGGGCGCGGTCGTCGTCGCGGTGGTGACCGGCGGGAGCGGTGCCCATGCCGGCCCGTCGCCGGTGGAGAACTTCCAACCCTCGACGTCGCCGTCGTGCACCGCGGTGGCACCGCCGCCCGTGCGCGAGTACGTGAAGCTCGACGTGCCCGCCGGCGCGCGGAAGTAGGCCCAGTAGCGGTTGTCACCGTCGGCCCCTCCGAGGCAGGACGGACCGGCGTCACGCCCCACGCCGAAGAGCCGGCACACGGCACCGCCCTGGCCGGCGAAGGAGTACACGACCGGGTCCGCGCCGGCGAGCTGCAACGCCTGGATCCCGGTGATCGAGGACTGGTCGAAGGTGATCACACGCTGATAGGTCGTGGAGCCGGTGTCGACGATGACCAGCGCCCGGTGGGGGCCGGCGGCGTCCGCGCCCGGCACGAGCGCCGCGCCGAACGTGATGCAGCTGACGATCGTGGCGAGCAGCAGCGCTCTGCATCGAGCCATGGGAAGCCTCCGCCGGCCCCGTTCCACGAGGGCCGCAAGTCTCAGGACGGACACGTCGACGGAACGACGCAAACGTGGCGGTGGTCCTGGCTCACGGGCCCGAGGGCTCGCTCACAGTTGCGGGTCAGCGCCGGTCTCGCACCGGCTTCCTCCACCTGCCGTCCGGGCGCGACCCCGGTCGGCGGGCCGCTCCCACCATCCGGGGTTGGGCGCGACCACGTTCGAGCGGGCACCCTAGGGGAATGCATCGGCCCGCGGCAACGCCCCGCCCCTGGCACTCGGTCGCCTGGCTCGCGTGGGCGCTCGCGGGCGCGGCGTCGGTGCAGCTGGCCCCGAGCCCGGTCTCGGTCGCGCTGATCGTGGGGATCGCGTGGGTCACGGTGGAGGCGCATGCACCCGACGGACCGTACCGCCGGGCGTTCCCTGCGCTCGTGGTGCTCGGCACGGCGTTCGGGATCATCCGCATCCTCATGGCCGCGCTCACGACGCACAACGGCGTGCACGTCCTCTTCACCATCCCGCACGCCACGGTCCCCGACGTCCTCGGCGGCTTCACCGTCGGTGGCAGCGTCGAGACCGACGTTGTCCTCCAGGCCGCTGCGCTCGCCTTCACGATCGTCGGGATGATGGCGGTCTTCGGCGCGGTCAACGCGATCTGGTCGCACTACGAGCTCCTGCAGTCGATGCCCCGGGCCTTCCACGAGCTCGGTGTGGTCGTCACCGTCGCGCTCGCCTTCGTCCCGGCGACCATCGAGTCGTTGCGCGCGGTACGGGAGGCGGATCGCGCGCGCACAGGAGGTCGTCCCGTGCGGCGAGGTCGGATCCTGCGGACCATCCTCCCGGTGCTCGAACGCGGGATGGAGCGCGCCGTCGCGCTCGCCGAGTCCATGGACTCGCGCGGCTTCGGCATCCGCGGGCCCGCCCGTGCCGACGTCGAGGCCGGCTGGTGCGTCCTCGTCGCGCTCGTCGCGTTCGCGGTGGGATTCCTCGCGCTCGTCGGTCGCGGCACGACGGCCGCGCTCGCGTGCGGCGCGGTCGGGATCGTGGCGCTCCTCGCCGGGATCTGGCGCGCCTCGCGAGCGGTGCAGCGCCGCACCTACCGGCGGCGCCGGCTCCAGGCGGCCGACTGGCTGCTCATCGCCACCGTCGCGCTGAGTCCGCTCGCGCTGGCGCTGCTCAACGCCGCCGGCAACGACGCGCTCACGTGGTACGCGAGCCCGGTCACCTGGCCGCAGTTCGACCCCGTCGTCGCGCTCGCGCTGGTCCCGCTCCTCGCGCCGCTGGTACGGCTGCCGGCCGACCGACCCGCACGGGAGCAGCTTCCCGAGATCGACCTGGCGGTGACGGCATGACGGGCGCGGATCTCACGCGGGAGGCCGTCGCCGGTTCGCTCGAGTACGCCGGCGTGTCGTTCGGCTACCCGGACGGCCCCGCGGCGCTGCGCGACGTGGACCTCCCGGTCACGCCGGGCGACATCGTGCTCGTGGTCGGATCCTCCGGCTCGGGGAAGAGCACCCTCCTGCGCGCCGCGAACGGTCTCGTCCCCCACTCCTCGGGTGGGCGGTTCAGCGGCGAGGTCGTCGTGTGCGGTCGGTCGACGCGCGATCACCCCCCGCGCCTCCTCGCGGACGTCGTCGGGTTCGTGCACCAGGACCCCGAGGCGCAGTTCGTGGTCGACCGGGTGGAATCCGACATCGCGTTCGGGCTGGAGAACCTCGGACTGGCTCCGGCCGGCATGCGCCGGCGGGTCGAGGAGGTGATGGACGCGCTCGGCGTCGCGCACCTGCGCGACCGCAATCCCACGACGTTGTCCGGCGGCGAACGGCAACGGTGCGCGATCGCCGGGGCACTGGTGACCACGCCGTCGGTCCTCGTGCTCGACGAGCCGACCAGTCAGCTCGATCCCCAGGGAGCCGAGGACGTGCTCGCGGCGGTGGCGCGCCTCAACGCGGACCTCGGCACCACGATCGTGATCGCGGAGCACCGGCTCGAACGGGCCGCGCCGATCGCGCACCACGCGGTGCTCGTGGCCGAGGGTCGCGTCGTCGCCGCGGACGCCGGCCCGGCCGCGGTGCTCGCGAGCTATCCCGGCGCCCCTCCCGTCACCCGGCTCGGTGCGCTGCTCGGCTGGGACCCGCCGCCGCTCACGGTGCGCGACGCACGCCGGCGCGCTGCCGCGGTCGAGCTGCCCCGTCCGCACCCCGAGGCGGAGGCCCCGGCCCGCGGCGAACGGCTCCTCCTGGCCGAGGCCGTCGAGGTCGAGCTCGGTGGCACCACGGTGCTGAGCGACGTCTCTGTCGACGTGCACGCGGGTGACGTCGTCGCCCTGCTGGGCCGCAACGGCGCGGGCAAGAGCACCCTGCTCCGGGCGCTCGCGCACCTGGTGCCCGTCCGGCGCGGGCGCCTCGGCGGCACCGCGCGCTCCGCGTACGTGCCCCAGGACCCCTCCAGCCTGCTCTTCCGCCCGACCGTCCGGGACGAGGTCACCGAGACGCTCCGCTTGCTCGGCCGCCCCGACGCGCTCGCCGTCGAGCACTGGATCGACGCGCTCGGGCTCACCGCGGTGGCCGACCGGCACCCACGCTCGCTGTCCGGCGGGGAGCGCCAGCGCGTGGCCGTCGCGGCCGTCGCGGTCGG
The DNA here is from genome assembly GCA_963805415.1 of uncultured Acidimicrobiia bacterium. Taxonomy (GTDB): domain Bacteria; phylum Actinomycetota; class Acidimicrobiia; order IMCC26256; family JAENVU01; genus JAENVU01. Next base: position 387,568 of record CAWDUD010000014.1, read on the forward strand.
TGGTGCGCCGGTGCTGCTCCTCGACGAGCCCACCCGCGGGATGGACGCCGCGTCCCGCCACGCCCTCGAGCAGGCCATCGCGACGCACGCGACGGCGGGTGGCGCGGTCGTGCTCGCGACGCACGACGTCGAGCTGGCCGCGCGCTGCGCGACCCGAGCCGTGGTGCTCGGCGACGGCGAGGTCGTCGCCGCCGGGCCCGCCCACTCGGTCCTCGCCGACTCGCTGTTCTCGCCGCAGATCGCCAAGGTCGTCCCGGGATTCCTCACCGTCGAGCAGGTCCGGGACGCGCGGGGTGGGGCATGAGCGTCGCGACGCCGGCCCCGCCGCGCGCCACGAGTCGCGCCGCGCGCGTGCAGCCGGTCGCGATCTACGTGCTGGTGACGATCGTCGGCGTCGCCGCGTTCCTCTACCCGTTCTGGCTGCCGTCGCACGCGCTGCCCGACCAGGCCCATGCCGGCGACGCGCCTCTCGTGGCGGGCGTGGTCGGTGCGCTCGCGCTCGCCGCGCTCCTCGTGGAGGTGCGGCGCGGCTCGATGACCGCGATGACCGTCGCGGTGCTCGGCGTGCTCGCCGCGTCGGAAGGGTTGCTCCGACTCGTGGCGCTCCCGCTCGGCAACAACGCCTTCTACTTCTTCGTGATCCTCGCCGGCGCGGCGTTCGGCGCGCGGTTCGGCATGCTGCTCGGGCTCAGCGCCATGGCCGTCTCGGCGATCATCACCGGGGGCATCGGCCCCTGGCTGCCGTTCCAGATGCTGACCCTCGCCTGGGTCGGTGCGTCCGCCGGGCTGCTCGGCCGGTACACGCGCCGGTGGTCGCCCCGCGCCGAGGTGCTCGCGCTCGGCGGGTTCGGCTGGTGCTGGGGCTTCGGGTTCGGCGCGGTCATGAACTTCTGGTTCTGGCCCTACCAGCGCGACGGCGGCGACCTGTCGTGGGTGCCGGGCTCGGGGATCGGCGCGACGCTCCACCACTACTGGTCGTTCTACGTGGCGACGTCCTTCGCCAACGACGCCGCGCGCGCCCTGCCGACCCTCGTGCTGATCCTGCTCACCGGAACGGCGGTCCTGGCGACGCTGCGGCGCTTCGCGCACCGGCTCGAACCGGTGACCGAGTTCGCGTAGCCCGGACTCCCGAGCGTCAGACGAAGTCGGGGAGCCGGGGCACACCGCCGGCGAGGAGCTCGTCGGTGCGGGTGCGCAACGATCCCCCGTAGCCGTCGCTCGTCAGCTGCAGGAACCGGCCCGAGCGGATCGCGTCGAGCACGATCGGCACGACGAGCTCCGGCTCCATCCCCCGCTCGGTGTTCTCGGCCAGCATGCGGTCCACGAACTCCGACGAGGCCGTGGCCGTGGTCCGAGACCCGACGGGGCGGTTGCGCGCCGAGCTGCCGATCGCGGTGCGGATCGCCCCGGGACACAGCGCGGTCACGCCGATCGGCACGCCGCTCGCCGCGAGCTCCGACGCGAGGCACTCCGTGAGTCCGAGCGCCGCGAACTTCGCGGCGGTGTAGGGGGCGGAGAACGCCGACGGGAACAAGCCGGCGGCCGAGACCGTGTTCACCACGTGGCCGGGGCGCCCCCGCTCGATCATCCCGGGGAGGAACGCGCTGGATTCCGTGCAGGATCCCGTAGAAGTTCACGCTCATCACCCACTCGAAGTCGGCGACCGGACGCTCCCAGACCGTGCCGCCCGCGAACACGCCCGCGTTGTTGCACAGGAGGTCGGCTCCGCCGAACGCGCCGTCGACCGTCGCGGCCAGCTCGGCGACGGCGTCCGCGTCGGCGACGTCGACCTCGATCCCGACCGCCTCGCCGCCGGCGGCGGTGATCGCGGCGGCGGTGGCCTCGGCGGTGGCGGCGTCGATGTCGGCGACCGCGACGCGCATGCCCTCCGCCGCGAACCCCCGGGCGAGCGCGGCACCGATGCCGCTCCCCGCCCCGGTCACCACCGCACAGCGTCCTGCGAGCTCGTCCATCGCCGGAGGCTAGCGAGACTCCCGGTTTTCCGGGCTCGGAGAAGACCGGTTGACTGAATGCTTCATTCAGTCAATACTCGGCTCGTGGCCCGACCCGCCCCCGCCGACCGGCTCGACGCGATCGTCTCGGCCGCCCTCACGACCTTCGCCGAGCGGGGCTACCGCCGCGCCCGGATGAGCGACGTCGCCGCCGCCGCCGGCGTCTCGCCCGGCCTGCTCTACAGCTACGCGGCGGACAAGGAGGCACTGTTCACCCTCGTGCTCCGGCGCGAGGCCGGCGTCGACATCGGCGGGCTGGACCTGCCCGCGGCCCGCCCCGACGACCGCGAGCTGCGACGGGTGGTCGGACTCGCGCTGGCCGACCTCGGCGCGATCGCCGCGCTCGACGCCGCCGAGGCCACCGATGCGCCGGGCGATGTCGCGGCCGAGATCGCCGCGGTCGTCGGCGAGCACTTCGACGCGGTGTTCCGGTACCGCGCCCTGCTGCGACTGATCGAGCGTTGCGCGCCGGACTGGCCGTCGCTCGCGCGCGCCTTCTACGACGACGGGCGCCGCGCGCACCTCGACCGGCTCGAGCGGTACCTGCAGCGCCGGCACGATGCGGGGCTGCTCGCCGGGCTCGGCGACCCCGAGATCGCGGCTCGCTTCGTGATGGAGACCGTCGCCTGGTTCGCCGACCACCGGTTCGGCGACTACGACGGCGCGCGCGTCTCGATGACGACCGCGTCCGCCACGAGGTCGTCGTGCTCGTCACGCACGCCCTTGTCGGGGCATGACCGCCGGCGCCGGCTGGATCGCGGCCGCCATCGCCGCGTTCCACCTCGCCACCGCCAACCTCTGGGGCTATCACCGGGACGAGTTCTATTACCTCGCGTGCGGGCGGCGGTTGGCATGGGGCTACGTGGACCATCCACCGGTGACGCCGATCCTCTACCGCCTCGCCGACGCCACCGTCGGGACGAGCCGGTTCGGACTCCGGATCGCGCCGGCGCTGCTCCACGGCGGCGTCGTGGTGCTGGCCGCCCTGCTCGCCCGCGAGCTCGGTGGCAGCTCGCGGGCTCAGTGGCTCGCAGCCCTCGCGGCGGCGATCGCGCCCCTCCTGCTCACGACTGGGCACTTCCTCGGGACCGTGACCGTCGAGATCGCGGCGGGGACCGCCCTCGCGCTCGTCCTCACCCGGTTGGTCAACGGTGGCGACCCGCGCCTCTGGATCGTCGTCGGCGTCGTCTGCGGGATCGGACTCCTCAACAAGTGGACGTTCGCGTTCGCGATCGCCGGGCTCGGTCTCGGGCTGCTGCTCGACCATCGGTCGGTGCTCGCGACGCCATGGATCGGCGCGGGCGTCTTCGTGACCGCGGTGCTGATCGCGCCGAACGTCTGGTGGCAGGCCCACCACGGCTGGGTCCAGCTCGAGTTCGCGGGAACCCTGCGGGACTACGGACAGGCCCCGATCGCGGTCCCCGCTCAGCTCGTCATGCTCGGCGGCGCGGCCGTCCTGGCGATCCCGGGAATCCGTTGGCTCGCGACCTCGGGCGCGGGCCGGCCGTTCCGGTTCCTGCTCGTCGGCGCGGTCGTGGCGCTGCTGGCCGTGCTCGTGACGGGTGGCAAGCCGTACTACACGGCATCGGTCGTCGTCGCCCTCGTCGTCGCGGGCGCGGTCGCGCTGGAGCACTCCGGCGCGTGGGTCCCCGTCGTCGTCCTCGGTCTGGGGCTCGTGTGCGCGCCCCTGTCGTTGCCGCTCACGCCGATCGGGACGGCCGACGCGCTCCGGCGGGTGAACCCGGAGCTCGGCGAGATGGTCGGGTGGGAGGCGCTGGCGCATCGCGTCACGCGCCTGCAGCGCGCGCACCCGGGCGCGGGCATCCTCACCACCAACTACTCCGAGGCGGGTGCGGTGGAGCTGCTGGCGCCCGAGCTACCCCGACCCGCGAGCGGGCACAACTCGTACTGGTACTGGGGGCCGCCCGCCGGCGATCCCGACTCGCTCATCGTCCTGGGGCAGGACGAGGCGTCGCTCACACGGTCGTTCGGCCGCGTCGAGCGGATCGACACGGTGACCACCCCGGACTCGGTCCACAACCGGGAGGACGGCACCCCGATCTGGCTGGTGAGCGCCCCACGGGCCCCGTGGTCCGAGCTCTGGCCCCGGTTCCGCCGCGTCTGAGCACGGACCCCGTCAGGTCACGCGGTCCGGTGCATGTGCCCGGCGTCCCAGGCCGCGAACAGCCCCGCGTACCGACCCCGCCGCTCCAGGAGCTCGTCGTGCGTCCCCACCTCGAGCAGCCCACCCTGGTCGACGACCGCGATGCGATCGCACCGGGCCGCGGTCGAGAGTCGGTGCGCCACCACCACCACGGTCCGGCCCTCGGTGAGGTGGTCCAGCGCCCGCTCGACCGCGTGCTCGGTACCGGGGTCGAGGTTCGACGTCGCCTCGTCGAGCACGAGGACGGCCGGATCGGCGAGCGCGGCGCGCGCGAGTGAGACGAGCTGCTTCTCCCCTGCCGACAGCCGCGACCACCGCTCGCGGACCTCGGTGTCGAGGCCCTGCGGGAACCGGGCGAACACCTCGGTGAGGCCGAGCGCGGCGACGGCGGCCTCGACCTCGGCGTCGGAGGCGTCGTCACGGCCGACGCGCACGTTCTCGCGGATCGTGCCCGCGAACAGGAAGCCCTCCTGGGGCACGACGACGATGCGCGTGCGCAGGCTTCGCAGCGTCGCGTCGCGGAGGTCCACCCCACCGAAGCGGACCGCGCCGGCGCGCGGGTCGTAGAACCGGGCCATGAGCTTGGCCAGGGTGGACTTGCCCGCCCCCGTCGGTCCGACCAGCGCCACCCGCTCCCCCGCGCCGACTGTGAGCGACACGTCGGTGAGGACCGGCGGACCGAGCGGGTGCACGACCCCGTCCGTGTCGGGCGGTCCGCCGCCGTAGGCGAAGTCGACGGCGTCGACCACGAGCTCGCCGGTCTCGGGCAGGTCGACCGCCCCGGGCTTCTCCGCGATCGACGTCTCCGTGTCGAGCAGGCCGAAGAGCTTCTGGAGCGCCGCGCCGGAGGACTGCACGGTGTTGTAGAGCTGGCTGAGCTGCTGGATCGGCTCGAACACGTTGTTGAGGTAGAGCACCAGCGCGAGAACCGTGCCCACCGTGACGACCTCGTGGTCCACGAGCACGCCACCGAGCCCGACGATCACGGCGATGCCGATGACCCCGGTGAACTCGACGATCGGGAAGTACTTCGCCGCGATGCGAACCGTCTCGAGGTGCGCCTCGTACTGGTTCTCGTTGGTGCGTCCGAACCGGCGGATCCATCCGCGCTCGCGCCCGAACGCCTGGACGACGCGTACGCCCTCGAGGCCCTCCTGGAGCGTGGCGAGGTTCTCGCCGATCCGCTCGCGCACCTCGAGGTAGGCGACGTTCGACCGGCGGCGGAACCAGCGGCTCGCGAGGACGACCGGCGGCACGATCAGCAGCACGCCGAGGCTCAGCTGCCAGCTGAGGGTGACGATGACGATGACCGCACCCACGAAGATGAGGAAGTTCTGGACGAACATCACCAGGCCCTGGCTGATCAGCTCCTGGAGCGCGTCGATGTCCGAGGTCATCCGCGAGACGAGCCGGCCGGTCTTCTCGCGCTCGAAGAAGTCGAGCGACAGCCCCATCAGATGGCCGAAGACCCGGCCGCGGAGCGACCGCAGGAACTGCTCCCCGGTCCGGTTCACGAACCAGATCGAGAGCCGGCCGAACGCCAGACCGAGGAACGCGGCGACGAGGTAGAGCAGGGCGGCCCGGTTGAGCCACGCGGAGCTGTGGCCGATGAGCCCCCGGTCCACCCCGGTGCGGACGAGGATCGGGCCCGCGAGCAGGCACGCGGTCTGGAGCACGAGGACCACGACCGCCACGACGATCGCGCGCCGGTGCGGGCGCAGCATGCGCCGGAGCCGACGGACGACCTGGTGCGCCGCCTCGCGGTCCAGGCGCGTCTCGTCGTCCACCACATTGGTGCCGATGTGCCCGGCCCTCATGCCCGGACCTCCGGCTCGGTGTCCACGGCGGCGCCGGCCACGGCATCGTCGTCCACCGCGCTCAGTGCGGCCGACGCGAGCACCGACCGGTACTCGGGCGAGGTCGCGAGCAGCTCGTCGTGCGTGCCGGTGGCGACCACGCGCCCGTCGCCGATCAACACGACCCGGTCAGCGAGCGCAATGGTCGCGGGCCGGTGGGCGATGATCAGCGTGGTCCGCCCGGTCATGACCTCACGGAGCGCCGAGCGGATCTCGTGCTCCTTGGTCGGGTCGACCGAAGACGTCGCGTCGTCCAGGATGAGGATGCGCGGATCGGCGAGCACCGCGCGCGCGATCGCGATGCGCTGGCGCTGACCCCCCGACAGCGAGAACCCGTGCTCGCCGATCACGGTGTCGTAGCCGTCGGGCAGCGCGTCGATGAACTCTGCCGCTCCGGCGAGGCGGGCCGCGCGCTCGACCGCGGCCATCGGCGCGTCGGGATCGGCGAAGGCGATGTTCTCCCGCACGGTGTCCGAGAAGAGGAACGTGTCCTCGAAGACGATGCCGACGGCGGCACGGAGCTGCTCGATCGGGAGGCTCCGGACGTCGATGCCGTCGAGGCTGACGGCGCCGGCATCGACGTCGTAGAAGCGCGGGACGAGGCGCGCCACCGTGGTCTTCCCACTCCCCGTCTGCCCGACGACGGCCACGGCCTCGCCGCCCCGGATGTCGAGGTCGAACCCGTCGAGCACCGCCCGTCCCGGGCCGTACCCGAAGCGGACCCCGGCGAAGGTGAGATGACCGTCACCGGGACGGAGGGGTCGGGCGCCCGGCGCGTCGACGATCGCGGGATCGGTGGTCAGGATCTCGTGGACGCGCCCACCGCCGGCCGAGGCGCGCGACGCCTGCGCGATGAGCATGCCCATCATCCGCAACGGCCAGATGAGCATCAGGATGTACAGGTTGAACGCGAGGATGTCGCCCACCTGCAGGTGACCCTGGAGGACCTGGTGTCCGCCGTACCAGAGGATCGCGACCATCGAGACGGTGGGCAGGAAGTCCACGAGCGGCATGAACCCGGCCCGGAGCCGCGCCGCGGCGAGCGCGCGGTCGAGCACGGAATCGGCCTCGGCCTCGAGGCGGCGGATCTGCTCGCGCTCCGCACCGAATCCCTTCACGACCCGGATCCCCGAGAGCGTCTCCTCGACGACACCCGAGACGTCGGCGAGCTCCTGCTGGATCGCGAGGTTCACCGGGGCGATCCGTCGTGAGAACCGCGTGGCCGCGAGGTTGAGGAACGGCAGTGCGCCGAGTGCGAGGAGCGCGAGCACCGCGTTCTTCCAGATCATGATCACGAGCACTCCGCCCAACGTGAAGAAGCTCGCGAACGTCAACGGGATCAGGATGACGACCGTCTCGATCTGCTGGATGTCGGTGTTGGCCCGCGCCATCAGCTGACCCGTCTGGGCCTGGTCGTGGAACGCGAAGTGCAACCGTTGGAGGTGTGCGAACAGTCGGTGGCGCAGGTCGGTCTCGGTGCGCAGGGCGATGCGGAACGCGCTGTAGCGGCGCCAGCCGGTGCAGACCGCCTGGACGACGCCGACGAGGACCACGACGAGGGTCAGGCGGATGACGATGCCCTGGTCCCCGGCACGCATGCCGTCGTCGATCGCCGACGCCGCGAGCAGCGGGACGACGAGCTTGGCCCCGGTCCACACGATCCCGGCGACGACGCCACTGATCACCCAGTTGCGCTGGGGCCGGACCGCGCTGCCGATCAGGCGCCAACCTTCACGCCGTTTGGCGCGTTCGTGAGCAGCGTGATCGGCAGCAGGGAGGGGGGTATCCACGACCCGGCGAGGGTACCCGGGTTCGCGGCCACCGCTCCTAGGAGTTCGGCGGGTCGGCTGCGTCCGGCTCGGCGAGCACCTCGAGCGGATCGAGCGTCGCCGCGAGGCGCGCCTCGTGGATCACCGCCGTGATCTCGTCGCCGACGAGCTCGTCGTGCTCGAGCAGCTGGTCCCGGAGCGCCTCCACCACGTGCCGGTTCGTGTCGAGCAGCGTCCGCACCGATTCCTTCGAGCGGTCCAGCAGCCGTTCGACCTGCTGCCGGGCGCTCTCGTCGTTCAGCACGTGCGCGACGAGGCCGGCGTCGAGCGCACCGCCTCGCGCCGCGTTCAGGCTCACGAGCGATCCCGACATCCCCAGTGCTCCGACCATCATCGCGGCCACCGTCGTCGCGTGGACGAGGTCGGATCCGGGACCGGTACCGGACTCGCCGAACCAGAGCTCCTCGGCCACCATCCCGCCGAAGCTGATTTGGATCGTCGACAGCAGCTCGGTCCGGCTGCGCAGGAACCGCTCCTCGGTGTCGGAGTGGGCGAGCAGACCGAGCGAGCCGGCCCGGCGGACGATCGAGAGCACCTCGAGCTTGCGTCCCACGCCGACCGCGTGCGCGACGACGGCGTGGCCGGCTTCGTGCGTCGCGATGATGCACCGCTCCTCGTCGGTGTACTCCACGGGGTTCGCGAGCCCGATCTCCTCGGTCAGCTTCGCCCGCTGGATGTCGGTCCACTCCATCGACTCGCGTCCGTCGCGCAGCGACCACACCAACGCCTCGTCGAAGAGGTGCTCGATCATGACCGGCGAGTACCCGACGGTGAGGGCCGCGAGCTGATCGCGTCGCTCCTCCTTGTCCAGCTCGGGGACGTGGGCCTTCTTGTCGATGTAGAAGTCGATGATCTCGCGCCGGCCCGATCGGCTCGGCAGGTCGAAGTGGATCGAGCGGTCGAAGCGACCGGGGCGCAGGAGCGCCGGGTCCAGCGCCGATGCGCGGTTCGTCGCACCGATCACGAGGATGTTCGACGACACCGGCGGTCGCTTGCGGATCTCGAGCTTCGCGGGAAGGAACCGGTTCACCCGGGAGATGCACCAGCCGGTGAGCTTCTCGGTCGTGGTCGGCTCGTCGAAGGACTGCAACTGGATGAGCAGCTCGTTGATCACGCCCGCGAACCCCTCACCGAGGCTGCGGTGGATCGTCGACCCGGCGGAGGGCTCGTCGTGGCGTGCCTCGGGCTCGCGCATCCCGTTCCGGGCCACGCCGATCGCGTCGATCTCCTCGATGAACCCGATCGCTCCACCCTCCCGGCGCGCCGCCTTGCGCAGCTGCTTGAAGAAGTTGGCGATCTTGCGGTTGGTCTGGCCGAAGTAGGGGGACTGGATCGAGCTCGCGGCGATGTAGAGGAAGGGCACACCCGCCTCACGCGCCATCGCCTTCGCCATGTAGGTCTTGCCCGTTCCGGGCGGACCCTCGAAGAGGATCGCCCGCCGGGGGTTGCCGCCCATCCGCTCGCGGAACGTCTTGTACGCGAGGAACAGGTTGAGGGTCTTGATCACCTCGTCGCGCACGACGCCGAGGCCGACGACGTCGTCCATCGACACGTTGATCTCGCTCGGGCGGTACATCACGTGCGGCGACCGGCCCATCATCAGCATCGGTCCGATGAGCACGAGGCAGAGCACCGTGATCAGGAGGATCTGGGGCATCATGTCCTGGAGGCCCTGGGGCAACGCGATGTGGGGCGGACCCCAGTGGACCGGGCTGCCCCCCAGCCAGCGGGCGAGGGCGTAGTCGGCCACCAGCAGCAGCACGAGTCCGTACTTGACGAGCCGGCGGCGACGGCCGGACTCGCGGATCCGGGCGACGTCGCCCGTGCCCCGGAGGACCTCGTTGCCACCGATCAGACCGACGTCCATGTTCCGACCTCCCGAGCGAGCCCGCGAGTCTAGCGGATGTCGTGGCTTTTCGACCGGAATGTCGGACTTATCGGGGCGCACCCGGCGCAGCCGACGAAATCACCCCCGGCAGTAGGTTCGCCCGATGCAGCTCGTGGACCCCCGCGCCGGACGGTTCGAGCGGGGGGTCGTGGTCGTGGTGCTGCTCGCGGGGTTCGTGTTCCGGACGGCGTGGAGCATCCCGATCGCGACCGTCCTCGCCGTGGTCGGGTCGGTCATGAGCGAGCACTCGCCGATGGCGCGGGCCTGGACCGCGCTCGGCTCGCGGCGCCGGCGGCCCGTCACGCTCGTGCCCGCCCACACGATCCAGGTGGAGTGCGGACTCGTCGCCGCGTTCCTGCTCCTCGCCTGCCTGCTGCTGCTCGCGGGATCCGTGGCGCTCGCCGCCATCCCCGCCGCCGTCGCGGCGATCCTCGCCGCGCTCGGCGCGACCGGCGTGATGAGCCCCGTCGCCGAGCTGCGCCGACGCCGGCGACGCTGAGCGCTACTGCGGGACGAGCTCGGCCGGGATGTCGGCGACGCGTGGGTTTGCGCGGTCACGGTCCGAGAGGATCGGCGCGTCCGACGGCCAGTCGACCCCGAGCACCGGGTCGTCCCATGCAACACCCAACTCGTCGTCAGGGTTGTAGTAGTTGTCGACGAGGTAGGTGATCGTCGCGTCGGTGACGGCGTAGAAGCCATGGGCGACGCCGCGCGGGATGTAGAGGCCGCGGTGGTCGACACCGTCCAGATCGACCGTGAGCGACGCACCGCGGGTCGGGGACGAGCGTCGCAGGTCGTGCAGGACCGCGAGGACGGCGCCGAACGGCACGTACCAGTAGTCGGCCTGGAACCGGTGGTAGTGCAGCCCGACGAGGGTGTTCGCCTGCCGGTCGGCGCGGTTGCCCTGCACCATCGTCGGAGCTCCTTCGGGGAGCCACTCCTGACGGAAGGTCTCGGCGAAGAACCCGCGTGGGTCCTTCCAGAGCGTCGGCTCGACGACGACGACGCCGCCGATCACGTCGGACGGCTGGATGTCGGCCACGTCATTCGCTCCCGAGGAGACGGCCGTAACGGCCCTGGTAGAAGAGCAGCGGTCCGGCGTCGGCGGTCAGTCCCAGGTCGTGGACGCGCCCGACGACGATCACGTGGTCACCGCCGTCGTGCTCGACCTCCACGGTGCAGTCGAGGAACGCGTGCACGTCGTCGAGGATCGGCCCCTGCGAGCCGACTCGCCACTCGATCTGCGCGAAGCGGTCCGCACCGGGCGTGGCGAACAGGCGGCAGAGGTCCTCCTGGTGCTCGTCGAGCACGTTGACCGTGAAGTGGCCGGCCCGCTGGATCCGCGGCCAGGTGCTCGAGGACTTCGCGGCACAGAAGAGCACGAGGGGCGGATCGAGCGACACGGAGGTGAACGAGTTCGCCGCGAGCCCGACGGGCTCGTCCCCGTCCATCGCGGTGATGATCGTGATGCCGGTGGCGAAGTGCCCGAGCACCGATCGGAACGCGGCCGAGTCGGGCTGGAGGATGTCGGTGTCGTCGGCCATCGGCGCTCCGGGTTCAGTGCCGTGCGGGGAAGCGCAGGACCATACCCTCGGCCGCGGCGACCACGTCGGCGCCACCCATGGCCGCGGACCGGTCCCGGGCGACGCGGGCGAGGCCGTCGATGTCGTCGTCGCTGTGGGCGGGATCGTGGTGGAACAGCGCGAGCGTCTGCGCGCCCGCCTCCTTCGCCACGTGCAGCGCGTAGTCCACCGTGCAGTGCCCCCAGTGGCGCTTGCGCTCGAACTCCTCGGGGGTGTGCTGCGCGTCGTGGATGAGCAGGTCGACACCGTCGCACAGCTCGAGCACGTCGTCGGGGACGTAGTCGTCGGACGGTCCCCCGCCACATCCCTGCCCGTGGTCGGCGAGGTAGGCGACCGTGACGCCGTTCCACTCGACGCGGTAGCCGAGCGTCGGCCCGACGTGACGGATCCAGCGGGACCGCACCTTGGCGTCGTGCAGCGCGAAGTCGTCGTCGCCGGCGTCCTGGAACGACACGGTGCCCTCGAGCTGGTCGGGCCGGATCGGGAAGTACGGGGGTCGCATCAGGCCCTCGAAGACCTCGGCGAGCGGACCCTCGTTCTGTCGCGGTCCGTAGACGTCGAGCATCGTGTCGCGGCAGTGGAGGGGCACGAAGAACGGCAGGCCCTGCACGTGGTCCCAGTGCAGGTGGCTGAGGAGCACCGATCCGTGGAATGCGGCCTGGCGCCCGTCGGCGGCGAGCGCGGTGCCGTAGTTGCGCAGCCCGGTGCCGAGGTCGAAGAGGATCGGCGGCTGGTCCCCCGATTCGAGGGCGACCGACGAGGTGCTGCCCCCGTAACGCGCCAGCTGCGGGCCGTCGCACGGAGTCGACCCCCGCACGCCGTGGAACGTCACCGTGAGATCCCCCGTCACGGGCCGTGAGGATAGTGACAAATCCACCGCGCGGAAATGGTCACCGGTCACGCCGCGTGATCGGCACCGGATCGTCAAGGAGCCGTCGAACTCCGCGTTTCCCGCCGGAGGCCGGGGATACGGTGAGCCGGATGTCCGACGTCGTGATCCGCACCGAGCAGCTCACGAAGCTCTATCCCGGGCGGATCCTCGCCGTCGACCATCTCGATCTCGAGGTGGAGGCGGGCGAGATCTTCGGACTCCTCGGTCCCAACGGAGCCGGCAAGACCACGACCGCGGGGATGCTCACGACACGCGTGATCCCCACGAGCGGCAGCGCCGTCGTGGGCGGCGTCGACGTCATGGCCCACCCGACCCGCGCCAAGCGTGTGATCGGCGTCGTTCCCCAGACCAACACGCTCGACCGGTCGCTCGACGTCTACGAGAACCTCTACTTCCACGGCCGGTTCTTCGGGATGGCGGCCCGGACCGCCAAGGCCGAGGCGCACCGGCTGCTCGAGCAGTTCCGGCTCACGGACCGCGCAAGGGTGCCCGTGCTCGCCCTGTCCGGCGGGATGGCCCAACGCCTCATGGTGGCGCGGGCGATCATGCACCGCCCGGCGATCCTGTTCCTCGACGAGCCGACGGCCGGTCTCGACCCGCAGAGCCGCATCGCCCTCTGGGAGATCCTCGGCGAGCTCCACCGCGACGGCCAGACGATCCTCCTGACGACCCATTACATGGAGGAAGCCGACCAGCTCTGCGACCGCCTCGCAATCGTCGACCACGGACGGCTGCTCGCGATCGACACGCCGGCCGCGCTGAAGCGGTCGATCGGGATCGAGGCGATGGTGACCGTCACCGCGGTCGGGGACCTCGCACGGCTCGCCGGTGCCCTGCGCGACGGCGTGCCCGGCGCGTCCCGTGTCGAGAACACCGACGGCGTCGTCCGCCTCTGGTCGTCGAAGACCGAGGGCATCCTGCCGCGCGATCATCGACATCGCCGAGGCCGAGGGTCTCGCCGTCACCGACCTGTCGGCCACCGCGCCGACGCTCGAGACGGTGTTCATCAACCTGACCGGGAAGGAGCTCCGCGAATGACGATCACCGTCGCACCCCCGGTCCGGGACGAAATCGTCCCGGACCGCTCGCCGCGTGCCGGCGCCGCCGTCGCGTTCCGGGCGCTGCTGCTCCGCGATCTCGTGGTGCTGCGCAAGAACGCGATGGAGTTCCTGCCACGGACCCTGCTCCAGCCGCTGCTCCTCGTCTTCGTCTTCGCCTACGTCTTCCCCAAGATCGGACAGGGTGTCGGAGGCGGCGCCGGCGCCGCGGGGTTCTCGACCGCGCTCGTCGCCGGTGTCGTCGGGCTGGCCATCATCTTCCAGGGGATCCAGTCGGTCGCGCTCCCGATGGTGCAGGAGTTCGGGTACACGCGCGAGATCGAGGACCGCGTGCTCGCACCGCTTCCCGTGGACCTCGTCGCGATCGAGAAGATCGTGGCGGGAGCGCTGAACGGGCTGGTGAGCGCGATCCTCGTGTTCCCCATCGCGGCGGTCGTGCCCGCGACCCCGGTCCACCTGGACATCGACTGGCCGGCGCTGCTCACGCTCACCCCGCTGGCGTGCTTCATGTGCGGCTCCCTGGGGCTCGCGTTCGGCACGCGCTTCGAGCCGCGCACGGTCCCGATGCTCTTCGGCATCATCGTCCTCCCGCTCACGATGCTCGGGTGCATCTACTACCCGTGGCAGGCCCTGTCGTCGATCCCCTGGCTCCAGGACCTCGTCCTGCTGAACCCGCTCGTCTACATGTGCGAGGGCTTCCGGGCCGCGCTCACCCAGGGCGCGCACATGAGCCTCTGGGCGGTGTACCCGGCGATGGCGGGCTTCACCGCGCTGTTCGTCTGGCTCGGGCTGGCGGGCTTCCGCAAGCGCGTCCTCGCCTAGCGTCGCCGCCCATGAGCGAACCGTCCCGCATCACCGTCAACGACGTCGACTACGCCTACCTCGAGGCCGGACCCGCCGACGGACCCCTCGCGCTGTGCCTGCACGGGTTCCCGGACCACGCACCCACGTGGAGCCACCTCGTGCCCGAGCTCGCCGCCGCCGGCTACCACGCAGTCGCGCCGTGGCTGCGGGGGTACTCCCCCACCGGCCTCGCGCCGGACGGGAACTACCAGTCGGCGTCGGTCGCGCTCGACGCGGTCGCGATCGCCGACGCCCTGGCCGGGGACGGGGACGCCGTGCTCGTCGGGCACGACTGGGGCGCGATCTCCGCCTACGCCGCCGTCGGTCACCGGCCGGACCGGTTCTCCAAGCTGGTCGCGCTCGCAGTGCCGCACGCGAGCGGACTCATGCCGACGTTCCTCACCCCGGCGCAGCTCCAGCGGTCCTTCTACGTGTTCTTCTTCCAGACGCCGCTGGCCGAGATGGTCGTCCCCGCGAACGACTTCGAGTTCATCGACTACCTCTGGAGCTACTGGTCACCCGGCTTCACGCCCGAGCCCGGGTACCTGCGCGCCATCAAGGACACGCTCGCCGCGCCGGGGAGCACCGAGGCGGCGATCAACTACTACCGCTACCTCCTCGGCACGATCCCGGGCGATCCCGCCCTCGCCGAGGTCACGGCCGCCGCCGACGGGCCGATGCAGGTGCCCACGCTGTACCTGCACGGCATCGACTGCGGGTGCATGGGCGTCGAGTCGGCGAACGAGGAGCTGCTCCGGCCGAACTTCCCCGCCGGGCTCGAGATGCACCTGATCCCGGACGCGGGCCATTTCGTGCACCGCGAGCGCCCCGAGCTCGTGAACCGGCTGATCCTGGACTTCCTCGCGGGCTGAGCGCCCGCGAGCGGCCGTCGCCGGCGCCTCAGCCCGCACCGATACGGTGCAGCTCGGGGTAGCCCTTGGTCATCGACGCGCCGTCGACGAACACCGTGTCGCCGCTGACCCACCGGCCCTCGTCGCTCACGAGGAACAGTGCGACGTCCGCGACGTCCTCCGGCTGACCGGCGCGCCCGAGCGGGGTCGCCGCGACGTACGCGTCCCGGATCGCGGGGACCACCCGGGTGAAGGCGGTGAGCGGCGTGTCGACGAAACCCGGGCCGATGCCGCTCACCCGGACTCCCGACGGTCCGAGCTCCATCGCGCTGACGCGGGTGAGCATCTCGACCCCGGCCTTCGCGCAGCAGTACGCGCCCATCCCCTCGGCGGGCACACGCGCGTTGATCGACGCGATGTTGACGATCGCGCCCCGACCGGCGTCGCGCATCACCTTCGCCTCGTGCTTGACCGACAGCATCACGCCCGTGAGGCACGTGTCGATGACGGCCCGCCACTCGTCGGCCGGATGATCGGCGACGAAGCCGAACGTCCCGAACCCGGCCGCGTTGACCGCGGTGTCGAGGACCCCGAGCTCCGCGGCGCGGCCGACCATGCGCTCCACGTCGGCCTCCTCGGTCACGTCGACCTGCTCGGTGAGCACGGCGTCGCCGAGCTCCTCGGACACCGCCGCCAGCGCGTCCGGGTTCCGGTCCGCGACCACCACTCGTGCGCCCTCCGCCAGGAAGCGGCGCGCGCACGCCAGTCCGATGCCCGACGCGCCGCCGGTGATGACCGCGACCCGACCGTCCAACCGTCCCGCCATCCGATGCTCCTCACCTGGACCGGGGTCGTCCGCCCCGGACGATCGAGGGACCCGGCGGCGCGCAGGCTACGAGGTCGGTCCGGAGTCCGTGGGGTTGCGCGTAGCGTGCAGGGCGTGTCCGCGCACCACCACCACGCACCGTCCGCCCCGTCGGGCACGCGGGCGAGCCCGCAGGCGCGCCGGCGCGCGCTGACGATCGCACTCGGCGCGAACGCCGCGCTCCTCGTCGGCCAGCTGATCGCCGCGCTCGCGTTCGGGTCCCTCGCGCTGCTCGCCGACACCGCGCACCTCGCGACCGACGTCGTCGCCCTGATCCTCGCGCTCGCGGCCCAGCGGTTGCTCATGCGCCCGGCGGGCGCGCGCACCACCTACGGCTGGGAGCGGGCCGAGGTCGTGGCTGCGGTCGGCAACGCACTGCTGCTCGTCGGCGCATCGATCTGGATCGCGGTCGAGGCGGTGCACCGGTTCTCGAATCCGCAGTCGATGGACGGGCTCGGCGTCGCCGTGATCGGCGGCGTCGGCCTCGTCGTCAACGCGGGGAGCGCCGTCGTGGTCGCGCGCCGCGAGCGGCGCCAACCTCAACCTGCGGGGCGCATTCCTGCACCTGGCGTCGGACGCCGTGGGGTCGCTCGCCGTCGTGGGGGCCGGCATCGCCGAGGCGACCACGGGCGCGAAGTGGGTGGACCCGGCGACGTCGCTCCTCATCAGCGCGCTCGTCGTCGCCGCGGCATGGTCGCTGCTGCGGTCGGCGCTCGACGTGCTCATGGAGCGGGCACCCAGCGGACTCGAGCCGGACCACGTCCAGGCCGCCCTCGCCGCCGCGCCGGGAGTCGCCGCCGTTCACCACGTGCACGTGTGGTCCCTGGGCTCGGAAACGCCTGCCATGTCGGCGCATGTCGTGCTCGACGGCGAGCCGACGCTGCACGACGCGCAGCTCGTCGGGAACGATCTCCGAGCCCTGCTCGCTCACCGGTTCGGCATCGATCACGCCACGCTCGAGCTCGAGTGCCACGATTGTGCCGACATCGTGCACGGGCCGACGGCCCCAGGAGGTCAACCATCGTGACGATGACCGAGGACGGCGCCCCACCCACAGCGGGTGAGGTCGATCCCGTCGAGGACGACCGGCCCGGAGACGGGCCGGGCGTCTGGCGCTGGATCGCGGTGGTCGCCGCGGTGGCGCTCCTCGCCGGCGTGATCGGCTGGCGCATCGGTCACACGCAGGGCGAGCCCGACGTCCCGGGGCGATCGAGCGTGGACGTCGGTTTCTTCCAGGACATGCAGACGCACCACAACCAGGCCGTCGCCATGGGGCTCGTCTACCTCGAGCACGGCACCGACCCGCTGCTCCGCCAGATCGCGGGTGAGATCGTGACCTACCAGTCGGCCGAGATCGGGATCATGGGCGAGTACCTCCACACCTGGGGACAGGCCGGGACCGAGACGGACACGTCCATGGCGTGGATGGGGGCGCCGACCCCGCGGGACCAGATGTACGGGCTCGCGACGAAGGCGCAGATGCGACGGCTCCAGGACGCCCGCGGCACCGATCTCGACCAGCTGTTCACCCGGTTGATGATCGTGCACCACGCGGGTGGCATCTACATGGCGTCCTTCGCCGACAATCTCGCGCACACCGGGGTCGTCAAGCGGTGGGCCGCGGGCATGGAGGACGGCCAGCGCGGCGAGATCGCCGAGATGAACCGGTGGCGCGTCAACCACGGGATGCCCGCGGTCGATTCGCGCGTCAAGTAGCCCCGGGAGCGTTCAGTCGGTGGCGTACGGACGTTGCCGCGGCTTCGCGGCGTCGCGCGTGGGCACCATCACCTTGCGCTTGAAGTAGCAGACCTCTTCGCCCCGCTGGTTGTACCCGAACGTCTCGACGGTCACGATGCCGCGGTCGGGCTTGCTCGAGCTCTCCTTCTTCTCGAGCACGCGCGTCTCCGCGTAGATCGTGTCGCCGTGGAACGTCGGCCGCTTGTGCTGGAGCGTCTCGACCTCGAGATTCGCGGATCGCGAGGCCCGACACGTCGGGCACGCTCATGCCGAGCACGAGCGAGTAGACGAGGTTCCCGACCACGACGTTCTTCCCGAACTGGGTCTGGGTCTCGGCGTACCAGGCGTCCGTGTGCAGCGGATGGTGGTTCATGGTGATCATGCAGAACAGGTGGTCGTCGTACTCCGTGATGGTCTTCCCCGGCCAGTGCCGGTACACGTCACCGGGCTCGAAGTCCTCGTAGTACCGGCCGAAGGGGCGCTCGTGAACGGTCATGGCGTCGAGCGTACCGAGCGCGGCTCGGTGCCCCGGGAACGACGACGGGAGCGCGGGTCTAGCCTCGGCCGCATGACCGACGCCGTGCTCGAGACGGTCCCGCTCGGCCTGCACTGGCCGACGATCGACCCGTTCCTGTTCTGCGCCCACCACGACGACCACTACCCGCCGGCGAACGGGAGCCTCGGCCCGGCGGCGACGCTCGAGGGTCGCAACCTCGGCATGGACTTCGACGGGATCGACGGCTGGAACATGTACCACGGCGCCGCCGTACCGGGGTTCCCGCAGCACCCGCACCGCGGATTCGAGACGGTGACCATCGCGCGGTCGGGACTCATCGACCACGCCGACTCACTGGGCGCGGTCGCGCGGTTCGGCCGCGGGGACGTGCAGTGGGTGACCGCCGGACGCGGCATCGTCCACTCGGAGATGTTCCCGCTCCTCGATCGGTCGGCACCGAACCCGGTCGAGCTGTTCCAGATCTGGCTGAACCTGCCCGCGGCCGACAAGCTCGTCGACCCGTCTTTCACGATGTTGTGGGACCGCGACATCCCGCGTGTCACGACGACCGACGACGCGGGCCGTGCCACGGAGGTCTCGTTGATCGCGGGGGAGCTCGACGGCACGCACGCGCCGGCTCCGCCGCCGAGCTCGTGGGCCGCACGAACGCGACACGTTCGTCGCGATCTGGCTGGTGCACATGGACGCGGGCGCGGGCTGGGAGCTCCCGGCGGTCGTCGACGCCCGGGCGAACCGCACCCTCTACTGCTACGAGGGTGCGACCCTCGACGTCGGTGGGACCGAGATCGGCCGCGACACCGCGGCGCGGCTCGCCGGCGACGCCGTCACGCTCCGCGCGGGCGACGCGACCGTCGAGTGCCTCCTGCTCCAGGGACGGCCGATCGGCGAGACCGTCGAGCAGTACGGGCCGTTCGTGATGAACACCCGCGACGAGCTCGAGCAGGCGTTCGCCGACTACCGCGCCACCGGGTTCGGCGGCTGGCCGTGGCCGGCGGACGACCCGACCCACGGGCCCGAGCCCACGCGGTTCGCCCGGCACGCCGACGGGCGCGTCGAGACGATCGGCTGATCCCACTCGCCGCCTCTCGCGGCGGTGGGTCAGCCCAGCTCGCTGGGCTGGATCTTGCAGTCGCTCAGGATCCCGAACAGCTTCGACTGGTTCCCGAACGCCTTGGTGAACGCGTCGGACGAGTTGGCGCGTCCCAGCATCGAGTTGACCATGGCGTCCTTGAACGCCTGCTCCGACAGGAGCTTGTCGAACAGGCAGCGCACCTTCGCCTCGCTCAGCTTGCCGAACGCGTTGTTCGAACCCGCCGCCGCCTCCTTGATCACCAGGTCGGAGAAGTTGAAGCACTTCCCGTTGGTGAAGACCTCGACGAGGTCCTTCGCCTGCGAGACGCTCAGCTTCTTCCCGATCGTGCTGAACGCGTCACCCGACGAGAGATCCTTCGGGGTCACCCCGGCGGAGTCCAGCGTGTCGACACCGACCGCATCGACGGTTCCCTCGGCGATGCACTTGGCCTGGGAACGGTCGAGCACGTCCTTCACCCCCGACTGCGAGCCGTCGTAGCTCTTCATCATGGCGTCGACGTAGTCGGCGCCCTTGCCACTGGACGAGCCACTGTTGCTCCCACACGCAGCGAGCATTCCGACGACTGCGACCACCAGGAACCGACGCATGAGCGCACCAAACCTTGTTCGAGGACTTCGCACGAGGCTAGGGGCCCCTGCCCACCGAGTCGGGGATTCCGGCGTCACCCAATCCCGGGACCCGGACCGTTAGGGTCCGATCGCCGCGTCCGACGCCGGGAATCCGTTGGTGATGACCACTCTCGCACCCCCTCCCACCACGCCGTTGTGGCCGCGCCTGCGTACCGCGCTCACCGTGGCGCTCCCGGCGTGGCTCGTCGCCCGCGTGCTGGTCGGCATCGCGCTGTTGGTGGCGCGCATCGTCACGGACCACGGGGTCGACGATCCGCTCGCGCGGACCACCGCGTCCCATGGGCTCCTCGCCTGGGACGGCGCGTTCTACGCCGACATCGCGCAACACGGGTACGCCGCGCTCCCCCGCGCTGCGCTCCGCTTCTTCCCACTGACTCCGCTCGCGGGCCGGGCCGTCGGTCAACTCGGCATCGGCGCGCGCGTCGGCGTGGTGGTCGTGGCCAACCTCGCCGCGCTGATCGCCGGCGCGCTGCTGGTCGTCCTCGTCCGGCGCGAGGCCCTGGGCGACCGGACGGCGGCGCGCGCGGCCTGGCTGCTCGCGCTGGCACCGTCGGCGTTCGTCCTCGTCATGGGCTACGCCGAGGCCCTGTTCCTCGTGGCCGCGATCGGCGCGTTCCTTGGTCTCCGCGAGCGCCGCTGGATCCTCGTGATCGCGCTCGGTGCGCTCGCCGGCCTCAGTCGCCCGAGTGGCTTCGTGCTCGCCGTGCCCGTCGCGATCGAGGCGGCGCGGGGTCTCCGCGCGGCCCGCTGGCCGGATCGGTGCGCCCGCATGGCGGCCGTCGTCGCCCCGTTCCTCGGGTGCGCGCTGTACCTGGCGTGGGTCGATCATCGGTACGGTGACGCGTTCCTGCCGTTCCGCATCCAGACCCGCGCCAACCTCAAGGGCTCGTTCGCGAATCCCCTCACCAGCATCTGGGACGCGCTCGACGGCCTGGTGCACGGGCGCACGATCGGGACCGGGCTGCACGTTCCGTGGATGGTGGTCGTCGTGGTGCTCGTCGCAGTGGCGTTCCGCCGGCTGCCGTCGAGCTACGGCTGGTACGCCGCGGCGACGGTCGCGAGCGCCGTGACCTCGCACAACCTCGACTCGTTCGAGCGCTACGCGCTCGCGGCCTTCCCCGTCGTGATCGTGGTGGCCGTGCTCGCACACACGCCGCGGTGGGAACGCGCGGTCGTCGCCGCGTCGGCACTCGCGATGACCGGCTACGCGACGCTGGCCTTCGCCCACGCGTACGTGCCCTGACCGTGCCCTCGAGGGTCAGACGGCGTAGCGCTGGAGCAGACCCCGCGCGATGACGAGACGTTGGATCTCGTTGGTCCCCTCGCCGATGATCATCAACGGCGCATCGCGGAAGTAGCGCTCGATCGGCAGCTCGGTGGTGTATCCGACGCCACCGTGGATCCGCAGGGACTCCGTTGCGAGCTCGAAGGCCGTCTCGCTCGCGAAGAGCTTCGCCATCCCCGCCTCGACGTCGGCCCGGGCACCCGACTGCTTCAGCGCGGCGGCGTGCTCGGTCAGCAGCCGCGCCGCCTGGAGCTTGGTACCCATGTCGGCGAGCTTGTTCTGGATGCTCTGGTGCTGCGCGATCGGCTTGCCGAACGTCTGGCGCTCCTGGGCGTAGCGGATCGCGTGCTCGAACGAGACCCGCGCCACCCCCACCGCGCGCGGCGATGTTGATGCGACCGACCTCCAACGCCGAGAGGATGAATCCGAGCCCGTGCCCGAGCCCCTCGTCGCCCCCGAGCACGCAGTCGGCACCCACCCGGTGGTCGTCGTAGAACATCTCGACGGTCTCGATGCCCTTGTACCCGAGCTTGCCGATGTTCCTGGAGACGTGGATCCCCTCGAAGTCGGGGCCCGGCTCCTTCTCCACGATGAAGCAGGTGATTCCCTCGTCGGTGCGGGCGGCGAGGGCGACGATCCCCGCCCGCTCGCCGTTGGTCACCCAGGTCTTGGTGCCGCTCACGACGTACTCGTCGCCGTCGCGCCGGGCCCGGCACGAGATGTTGCGGGTGTCGCTGCCGGCATCCGGCTCCGAGAGCGACAGGCACCCGCGGGCGCGCCCTGCGCCAGTCCGGGCAGCCAGCGGGCCTGCTGCTCCGGTGTGCCCTGGCGCATGATCAGGTTCGCGGCGATCGTGTGCGTATTGATGATCCCCGAGAGCGACATCCAACCGGCGGCCAGCTCCTCGATGACCGCGATGTAGGCCAGGAGGTCGAGCCCCAGGCCACCGTGCTCCTCGGGGATCGTGATCCCGAAGAGTCCCATCGCCTGCATCTGGGCGACCAGGTCGGCCGGGTAGGTGTCCGCGTGCTCGAGGTCCCCGGCGATCGGGAGCACCTCCCGCTCGACCCACCGGCGGACCGTGGCGCGCAGCTCGTCTCGAATCTCCGGATCCGTCATGCGCCGGAATCTAGGGCGCCGCGCCGCGACCCGCCCGGGCAGCGAGCGCGACCGGGATCACGTCACCTTGCGGTAGCGGCGGATCGAGAGCGGAGCGAACACCGCGATGATCGCGAGGATCCAGAGCAGCGCCGAGATCACCTTGTTCGCCGTGGGACCGCCGATCGTGAGGACCCGCACGGCGTTGATCACCGCGGTCACCGGCTGGTGCTTCGCGAACGCCTGGAGCCACCCGGGCATCGTCTCGACCGGCACGAACGCCGCCGACGCGAAGACGAGCACCGCGACGATCGGGAAGAAGGCGGCCTGGGCCGTCTCCGCGTTGGGTGCCATCAACCCGAGCAGGGCCGAGAGCCACGACAGCGCGTACGCGAAGAAGAGCACGATGAGCACCGCCGCCACCAGGGCGACGAAGCTCGTGTGGTAGTCGAAGCCCACGAGGAACCCGACCACGGTCATCACCGTCACCACGAAGACGTTGCGGACCAGGTCGGCGCTCGTGCGCCCGACGAGCACCGCCGAGCGCGCCATCGGCAGCGACCGGAACCTCTCGATCAGCCCGGCCTGGAGATCCTCGGCCAGGCCGACGCCGGTGTTCAGCGCGCCGAAGGTGACCGACTGCACCCAGACGCCGGCCATGAGGAAGTCCACGTACGGGATCTTGCCGGGGATCTGGATCGCGCCGCCGAACACGTAGACGAACATCAGCACGAAGATGATCGGCTGCACCGTCGAGAAGACGATCAGCTCGGGGTTGCGCGTCAGGCGCAGCAGGTTGCGCCACGTCATCGTCAACGCGTCGCGCGCGACCGCCGGCGGCTGTTGGTGCGCCTCTCGGGCGAGCGCGCCGTCGTCGGGGGTCGCGATGGTCACCGTCGTCGTGCTCATGTCGTCTCCTCCGGCTCCGAGCCGTCCCCGGCGGTGTGGCCGGTCAACTCGAGGAACACGTCGTCGAGGGTCGGTTCCCGCACCGTCAGCCCGTCGACCTGGAGCCCGGCGGCATCGAGCGCGCGCACCGCGGCCAGGACGGCCGGTCCGGAGTCGGGGACCTGGATCGCCACGCCGTTCGCGGCGTCCGGTGCGGTGGCGGGCCCGACGGGCGCGAGCGCGGACCGGGCACGGTCGGAGTCCTCCGGCGCGACCGCGACCTCGATGTGCGTGGAGCCGATCCGGCCCTTCAGCTCCGAGGCGGTCCCCTCCGCGATCACGTTGCCGTGGTCGATGACGACGATCTGGTCCGCCAGCCGGTCCGCCTCCTCCAGGTACTGGGTGGTCAGCAGCACGCTGGTGCCGTCCGAGACCAGCTCGCCGATGACGGCCCAGAGGTCGAGACGGGATCCCGGATCGAGGCCGGTGGTCGGCTCGTCGAGGAAGAGGACCGGCGGCTCGTGGACGAGCGCGGCCGCGAGGTCGAGCCGGCGCCGCATGCCGCCGGAGTAGGTCTTGAGCGACCGGTCCCCGGCGTCGCCGAGGCCGAAACGCTCCAGCAGCCCGTCGGCGCGGGACTCCACCTGGGCTCGGCCCATGTGGCTCAGCCGACCGACCATCCGGAGGTTCTCCCGCCCGGTGAGGACCTCGTCGACCGCGGCGTACTGGCCGGCCAGCCCGATGCGCAGCCGGACCGACTGGGGGTACCGGGCGACGTCGATCCCGAGCACCGAGGCCCGGCCCTGCTCCACCGGGATGATCGTGGTGAGCATGCGGACGGCCGTGGTCTTGCCCGCCCCGTTCGGGCCGAGCAGCCCGAGCACCGTGCCCGCTTCCACACCGAACGAGACGTCGTCGAGCGCGACGACGTCTCCGAACCGCTTGCCGAGGTGCTCCGCGACGATCGCGACGTCTGCCATCGCCTCAGCCTCGCAGAGCCGCTCCCCCGTCCGCACCATCTGTGGGATCGGGCAATGGAATCCGGGAACAGACCGGCGACGCCCTAGGTTGGCGCGTCACCATGCAGATGCACCAGACCCTCATGGGATTCCGACGGGATCCCGACACGGTGCGCGGCAAGCGGGTCGAGCGTGCCCTCATCCGCCGCGTCCTCGGCCTCACCCGCCCGTACCGGGGCGCGCTCATCGGCTTCCTCGTCAGCGTGGTGCTCGCGGCCGGGGTGGGCGTCGTGCCGGCGCTCCTCTTCCGGGCCCTGCTCGACGACGCGGTCGGGACCAAGAACGAGACCCTCGTCCTCGGGCTCGCACTCGCGGCGGTGGGCGTGGCCCTGGCCACCGCGGCCCTGAGCCTGCTCCAGCGGTGGTACTCGGCGCGGGTCGGTGAGGGCCTCATCTACGACATGCGCGTCGCGCTCTTCGACCACGTCCAGCGACTCCCCATCTCGTTCTTCACCCGCGTGCAGACCGGCGCGCTCGATGAGCCGCATGAACGGCGACGTCATCGGTGCACAACAAGCCGTCACGAACACCATCGGCACCGTCGTCCAGAACGCGATCACCCTCGCGATCACGCTCGCCGTGATGATCGGGCTCGAGTGGCGTCTCACGCTCCTGACGCTCGTCGTGCTCCCGGCGTTCATCATTCCCGCACGCCGCATCGGTCGGAAGCTGCAGGTCATCACGCGCGACGGCTTCAACCTCAACGCGTCGATGAGCAACACGATCGCCGAGCGGTTCAACGTCGCCGGCGCGCTGGTCGTGAAGCTCTTCGGCAAGCAGGACCGCGAGCGGGACGAGTTCGCCGACCGCGCCGGCCAGGTGCGCGACATCGGCGTCACCTCGGCCATGTACTCCCGGGTGCTGATGGTGGCACTCGGCTTCGTCGCCGCCGTCGGGACCGCGATCATCTACTACGTCGGCGGGCGGATGGTGATCGACGACACGATCTCCATCGGGACGCTCGGCGCACTCACTTTGCTGGTCGCGCAGATCTACCAGCCGCTCACCCAGCTCACGAACGCCCGCGTCGACGTGTTGACCGCGCTCGTGAGCTTCGAGCGCGTGTTCGAGGTGGTCGACTTCCCCGCCCTGGTCACCGAGAAGCCGGGGGCCTACGACCTCGTCGACCCGATCGGGCGCATCGAGATCGACCATGCGTGGTTCCGGCACCCGGCGCCGGCGGTCAGCTCGCTCGCCTCGCTCGAGGAGGGCATGCCCCAGCTCGAGACCGCGCCGAGCGACTGGATCCTGCGCGACGTCACCCTGACGGTCGAGCCCGGCGAGCTCGTGGCGCTCGTCGGCCCCTCGGGTGCCGGCAAGACCACCACGGCGATGTTGGTACCGCGCATCGCCGACGTCGAGCAGGGCACCGTCCGGCTCGACGGGCACGACGTGCGCGACCTCACGCTCTCGTCGATCGGTGACGCGGTCGGCTTCGTCATGCAGGACCCGCACCTGTTCCACGACACGATCCGCGAGAACCTCCGGTACGCGAAGCCCGAGGCGACCGAGGGCGAGCTCGAGGCGGCCTGCCGGGCCGCGCGCATCCACGACCTCGTGATGTCGCTCCCCGACGGCTACGACACGATCGTGGGCGAGCGTGGATACCGCATGTCCGGCGGTGAGAAGCAGCGACTCGCGATCGCGCGCGTGCTGCTGAAGCAACCGGCGATCGTGATCCTCGACGAGGCGACCTCGCACCTCGACTCGGAGTCCGAGCACGCGATCCAGCGCGCGCTCGACGCCGCGCTGGCGGGTCGTACCGCGATCGTCATCGCGCACCGGCTCTCGACGGTCGTGAACGCCGATCGGATCCTCGTGCTCAACGAGGGGCAGGTGGTCGAGACCGGCCGCCACGACGAGCTGCTGCGCCGGGACGGTCTCTACGCGGATCTGTACCGGACCCAACTCGATCGTGACGAGCTCGACGCGGCCCCCGGGCTCCTCGCACCGCTCACGGTGGCCGATCCCGCCGCCGAGACCGCCTGAGATCGCCTGAGATCGCAGACGCCGCGCCCGGGGAACGGACAGGGCCCCCGATACGATCGGGAACCCCATCCGCTGCCGGTGACGTTGACGACCGAATGGCCGATCCCGAATCCCACTCCCACTCGCGCCGCCTCGCGCGTTCGCAGCGAGCCCGCCGGCGCCGCTGGCTCGTCGGCGGCGGCATCCTCCTCGCACTGGCGGGCACCGCGACCGTGCTGCTCGCGACCGGGGTCGTCGCGCTGGTCCGACGGTGACCCCACGGCGCCGACCACCTCGGCGCGCGTCGCGATCGGCACGACCACGACCACCGACCCCCGCACGACGCCACCGCGGCGGTTGTCCGTCGACCAACCGCTCCGCCTCTGGATCGCCGGCGACTCACTCGCCGGCTCCGTGGGACCGGCCCTGGGGCAGATGACCGCCGACACCGGTGTCGTGGCGCCCGAGTACGACTCCCGTGTGTCGAGCGGACTGCTCAGCCCGAACTTCTTCGACTGGCCCGACCACGCCAAGCAGCAGCTCGACGTGATCGATCCCGAGGTCGTCGTCTTCCTGGTGGGCACGAACGACGCCAACGTCTGGAGCAACCGCCTCGGCGCCGAGTACCCGCGCGCACCGAGGCGATGATGCGCATCCTCGCCGGCCACGGCCGGCAGGTCTATTGGATCGGGCCTCCCGTCGCGCGCGACTCCGACCTCGAGCGGGGATCGATCGCGGTCAACCTGATCGCCCGGGCGGCGGCGTCGAAGGTCAAGCGCGTGACCTACATCGACGCGCACGCGCTGTTCGACGACGAGAACGGCGACTACCAGCAGAGCTTCGCCGACGAGACCGGGAAGCGACACGTGATGCGCGCCGGCGACGGCGTCCACTTCTCCGTCGACGGTGCCGACTACCTCAGCCGCTACGTGTTCCGGCTGCTCGACGAATCGTGGGACATCCGCGCCCAGGCCGATCCCAGCCACCCCCAGCACGTCAAGGAGACCGAGGGCTCGACGCAGGTGCCCGGGACCCACCGCTCGATCAACCGCCAGACCGGGGTGACGTCCACCACCCGCGGGTACACCGCGACGACCACCACGACGACCACGACCGTGGCCGTGGCGCCGCCTCCGGACACGACGCCGACCACCACGCCGCCGGACACGTCCTCGACCACGACCACCTCGACGCCCTGACCTCGCGGACCGCGCCGCTTCGGAGCGGTGAGTGGGGCCGTCGGTAGGCTGCCCCGCCATGACCGACACCCACGCTGCCGCCGGCGCGGCCGTCGACGCGGCCGCCGCTCTCGTCGACGCCGCCGCCCGTCATCTCGCCGAGAAGTCGAGCGACGACGGCACGGATCTCCGTGTCCAAGCTCGACCGTCACCAGGTCGTCGCCTACGACCTCGCCCACGCGGCCGGCTGCCGTCACGGGCTCCCGCGTGATGCTCGGGTACGCGCAGCACGGCGACCTCGAGGCGAAGCTCGCCTACGCGTACATCGCCGACGCGTTCGTCGACATCGTCGGCCGGCTCGTCGGGCGCGAGGCCGAGTGGGGCGTGGATCCCGCCGACCTCGCGAGCGCTCACGACTTCGTGGCCGCGCACCGGGACCCGGAGTTCCTCGAGGCGCTCGCCGACGAGCTGCCCCGCCACGGCACCGGCCCCGCGCACCTCGACGACGAGTTCGACATGGTCCGCGACACGTTCCACCGGTTCGCCGAGGACAAGATCCGACCGGTCGCGGAGCACATCCACCGCACCAACGCCGACATCCCCGACGAGATCATCGAGGGCATGGCCGAGATCGGCGGGTTCGGGTTGTCGGTCCCGGAGGAGTACGGCGGCTTCGCCGCCGGCGGCGACTCCGACTACCTCGCGATGTGCGTGGCCACCGAGGAGCTGTCGTGGGGCTCCCTCGGCGCCGGTGGCGCGCTCATCACCCGGCCCGAGATCCTCACCCGCGCCATCGTCAAGGGCGGCACCGAGGAGCAGAAGCACGGCTGGCTCCCGCAGATCGCGAGCGGTGAGCGCATCGTCGGCGTGATGGTGACCGAGCCGGACTACGGCTCGGACGTCGCCGGCGTGAAGGTCACGGCCACCCCCGTCGACGGGGGGTACGTGGTGAACGGCGTGAAGACCTGGTGCACGTTCGCCGGCCGGGCCGACACGCTCATGGTGCTGGCCCGCACGGATCCCGACCGGTCGCTCGGTCACCGCGGGCTCTCCGTGCTCGTGGTCGACAAGCCGCCGGCGCCCGGCCACCACTTCGCGTTCGACGACGGGCGCGAGGGGAAGATGGAAGGCCGCGCGATCGACACGCTCGGCTACCGGGGCATGCACTCCTACGAGGTCGCGTTCGACAACTGGTTCGTACCCGCGGAGAACCTCATCGGGCTCGAGGGCGGGCTCGGCAAGGGCTTCTACCTCCAGATGGAGGGCTTCGAGAACGGCCGGCTCCAGACCGCGGCGCGTGCCGTCGGCCTCATGCAGGCGGCCTTCGAGGCCGGGCTCGACTACGCGCAGGAGCGCAACGTCTTCGGGAAGCCGATCTTCGACTACCAGCTGTCGAAGGCGAAGCTGGCGAAGATGGCCGCGCTGATCTGCGCGGGCCGCCAGTTCTCCTACGACGTCGCCCGCAAGATGGCACGGGGTGAGGGTGCGCTCGAGGCGTCGATGGTGAAGGCCTACGTGTGTCGCGCCGCCGAGTGGGTCACCCGCGAGGCGCTCCAGCTGCACGGCGGCATGGGTTACGCCGAGGAGTTCCCGGTGTCGCGCTACTTCGTCGACGCCCGGGTCCTCTCGATCTTCGAGGGCGCCGACGAGACCCTGTGCCTCCGGGTCATCGCCCGTCGCCTCACCGAGCAGGCGCTCACCGCCTGACCGCGTCCCTCGCGCGAGGCTCACCGGATGGGGATCCCGGAGTTCACGCTCGAGGGTCGCGTCACTCGGCTCACGCCGCTGGCGCTCGCCGACGTCGACGGCCTGGTCGCGGCGGCGAACGAGGACCGCTCGACCTACGGCTACACGAACGTGCCGGCGGACCGGGCATCGATGACCGTCGCCGTCGAGACACTGCTCACCGCCCGCGACCGCGGCCACGACGTGCCCTTCGTGACCCGGACCGCCGTCGACGACCGGATCGTCGGTGCCACGCGGTTCCTCTGGCTCCGCCACTACTTCGGACGGCCCGAGCCCGACGCGGTGGAGATCGGCGGCACGTGGCTCGCGGCGTCCGCGCAACGCACCGCGGTCAACACCGAGGCCAAGCTGCTCATGCTGACCCACGCGTTCGAGGCGTGGGCGGTGCAGCGGGTCGACCTCAAGACCGACACGCGCAACGAGCGCAGCCGCGCCGCGATCGAGCGGATCGGCGCTCGGCTCGACGGCGTGCGTCCGCGCGTGGCAGCCGTCACTCGTCCCGGGCGAGGAGGGGCAGCCTCGGGACAGCGCGCTGTACTCGATCCTCCCGGCGGAGTGGCCGGCGGTGCGGATGCGACTCCGGCAGCGCCCCGCGCCTGACCGGCGGGGGCTCGTAGTGCGGGTGGAGCACCCGCGGGATCGCGGCGGTGGCGTCATCGATGCACCGCTCGGCCTGTCAGGCTGTGCCGATGCCGCTGGAGTCCTCACCCGCACCGCCTCCCGGGACGGGTACCGGGTCGCGTGGCCGGATCGTCCTGCTCGGCATCCCGATGGTGGCGTTCACGGTGTGCACCTACGTGGGGAACACGCTCGCCCCGACGCTCGCGCACGACGCACCGCTGCTGCTCCTCGGCCTGAGCCCGAAGCTGCGCTGGTTGTTCCTCGTCTCGCCGACCGTGGACGTGGTGTGGTTCTTCGCGTTCCCGCTCGCACGCGCGACGCTCGTGCTCGGGACGTACTTCCTGCTCGGAAGGTGGTACGGCGACCGGTCGCTCCGGTGGCTCGAGGCACGGTCGGGTGAGGCGCTGCGTCCCGTCCTCTGGATCGAGCGTTGGTTCCAACGGGCACGCGGACCGATCACCTTCGTGTTCCCGGGGAGTATCTCGGCGTTGCTCGCCGGGAGTGGTCGGATGCCGACGGTGCCGTTCTTCGCCATCGCGCTGTCGAGCATCACCTTGCGTGTCTGGGCCGTCCGTTCACTCGCCGACGCGTTCCGCGGCACGTTGCTCGACGTGCTCGACTGGGTCGGAGAGAACCAGATCTGGCTCACGGTCGTGTCCATCACCGGGGTTCTGGTGTGGATTGCGTGGTCGAATCGGCACGGCATCACGACGGCTGAGACGCTCGAGGAGATCGTCGAGGACTTCGAGCCCGGGACGGAGCCCGGCTAGCCCGACCCGCCCAATCGGAACCGCGCCGGGACGTCACCGTCGTCGACGAGATCCGCGATCATCCGCCCGACGAGCGGGGCGAACTTGAACCCGTGTCCGGAACACGGCGAGGCGACGACCACGGACCCGATCCGGTCGAGCAGGAAGTCCTCGGTCGCCGTGGTCGTGTAGAGACACGTCACTTCGTCGACCGGTGTCACCGCGAGTCCGGGCATCCAGGTGCGTACGAAGTCGACGAGCCGCTCGCGCGCGAAGGCGTCGACCACGCCGTTGCGCGTGTCCGGGTGCACGTCGGGACCGGTGTGATGCTCGGCGAGCTTCACGCCCAGGCCCGGGGTCTCCAGCCCGTAGACGAACGGTTCGCCGTGATGGATCAGACTCGGCCACCACGACGGGTGCTGTCGTCGGCGCGAAGTGGAACACGGACTCCTGGGTGACCCGCAGCGGCGGGAGCGCAACGGAGGCACTCCCACAGCGGTCCGCGATCCAGGCGACCGGCGGCCAGCACCACCACATCGGCGTCGAGGGGCCCGTCGTCGAGCAGGAGCGCGAGGTCGGTCGCCGTCGCACTCGACCCCGCGGACCGGCGTCTGCCAGCGGAACCGCGCGCCGCGCGCCTGGGCCCGCTTGATCATCGCGAGCCGCGCTGCGCCGGAGGCGATCCGACCGCCTCCCGCCTGGAACACGACCGTGCCCGAGAACCGCATCCCCGGCCAGCGCTCGGTCGCCGTCGCCGGCGTGAGCAGCTCGACCGGCACGCCCTCGGCATCCAGCGCCGCCAGGACCTGGCCGACGCTCTCCGGGTCGCCGAGATCCACCGAGCCGGTCCGGGCGAGCAACGCCACGCCGGCGTCCTGTTCGAGGTCGCTCCATTCGGCGAGTGCCTCGGCGCCGAGCCGTACCCAGAACGGATCGGGGTAGCCCAGCCGGAAGATCCGCGACGCGCCGTGCGGAGCTGCCCCGCGTGTGCGAGTCGTCGAACTGCTCGAGCACCGTCACGTGGTCGCCGCGCCGGCTCACCTGCCACGCGGCGGCCGCCCCCATCACCCCGCCGCCGACGATCACAACCTCTCGAGGCGCCATGGCTCCGAGGCTACGGCGGGGGCTCAGGCGCGAAGTGACATCACCGCGCCCGAAGCGAGGGCCAGGCAGAGTGGCCCGAAGAGTCGTCGGTCGTTGCGACGGAAGCGGGCCGAGGAGCTCCCGGCGACGAGCAGATCTGTCCGACCGGCCACGCCGAACCCACCGCGCGTCGCGAGCACCGCCGCCGTCCCGACCACCGCGAGCCGGCGCAGTCTCGACCTGTGGGTGGGGATGCCGGCGACCGCCGCGGCCGACGGTGCCCAGCAACGCGGCCACTGCGAAACAGGCTGCGGGATCGGGGACGACGGGGCTCCCCACCACCGCGTCCGTGAGCTCGCCGGTGGAGGCGAACGGGAAGGAGGATCCGCGCCCCCACGCGACATGGATCGCGGCGATCCCGACGAGCGCTCCCGCCGTGAGTCGTGCGGGAACGTTCACGGACCCGCGACGTCAGCCCGCGCTCCGGGTCATGCCCGCGCGCGCGAACCGCGGCTCACGAACTTGTTCGCCATCTTGCGGCTCGCCTCGTCGATCATCTCGTCGCCGAACATCACCGCACCGCGGCGCTCGCCCTCGGTGGTCGCCTTCTCGTAGGCCTCGAGGATGTCGAACGCCTTGTCGAACTGCTCCTGGGTCGGCGTGTACACCTCGTTGATGACCGTGACCTGATCGGGGTGCAGCGACCACTTGCCGTCGTAGCCGAGGATCCGGGTGCGCATCGCGTAGTCCCGCAGCGCATCGAGCTCGCGGATCTTCAGGAACGGCCCGTCGATCACCTGCAGACCGTTGGCGCGCCCGGCCATGAGGATCTTGCTGAAGACGTAGTGGAAGTGGTCGCCCGGGTACTCGGGGATCTGCACGCCACCGGTGAGCACCGGCATCTCCGTCGACGCCGCGAAGTCCGCGGGACCGAAGATGATCGTCTCGAGCCGGTCGGACGCCGCGCAGATCTCCTCGACGTTGATGAGGCCCCGCGCGGTCTCGATCTGCGCCTCGATGCCGACACGGCTCTGGCGGCCGGTGACCTTCTCGATCTGGGTGAGGAGCAGGTCGAGCGCCACCACCTGCGCTGCGTTCTCCACCTTCGGGAGCATGATCTCGTCGAGTCGCTCGCCGGCGTTCTCCACGACCGTCACGACGTCGCGGTAGGTCCACTCGGTGTCCCAGGCGTTGACCCGGACGCAGACCACCGTCTCGCCCCAGTCCTGGTCCTTGATCGCCCGCACGACCTTCTCGCGGGCCGCCTCCTTCTCGAGGGGGGAGACCGAGTCCTCGAGGTCGAGAAACACCATGTCGGCACCGAGGCCCGGGGCCTTGCCGAGCATCTTCTCGTTCGAGCCGGGCGTCGCGTGGCAGGACCGGCGGGGCAGGTTCTTCGTACGTTCGGACATGGGGCGAGAGGCTACGCAGGCTTCCGCCGGCCCCCCAACTCGGGCGCGGGCGCATCGGCAATGATGCGAACCCGAAGCAGGAGGTGCGCATGAGCACGGCGATGGAAGTCGTCGGACAGATGATCCGGGCGATCGAGGACGGCGACCTCGAAGGGGTCAAGGTCTGCTACTCGCCCGACATCGTGGTGTGGGCCAACTTCGACGGACGGGCGCGCGACCTCGATTCGTCGCTGCGCGTGCTCGCGTGGATGCTCGAGAACACCTCGGAGCGACGGTACGAGATCCAGCGTCGGATCGAGATCGAGGGCGGCGTGCTCCAGCAGCACGTACTGCACGGCACCGCCGCGAGCACCGGGAAGAAGTTCTCGATGCCCGCGTGTCTCGTGGTCTCAGTCCACGGTGGGCGCATCAACCACATCGACGAGTACCTCGACCCGGCTGCATTGCAACCGGCGTTCGGCGAGTAGCCGCCGTCAGCGCACCCGGCCCGCGACCGCTTCGAGCACCGGGACCCAGTGGTCGAGCCCGGGGACCTCGCGACCGATGACCTTGGCGGCCTCGTCGGCCCGACGCAGACGCGCCGCATCCGCTCCGAACGGATCGATCGCGAACTCGGCCGCCTCGGGCTCGCTCATCGCACCGCCCTGGAGCTCGAGGCTGAGGGCACTGCCGTCGCTCAGCACCGCGCCGTACGCGGGGTCGGTCGCGGCGAGGTAGCGCTTCGCCGGGACATGGAGCACCGTCAGGCGCGCCACCCGCGTGCCGAGCAGCGGCTCGACCCACGCCGCGCCGACCTCGCCGTGGTCGACGGCGTGGAAGCCGTCGAGCACATGCCCGATGTCGTGCACGAGTCCGGCGATCTGCAGCTCGGCGTCGTCGGGCGCGGCGAGCTCGAGCTCGTACGCACACTGCAGGGAGTGGGCGAGGACGTCGACCGGGTCGCCGAGCTCGCCGAGCGAGTCGAAGACACCGTCGCTCGCCGCGAGCCGCTGCACGATCTCTTCCACGGAGGTCGCGGGCGCCGTCACACGGGACACGGTACCGCCGCGTTGCGTACCGTGGGGAGGTGACCGACGCCCCGACGCTGACCCTGCACGAGATCGCGGAACGGGTGTGGGTGTGGCTCCAGCCCGGTGGCGAGTCGGGCGTGTCCAACGCCGGGGTCATCGGCGACGACGACGGCCTCACAATCGTCGACACGCTCATGGTGCGGTCGCAATGGGAGCCATTCGCCGCGGCGGTGAAGGAGCTGGGCGAGACCGTCAAGCGGGTGGTGCTGACGCACGCGCACATCGACCACGTGGGGGGTACCTCCGCCTTCCGGAACGCGATGGTGCTCGGCTCCGAGATGACGTCCGCGCTCCTCGACCAGGAGATGCCCGTCGACGCGTACAAGGCGTTCATGCCGGCGTTCACCGAGGGCTTCGACGAGCTGGCGGTGGTCGGGACGCGCCCGGTGTCGCACCTCGTGACCGACGCCGCGCAGCTCACCAACCGCATCGAGGTGCTCCCGGCCCGCGGCCACACCGACGGCGATCTCATGGTGCTGGTCGCCGATTGCGACGTGCTCTTCGCCGGCGACCTGTGCTTCTTCGGCGTGACGCCGCTCGCCTTCCAGGGCGATCCCGCCGCCTGGGCCGAGGTGCTGGGTGTGGTCGGAGAGCTCGCCGAGACGATCGTGCCGGGGCACGGCCCGATCGGTGGCCCGTCCGAGGTCGTGGAGCTTCGCGACTACCTCCGCCACTGCGTCGAGGGTGTGATCCCGCCCGGACCGTGGGACGCGTGGCTGGAGCGCCCCGAGCGCGACCCGATCAACATCGAGAAGGCGGCGATGCTGCGCGCCGGCGACGACGGCATGCCCCCCTCCATGCTCAGGGCCATCGGCCTCGCCTGACCCTCCCACCCGGCTTTGGGCGCTCAATACGCGCCGAAAACGGCGCGTTTCGCGCGTTGGAAGGGTCCGACGGATCGGCGGGTCACACCTCGCACCTACCTTCCGCCGCGTGGACCCGTCCCTGCACCAGCTGATCGCCGCCCAACACGGATGCCTCACCCGACGCCAGGCGCGCGCCGCCGGCCTGAGTCGCGCCACCGTCGCCCGGCGGATCGCGGATGGCACCTGGGACCGATTCAACGACCAGGTGCTCCGGATCCGCGCGGCGCCACGAACCGACGAGCAGCGCGTCATGGCCACGGTCCTGTCGGCCGGGTCCGATGCCGTCGCGACGGCCGGCACCGCGCTGGCGCTGCACGGTGTTCGGGGCGCCGGGCTCCGGCCGGTGAGCGTCACGACCCCGCGCCGACCCCCACGATGGGCGCTCGACGGCGTCTACGAGACATTCCGGCTGCCCGAGGCCCACCGCACCGTCGTCCGCGGCATCCCGTGCGCGACCGTCGCCCGAGCGCTGTTCGATCAGGCCTCGAGCGTCGGTCTTCCCCGACTCCGCCGGTTGACCGATGCGGCCCTCGCAGCCCGGACGGTGGGACTCGAAGCGCTCGACGCGGTCATCACGGACCTCGCCGAGCACGGACGCCACGGGTCATCGGCGATGAGGACGGTGGTCGCCGAGCGTCGAGCCGCCTACTGCGCGCCGGCCAGCGAGCTCGAAGCGATCTTCCTCGACCTGATCCGCCGCTCGTCGGTCCCCGAGCCCGATCGACAGGTCGACCTGGGAGGTGCGCTCGCGTGGATCGGCCGCGTCGATTTCGTCTGGCGCGCCGAACGTCTCGTGGTCGAGACCGACGGTCGCGCGTTCCACGACAGCCCGAGCGACCGTGAAGCCGACGAGCACCGGGACCTGCGCTCGAGGCGGCGGGCTTCACCGTGTTGCGATTCAGCTGGCTGGACGTGACCGGACGCCCGACCTCGGTCCTGAGGACCGTCCAACGCGCCCTCGCCGTCGCCGCCTGAGCGTTCCGACGCGCGAACCCGCCGAAGACGAGCGCGTATCCGGTGCGCAAAGCGGTGAGGGGGGTCAGTAGGCACCGGCGAGCTTGGAGTGGTCCCAGCTCGTGACCTTCTCGGGGTCGGATGCGCACGACGACGCGCTTGGCGCCCATCGTGCGGACGCCTTCGCGGACGAGGTCGTTGTCGATCGGTGCCCCAGTACTTCTCGTACACCCGCTCACCGAACGCGAGCACGTGGTCGAGGCTCGTCGACGACCGTCGCGGTGCCGTTGATCGAGACCCCCCGGAGCTCCTCATAGACGTCGCCGGTCGCGACGAGGACGGTGATGCGCGGATCGCGACGGACGTTCACGACCTTCTGGCTCTTGCGGTACGTCCAGAACGCCGAGCTCGTCGCCGTCGCGGACGTACCACATGGTCACGAGATGGGGAGTTCCGTCGGCGTTGATGCGAAGCGACCTGGA
Organism: uncultured Acidimicrobiia bacterium; assembly: GCA_963805415.1. Taxonomy (GTDB): domain Bacteria; phylum Actinomycetota; class Acidimicrobiia; order IMCC26256; family JAENVU01; genus JAENVU01. The sequence continues at coordinate 423,804 of CAWDUD010000014.1, forward strand.
GGTCACGGCCGGCGTCGAGGAAGGCATGCATCTCGTCGGGGGTCATCAGGATCTGGTCGCGTCGTGACATGGGGCCGGCAGCGTAGGGCGACGCCGGAACCGGGGCGGCGGGCAGGCGTCGCGCTACCGTTCCCCGCCGTGGCGAAGAACCCCGATCCCACCCTCGCCCTGTCGACCTCGACCGGCATGAGCCGGACGCCTGGACGACTGGACGACCATGTTCCACCTCTGCCTGGTGATCCTGCCCGACCGCCCCGAGGCCGCGCGAGTGGGTCCCCGTCGCGCGCCGGATCTTCGACGTGCTCGGCGACAGCGACGCCCGGACCGCGTACGTGATCCCGGCGACGCCCGCGATCGCGAAGCGCATCCTCGGCGACGAGGCCGAGCGGGCGATGGTCTTCGTCGACCCGGACCGCGCCCTGGTCTCGAGCCTGGGCCTCGAGCACCTGCCGGCGTTCGTCCACATCCGCCAGGACACCAGCGTCGGTGCGGTGGCGGAGGGGTGGAATCCGGCCCAGTGGCAGAAGGTCGCCACGCGAGATCGCCCGGGCCATGGCCTGGTCGGTGCCCGACGTCGCGCCTCCGGCACCCGGGTGCCGGCGACGACCTCGGGATGGGTCGCCTGACCTACGGGTATGCACACATGCGCAACATGTGCCACATGCGCAACGGCAGTATCACACCCCGACGACCTTCCTGCGCCATCATCAGGGCGCGAACCGCCTGGTCAGGCGCGCTTTCTTGCGCATGAGATGACTTTCCGAAGGCCTCGCCGTGTAGGGTCTCGGGAACCGCTCACCGACTGGTCGTGCTCCGGCGCGTCCCGATGGGCGGCGAGTTGTTTTTGCTCAGACCGCGTTCAGCAGGACCGCGTTCAGGCAAGGACCGACAGCGGCACTATCCACCAGCCAATGGGAGTCCCCAGTTGAACCTCCGGACCCGAGTCATGGTCGTGGCGATCGCCACCGCCATGATCGCGGCCACGGCGTTCCCGGCCATCGTCGGCGCCAGCCCGGTCGACGACAAGCGCCGGCAGGCCGCCGAGCTCCAACGGCAGATCGCGGCCAACGACACGCAGTCTCGTGACCTTGTCGGAACAGCTCAACGGCGCCCACTACCGGATCGCCCAGGCCGAAGCCGCCATCGCGGAGGCCCAGAGTCGCACCGACGCCGCGATCGCCCAGCGACAGAAGATCCGCCGGCTGCTCGGCCAGCGAGCGGCCCAGATCTACCGCCACGCCGGGTCCAGCACCCCGCTCCAGCAGATGGACGTCTCCTCCCTCGGCGAGATGGCCGCCCGTTCCAAGTACGCCTCCGCCGCGGCGGACCGCGACGACCAGCTCATCGCCCGCCTCCAGAAGGCCGAGGAGGAGCTCGCCGCCCGCAAGGCCGACCTGGAGACCAAGCGCGCCGCCGCCAAGGCCGAGGCCGACGCCGCCGATCTCGCGCGGATCAAGCTCGATTCCACGAACCGCCAGAGCCGTGCTCTGCTGGGCCAGGTGAACGGCCAGATCGCGGACATCATCCGCCGCGGAGCGAGGCCACAGCGCGATGCCGCCATCCGGCGCAACGCCGCCGCCGCCGCCCAACGGGCCTCCACGAACAACGGTGGCGGGAGCGGCCACAGTCCGATCCCGGCGAACTTCCCGGACGCCCCCGCCCCGAACGCCGGCGCAGCCGCCGCGGTGGCCTTCGCCAAGGCCCAGGTGGGCAAGGGCTACCGGTACGCGACGTTCGGGCCCGGACACCTTCGACTGCTCCGGTCTCACCGCCGCCGCGTGGGCCCAGGGCGGCGTCGGCCTGGCCCACTACTCCGGCGCGCAGTACCAGGCAGACGATCCGCATCGGCGCCGGCGATCTCCAGCCCGGTGACCTCGTGTTCTACGGACCGGGCGGCTCGCAGCACGTCGAGATCTACATCGGCGGCGGAATGGTCGTCTCCGCATCGAACCCGTCGAGCGGCGTGAAGCTCGCCGGCGTGCGGTACGGGTCGGCCTCCGGCTACGGCCGCGTCCGCGCCTGAGCCCCTCCCCGAACGCCGGCGGGCGCCGAGCTCCGGCTGACCCGCTTCTCCCATGGCGCGGGCTGCGCCTGCAAGCTCTCGCCCGACGATCTGCGCACGGTTCTCGGCCTCGTCCGCGGGCTCGACGGCCCGGCGGACCCCGACCTCCTCGTCGGGTTCGACACCGCCGACGACGCCGCGGTCTACCGCGGTCCGGGACGACCTCGCGATCGTCCTGACGACGGATTTCTTCACGCCGATCGTCGACGATCCGTTCGACTGGGGCCGCATCTCGGCGACGAACGCGCTCTCGGACGTCTACGCGATGGGTGGCACGCCCACTCGTGGCGCTGAACCTCGTGGCCTGGCCGCGGGAGGGCCTGCCGTTCGAGCTGCTCGCCCGGGTGATCGACGGCGGCGCCGAGACGCATCCGCGACGCGGGGGCGATCATCGCGGGCGGTCACTCGATCGACGATCCGGAGCCCAAGTACGGCCTCGCGGTGGTCGGCACGGTCGAGCCCGACCGGGTCTGGACGAACTCCGGGGTCGCCCGCGGGCGATCGGCTGGTGCTGACGAAGCCGATCGGCCTCGGCGTGATCAGCACCGCCGTGAAGCGCGACGGCGCGACCCCCGGGCTCGTGGACACGGCGATCACCCTGATGACCACGCTCAACGCCGGCGCCCGCGACGCCGGGCGCGCGCTCGGCGACGCGGTGCACGCCGTCGACCGACGTCACCGGGTTCGGTCTGCTCGGCCATCTCGGCGAGCTGGCGCGCGGCTCGGGGCTGGCCGCACGCGTGGACGCGACCGCGGTCCCCGTGATCGAGGGGGTGGAGCGGCTCGTCGCCGCGGGGCTTCGTCGCGGGCGGCACGCAGCGCAACCACGCCTTCGTCTCCGAGTTCGTCGATTGGGGCGAACTCCCTGGACCGGACCAACTGCTCCTCGCCGACGCGCAGACATCCGGCGGGCTGCTGTTCGCGGTCGACCCGGACGCCGCCGACGAGCTCGTCGAAGGGCTGGTCGCGGCCGGGACGCCGGCGGCGGCGGTCGTCGGCACGCTCGAGGCCGGACCGCCCGGACGGGTGAGCGTCCACTGACCACGCTCCGACGTCGACCATCCCGTGAACCGGACCCACCCGGCGGTACCGTCGCGATTCGGGCGGGCGGAGCCCGACATGGGAGGACCGCGGGTGCGGCGGCAAGTGCGGCAACGGCTGGGAGCCACGATCGGGCATCCCGCGACAGATCGTGATCGGTGCAGCGCTCGTGGGCAGCCTCGCCGCCTCGGTCGCGTTCGCGGCGCCGGCGGCAGCCGTCGACCCCGGATGGTCCGCGAGCCCGACCTCGTCGCTGCCGGGTGGGACGGTGCGCGTGGCATCGTCGCCCTCCACGCTGTGCCAGTGGCTCGCGCCCGCGCCGGATCCCACCACCGATCCCACGACCGATCCGACCACCGACCCGACGGCGCCACCGGCCGACGCCCCGACCGCCTACGACGGCACGCGCGTCGAGCTGCGGTTCGAGGGCGGCGCGGCACCGGCCGCACTCGGCTCCGTGGCGGTGAGCACGGGCGGCGCCTGGTCCGGCACGTTCACGCGTGCCCGAGCACGACCACGGTCGCGCCCGGCACCTACGACCTCATCGCGCACTGCGTGGTCGACGCACCCGAGCTCGACGGCGTCCGGTCGTTCGACTTCGACCCGATCTCGTTCACCATCGTCGAGGGTCCGCCGCCCACGACGCTCGAGATCCCGACGGAGCTCGTCCCGCCGGTGACCGCGATCAACCCGGTCCAGGTCCAGGGCGCGCAACTGGACCGGAGCGCGACGGCGACGAAGTCCTCCGGTGGCACCGCCGCGGCGCGGTCCGACGCTGCCGCGCACCGGTGACGGCACGCTCGGCGTCGCCCTCGCGGGCCTCGGGGCCCTGCTGCTCGGCGGCGCGACCCTCTGGTTCGGGGCCCGCCACGGCGGGCAGCACGCCGAACCGCACCCCTTCGACTGACCGGCGCGCCGGCGGCGCCGGAACGCTACGGGATGACCAGCATCCCGAGCTCGGCCTCGAGCTGCGGCCGGGCCTTGGCCCCCAGCGAGCTGCGCTCCTTGCGCCCGTTGCGGAACAGCGCGATCAGCGGGATCGACTGCACCTCGTACTGCTGCGCGAGCGCGGGCTCCTCGTCGATGTTGACCTTGACGACCTTGTACGAGCCCTCGCGCATGCGGGCGATCTGCTCGACGATCGGGACCGACCTGCTTGCAGGGCCCGCACCACGGCGCCCAGAAGTCGACGATCACGGGGAGATCGGCCTGGAGGACCTCGGCCGAGAAGGTCCCGGTCGTGACGCTGCGGACCGGGCCCTCGGCCGGAGGCTCGGGGAGAGCCGCGGACGGGCGCTCCCCCGCGACCACTGCCGCGAGCCAGTCGCGCGCGTCCTCCACGCTCTCGAGCGCGACCTGGTGACCCATCGGGTACTCGCGGTACACGACCGGCACCTGGTGCTCGGTGAGCGCCGCCGCGAGCTCCCGCCCGACCCGGACGGGGATCATCGGGTCCTCGGTGCCGTGCTGCACGAGCACCGGGACCTCCCGCGCCGCCTCCCAGTCCACCCCGAGCGCGTCGAGGTTCGGGGCGAACGGGCTCATGGCGAGGACGCCGCTCGGCATCGTCGCCCCGGACCGCAGCGAGACGCTCAGCGCGATGCCCGCACCCTGGGAGAAGCCGCCGATCACGGCCTCGGAGCGGGCGAGCCCGAGCTCGGCGCACTGCTCGTCGATGTACGCGTCCACGAGATCGACAGCCGCCGTGAACGACTCGGGGTCCACGCCCGACTCGGTGATCGGGAACCAGGCGAACCCGGGGGCGCCGGGCGCAGATTCGGGACCGCGTGGCATCACGGCGGCGAACCGGCCGTCGGGATCGAGATAGGTGAGGAGCGGTCCGAGGTCGCGCTCGTCGGCGCCGTAGCCGTGCAGGAGGACGAGGAGGCGGGTCGCGGAGCTCCCGCGGACCACGTTCGAGATCAGCGCCATGCGCACCCTTTCGCAGCGTGACGATGCGGTCCCGAGCATCGTAGGGTCCTCCGACACCCCGGACGGAAAGGCCTCGCATGCGACTCGGCGTCAACTTCGGCTACCAGGACTGGGGCGCCGGCCTCGCCCGCGCGGTCAGCACCGCGGAGGAGGCCGAACGGCTCGGCTTCCACTCGATCTGGACCGCCGAGGCCTACGGCACCGACTCGATCACCCCGATCGCGTGGATGATGGGCCAGACCGAGCGCATCAACTTCGGCTCGGCGATCATGCAGATGCCCGCCCGCACGCCGGCGATGACCGCGATGACCGCGGCCACGCTCGACCTCATGAGCGGCAACCGCTTCCTCCTCGGCCTCGGGCTCTCCGGTCCGCAGGTCGTCGAGGGATGGCACGGGCAGCCCTACGGCAAGCCGCTCGGCAAGACGCGTGAGTACGTCGACATCGTCCGCACCATCCTGCGGCGCGAGGCACCGCTCGAGCACCACGGTCCGCACTACGACATCCCCTACACCGGCGACGACGCGACCGGCCTCGGGAAGGCGCTCAAGATCATCGTGCACCCGAACCGCGCCGACATCCCGATCTACCTGGCCGCGATCGGCCCGAAGAACGTCGCGCTGTGCGCCGAGATCGCCGACGGCTGGCTCCCGATCTTCTTCTCGCCCTACCGCTTCCGCGAGACCTACGGGTCGGCGATCGACGCCGGATTCGCGAAGGCGGGTGGCGGCAAGAGCCTCGACGCGTTCGACGTCGCCCCGACCGTGAGCGTCCTCGTCGGCGACGATCTCGACATGCTCCGCGGCTTCGTGAAGCCGATGGTCGCGCTCTACGTCGGCGGCATGGGCGCACGGGGAAAGAACTTCTACAACGACCTCGCGTGCCGGTACGGGTTCGAGGCCGCCGCCAAGAAGATCCAGGACCTCTACCTCGACGGGAAGAAGCAGGAGGCCACCGCCGCCGTTCCCGACGAGCTGGTCGACGAGATCGCGCTCATCGGACCGAAGGAGCGGATCGCCGACCGGTTCGACGCGTGGCGCGAGTCGGGCATCACCACCATGATCCTCGGCGCGCAGCAGCCCGAAGCCCTCCAGATCATGGCCGAGCTCGCCCTCTGACCGAGCGCACGTCAGCGGCGCGTCCGGACGGGTGTCCGCGCGGTGACCTCCGCTACCGTGCCCGCGATGGAACTGCGGGCGGTGATCTTCGACCTGGGCGGGGTCGTGTTCCCATCACCGTTCGACGTGTTCGACGAGTACGAACGTGAGGCCGGACTCCCGCACCGCTTCATCCGCACCGTCGTCGCGGCGAGCGCGGATGCGGGCGCCTGGGCCGGCTTCGAGCGCTCCGAGCTCGACTTCCCGAGCTTCTGCGCCGCGTTCGAGGCCGAGTGTGCGGCGGCCGGCGGGACCGTCGACGCGGCCGACCTGATGGGCCGCATCGGTTCCGGCTTCTCGCCGCGCGCCGTGATGACCACCGCGATTCGTCGGCTGCGCGAGGCGGCGCTGCGGGTCGGCGCGCTCGACGAACAACTGGTTGCACACCGAGCGCGCCGACGACCGTGATCCCTCGGCGCTCGGCTTCGACACCGTCGTCGAATCAGCGGTGGAGGGGATCCGCAAGCCGGACCCACGCATCTACGAGCTGGTGTGCGCGCGGCTCGCCGTACGGCCGGAGGAGTGTGTGTTCCTCGACGACCTCGGCACGAACCTCAAGCCGGCGCGGGCGATGGGCATGACGACGATCAAGGTCGGGGACCCGACCGCCGCGCTCGTCGAGCTCGGCGACCACCTCGGCCTCGTGCTGGTCGAGCGCTGATGGAGCTCCTCGTCATCCGCCACGCGGAGCCCCTCCGGGTCACCGCCGAGGAGACCGGCGGCAGTCCCGCGGATCCCGAGCTCACCGAGCGGGGTCAGGATCAGTCCCGCCGGCTGGCGGCGTGGCTCGCGGCCGAGGGTGTGGATCACGTCGTGTCGTCGCCCCTGCGTCGTGCGGTCGACACCGCCCGACCGCTGGCCGACGAGCTGTCGATCGGGATCACGATCGTCGACGGGCTGCGCGAGTACGACTCCAACGCGGACTCCTACATCCCGATCGAGGAGATGCGCGCCGAGGGCCACGAGCGCTGGCAGGCGATGATCGAAGGGCGGTGGGAGGACTTCGGCGGCGAACCGCCGGACCAGTTCCGCGCCCGGATCGTGCCGTGCCTCGACGCGGTCATCGCGGCGCACCCGGGCGAGCGCGTCGCCACCGTCTGTCACGGCGGCGTGATCAACATCTATCTGGCCGCGCTCCTCGGCATCGACCGGAACCTGTGGTTCGACCCGGCCTACACCTCGATCAGCCGCGTGCGCGCGTCGCGGTCGGGGGTCCGATCGGTCGCGTCGATCAACGAGACCGGCCACCTCGTCGCCACGAGGTCGGCGCGATGACGGTCACGATCGAGCGCGTAGGCCCGATTGCGATCGTGACGATCGACCGACCGGAAGCGCGCAACGCCGTCGATCGGCCGACCGCGGTCGCGCTCGCCGACGCATTCCGCGCGTTCGACGCCGACGACGCGCTCGCGGTGGCGGTGCTCACCGGTGCCGGCGGCACGTTCTGCGCCGGAGCGGACCTCAAGGCGTTCGGCACGGACCGAGCCAACTCGGTGAGCACGGACGGCGACGGCCCGATGGGGCCGACGCGAATGCTGCTCGGCAAGCCGGTCGTCGCCGCCGTCGAGGGGTACGCGGTCGCCGGTGGGCTCGAGCTCGCGCTGTGGTGCGACCTGCGCGTCATGGCGACGGATGCGGCGTTCGGCGTCTTCTGCCGTCGCTGGGGCGTGCCGCTCATCGACGGCGGCACGATCCGCCTGCCCCGGCTCATCGGGCACTCCCGCGCCCTCGATCTGATCCTGACGGGGCGCGAGGTCGGCGCGGAGGAAGCGCTCGCGATCGGCCTGGCCAACCGGCTCGCGGAGCCGGGCCGGGCGCGCGAGGTCGCCGTCGCGCTCGCCACCGAGATCGCGCAGTTCCCCCAGGACTGCCTGCGCGCCGATCGCCGCTCGTCCTACGACCAGTGGTCCCTCCCGTTGGACGACGCGCTCCTGCACGAGCTGCGCGAAGGTCGTGAGGTGCTCCGATCCCCCCAGCTCGCCGTGGACCGCTTCGTCTCGGGCGAGGGCCGCCACGGCGCATCGAGCGATCGGCACGGCTCGCCGAGATAGCCGGGATCCGGCGTGGGCCGACCGAATCATTCGTCCTGGTCAAATGCGACGGACCCGGACGTTCTGTTTCTCCAAAACTCAACCACGGAGCGCGCGCAACCGAAGACCCGCTCGTTCCCGGGCAACGGACTCGGGCCAACGAGAGGAATCCCCCACATCATGAACCCGGTCCAGAACCCACCCCGAGCGCGTCGAGGCCGTCGGGGCGCAGTGCTCCTGCTCGGTATCGCCGCCTTCGGTCTGGCGGCGGCGTCCGCGGCCAGCCTCGGCGGTCTCACCACGGGCGGCCTCGGTGCCGACAACAGCGCCGTGTCCAGCTGCGACACCAACGGTGTCGGCATCGCCTACGGCGCGCCGGCCTACGACGCCACCGCCGGCGTCTACACCGTGAGCACGGTCACCGTCTCGGGCATCGACGCCGCCTGCGCCGGTCAGACCGTCGCGGTCACCCTCTCCGACGCGGGGAACGCCTCGCTCGGATCCGGCTCGGCGGTCGTCGCCGGGACGTCGGCCAACATCACGTTGAGCGCACCGGCGGACGCGAAGCTCGTCGCGGCTGCCGCTGCCGTCATCAGCTGACCGGTTCGGGTGCGGTGCCGGAGATCCTCCGGCACCGCACCTGCGTCGAAGACCCGCTCCCATGCGCACCCGCCGCACCCTCCGGAACCTCGCCGCCATGCTCCTGGCGGTGGTCGCCGCGTCCGCGGTCGCGGCCTCGGCCGCGAGCCTGAACGGCATCGCGGCCGCCGACCTCGGGTCCTGGACGGTCCCCGGAGGCACCGGAGCGCCGACCGTGCTCACCTGGGCGGACTTCGACGGCGCGAACAACACGAAGCTCGCGGGCACGACCCTGAACGGCGGCGGAACGTGGACCGGGCAGAACGGGACCTGGCGGTCGGTCTCGAACCAGGCCCGATCCTCCAGGAAGGCCCGCTCGAATCTCACCACACCCGTCGGGACCACCAACGCAGCGGTGGAGGCGCAGCTCCATCCGGGCAAGAATCCGAGCGCGGGCCTGATCGCCCTGAGCGACGGCACCTCCTACGTCTGGGCCGAGCTCACGAAGTCCTCGGGAGGTCGCATCAGCCTCTACGAGTACGTCGGGGGCACGGCGACGCAACTCGCTCAGGTCAGCGGGGTGGGCCTGCCGGCGAGTGCGATCATGCGGCTCGATGTCGGGACCGACACGGTCGCGGTGAGCTGGAACGGTGCCGTGGTGCTGACGTACGCGCTCACCGCCTCCGAGATCGCGCGCTTCAGGAGCGCGGGTCACGACCGGTTCGGGCTCATGGCCAACGGCGACTCGGCCACCCGCTTCGACGACTTCCACGTCGACTCCTGACCGATCATGCCGACCCAGACCCTCGAACGCCGCCCCCGGAACATCCCGCTCCACCGCGTGCGCGACGTCGACCCGACCGATGCCCCGCGCCCCGGGGCACCCGTGCGTCTCCGCTCGTACGCACCGGACCCCGCGCCGGCTCCCACCGATCCTGCCGCCGGACCGCGCCGGGAGCACGAGGACCCGCACGCCGGGCTCACGCGTGCCGAGCGGCAGGCCCGGCGCCGCCGTACCTCCCGCCACGGCCGGGGGCGTCGCCTCGCCGTCGACGTGCTCGTGTTCGGCCTCGTCGCGGTGGTCCTGTGGTTCACCTGGCCCGCGCGTCTCGGGGGCGCCGCCACCTTCGTCGTGGTGCACGGACACTCGATGGATCCGACCTTTCGCAGCGGCGACGTCGTGCTGGTGCGGCACGCCGGGAGCTACCACGCCGGCGAGATCGCGGCGTACCACATCCCGAAGGGACAGGCGGGCGCCGGACACGGCGTCATCCACCGGATCACGAAGGCAGAGGGCGGCCACTACACCTTCCGCGGCGACAACCGCACCACCGAGGACCAGTGGCGCCCGACCGCGAAGGACATCCTCGGTCGGGTGGTCCTGCGGATCCCCATGCCGGGCGAGACGTTCTGGGCGGTCCTCCCGTGGCTCTGGTGTGCGGCCGTCGGCGTCGTCGTGACGTGGATGTTCTGGCCCACCCACCATCATCGGCGCGGGCGACGCGCCGCCTCGTCGTAGAATCCGGTACGGCCACATTCCCCACCCGACCCCCGGAGGAGCACATGGCCGTCGACGAGCCCGGCAAGTCGCGCACCGTCGCCGACATCATGAGCCGTCCGGTCGTCACCGTCGGCTCCGCCGACAAGATGGCCGAGGCCGCCGCCGCCATGGGCGACCACCACGTGGGCTCGGTCGTGGCGGTGGAGGGCACCCGGCCGCTCGGGATCCTCACCGAGCGGGACCTCGTCCGGTTCACCGCCTCGGGCGGCGACGCCGGCACCGCGCTGGTCTCGGAATGGATGACGGCCGCGCCCGACTCGGTCGCTCCCGACGTGGACGTGACGACTGCCTTCGCAAGCCTCTCCGAGCACGGCTACCGGCACATCCCCGTCGTCGACGGGGACGAGCTCGTCGGCATCGTCTCGATGCGCGACCTCATGCGCATCGCGGAGATCCAGCCGGCCGAGAACCTCGCGCACGAGATCCCGCGCGGCCTCGAGGGCGTCGTCGTCGCCGAGACGGACATCGGCGACGTCCGCGGCCTCGAGGGCTTCTACCACTACCGCCAGTACAGCGCGGTCGACCTCGCGGAGCAGCGGACGCTCGAGGACGTGTGGCACCTCATGTTCCAGGGCGAGCTCCCGACGTCGGCCCAGCGTGACGAGTTCTCCGCCCGCGTCGCTCCCCTGCCGCGTGATCCCCGAGGCGGTCGCCGCCGTGCTCCCCGACATCGCACACGTCGGTGCGCCCGCGCCCCCGCTCGACATGTTGCGGACCACCCTCTCGTTGATGGGAGCGCACCTCGGCTTCCGCGCGTCGCTCGACGTCGACGCGGCCGAGCTGCGCGCCAATGCGTTGCAGGTGTGCGCGGTCGTCCCCACCCTCTTGACCGCGATCCACCGGCTCCAGCACGGCCTCGATCCGATCGCTCCGGACCCCGGGCTCGAGTACGCCGCGAACTACCTCTACATGCTCCACGGTGAGGTGCCTCCCCCGGAGCACGCCCGAGCCGTCGAGCAGTACCTGATCTCGACGATCGACCACGGCTTCAACGCCTCGACCTTCACCGCGCGGGTGATCACCTCGACCGGTGCCGACCTCGCCGCGGCCGTGGTGGGCGCGATCGGCGCGCTCTCCGGGCCGCTCCACGGCGGCGCACCGAGCCGCGCGCTGGCCATGCTCGACGCGATCGGCACCCTCGAGAACGCCGAGCCATGGCTCCGGGCGGCGGTCTCGCGGGGCGACCGGCTCATGGGGTTCGGGCACCGGGTGTACAAGACCGACGATCCGCGTTCGCTGATGTTGCGCGGCGTGGCCGAGCGCCTCGGCGGCCCGAACGTCGAGCTGGCGGAGCAGATCGAGGCGAAGGCGATCGAGGTGCTCGCCGAGTTGAAGCCCGGCCGGCGGCTCTACACGAACGTGGAGTTCTACGCCGGGATCGTCATGGAGACGTGCGGTCTCCCACGCGAGATGTTCACGCCCACGTTCGCGTCGAGCCGCGTGATCGGATGGTGCTCGCACATCCTCGAGCAGGCGGCCGACAACCGGCTGATCCGCCCGAGCGCCACCTATGTGGGTCCTCCGCCGCCCCAGCCCCTGCCCGAGCTGGCGTGAGCGGGTCGCGGGCCCGTCACACCCGCACCCGATCGGCGAGCCGGCGGATCGCGACTGCGACCCGCGTCGACGGGCGGGCGCGCCGGACGCGCATCCATTCCGCAGCCTCGTCGCGGTAGCGACGCTGCCGTTCCATCGCAATCTGGTGGTCGAGGTCCTGCATGACGGACTCCTTTCCTCGGACCCCAGCGTCCGCCGATCCGGGTTCCGGCACCAGTGGCAGAGATGACGACAGGCGCGAGAATCCTGCCTTTGGCACGAATGGGCCCGGCCACTAGGATCCGGCCATGGCCGTGAAGCGTCACCGCGTGGTCTCGGTGCTCGTGAGCGACATGTCGGCGTTCGAGCCGGCAGTCGCCGACGAGGTGTTCGGCGCCGACTGGAGCGACGTCGCGGGCGTCCCCTGGTATTCGTTCACGCACTGCGGGCTCGGCCCGACGGTGCGCATCGGCAACTTCGACGTGCAGGTCGACCGCGGGCTCGAGGCGATCAGCCGCGCCGACACGGTCCTCGTCCCGGGCTGGTGCGGCGTGAACCGGGGCGCCGGTGACGAGCTCATCCGGGCACTCCGGAGAGCCGCCGCCCGCGGCGCGCGCGTCGTCTCGTTCTGCACCGGCGCGTTCGCCCTCGCCGAGGCGGGTCTCCTGGACGGTCGCACCGCGGCCACCCACTGGGCCAACGCGGACGAGTTCCGGCGGCGCTTCCCGGCGGTGCAGCTCGACCCCACGGTCCTCTACGTGGACGAGGGCGCGGTGCTCACCTCCGCCGGCGCGGCCGGTGCGCTCGACCTCGCGATGCACATCGTGCGCACCGACTACGGCGTGGAGGTCGCGAACGCGATCGCCCGCCACCTCGTCGTCCCGCCGCACCGGAGCGGGGGGCAGGCGCAGTTCATCGAGACCCCCGTGCCGGAAGCGGTCGAGTACGGCCTCGAGCTGCAGGACGCGATGGAATGGGCCGGGTCACACCTCGACGAGCCGCTCTCGGTCAGCGACTTCGCGCAACGCGCACACATGTCGCCGCGTCACTTCGCCCGGCGGTTCCGGGAGACGACCGGCACGACGCCGCACCAGTGGCTCCTGGGCCAGCGGCTCGCGCTCGCGCAGCGGCTGCTCGAGACCACGGATCAGTCGGTCGAGGAGATCACCACCGCCGCGGGGTTCGCCACCGCCGCGACGCTGCGGCTCCACTTCCAGCGGTCGCTCGGAACGAGCCCCGCGGCCTACCGCCGCACCTTCCGCAGCTGAGCCGCGAGGTGAGCGGCTGCGGGCGGGATACCCCCCGACCGCAGCGAACGGAGCATCTCAAGTCGGCGTCTGGAGGACCCAGAGGGGCAGGGTCGCGCGGTGCTCGCCACCCACGTAGCAGCGGACCTCGACGGCGCCGAACCGCTCGACCGGCACGTTGCGCAGGTCGAAGGTGATCGGCAGGTTGAGGTTCTCGTTCACCATCAGCTGGGTCTCGCCCAGCTGGATCTCCCCGGAGATCTCGGCCAGCTCCCGGCCGTCCTCGTCGACCACGACCACCCGCACCTCGTGCGGGCGCTCGGCCTCGAGCCGGTCCAGCTCGAGCACGATGGCGAGGTGGACCCCGAGCGGGGCCGGGAGCTGCTCGCGGTAGCAGCGGGTGATGCCACCCGATGCGACGAAGAGCAGTCCCTCGCGCACCTGGGCGAAGTCGGCGAGCATGGCAGTCGTGACGTCCATCGGGGGGTCAGCGTAGGCGGGCCGCGGCCCGAGCCCGGGTTCACGGGTCTCACGCCGGCCGTGGGCGACGCGAGACTCTGCCCATGAGAGTGCTGAGCAGCCGGATCATGATCGCCGCATCGGACTTCGCGCGGAGCCGTGCCTTCTACGAGGGGACCCTCGGCCTCGACCTCTACCGCGAGTACGGAGCGGAGGGCATCGTCACCGGTGTCGTGTACTTCCTCGGGGGCGGGTTCCTCGAGCTGACGGCCGCGGGGCCGCCACCCACCGGCGTCCGCATCTGGCTCCAGGTCCCGGACGCCGCCGGGGAGGAGCAACGGCTGCGGGCCGCGGGGGTGGTCGTCCGGAGGGGGGCGCAACAGATGCCGTGGGGGCTCGTCGAGTGCTGGATCGAGGACCCCGACGGCGCGGAGCTCCGTCTGGTCGAGGTCCCGCCGGATCACCCGTTGCGGCGGCGCGTCGAGTGAGCACCTTGCATCCGTCGTCACACGTCGCCGAGACTCTCGGGCCGGGACCGCGACGGGAAGAGCACCGCATGCACCGTTCCGCCCACCGAGGCCCGCGTCGCATCGGGCGGGGACTCGCGCTCGGCGGCGCCGCCGTGCTCGCGTTGTCCGCCTGTTTCGTGCCCGGCCCGACGAGCAAGCTCGTGCGGTCCGCCGACCCGGTCGTGATCACCGGCAGCCAGGTGCCCGCGCTCGTCGGCACTCCTCCGGGTGACATCGTCGCGTTCCGCAACACCCCCGGCGCGGGCTGGCAGCAGATCCCGGTGCAGGTCGACGAGCGCGCCACTGTGAACTTCGGGACCACGTATCACGGCGCCGCGAACTCGGTGAACGTCCTGACCTACACGGACCCGGGGACGTGGGCCGGTCCCGATCCGAATCCGATGCTCGACGCCGACGACGAGATCGCGTTCATGGCCCGGGACGCGGGCGGGCGGCCGGACAGCTTCTCCGAACCCGCGGGCGTGGTCCACGGCTCCGGGCAGCAGCTCCGCGTCATCGACCTCACCGACAACAGCGTCGGTGCCGTCTACCTCTTCCGCCGGAACGGCATCCTGGATCCGGGTGCGGGCAAGCACTACGTGCAGTACGACTTCTCGCTCGCGAGCGGTGACTACAAGACGACCTACCGCTTCGCCGACGGACCGAACCCGGAGAACTCGCGCGTCACGACGCCGTACTACTCGCACCACTTCGGCGACCGCTGGCAGTCCGACGAGCTCGAGATCACGGCGCCGGGCGCGTCGGGCGTGGACATCCTCGACCGGCACAAGAACCTCTTCGCACCGTCGAACTGCGGGCGCAGTGAGGACACCTTCGACGACGCGGAAGGCGCGTTCGTGGTCAACAAGGTCGGCCCCGTCCGCGCGATCCGCTCGTACATCGGCGCGAACAGCGGACCGAACACGCAGCGCACCCACATCTTCTACGACCGCCGCGAGGACATCACGACCGACCTGCGGGTCCACGCGATCCCGAGCGTCATGGACTTCTTCGACTACAGCGCCGCCGCGGTCGGCATGAAGTACTCGAACAGCGTCAACCCGGCCGGCGTGACGATCGACGGCGTGCCCGACACCCTCACCGCCGGACTGCCCGGCTGGGAGCTCGTCGACGGCCCGCAGGGCTCGATGGCGATCACCACGAACCTTCGCACGAGCTACTCGCCGGTCGCGACGACGAGCTACTACCTCGACGACGCCGCGCCGACGACGACCCAGTGCACCGGCGATGCGTTCGCGTACGGCTCGAGCGGGAGCTGGGTCACGAACGCGATCCCGTGCACCGATCCGGCCCTGGGCTGCACCGACACGCTGACGACGACGCGCGTCCTCTGGTTCGACTCGCCCGGCCGGACGGCGGCCGATGGCGCGGCGGGACCGGGCGTTCGCCGACCACCCACTGAAGACCCTCGTCGACCCCTGGTCCGGTTGACGACGCGACGAGGGAGGGCGCTCGTGGGCACCCTCCCTCGTCCCTCGCCGTCGGCCTGTCGGGATCAGGCCTGGGGGTGGCGTTCCCAGCTGAAGGGTCCGAACGCCGTGTCGGACGGCGCGTGGTGCGCCTTCGGATCCACGGTGAGCTCCAGCCACTCGAGCGGGGTGGTGCTGCCGTGCACGACGACCCGATGGAAGTTGGGGACGTCGTAGCCCGGGTGCATGAAGGCCACCGAGGTGCACGGGGCCAGATCCTCGGACACGCACGGCGCGCCGGCCGCGAGCGGGTTGTCCGAGCGGTAGAGGTGCGAGTCGCCGTTGAACATCAGCACGGGCTTGCCGAACGCGGCCGTGTGCTGCGCGACGCTCTGCACGAAGGGCTCGTAGCCGGCCTGGTGATCGACACCCTTCTCCGGGTCCCACATGTCCGCCTGCGCGTCGATCACGACACCCTTGGCGTGACCGAGTCGGGCGAGCGCGAAGGCGGTGTCGAGCCACCGCAGGTCGGCACCGGTGCGCTCGACACGCTCCCGGTTCTGCGCCGGCGTCTCGGTCGCGGCGCCGTACCAGACGTCCTGGTCGTTGTTGGATCCGCCCGGCAGGTTGATCGTGACGAAGACGACGCCGGACTGGGACCAGATCACGTTCTCCGCGAACTTCGCGTCGGACCGGTGGGACCGGTCGTGGGCGTACCGCTGGGAGAGCACGATCCTCTTGTGCGCGCCCAGGGTCACGCCGGGATGCGCGAAGAAGATCGAGCGGACGAGGTCCAGGTTCGCGACCGGGTCGCCGTTCGCGTAGCCCACCGGGTTGCCGCCGACGAAGACGTTGCCGCCCTCGGCCGCCTTGTGGCAGTCGGTCCACTCGTTGTCGCCCGGCGTGTAGACGAGCGGGTCCTGGAACCGCTTCCAGGTGTCGAAGATCGACTCGTCGTAGGCCCGCGTGCAGTACTGCTTCCCCGAGTGGATGTCTCCGACGTGCATGACGAGGCCGACACTGCGGTCCGCGTTGATCGAGTCGATGAACCCGGGCAGCGCGTCGAACTGCGTCGTGTCGGTCGGGGTCGTGCCGTACGGCGCGTCGCCGTACACGGCGATCGTCGAGACGTCGCCCGGGCTGTGGTCGCCGGCATGACCCGAGTGCGCGGACGCAGTCGTGGCGGGAACCAACGCCACGACGGCGGCGATGCCCACTCCGATGATCCTTCTCATCCGTGTCTCCTTGGACGTCGTGAGCTGACGACCGGACCGTACGGATCCCGGGTGACCACGCGGTGACGTCGACCTTGCGCGCACGTTGACGTCGACGGAAGATCATCGGCGCCCGCGCACGAACGCGGCGCTGGTGCCCGTCAGCGCTCAGGGCGCAGCAGGCGCGGTCGGTCGATCTCGGTGTTGTCGACGACGATGTCGGCGAGCGCGCGGGGATCGACCTCGTCGAGGTACAGCAGCTCGCTCGCGAGGTAGCGGTCCCGGTGCAGCACCTCGACGGTTCCGGAGTCACCGTCGGTCTCGGCGTCGCGCTCGATCCCGCGCCGCACCGACAGCTCCGGGTCGACCTCGAGCCAGATTCGGAGATCCCAGCAGGCGTCGATCTCCGGCCGGAACGCGAAGACACCGTCGACGACCAGCACACCGTCCGCGGGCATCGTCGCCACGACTGCGGACTGGTCGACCTGGGTGAGCGGGTCGATGCCGCACAGCGCAACCCGGCCGGAGCCTCCGGGACCCGACGGCTCGAGGAGCAGGCGACGCGCGGCGTCGTAGTCGAAGGCGTTGCGGTAGTACCCCTCGCCCGACTCCCGGTCGTACTGATGGCGCTCGCTCCAGGGTCGCTTGAAGTCGTCGAGCGACGCGCGCAGGGCCGGTCGGTCCCGGCGCGCGAGCCCGCGCGCCAGCTCGTGGCCGAAGCTCGTCTTGCCCGACGCCGTCAGGCCGTCGACGCCGACCCGGAGGCGCCCCGCCCCGAGCCCGCGGATCATCGCCACGACCCGCTCGAGGACCTGCGCCCGCTCGACACCAGGCTCGGGGGGCAGAGGCTGCCGCCACGTCGACACGGAGAAGGTGACGTCGAGCGACTCCATCGAAGGTCGCCTCAGCCCAGCGAGCGTCCGAGGAGCTGACCGCTGCCGCTCGCCACCATGCGGCCGCCGGCCGTCCACACCTCGGAGCGAAAGCCGATCAGGCCCCGATGGGCGATCGGCGTGGTGCCGTGGACCAGCAACCAGTCGTTCAGGACGTCCAGCCGGTGGAACTGCACCGAGAGGTCGAGGCTCGGGGCGATCCACGTTCCGCCGGTGCGCGGGTGCGCCCGCATCGCCGCCGGGTAGGAGGGCAGGTCGGCCAGGACCAGCAACCGGCAGGCCTCGAGCACCGGATCGGCGTACTGCGCGGTCGGTGTGAACGACAGCCACTCGGCCCATTCCGGCTCGCTCCCGGTGAACGTCTCCCAGTCCTCGATCCAGTCGAGCGGACGGCGGCGGAAGTTCGTCCAGAACGGATACGGCGAGATCTCGTCGGTGCGCTCGGTGATGAGCGGATGCTCCAGCGGACGGCCGTAGCGATGGGACGGCGCGAAGTCGTGCTCGATGACCTCGGCCGGCACGGCGAACCACGCCTGCGCGTCGAGCACGGGGGCACCGTCCTGGGTCACGCGACCGGCGACCAGCGCCGCCCGCCGCGTCGCCCGTCGCACGTCCACCTCGATCACCACGTCGGCGAACCGCGCGCTCGAGAGGAACTGGCACGTGAAGCTCGCCGGCGTCAACCCACCGTCGACCTCGGCCGCCGCCGCGCGGAGCGCGACCGGAGGCGACGTAGCCCCCCATCGGACCCCAGATCCGCCAGTCCTCGGACAGGCTCGCCCGGTACCTCCCGCCCGAGCCCTCCACCGCGATGTCGTGCAGCAGGTCGCCCACGGTCGGGACGGTAGCCGGGCTCCGTATCGGCCTCGGCGGAGTTCCGGGCGTTCGTGCGCGCGCGGCGCGAGGTCGACGGGCGGCGGCTGCTCGCCGCCTGGGAGCATCGGCACAACCACCCGGGGGCGCGCAACTGTTCCCAGAGCTCACGAGCAGCTCGGCGGACCTGTTCGGTTCACGCCGGTCGTATCGCGTCCGTGCCGACTCGGGTGAGTCCGATCATGTGATCGTGTAGACGATGTGGGTCGCCAGCGGCGATGTGGATGCCTCGACGGCCTCTGCGTGGAACTCGGGCACATCGTCGAATATCCGTTCGCCATCTCCCAGTACCACCGGGACGATGTCGAGAACGAGCTCGTTCAGGCAGCGGGCCTGCAACGCCTGGCGGACGGCGCTTGCCCCACCCGCGATGTCGATCGGACCATCGTCGGCATGCTTGGCCGCTTCGGCAAGAGCGGTCTCGAAGCCGTCGACGAAGTAGAAGGTCGTCCCACCTTCCATGTCGATCGGGTCGTGCAGGTGATGGGTCAGCACGAACACGGGAGCGTGGTACGGCGGCTCAGGACCCCACCAACCGCGCCAATCGGAGTCGCCCCACCCGCCGCGAACCGGGCCGAACATGTTGCGGCCCATGATGTACGCGCCACGGGGCCCGAGCAGCCGTTGAGTGAAAGCTTCGTCGACCGGGTGCTTCGGATCGTTGAGGTGCCAATCGTGAAGCCTTCGTCCGTCGATGCCGAGTGGGTTGTCGACGCTCTGGTCGGGCCCCGCGACGAACCCGTCGAGGGAGATCGACATGTGACAGGTGATGAAGGGCATACCTTCGACGACCTCCTCGGCTCGCGAGCGTGCATCATGCCCGCCCGGGTGCGTTCTGTCGCCCGCATGGCGCCACCGCCGCATCAGCCAGGCGTCACGTCGCCAGAGCGGTGGGAGGGCGCCGGTCCGCCTGCCCCGCCCCCTTCGTGTGTGGCCTTCCGGTGCCCGGAACAGGATTCGAACCTGTACGCCCCTTGCGGGACCGGCGGGTTTAAGCCGCCTGCGTCTGCCGTTCCGCCACCCGGGCGCGGGCCGCGAGGTTACGGCCTCGGGGAGGCTCCACGGTCAGGTCGATGTCCACGGGCGCGACGGCAGCCTGCAGCCGGGCGCGCATCGCGTCGGCCAGGGTCGGTTCCAGCCGATTGGCCAGGACGATGCCCTCGATCATGTCGGTGGCGACCTCCGACTCGGCCCGGCCCCGCAGCTGGATGGCGACGACAGCACCGTCCCGGGTCCGCCGGATCGTGCGCGGAGACCCGCCGACCCGGGGCGGGCTGCGGAACGCCGGGACCGCCAGGCCCGCCGCCCGGCTCTCGGCCGCGAGGAACCGCGCCAGCGCCGCAAAGCTCGTCGCCGCCACTCCGTCCACCCGCCGAGGATCGCACGCACGTGTGACCAGACCTCCGCCGACCCCCCGATCTCGGTTCTCACGCCGCGAATCGCGCCGAATACAGCGCGTATCGAGCGCCCAAAGGTGGGGGTGGGGGTGGGGGTGGGGGTGGGGGTGGGGGGTCGCGCCATTCGTCCCCCGAGTTGCAAGCCGGGCCTCGACGCGGTTTCCTCTGCTCGTGGTTTCCGCGGGCGACGACACTCCCCCCATCGCACCGGTCGTCCAGCCGGTCCCCGACCCGGTCGAGACCGTGACGGACATCCCCACCGGCGCGGACGTCGTCGATCTCACCGGTGCCGACGCCCAGAGCGCGCGCCAGGTGTCCCTCGTCCCCGCACCGCGCCCCGAGCGACTCGATCTCACCCAGCGCGAGCACGAGCTCCGGCGCGGCGACGTCGACGCGTACGGCCGCAGCGAGCGCATGCGCGCGCTCGCTCGCCGCCTCTACGACCCGATGTACCGGTACTGGTTCCGCGCCGAGTGGGAGGGGCTCGAGCACATCCCGCGCGACGGCGGCGCCCTCCTCGTCGCGAACCACGCGGGCGCGATCCCGGCCGACGCGCCGGTGATCATGCACGGCATCGAGGAGGAGCTGCACCGTCCGGTCTACGGGCTCGCCGAGAACCTGTTCCGCGCGATCCCCGGCGTCGGCACGATGTGGTCACGCCTCGGCGGCGTCGCCGCGCACCCCGACAACGCCTACCGGCTGCTGCACGACGACCGTCAGCTCGTGCTCGTGTTCCCCGAGGGGACCAAGGGCACCGGCAAGACCTATCGCGACCGGTACAAGCTGCGCCGGTTCGGGCGCGCCGGGTTCGTGGAGATCGCGATGCGCTCGGGCGTGCCGGTGATCCCGATCGCGGTCGTCGGCAACGAGGAGGCCATGCCGATCCTCTTCAAGAGCCGCCGGCTCGCGGCGCTCATCGGGGTGCCCTACTTCCCGGTGACCGCGAACATGCTCGCCTTCGGACCGGCCGGCCTCGGCGTGTACCTGCCGGCGAAGTTCCGGATCCGCGTGCTGCCACCGGTCCACTTCGGCGTGCGCGCCGACCAGGAGCGCTACCCCCGGGCCCAGGTCATGGACGAGTCCGACCACATCCGCGACGCGATCCAGGACGCGCTCTACGACATGCTGCGCACCCGCCGCAGCGTCTGGCGGGGCTGAGCCGTGCGGGTGCTCGTCACCGGCCTCGGGAGCTTCTGGGGCAGCCACCTGGCGCAGCACCTCGAGTCCATGCCCGAGGTCGAGATGATCGTCGGCCTCGACACGCGCGAGCCGCGCCTGCCGCTCGAACGCACCGAGTTCGTCAAAGCGGACTCGAACTACTCGATCCTGGATCGGATCGTGCGCGCCACGCAGGTCGACACGATCCTGCACACCCACCTCATCGTCGACTCGACCGAGCTCCCCGGTCGGGCGATGCACGAGATCAACGTCATCGGGACGATGAACCTGCTCGCCGCCGCCGGCGTCGCCGGCAGCCCGGTCCGCAAGGTGGTCGTCAAGAGCTCGACGCTCACCTACGGCGCCAACTACCAGGACCCGTACTTCTTCCGCGAGACGATGCACCGCACGCGAGCGCCGCGGACGGGCGTCGAGCGCTCGCTGATCGAGGCCGCCTCGTTCGTGCGCGACTTCGCGATCGACAACCCGCACGTGTCGGTGACCAAGCTCCGGTTCACGAACGTGCTCGGCGACGATCTGACCACCCCGTTCTCGAAGGCGCTGCGACTGCCGCTCGTCCCCGAGATCGTCGGGTTCGACCCGCGCCTCCAGTTCACGCACCAGGAAGACGTCACCGGCGCGCTCGTCTTCGCGACCGTGAACGACGTGCCCGGCATCTTCAACATCGCGGGGGACGGCTCACTGCCGTGGAGCGAGGTCTGTGCCATCGTCGGCAAGCGCCGGTTCCCGCTCCCGCCCATCGGCACCCAGTGGGCGGCCGAGCCGCTGCGCCTCGCCCGCATCGTCGAGCTGCCGCCCGAGGTCCTGAGCCTGCTGCGCTACGGCCGGGCCGTGGACAACAGCCGGTTCAAGCGCACCGGGTTCCGGTACCAGTACTCCACCGCGGGCACCGTCGACGCGTTCGCCCGCAGCATGCGGCTCGAGCACACCGTCGGCAGCAACCGACCGCACTACCGCTACGAGCGCGACGTCGAGACGTTCTTCCGCCATTCCCCCGCGGTCCTGCGCGAGCAGCCCTGATCGTGGCGCTCCACGTCGATCGGCGCGGCCGGGTCGCGCTGCTCACCCTCGACGAGCCCGAGCGGCGCAACGCGCTCACCCCCGACCTCGTCGCTGCGATCGTCGCGGCCATGGACACGATCGACGCCGACCCCGAGGTCGGCGCGGTCGTGATCACGGGAGCGCCACCCGCCTTCTGCTCGGGGGCCGACGTCAAGGCGCTCGCGGCGATGGCCGACGGCTCCGAACCGCCCGGCGACGTGCGCGCCATCTACGCCGGTTTCCTGCGGGTGCTCGATTCGCCGTTGCCGACCGTCGCCGCCGTCAACGGTCCGGCGGTGGGCGCGGGGACGAACCTGGCGCTCGCGTGCGACCTGCGGATCGCCGGCGAGGGTGCACGGTTCGACGCACGGTTCCTCCGCATCGGGATCCACCCGGGCGGCGGGCACACCTGGCTCGCCGACCGTGTCGCCGGTCCCCAGACCACCGCCGCGATGAACCTCTTCGGCGAGCGCCTGGACGGGACCCGGGCCGCCGCGGTCGGTCTCGCCTGGGAGTGCGTCGCCGACGACGCGCTGATCCCGCGGGCCCTGGAGCTGGCGGCCCGGGCCGCCGAGGTGCCCCGCGAGCTGTCGATCCGGACGAAGGCGACGCTCCGTCACACGCCCACGCTCCACGACCACGACACCGCGATGCGCTTCGAGCTCGAGCACCAGGTGTGGTCGCTCCGCGCCGGGCTCCGGCCGGCCGGACCCTCCCCCTGACCGGGCCCCGATCCCGGAGGTCCCGGGTTACGCTCCCAACCGGTGATCACCGACGACTCGGGCGAGTCCCCCAACGAGCCCCTCGAGGCGATCCCGGTCGACACCGGCTCGGGCGGTCGGTTCGGATCGGCCTTCGCGTGGGTCGCCGTCGCGGTCGCGCTCGTCGTGGTCGGGGGCTGGGTGTGGACCCGGTGGATCGACCCGCCGGTCGGTGGGACCATCGACCGGTACGCCCACCACGGTGGCGGCGTCGTCTTCGAGAGCCCGACCGACGAGTTCCACGCGATGTACCCGACGAAGTGGCGCCGGACCACCCAACCCGACGACCTCGGCACGGTCGTGACGGTCAGCGACGAACCCGGTGGTGGCTACGCCTTCTCCGTGACCAAGACGCCCGAGTCCGAGGCCCTGCTCGAGAACTACAAGTCGACGCTCAACCAGCTCGCCGGGCAGCTGGCCTCGGCCGAGGGCGCGGAGCTCGTCGACCAGGCGGGGCCGGTGCCCCTGCACGACGTCGCGCTCACCAACATCGTCTACCGCAAGGGCGGGACCTACTGGCGCGTCCGGCTCGTCCTGCTCAAGGACCGGCTCTACACCATCGTCGCGAAGGCTCCCAACGACGACCCGGCCCCCTACCAGCGGCTCACGACCACCTTCCAGATCCTCGGACCTCGTTGACCCGGCCGCTCAGCGCCTCCAACTCCGCCCGCCGGGACAGCCATTCCTCCACCGTGATCGCGTAGCGGACGTGGTCCTCGTAGACGCCCGCGATCTGCAGGAACCGCTCCGCGAGCCCTTCCTCGCGCAGGCCGAGCTTCTCGGCGACCCGCCGGCTCGGGGCGTTGCGCGGCACGATCGCGACCTCGATCCGGTGCAGCCGTAGGTCGTCGAACGCGTGGCCGAGGATCAACGCGACCGCTTCCGGCACGTAGCCGTTGCCCGCCGACCGCTCGTCGACCCAGTAGCCGACGGACGCGCTCTGGAACGGGCCCCGCTGCACCCCCCCGAGACTGACCTCGCCGATGAGCGTCTCGTCGGAAGCGAGGAACAGGCCGAACCCGTGGGCCGCGTCGAACTGCCGCTGCCGGTCCCACGCCGCGCACCGCGTGCGGAACGCGTCGGCGCTGCCCACCGGGTCCGCCGCCCCCGGCTCCGGGCGCGGCTCCCACGGCTCGAGCCACGCGCGGTTCGCGGTCCGCACCGCGCGCCACTGGTCGTAGTCGTGAGCCCGGAGCGGACGGAGGAACACGCGCCGGCCCACGAGCCGCGGTCCGTCGTGGCGCTTCACCGGGCGTGCGCGATCGCGTCGAGCGCGGCTGGATCCTCCAACCCCGACAGATCCCCCGGCGGCTCCCCCAGCGCGACCGCCCGGATCGTCCGCCGCATCACCTTGTTGCTCCGGGTCTTGGGGAGCGCATCGGTGAACCAGACCGCGGACGGTGCGAAGGACTTCCCGAGCGCATCGGTCACCCGAGCCCGCAGGTCGGCACGCAGCTCGTCGCTCGACCGGACGCCGCGGCCGAGGACGACGAAGCACACGAGGGACTCGCCCTTCTTCTCGTCGGGGACCCCGATCGCAGCCGCCTCGACGACGGCGGGATGGGCGACGAGCGCGGTCTCGACCTCGGCCGGGCCGAGGCGCTTGCCCGCGAGCTTGATGGTGTCGTCCGAGCGGCCGTGCAGGAACCAGTGACCGGCGGTGTCGATCGAGGCCCAGTCCCCGTGCCACCAGACACCCGGCCAGCGTGACCAGTAGGTCTCGAGGTAGCGGTCGGGCTCCTTCCACATGCCACGGGTCATGGCGGGCCACGGCCGCCGGCAGACCAGCTCCCCGACGACGCCACGCACCGGCCGGCACTCGTCGTCGACCACGTCGACGGCGCACCCGAGGGCCGGACCTCCGAGCGAGCACGGTGCGATCGGCTCGACGACGTGCGGCGACAGGAAGCATCCCACCTCGGTCCCCCCGCTGACGTTGATGACGGGGCACCGCCGGCCGCCCACGGTCTCGAAGTACCACCACCACGGACCCTCGTTCCACGGCTCACCGGTGGAACCGAGCACCCGCAGGCTGGAGAGGTCGTGCGCGTGCACCGGCTCGTCGCCGTGCGCCATGAGCGCGCGCACCAGCGTCGGCGAGATGCCGAGGATGGAGATGCGGTGTCGCTCGACCATCTCCCACAACCGGTCGGGACCGGGATGATCCGGCGCGCCGTCGTAGCAGAACATCGTCGCACCCCAGGCGAGGGAGCCGAAGATCTGCCACGGGCCCATGATCCAGCCGAGGTCGGTGAGCCAGAAGAGGACGTCGTCGCGGTCGCCGCCCGTCGGCCGCGAGCGGCAGTCGGCCTGGAAGCCGACCTCCTCGGCGATCTTCACGACGAAGCCGCCGTGCACGTGCACCACGCCCTTGGGCACACCGGTCGTGCCGCTCGTGTAGGCGATGAAGAGTGGGTGCTCGGCGTCGACCGCGACCGTCGGCACCGGTGACTCCGGCGCGAGCGCGGTGCACTCGGCCAGCGTGAGGTCGCGTCCCTCGGTCATGGGCACGGTGAGGCCGAGCCGCGGTACGACGACGACCGTGCCGACCGCCGGGACCGAGGCGAGCGCGGCGTCCGCGGTCTCCTTCATCGGGACGACCTTGCCCCGCCGGGTGGTGCCGTCCGCGGTGACCAGCGCCTTCGCCTCGCCCTCGGTCAGGCGGACCGCGACGGCCTCGGGCCCGTAGCCCGAGAAGATCGGCAGGAAGATCGCCCCGAGCTTCGCCACCGCCATGACGGTCGCGACGGTCTCGGGCAGCATCGGGAGGAAGATGCCGACCGAGTCGCCCGGCCCGACGCCACGCGCCGCGAGCCCGCCGGCGATCGCGTCGGTGAGGGACCGCAACTCCGCGTACGTGGTGGTGCGGGGAGCACCGTCCTCGCCCTCCCAGACGACCGCCGGGTGGTCGGCGCGCGTGGGATCGTCGGCCCACCGCTCGACGCAGACCGTCGCGACGTTGAGGCGTCCGCCGGTGAACCAGGTCGCCCACTCGATCCCGGCCGACTCGTCGAGCACCGCGGAGTACGGCGTCGCGAACGGGATCCCCGCGAACCGTACGAACGCGTCCCAGAACCACTCGGGATCCTCGATCGAACGACGTCGCAACGTCTCGAAGTCGTCGATGCCGTGCGCGACCATGAACCGTCCGACGTTGCTCGCCGTGGCGGCATCGGCCGTCGGCGTCCAGACCGCTGCGTGGGAGTCGGGCACCGGCGCAGGATACCGGCGGCCCGCGCGTAGGGTGGCGGCGTGAGTGACGACCGGCTCGTATGGATCGACCTCGAGATGACGGGCCTGGACACCGCCCGCCACACGATCGTCGAGATCGCGGTGCTCGTGACCGACTCGGACCTGGAGCTGATCGACGACGGCATCGACCTCGTGGTCCACGCCTCCCCCGAGGAGCTGGGGCGCATGGACGAGTTCGTGCAGCGGATGCACACCAAGTCCGGGCTCCTGCCCCAGATCGAGGCGTCCACCCGGACGCTGGAGGAGGCGGGCGCCGAGGTGCTCGCGTACCTCTCCACCCGCGTCCCGGCCGCGACCGCTCCGCTCTGCGGCAACTCGATCGGCGTCGACCGGCGCTTCCTCGACCGATACCTCCCCACGGTCGACCAGTACCTGCACTACCGCAGCATCGACGTGAGCTCGTTCAAGGAGCTGTGCCGACGGTGGAACCCGCCGGTGTACAAGGGGCGCCCCTCGAAGCAGGAGACCCACCGCGCGCTCGACGACATCAAGGAGTCGATCGAGGAGCTGCGCTACTACCGCGACCAGTTCCTGCGCCGGCCCGAGCCGGCCGCCACCGGGACCGACACCGGCACCGACACCGACAGCCCGCAGCACCCTGACCGGACCCGCCGGTCAGAGCCGGAGGCGCGCGCACGACCGGGAGGTGGTCGCTCAGGGCCGCCCACCGTGACCACTGCTCGGGCACGAAGGCCTCGAGCACCTCGATCGACGGGCGCGTCATCAGGTAGTCGAGGCGCTGGGTCGGCGGGTGCGTTCTGGGACCGGCGGGCCAGTTCGTGGCCGGCGACGGGCGGTCACCGTGCAACCGGCGTTCCGCGTCGCCAAAGCCGCGGTCGGCGAAGGGCGCCAGCTCCGCGTCGTCGGGCCCGGCGTTGAGATCGCCGGCGATCAGGGCTGCGTGAGGTGAGGCGTCGAGCAGGGCGCGGGCCTGCCGGGTGCGCTCCGCATGCGAGACACCGGCACCGAGATGCACGTCCACGATCCGCACCAGCCGATCGTCGACGACGACCGCGGCGTGGACCGCGATGCGGCGCCGCCAGCTCCAGAACGCGACGAAGCGCGCGAGCGTCTGCACCTTCACGTCGTGCAACGGGAGCCGGGAGAGGATCCCGAGCCCCTCCGCGGGCACGCGCACGCCCCAGTGCTTGAAGCGCCACCGCGCGTCGGCGCAGCGCATCGCCGCCCGCAGCGCGCCGAGCTGCGCGCGCTGGACCTCCTGCAGGAGGACGAGATCCGGTCCCAGCTCCTCCAGGGCGGCCGCGACGGCAGGAACGTTCATGCCCCGACTGCCTTGCGCGTTCCAGGTGGTCACGGTGACCACCGATGCCTCGTCCATCTGCGTCCCTGCCCGGAACTGCAGCCACTCGCTGCGCCGTGACGACCAGCGTAGAGCCTCGTCCCGGCGGTAGGGTCCCGCGCCGATGCCCGACCTGATCGTCCACCGAGACGTCGCCGCACCGGCCGAGACCGTCTGGTCGCTCGTGAGCGACGTCACCCGGATGGGCGAATGGTCGCCCGAGGCGACCGGCGCCACCTGGAGGACGGCGTCGGGGCCGAGCGTCGGGGCCAGGTTCACGGGCAAGAACCGGATCGGCCGGCGTTCCTGGTCGACCTCCTGCAAGGTCGTCGAGTGCGACCCCGGCCGCCGCTTCGCGTTCGAGGTGACCTCGGGACCGCTCGGGGTGGCGACCTGGCGCTACCGCATCGAGCCGACCGAGGGCGGGTGCCGGGTCGAGGAATCCTGGACCGACGACCGCGGGATGATCATCCGAGCGCTGGGCCGCCTCGTCACCGGCGTCGCCGACCGCGCCGGCCACAACCGCGCCGGAATGGAGCAGACGCTCGCCGCGCTTGGCACGCGCCGCCGAGGCCTCGGGCGACGTCCGCCGGCTAGAGCAGCACGTCGAGCGCGCCGAGCAGCGCGTCCACCGAGCGGTGGCGGCGCCGTGTGGCCCATCAACCCGATCCGCCACGCGACGCCGGCGAACTCGACCGAGCCCACCCCCGACCTCGATCGAGTGCTCGGCCAGGAGCCGAGCCCGCAGCGCCGCCTCGTCGAGCCCCGCGGGCAGCCGCACCGACGTCAGCTGCGGGAGCCGCGCGCCCTCGGGCGCGATCAGGGAGAACCCGCGCCCGGTGAGGGCGTCCTGGAGGCGCGTGCCGACCTCCCGATGACGGGCCCACACCGCCGGCAGCCCCTCGTCGAGCACCGCACCGAGGCCCGCGTGCAGCGCGACGATCATCCCGGTCGGTGCGGTGTGGTGGTACTTGCGCGCGGTCCCGACGTAGTCGCCGATGAGCCCGAGATCCAGGTACCACGACTGCACCGGGTGCGTGCGGGCGTTCAACCGCTCGACGGCACGGGGCGAGAGCGTCAGCGGCGCGAGCCCCGGCGGGACACCCAGGCACTTCTGGGTTCCCGAGTAACAGGCGTCGACGCCCCACTCGTCGACGGCGAGCGGGATGCCGGCGAGCGACGTGACCGCGTCGACGAGCAGCAGCGTGTCGGTGTCGTGGATCGGACCGAGCGCGGCGACGTCGTTCTCGACGCCGGTCGAGGTCTCGGCGTGCACGACCGCCAGCAGTCGGGCCTCGGGGTGACTCGTGCTGAGCGTCGAGCAGGCGGCCCGGGTCGATGGGTGTCCCCCAGTCCGCGTCGACGCGCACGATCGTGGCGCCGGCCCGCGCCGCGCCACCTCGCACATGCGCTCGCCGAAGACCCCGTTCACGCCGACGATCACCACGTCCCCCGGTTCCACCAGGTTCACGAAGCACGCCTCCATCCCGGCCGAGCCGGTCCCCGAGATGGGGAGCGTCAGCGGGTTGGCGGTCCCGAACGACGATCCGCAGCCGGTCGCAGGTCTCGTCCAGGATCCGGAGGAACTCCGGGTCGAGATGCCCGAGGAGGGGTTGGGCGAACGCGGCGACGACCTCGGGCGCGGGATTCGAGGGTCCGGGGCCCATGAGCAGACGGTCGGGCAGCGGCATCGGCGCATCGTAGACGGGTGTCGCCGTCGATCGCCGTGAGGTCGCCTGCGTGGGTCAGGCGGCGCGGATGACGCAGAAGAACTCGCGCTCGAGGTGCGCGATCGCGTCGTCGGAGCCCGCGACCAGCGCCCGGGCCAGGAGCGCCGCCTCGCGGGCCACCCGGGTGACGACCGTCGTGGAGATGTCGTCATCTGCACCTGCCACCGCGGTGCGGACGGCCTGGACCGCCTCGTGCGCGGCGCGCGCCGCGACCCGCGAGCGGCCGTTCCGGCGGAGGGCGTCGTCGACGCGCATCAGGTCCTCCCACGCGGCGACCTCGTCGGCCGCGGTGCGGTGACTCCGGTCGATGGCCACGGCGACGGCGTCCAGCGTCATCGGCATTCAGCCGACGGAGCATCTCGACGAACGCCGCGAGTTCCACGCGCAGAGCAACG
The DNA here is from genome assembly GCA_963805415.1 of uncultured Acidimicrobiia bacterium. Lineage (GTDB taxonomy): Bacteria > Actinomycetota > Acidimicrobiia > IMCC26256 > JAENVU01 > JAENVU01. The sequence continues at coordinate 453,379 of CAWDUD010000014.1, forward strand.
GCACGAAGGCGCCGCAGGGTTGAGCACCTTTGCGAGGTCGGCGCCGGATCGGGTCACCGGATCAGCGAGATCTCGCACCAAACCGTCGAGAATGTCCGCTTCGCTCGTCAGGACCTCGTCGAAGCCGAATGTCCGCAGGATACTGACGAGGATCACGGCGCCACCGACGATCACGTCGACCCGGCCGGGTTCGAGGCCCGGGTTGTGGGCCCGATCGGCGGCGGCCTCGGTCGCCAGCGTGCGGAACACGTCCTCGGCCGCGGCCCGGGTGATCCGGAAGTGGTGCACCCTATCGCGGTCGTAGGTGGCGAGGCCCAACTCGATCATCGCAACGGTCGAGACCGTGCCCGCGAGACCGACCAGCGTGCGCGGCCGTCGCGACCCCGGGAACTTCACGAGCGACGTCGGTGAGGTGCTCGCGCACCACCTGCACGGCCTGGCTCAGCTCCTCGGCTGTCGGGGGATCGCCGTGCAACCACGCCTCGGTGATCCGGACACAGCCGATGTCGACCGAGATGAGCCCGTCGGGCTCGCGTCGTGCCCACCACGAACTCGGTCGATCCCCCGCCGATGTCGACGACGAGATACGGGACCGGGCGCGACGGCCTCGAGCCCGGTCGTGGCGCCGAGGAACGAGAGCCGGGCCTCCTCCGTGCCGCTGAGCAGCTCGGGAGTGACGCCGAGTGCTCGTGCGGCCGGGCCGAAGAACTCGTCGCGGTTGGTGGCGTCGCGCGATGCGGAGGTGGCGGTCGCACGGATCCGCTCGACACCGCCGACGGCGTCGATCGCCTCCCGGTAGCTGCGCAGCGCGTCGACCGTACGCGTCGATCGCGTCGGGGGCCAGACGATGGGTGGCGTCGACCCCCTGCCCCAGGCGGGTGATCGTCATGCGCCGGTCGAGCGTCCGGAGCCGCCCGTCCGGGGTCGTCGATCTCTCCCACGAGCAGTCGGGTCGAGTTGGTCCCGATGTCGATCGCGGCGGCTCTCACGACACGAGCGACCGTCCGGGTCGCGCGAGGCGCGCGGCGACCCACTGCCCACGGGGTCGGACCCGTCGACGAGATAGGCGGCGTAGTGCGCGTGCAGGCACTTCACGCCGATCCGGGTGCCCCCGACCCCTCCGAACGGGCGGGGTCCGCGAGTGGTCCGGGATCGATGCGCCCGTCCCGCTCGGCGGCGTACCGCTCGTGCGCGGCGGCCAGCTCGACCGGGTCGACCGCGCGACCGGCCGCACGCACGCCGCCGTCGGCCTCGAGCCGCGCCACCCGGCGGGACAGCTGCGGGATCGACGAGCCAATAGGTGGTGGGGAGCGGGGTCCCGTCGTCGAGGAAGGGCGCGTTGCGGATGACGACGGGTGCACCGGCGCCGTCGCGCACCACGACCTGGAACGGTGCCCGCGGCTCGCGTCCGAGACGCGCTCGGTGACCTCCGCGAGCTTCGGCCGGATCGGTCATCCCGCGCAGCGTATCGACGCCGCGGTCGCTCGGCCCGCCCGGATCAGGGGGCGGTGGGGAGCGTCGTGGTGGACGTCGGAGCTGCGGGCACCACCGAATAGGCCTGCTCACCGTGGCGCACCATGCCGTAGCGCTCCCGGGCCAGCCGCTCGATCTCACTCGGCTGGCGAGCCGCTGGGCTTCCTGGGTGAGGCGGCGCTGCTCGCGTCTGGAGGACTTCGAGCTGGTGCTGGCTGCGGTCGAGCGCGGCCCGCTGATCGAGCCAGGACCGCACGGGGAACACCACGACGAACAGCAGACCGACGATCACGAACGCGGCGACGCTCACGCGCAACGTCAGCGTGCGGCGACGACGCACCTGGTCCGGGGTGTACCGGCGGGCCGGCGTGGTCACCGTCATGATCCCGATCCGCCCCAGTGGGCGAACGCCTCGCCCCCGAGGTAGGCAGCCGCCTCCCCGAGACCCTCCTCGATCCGCAGCAGCTGGTTGTACTTCGCGACGCGGTCGCTGCGCGCGGGCGCTCCGGTCTTGATCTGCCCGCAGTTGGTCGCCACGGCGAGATCGGCGATGGTGACGTCCTCGGTCTCACCCGACCGGTGCGACATCATCGCCGTGTAGCCGTTGCGCGCCGGCGAGCGCCATCGTGTCGAGCGTCTCGCTGAGGGTGCCGATCTGGTTGACCTTCACGAGGATCGAGTTGGCGACGCCGAGGTCGATCCCGCGCTGGAGCCGCTCCGGGATTGGTGACGAAGAGGTCGTCGCCGACGAGCTGGACGCGGTCCCCGACCGACGTGGTCAGCGCCGCCCAGCCGTCCCAGTCGTCCTCGGCCATGCCGTCCTCGATGGAGACGATCGGATACCGGTCGCACAGATCGGCGAGGTAGGCGGCGAACTCGGCCGAGCTGAAGGTCCGGCCCTCCCCCGCGAGGTCGTAGGCACCGTCGTGGAAGAACTCGGTCGACGCCGGATCGAGCGCGATCGCGATGTCGGTCCCCGGCGAGTAGCCGGCCGCGTCAATCGCCTCGATCAGGAGCTTCACGGCCTCCTCGTTCGACGGGAGATCGGGAGCGAAGCCCCCCTCGTCGCCCACCGCGGTCGACAGACCCCGGTCGTGGAGCAGCCGCTTGAGCGTGTGGTAGGTCTCGGCGCCCATGCGCAGCGCCTCGCGGAAGCTCGGCGCGCCATCGGGGGCGAGCATGAACTCCTGGAGATCGACATTGCTGTCGGCGTGCACACCGCCGTTGAGCACATTGAGGCAGGGCACCGGCAGCACGTGGGCGTTGGCGCCGCCGACGTACCGGTAGAGCGGCAGGTCGGCTTCGTCGGCGGCGGCCTTGGCGACCGCGAGCGACGTGCCGAGGATGGCGTTCGCCCCGAGCCGGGACTTGCCGTCGGTACCGTCGAGCTCGACGAGGACCCGATCGACGTCTCGCTGGTCGAGAGCCTCGAGGCCGAGCAGCGCATCGGCGATCTCGCCGTCGACATTGGCGACCGCGGTCCGGACACCCTTGCCGCCGTAGCGGTCACCCCCGTCGCGCAGCTCCACGGCCTCGTGCGCCCCGGTGCTGGCGCCGCTCGGCACCGCGGCCCGGCCCCGGGCACCGCTCAGCAGCTCGACCTCCACCTCCACGGTGGGGTTGCCCCGGGAATCCAGGATCTCCCGGGCGTTGACGTCGACGATGCTGCTCACGGTCCCCCTCTGGCGCGCGACTGAGCCGTGGTACGTGTGGACGGTGTGACGAGGGTAGTCCCGTGCGGCGCGCGAATGGGACCTATGACGCTGGGGCACTCCACCGCAGGAGATCCCTCACGGCGTGACCTCCACCACCGCGGCGGCCTGGAAGGTCATCTGCACGTCGCCGATGCACCCGCTCATCAGCGCCCGGCGGGGCAGCCCGAGCGATCGCAACTCGTCGGCGATCTCCCCACCTCCCAGCTCGACCCGCGCACCACCGGGGCGCATGCGTGATCCCGAGCCGCGCAGCTCCCACACCGTGCGCCGCAGGACGCCGTCGCGGAACGAGAAGGCATCGAGCGCCGTCGAGCGCATGGGCGCCGGCAGACCGTGGCGGAGGGTCATGGACAGCGCGAGCTTCCCGTCGACGGTCAGCGCACAGCGGTCCGCTCGCAGCTCCTCGTTGATCTCGATCGGCGTGACGAACTTCGGGAACCCCCAGATCTCCCGTCCCGCCGCACAGGTGAACTCCTGGTTCGACGGGCAGACGATGGATGTACGCGCCCTTCTTCTTCCCGCCGGTCGGATCGGCGACGAGGAACGCGACCGCCACCTCGTGGTAGGCGTCGAGATCGCCGTCGGTGTAGCGGACGAACGCGAGCGACAGCATCGCCCGGCCGCCCGGCAGCCGCGCCGGGGTCAGCCCGGCCGGGCGCGACGATCCCCGCGGCCGTGTCCGCGGGCACCGCGAACGACGCGAACCACGAGCGTGCGTGGCGCACCTCGACCGGGATCGCGACGTCGCGTCCCATCACCGTCACCGATGTCATTGCCCGACCTCCCCGGCCTCGTCCCACAGCGCGTGCGCCACCCCGGCGTCGGCGCGATCGATCGTACGACCCTGCTCGGCCGCGAGCATCTCCATCCGCACGAAGCGGTCGCGGAAGCGGGCCGACCACCCTCGGAGCGAGCTCTCGGCGTCGACGCCACGTTCCCGGGCCACCACCACCGCGCCGGCCAGCAGGTCGCCGAGCGCGCGCTCCGCGTCGACCGGTCCGTCGGTCGCCCGGAGCCGGTCGAGGGCATCGCGCATCCGCGCGTCGCCGTCGGCCACCGGATCCGGGTCGAGCCCGACGCTCGCGGCCTTGCGGTACAGCTTGTGGGCGTACAGCAGCGACGGGAGACCGGGGCTGATGCCGTCGACCAACGACGCGCTCGGCGCGTTCGGACTTCTTGATCTGCTCCCAGTTCGCGATCACGTCGGACGCGGTCTCGGCCTCCACATCGGCGAACACGTGCGGGTGGCGACGGACGAGCTTCTCGTGGACGGCGCGCGCCACGTCACCGAGATCGAAGGCGCCCGCCTCGGCGGCGAGGATCGAGTGGAACACGACCTGGAAGAGGAGGTCACCGAGCTCGTCCTCCACCCGTACGTACGCGTCGAGGTCCACGTCGCCGCCGGGCGCGTCGCCCGGCAGCAGCTCGAGCACCTCGACGACCTCGTACGCCTCCTCCAGGAGGTACGCGGGTGAGGGAGTGGTGGGTCTGCTCGGCGTCCCATGGGCAGCCACCGGGGCCACGGAGGCGGCGGGCGAGCGCGACCAGGGCGGCGATGTCGCCGGCGACCGACCGGTCACCGGTGTCGACGAAGACCGATGTCAGGTGGTCGGGCTCGACGGTCCGGTCGAGATCCTCGAGCGCGACCTCGGTGATCGCCTCGTCCGGAAGGCCGAGGCGGGCGAGCACCACCACCGGCGCGTCCGGCGGCAACGTGTCGAGCAGGGCGAGCTTCAGCTCGGACAGGACCAGGCGGCTCGTGCAGTGGCCCACGAGCATCGGCCCCGCCCGGCCGGCGGCCGACGGCAGGAAGTCCTGCGCGTCGACGACGTGCGTGCCCGCCATCGGGTCGCGGCCGAGGCGCGCCCACGCCAGATCCACGAACGACAGCCCCGGGTGCACGACGACGTCGACCGCGTCGCTCTCCCGCAGCAGGACCACGCTCTGCTCGGCCACCCCGGGGTTCCCGGGCACGGCGTAGACGACCTCGCCGTGGCGGCGCGCCGCGTCGACCAGCTCGGCCACGATGCCCGGGTAGAGGGTCGCGAAGTCGGGAGCGCGGCGGTACGCCTCGTCGAACGACGTGCACGCCACACCGAGCGCGGCCAGCTCGTCGACCGCGGGATGGCGGGCGGTACGGACGTACCGGTGACCGACCCGCTCCAGCTCGGCGCGCGCGACCGGGAGCATCAGGTCGAGGCCGGCCGGCCCCAACCCGACCACGACGACGCGCGGCCGGCCCACCGCGGGACTACCCGCCGCTGCTGCTGGCGCCGCTCGGAGCGGGCGTCGGCGTGGCTCCGACCGGGACGGTCGTCGTGGTCGTCGACGCCGGGCGGCTCTTCACCTGCTTGGGCGTGGGCGGCACGATGTTGAACGACGTCGCCGAGCGCTGGAGCTTCCCGTAGCGCGGGTTCACGTAGATGCTCGCCTTGACCAGGTACGGCCCGAGCACCGCCGCCAGCGGGTCCGGCGTCTGGACCGACGCGAGCATCGGCTGTGCGTTCGCCTCGGTGAGCGGCAGCACCTCGATCACGTGGTACCCGAACTGGGTCTTGACCGGCGGGGAGATGCCGCCGGTCGGGACCGCCTCGGCACCGGCGCGGAAGTCGGCGTCGAGCTGGGTCCACTGCGAGGAGTTCTCGCACAGGAGCAGGCCGCCCTGCGCCGCGGCCGTCGTGTCCTTCGAGACGTCCGAGGACACCGTGGCGAAGCTCTCACCGGCGTCGAGCCGGTCGATCACCTGCTGGGCCTCGGCCTCGGTCGCGACGAGGATGTGGCCGACCAGGCGCTCGGTCGGGCAGTCCGCCTGCAGCGCCGCGTAGGGCGACTGCGCGGGATACGACGCCCGGAGCGCGGCGAGGAGGGCCCGCTGCTGGACGAGCCGGCGCTTCAGCGACGCCGGGATCTGCTGGAAGGCCGCGCCGTTGCTCTGCTCGAGCTGCGTGCTCGTCTGGGCGAGCTCCTGCGCGGTCGTCCTGACGTGGCGCTTCGCGGCGATCTGGGCCACGGCCTCGTTCTGGATCATCGAGGCGAGCCACTGGCTGGCGAAGCTCATGGGGACGGGCCCGCCCGGCTTCAGGATCACGTTCTGCTGCGCGAGCTGGTCCCGCAGGACCTTCGAGGCCGCCACGCCCTGGAGGTCCTGGTTCAGGGCGTCCGTGGAGATCTCGGCGCCGTTGATGCGCGCCGCCACCCCGGGGCCGTTGGAGCAGGCCGGGAGGATCGCCAGGACGCCGGCGAGGAGCAGGAGGAAAGGGGTACGTCTCACGAGTCGGGCAGCCTATCGGTGGCATCCTCACGGTCCCGATCGGGTCAATCGAGCAACCGGCGCAACACGTCCACGAGCGCATCGGCCACGTCGACGCCCCGGGCGTCCACCGGGATCGCGAGCTCGCCACCGTCCTTCACGACCGCCTTCGGCCAGAGCCGCTTCAACCGGACCTTCCTGCTCTCGGGCAGGTCGAGGCCGTCGATGCGGGCGATCCCCTTCTGGACCGACACGTTCGTCGCCCGCACCCGGACGCACTCGGCCCGCAGCCGGGCCGCGCCGAGCAGCGCCTCGGCCGGCTCCGGCACCGGGCCGTACCGGTCGAGCCACTCGTTCCGGATGTCCTCGACGTCCGCCGGGTCCTGGACCGCGGCCAGGCGCCGGTAGGCCTCCATCCGCACGTCGTCACGGCTCACGTAGTCGCGCGGCAGGTGGGCGTCGACGGGGAGGTCGAGCACCACCTCGAACGGCTCCACCGGCTGCTCGCCCTTCAGCTCGCCGACGGCCTCGGTCACGAGCTCGCAGTAGAGGTCGAACCCGACGGCGGCGATGTGCCCACTCTGGGCGCCGCCGAGCAGGTGACCCGCACCGCGGATCTCGAGGTCGCGCATCGCGAGCTTGAAGCCCGAGCCGAGGTCGGTGAACTCCCCGATGGCCTTCAGCCGCTCGTACGCCTCCTCGGTCAGCGCACGGTCCTGGGGGTGGAGCAGGTACGCGTAGGCCCGCTGCCCCCGCCGGCCGACCCGACCGCGGAGCTGGTAGAGCTGCGCGAGCCCGAGCAGGTCGGCCCGGTCCACGACCATCGTGTTCACGGTCGGCATGTCGAGCCCGCTCTCGATGATGGTCGTGCACACGAGCACGTCGTACGCCCGGTCCTCGAAGTCGAGGACCACGCGTTCGAGCCGCGCTTCGTCCATCTGGCCGTGCGCGATCGCCATGCGAGCCTCGGGAACGAGATCGCGGATGTGCTCCGCGACGTGCTCGATGTCCTGCACACGGTTGTGGACGTAGAACACCTGCCCCTCGCGCAGCAGCTCGCGCCGGATCGCCTCCGACACCGCGCGGTCGTCGTACTCGCCGACGTAGGTGAGGATCGGCTGGCGCGCCTCGGGCGGTGTCCGGACGAGTGAGAGGTCCCGGATGCCGGTGAGGCTCAGCTCCAGCGTGCGGGGGATGGGGGTCGCCGTGAGCGTCAGCACGTCCACGTGCGCGCGCAGGTGCTTGATGCGCTCCTTGTGCTTGACGCCGAAGCGCTGCTCCTCGTCGATCACGAGCAGGCCGAGGTCGTGGAACTCGACGTCCTGGGACAGCAACCGGTGCGTGCCGATGACCACGTCGACCTCGCCGGCCTTCACCGCCGCGACGACGGCGGTCTGCTCCGCCGGGGTGAGGAACCGCGACAGCACCTCGACCCGGACCGGATAGGCGGCGAACCGCTCCCGGAAGGTCTGGCCGTGCTGGTTGGCGAGCAGCGTGGTCGGCGCCAGGATCGCGACCTGCTTGCCGTCCTGCACCGCCTTGAACGCGGCGCGCAGCGCAACCTCGGTCTTGCCGAAGCCGACGTCGCCGCAGATCAGGCGGTCCATCGGCACCGAGGACTCCATGTCCTCCTTGACCTCCTCGATGGCGCGCAGCTGATCCGGCGTCTCCTCGTACGGGAACGAGTCCTCGAGCTCGCGCTGCCACGGTGTGTCCGGCCCGAACGCGTGCCCGGGGGTCGCAAGCCGCTTGCGGTAGAGGATCACGAGCTCGGCGGCGATCTCCTGGACCGCCGCCCGGACCTTCGCCGCGCGCCTTCTGCCAGTCGGCGCCGCCCATCCGCGACAGCGACGGCGAGTCCCCGCCGGTGTAGCGCCGAATGGTGCCGACCTGGTCGGTCGGTACGTAGAGCTTGTCGCCGCCGCGGTACGCGACCAGGAGGTAGTCGCGCTCCACCCCGCCGATGGCCCGGGCGACCATCCCCTCGTAGCGACCGACGCCGTGCACCTGGTGCACGACGAAATCGCCCACCTTGAGGTCGTCGTAGTAGTCGACCTGCTGGCGGGTGCTGCGCGCGGCGCGGTGCACACGCCGGCGGCCGGTGAGGTCCGCCTCGGCGACGAGCGCGAGCTGCGCGCCGGGCACCACCACGCCGCGCTCCATCGGCGCGATCACCACCGTGACCGCCCCCGGGGTGGCCGGCGCGCCGATCAGCGCGTCGATCCCCTCCCCCGCGAGCACGTCGACGAGCCGGTGCGCCGACCCGGCGCCCTCGGCCGCGAGCACCACGCGGTCGTCCCGGCGGGTCAGCGCCCGGATGCGCTCGGCGAGAGCCTCGACGTCGCCGACGACGGGGTCGAAGGCCGTGGCGACGAGCTGGGGCGTGTCGGGCGAGTCCGGTGCCGCGAGCACGGAGGTGGTCGCGGTCCTGGTGTGGGTCAGCAGCCGGTCGAACGGCAGCGACAACGGCGGGAACTCCTCGTTCTGGGCGCCCCAGGTCCCCGCGAGCGTCCCGGCGAGCGCGGTCTCCTCGTCGAGCAGGTCCTGGGCCCGGTCCCGCATCCGGCGCGGCTCGACGAGCAGCACCCGCGCGCCGTCGGGCAGCAGGTCGGGGAGGAGGTGCTCCTCGGCGGTCAGCCAGGGGAGCCAGGACTCCATGCCGTCGAACGTCTGGCCCTCGGCGAGACGCTCCCACTGCTCGCGGCCCCACGGCGCGTCGGCGACGAGCGCGCGGGCCCGCTCCCGCACCTCCGGGGTCGGGAGCAGCTCGCGGCACGGGAAGACGGCGACGCCGTCGATCTCGTGGGTGCTGCGCTGGTCCGTCACCGCGAACTCCGAGATCCGCTCGACCTCGTCGCCCCACTGGTCGATCCGCACCGGGTGCTCGGCGGTCGCGGGGAAGACGTCGACGATCGATCCCCTGACCGCGACCTCGCCCCGACCCTCGACCTGGTACTCGCGCCGGTAGCCCATCGTGACGAGCTGCTCGACGAGCGCGTCGCGATCGATCACGTCGCCCACGCGCAGCCGGATCGGCTCGACGTCCTCCACGTGCGGACCGAGACGCTGCACCACGGCGCGGACCGGTGCCACCACCACCGCGGGGACGTCGTCGCCGCCGGTGCGCAGGCGCCACATCACGCGCAACCGGCGGCCCATCGTCTCCAGCGCGGGCGACACGCGCTCGAAGGGGAGCGTCTCCCACGCGGGGAACAGCTCGACCGCCGCGGCGCCGAGCATCGGGACGAGATCGCCGGCCAGGCGCTCGGCCTCCGCGACGGTGGGCACGATCACGAGCACCGGACGCAACCCCGCGACCCGCTGCACCGCGGCGGCGAAGAGCGGCCGCGCCGCGTCGGGCACGGCAACGACGTCGGCCCGACCGCTCGCGACCGCGACGACGGCCTCGTCCGACGCGAGGAGACGCGGCAGGTCGGCGAGCGCGGGATCGGCCATCACGACACTCTGACCGACCCGGACCGGTGCGGGCGAACGATCCCGCGGTCGGCGGTCAGCCCGAATCGGCGGCGAGCCGGTCGAGCATCGCCGTGGTGCTGTACCCGTCCGCCATCGGCGCCCGCAGCACCCGACCACCCCAGGAGCGCACCTCCTCGGCACCGACGATGTCGGATTCGACGTAGTCCTCGCCCTTGATGAGCACGTCGGGGCGCAACGCCTCGATGACCGCGAGCGGCGTGCGCTCGGCGAAGAGCACGATCCCGTCGACCGAGCTCAACCCGGCCAGCACACGGGCGCGGGCGTCCTCGCCGTTCACCGGCCGGCCGTCGCCTTTCAGCGCACGCACCGACTCGTCGGTGTTGAGTCCGACGACGAGCCGGTCGCAGTTGCGACGGGCCCAGTCGAGGTAGGTGACGTGCCCGGCGTGCACGAGATCGAAGCACCCGTTGGTGAAGCCGATCTCCTGGCCCTCCGAGCGCCACCGGCCGACGAGGCGCACCGCCGCCTCGAGCGAGACCGTCTTCTCGTCGAGGGGCTGAGGCGCGCTCGTGGCGGGACCGAGCGCGGCGAGCAGCTCCTCCTGGCGGATCGGGACGGTGCCGGTCTTGCCGACGATGATGCCGGCGGCGAGGTTGGCGAGGACGGCGGCGTCGTGAGGATCGAGCCCAGCTGCGATGCCCGCCGCGAGCGTGGCGATCGCGGTGTCACCCGCGCCGGAGACGTCGAACACCTCACGGGCCCGCGCCGGCACGTGCCGGATGCCCCCCGGTTGGACCAGCGAGATGCCGGCCTCCCCCCGGGTCAGGGTGACGAACTCGAGGTCGAGCAGCTGGCGGAGCCGGACGGCCGAGTCGATCAGCTCGAGCGGGTCCGTGGCCGAGACCTGCGTGGTGGCGGCGAGCTCGGTCTCGTTGGGCGTCACCGTCGTGGCCCCGCGGTACTTCCCGTAGTCGAGCCCCTTCGGGTCCACCAGCACCGGGATCCCCCGCTCCCGGGCCCGCTTGATCATGCGCCGGCACACGTCGTCGGCGAGGACCCCCTTGGCGTAGTCCGAGACGACGAGCGCGTCGTAGCCGTCGTCGAGCAGCGCCACGATCCGGTCGTCCCACGCCCTCCGCTCGATGCCGGGGCGCGGGGTGACCTCCTCGTCGTCGATCCGTACGAGCTGCTGCTGGCCCGACAGCACCCGGGTCTTGGTCGTGGTGGGGCGGCCCCGGATGACCTCGACGCCCTGGACCCGCACCCCGGCGAGGCCGAGGAGCTCGCGCAGCCGGGCGCCGGGCTCGTCGTCGCCCGTCCAGCCGGCGACGTCCGCGTGGACACCGAGGCCGGCCAGGTTGAGCGCAACGTTCCCCGCGCCCCCGACGCTCACCGTCTCGCGCCCCAGCCGCACCACCGGCACCGGAGCCTCGGGCGAGATGCGGGCGACGTCGCCGATCAGGTAGCGGTCCAGCATCAGGTCGCCGACCACGAGCATGCGACATCCGACGAATCCGCCGCGGACCGCGGCGTCGACGAGGTCAGGCCGGTCGAACATCGTCGCCCCGCTCGGAGACCGCTTCCTCGATGAGCTCGCAGAGCGCGTGACCGAGGAACAGATGCGCCTCCTGGATCCGGCAGGTGCGATCGCTGTCGACGACGATCGGGATGTCCACGCTCCGCGCGAGCTTGCCGCCGTCGCCGCCGGTGAAGCCCACGGTCAGCGCGCCGATCGAGGAGGCAGCGTCGATGCCCTGGAGCACGTTCGCGCTGTTCCCCGACGTCGAGAGCCCGACCGCGACGTCACCCGGACGACAGAGCGCCTCGATCTGGCGGGCGAAGACCACGTCGAAGGAATAGTCGTTGGCGACGGCGGTGATGAGCGACGTGTCCGCGACGAGCGCGTAGGCACCGATGCCCCGCCGCTCCCGCTCGAACCGGCCGACGAGCTCCGTGGCGAAGTGCAGGGCCTGCGTCGCGCTGCCACCGTTGCCGAACCAGTAGACGTTGCCACCCAGCGCGACCCGATCGATGATCTCGTCGGCGGCGCGTCGCAACGACGGCCACGCTGCGTGGAGGCCTCCCATCATCGACTGGTGCTCGCGAATAGATTCTTCGAAGTCCACGCGTGATTTCTCTCGACGGGCCGGTGACCGCGCTTGAGGGTAGCAACGGGGTGATCCTGCTCGATAGGGACGGCGTCCTCAACGTCGATCGCGCCGATTCGGTCAAAGCGCTCTCGGAGCTCGAAATCGAGCGGGGTGCCGTCGAAGGCTGCGCACGCGCCTCCACGCCGCGGGCCACCGACTCGCCGTGGTCACCAACCAGTCGGCAGTGGGTCGCGGGCTCACCGACCACGGCGACCGTCGACGCGGTCAACATCGAGCTCGACCACCGCCTGGGTGAGGTGATCGACGCTTGGTACGTGTGCGACCACGCGCCCGAGGCCGGCTGCGCGTGCCGCAAGCCGGGCACGCTGCTGCTCGAGCAGGCCCGGGACGACTTGGGCTTCGCACCGGCCGACACCTGGTTCGTGGTCGACGCCGATCGTGACGTCGTCGCCGCGCAGCGCTTCGGCTGCCGGCCGGCGATCGTGCGGACCGGCAAGGGGGCGCTGACCGCGAGCCGCTTCCCCGACGTCCCGTCCTTCGACGACCTCGCGGATTTCGCCGCCTCGATCAGCTGACGGTCGGAGCGCGCGGGCTCAGTTGAAGGCGTTCATCGCGGCCGCCATGCCCTCGCGTGCGATGGCCTCGACCGCGTCGGCCGGCGCGCTCGATGGTCACGTCGACGTCGGCGCGCTCGCGCTTGGAGAACTTCGCGAGCACGTGGTCCGCACCGCGTTCCTTGCTCGCCGGCTTGCTCACGCCGATGCGCACGCGCAGGAACTCGTCGGAGTGCAGATGGGACTTGATCGAGCGCAGCCCGTTGTGCCCGGCGAGCCCGCCACCGGCCTTGAGCTTGAGGACCGCCACGGGCAGGTCGAGCTCGTCCTGGACCACGACGATCTGGGTCGGCTCCACGCCGTAACGCCGGGCCAGCAGGCGTACGGCCTCGCCCGAGTCGTTCATGTAGGTCAGCGGGATCGCGAGCGCAACGCGTGCACCCTCGATGCGGACCTCGTCCGCCAGCGCGCGCTCCTTGCCCTTGCGGAGCGCGGCGCCGTGGCGCTCGCGCGAGCAGCTCGACCACCTCGGCCCCGACGTTGTGCCGGGTCTTCGCGTACTCGGTACCGGGATTGCCGAGCCCGACGACGAGGAGGTCAGCGGGCGTCCCCCGGCGTTCGCCGGAGCGCCGCAGCACCGGTCAGTCCTCGCCCCCGCCGGTGTCCTCGCCGGACGTCTCGCCGCCGCCGGACGCCTCGCCCTCGGCCTCGGCGCCCTCCTCGCCCTCGACGCCTTCCTCCTCCTCGGCCATGCCACGGGGGATGGTCACCTGGACCACGAGCTCGTCGTCCTCGTGCTGGAGCGCGACGCCGGTCGGCACCGGCAGGTCACGGACGTGGAGCTGGTCGCCGAGGTTGAGGGCGCTCACGTCCACCTCGATCATCGTCGGGATGTTGCCCGGCATCGCCTCGACGGTGACATTGAACAGCAGCTGCTCGAGCATGCCGCCCTCGCGTGAGCCGGGCGCATCGCCCTCGAGCGTGAGGGGCACCTCGGCGCTCACGGCGACGTCACGGCGGACGCGGACGAAGTCCACGTGCACGAGATCACCGCGCGTGGGGTGGCGCTGGATCTGGCGGGCGAGCGCGAGCAGGTCGTCGCGGCCGAGCGTCAGGGTGATCAGGGTGTTGGCCCCGCTCGCGCCGTGCAGGATGCGCTCGAGCTCGAGCGCACCGACGGTCACGGGCTCGGGCTCGGCGTCGAGGCCGTAGACGATCGCGGGCACGCGACCGGCGCGGCGCAGCCGTCCGGCCGGCGCGGATCCGACGCTCGGTCCGCGGCTCGGCAGTGAGGGTGACATCGACCATGGCGCGTGGAGATCCTTCAGGAGGTGCCCAGGGGACCTGACATTCTGGTCCGTGGCGGGTCCCCAGACCAAACCGCCTGCCCACAGTGCTCAGGCGGCGGTGATCCATCGGTCGGGGCAGAGTCGGGTGCCGTCGGGCCGATGGGCGCGGAAGCGTTGCTCGCCTGCTCCCCGTCTTCCCGCACACGCCCGGGGACGGGCGCGGCGCTCAGACGTTGTCGCCGCTGAAGAGCTCGGAGACGCTGCGCTCCTCGAAGACGGCCGAGAGGGCGTCGGCGATGATCGGGGCGATCGAGAGCACCGTCAGCGAGTCGAAGTGCTTCTCGGAGGGGACCGGGAGCGAGTTGGTGACGACGACCTCGCGGATCGGCCCGTTCTTCAGCCGGTCGACGGCGGGCCCGGAGAGCAGCCCGTGGGTCGCCAGGATCGACACCGACTTCGCACCCCGGCTCATGAGCAGCTCGGCGGCGCTCACGACGGTCCCGGCGGTGTCGATCATGTCGTCGATCAGGACGCACTGGCGCCCCTCGACCAGCCCGACGACCTCGGTCGCGACCGCCACGTTGTGCGTGCCCTTCGGGCGCCGCTTGTCGATGAAGGCGAGATCTGCGTGCACGCCGTGACCGTCCAGGCAGTTCGCGAAGCGGCGGGCGAGCTTGCCGCCACCGGCATCGGGCGAGACGACCGTGACCTCGGTGGTGCGGTCGATCACGCCGACGAGGTGGTCGGCGAGGAGCGGCACCGCGGTCAGGTGGTCGACGGGGAAGTCGAAGAAGCCCTGGATCTGGCCGGTGTGGAGGTCCACCACGACGACCCGGTCCGCGCCCGCCACCGTGAAGAGATCGGCGAGCAGCCGCGCGGTGATCGGCTCGCGGCCCTCCGCCTTCCGGTCCTGGCGCGCGTATCCGTAGAACGGGCACACCGCGGTGATTCGCCGCGCCGACGCCCGCTTGAGCGCGTCGATCATGATCAGCTGCTCCATGATGTGGTCGTTGATCGGCTCGCAGTGGCCCTGGAGCACGAACACATCGGCGCCGCGTACGTTCTCACCGAGGCGGCAGTAGAGCTCGCCGTTCGCGAAGCGGGACAGCTTCACGTCGCCGAGGGGTACACCGAGGCTCGCGGCGATCTCCTGGGAGAGCTCGGGATTGCCCGAACCCGCGAGGAGCATGCAGCGTCTTCTTGGGTACGAGATCCATCAGTCCTGGTCCTCCGCGCTCGTGCGCTCCGAGTCCTTCCGCCGCTGTGCCCAACCCTCGTCCACCGTGGCCGGCACGCCCTTCGCGAGCGCTCCGGGCGGGACGTCGTCGCGCACCACCGAACCCGCACCGGTGTACGCGCCGTCGCCGACCTCGACCGGCGCGACGAGCACCGAGTTCGAGCCGATGCGGGCGTCCGCCCCGATCTTGGACGGCGTGCTTGTTCCGGCCGTCGTAGTTGGCGGTGATCGTGCCGGCGCCGACGTTGGCGCGGGGACCGACCTCGACGTCGCCCATGTACGCGAGGTGAGGAACCTTGGCGCCCTCGCCGATCTCCGCGTTCTTGGTCTCGACGAAGGTGCCCACGTGGGCGCCGGCGGCGAGGTGGGTGCCCGCCCGCAGGGAGACGAACGGACCGACCGTGCAGTCCTCGCCGATGACCGACTCGCGCGCGACGGTGTTCTGGACCACGGCCCGCTCGTGCACGACCGTGTCGACGAGCCGGGTGTCGGGTCCGACGACCGCACCCGCACCGATCGTCGTGCGGCCCTCGAGGATCGTGCCCGGCAGCAGGCGGACGTCGGGCGCGAGCTCGACCGTCGCGTCCACGTAGGTGGCCGCGGGATCGACCATCGTGACGCCCTCGGTCATCCACCGCTCGTTGATGCGCTCGCGCAGGACCGCCTCCGCCGGTCGCGAGCTGGGCGCGGTCGTTCACGTGGCGCGCCCGCGGCCGGATCGTCGGCCGCGACGGCGACCACCGGGTGCCCGGCCTCGCGCAGCACACCGATCGCGTCGGTCAGGTAGTACTCGCCCTGCGCGTTCTCCGGGTTGAGCCGGCGCAGCGCCGGCGCGAGCAGGCTGCGGCGGAAGCAGTAGATGGAGGTGTTGACCTCGGGGATCTCGAGCTCGTCGGCGTCGGCGTCGGTGCGCTCCACGATGCGCTCGACCCGGCCCTGCGAATCACGCACGATGCGACCGAAGCTCCACGTCCACGGGCGCGAGCTCGGCGCTCAGCAGGGTGACCGCGGCGTCGGACTCACGGTGGCGGGTGGCGAGGCGGGCGAGCAGCTCGGGCCGGACGAGCGGCGCGTCGCCCGGCATGATGATCACGTCACCCTCGTCGTCGGGGTCATCGGGGAAGGCGGTGAGCGCCACGCTGGCAGCGTCACCGGTCCCCCGCTGCACCGCCTGCTCGACGAAGACGACCGGCACATCGCTGCTGACCTGGTCCTGGAGGGTCTTGGTCACCCGCTCGGCGCCGTGGCCGACCACCACGACGATCCGCTCGAGGGGCAGCGCCCCGAGGGCGTCGACCACGTGGAGCACCATCGGCCGGCCGCACAGGGGGTGGAGCACCTTCGGGGTCGTCGAGCGCATCCGGGTGCCTTCGCCCGCCGCCATCACCACCCCCGCCAGGGGTCGGTACCCACTCACCGTCGTTCCCCTTCCCGACACCCCCGCTCGGGGGCGAGGTTTCGAACCTCGACTTGGGACTCCAAAGGACCCCGTGCTGCCGTTACACCACCCCCGAAGGACTACCGCCCGACACTACCCGCCGCTCCTACGGAGTCCGGTCCGCATACAACGGCGGATGCGAATGGGCCCGGCCGGGGTTCGTCGGGTAGCGTGCGCCCCGCCATGGGATCCCTGATCAAGAAGCGCCGCAAGCGCATGCGCAAGAAGAAGCACAAGAAGCTGCTGAAGAAGACGCGCTGGCAGCGCCGGCAGCAGGGTCGCTGAGCGACCCTTTCGCCCCTGGTCCCGACGGCACCGCCGCCCGGCCGACCGAGCGATCAGCCTTCGTCCATCCCCGGTACCGAGCGCAGGACCGGACCGGTCCACACCTCCACCCCCAGCTCGTCGCGCACACGTGCGGTCAGCGCGGCCGCGTGCTCGCCGGTCCCGAAGCGGCGAGCCAGCACGACGGACCCGCTCCCCGCGAGGAGCGCCGGGCGCCCGGCCACCCGCTCGAGCGCCAGCAGGAAGCTCCCGTACCCGGGGTTCGACGTGCTCGGCCGCGGGCTCGAGATCGTTCGCCAGCCCGTCGACGATCCCCGGCGAACGCGGCGGCGGTGCGACCGACCCGGCCGCTGCTCGGCCGCCGAGCTCGTCCCAGGCCCGGAACACCGGTGGGGTCGGCACCGCGAACCCCGGCCACGCGATCACGACCCACAGGTCGCCGAGCCGGTTCGACCGGGTCGAGCCGCTCGCCACGGCCCCGCATCATCACCGGCCGGCCCTCGACGCACACCGGTACGTCGGACCCGAGCGCGGCGGCGACGGCCATGACGGCCGCCGCGTCGATCGCCAGCCCGAGCGCATCGCGCGCCACGCGCAGCAACGCCGCCGCATCCGCCGAACCGCCGCCGAGGCCGGCCCCGGACGGGATCTGCTTGTCGAGCGCGATCTCGACGCCGGCGTCGTGAGGGCCGAGCACCGCCCTGGCCGCACGCAGCACGAGGTTGTCCGCCCCCCTCGGGAGGTCGACGCCGCCGTGGACGACGAGGCTCGAGCGTGCCCGGCGCCGCCGGGCGCACCACGAGCACGTCGGCCGGGGCCGCCGACCATCACCGTCAGCGCCTCGAGCTCGTGGAAGCCGTCGGGCCGGGTGCCGAGGACAGCGCAGTGAGAGCGTGAGCTTGGCCGGTGCCACCGCCCGGACGCCGGCGGGCGGGAGCCGGGTCACGCCTCCGCCCGCGCGATCGCGGCCCACTCCGTGAGCGTCAGCTCCTCGGCCCGGACGCGCCCGTCGATGCCCGCCGCGGCGAGCACGGGCTCGACGCGCGCGCCCAGCTCCGCCCGGAGCGCGCCGCGCAGCATCTTGCGGCGCTGGCCGAAGCCGGCCCGCACGAGGGCGAAGAGCCGCTCCGGTGAGGGGACGTCGACGGGGGCCGACGCGTGCCGCTCGATCCGCACGAGCGCGGACTCCACCTTGGGTGCGGGGACGAAGACCGTCGGGGGGACGATCCCGACGACCTTCGCCGACGCGTAGTACGAGACCTTCACCGAGACCGCACCGTACGCCTTCGTGCCCGGACCGGCCGCGAGGCGCTCCCCCACCTCGCGCTGCACCATCACGAGGATCGACGTCACTGCAGGCGCGGCTTCGAGCAGGCGCATCACGATCGGCGTGGCCACGTTGTACGGGAGGTTCGACACGACGCGCCACGACGCCTCGCGCGCGTCGGCGAGCAGGTCGTCGATCTCCACCCGCATCGCGTCGCCGACGACCACGCGCACCGCGCCGGATCCGACCGTCTCCGCGAGAACTGGCACGAGGTGGCGGTCCATCTCGACGGCGGTCACACGCGCACCCGCCTCGAGCAGCGCGACCGTCAACGACCCGATGCCCGGCCCGATCTCGAGGACGCGGTCACCTGCCTCGACGCCCGCGAGTCGCACGATGCGCCGCGCCGTGTTCGGGTCGGCGAGGAAGTTCTGGCCGAGCGCCCGGCTCGGGCGGAGACCGTGGCGTTCGAGGAGTGCCGGGATGGTCGCCGGGGTCAACGCCATCGGCGCGACGCGTCAGCCGACGACGTACATCTTGACGTAGATCCGGCCGGTGCCGAGCGGCGCCAGCTGCTGGAACACGTCGGGGTTCAGGTCGATCGAGTTCCCGGTCCAGGCCTCCGGCCCGCGGTCGCCGACCCGGCACTGCGCCGTCCGTCCGTTGTTGGCGACGAGCTTCACGATGGTGCCGAAGGGCAGCGTGAGGTGGGCGCAGGCGCCGGGCCCGGCGTGGCTCTGGTACCAGGTCGCGTAGCCGCCGCCGATCGACCGGGCGGCACCTCCACCGGTTGCCGGGGGCGCCGGCGGCACCTGCGAGCCCGACCTCCTGGTGCCCCGCGCCAGGATCCGGGTGACCGGTGCCTGGACGACGACCCGGCTCGCCTCGTGCCACTCCTCGATGACGCCGTCCTTCCTCACGACGTTCGAGATGACATGGGCCATTCCGTTCCGGCCGGCCTGGATCGTGCTCGAGTGCCCGGCCCCGAGGCTCGGGTCGTCGCGGTACACCGTCGGGAACGGGATGACCTGGTCCTCGACGACCTGGTCGTCGGCGACGCGCACCACCTGGACGGTCATCCCGCACGTCGAGACGCGTGCCGGGTGCCGGCAGGACCTCGTCGCGCGGACCGACCGCGACCTTCTGCGCGCGGAGCAGCTCGCCGACCGTCAGGGCCGTGCTGTGCGGCACCGGCGCCTCGACACCGTCGACCTTGATCGTCGCGTCGTGCGGAGTCCGGAGGACGATGTGGTCGCCGCGAGCGAGTGTGCCACTCCCGCCGACGCGCACCATCGCCCGCGGCACGTGCAGCTCGTGGCGCAGGTCGGCGAGCGAGTGGACCGTGGTGCGGTGACGCGTGACCGTCCCGTCGACGTCGACGACGACGGGGAACGAGTGCACGACGTGCACCGCGATGCCCTGGTGCAGCCGCGTCGAGAGCGACGGCACGACGCGGTCGCCGGACTTCAGCACCACACCTTCCGCGGCGAGCAGATCGGCGACGGTCCCCTCACGCGTCACGACCGTGCTGGCCCGACCGTCGACCGAGACGGTGACGTCGCGCCGCGGTGGCGTGCCGCCCATGACCTGGCCGGCGACGACGACGAGCGCGGCGGTCACTGCGACCACGAGCGAGGTGAGGATGAGTCGACGGCGCAGGCGCAGCGCCCGGCGGCGGGCGACGATCGCGGGCCGGTTCGGGCGCAGCGCCGCGTACTCCTCGGGCACCGGCCACGAAGGGTCGGGGACCGCTTCGGGTGCCGGCGCGGGCGTGACCGTCCCGGCATCCGGCGCCGGTACGGCCGCGTCGGCCGGCGTGGACTCGTGGGCCGGGGTGCCGTCCGGCCCGGGGACGTCCGCGGCGCGGTCGAAGATCGAGATCGGGGCGACGACCTCGGGCAGCGCGCCGGTGAGGAACGGGTGCTCGGTCTCGGCCGTCCGCCAGAAGTCGGACTCGAGCTCGGCGAGCTCGCGGTCGAGGTCGAGCTGGCCCTCCTCGAGCTGGAGCAGCTCGAGCTCGCCGGTGAAGTCGACGGCGCGGAGCTCGGCGGTGAGGTCGATCGGCAGCCAGGCGTCCGGCTCCGGGGCCGACTGGCGGGCGGGTGAGGGCTGCACCGCACGCAGCGCGTATCGGCGCGCACGGGTGTCGCCCACGCGCGTCGCACGACGTGCCAGGTACTCGCTGATCGGGTCCGCCTCCCGGTCGGGCAGCCGCACTCCGGGCGGCTGTCGGAACGGGGGCGAACCTAACGACGGCCTCCTGGAGGGTCAATCTCGATACCAGGATCTGGCAGTCCCGGGGGGCCGGTGGGGCGGTCCGGCCGTGGCCGCGCCGGCCCGGAAAGCCACCGGGGACGGCACCGCCGGAGCCCGTCCGCCGACCTCAGGGGCCGGCGAAGATCGCCTGAGCATTTGCTGAGGTCACCTGCGCGATCTGCGCGACCGGGACACACCGGGCCGCGGCGAGCCCGGCCCCGACGTCCGCGACGAACGCCGGCTCGTTGGTCCGGCCCCGGTGCGGGACGGGCGCGAGATAGGGGCTGTCGGTCTCGACGAGGAGCCGGTCCGCGGGCACCGCCGCGGCCGCGGCGCGGACGTCGTCGGCGTTCTTGAACGTGACGATCCCGCTGAACGAGAGGAACGCGCCGCGCTCGACACAGGCAGCGGCCTCGTGGGGTCCGCCGGTGAAGCAGTGGAACACCGTGCGGCGCGGCAGCGACTCGTCGTCGAGGATCGCGAAGGTCTCGTCCCACGCCTCGCGGGTGTGGATCACGAGCGGGAGATCGAGCTCGTGCGCGAGGCCGATCTGGGCGCGGAAGGCCGCGGCCTGGTCCGCCGCCGGGGAGTGCTCGTAGTGGTGGTCGAGCCCGGCCTCGCCGATCGCCACCACCTCGGGCTCGAGGGCGTGATCCCGGTCCACAGCGTGCTGCGGGCGATCGCGCTGGCGTGCTCGGCATCGAACCCCGCGCGGCGCAAGACGTCGAGGGTGACCTCGGTGGCGCGCAGCGCCGCCTCGTTCCGCTTCTCGTGCTCGAGCAGCAACTGCGCCGCCGCCGAGTGCGCGCGCAGCACCGCGACCAGGGACTCCAGTAGCCCCTGGAGCTGGGCCCACCACGGCGCGTCCGGGTCGGTGTTCACGTCGATCTCGCCCCAGACCTGCTCGGCCACGCCCTCGAGGAGGTCCTCCTTGCTGCGGAAATGCCAGTACAAGGCCATCGGCGTGACGCCCAGGTGCTGCGCCAGCTTGCGGATGGTCAGCGCGTCCAATCCGTCGGCGTCGGCGAGCTTGAGCGCGTTCTCCGTCACGGTCCGCTTGCTCAGCCTGGGCCGTTCGGCCGCTGCCTCGCCTGGCTCATTTTCTTTCTTCATCGCTTGACAACTATACAACGTACAAGCCATGCTGTACAGAGTACTTGTACGGCGTATATGTACGACATACAAGTACGTCGTACATGGATAACCGGGGAAAGGACGATCCAGTGTCAGCGAGCACTGTGACATCGAGTGACAAGGGCCTGGACTCCAGGCGCTGGTGGGCACTGGCGGCCGTGAGCCTGGCCGCCTTCATGACCTACCTGGACAACAACATCGTCAACGTGGCGATCCCGACCATCCAGCACAGCCTGCACCTGTCGGTGTCCGGGCTTGAGTGGGTGGTGAGCAGCTACCTGCTCACGGTGGCCGGGCTGCTGCTGGTCGGCGGCAGACTCGCCGACGTGTTCGGGCGGCGCAGGCTGTTCCTGGCCGGCATGGCGGTCTTCACGCTGTCCTCGCTGGTCGCCGGGCTGGCCGGCAGCGGGAGCGTGCTCATCGCCAGCCGGGCTATCCAGGGCATCGGGGCGGCCCTGCTCATGCCGGCCACGCTGGCCATCATCATGGCCACGTTCACCAACGTCAGGGAGCGGAGCATGGCCATCGGCATCTGGGCCGCGGCCGGGGCGCTGGCCCTGGCGACCGGCCCGGCGCTCGGCGGCCTGATCAGCCAGCACCTGCACTGGGGCTGGATCTTCCTCATCAACGTGCCGGTGGGCGTGCTCACCTTCGTCATCACGATGTTCTACGTGGCCGAGTCGCGGTCCGAGTCCGCGGCGCGCCAGCTCGACCTGCCCGGCCTGGCGACCTCCGCGCTGGCCCTGTTCGCCCTGACCTACGCCCTGATCGAGGGCAACGTGAGCGGCTGGACCGCGCCGCGCATCCTCGGGGCGTTCGCGCTGGCCGCCGCCTCGGCCGGGGCCTTCCTGGCCATCGAGTCCCGTTCGGCCCGCCCGATGGTGGACCTGAAGATGTTCCGGAGCCGCGAGTTCAGCGGCGGCAGCGGCACCATGATGATCTGGGCCTTCGGAATCCTCGGCATCTACTTCTTCACCTCGCTGTACCTGCAGCAGACCCTCGGCTTCTCGCCGGTCGAGGCCGGCCTGGCCTTCGTGCCGATGGCGCTGTGCGTCGCGGTGTTCGCCGGCATCGCCCCGAGGATCGAGGCGCGGGCCGGAGCGCACCGCACGGTGGCGGCCGGGATGCTGCTCATGGTCGTCGGCCTGGTCCTGTTCGCCCGGCTCGGCCTGAGCGCGCATTACACCAGCCTGCTGCCCGGGTTCATGCTGTTCGGCGCCGGCGCCGGCCTGATGAACGTGCCGCTCACCAACGCCGTCATGGCCGCCACCCCGTCCTCCGTGGCCGGCGTCGCCTCCGCGCTGCTCAACGCCTCGCGTGAGGTCGCGGGCCTGCTCGGCATCACGGTGATCGGGGCCGTGCTGCGGACCGCGCAGGGCGCCTCGGCCCGCGGCGGGGCAGACCCGGTGCACGCCTTCCTCGACGGCTACCACACCGGCCTGCTCGTCACGATCGCCCTGATGGCGGCCGGCGTCGCGGTCAGCTACCTGACCCTGCGCCCGCGGGGGCGCGCCGTGTCCGAACCCACCGTGTCTGAACCGACGTGTTGAACCCACCGTGGCGCAGGCCGAGCTCGCCACCGTCGACGAGCTCGCCGCCGAGCTGATGCGCTAACCAGACCACCCAGCGGGCCTGGCCGGGAACCCCCGGTCAGGCCCGCGGTATGCCCGGCCCTCGGCGGGGTTATAATCGAACAAAGGATCGATATGACTCAGCTTGAGGCCCAGCCGGGCAAACCCCGCCCCGGCGGCCCGCTGCCCGGCGACCTCACGCTGGCCGCGGCCCGTTTCTTCGCCGCCCGGCTGGCCGGCAGCTGGGTCCCCGCCTACCTGGCCGGACGCGGGTTCGGCGAACGGGCGCTGCGGCCGTGGACGGTGGGCTACGCCCCGGCCGGCTGGCGCGTGCTCACCGTCCACCTGCGCGACCTCGGCTACGGCGACACCGCCATCCAGGCCGCCGGGCTGGCCCGGCGGACTAGGCGTGGCGTGCTCGTCGACTTCTTCAGGGACCGGGCCATGTTCGGGATCCGCTGGCCGGACGGGACGCTCGCTGGTTTCACCGGACGCACCCGCCCGGGCGGGAGCCGACCCAGGCCGGTCTACCTCAACAGCCGGACGACCGGCCTGTACCGCAAGGGCAGCCTGCTCTTCGGCCTGTACGAGGGACGGCGGGCGCTGGCCGCGGCGGCGCGGCCGGTGCTGGTCGAGGGCCCGCTGGACGCGATCGCGGTGAGCGCGGCCGGCTGATACGCGGGCGTCTCGCCCTGCGGCACCGCGCTGACCCCCGCCCAGGTCACCCTGCTCGCCCGGACCTGCGACCTGCGCCGGGCGGGTGTAGTCGTGGCCTTCGACGCGGACCGGGCGGGCCGGCAGGCCGCCGTGCGGGCCCATCACCTGCTTCGCGGCGTGACCGACCATGCTGTCGCCGCCGTCCTGCCGGCGGGCCAGGACCCGGCCGGATTCCGGCGCGAACGCGGCGGCCGGGCGCTGGCCCGGCGGCTCGGCGCCGCCGTGCCTCTCGTCGATCTGGTACTCGATGAGACGGTGGCGCCGTTCGAACGCTGGCTCGTGTTCCCCGACGGGAAGTTCGCCGCGCTGCACGCCGCCGCCCCGCTGGTCGCCGGGCTGCCGTCCGGCCAGGTCGCGCGGCAGGTTGCCCGCGTCGCCTGCCGGCTCGGGCTGAGCTTTGCCGAGGTCACCGACGCTGTGACCGGCGCGCTGCGCGCACAGGAATGACCCGGGGCGGCCCGGGGTTGGCACCGGGCATGACGACTATCGGCTTCATCGGCAGCGGGATGATCGGCGGTACCGTGGCCCGGCTTAGCGTGGCGGCCGGGCACCAGGTAGTGCTGAGCAACTCCCGCGGCCCGGAAACGCTGCAGGATCTCGTGGCCGAACTCGGCCCGCTCGCCACCGCCGCCACCGTCGGGCAAGCCGCCGAGGCGGGCGACCTGGTGGTGGTCAGCATCCCGGTCAAGGCCATCGGCGACGTCCCGGCCAAACCGCTGGCGGGCAAGCCGGTCCTGGACACCGGCAATTACTACCCCCAGCGCGACGGCCAGATCGAGGTGATCGACACCGGCGCGCTCACCAGCAGCGGCCTGCTCCAGCACCACCTGCCGGATGCGCACGTGGTGAAGGTCTTCAACAACATCTACTACCGGCACCTGGCCTCGCTGGGCCGCCCGTCCGGCGCCCCGGACCGCACCGCCCTGCCCATCGCCGGCGACGACGCGGCCGCCAAGGCCGCAGTCACCGCCTACCTCGACTCGATCGGCTACAACTCGGTCGACGCAGGCACTCTCGCCGACAGCTGACACCAGGAACCGGACA